>NZ_JOEQ01000030.1 GCF_000721075.1 Streptosporangium amethystogenes
ATCCCCCGCTTCTGTCTGAGTACCTCATACCTCCAGGCTGCCACCTGGGCAAACAGTGCGGACAAGCACCCCCGAGCAACCCGTGACGCCCAACTTTCTCCGTCAGTTATCAACCGCCGATCACGCCTCGCAGCCAACGGACAGCGAAGTATAACAATACCGCCTGCAACAGACCCGCTAAGACCATTAAAACTAAAAGTATCTTATCGCCGTCCGCGAGCACCCAATCGAGCATCGGCCCCGGCCTGAGGGATAGTCGGAACCTCTCAAACAGCCAAGCAAACAAAAAGCTAGTCGGCGCCGAAACAAATAGAATGAGAACATACTCCACCCCTCCACCTTTTCCTATGTGAGGCAGAGCCAGGGCCGCCGAAGCAAGGACTGCGACAGCATAGACGCCCGCAATTATACCTTCAAGCTGGATTCGCATGGCTGACTCCTCTTATTCTCCAGGTCGAATGGAAGCAGCGAAGCGCCTCCCCTGTCTTTATCTGGACAAGGGAGGCACTTCGCCATCAGGATCTCATAAGGCGACCCTGCTCAGTACTCATTCCTGTACTTCATGCTAGTGCCGCCGCCGCCCCTGACTGCCTGATAGTAGCCCCAGGCCCATGAGTTGCAGCTTGGCCGCCTCCACAAGGCATAGGCTGGACAGGTGAAGTCCCGCATGAGCGAGTAGAATACCGCATCAACGCTCGCCTTTTTGGACTTGTCCCACGCGAGGGTCTTCAGATAGAAGATCCCGTATCCGTAGTCGTGGGAATCGCAAGGGACCGTGAAGTCGTTCCAGAAAGGCTTGTTCGCCGGTGCCGTGCAGTGGTCGTAGGTGACTCCGGCGATCTTCCGGCCTGTTTTCGTTGTCTTCCACCGAGGCGAGTACTTTGTCGTTTGGCCGTATCCCATGGGGACCGGGCCGGCCCAGCACTTCGCGGGTGAACCGGTCATGTACTGGTTTGCGTAATGGCAGTTACCGGGCGGCGCCGGAGGGAAGGCCAACGCATTGAATACTGTCGGTATTGTGGGGGGTGTTACTTGGGTGGCTTGGGCGAGCTTGCCAAGAGCCTCATAGGTAAGGGTCCACGTGCCTTCGTCCGGGGTGGTCAGCTGGACGATGTTGCCTGCCGCATCGTAGGTGTAGGCACTGGTCTCGATCGGGCCACCATCGATCTGGCGTAGATTCTTAACCTCTCGCAGGCGGTGGGAGCCGTCATAGAGGTAACTGACGATGGTGGCAGGGCCGACGGCACCGGCGGCATCGTAACTGATCTCCTTGAGCTGCCCGGACACGTCCCCGAATTGTGCGGAGGTGGCGGTGGTGCTCTGGGCGTATTGGAAGGTTACAGCTGAACAGCCGACTCCCCCAGGGGTGGAGCATGTGTCTTGAGGCGTGCTTGGGGCGGCGACCCGGCTCACCCTGCCCTGGGCGTCGTAGTCGATGATCATCGTCCCGATGTCACTCTTGCCTAGTGCTGTGACCGGGAAGGTTCACCGGGTTGCCGCTCGCGGTGACCAGGTCACCGCGTGATCACCCAACCCGGTGAACGTATGTGGTCACAGCACTATTCACCACGGTGCTGCCGTCTTCGGCGACGAAGGTGTTGGGGGCGCTCGCACTGGCGGGGAACCGCGTGGATTCGGTACCGATAGTACGGTTGACCTGAATATAGCCGTTAGCGCTGTAGTCTAGGAGTCGGTCACCCAGCATCCCGCCTAGCGGTTCCAGTCGCCAGTTGGGCCCCAGGACCGCCTCATTCGGCTGAGTGATATCGATTCGCTGTCCCGCACTATGACTACGAACCGTGAGCAGTCCATCCTCGACTACGTCGGTACCGCTGGTGATCCAAACACCGGTGTTGGTGTCCACGCGGCCCGGCAGAACTTGGCTGGGAGCAGGTTCCGCAGGGTCCTCGCCCTCCCCGGGCGTGAACGGAATGTCAGAGGTGACGGTGAGGGTCGGTGGAGCGAGTCCGTCGGTGTTCTCGGAGGAGGCGAAGACCCGGTAGTTCGCCTGGGCGGTCTCGGTAGGAGACTGCAAGACCAGACCATAGTTCCCAGTGCCACCAGCCGCCCACTTGGCGACGATACCCGTAACGTTCCAGGTCATTTTTCCGCTGCCGCAGCTTCCCAGCTGCGATCCCTCAGTGCTAAGGGCCGCGTCGTCGGTCGTGTTGGACGGCTGCGGAGCCCAAGTCTGGGTGTTGGGATCCCAAGAGCTGGTGACGCGGCGGACCTGGATACCGGATCCGACGTTGGTTCCGCAAGAAGGCGCGTCGATGTTGGTGAGAGAGAGGGTGGCAGAGGTGGGCGCCTGCAGGCCGCGGGTGTCGAACTTCAGATACACACGGGCTTTCTCGCCATCGGCCTCGGTGCCAGCCTTGAGGTACTCGCCACTGACGTTGTTGCCGTCGAAAACGTTATTGACGTCGGTGTCGCTGTTGAGGGGCAGCATCACCGTCGGGTCGATGGTGACGGGATAGGTAGTCGCCGGGTCGTTGAGAAATCCTGCGTCAGGCTTGAGTACGAGTGTCTTCCCGTCTGCGGTGTCTTCCACCGTAGAGGAGATAATTCCCGCCCCCTTCTTCTTCCCTGACTTCAGGCCGGCGTCCCACTTGGCAGGCTTGGACGCGTCCCACATTGCGGGCTTGGACGAGGTAGCCCACAGCTTCTTGTCTCCGTCGCTGATCTGCAGCCGTCCCTCAGCATTGTGAAGCCTCATGCCTTTGGCGGTGACGGGGATCTTCAGCTCGATCAGCTCGGTAGGACGTGAGCGTAGCACCAGGTCGAATCGCAACCCTGCCGGCAGGGCGGTCACCACCAGGTCTCCATTGGCCCCAGCCACGCCGCGGTAAGTGGCTTTGTTACCCTCGACCTTTGGTTTGGGGAGCTGGGTTGGCCAGTGCATGGCCAGCGCCTTGCCCTCTTCGCGATTCATCGTGGCGAACGGGCCTTGACCTCCTGCGGAGAACTGAACGTCGGCCTTGGCGACCTTGGGCCGCAGGACCCCACCGGTTTCCACGAGGCTGGTGTCGATGTCCCGCCACGTGCCGTCGGGCTGTCCGACTCGGACCGGTCCCGTGGCGACCTCTGTGACGTATTTTCCTTCCGGAGTAACTACGGTAGTCGAGGTCTCCGTGGTCCTAAAAGGTAGAACGACTGGCTTGCCGGTCCTTCTGGCGTCGGCAACCGCTGCGAACAGTTCTGTTCTGGGTTGATGCCCTGGATTCACTAAAGAATTCTCGGCTGTTGCTTTCGGAGTGGATTCTGCGCTGGCTGGTTGCGCATCACCCAAAGTGATGATGCCAGTAAACCCGGCACCATCACCATCGCAATGGCGGCGGTTCCGCCACCGTTTCGACTTCCCGAGCCTAATTTTTGGCTCAAGCGCACCTCTCTCTCTTATGCGAATACGACAAGAAAGTAATATATGGGTCACATAGATATGTAAAGTCACGGAAGGTGCAGATTTAGATCCAGCGAGTGATGCGGGTGGCCAATTCTGCAGTTAAGGGTTCTCCAATTCGGTCATATTTGCAGCTCGCGACGACACGCCTTACTAAAAGTGTCCAAATCTATCGATATCCCACATCCGGCGGTCGTGATCTAATCGAGACCATGATCGCGCCGAGCAGCGTTTTTGATTGAGTGCAATGCGGGTGCGATCGATCTCCGCACTGACGGAGAAAGTTGGGCGTCACGGGCTGCTCGGGGGTGCTTGTCTACACTGTTTGCCCAGGTGCCAAGCGACACGAGAGTGTCAGTAGATGCGTCATGAGAGTGTCAGTGAGTGGGGGTTCGGCTCGTCGTGCTCTGGGAGCTGGCATTTCCTGCGCAGAACTTCGTGATCATGGGGAGGGCGAGCTCGGACGCAGAAAAGTCACGCAGACCAGGCCGGCAACTCCGGCTGTCACGATGGCGATTGCGGGGGCATACCGGACTTCCTTTTCCAGCCGGACACCAGTGACTTTTCCATGGGTGTGGAGCTGGCCAGGCAGACTCCCGCAGAGCAGCTCGCAGACGATCTGGGCCAGCTGCCGCTGTCGGCCGTGGGCGGATCATGGAGGCGCGAGCTGGCCTGCGGCAAGGCGGTTGCGTGGCAGACCCTCATCGACGACCTGTACGGCTACTTCTCCTCCTCACTGGCACCCTGGTGGCCACTGGTACGCGACACGGTCGCCGTGGACCGGGGCCTGCGCGCCGAGACACTGCTGCGCGGCGGGACCAACGCCCTGCTCGCGACGCTGGGCGATCGCTTTCGCTGGGAGCCGCCGGTTCTGCATATCCAGACCCACGTTGAATACGATGTTCAGCTGTGTGGGCGCGGGCTACTGCTCATCCCGTCGTACTTCGCCTCCGGCCCCCTGCTGGCCTACCGGCCCCGCCACTCCACCGTGCTGGTGTACCCCATGTATGCCGGAGATCGGCCGACCACCGCGACGGACGCGCTGGGTCCCCTGCTCGGCCGTACCCGGGCGGCCGTCCTGGCCACGCTGCGACACCCGGCCACAACCAGCGAGCTGGCCGACCAGCTCGCCATCTCCCGCGCGTCCGCCAGTGAGCACAGCACCGTGCTGCGTAACGCCGGACTGATCTCGACCTCTCGGATGGGCAGCGCGGTCCTCCACGCGTTGACCCCCTGGGGTTGTCCCTGCTGACCGGTGACTCCGCCATTGGCTGAACGGTTGCCACCGCGCGGCCCTCAGCACCACACCCGCCTCCGCCAGGAGCCGATATACGAACCCGTACGAGCGGCCCGTCGAAACCGACAACGACCGAACCGGCTCGCCCGCAGCGAAGCCCGTCTGGACCAATCCCGAAGGGCGGGTACAGACAGCTGAGCTCTATGGCTCGCTCACGGAGGCCGACAGAGCGCGGGGGCGCTACATCGACCCGCACGAACATCGGCGCTTGACCTGTCAGGACACTCAGGCGCCCCGTGAAAGGCCGTCGACCGTCCCTCCACCAAGGGCACGCTCGACGGCCTTTCACATGTGCTCTCCCTCTGACCGGCGCGAGACACCACCGCTGAGCTCAGACGAGCGATGTCGTGCGCCGCGGACGGCCCCCTCCAGGCCGGCATCTCCTATTGATCATCAGTAAGGAAGGCCGCGTATTCCACAGTCCCCACGATCAAGGACGGCACCCCTCCCGCGGTTAGATCGCCGGCGAACGGGACAGAGGGGGTGGGGCCGGGCGGCAACGGGCCCGGCCGGAGATCACTACCTGGAGGTTGTGCATGCTTGCTCAGACCACGCGGAAGGCGGCGCTGGCCGCGGCGGCGATGGTGGCGCTCGTCGGCCTGGTCGGCGGTTGCGGGGGCGACGGTGACGACGACAGGGACGACGGCCCGGACGTGGTCAACACGACCGGACCCGGTGTGGACGACGACGGGGACGGCAACTGACCACCACGGAGGCGGCGAACGGCGTCGCCCGCCTCATCGCGACCCGCGTGCCCGGCACGCGGGTCGCGGCATGCCGGACGCTCCCCAGGCGCTCTCCGAAGTTCGCCGCTGAACGGTGAGCGGACCACCGAGCCGGACGACCTGCCCGGACCTACTCGGCGGCGTTCTCGAAGGCGGCCGTGATGCCGGCGCGGTCGGTACCGGCGGCGAGGAGGAGGGTGAGCAGGAGCCTGGACTTGAGGCCGTCCAGGGCGACGGCGGGGATGAGGCCGCGCTCCAGGAGCCGCAGCTCCGATCCCCCGAAGTCGCAGGTCGAGGTGTGCACTTCGCCGACACCCGTGCGCGACGCGAACACGGTGGGCATCCGCGCGGCGAGCGCCCCGAGCGCGTCGAGCGCACGGCGCGAGGTGTGGCCCGCCCCGTACACCTCGATCACGGCTCCGGCGTAGTCCTTTGCCGAGATGAGTTCGAGGAGCCGGGGCGAGTCGTCCAGGCTCAGCTTGACGAGCGCGACGTCGGGCGACGAGGCGGCGTCCGGCCGGGTCACCCGCGGCGAGCGCGAGCGCGGGACCAGCGGTATCCGCACCCGCTCCTCTGCCACCCATCCGAGGCGTCCGATCCCGGGTGACTCGAACGTCGCAGGTGAGGTGGCGTGCCCCTTGCGTACGAAGCGCGCCGCGTGGATCTCGTCGTTCATCACGACGAGCGTGCCGACGCCGTGGGCGAGCGGGCTGGCCGCGACGCGCACGGCCGCGAGCAGGTTGGCCGGGCCGTCCGCGCCGGGGAGCCCCGCGTTCCGCATCGCGCCGGTCACGACGACGGGCAGGTCCGCCGCGACGAGCCGGTCGAGCAGGAACGCGGTCTCCTCAAGGGTGTCGGTGCCCTGGGTGACGACCACGCCGTCGATGCCGGTCGCCGCGAGTTCGTCGATCCGCTCCGCGAGTGCCGTCACATCGGCGAGGCCGAGTTCGGCCGATCCGAGCCGCCGGAACGACTCCGGGCGTACCTCGGCCACGCCCGCCACCGCCGGGATGGAGCGCACGATCTGGTCGGCGTCGAGATCCATGGTCGCGTTGCGGCCCGAGGCGTCGGGAACGGCGGCGATGGTGCCGCCGAGGGCGAGGACGGAGATGGTCGTAAGCGGCATGTGGTGGTTCCTTGTCGGGTGGCGGGCGAGCCGGGAGCGGGGCGTGCGGGGGATGCCGCACGCCCCGACCCGGTCAGGCGATGCCACGGTCGAACGGGTACTTGCTGTCGGTCTCGAACGGGAAGCGCACCCGGAAGTCGCGCTGGATGTTGTGGCAGGTGTCGAAGCTCACGCCCGGCTTGCCCGCCATGTGCTCGATGAGACGCTCCAGCATGAGCAGCACCTGCGGGCGGCCGGACACGTCGGGGTGCAGGCAGATCGGGAAGGTGGCGTACTCGTACTCGCGGTAGACCCAGTCGAACTGGTCGCGCCAGAGTTCCTCGATCTGGCGGGGGTTGGCGAAGCCGTAGCTGTTGGGGCTCGACTTGACGAACATCATCGGGGGCAGGTCGTCGAGGTACCAGTTGAAGGCGAGGCTGACGATGTCGATCTCGGTGCCGCGCTTGACGGGCTTCATCCACTCCTCGGCTTTCTTGGCGTAGTCGATGACCGTCCATTCGTCACCGGTGCGCGCGTAGAAGGGCTGGAAGTCGTGCAGCACCTGGGTGCGGTCGTACTCGAAGCCGTTCTTCAGCAGCAGGTCGGTGGTGGCCCGTGACATCTCACCCCAGGGCGCGATGTAGCCGCTCGGGCGCTTCCCCGCGTGCTTCTCGATGAGTTCGATCGACTTGTTGATGACAGCCTCTTCCTGCTCGGGCGTCATGTCTCGCGGGTTCTCGTGCGAGTAGCCGTGTGCGCCGATCTCGTGGCCGGACTCGACGACGAGATCCGTCTGCTTGGGGAACGTCTCGATCGAGTGGCCGGGCATGAAGAAGGTGGACTTGATCGAGTACCTGTCGAACAGCTTGACGAGTCGCGGCAGACCCACCTCACCGGCCCAGAGCCCGCGCTGGATGTCCTGCAGTGAGTCCTCACCGCCGTACGAGCCGAGCCAGCCGGCTACCGCGTCGACGTCCACGCCGAAGGTGACCTTGATGTCCTTCATGGGATTCTCCTTTGCTGCGTGCCGGGTTCCGCGGTCACCGGTCGAGTTCGGCCAGGAAACCGTTCACCTCGGCGGCGACGACCTCTGGAAGTTCGATGTGGATGTAGTGCTTGACCTCGGGAACGACGACAAGCCGTGATCCGCGGATCCGCCGGTGCAATGCCTCCGACATGGCGGGTGTCGACCCCTCGTCGAACTCGCCGGTCACGATGAGCGTCGGGCAGGTGATCGCTTCGACGACGTCGATCGGATCGTTCTCGACGAGCACAGCGTAGGCCGACGCGTACGGTGCGTGCGCGACCGCGGCGACGATGTCGATCTCGCTTTGCACCAGCGCCGGCTGTGCCGCGATGAAGCCCGGGGTGAACCAGCGCGCTGCGCTGGCCTTGGAGGTCTCCGAAGGCGGTACGGACGCGATGACCTCGCGCCTCGCCTCGGCTCGGGCGCGCTGCTCGGGGGTCCGGTCGGCGATCGAGTTGAGCAGCACGAGCGACAGCACCCGGTCCGGCGCGGTGAGCGCGAGCTGCTCGGCGAACAGCGCCCCGATCGAGAAGCCGAGCACGTGGACGTGTCCGATACCGAGCTCGTCGAGCAGGCGCAGGGCGTCCGCGGTGAAGTCGGCGATGTCGTACGGTGGATCGGATGTCTCCGACGCCCCGTGCCCGCGGTAGTCGGGGGCGATGACGCGTCGGCCGTCGAGGAGCGGGGTCAGGCGCTGCCAGGTGTCCGACGAGCTGCCCACGCCGTGCAGGAGCAGCAGGGGCGACGCGTCGTCCGCGCCGTCCGTTGCCGGGATGTCCAGGTAGCTGATGCGGGGAAGCGAGCCGGACACGCGTCGCGTGGCGGGTCGGGCGGAGGTGGTGTCAGTCACGTTTCTTGCTTTCAGGAATCGGAGGAGGCGGTCGTTTACGAACCTTCGGCGCGGCGCGCGCGCAGTCCCTGGATAACGACCGCGATCACGAGTACGGCGCCCTGCACGATCTGCTGCCAGAAGATGTCCAGGCCCATGACCACGAGCAGGTTCATGAGGATCGCGAGGAGTAGCGCGCCCATCGAGGCGCCGATGACGCCGCCTCGGCCGCCGGTGAACGCGACGCCGCCGATGATCGCGGCGGCCATCGAGTTGAGGTTGTAGTTCGAGCCGAGCGTGTTGTCGACGTAGCCGAGGTATCCGCTGAGCAGGACGCCGGCGACGACGGCCGAGGCGGCGGTGATCAGGAAGGTCGAGATGACCACGGTGCTGACCGGCACACCGATGTGACGGGCCGACTCACGGTTCGAGCCGACCGCGTACAGCCAGCGCCCCCAGGTCGTCTTGTTGAGCGCGACGAGGAACACGCCGAGCAGGACGAGCCAGATCAGTACGGGGATCGGCACGCCGAGGAGGGAGCCGGAGCCGATCTCTTTCAGCCACTGGGGGGCGGAGCCCGCCGACTGGCCTCGGGTGTAGGCGAGCCGGGCACCGTCGACCACGATCAGCAGCGCGAACGTCGCGACGAACGGCGGCACGCCGCGCCAGGTCACCAGAAGCCCGTTCGCGAGGCCGACGGCGGCGACGAGCAGCACGAGCTGCACGAGCAGCAGGCCCCAGTTCCCGCTTCCGGCCGACTGGATGACGAAGACCGCGGCGAACGTCATCACCGCGGCCACCGACATGTCGAGCCCGCGCCCGATGAGCGCCACCGTCTGGCCCAGTACGACGATGCCGAGGATCGCGGTCTGGATGAGCACGGTGCGGATGTTGCCGGGCGAGAAGAACGCCGGGGCGACGATCGCGGCGACGGCGAGCGTCAGCAGGACCGCGCTGAACGCCGCGTACTGCGAGAGCCAGTCGAGCAGGCGGCCGCCACCGGCGCGCCGGGCGGGCGTCGAGCCCTTCGGTTCGGTGATCACCTTGTCGTTCATTTGTTCTTGTCCGCTCGGTAGATCGCGACCGCGAGCACGACGATGACGCCCAGGGTCAGGTCCTGGAAGTAGGCACTGATCTGAAACAGGTCGAACAGGTTGGAGATGACCGAGATCAGCAGGACCGCGCCAAGCGCGCCGACCAGCGAGCCCCGGCCGCCGTAGAGGCTGACGCCGCCGATCGCCGCGGCGACGATCGACTGGAACTCCAGGCCGAGTGCCATGTTCGGGTTGCCGACCCCGGAACGGGCGAGCAGGAAGATGCCCGCCGCCGCCGCGCACACTCCAGAGATCGTGTAGGTCAGGATGAGTACCCGGTTGACGTTGAGACCGGCGAGGCGGGAGACGCTCGGTGAGCCACCCACCGCGTAGGTCGCCCGGCCGAACCGGCTGGAGCGCAGCACCCACCAGGTGGCGAGCCAGAGCATCGCCATGACGATGACGGATGCCGGGAGCGGGCCGATCTTCATCTCGTAGATCGCGACCACCGAACGCGGGACCATCCCGGTCGGTCCGTCGCTGATCGCCAGCGCGAGCCCGTAGAGCACCCCCATCGTGCCCAGGGTCACGATGAACGGCTGGGCCCCGAACCTGGCCACCAGCAGTCCGTTGAGCAGGCCGATCAGGGCGCCGGCCAGCAGACCCAGGACGATGACGAGGATCGGGGGCAGCATCGTGGAGGTGAGCGCCACCGCCACACCGAGGCCGACGACGCGGGCCGCCATGCCCACCGACATGTCAGTGCCGCCGGCCAGGATCACGAACAGCTGCCCGATCGTCACGAGACCGAGCACGATGGACTGCCGGAGCACATCGGTGATGTTGGCCACGTCACGGAACGTGGGGGACATGATCGAGGCGACGATGACGAGCGCCGCCGTGATCCCGTAGATGAGGACCACCGCGGCGTTGCGCCGCGTCCAGCGCAGGGTCCGGTTTCCGGCTGCCACCGGCGCCGGAGCCGTGATCGTTTGAGACATGTCTTCTCCCACCTCGCTACCCGCGAGGGGTCTTGCCCGCAGGCTCGGCCCGCGGGGCTATCGTTGCGGCGCGGATGACCGACTCCTCGGTGGCGTCCGCTCGGTCGAACTCGTCAACCAGCCGCCCCTCGTGGAAGACGAGGATGCGATCACACATGCCGAGCAGTTCGGTCACGTCGGATGAGGAGATCAGGATGCCGGCGCCGGCCTCGGTGAGGCTTTCGACGAGCGTGTAGAGCTCGGACTTGGCGCCGACGTCGACGCCGCGGGTGGGTTCGTCCAGCACGATCACCCGGGGGTTCCCGCTGAGCCAGCGGGCGAGCACGACCTTCTGCTGGTTGCCGCCGCTGAGCTTGGCGATGTCGAGCGCCGGCGCCTTCGGCCGTACGTCGAGCTCCGCCATCGAGCGTTCGATGAGTTCCCGTTCCTTCTTCCGGCTGATGAGCATGAGGCTCTTCAGCCGGTCGAGTGCCGCGAGCGTGAGGTTGAACGCGATGGAGTGGCCGGCGAAGATGCCGTGCGCCTTGCGGTTCTCCGGCACCATGACCAGCCCCGCGCGGGCGCAGCTGCGCGGCGTACGCGGGGCGGGCGATCCGGCGAGCTCGACGGAACCCGCGGATCGCGGCTCAAGGCCGACGAGCGCCCGCGCCAGGGTCGTCTTCCCACTGCCGCCGAGGCCGGCGACGCCGACGATCTCGCCACTGTGCACGGTGAGCGACACGTCGAAGATCTTCTCCGGCACGCTCAGCCCGTCGACCCGCAGGAGGTCCGCACCGGCCGTGGCGGTGCGGTCGGGGAAGAAGTCGACGAGGTCGCGGCCGATCATGTTGCGGATCAGCGAGTCGTGGGTCATCTCGCCGGTCGGGGCGGTCAGCACGTGCTCGCCGTCCTTGAAGATGGTGACCCGGTCGGCGAGACCGAGCACCTCGTCAAGGCGGTGCGAGATGTAGATGACGCCGCGCCCCTCGGCGCGGAGCCGGTTCACCACGTCGTGCAACCTGCCGAGTTCGTCATTGGCGAGCACGGTCGACGGCTCGTCCATGATGATGACCTTCGCGTCCAGTGCGAGGGCTTTCCCGATTTCGACCAGCTGCTGCTCGGCGACGGTGAGTTCGCTCACCAGCCGGCTCGGTTCGAGGTGGGAACCGAGCCGTTCGAGCAGCGCGGCGGCGGACGCCTCGGCGCGCCGTGCCGAGTAGCCGCTGAGACGTCCGCCCGGCAGCCGGCCGAGGAACATGTTCTCGGCGACCGAGAGCTCGGGCAGCAGGTTGAACTCCTGGTACACGACGGCGATGCCGAGCTCGCGGGCCTGCTTCGGGGACAGCGTGTCGAACGAGTCACCGAGCACCTCGATGGTGCCCGCGTCCGGCGTGTAGGCGCCACTGATGATCTTGATGAACGTCGACTTGCCGGCGCCGTTCTCGCCGGCCAGGGCATGTACCTCTCCGGCGGCGAGCTCGAAGCGCACCCCCTTGAGCGCCGGCACGCCGGCGAACGCCTTCTTGACTCCGTTGAGGCGCAGGAGCGGCGCCGACATCGGCGGCACCGCTCCCCCGCCCTGCACTTCCGGACTCACTTGCGACCGAATCCAGCCTTGACGTAAACATCGATCGGTGCGACGGCCGGGACGCTGAAGTCGTCGTTCAGCTCGGGGATGTAGTTCTCCGCCGCGTTCTTCTCGGTGATGACCTCTTCGGGGATGTGCACGAACTTCGTGACCTTCTCGCCGCGGAGCACCTTGAGGGCGGTGTCGACGCAGTACTTGCCCTCGAGCGCGGCCGGCTGCGGCCACGCGGTGAACTTGACCTTGTGCTCTATCGCCAGGCGGAGCCAGCCGTTGAGCGGCGAGACGGTGCCGAAGACCGGCTGCGTACGGCCGGCCTCGTCGAAGGCGAGAAGCGCGCCGATCGCGCCCTCGGAGCCACCGGCGTAGACACCGTCGATCTCGGGGTTCGCGGCGAGCATCGCGGTGGCCTTGTCCTTTGAGGTCGGGATCGACCAGTTGCCGTACTCGCTCGCGACGATCTTGATGTCGGGGTAGGTGGCGAAGACGTCCTCGGCGGCCTTCTTCCAGACCTCCGCGGCGTCGACACCGGGGATGCCGCTGATCATGATGATCTTGCCCTTGCCGCCGAGCTCCTTGGCGAGCGCCTTGGCGGACTCGTAACCGGCGCGGTAGAGGTCGACGTCGGCGTAGGCGGTGTAGGGCTTGCCCTCGACTCCGTCGGCGCAGACGACGACGGGGATGCCCGCCTTGACCGCGCGTGACACCGAGGCCGACAGGGCGGCGGCGCTGAGCGGCTCAAGCATGATCAGGTCCGGCTTGAGCTTGATGGTGTTCTCCATCGCGCTGATCTGCCGGTCGACGTCACCGTTGACGGGGACGACCGTGAGCTTCTCGATGTCCTTCTCCTGGGCGGCGAGGTACTCGATGGTGGTGTCGAGCGTGAGTCCCCAGCCGTTGATCGGCCCCTGCATGATCGACGCGATCGTGTACGGGCCGTCCTTCACGTAGGCCGAGGTGTCGACGAGCGTCTCCTTGTCGGCCATCAGGTCGACCGACACACCATTGGCGCGCTCGGTGGCGGTGCCGCCGGCCTCGGCTTTCCCCGCTGTCTCCGCCGTACAACCGACGAGCAGGGCGGACAGCGCCGCGAAGGCCGCGATGGAACTACTGACTCTCATGGGGGTTCTCCGGACAGTGGCGTGGAATGGGAGACGGCCTAGCCGCGGCACAGAGCGATCACGACGCCTACTGCACCAACGTCTTGCATGGCACGAGATTGTGTTTGAGATTGAAGTGCATGTCAATGACTTGAGTGCTTTGGCCATGTTTCAGACACGTTGCACGGCATGATTTTTACCTTCCGATGAGCCGATGAAGGCGTTAAAGCTGGTCAAATGTCCACAAACACCGGGCGTCCGCCCGACATCCGCGTGACGGCTTGACGTCGGGGTGCGGGCGCCCCGGTGAGCCGCAGAGCCATTCTTGACACATCTTGCATGCATCATTAGCCTCATCAACCATGCAAGAGACGGCGAGCGTGCAGCGTGGTGCACAGGCACGTGTGGCGCATCAACTGCGTGCCCGGATCACTCAGGGCAACCTGATGCCCGGCGCGGTCCTTTCCGAGTCGGCGCTCGCCCAGGAGTTCGGGGTGAGCCGCACCCCGATCCGCGAGGCGCTCAAGCAGCTGCAGACCGAGGGCATGGTCGTGATCAAGCCTCGCGTCGGCACCTTCGTCTCCGCGCCGTCGCGTCTGGAGATCAACGAGCTGTTCGAGGTGAAGGAGATCCTGGAGGGCGCGGCCGCGCGCCTGTTCGCCGCGCGCGGCAACATCCCCGAACTGGAACTGCTACGGGAGAACGTGCGCCGTTCCGACGAGGCCGTCGCCGCGGGAGACCTCGACCGCTTCGTGGCACTCGTGCACGAATACCACGACCTCATCATCACCGGTGCGGGCAACTCGAAGCTCACCCAGCACTACCGCACGCTGATGAACCAGCTGCTCTACTCGCGCTTCGTGCACATGTCGCTGCGCAGATCCGGCCGCGCCCCGCAGTCCGACCACGAACACCAGAGCATTCTGCAGGCCATCGAGGCGCGCGACGGAGTGACGGCCGAACGGCTCATGCGCGACCACGTACGCGCCAGCCAGCAGGCCCTCATGGACGTACTCAATTTCGACGGGGCCGAGCACCGCCTCAGCGGCCCCACGAGCCCCGCCCCCTGACCACACATCCGCGTGACCAGATAGGACCACCATGCCCACCGTCCCCAGCAGCGCACCCGACTTCGCCGGTTACCGTATCCGCAAGTGGTACGCCCAGGTCGAGGAGACGCTCGCGAACGAGACCGGCGTCCCCGCCGACGGGGAACCGGTGCGCAAGGTCGTGATCGCCGCGGCTGTGGCGAACCCGTACGCGGGAACGTTCAGTGCGGACCTCAGCCGGCTGATCGACCGTTCCGACGAGCTCGGGGCCGAGGTCGGCCGGCGGCTGCGCGCGACCATCGGCGACCTCCCCGTGCTGAGCTACGGCAAGGCCTGCCTCGTCGGAGCCGCCGGCGAGTACGAGCACGGCAACGCCCTGCTCACCCAGTTCGCCGCCGACCCGGTGCGGCAGGCCATCGGCGGCGGCAAGGCCTGGGTGCCGTCGACGGGCAAGGTGGGTGCCCCCGGAGCCTCCATCGACATCCCGCTCGCCCACAAGAACGCGCTCTACGTCCGCGCGCACTATGACACCGTCACCGCGAGCTTCACCGACTCCCCCCGCGCCGACGAGATCCTGGTGATCTGGGCCTTCGCGACCCGCGGCCGACTGCACGCCCGTCTCGGCGGTCTCGCCGCCGACGACGTGGTCGGCGATGACGGACTCTCCTGATGGACGGGTCGACAGGCCGATGAGACTCGCAGGACGCACGGCCGTCGTCACCGGGGCGGCGGCCGGCATCGGCCGCGCGATCGCGCGGCGCTTCGCCCAGGAGGGCGCCCACGTCGTCGTCGCCGACGTCCGCGGTGACGCCGGGTCATCGCGCGACGGTGGGCCGCCGACCACGAAGCTGATCGAGACCGAGGGCGGCCTGGCGACCTTCGTCCAGGGCGACCTCACCGATCCGGCACAGGTAACGGAGCTGTTCGACCGTACCCTCGAAGTCTCGGGGCGCATCGACATCGTGGTCAGCAACGCGGGGGTCTTCCGCGGCTCCCCGATCCTCGACACGACCGTCGAGGCCTGGGACGCCGACATGGACCTCAACCTGCGCAGCCAGTACCTCGTCAACAGGCGCGCGGTCGCGGAGATGATCGGCCAGCGGGAGATGGACGGGATACGCGGCCGTATCGTGAACATGGCGTCCCAGCTCGGTGTCACGGCCCCGCCCGGACACCTCACCTACTCCGTGGCCAAGGCCGGAGTCGCCCAGATGACGCGCCAGCTCGCGGTCGACTACGCCCGGCACGGCATCATCGTCAACGCGATCGCCCCCGGCCGCGTCATCACCGGCTACCACGCCGGGGAGGCCGACTACGTCGCCGACGGCACCGTCGACGCGGCGACCGAGTACTCGCTCCAGCGCACCCCGTTCCCCCGGCTCGGCAGACCCGAGGACATCGCCGGCGCGGCTCTGTTCCTCGCCTCCGACGACTGCACGTTCGTGTCGGGCCACCTGCTGATGGTGGACGGCGGCTGGACGGCCTACTGACCCGGCCTCCGCCTCCCGGCACACACCACCGCGCCAACTCCGCCGTCCCGAAGGAAAGAAATGTTCAGTCTCGCGAACCAGGTCGCCGTCATCACCGGGGCGGCGTCCGGCATCGGGGCCGCGACGGCGAAGCGCTTCGCCTCGGCGGGTGCCGACCTCATCCTCGCCGCCTACTCTCCCGACGGCCACGACGTCGACGCGGTGCGCACCGCCGTCACCCGAGCCGGCCGGCGTGTGCACGTCGTCGAGACGGATGTCAGTGACACGGCGGACGTGGAGGCACTCGTCGGGACCGCGCTCAGCGAGTTCGGCCGCGTCGACATCGCCCTCGCGAACGCGGCCATCGCACGCCGCAGGGCGTCGGCCGCACTCGGCGACGAGGACTGGAACCGGACGCTCGACATCGACCTCACCGGCGTGTGGCGAGTCTTTCGCGCCGCGCTCGGGCCCATGACCGAGGCGGGCTACGGGCGTCTCCTCGCGACCACCTCGACCGCGGGCGCGTTCGAGGCGTGGGAGGAACACGCGCACTACTCGGCGGCGAAGGCCGGAATCGTGGGAATGGTACGTTCCCTCGCCGCCGAAGTCGGCCCGCACGGAATCACCGTCAACGCGATCGCCCCGGGCATCATCGCGACTCCGCAGACGCTCGACAGCGTGAACTCCCTCGGGGCCGACGGCATCGCCCACACCGGGGTGAGCCAGCCCGTGCGCCGGGTCGGGCAACCGGACGACATCGCCGCCGCCTACCACTACCTGGCGAGTCCCGACGCCTCGTTCGTCACGGGTCACGTTCTCCTCGTCGACGGCGGGCGAATGCTCATGCGCGGTTGACCCGTCTGACCGGTCGCCCGGCGTCATCGTGACTCCGTGGCGTGTCGAAGCCCGCCCTCGGGGGAGCCGATCACCGCGGGTTGGAGCAGAATCCAGCGCGCGCGCCCCTGAGTTGTTGGGCAGACTTGTCATGGCTTACAGCGACAAGTCTGGCGAGGTGACGTGACAGAGGCCGGCCCTCACCGACTTCGCGATCTTCTCGGACACCGGCGGCAGGCCGTGGCGGCCGTGCTGCTGGGAATGCTCCTGCTGCTGAGCGCCTCGGTGCCGACCCTGCCGATCGCCCTCAACCGGATCACCGCCATCGCGTACGCGATCGAGGCCGGACGGCACCAGCCCGGCTGGCGGGGCGGCGGGATCCCGTACTCCTGGGGCGGCGGTCACGACGAGAGGCCGGGCCCCTCCCTCGGCACCTGCCAGGGCTACACGGGGGCGATCCTGCCCTGCCCGGCCACCAGGACACTCGGCCTGGACTGCTCCGGTCTCGCCCGCTGGGTCTACCACCTCGCCTATGGGCGCGACGTGCTGGGGCCCGGCAACACCGACGACCACGTGAAGCGGCTCAAGAGGATCCCCGCCGCCGTGGCCAGGCCGGGAGACCTCGTCTTCTACGGCAAGATCGGCAAGCGTAAGGTCAGCACCCATCATGTCGGCGTCTACGTCGGCCAGGGCAAGATGATCAATGCGAGGAGGACCGGGACCGAGGTGCGGATCGATCGCGTCGCGGCCCTCGACGACCTCGCCGGCTACTTCCGCTACGCGGGGGCCCTCTGAGCCGCCTCGAAAGCGGGATGAGGCGAAAATGAGGTGCGGTGAAAACCGCGCGGCACGAGCACCCCGGACCCCACACCGGGAAAGACATCAACCGTAGGAGAGACATGCGTCTGGGCGTCATGTTCGATCGCGACCTTCCCCCCGAGTCGCTCATCCCCTTCTGCCGCCATCTGGACGCGGCCGAGGTGGACGACGTCTGGGTGGTGGAGGATCTCGGCTGGACCGGGGCGATCTCGTCGGCGGCCACCGCGCTCGCCGTCACCGAGCGTCTGCGGGTGGGCATCGGGATCACCCCGGCACCGCTGCGCAACCCCGCCCTGCTGGCCATGGAACTGGGCAACCTGGCCCGCCTGCACCCGGGCCGGCTCGCGCCCGGCATCGGGCACGGCATCCAGGACTGGATGCGCCAGGCGGGCGCCCTCGTGCCCTCGCCGCTGGCGCTGCTGGAGGAGACGATCACGACGGTACGCGAGCTGCTGCGCGGCGAGACGGTCACCCTGGAGGGCAAGGCCGTACGGCTCGACGGGGTGCGCCTGGTGCATCCCCCCGCCGTCGCGCCGCCGCTGCTGGCCGGGGTGCTGCGGCCCCGCTCGCTGGAGCTGTCGGGCCGGGTGGCACAGGGCACGATCCTGCCCGAGGGGGTCGGTCCGGGGAAGATCGAGGAGGCCCTCAGGCTGACCGGCGGGGGCGACCACGAGCTGGTGGTCTTCGTCAACCTCTACATCGGCGACGACGCCGCGACGGTCACCGCGCTGGCCCAGGGGCGCGCCCAGTCCCTGAAGATCGCCCCGGACGAGGTGGTGATGGCGGTGGGGTCCGCCGAGGAGGCCGCCGACCAGGTCAGGTCACTGTGGGAGGCGGGTGCCCACACCGTCGTGGTCCGCCCGTTCGGACCCGACCCGCTCCCCCAGGTCGACCTGCTGCTGGCCGAGCTCCGCTAGTGAGCTGGTCCAAAGTCCTGTCGCGGTAGCGGCAGAAGCGTGGTCCTAGCCGCTCGGGCTGATCCAATGGGGGAACGAAGGCCCCGCCGTGCGGCGGGGCCTTCGTTCCCCCACCTCACCCCAACCGGCGCAACCCCTCCCGATCTTCCTCATCGCCGGTCAACTGCTCGGGAGCCCGATACGTGCCGGTCCGCCACTGCGGCAAAGCCTGCCCCCAGGTCGGACCTCACGCCTCCGTCGACGGGCCGGCCGTCCGGGCCGGCGCGTTTCGGCACCGCCTGCACTTGAGCGGTGGGCCGGGGCTGAGACATCCGATGGGAGCTGTGGCCGAGGATCCGGCGGCCGGAAACCTGGTCATGCCTGGAAACCCTTCGCTCGGGGCCGGGCGTATGAACGGGTATGAGACCTAAGACGGCCGCGTGAGCGGTCACGAGGGGTTCACCGAGTTCGTCGCGGCGCGGGGAGCGAGCCTGTTCAGGATCGCTCACCTCACCTGCGGGTCCCGCGACGAGGCCGAGGACGTCCTGCAGAGCGCGCTGGAGAAGGCCTACCGCAGCTGGGGCCGCCTGCACGTGGGCAGTGACCCCGAACCCTATGTGCGCCGCATCATCGTCAACACCGCCATCAGCCGCGCCCGCCGTCGCGCGATCTTGCGGATCTTCCTGACCGACTCGCCCCCGGACACTCCGGCGCCCGACTCCCTGAGTGGTGTCGAGCTCCGCCAGGTCCTGATCGCCGGTCTCCGGGGTCTGCCGCCACACCAGCGCGCCGTACTGGTCCTGCGCTTTTTCGAGGACCTGACCGAAGCCCAGACCGCCGAGATCCTCCGCTGTTCGATCGGAGCGGTCAAGAGCCAGGCGTTCAAGGGACTGGCCCGTTTGCGCGCCCTGATCGGCGCCGACCTTCACGAGGAGGCGTTTCCCCATGCCGAACGTTGAGAACGAACTCCGTCAGGCCATGATCGAGGAGACCTCCGCGCTCGGCGTCCCTCCCGGTCTCGCCCACAGGGTCGTACAGGGCGCGGACCGAGGAAGGAGAGCTCGTACGACGGCTGTGGCCCTGGTCGCCGCGGCCGTGCTGGCGGCGGCCGTCCCCGGCTACCTGATTGTGGCGGACCGAAGCGGCGTGGCCTCCCCCACCCAGGCGGTGGACGTGGACGGCGTCAAGGTCGGTTATCTGCCCGCGGGTCTCGGCGCCCCCGTACTGGCGAGAGCCGACGCCGGAGGTCTTCGCGGCACCGGCGCGACCTGGGGTTCGGGGGACGGCCTCATCCGCGTCACGGTCTACCGTGACCCGGCCTTCCACGTCGGGGGGGCCGAGCGCGTGCTCGGCGGGATCCAGGGTGTGCCCGAGACGCTGCCGGGATTCCTTGTCGCGAAGGTGCGCGGACGCGGAGCGTTCACCCGGGCCGAGGGGGACGACCTGGTCTGGGAGGAGCGGGCCGGCCTGGTCCTGCGCGTCACGGTGGGCGTCCGACACCGGGACGATCTGCGGAGGATCGCCGGTGGTCTCATCCCCAAGGATCCCACCGGCGGAGACTTCCAGGGGCTGCGCGTCACCTACGTTCCCCCCGGCCTGTATCTGAAGGATCCCTTCTCCGTGATCGACCGGACCGGGTGGACCGAACTCGGATGGAGCGGGGACGACGGCGCCTCGGTCCGGCTCCTGGCGGTGCGCGGGGTGAGCGCCGCGGACGCGGAGACGTTGCTCACCTGGGCCAGGACCCGTCAGAACCTGTACACCGCCACCCCGGAAAAGGTTCGCGGCAAACCCGGGTACCGGGCCGCCGGGGGCGCCGGGGGCGCCTCGCACACGCGGATGCGCCTGTGGCTGGAGAAGCCCGGTCTCGGATACCTCGTGGAGGTGAACCAGGGCCTCGCGACCACCCTGGACAGGATCGTGGCAGGCCTCGTCCCCGCCGAGCCGCCGTCCACCTCCGGTGACGCGGTCGACCACGTCACCGTCGCCTACCTGCCTCCCGGCCTGCGGCGGGTCGCCGGGGAGACGGTGCGGCTCGGCAAGGGCTGGAGCGCGACGGCCGGACGGTGGTCTGACGGCTCGCGCGACGTCGAGGTCACCGTGATCCGCGGCGTAGTCCTCCACAGCGGCCAGTGGGTGGACGAGTTCCTGCGCGGGACGAAGCGGGAGCCCTCACGCGTGGGAAAGTGGATCAAGGGCATACGGACCACCGATCGGGACGGCCGCCCGGGATTCTTCCTGGAGACCCCTGAGCTCACCATCCACGCCGAGGTCGATCCCACCCTGGCGGACAGGCTTAACGAAATCATCCTGGGGATCCGCGTCCCGCCCCTGTCTTACCGGCCTCGGTGAAAGGTCTGGAACGACAGTGCCAGGCCCTTCCAGGTGGACCTGGAGCGCCAACCAGATCATCGGCTGGATCTGCCGCTACCGCGACAGGATCTCCGGACCGGCTCACCAGGGGCGGTCGCCCCGGGCACCGGACAGCGGCACGACCAGGGCTAGGAACGGTTGCCCCGGACGCCGGTCAGGCGGCGCAGCACGTCCCACCAGAACGAGGCGCCGAACAGCAGCGCCACCATGGTGAGCAGGTAACCGGGCCAGTGTCCCGGAGTGATCAGCCGGTCCCACCAGGCTCCGCCGTTCCAGTGGAACGACGGATCGGCGGAGCCGTCGGGCGGGATCGTGACGCTCACGATCGCGTGGTCGAAGATCTTGACCAGCGCCGGGGAGCTGAGGGACTCGGTCACGCACCGGTACGGCTCGGCGAGCTCGGCCCCGGCGGCGGCGCACTTCTCCTTCAGCTCGGCGTACCCCTCCCCGCCGCCTCCCGCGATGGCGGCCACCCCGGCGCGGTAGGCGTTGTCGCGCAGCAGGGTCTTGCCGTACTCCAGCGCGTCCATGCTGAACGCCAGCGTCAGGACCACTCCCAGCGCGAAGACCACCCACTTGACGTAGCGGGCGTAGAGCGTGGACAGGCGCTGCATCTCCCCGTTGAACCAGTCCTCGACGCCCTTCCGGAACCTCGGCAGGTCCCGCTGCGCGCCCTCCCAGACGCCCTTGAGGTGGCCCGCGAGAGGGCTGTTGATGGCCTCCAGCTTGGCGAGCAGGCCCTCGATCCCGCCCTCCTCCGCGGCGACCAGTTCCATCACCGCGCCGGAGAAACGCTCGGGCGGGATGTTCGCGATGCTGGTGCGGGTCCCCTTGGGGTGGTCGATCTCCTGGAGCCGTTCGTACAGCCGCGTGGTCATGTCGACCGGTGGTGTGAGCGGTTCCGCGCGGTCCTCGGCTGCGGGCTCACCGACGCCCGCCTCGTCGGATCCGATCTCCTCGGCGGTATTTCCCGCGACGCTCTCTGGCGCGATCCCTTCGGCGATCTCCTCCGAGACCTTCTCCTCGGCGTTCTCGGCGGCCAGGACCGTGGCGGCGTCGACCCGCATCGGCTCGACCACGGCGGGCGCCGGATCCGGACTGTGCGCCGGGCGCGGATCGTTGCCGGAGAAGGGCAGCTTCGCGAAGACGTCGGCTATCTTCGACGGGATCCACGACCTGCCGTCCTCCGACGAGCCGTCCAGGGTGTCCCTGAGATAGGCCCAGAGGAACTTGCTGCGGATCCCGAGCAGCCGGACGAAGGCCTCGTTGATCCCGCTCACCAGGAGCGACAGGAGCAGGAAGGCCAGGATCAGCCCGATGGCCAGATCAATGTAAACGGATATCAAAAGGATCACCCGGACCGTTGATACACGCCCGCCCCGGGCGGCGCAACGAGATCACCAAAACGGGCCGGTTTTCGTGACGGTCCGGGCCGGGTGGCAGGCGTCCACTCCACCCCGGAGGATGGGGATCCTCGCCCGCCGCGCGGGCTTCGGGTGGGTCGCCGCCTCCTCGCGCGTGGCCGGAACAGGTACCGGTCGTCCGGCCACGCGAACGGTCAGCCCTCGTAGAAGACGCGCTCCACGACCCGGCGGGCCCGGCGGGTGGCGCGGCGGTAGTCGTCCACGAAGTCCTCCGTACCGTCGGGCGGGTAGCCGAGGGCGCGGGCGATGAGCATGCGCTCGCGGGCGTCCACCGGGATCGTGTCCGAGGCCCGGCCCCGGACCGCGACGATGGCGTCGCGGATGCGCGAGGCGAACCGCCACGCCTTGGCGAGCACCGCCTCGTCGGCCTCCGCGAGCAGACCCTCGGCGACCGCCGCGCTCAGCGCCTCCAGGGTGCGGGTGGTCCGCAGCGACGGGAGGCGCCCGGCGTGGCGGAGCTGGATGAGCTGGGCCACCCACTCCACATCGGACAGCCCGCCGGGGCCGAGCTTGGTGTGCAGGGCGGGATCGGTGCCGCGCGGGAGGCGTTCGGCCTCCATCCGGGCCTTGAGCCTGCGGATCTCCACCACCGCCGCCTCGGAGATGCCCTCCGGCGGATAGCGCAGCGGGTCGGCCAGGTGCAGCAGGCCGACACCGAGCTCGGCGTCCCCGGCGGAGAAGCGGGCGCGCAGCAGCGCCTGCGACTCCCACGGCGAGGACCACCGCTCGTAGTAGGCGGCGTACGAGGCCAGGGTGCGGACCAGTGGCCCGGCCTTGCCCTCGGGACGCAGGCCGGGGTCGATGAGCAGCGGCGGGTCGGGGGCGGGCAGGGCCAGCAGCCGGCGCAGCTCGTTGGCCACCTCGAACGCCATCTCGGTGGCCTCGCGCTCGGCCACCCCCTCCAGCGGCGAGTGCACGAACATCACGTCGGCGTCACTGCCGTAGGAGGACTCGATCCCGCCCAGGCGGCCCATCGCGATCACCGCGAACCTGGTGCCCAGCGGGGTGCGACGTTCCATCTCGACCTTGTCGATCGCGGCGTCGAGCGCGGCCTGGATCGTCACGTCGTTGAGCCCGGACAGCGTCTGGCCGACCTCCTCGATGTCGATGAGCCCGGAGAGGTCGGCGACGGCGGTGCGGAGCAGTTCCCTGCGGCGCAGCCCCCGGACCGCGGCCACCGCGCCCTCGGCGTCCCCCGGATGCCGGGCGACCACGGTCCGCGCCTCCGACAGCAGCGCCTCGGCGGGCCTGGGGGCCAGCTCGGTGTCCGAGCCGAGCATCGCGACCGACTCCGGTGCGTTCATCAGCAGCCCCGTCACGTAACGGCTGGTACCGAGCATCCGGGCCAGCTGCGAGGCCACCGCGGTCTCGTCTCGCAACAGTCGCAGGTACCACGGGGTGGAGCCGAGCTTGTCGGAGACCTGGCGGAAGCCGAGCAGGCCGGCGTCGGGGTCGGGGGCGTCGGCGAACCAGCCGAGCATGACCGGAAGGAGGGTGCGCTGGATCGCGGCACGGCGGGAGACACCCGTGGTCAGCGCGCTGATGTGGCGCAGCGCCCCGGCCGGGTCGGTGTAGCCGAGCGCCTCCAGGCGGGCCTTGGCCGCGGCGGTGGAGAGCCGGTCCTCGGACTCGGGCAGCCGGGCCACCGCCTGCAGCAGCGGCCGGTAGAACAGCTTCTCGTGCAGGCGCCGTGCCTCCATGGCGTGCCGCCGCCACCTGGTGGTGAACTCTCCCACCGGGTCGGCGGTCATGCCCAGGCTCCTGCCGAGACGGCGCAGGTCGGCGTTGCCCTCGGGCACCACATGCGTGCGGCGGAGCCGGTGCAGTTGGATGAGGTGCTCGACCTGGCGCAGGAAGGTGTACGCCTCGGCGAGGGCCTTGGCGTCGTCCCTGCCCACGTAGCCGCCGCGGGAGAGGGCGGCGAGCGCGGGAAGCGTGGCACGGCGGCGCAGCAGCGGGTCGAGACGGCCGTGGACGAGCTGGAGCAGCTGCACCGCGAACTCGATGTCGCGCAGCCCGCCCGGCCCCAGCTTGAGCTGGCGCTCGGCCTCGCCACCGCGGACGTGCTCCTCCACCCGGCGGCGCATGGCCTGCACGTCCTCGACGAACTTGTCCCGGGTGGCGGCCTGCCAGACCATCTCGTTCACCGCGGCGACGTACTGCTCGCCGAGTTCGGTGTCACCCGCGACCGGCCGTGCCTTCAGCAGGGCCTGGAACTCCCATGTCTTGGCCCAGCGCCGGTAGTAGGCCAGGTGGCTGGCGAGGGTGCGGACCAGCGGCCCGGCCTTGCCCTCGGGGCGCAGCGCCGCGTCGACCTCCCACAGTGCCCCCTCGGGGGTACTGGTCGAACAGGCGCGCATCATGCCCTGGGCCAGCCGGGTGGCGAGCTTGATGGCCCCGTGCTCGTCGAGGGAGTCGTCGGCCCCCTCTCTCGGCTCGGCCACGAAGACGACGTCGACGTCGCTGATGTAGTTGAGCTCGCGTGCCCCGCACTTGCCCATGCCGATGACGGCCAGCCGCACCGCCCCCGCCTCCGGGTGCTCCGACCTGGCAACGGCGAGCCCCGCCTCCAGCGCGGCCCCGGCCAGGTCGGACAGCTCGGCGGTCACCTCCGACAGCGAGACGGCCCCGGTGACGTCGCGCGCGGCGAGGTGGAGCAGGCGGCCCCGGTAGGCGACGCGCAGCGCCGAGAGGGTGTCGGTGGAGGCGTCCACGGCCCTCGGCTCGGGGTCGTCGGGCTCGGCGCCGACCGCGAGCAGCAGCTCCGCGCGGAGCTCCCCCTCGCCCGGACGCTCCGTCGCCGACGCCTTGCCGAGCAGGCGCCAGTGCTCCGGATGCCTGACGACATGGTCGCCGAGCGCGGCGCTGACGCCGAAGACGCCGAGCAACCGGTCTCGCAGCCCGGAATCCGCTCGGAGCGCTCCAAGAACGCTGGGGTCCTGCTCGGCCAGCCGGTTCAGCGAGGTGAGCGCCAGGTCGGGATCGGCCGCGGCGACCAGCGAGGTCAGCAGGTCGATGTCTCCGAAGGCCTCCGGTCCCAGCTCGTCGAGCAGCCGCTCGGCCCTGGCCCCGTCGGCGAAGCCGAGCCTGGCCAGACGCCCGGCGGTCGTCTGCATCCGGGGCACGGTCTCCACCGACCCTCCATGGTCCTCGATCACAGGCACGGGTGCCCTTCCTCAATCCTTACCCCGAGCGATCAAAGGTGCACGCCCCTCGCGGTCACGTCGGCCTCGGCGCGTACCTCGGGCATTCGGAGCGTCGCCGCACAGGTTAATCCCGAAACTGTGCGCCGTCGTTAGCGGATTCGGACCGTAATCGCCCGGTCACGCGGTTTGGACGGCGGTGGCGAATCGCTCGGCGAGCGGCTTCCAGGCGGTGACGAGCCGCTCTCTGGCCTCCTTCACCTGCGTGTTGAGCTCCTCGACCGGGTGGCCCAGGTCGGTCAGCTGGTCGGCCGAGCCGGCCGTCCAGCCGGCGAAGATCTCCGGGGTGGCCTCGGGGTGGAACTGCACCGCCCAGGCGTTCTCCCCCAGCCGGTACGCCTGGTTGGGGTAGAGGTCGCCGCCGGCCAGCGGCACCGCGCCCGCGGGGAGCCGCGTGATCGCGTCGCGGTGGTACTGGATGGCGGGAGAGGGGGCAAGACCGGTGAACAGCGGGTCCGCCCCGGCGGCCGGCAGCGGGACGACCTCGGTCGCGCCGACCTCCAGCCCGTGCTCTCCGCGCTCGACGGCGCCGCCGCAGGCGAGCGTCATGAGCTGGGCGCCCAGGCAGATCCCCAGGGTGGGCACGCCCGCCTCGACACAGCCGCGGATCAGGTCTCGGGTGGCGGGCAGCCAGGGATACCGCTCGTCCTCCCAGGCCGCCGCCTCGCCGCCGAGGACGATCAGCCCGCCGGCGGCCCGCTCGGGCACGGCCTCCCCCAGGTAGGGCCGGATGATCTCGCAGGCGACCCCGGCTCCGGACAGCCATTCGGCGAGAAACCCGAGGCCCGCGTCCGCCTCGTGCTCGATGACGGTAATTCCCATACGGCAATTATGGTCTGAAATGGGGATAAGCGCCGTACTGGAGTGGAGGCGGGAGACCAGGATCTCCCGGAAGGACGTCGACCTTGAGCGAAGGCCGTCCTCCCGGTGACCTGGCCGTGGCCGCCACCGGATACATTGCCGAAGCACGCGGCACCGGGCCGCCTTCTCCCCTTCTCCGGAAGGCGGAGGTCTCCATATCCGAGGAGAGCCGATGAATCCCGTCCTGAGTGATGTCGAGGTCCCCGGCGGCGCGCTGCGCGTCGCCAGGTTCGGGACCGGGCCGCGCGTGATCGTGGCCGTGCACGGCATCACCGCCTCGCTCATGTCCTGGACCGGCGTCGCCCGCAGGCTGCCCGCCGACTGGTCGCTGGTCGCGATGGACCTGCGCGGCCGTGGCCACAGCGCCGGGCTCCCCGGCCCGTACGGCCTGGCCAGGCACGCCGAGGACGTGAACCTCGTCGCCCGGTCCGTGGGCGCGGAGTCCGACATCGTGCTCACCGGCCACTCGATGGGCGCCTATGTCACCGCGCTCGCCGCGGTGGGCCACGACTACGCCAGGGTCGCGCTGGTCGACGGCGGGCTCCCGCTACCGCTGCCCCCCGGCGCGGACCCCGACGCGGTGCTTGAGGCCACCCTCGGGCCCGCCATCGCCCGGCTGGCCCAGACCTTCCCGAGCGTCGACGCGTACGTGGACTTCTTCAAGGCCCACCCGGCCTTCGTCGACGCGTGGACCGAGGAGGCGGAGGAGTACGTCCGCTACGACGCCTCGGGGCCGGAAGGCGCGGTGCGCTCGCGGGTGCGGCAGGAGCCGGTCCGCGAGGACGGCCGGTGGATGCTCACCGAGGGCGAGGCGATCGGCGCCGCGCTGCGGGCGATCACCTCGCCCCTGTCGCTGCTGCGCGCCCCGAGGGGACTGCTGAACCAGCCGGTCGGCATGTTGCCCGACGAGCTCGCCACCGGGTGGACCGCGCAGGTGCCCTCGCTGAAGGATGAGGTGATCGAGGACTGCAACCACTACACGATCCTCTTCGACGACCGCTGCGCCTCTCTGGTCGCCGATCGTCTCACCCGCTGACCGCAGGAAACGAGAGGGCGGGCACCGGCGTCAGGCGGCCCTGGTCACCCGGCGGGAGGCCAGGCGTCCCGCGTCGGGCCAGCGGACGTCGACGGCCCAGCCCGCCCGTTCCAGCAGCCAGATGAGCCTGGCGCTCGGATCGACCTGACCGCGCAGGACACCGTGCCTGGCACAGGTGGGGTCGGCGTGGTGCAGGTTGTGCCACGCCTCCCCCAGCGAGACCACCGCGAGCCACCACACGTTGCGGGAGCGGTCCCTGACCGAGAACTCCTCCCTGCCGAACGTGTGGCAGATCGAGTTGATCGACCAGGTCACGTGGTGCAGGACGAAGACGCGTACCGGACCGCCCCAGAAACCCGCGGTGAGCGCGGCCTGCCAGGAGCCGCCCCAGAGCCCGCCGGCCAGCGCGGGCAGGCCCACCGACAGCAGGATGACCGGCACGTAGGCCAGGTTGTGCGAGAGGAGTCTGATCGGCCGGTCGGCGAGGAGATCGGGGCAGAAACGCCGCCTGGAGGTCTGTTCCGGGCTGAACAGCCAGCCGACATGGGCATGGAAGAGCCCTCTGGACAACCCGGCGAATCCGGGGCCGAACCGCCACGGCGAGTGCGGATCGCCGTCCCTGTCGGCGTACTTGTGGTGCCGGCGATGGTCGGCCACCCAGCGGATCACCGGGCCCTGCAACGACATGCCCCCGGCGATCGCCAGCACCACCCGGAGCCAGGTGGGGGCCTGGAACGAACGGTGGGTGAAGTGCCGGTGGTAGCCGACGGTGACGCCGAACCCGGTGACGAGGTACATCACCGCGGCGATGACCATGTCCCGCCACCCGAGCCCCCACCCCCAGGCGAAGGGCACGGCGGCCAGGACGGCGAGGAAGGGGGCGACGACGAACAGGACGATCAGGAGGCGTTCGAACCACGGCACGGGCCGGTCGGCGAGGTCCTGCGGCGCGACGGCGGAGGAGGATGCCATGCCTGCCGAAGCTAATCGCCCGCCGCGCGGAAAGCTCCGCACCCCAGGGCGATTTATCGCCTCGCTCTTGTCAGCCCGATGACAATCCCCAGGTGACGCGGCCCGATGCGGCATGCCGCCCGTCTCAGGGCCTCCGTACCAGGCCCTGCCCGACCGATCCCGCCGTGGCGAGGATCGGTCGGGCAGGGCCGTAAGGCGGCCGCGGGCGAAGGTCCCGGGGGGCGGGAGCTAGGCGGGAGCGATCCAGACGGCCTTGGCGGCGGCGACCAGCGTGCCGTCGACCTCGTAGATGGCGCTCTCCCCGAAGAGCTTGCGTCCCTCGCGGCCGCCGGCGCGGGCGACGACGGAGTAGGTGCCGCCGGGGTAGATCCGGCGGTGCAGCCGCGCGGTCAGCCGGCCGAGCAGGGCGAACTCGCCCGGCTGGAAGTGCGCCCAGCCGGTGGGGCAGTCGAGGGCGGCCCAGACGATCGCGTCGGGGACGGCGCCGTCCTCGTCGGTGACGGTCATCGGGACCCGCCAGCCGGCGGCGATCAGGCCGGTGCCGGACACCGGGCCGGGGAAGATCCGCAGGCCGTCGCCGGGATCGCGCATGCCGCACGCGAAGCAGCCGGGGAAGGCGTGTTCGACGAGGCCGGCGAAGCCGCCCTCGGCCCGCGCCGCCTCGTTGAAGGGCACGAAGGCCGGTACGTCGAACTCCTCGGTGACCGTGATGGCCTCGACAAGGAGCCTCTCACCGTCGGTGAGGGTCGCGGTGTTGGCGAGGTGGCGCAGGGACAGCTCGGTATCCAGTGGCGTGGGCGCATGCAGCGTGACCTCGACAGCCGAGTCGTGCCGGGCGCCGTGCAACGCCTCGGAAACCGTGCCCGCGATCCATCCGCCGTTCGCGGAGCCCTCGGGACCGCGGAAACGCGCCGGAACGGTCAGCACGGTCTGCAGCTCGGCAGCCGTCGTCATGCCGCACCTCCTGTCGCCTTTTAGGGCGATTTATCCTCAAAACAACGGTATTCGGACTGACCGATTTTACCGGGCTGCTTGTACATACAGCCAACTCGGGGTCGATGACGCCTCGATGAGCAGCGGGTAACACCGATATGACGTTCGGCGGGCGGCATCGGATTACCCGCCTCCGCGACCTGTCGGCACGCCCCCGGCGACGACCGCGCGGCACGGTCCGCGCGGCACGGTCCGCGCGGCTTGGTCCGCGCGGTCGTTCCAGGCACGACGGGAGGTCCTGACGCCCGCCGTGCCGGTAACACGGAAGCGGCTAGAGGACCGGCAGGTAGCGGCCGAGCTCGAACTCGGTGACCTGGCGGCGGTACTCGTTCCACTCGGCGCGCTTGTTGCGCAGGAAGTAGTCGAAGACGTGCTCGCCGAGGGTCTCGGCGACGAGCTCGCTGCGCTCCATGACCGCGATGGCCTCGTCCAGCGACTGGGGCAGCGGCTGGATGCCCAGCGCCCTGCGCTCGGCCGAGGTCAGCGCCCAGACGTCGTCCTCGGCGCCGGGGGGCATCTCGTACCCCTCCGCGATTCCCTTCAGACCGGCCGCCAGGATCACGGCGAAGGCCAGGTAGGGGTTGCAGGCGGAGTCGAGCGAGCGGAACTCGATGCGGGTCGAGCCGCCCTTGTGCGGCTTGTACATCGGCACCCGGACCAGGGCCGAGCGGTTGTTGTGGCCCCAGGAGATGTAGCTCGGGGCCTCGCCGCCGGCTCCGGCGATCGCCTCGGCGCCGCCCCAGAGCCGCTTGTAGGAGTTGACCCACTGGTTGCAGACCGCGGTGATCTCGGCGGCGTGCACCAGCAGGCCACCGATGAAGGAGCGGCCGATCTTGGAGAGCTGGTAGTCGGCGCCCGGCTCGTAGAAGGCGTTACGGTCGCCCTCGAAGAGCGACATGTGGGTGTGCATGCCGGAGCCGGGATGCTCGGTGAAGGGCTTGGGCATGAAGCTCGCCCAGATGCCCTGCTCCAGCGCGACCTCCTTCATGACCAGGCGGAAGGTCATGATGTTGTCGGCGGTGGTGAGCGCGTCGGCGTAGCGCAGGTCGATCTCCTGCTGGCCCGGACCGCCCTCGTGGTGGCTGTACTCGACGGAGATGCCCATCGACTCCAGCATCATGATCGCGTTACGCCGGAAGTCGTGGCCGGAGCTGTGCGGGGTGTGGTCGAAGTAGCCGCCGCCGTCGATCGGCTCGGGCCGCTCACTGCCCTCAGGCCGGTTCTTCAGCAGGAAGAACTCGATCTCCGGGTGGGTGTAGAAACTGAAGCCCATGTCGGAGGCCTTCGACAGGGTGCGCTTGAGCACCCAGCGCGGGTCCGCGTGCGAGGGCGAGCCGTCCGGCATGAGGATGTCGCAGAACATCCGGGCCGCACCCGGCGTCTCACTGCGCCACGGAAGGATCTGGAAGGTCGACGGGTCGGGCTTGGCGAGCATGTCCGACTCGTAGACCCGGGCGAAGCCCTCGATCGCCGAGCCGTCGAAGCCGATGCCCTCGGCGAAGGCCCCCTCAAGTTCGGCCGGGGCGATGGCCACCGACTTCAGGAACCCGAGCACATCGGTGAACCACAGCCGGATGAACCGGATGTCGCGCTCCTCAAGGGTGCGGAGAACGAACTCCTGCTGGCGGTCCAAGGCTTCTCCTTCATTGCTGACGTGCTGCGACACGCCTGGTGGTCTATCAGTTTGCCCGCTAAGTGTTTCGCACACGTTACGAGTAAGAACAGTGAGATGCGCGTCGCGCCTCCGCGCGACAGGCCCCGTCTCCTCTTACAGTGTGCGACCGGAGCCGCTGGAAGTTCGATCCGGGGGGAAACGATGACGCGCGCCGAAGTTCACGAACCACCGTACGCGGTCTCGTCACCGGTCAGGCTCACCGAACGCCTCGCGGCATTGACGATGCCCTGCCCCGTCCACCCGTCGATACACCTGGTCGAGGCCGCCGCGTCCGACTGGGCCCGCGCGGCCGGGCTGCCCCCGGATCCCGCCGCCTCCTGGCTGGCCGGGCGGGCGTTCGCCCGCTGCGAAACCCGCGCGGTCACGTTGCTCGCCCGCTGGCTGACCTGGGGGGCGCGGCTGCGCGAGGAGCCCGCGGCGCTCCCCCCGGTCCTCGCCGTGGCCGCGGGCGGCGAGCCGGGCACGGCACCGCTGACGCGGGCCTTCGCCGACCTCTGGGGAGCGTGTGCCCCTCGGATGAGTGACGCGTGGCGCGAGCGCTTCACCGCCGGACTGGCCACCGGCGAGCCCCCGAACGCCTTCGGCCGCCTGCCGCTGGACCTGGTGGAGCCCTGCTACGGGGTGGAGGTGCCCGCCCCGGTGCGGCGGAGCCCGCGCTGGCGAGCGCTCGTCGAGGCGAGCGGCGACGTGACCACCTGGTGCGCGGAGGCGGCGGCCGGACACGACGGCGCGAGAGGCGCCTTCCTGGAACGCTCCAACCGGGTGGCGGAGGAGCGGGTGATCGACCGCGTGGCCGCCCGGATGGAGGAGCTGTGGACGGCGGCCCGCGCGATCCCGGCGCTCACCGAGCGGCACGATCTCGGCTTCGCCACCTCCCAGGAGGTGACGCGGGTGGCATGCGCTTTCTTGACCATTCCGAGGGCTTATCTGGAGTGGCTCCTGGAAACGCCCCGCTATCGTCACTTAGGGTAACAGTTCGAGTTCATCAAGTGACGACGGAGTGAACGATGAGCACCAGGCTCCTCAACCGCAAGCTCGACCGTGCCTTCGAGCACATGGACGTCGACGGCAGCGGATCGATCGAGCGCGAGGACCTTCTCGGCCTCGGAGCCCGGATCCTCGTCGGCTTCGGTGAGTCGCCGACCTCCCCGGCCGGCAGCAGGCTCGCCCAGGGCTTCGAGGAGATCTGGCGGACGCTGACCGCGGAGATCGACACCGACGGCGACCGCGCGATCTCCCCGGAGGAGTTCCGCGCCGGTATGACCTCCGCGTTCGTCGAGGGCGACCGGTTCGACGCGGTCTTCGGGCCCGCGGCCGAGGCGGCGGCCTGGCTGTGCGACCCCGACGGCGACGGCGCCGTCGGGCCGGACGAGTTCTGGGTCATGATGGCCGCGTTCGGCACCTCCCGCGAGGACGTGACGGCCGCCTTCGAGCGGCTCGACGCGGACGGCGACGGCGCGGTGTCCGTGGGCGAACTGGTCGAGGCGACCCGGCAGTTCTACACGAGCGCCGATCCGGACGTGGCCGGCAACTGGCTGTTCGGTCCGCTGTAGTGGCTCTCACCCCAACGTTCGGCGATCCCCTGACCTTTCCCCGACCCCACTCACAACCCTTGTCACACTCCCTGCACCCCTCTCCCTCACCTGTCACGCGTCCCTTCGCCGCCCCGCCCCCCGGGGCCGCGGAATGCCCGGAGCCGCCACCCTCCTCCGGGGTGGTCGCGGCTTCGCTGCTCCCCCTCGCCGAGCTCGTACCGGCGATGTCGGCACCGTGCCGGATGCATCCCTCGGTCGACGTGATCGGCGCCGAACTCGCCCGCTGGGCCCGCGAGGTCGGACTGGAGGCGCCCCCGCGCGCCGGATTCGACCGGATGGCGGGCCGTGCCTTCGCCGGGTTCGGCGTGGAGGCGGCGCTGTTGTTCGCCAAGTGGCTGACCTGGCTGTTCCATTTCGACGACGAGTGGGACGAGAAGCCCGCCGGGCGTGCGGCCGAGGTCGTGGAGGCCACCTTCGCCAGGCTCGACCTCGTCGCGCGTGCTCCCGTCCACGCCTCCTCGCCCGTCGAGATCGCCTTCGCCGACCTCTGGAAGATCACCGCGGGGCGGATGAGCACCCGGTGGCGGCACCGGTTCCTGGCCGGGCTGGCGACGCAGGGCGAGGCATGCCGCACCGAGGCCGAGAACCGGTGCGCGGGCCGGGTGCCCTCCCCCACGGAGTATCCGCGGCTGCGCCGGGGCACCGCGGGCCCCTACCTGTTCGACCTGGTGGAGCCGTGCCTGGGGGTGGAGGTGCCCGCGGGGCTGCGTGAGAGCACGACCTGGCGGACGCTGGTGGACGCCTGCAACGACGTCACCGCGTGGTGCAACGACGTCGCCTCGCACCACAAGGAGCGGGCCAACGGCGACGTGCACAACTACGTGACGGTCGCCGCGACCGCGTTCGGGCTCTCCGACGGCGCCGCCGTCACCTGGGTGAACGACCGGATCGCCGCCCGCGCCGAGGACCTGCGGATCTCCACGCGCCGGCTGCCGGCGCTGTTCGACCGGTTCGAGCTGTCGACCGGCCAGGCCAGGGAGATCAGCAAGGTCGCGTGCGCGTTCCTCGCGGCGCCGAGAGCGCAGCTGGAATGGCTCCTGGAGTCCAGCCGATACGACGTGCCGTGACCGGCCCGCTCCCACCCGGGCGAACTCGCCCGGGTGGGAGCGCCTGCCTCGGGTTCCGCCGGCGATCGGACCGGCGCTGGGGCTCCATACGAGATACGCCCCGTTTTGATCGCTTATTGATTGAATTGCGTTTCGAGCCGGTTAAGGTCCTTCCAAGTACCAGATGAAGGGCCTGAACCACCATGCGCGGGCTGAACCTGTCGATCCCAAGGGTGACGCCCGTCCAGGGGCGGGTCGCGGCGGTGCTGATCACCAGCACGTCCGTCGCGATGGTGTGCGTCAACGTCTGGATCACGGCGCAGCTCCCGCAACCCTCCTACACGCCGCTGCCGTTCGCGCCGGAGGACGTGGCCGGCACCGCGTTCCCCATCCTTGGAGCGCTGCTGGCGTTCCAGCGGCCCCGGTTGGTCATCGGCTGGCTGCTCTGCCTGGGCGGGCTGTTCTCCGCGCTGAACAGCCTCACGGTGAACCTCGCCCAGCTGGGCGTGATACGGGGGTGGACGACCGCCCCCAAGGTGCTCTGGACGGTCGCCGGGGTGAGCTGGAATCTGACCATCCTGCTTCTGGTCGTGCTGCTGCCGCTGCTCTACCCGGACGGGAGACTGCCCTCCCCGCGCTGGCGACCGCTGGTCTGGAGCTCGGTCGCCGTCCTGGCGGTCGAGGTGTTCGTGATGGGGCTCGTATCCTCACCCGAGCAGCCGGAATCGCCCCCCTTCATGTTGTTCCTGTACATGATCACCAATGTGGTGATACTCCTGGCCTTCGTCTCGCTGGCCACCCGGTTCCGGAGATCGGACCCGGAGGGGCGCAGGCAGATCCTGTGGCCGCTGGTCGCGATCGCCGCGGTCGTCGTCCCCTGGGTGCTCGGCAACCCGGTGTGGTGGCTGGCGTCGTTCACGATCCCGCTGGTCCCGCTCGCGATCACCTTCTCGGTGCTGCGGTACCGCCTCTACGGGATCGACACGCTCATCACCAGGGCCCTGGTCGGCGCGGGCCTGGTCGGCGTGATCGGCGGGGTGTACGTGGCGGTGGGCACCGCCTCCAGCCTGTTCCTGTCCGATGTGGACCGGATCGGCGGCCTGGTCGCCGCGCTCTGCGCGGGCGCGTTCTTCCAACCGATACGGCGGGTGCTCCAGCGTGGCGCCGACCGCCTGCTCTACGGCAGCAAGGGCGACCCGGTGGCACTGGCCGCCGAACTCGGGCGCAGGCTGCAGCACGCCGATCCGGCGGGCGGGCTGGCCGTCGCCCTGGAGGTACTGCGCGACGGTCTGGTCGTCACCGGTACGGGCGTGCGCTTCTCCGGCGGCTGGCCCGAGGAGGCGACGGCGGGGACACTGGAGGAGGTGACGCGCGACATCCGGCTCGTGTGGCACGGCGAGCCCGTCGGCCGCCTGCTCATCGGCCCGCCGGGGGCCAGGCGCCTGCCGGCCGCGCACAACGAGCGGGTCATCGCCGCGCTCACGCCGTACGTGGCGGACGCGGCCCACGCGGTCCGGCTGGTCGGCGCGCTGCGGCGTTCCCGGGAGCGGATCGTCACCACCCGCGAGGAGGAACGCCGCCGCCTCCGCCGCGACCTGCACGACGGCCTCGGCCAGTCACTCAGCGGGATGGCGATGTCCATCAACGTGGCCAGGCACTCCCTGCGCGTCTCCCCCGAGACGGCCGAGCGCATGCTCGGCGAGCTGCGCTCCGGCATGGACAGCGTCACCAGCGACATCAGGCACCTGGTGTACGGCCTGCGACCGCCCACCCTCGACGAGCTGGGCCTGGCCGGCGCGGTGGCGGAGATGGCGGGCCCCGGCGTCACCGTGGAGGTCAGGGGCGAGCTGTCGGGGCTGCCCGCCGCCACCGAGGTGGCCGCGTACCGGATCGCACAGGAGGCGCTGACCAACGTCCGCAAGCACGCCGGCGCCACGACGGTGCGGCTGTCGCTGGAACGCGGCGAGGACTCCTTGGGCATCCGGGTGCACGACGACGGGGTCGGCATCCCCATGGAGCGTCGCTCGGGGATCGGGCTGGCCTCGATGCGCGAGCGAGCCGCCGAACTCGGCGGGACATGCATGATCACGACACCTCCCGAAGGGGGCACCATGGTCGAAGCCGTTCTTCCGGTGAACTTGAATGTGGAGATATGACCACCGATGATTTCTTACAGCCTGCGAACGATGGTGAGTATTGCCCTATGACGTTGGCCCAGGTAGCTCTAGCCTTACGCCTGCAATGCTGACATTTCGTGCTCTCGGACCGTTCCAGGCGCGCCACAACGGCGCGCTGCTCGATCTCGGCGGCCAACGCCAGATGGCGGTGCTGGCCCGGCTCCTCGTAGCCGGTGGCCGCGCCGTCCCGGTGGCCATGCTGATCGACGAGCTGTGGCCGGGTGAGCCTCCCACCCAGGCCCTGTCGACCATCCAGGGATACGTGTCGCGGCTGCGGCGTGCCCTGGAGCCCGGCCGCGCGCCGCGGGAGGAGGCCGAGGTACTGGTCTCCGCCCCGCCGGGCTACGCGCTGCGCGCCTCAGCGGACCAGGTGGACTCCTGGATGTTCGAGAACGCGGTCAAGGCCGGTGGCGAGCCCGCCGAGGTGTGGAATCGCCTGGAGGCCGCCCTCGCGCTCTGGCGTGGCCCGGCCCTGGCCGAGTTCTCCGACCTGCCGTGGGCGGTGGCCGAGGCGGGCCGGTTGGAGGAGCTGCGGCTGATCGCGGTCGAACGCCGCGCCGACGTGGGACTCCTCCTCGGTCACTCCGGTGCCCTGGTCGCCGACCTGGAGGCGCACGCCTCGGCGCACCCGCTGCGGGAGGAGGCCTGGCGGCTGCTCGCGCTGGCCCTGTACCGCAACGGCAGGCAGGGAGACGCGCTGGGAGCGCTCCGACGGGCCAGGGGGATGCTCCGCGACGAGCTCGGCCTCGACCTCGGCGCCGCCCTGCAGCGCCTGGAGTCCGACATGCTGACCCAGGCCGTTCACCTCGACCCGCCCGCGGAGCCGGTCGCCGCGCGCCCGGCGGAACCGGCGGCACCACGCCCGACGGCCACCGAGGAGCGGGCGCGGGCGCTGCCCGGACTGCGAATCGTGGTGGTGGACGACCAGGCCCTGGTCCGCACCGGCCTGCGCGTGGTGCTGGACAGCGAGCCCGGCTTCGAGCTCGTCGGGGAGGCGGAGGACGGCGAGCAGGCGATCGCCGTGGTCCGGGAGACCGCTCCGGACCTGGTGCTGATGGACATCCAGATGCCCAGGCTGGACGGGCTGACCGCCGCGCGGCGGATTCTGGCCGACGAGGCACCGCCGAAGGTCGTCATGATGACCACCTTCGGCACGGACGACAACCTCTACGCGGCGCTGCGCGCGGGGGTGAGCGGGTTCGTCCTCAAGACGTCGGCGCCCGAGCAGCTCATCACCGCGATTCGAGCCGCGCAGGCCGGGGACGCGCTGATCGACCCCGCCGTCACCACCCGCCTGATCGCGGCCTTCGCCGGGCGCACCAACCCGTCCGCGCCGCCCGGCCTCGCCGGTCTCGGCGACGCGGACCTCGACCTGATGAAGCTGGTCGCCAGAGGGCTGACCAACCGGCAGATCGCGGCGACCCTCGCGGTCTCCGAGCGGTCGGTCTCACAGTCGGTGGTCAAGCTGCTGGACCACCTCGGACTGTTCGACCGGGCCCAGCTCGTCGTCACCGCGTACGAGTCCGGGCTGGTCAACCCCGGCGACGTGGGCAGATAGCGATGCACCTGCGGGCACGGGAGCACGGCCGGGTACTCGACGGCGTCGGCGACGTGCCCAGACGGGCCGTCGACGTGCTCACGGTGCCCGGCGGGCCCGCCATGCCGCTCGCGCGCACTCTGCTGCGCTCACCACGGCGGCTCGCCGCCGTGGTGATGGCCGCCCTCTCCGTGGGACTCATCGTCGGCGGGGTCGCGCTCCGCCTCGAACTGCCGCCCGAGTGGCAACCTGAGCTGGACGGCACCCCCCAGCTGACGGCGGGGCTGATGTTCCCCGTGGTCGGTGCCTTCCTGCTGGCCCACCGCTCGCGTCCGGCCACGGCATGGCTGATGTGCGTGGGCGGCATGCTGTGCGCGATCGACATCTTCTCCGAATCGGTGCTGTTCGCCTTCGCCGCGGCGGGAGACATGGACGCGGCCGGCTACCTCCGCTGGCCCATGGTCACGAGCCACCACGTCGGCGGGATCCTGCTGGCGGTCATACTCCCGCTCTACTCCCCCGACGGCCGGCTGCCCTCCCGGCGCTGGCGGCCGTTGGTGGCGGTCAGCGCGGTCACGGCGGTGACGAGCACGCTGCTCGACCTCACCCGCCCGACACCCGAGCAGGCGAGCTACCCCTGGCCGCGGGTCATTCCCAACCCGCTCGCACTGGAGGCCACGGCCCCCTACAGCATGGCCGCACGTCAGGCGACCGCCCTTCTGATATCACTCCTCGCGTTGCTGGCGCTGGTCTCCCTGGTGTTGCGCTTCCGGCGGGCCGGCCCCGTACTGCGCCGGCAGATCGCCTGGCCGCTGTTCGCGTTCGCCATCTACGTGGCCTGCCTGCTCGCCGGACCCGAGTGGTGGCTGATCGCCGCGATCTGGGCCGGGCTGGTCCCGGTGGCCATCGCCCTCTCCGTGCTGCGCTACCGGCTCTACGGCATCGACACCGTGATCAGCCGCGCCTTCGTGGCCGCCGGGCTGATCTTCACGGTCAGCGTCATCTACGCGGTGGGCGCGGTCGCCGGGCTGGCTCTGTCGGGATATGACCGAATCGGCGGCCTGATCGCGGCCCTGCTCGCCGGAATGATCTTCCATCCACTCCGGCACAGGCTCAGGAGCCTGGTGGACCGGCTCATGTACGGCACGCACGGCGACCCGCAGGTGTTCGCCGCGCGCCTGGCCAGGGAGGTCCGCGAGACCGAGCCGACCAACGCGCTCGCCGCCGTCGCCGCGGTGGTCAAGGACGGGCTGAGCGTCACCGGGGTGGCGGTCGAGGTGTACGAACCCGGCGCCAGGCAGATACAGGTCGGCCTGCTGGGCCCGGCGCCACGCGGTGTGCCGCTGGTCTGGCACGGCGAGCCGGTCGGGCTGCTGCTGCTGGGCTCCCCCGGCCCCCGCAGGTTCGCCGCGGCGCACAACGACCGCCTGATCGCGGTGGCCACGCCGTACGTCGCCGACGTGGTGCACGCGGTGCGGATGACCGCCGACCTGCAGCACTCCCGGGAGCGCATCCTCAGCGCCCGCGAGGAGGAGCGCCGCCGCCTGCGCAGGGACCTGCACGACGGGCTCGGCCACGCGCTGACCGACATGGCGATGGCCATCAACATGGCCAGGATCAGCCTGCGCACCGCCCCCGACTCCGCCGACCGGCTCCTGACGGAGCTGCGCGACGGCATGGACGCGGTCAGCGAGGAGATCAGAGAACTGGTCTACGGCCTGCGACCGCCCACCCTCGACGATCTGGGCCTGGCGGGGGCCGTGCGGGCCCTCGCCCAGGAGGGCACACCGAGGGTCGCCGTGGAGACCGAGGGCAACCTGTCGGACCTGCCCGCGGCAGCCGAGGTGGCCGCCTACCGCATCGCGCAGGAGGGGCTCACCAACATCCGCAAACACGCGAGGGCCAGCTCCGCGACCATCTCGCTGCGGCGCGGGGAGTCGCTGGTGGTGCGTGTCCAGGACGACGGGCACGGGCTGCCCACCGGCCCCCGCTCGGGAGTCGGGCTGCTGTCCATGCGCGAGCGCGCCGCCGAGCTGGGCGGGACCTGCGTGATCGGGGCGGCCCCCGGCGGCGGCACGGTCGTGGAGGCCGTGCTGCCGATCGCGACCGAACGCCGGTAAACCTTCTGCCCCTTTCGGGGCTCTAACTCCGTGGTTCAATTCCTTCAAGGAATTGGACCGAGGAGATCTTCTTGAAGTACTGGGCACTGGCCGCCGGCGCCGCACTCGCCGTGTCTGCCACCGCCACCCCCGCGGTGGCCTCACCCCGGACTGCCTCACCTCAGACGGCTCCCGTAGCGGGCGCCGTCTACTTCCGTTACGCCGGCAGCGGGGTCGAGGCGCTGACCCACCGGGGAGGCTGGAGCCGCCTGTCCGCCGGGGACGGGGCCTTCGCCGGTCAGTTCGCGGTCGCGCCCGACGGCGGCAAGGTCGCCTGGATCGACGACAAGAGCAGGCTGCACGTCAAGTCGGCCGCCGGGGACAAGGTGATCGCCAAGAACGCCGCCTACGGCGCCCCCTGCCTGACCCCCGCCTGGACCGCCGACGGCAGGCGGATCGCCTACCCGGTGCGGGGCACCGCCAAGGCCACCACCGTGGCCGTGGTCGGCGCCGACGGCAAGGGTCTGTCCAATGCCGGCAAGACCCTCGGCCCCTGTCACCTGACCTGGTCGGCCGACGGCAGGACTCTCGCCGGATACGCGGGCGACGTCAACGGCGTCTACCTCCTGGATACCAGGCGGCATGTCTCCAACCGCACCCCCGGCATCAAGCTCGCCAACCACCTGGAGAGCCTGTCACCCGACGGCCGCAGGGTGGTGGTCAACGCCATCGGCCCCAACGCCCCGGCCGGTGACGGTTCCTGGCCGCTGTCGTTCTCCCCGTCGATCTACGACACCAAGACCGGGGCGAAGGTCGCCATCCCGGTCAAGGGCCGGCTGCTCGGCGCGCGTTACCTGCGCGACGGCCGCCTGGCGGTCCGCGTCAAGGGCACGACCGCCAACACGATCGTGATCCTCTCCCACGCGGGCAGGGAACTCCAGCGGGTGACCGAGCCGGTGGGGGCGAGGAACCTCGGGCTGGTCGGGGTCCTCGGCTGACGCCTCCTGGTGACCCGCGCGTTGCCCGTCGGACGGCGACATCGAACGCCGGCCGACGGGCGACCGGCCCGCAGAACCCAGAACGTGCCGTTCTCGTCGCGCCTCACCGGCTTCCCGGACCTGGACCGCGCCTTTCATCCTGATATAGCAGGATGTATGGGGAAAACGTGTCCGGAGGGATCACCTGAACGGTGATCCCGTGGTACGTCCCAATAGGATGGGCACGTGGCTCAACTCCGTATCGCCCTGGCCCAGAGCAATCCCGCCGTCGGCGACCTGGCCGCCAACACCGACAGGCTCGTCGAGTGGACCCGGCGCGCCGCAGACCGCGGCGCGCACCTGGTCGTCTTCACCGAGATGTTCCTGACCGGATATCCCGTCGAGGACCTGGTGTTGCGCACCTCGTTCGTGGAGGCGTCGATCTCCGCGGTCGAGGAGGCCGCGCGACGGCTGAACGAGGCGGGACTCGGCGAGATCCCGGTCGTCGTCGGCTACGTGGACCGCGCGAACCTCGCCCCGCGTACCGGTCAGCCCAAGGGCGCCCCGCTCGACGCGGCGGCACTGCTCCACCGGGGCCGGGTGGTCGTCAAGACCGCCAAGCACCACCTGCCCAACTACGGCGTCTTCGACGAGTACCGCTACTTCGTCCGCGGTGACCGGCTGCCGATCTTCCGGCTGCACGGCGTCGACGTGGCGATCGCGGTCTGTGAGGACCTCTGGCAGGAGGGCGGCCCCGTCGCCGTGGCGGCCGAGGCCGGAGCCGGGCTGCTGGTGGTGCCGAACGCCTCGCCGTACGAGAAGGAGAAGGACGACGTACGGCTGGCACTGGTGGCCAGGCGCGCCCGCGAGGCCGGTTGCGCCCTCGCCTACGTCAACCAGGTCGGCGGCCAGGACGAGCTGGTCTTCGACGGCGACTCGCTCATCGTCTCCTCCTCCGGCGAGCTCATCGCGCGCGCGGCGCGCTTCTCCGAGGAACTTCTGGTCACGGACCTGGAGCTGCCCGAGGCCAGGTACGGAGGACTCGGGGAGTTCCAGGTGGACGCCGGGGACAACAGCGTGATCACGGTGGAGCGGCTGGAGCTGTCGCCCCGCACCCTGGAGCCGTACGAGCCGGAGCCCCCAATGCTCGCCGAGCAGCTCGACGACACCGCCGAGATCTATTCGGCGCTGGTCCTCGCGGTCCGCGACTACGTCGCCAAGAACGGCTTCGGGTCGGTCATCCTGGGCCTGTCCGGCGGCATCGACTCGGCGCTGACCGCCACGATCGCCTCCGACGCCCTCGGCCCCGACCGGGTGCACGCGGTGCTGATGCCCTCCCGCTACTCCTCCGACCACTCGCTGAGCGATGCCCAGGAACTGGTCGACCGGCAGGGGATCAACGCCAGGACCGTGCCGATCGCCGACATCGTCACCGGCTTCGAGAAGGAGATCGAGCTCTCCGGCCTGGCCGCGGAGAACCTCCAGGCCCGGGTGCGCGGCATGCTCCTGATGAGCCTGTCCAACCAGCACGGTCACCTCGTCCTCACCACCGGCAACAAGAGCGAGCTGGCCACCGGTTACTCCACCCTCTACGGCGACTCCGCGGGTGGCTTCGCGCCCATCAAGGACGTGCTCAAGACCCTGGTCTGGGAGCTGTCGCGCTGGCGCAACGCCCAGGCGGGCCGCTCGGGCGAGTTCCTGCACCCCTTCGCGGTGCCGCCGATCCCGGAGAACTCGATCGAGAAGGAGCCCAGCGCGGAACTCCGCCCCGACCAGCGCGACACCGACTCCCTTCCCGAGTACGGGGTCCTGGACCGGCTGCTGGGCGACTACGTCGAGCAGGACATGGGCTCGGCCGAGCTGATCGCCGCCGGACACGACCCCGCGCTGGTCGCCCGGGTGATCCGCCTGGTCGACCTGGCCGAGTACAAGCGCCGCCAGTATCCCCCGGGCCCCAAGATCACCCCCAAGAACTTCGGCCGCGACCGCCGCCTCCCCATCACCAACCATTGGCGAGAGAAGATCTAACGAGGTCTGAGAACGTTTCTGGGTATCGGACTCCCCTGACGGGAGAACGATCAGTAAAGTCGGCAGGGTGCGTCATGTCGTGGGATGTGCCCTGTTGCTTCTACTGGTGGCCGGCTGCACAGGCAGCGGCCCCACCCTCGACGAGGCCGCCCAGGTGCTGGCCACGGATATGAAAAAGATTGAACCCTTCTATCCGACGACAAACAAGAAAACGGTCGACAGAACCGGCAAGGAAAAAAGCGACTTCGCGGTTTGCGCCAAAGACGAAACCGCTCTCCGATCTTATGAACTCAGCAGCGATTTCGGCGAAGACAGCCCGACTCCTCCGGACCAGCGCGTCGAATCATTCAGCCTCCTCCTTATGGAGGAGCTTAAAAGAATCGGCTACGAAGTCGACCGAGAGTCCAGTTGGGCACGCCCCGGGCGGACCATCGGCGTTTTGCACAAAAAAGAGCCAGGAATTACCATCATTCTGGTCGCGCAGGACTCCCGGCCCAACGTAGAGATCATCGGAAAGACCGACTGCATATTTGAAAGCCGGTGATCACAGAGGGGTTCGGGAAAGACGAGCCTGCTCTCGAAGTCGCGAAGCGGTCCTCCTCAGGTTGCGCGCAGCGCCATGACACTGTTCCGCAAGCCGCATGATATCCGACCGCCTTTGAATTACATCGGAATTGAAACGCTGAGCCGATGGCCCGATCCAGACCGAACCATCAACAGCCGAATCGGTCTTGACTCGATCAAAGATCGTTTCAAGGTTCTTGACGTATCCCTCAAGTCGATCAGCCAGTAGTTCCTTCTCTTCGGCTTGGCGTAGCAGTTCATTTGGCCCCATGATCATCCTCCACGCGCGTCGAGCGCGGTTTTCAAAACCGGCTCAAGCCGCCCGTAGAACAGATCCCTGAGCTGTCGAAGGTCCGAATCCCCAAGTGGTGGATAACCATGGGCCTGCCGGGAGGCGCCAAGGGCGGCCACCTGAGCATCGACCAGGACCTCAACCAGATCCGAGGCCTCTCCCGGCCTCTCTCTATCAAGGATCCCCTCAATCGCGCTCTTCAGGTCGTTCTTTCCGACTATGTCGGTCACCTTTCCGGCCACCGTCTCCTTGAACACCCCACCGTCGATCACTTCGCCGAAGGCTCTTGCGGCAAAAATATCCAAAGGGAAAGTAAGGAGCTCTACGATGACCTTATCCGTTTCGTCGGCAGACAAATCAGCTTCGTGTAAACCACTGAAAAAAATCGACGCCAGCGCCCCCGACCTGACTACTTTTTCATAGAAAATTTCACGCTGACCTTTCCTGGCCTCCTCGGTTGGGGCATCACCAAACGGATGACCTTCCCCCAGATCGAGTTTCTTTAAAAATTCTCCATAACCATTCTTGAGCGGCATCAGCGCCCCAGGATTCTGCAGTAACCCTCCAAAGAAGTTTGAAATCTTTTCAGAGTCAAACTTCTGCCATTTCTGATCCGCACTGCGACCCGGAAACCTATCCTTTCGATTCCAGGTATCGATAAGTTCAGGAAAGTACTGCGAGATATGTGTGGCGAGCACCTGGCCGACTGGAGACGGGGCGGCCAGGGCGGGCCAGAAGCTCTTCCTGCTGTAGAGATCGATGATGTTGAACCAGGAGTCGCGACGGAGGGTGGCGTCTCCCGCGCCAGGCGCCAACGCCCTGTCCAGAGCGGTGGCGAGTAGTTTCTCGAAGCCCGTGTCTTCGAGGCCGTTCACCACCTCGGGCCGCAACAGCAGCGCCGCGTTCTCGGTTGAGGCCAGAAATCGCTGGGTCGCTCCCACATCCTGGCTCAGCGCCTTGGCCAGCCAGTAGATGTTCCAGTCCTTTCCCGATACGCGTGAGCCGCTGTACTGGAGCAGCTTGGCGCCGGCCGCGAGAACGAACCCGCGCGACTGGCGGGCCAGGCCGAGCAGCGCCGCCATGTCACCTACGGGAAGGTCACCCAGCGCCTGGTCGCGCAGGCTCTTGGGGAGGGCACCTGCCGCATCCACCGAGGCGAACGCCTCGGCCAGCGGTTTCAAGTCCTTACCCGCCTTCTTCAGGTTCCCGGGGCTGTAACCGCGCGGGTCGTTCTGGTTCCGCGCGCTCACCGCGGCGAAGATCGCACCGAAGGCGGTGGTGCCCAGTGCCGTCAGCAACCCCGTCGAGTAGGCGGCGTCAACGGTCTTGCCTTGTCCCTCCCGGAGCACCCCCTGGACCTTCTCCCAGTTCTGAACACTGGGGTCCTTCAGGTAGTCATGCCACGCCGCCAAGGTCCGCTTTCCGGCGAGTGTCCCCGCGTTCCGGGACGCGGCGGCGTCACCGAAAGCGAATTCGGCGGTCTTGAGGCCGCTTTTCGGCACCGTGTCCTCGACCCGCTCGATCATCTGGGTCCGCCAGGTCAGGTCCCGCTGCGCCTCGTCGAGAAACCGTCCGACGTTGTCCAGCACCTCAGCGCCGGGACCCGCCGGCCAGTCGGGACCCGCCTCGGCGATGGAGGCGGCCAATGAGGGTCTCAACACCCGGCCCCGTTGCGCGGCATCACCCATAGCGGTGATCAGACGTCGCGCCCCCGCTGGATCAATGCCGACAAACTCCACCATTTCGCCTGGTCTCCTTGGATAGAGACGCTGGGATGACAAAGCCTCAACATGTTATCCCGACTTCCCCACAACCGAGAGTGTGAAGAAAACAGCGAGAACAGTTAGCGGACAAATCGGGAGTCAATTCGATGAGTTCCGAGGGGAGCTTCTGGTCAGGGCAGCCGACAACTACCTTGAGTAGTGATTCAACTACATTCGACAGTCGGAGACAGGAGTCCGCGATGCCCCCTTCGCGTGAGCTCGACAGCGCGTCCAGCCCACTCGCCTTCTTCGCCATAGAGCTACGCCGCCTGCGCGAACAGGCCGGGCTGACACAGGAACAGCTCGCCCAGGAGATCTCCTACTCGACCGCGCTGGTCAGCATGGTGGAGACTGGGAAACGCAACCCGTCCCGCGACTTCACCAGGCGTTGCGACGAGAGGCTCGACGGTGGCGGACTGCTCATGCGGATCTGGCCACTGCTGGCCAACACTGCCTGCTCCACGCAATTCCAACCCTGGTTGGAGATCGAACTCCATGCCCATGCATTACGGACCTGGCAGCCGCTTCTGGTTCCCGGACTGCTGCAGACCGCCGACTACGCCCGCGCGATCCTCAGCGCCGAGCCGGGGGTAACCGCCGAGCGGGTCGAGGAACTCGTCACCGGACGTTTGGACCGTCAGAAGGTGCTGAGGAGAGAAAATCCGCTACTGCTCTGGGCGGTGATCGGCGAAGAGGCTCTACACCTCCGTATAGGCGGGCCAGAGGTCATGCGCGACCAACTTGCTGCACTGATCACCGCGACAGAGAACAATCACATCTTTGTACAAGTCGTCCCCAGAGGATTGGATGGCCCCAGTAGAGCGATTGTGGGCTTGGAAGGAGGATTCCTCATTGCCAGCGCCGAGGGCAGCCCGGATAGTGTATTCGTGGAATCCGCCGCCGCAGGACACGTCACAGACCACCCGCGGGACGTAACGGCGATCTACAAACGTTACGAAGCGATCCGCTCGGAAGCCCTGCCCGTGCGAACCAGCGTTGACCTCTTAGCGAAGGCGGTAAAGGAATGGCAGCAGACCTGACCGGCGCGACCTGGCACAAATCCTCTCTCAGTGGTTCCAGTGGCAGTGACTGCGTCGAAGTGGCCGTCATGGACGTCTCCGGCACCGACTACAAGGCAGACCTCGGGCCCCTCCACGTGATCCGCGACTCCAAGAATCCCGAAGGTCCCAAGCTCTTCTTCACCCGCTCCGAATGGGATGCCTTCGTCGGCGGCGTCAAACTTGGCGAGTTCGACAACTGACGAGCGTGGCCAAGACCCCCGACGCACCTTGATCCCGAGCCTCACCATGCCCCGCGAAGAGCAGAGAAGAGCCGAGGTGAGGCAGCCATGCGCCAGCCGAGCCGCACTCCGGTGAAGGCGGCGCTCCGGTCAACTTTACGATCTCGGCCTCCCCGAGAAAGCGGAGGGGCGAAAACCTTTCCCGAAGTCCGCCGATATTTCCTCGGGACCGCGAGGAACCTCAGCCGGGGCCGAGGCCGGTCAGGAGCTGGTCGGCGATCCGTTCGGCCAGGTCGAGGGGGAGTTCGCCGTTCTCTTCCGCCCCCTCGGTGCGGATGTACCACATGACGGTGCCGACCACCGTCGCCATCGCGATGCGAACGTCGAGGTCGGCCCGGAGTTCGCCGGTGGCGATGCCGCGCCGCAGCAGGGCGGCGATCGCCGCCCTGCGCGGCTCGATGGTCGCCTGGCGGATGCGTTCCACCAGGCGCGGGTGCCGCTCGGCCTCGTTCATCGCGATGTTCATCACGCAGCGGTTGCGCGTGTCGCACGCGTCTTGCTGGAAGACCCGCATGCAGGTGATCAGATCCTCACGGACCGAGACGCCCCCCGGCGCGGGAAACGGCCTCTTGAGGGTCGCCAGCGCGTCAACGAGCAGGTCCTCCTTGCTGGACCAGCGCCGGTAGATCGTGGTCTTGCCGACCCCCGCGCGAGCGGCGATGCCCTCGATCGACAGTTCGGAGAGGCCGCTGCTCTCCCCGACCAGATCCAGGGTCGCCTCGATGATGGCCTTCTCCGCCCTGGCGCTGCGGGGACGGCCCGCGGGGCGGGTCGTCTGAGCCTGGGCTTCCCGGATCTCGGCCCTCTGGGTCCCGTCGGTGGTCGTCATCGCACACCTACACTACTGCCGGTTCCGTCTCACGATCGATACCCTGCGGGACGGGAGTCACGGAGGACGTGCCGGGCAGCCACCTGAGCACCATCAGGGCTCCCACCAGCGCGATGGCCGCAGAGACGAGGGCGGTGATGTGCATGCCCTCGACGAAGGCCAGCTTCGCCGGTTCGATCAGCGCCGCACCCCGCTCGCCGAGGCCCTGGGCCACGCCGAGCGTTCCGGTCAGCGACTCCCCGGCGACGTGCCTGAGCGAATCAGGCAGACCGGTCAGCGCGGGGGCGATCTGGTCGCGGTAGGTGGCCGAGAGCAGCGAGCCGAGAAGCGCGACCCCGAGCGCACCGGCCACCTGGCGGACGGTGTTGCTCATGGCCGAACCGACGCCCGCCTTCTCCCTGGGGAGCGCCTCCATGATCGCGGTCGTCGCCGGGGGCATGATGTTGGCCATCGCCGCACCCTGGACGAAGAACACGATCTCCAGCAGAAGGATCGGGGTGTGCTGGTCCATCAGTGAGTAGGAGGCCAGCGCGCCGGCCACGATGACCATGCTGACGGTGGCGGTCAGCCTGCCGCCGAAGCGCGCGGCCATCTGCTGGCTGAGCGGGGCGAAGATCAGCTGAGCACCGGCGAAGGGGATCATCAGGGCGCCCGCCTGCAGCGGGCTGAAGCCCAGCACGATCTGCAGGTAGAAGACCAGGAAGAACATCGCGCCCATCATCGCGAAGAACACGATGCCGACCATGCCGACCGCGGTGGCGAAGCGCGGGTCGCGGAAGTAGCGGACGTCGAAGGCCGGATGGTCGATGCGGCGCTCATACCAGACGAAGGCACCGAGCACGAGGACGCCGAGGATCGTCGGGAGGAGCACCTCGGCGCTGGCGATCGTGGCCAGCTCACCGCCCCGGATGATGCCGTAGGTGAGGGCGACCAGACCGATGACGGAGAGGATCACGCCGACCGGATCGAGCCTGGACGGGTGCGGGTCACGCGACTCGGGTACGACCAGGCCGATCAGCACCATGCTGACCAGCACGATCGGCAGGTTGACCAGGAAGACCGACCCCCACCAGAAGTGCTCGATGAGCAGGCCGCCGGTGATCGGCCCGATCGCCACGGCCAGACCCACACCGCCGGCCCAGACGCCGATCGCCTTGCCACGCTCCCGCGGGGGGAAGACGTTGGAGATGATGGCCAGGGTGGCCGGCATGATCGCGGCACCGCCGATGCCCATGAACGCCCGGGCGACGATCAGCTGCATGGGGTCCTGGGCGTAGGCGCTGGCCAGCGAGGCCAGACCGAACAGGACCATGCCCACCATCAGCATGCGCCTGCGGCCGGTACGGTCGCCGATCACCCCGAAGGTGAACAGCAGACCCGCGAAGACGAGCGTGTACGAGTTGATCGCCCATTCCAGCTGGCTCTGGCTGGCTCCCAGGCCTTCCGCCGGATCGGCGATCGTCTTCAGCGCGACGTTGAGGATGGTGTTGTCGAGCACGACCGCCAGGAGACTGAAGACCAGCACTCCCAGGATCTGCCACCGTCTCGGGTGACCAAGCTGTTGTTCCACGAAGGCCCCGTTTTTCGATACGTATGAGTTTCGAAACACCACCGTAGCGCTGTCTTTTTCGATACGCAACTGTATCGTTTCGTATTTATTGGGACATATCACGATATACGGCGACGAACCGGCAAGGCAGAATGCCGTCACCAGGCCGGAATCGGAACATGGCCAGGCCGGGCGGGAACCAGAGCTGACCAGGGGGCAGCCACGGCAGGGGCAGCGCCGGCCCGGGGCAGGGGCTCAGGCTGCGACCGGGAGCGGCTCCTCGACCGCGCTCTCGGTGCGCCGCCAGAACGGCAGAGCGACTCCGACCAGCAATACGCAGCCCAGCCCGGCGGCGGCGAAGGCCCACCCGGGGCCGGGGCCGTCGATGATCACACCCGCGATGGGCGCCGCGGAGGCGCCGCCGATCAGCAGCGCCGTACCGTGCAGACCCATCGCCTCGCCGCGGGCCGCGGCGGGAACCCGGCGGCTCACGGTCTCGAGCGAGGAGGACAGGGCGGGTGCGCAGAGCACACCGGCCGGAAGCAGGGCCAGCAGCAGCCAGCGCCAGTCACCGCCGACCAGCCCGACCGGAATGGTGAGCACCCCCATGCCGCCGATGAGAACCAGCGGCGACAGGCCACGGGGCAGCATGCCGTACACCAGACCGCCGATCAGCGAGTAGGAGCACCACAGCGCGATCGCCAGCCCGATCCATGCGGTGTCGCCGCCCTGCTTCATGGTCGCCACCAGGGACAACTCGGTGGCGGCCAGCACGAACATCGCCGCGGTGACGGTGCCGAGCAGGCCGAGCAGGCCCGGGGTGAGCCACTGACGCCGCGCGACCTTCCGCACCGGTTCCCGAAGCTCATCGGCCGAGCGGATGGGCGGGTTCAGCACGATCAGCACCGTCCCCGAGCCGACCAGACCGGCCGCGACGATGCCCATGGTGGGGATGCTGCCGAGAAGGGTCACCCCTGCGATCGCCAGGGCGGGACCGGCCATGTAGGAGAGCTCCACGATCATGGAGTCGAGGGAGAACCCCGTCCTGCGCTGGTCGGGGGGGACCAGCGCGGTGAGGCACTGCCTGATCACGCTGAACACCGGAAGGGCGAGCAGGCCCGCGGGCACCGCGGCGGCGAGCAGCACCGGAAACGGCATCGCCCAGGCGGTGGACCAGAAGACCAGCTGGGCCAGCGTGGTCACCGCGAGCACCGGGCGCAGGCCGTGTTTGTCGACGAACCTGCCCGCCAGCGGTGAGCCGACCGCCATGCCCACCGTACTCGCCATGGTCACCAGACCGGCCGCGCCGAAGCCGAGGCCGAGACCGTCGGCGTCGACGACGTGCATCGTCAGCGTGAGGGCGATTGCCGTCGAGGGAACCCGGGCGAGCAGTCCCACCAGCAACAACGACCGTACGCCCGGCAGTGCCAGCAGACGACGGTAAGGTTCCATAGCCATTTTGATTACTTACCTCCGCCAGTATTGTGCCGTACCCCCCTGATACCGCCGCCACTGGATTACCGCTTGGCTGTGCCGTATCCCACCCACAGCCCGGTTACCGGATTACCACGCCGACCGGGTCTGTTGAACCTGCCGAACGCGTGCAATCATCGGAACCGTCCGGGGACGCCATCAGGGGCGCCTCGAGACTTCACTGGAGGTCCCATGTCCTCTTCCTCCCCCAGCCGGCCGACCTCGCTCTATGGCGGCCAGGCCGGTCGAAGGATCACCGTGCGCGACATCGCCGCCGCCAAGGAGCGCGGCGAGCGGTGGCCGATGGTCACCGCGTACGACGCGATGACCGCCAGGGTCTTCGACGAGGCCGGCATCCCCGTGCTGCTCGTCGGCGACTCGGCGGCCATGGTCGTGTACGGCTACGACTCGACGCTGCCGGTGTCGGTGGACGATCTCATGCCGCTGACCGCGGCCGTGGTGCGCGGCTCCTCCCGCGCGATGGTCGTGGCCGATCTGCCGTTCGGCTCCTACCAGGCATCTCCCCAGCAGGCCCTGGAGACGGCCGCCAGGTTCATGAAGGAGGCCGGTGCCCACGCGATCAAGCTTGAGGGTGGGCGGCGGGTGCTCCCCCAGGTCGAGACGCTGGTCTCGGCTGGCATTCCGGTGATGGCCCATCTGGGCCTGACCCCCCAGTCGGTCAACGCGCTCGGTGGCTACCGGGTACAGGGCCGCGGCCAGTCGGGTGACGAGCTGATGGCCGACGCCAAGGACCTGGAGTACGCCGGAGCGTTCGCCGTGGTCCTGGAGTGCGTTCCCGCCGAGCTGGCCGAGCGGGTCACCGCGTCCCTGTCGATCCCGACGATCGGCATCGGTGCCGGGCCCGGCACCGACGCGCAGGTCCTCGTCTGGCAGGACCTGATGGGCCTGACCGCCAGCCCGGCCAAGTTCGTCAAGAAGTACTTCGACCTGGCCCACGAGATGGACCGGGCGGTGCGCAACTTCGCCGACGAGGTGTCGACCGGCGCCTTCCCCGCTCCCGAGCACAGCTACAGCTGACGACTCCGCGCCCCTGCGTCCCAGGAGACCCTGGCGGCGCCGGGGCGTTCAGGCACGGCGCGTGATCAGGCGAGCGTGGCGGGGTCGGTGTTGGCGCCGCACACGAGCACGGCCACCCGCTCCCCTTCAGCCGGGGTGTAGGCACCGGACAGCAGGGCCGCGTACGCGGTGGCGCCGGCGTGCTCGGCGGCGATCCGGTGCTCCCGCCACATCTCGCGTCGTGCCTCGACGATGGCCTCCTCGGAGACCAGCAGGCTCCGTGTCCCCGCCGCGCCCGTGATCTCACAGGCGATCTCGCCCGCCCGGCTCGCGCCCAGGGCGTCGGCCCCCACCCCCGCGACCTCGACCCCGACCGGCCGGCCTGCCTCCAGCGCCCGGTGCAGGGTCGGGATGAGCTCCGGCTCGACGGCGACCACGCGGGCGTGGCCGTCGAGCGCGACGGTGATCCCGGCGACGAGCCCGCCGCCGCCGACCGCGACGAGGACCGTGTCGACTCCCCCGGTCTGCTCAAGGATCTCCAGGCCGACCGTGCCCTGCCCCGCGACCACCTCCGCCTGGTCGTAGGCGTGCACGTCCAGAGCACCGGTCTCGGCCGCGCGCTTGACGGACGCCTCGTAGGCGTCGGCGTAGACGGCACCGACCTGGGTCACCCGCGCGCCCAGCGCGCGCAACCCGGCCACCTTCACCGGGCTGGACACCGTGGGCACGAAGATCTCCGCCTGGATGCCCAGACTCCGCGCCACGTACGCCACCGCCAGGCCGTGGTTGCCCCCGCTCGCCGCGATCAGCCCGGCCTCGGGGATCTTCCCGCTGGACAGGGCGCGGTTGAAACCTCCTCGCGCCTTGAACGACCCCGAGTGCTGCAACCCCTCCAGCTTGAAGAACAGCCCCGGCGACACCTCGACCACCGGTGTGCGCCGGACGTATCCCGCGATGCGCTCGGCGGCCCGTCGCACGTCCCCGATCGACACGCTCACGCGCGCCCCCTTCCCACGAAGCGGCTCGAAAAGTGGCCACCCGCCCTCCGGCGGCCCCGCGCCGCAGTCTAGGAGACACCGTGGTCCTTCAGGCGAGCGCCTGCTCGAAGTCGGCCCACAGGTCCTCGATGTGCTCGATGCCGACCGCCACCCGTACGGTGCCCTCACCGATCCCGTGCCGGGCGAGTTCCTCGGCCGTCAGGGAGTGGTGGGAGGTGGTCGCGGGGTGCAGGATGAGCGTCTCGACACCGCCGAGCGACGGGGCCAGCAGGGCCAGCCGCACCGAACTCATGAACCGCTCACCCGCCGCCCGGCCGCCGACCAGGTCGAACGAGAAGACACCCCCGAAGTCGGGCAGGAGCTTGGCCGCCAGCTCGTACGAGGGATGCGAGGGCAGGCCCGGCCAGTGCACGACGGAGACCGCGGGGTGGTCGTTCAGCCGGGTGGCCAGCTCTCGGGTGTTGAAGCAGTGGCGCTCCATCCGCAGCGGCAGTGTCTGGATGCCGCGCAGGGTGAGCCAGGCGGCGAACGGGTCCGCGGTGGCACCCAGCTTGACGTTGAAGGCCCACACCCTGCGGTACAGCTCCTCCGCGGCGAAGACGGCGATCCCGCCGAGCACGTCGGTGTGCCCGCTCAGGTACTTGGTCGTGGAGTGCACCACGATGTCGGCCCCGTGCTCCAGCGGCCGGCACAGGATCGGTGAGGCGAAGGTGTTGTCGACCACGGAGACGAGTCCGGCCCCGCGTGCCGCCGCGCACATGCCCGGCAGGTCGGCGACCTGGGTCACCGGGTTGGCGATGGTCTCCAGGTAGACCAGCTTCGTCTCCGGCCGCACGGCCGCGCGCAACGCCGCCGGGTCGTCCCCGGGGACGTAGGAGACCGAGATCCGGAAGCGCCGCTCCAGATCGTTGATCATCGAGGCGGTGCCGCCGTAGAGCGCCTGCTGCGCGATCAGGTGATCACCGGGTTCCAGCAGCGCGAGCAGCACCGAGCTGATGGCCCCCATTCCGGAACCGGTGGCCACGGCCCCGACACCGCCCTCCAGACCGGCGACGGCCTCCTCCAGGGAGCGGACCGTCGGGTTCGACAGGCGCCCGTAGACGAAGGCCCCGTCCGGGCGGCCCATCCCGTCGGCGAAGACGGCCGGGTCCTCGAAGACGAAGCCGGAGGTCTGGTAGAGCGGCACCGCGATGGGGCGGCTGCCGTTCAGTTGCGGCTGGGGAAGGTGGACGGTGCGGGTCTCCGGGCGAAAGTCAGTCATGAGATAAGAATGTCCGGTTAACGGGCTGTTTGTCAGATCTGGCTGGTGCGATGTTCGTCATCAAAAGCACAGATCACCCTGTCCCAGGACACCGGGGAGACCACCGTGACAGCCCCGGGTGCCCGACTCCTTCGCTGAGGAGATCGCCAGGCGGCTGCGCCCGTCCACGAGGACCGTGCGCGACCACCTGACGAGCACCGGCGTGCGACAGGGCCGACGCCATCGGGACCGCCGAGGACGCCGACTGGATCCGACGTCCGTGAACATCGAGAACGCCGAGAACGCCGATCGCGACCGGCGCCGGGCGGCTTCCCCCAACCCCCGGTGACCCAGACCCCCGGGCAGTCGAAATCGTCAGGTGACCTAGATGTCGGTGACGCGCAGGCCGGCGTGGGCCTTGTAGCGGCGGTTGATCGAGATGAAGTTGGCGGTCATCGCCTCAACCTGGTGGGCGTTGCGCAGGCGACCGCCGTACACGCCGCGCATGCCGGGGATGCGGCCCGCCAGCGCCTGGACGGTGTCGGTGGCCTCGCGGTCGTCGCCCAGCACGAGCACGTCCAGGTCGATCTTGTCGACCTCGGGATCCAGCAGCAGGACGGCGGAGACGTGGTGGAAGGCGGCGACCACCCGGCTCTCGGTCAGGACCGCGGCCGCCTGCTGGGCGGCGCTGCCCTCCTCGACCGTGAGTGCGTACGCGCCCTGCTTGTCGAAGCCGAGCGGGTTGACGCAGTCGATGACGATCTTTCCGGCCAGCTCGGTGCGGAGGGACTCCAGCGTGGAGCGGTGCCCGTCCCAGGGAATGGCCACGATCACCACGTCGGCCTCGGCCGCCACGGCCGGGTTGTCGGCGCCGCGCACCGATCCGCCGATGCTCGCCGCCGCCGCCTGCGCACGCTCGGCGCTGCGTGAGCCGATCAGCACGCTGTGCCCGGCGAGGGCGAACCGCCGCGCCAATCCCTTGCCCTGGTCCCCGGTCCCGCCCAGGATCCCGATCGAGATTCCCCCCACGTCCGGAATATCAGTGCTCACTCACCGCTCCTCATCATCCCCGACCCTCAAGATCGGACTTCATCGACCATATCGTCTGCTCCGCATCCTCTCAGGGGTGCATTTCCAGGATCATTGCGGGGGGCTGGTGCACGATGGTGCCCATGGACGCTGGGTCGGTGACATTGCTGCGCGAGATCCTGGCCTCGACGGGCTGGATCGAGCGGACCCGCGAGCTGGGCCTCGCCCTGCGCGCGACCCGCTCTGCAGGTGGCCTGCTGGTGGTCGGCACGCCCGAGGAGGAGCCCTGGCACCTGACCGCGCACCTGAGCGACGAGGCCAGGCTCTCCGGGCTGCCCCAGCTCTCCCCGACGCTGGTCCGCTGGGCGCCCGCCCCCGACGCGCCCGCGCACCTGCGGGTCGGGCTGGAACGGATCCGGCAGGCCGGACGGGGCGAGACCCTGTTCGTGGTCGCCGAGGAGCGCGCTCCCGAGGCGCTGCTGGAGCGGGTGAGCGACGCCCGCAGGACCGGCACGACGATCCTGGCCCTGGACGGCGGTGACACGGACCTCACCGGCCTGGCCCACGACGCGCTGACGATCCCCGAACGGGCGCCGTTCTCCTTCGACGGGGCACAGCACCTGGTGAGCATGGCCGCGGGCGAGGTCGAACGGCGCCCCACCCTGCGTGACCGCCTGGCCAGGCTGCTGGAGCGGGTCAGCGGCCCGCAGGTCACCGACTAGACGTACCGGCAGGTGTACCGGCCACGCTCCGTCCTCAGTCGTCGTCCTCCCAGGCCTGGTCCTCCTTCTTCCAGTCCTCGTTCCGATCGGCCGCGGTCTTCAGTGCGTTGGCCGCGGCCTCGCGCGTCGGGTACGGTCCCATCCGGTCCTTGTTCGGGCAACCCTCGTCGGGTTCGACGGCCATGTGCTTCAGGCAGAACCACCATTGGTCAGTCATGCGGCAATCCTGCCCAGTGGGAAGCGCAACTAGACTGTGGAACCATGACGACACTGCTCCAGCCCGGGCGGATCTCTCCCATCCGCAAGGTTCCCTCTCACATCCAGCGGCCGGAGTACGTCGGGAAGAAGTCCCCGAAGACCGGGGAGTCCGACGTCAAGACCCCCGAGATCATCGAGCGGATGCGGATCGCGGGCAGGCTGGCGGCTCAGGCGCTCGAAGAGGTCGGTAAGCACGTGGCGCCCGGCGTCACCACCGACGAACTCGACCGGATCGGCCACGAGTTCCTCTGCGAGCGGGGGGCGTATCCCAGCACGCTCGGCTACCGGGGATATCCCAAGTCACTGTGCACCTCGATCAACGAGGTGATCTGCCACGGCATCCCCGACGACACCGTGCTACGCGACGGCGACATCGTCAACGTCGACATCACCGCCTTCATCGGGGGCGTGCACGGCGACACCGACGCCACCTTCCTGGTCGGCGACGTCGACGAGGAGTCCCGGCTGCTGGTCGAGCGCACCCGTGAGGCCACCAACCGGGCCATCAAGGCCATCGCCCCCGGCCGGCAGCTCAACGTGGCCGGTCGCGTGATCGAGGCCTACGCCAAGCGGTTCGGTTACGGCGTGGTCCGCGACTTCACCGGCCACGGCATCGGCACCACGTTCCACTCGGGCCTGATCGTCCCGCACTACGACGACCCGTCACTGACGGTCACGCTGGAGCCGGGCATGACGTTCACGATCGAGCCCATGCTGACGCTCGGCACCATCGACTACGACGTCTGGCCCGACGGCTGGACCGCCGTCACCAAGGACCGCAGACGGACCGCCCAGTTCGAGCACACCATTCTGGTGACCGAGACCGGCCACGAGATCCTGACACTGCCCTAGGGGAGCTCGCCTGGCGCCGTGCCTTTCGTACCGCCTAGTCCTGGCGGGGCACCACTCCGGTGACCGTGGTTCCCTCGCCGGGAACACCGTTGACGCTGAGCGTGCCACCGACCTGGTCGAAGTGGGCGTGCATGGCGGTGATGCCCCGGCCCTCGGCCCGCCCGAAGAAGCCGACGCCGTTGTCGCTCACCGTCATGCGCAGGCCACTGCGGCCGAGGGTAACGGCGACGGCCACGACCCGCGCGCCGCTGTGCCGCTCGACGTTGGCGAGCGCCTCCCCGAGCGTGGCCATCACGGCCTTGGTGATCCTGGCCGGAACGTCACCGGCGGGCAGCGCCCAGATCTCCACGGTGATCCCGGTGCGCTCGGACCATTCGGTGAGATGCCCCTCAAGAGCCTGGGCCAGGCTACGACTCCGGCCCTCACGTACGCGCAGTTCCTCGGACACTGCTCAACCTTCCTGATGCACGTTGCAGCCACCGGCCCCCCGACCGAATATGTGACTGGGCATGGCGCGCGATGACGAAGCGCTGCGCCCGCTGCGGTGAGCACGAGCCCCCTGAAACACCAGGCTACCGGGAGGTGTCGATGAGAGGGCTGGAAGATAGCAGGCCGTGGCCGTCCGGCTATTTCACGCCGTCGCGCTTATTGAGTTTGGCCAGGTATTCATTGTAGGCATCGAGCTTGGCATCGCCGCTGCCGCCGGTCCGGGCCGCGACGGCGTCGGCTCGGCGGTCGGCCCGGCGGGCTCGGCGGTCGTCGGCGCGCCACCACTGGAAGGCCAGCGCGAGGAGCACGACGAGCGTCGGGATCTCGCCGAACCCCCAGGCGATGGCCCCGCCGGTCTGCTGGTCCACGACCGCGGAGGTGCCCCACGTCCTGCCCAGCTGGTCGTACCAGTCGGAGGCCAGCACGGTGGTCATGCTCATCAGCGCGATGCCGAAGAAGGCGTGGAACGGCATGGTCACGAACAGCAGGAGGAGCCGGGCCACGTGCGGCAGTTGGTAGGGAGCGGGGTCGATACCGATGATCACCCAGAAGAACAGGGAGCCGCTGACCAGGAAGTGCACGGTCATCACGATGTGGCCGAGGTGCTCCTCCATCGCGGCGGCGAACAGCGGGGTGAAGTACAGCGCGTAGGTGGAGACGATGAAGATCGCGGTAGCGATCGCCGGATGGGTGACGAAGCGAACGTATCCACTGTGCAGGATCGTGGTCAGCCACTCGCGGGGCCCTCGGTCGCCCCTGCGGGCGGCGGGCTTGAGAGCACGCAGGGCCAGGGTGACGGGCGCGCCGAGCACCAGGAAGATCGGCACCATCATCGACAGCGTCATGTGCTCGGCCATGTGCGCGCTGAACAGCACCTTGGCGTAGCGGGCTACACCGCTCTGGGTGGCGATCAGCAGGATCAGCACACCGGTGAACCAGGCGGCCGTACGCCCCTTGGACCAGGAGTCGCCACGCCGGGTGAGCCGTACGACACCGGCGAGGTAGAGGCCGGCCAGCAGCGCGATGACCGTGCCGGAGAACAGGTCGAACCACCACAGCGAGGCCAGGTTGGCCAGCGAGATCTCCGGCGGCATGGTGTAGCCGAGCACCTCGAAGGCCCTGTCCACGGGCAGCACCGCCGGGGGCGGCGCGGTGCGGGAGAGCGCGACGGCCAGCCCGATGGCCGCGAACATGACGACGATCTCACCGGTGGCGAAGCGGACGAAGGTGCCGGGGCCGCCCGCGGCGAGCAACGGCAGGGTCCGCTTGCGGTGCCACCAGCCGACGGCGCCGAGCAGCGCGAACGCGACGGTCTTGGCCAGCAGCAGCAGGCCGTAGGCGGAGGTGAAGAGTTCGGAGACCGAGGTGAGCCTGGCCAGGACGCTGAACAGGCCGGACAGTCCCACTCCGACGAAGCACCACAGCGCCAGGGTCGAGAAGCGAGCGGCGGCGATCTCCAGGTACGGCTGCCGGCGCAACGCGTGCGCGCAGAGCACGCCGAGGCCACCCACCCAGAGCGCGAGGACGACGAGGTGGAGCGCGACACCGGTGGTGGCCAGGTCGTGGTTGGGCGAGGAGGCGGAGTGGCCGGTCAGCGCGGGCGGGAGCAGGGTGACCAGGGCGAGAACGAGCAGGCCGCCGGCCGCGCCGGCGGTGATCGCCCCTCGGGCGAAGAGCGCGATCGCGACCGAGAAGAGCACGACCAGGGTCAGCGCGATGCCCTGGGAGACCTGGCTGGCGAAGCTGGTGAGCTCGTTGCCGCCGAGCACGTCGGCCACCGGCAGCCCGAGCGCCTCGGAGAGGCTGAACACCATCGTGGCGGCGGCGGCACCGGCCCAGACGAGGGCGATCCAGGAGGCGGCCTTGACGTAGCCGAGCGCGGGTTTGCCCAGCAGACCCTTGTCGTTGGGGAGCAGGATCGTGGCGGCCAGGAGCACACCGACGGTGAGCACGCCCGCCGCGTCCATCGCCAGCTTCGCCAGCGGCAGCCCCCAGCGGGTGAAGGTTCCCTGGTCGGGCAGGCCGGGGATGATGCGCGGGGTCGCGGCGCCTCCGGCGATCATGGCGATCACCAGGGCGGCGGCGGCCGCCACCGCGGCCGCCAGGACGAGCCTCACCGCCCGGCTGTTCCCCGACGTCTCGTTCTGCGCCGTCTGCGCGGCCCGTGCGGGCCCGCTCATGGCCGCTTCTTGTTGCGCATGCTGAGGAACGTGCCGATGCCGACGCCGGTCACGCCGCCGACGACGATCCACATCCAGCCGGGCACGCCCTGCGAGGAGCCGGGTTCCTCGTCGCCGACCGCGGCGGCCGGCGTGCTCTCGGCTGAGGTCTCCGCGGTCACCGGGCTTTCGGCTGCCACCGGGGACTCGGCGGCGGTGGCGGACGGCGACGCCGATTCCGCCGGGGAGGCGGAGCCGAGCAGGGTGAAGGGAATCTCCCCCTCTATCGGGTGGCCGTCGGAGGAGACGACGCGATATGCGATGACGTAGTCACCTGGAGGGAGATCCTCCTTGACCTTCTGGGTCACCACCGCGCCGTCGATGACGGGTTTGCCGTCCTGGTGGTTCTCGTCTCCGGAACGTACGACGACGTTCGGGAAGCGCACCGAGGCGGTGAACGTCAGTTTCACCGCCTCCAGGCTCTCGACCTTGGCGCCCTTGGCGGGGTCGCTGCTCTTGAGCCGGTCATGGGCGAAGGCCGGCGAGGCGAAGGCCGTGCCGAGCACGAGGGCGGCGAGAAGCGCGAGGGCGACCGCGACAGGGGAAGTCTTCATGGCAACCCCAAGGCTACCCACGTGACCACGCGGTCTCGACCCCCCTGTCCGATCTGCCTTCGGCGCGGGTTCCCTGCCCCTCCTACAGCCCGACGCCGGCCAGTGCCCGCCGGTAGGCTTCGACGCTCCGGTCCGGCTCGTCGATACGTTCCAGGACCCGGGCCGCGGTCAGCCAGGCATGGGCGGTGAAGCGGGTCTCCGGCGCCTGCTCCAGGCATTCCGTCCCGGCGAGCAGCTCCTGCGAGGCCTGCTCCTGCAGGCCCAGCTCCGCCAGGGTCTCACCGTGCAGCAGGCGGGCCTCCGCCTGCATGGCCTTCGGCATGCCGTCGAGCAGATCGCAGACGAAGCGCATGCGCTCCTCGGCCCGTTCGGGCTGGGCGAGCAGCAGCTCCGCCCGGACGAGGTTCATCGCGCAGCGCATCTTGTCTATCGAGCTGGCAGAGCTCTCCGCCAGCTCCCTCTCCACCTTCAACAGCACATCACGCCAGGCCTCGGCCTCCATGGGCCGCACGATCAGCAGGACCTGGGCGTAGTCGCCACGCAGCCGGGCCAGCCTTCGGGCGTCGCCGTACTCGGACTGGATGGCCAGGGCACGCTCGGCCTGGGTGACCGCCTCGTCGGCGTGACCGCTCTCGACGGCGACGATCGCGGCACCCCAGTGCGCCAGGGTGAGCGCCTGCGGGCTGGCGAGGAGCTCCGCGGCGGCGATCATCTCGACGGAGAAGTGACGTGCCCGGAGCAGGTCGCCGCGCTCGATGTAGGCCGCGAGCAGCTGGCCGCCCAACCGCATCAGGCCGTCCGTCCAGGCCGGCCGGACCGCGCCGGTGAGGATCTCCTCGGGGACGTGCACCGCCCGGGCCAGGTCCCCGCTCTCCCGGTAACAGCGCGAGAGCGCGACCGCGACCGCGACGTGACGCTCGGGGCTCAGGGCCGCCTCGTCACTCTCGCGCAACCCGTTGAGCAGGACGATCGCCTGCTCCAGGTCGCCGCAGGCCTCGGTCGAGAGAGCCAGGCCGTACTCGGCGTCCTGTCGCAGCTGGGGCAGGCCCGCCAGTCCGCCGTCGGCGAGGAGCTCGGCGTAACGGGTGCGAGCCTCGACGACCTCGCCGTTGTCCATGGCCAGCTGCGCGTAGCTGAGCGCGAGCTCGATCTCCTGCATCTGCTCGGCCGTGACACCATTGATCAAATACGTAAGGGAACAGTCGAGTTTTTCGGCCAGCAGCTCCAGCACCGCGGGGGTCGGAGTACGCTTGCCACTCTCGATGAGAGATACGTAACTGTCCGACAGTTCTGGATGGGCGAGCTGCGCCTGGGAAAAACCACGTTGCCGGCGGACGGTTTTGATGCGCTGCCCCACCAAGTCTTGACCAGTCACGTTACCCCTTGAAAGATATCATTTGAGCAGCAGAACCTACGACAGGAGTCTCCCCGTGCGCCGACGTCTTGCCTTGTCTGCCCTCGCCATGCTATTTACGGCTGCTTTTGCCGTCACTGGCAATGCTACGACCGCGAGTGCTGATTCGTCTGCCCCCTTGAACGACACCGGTAAGTATTCTTTGCAGACGAGCGCCGCCCAGTCCTACCTGGGCTGGGGCTACCCGGACTGAGCGACGGCTCAGCCCGCTGTAAGGACAGGGAACGGAAAGAACCCCTCCCGCCCTCGTGGAGAGCTTCCGGCCGGCGAGCCACTCACCTGGCGGAGCCGGTGCGGCCCGCACCGGTGTGCGCGTGCAGGCCTCCGGCGTGCGCGCTCCTCGAGACGGGACCCGCGGGTAGCGGCGGAACCGGGATCCGAAACCCTTCCGTGGAAGACCATCACCCTCCACGGAGGGTCTCGGCCGCAGGCAACACCCACATACAGATCCCATTACATCCGTATAGATTTTATTGCAGGTCACGGCTCGAACCGAGGGGGACTACGGCGACCGCCCGTCCCCTCTCATCGGCCATGCCTGTCCGCCCGCCTTTCATCGCCGACCGGCCCGAGGGCCGGTCGGCTCGCGGAATTCGGGCCGCCTCCCCATGCCGCCGACCGATCTGCGGGCTCGTCGACTCACGGACCCCATGTCGCCGGCCCCCGTGTCACCGACCGCGTCTCTCGACACCCCGCTTTTAAACCAGCCATTACTCTAGAAATACATTGAACTAATCCGCTATCAAGTCAATGTCCTAAACCGGTCAGCCGGCTTCCCCGAAGACGGAGCGGCCTGTCCACTTCAGGCAGGGAAAGGCACCCGCGAGCGCGGCCCGCCCGGAGAGAAGCCACGGGGCGGCCCGCCCCCCGTGCCCGCCCCCACCTCGCCTCCCGCGGATCCCGCCCTCCTGCTCGGACCCGCGCGGCCCGCTCCCGGACATCTCTAGATGATCTCTAGGGCCGCCTGCGACAGTCGGATGGCGAGAATTCCAGAAAGATCCGGCGAGGACCACCGGCCGGGATTCTGTTGCTCCGGGCCTACGGCCTGAGAATCCCTTTCCCGGCGTCTCTCTCGTCATCGCGGACCGGCACGACAGGACGGAGGGACGATCGATGGACGCCCCTCCGTCACGCGCGTACGACGGCGGATTCAGCACATGTGCCACGCGCCTCCCCTTCCGCATCGCGAATCACCTCGGAAATCCATCGGAGTCCGATCCGAGAGCGGCGTCACCTACCGGGAGGAACATCCGGGTGTTCGGTCGAGCGCAGTTCGCGAGGGGCACATGACCCATTCTTTCCTGACCTCTCCCTCGGCCGGAGGGAGCGATCAGATACGACCCGATATCAACACCCTCTGCTCGTCCGCGAGGCGGAGCGTGGTCGTTCTGCTGCCCAATCCCAGAACCGGCGTCGTGTTTTCTCGCATCTTCAATTCGGCTGTCATTCCACCTGGCGTGCGGACGAGGGTCGTCGTCGACTCATCGTCCGGAGCGGCCGGTTTCCCCGAGTCGGTGGAACTGAGGGTCGATCCGCTGATCTCCGAGAGATTCCTGATGATCGACGGCCGCGTCGCCTTGACCGGCCACACCTCCCGGATGGCGGTGGTACGCACCCCCGCGCTGGTCACGTTGCTGGGAGAGTTGTTCGAGCGCGTCTGGTCACAGGCCGAACCGCGCAGCCGCGAGCGGGAGCCGCTGTCCTCGCTGACGGACCAGGAAAGGACCGTTCTAAGGATGTCCGCGGAGGGCCTGACGGACGAGGTGATCGCCCGCCATCTCGGCCTGACCTCCCGTACCGTACGCCGCCACATGGCCACCGCGATGGAGCGGGTCGGAGCGCAGAGCAGGTTCCAGGCGGGAGTCCGCATCGCCAAGGCCGGGATCGTCTAGGCGATCAGCGGGGAACTCCACGCCGCGAACTTGTCAGATAAGGTCGTTCTCCTCGACTTCGCTGTGTCATGCCCAACCGCGTGTGGAGGCCTGGTGGACGAGACGGAAGCCATTACCACCACCGGCGCCGCGGAGGGACTCGGCGTCGACGTCCTGGGACCGGTGACCGGCCGGAGGGGTCCACTCGAACTCGACCTGGGAGAGCCCAGGCAGCAGGCCGTCCTCTGCATCCTGGCGATCAACGCGGGACAGCCGGTCACCAGGGACCGGCTGATCGACGGAGTGTGGGGCGAGAGGCCGCCGAAGACGGCGGAACAGAGCGTCTACACGTACGTGTCCAGGCTGAGACGGACACTGGCCCCGGACCGGGATTCGCGGAGACCTTCGATGCCACTGGTCTCCGTCCCGGGCGGATACTCACTGCGACTCGCGCCGGAACAGGTGGACGCCCTGGTCTTCGAGCGCTGCCTTGAGCTGGCCAGGAGGTCGCACGCGAAGGACTCCTACGAGACCGCCCTGCACTCCCTGAACAGGGCCTCGGAACTGTGGCGGGGCACGTGCCTGGGTGGGATTCCCGGCCCGTTCGCCGAGTTCGAGCGGCACAGGTTGAACGAACTACGCCTGACCTCGCTGGAGCTGCACGCGGACCTGCTGCTCCTGCTCCGGCGCCCCCAGGAGGCCGCGGCCCGGCTGGTCCCTCTGATCCGTGAGCACCCGTTGCGCGAAAGGCTCCGCGAACTGCACATGGTCGCGCTCTACCGCTGCGGCCGGCAGGTGGAGGCGCTGAGGGTCTACCAGGAGATCCGGCGCCTGCTGGCCGAGGAGTTCGGCATCCAGCCGCACGAGAGTCTCCGCAGGTGCCATGAGCTGATCCTGCGCGCCGACCCACTGCTCGATCTGCCCTCGGCGACGCTCCCCACGCTCCCGGAGCGGGTTCCCCCGCTCCGGGAGCCCGCACATTCGCGGCACCGCGCCGCCGCCCGGGGGAAGGTGGCTCACCAGTTGCCGCGCGACCCCACCGACTTCGTCGGACGCGCGGAGGAGCTCGTACGGCTGAGAACGCTGCTCTCACCCTGGGACGGCCGCCCGCCCCGGCACGTCGTCGCGATCACCGGGGCACCCGGATCCGGCAAGTCGACCCTGGCGCTCCGGGCCGCGCACCTGGTCCGCGACCGTTTCCCCGACGGGCAGCTGTACGTGAACCTGCGTGGGGCGACGCCGGGCATGAGGCGGCTGGAACCGAGCGAGGTGATCAGCAGGTTCCTACGTGATCTCGGCATGTCCCAGCGCGACATTCCCGCCGACCTCGACGAGGCCGCCGCCCTGTGGCGCGGCGAACTCGACGGCCGCCAGACCCTCGTCGTGCTGGACGACGCCGCCGACCTGGCACAGATCCGCCCGCTGCTGTCGGTGCCGATGGGCAACACGATCCTGACGACCAGCCGGGAGAGCTTCACCCTGCTCGACGACTGTGTCCGTATGCCGATCTCCAGGATGCGGCGCGCCGAGTCCGCCACGATGCTCGCGAGGCTGATCGGGGAGGAGCGGGTCGCCGAGGACGTTCAGGCGACGGCGCGCCTGATCGACCTCTGCGGGGGCCTGCCACTGGCCGTCGGCATCGCGGGGGCCCGGCTGGCGAACCGGCCGCGCTGGGGCGTCGTCGATCTGGTGAGCCGGCTGGAGGACGAGCGGGGGCGGCTGCGGGAGCTGGCGGCGGGCGATCTCGCGGTCCGATCCAGTCTCGCGGTCAGTCACGACATGCTCGCCGGCAGCGACCAGCACATTGACCGGACGGCCGCCCGCGCGCTGCGCGCGCTCGGCGTGCTGCAGACGGCCGACGTGACGGCACATGTCGTCGGCGCCCTGCTGGACATCCCCGCGGATACCGCGGAACGCGCGATGGAACGGCTGGTCGACGCGCACCTGCTGGAGGAGGACGAGCCGGGAAGGTACCGGCCGCACGACCTGATCCGGCTGTTCGCCGGCGAGCAGGTCGCCCGCGAGGAGACGGAGGCGGATCGCGACGCCATGCTGAACCGGGCGCTGAGCTTCTACGTCGGGACCACCCGGCTGGCCGTGAAGCTGGCCCGCTACCCTCGCGCGGAGTCGGCGGACGTCGATCTCGGTGCCGGTCCTCTTCCGCTCGGCTCCCACCAGGAGGCCCACGAGTGGCTGAACCGGGAACAGGCCAATCTGCTGTCCGCCGCCTTCCAGGCGATGTCCGCTCCCCGGGAGCGGACATCGCGTCTCGGTGTCGCCCTGGTCTTCGCGCTCTTCTGGCACCTCCACCACGCCGGTCTTCCCGCTCGTCTCCTCACGATCAGCCGGCGGACCCTGGAGGCCGGGCAGCGGCTGGAGGATCACCGGCTTGAGGCGGGGGCGCACAGTCTCGTGGGTCTCGCGCTGAACATGGTCGGCCGTCTCGAAGAGGCCCTGCACCACTTCCGGCAGCACCTGATCCTGTGTCGTCGGCTCTCCGAGCGGCACGGTGAGCAGAAGGCGCTGGGCAATCTCGCCATGAACTACCTCGAACTCGGCTGCTACGAGAAGTGCATCGACTGCGCCGAGAAGCAGCGGGAGGTCGCGGACGCGATCGGGCACAGGTCAGGCGAGCACTACGCGCTCACCATGATCGGTTCGGGGTACCACGGCCTGCGCCGGTTCGATCAGGCACTGGCCGTGCTGGACGAGGCCCTGTTCAAGTGCCGCAGGGACGGCAACCTGTATCAGGAAACGGCCGTGCACGAGAGGCTGGGCGGCGTTCACCTCGACCTGGGGAACGCCGCGGCGGCCAGGGCCTCCTTCGAGGCCGGCCTCGACTGCGCGCGCACCGCGCAGGTGGTCGTCGCCGAACCGTACCTGCTGCTCGGCCTGGCCCGCTCCCTGCTGCTCCTCGGCGAGACCGAGCAGGCCGTGACCTACCTGGGACGTTCCGTCGCGTCCGCCCGGGCGACGGGGAACGACGAGGTGGAGCAGGAGGCGTCGACGGAGCGCGCGGCCATCGGGGCCACCCGCGAGAAAACCGTCCACCTTCCCGGGCCGGATGACGGCTCTCTGAGGACCGCGAGCCCGGCGGGCCGATCACGCGCACCCGCCGGGCACAACCGTAAGAGTCGCTAACGACCGCCTCCCACGTTCCCCCGTGTCTGCCATGTCCGGCCCCGTGCCAGGCTGATGTACTACCGGAGTGAGCGGCATCGAAACGCGGCAGAGCCTGGGCGTCGGCGAGAGCGTCCTGCGTCCCGACGGGACGCTGAAGGTCACGGGCGAGTTCGCCTACTCCTCCGACCTGTATCTGGCGGACATGGTCTGGGGGGTCACCCTGCGCAGTCCGCACCCGTCGGCGTGGATCCGTTCGATCGACGTCGGCCCCGCGCTGGCCATGCCCGGCGTGTACGCGGTGCTCACCCACGAGGACGTGCCCGGCGAGAAGTTCTACGGGCTGGAGCACAGGGACCAGCCGGTGCTCGCCATCGACCAGGTCCGCTACCAGGGCGAGCCGGTCGCGCTGGTCGCCGCCGACCACCCCGAGCGCGCCAGGCGGGCGGCTGCGGCCGTCGTCGTGGAGTACGAGGTCCGCGAGGCCGTCACCGACCCGCGCCGGGCCGCCTTCGACGCCTCCTGCCCCGCGGTCCAGGAGCGGGGCAACGTGCTGCGCCACCAGCCGGTCCGGGTCGGTTCGGTGTTCGAGGCCCCCGTGGTCGTCACCGGCGACTACGAGGTCGGCATGCAGGACCAGGCCTTCCTCGGTCCGGAGTCCGGGCTGGCCGTGCCCGCCGAGGACGGCGGGGTGGACCTGTACATCGCCACCCAGTGGCTGCACGCCGACCGGAGGCAGATCGCGCCGTGCCTGGGGCTGCCCGAGGAGAAGGTGCGGCTCTCGCTGGCCGGGGTGGGCGGCGCGTTCGGCGCCCGCGAGGATCTGTCCATGCAGGTCCACGCGTGCATGCTGGCCCTGCGCACAGGGCGTCCCGTGAAGATCATCTACAACCGCGAGGAGTCCTTCTACGGCCACGTCCACCGGCACCCGGCCCGGATGCGCTACGAGCACGGTGCCACCCGCGAGGGCAGGCTGTTGTACGTCAAAGCGGAGATCCTGCTGGACGGCGGCGCCTACTGCTCCACCTCCCCGGCCGTGGTCGGCAACGCGGCCTCGCTGGGGGTCGGCCCCTACGAGGTGGACAATGTGTGGATCGACGCCTACGGCGTCTACACCAACAACCCGCCCTGCGGGGCGATGCGCGGTTTCGGCGCGGTGCAGGCCTGCTACGCCTACGAGTCGCAGATGGACAGGCTGGCCGAGGCGTGCGGGATCTCCCCCGTCGAGATCAGGATCCGCAACGCGGTCGCCCAGGGGTCGAGGCTGGCCACCGGGCAGGTGATCGACTCGCCCGCACCGCTGGCCGAGATGCTCGCCGAACTCGCCGCGATGCCGCTGCCCGCCGCCCCCGAGACCTCGGACGGCGCGGGTGGGACGGACCTGCTGAACATGCCGGGCGGCATCTCACAGACCACCCACGGCGAGGGCGTGCGGCGCGGGGTCGGCTACGGCGTGGGTATCAAGAACATCTGCTTCTCCGAGGGCTTCGACGACCATTCGACCGCCAGGGTGCGGGTGGAGCTGATCGGCGGGGAGCCGCACGTCCTGGTGCACACGGCCGCCGCCGAGGTGGGACAGGGCCTGCTGACGATCCAGGAGCAGATCGCCAGGACCGAGCTGGGCATCGACACGGTGACGGTCGCGCGGGCGGACACCTCCGTCGGGTCCGCCGGGTCCTCGTCGGCGTCCCGCCAGTCCTACGTCACCGGCGGCGCGGTCAGGGCGGCCTGCCAGGCGGTGCGGGAGCGGCTGGACAAGCTGCGGGCCGACGGATCGTCGCTGGCGCGGGCCCTGGAGGTGGCCGGGGCCGTGGAGGAGACCAGGGAGTACCGGCACCGGCCCACCTTCCCGCTGGACCCGCTCACCGGGCAGGGCGACTCCCACACCCAGCTCGCGCTGTGCGTGCACCGCGCGGTCGTGGACGTGGACGTGGAGCTCGGCCTGGTCAAGGTGGTGGAGCTGGCCGCGGTCCAGGACGTGGGCCGGATCATGAACCCGCTGGCGCTGGAGGGCCAGATCCACGGCGGTTCGGCCCAGGGGCTGGGCTTGGCGCTCATGGAGGAGATCCAGGTCCAGGACGGGGTGGTGCGAAACCCCTCGTTCACCGACTACCTGATCCCCACCATCCTCGACATGCCGCCGATGCGGGTGTCGATCCTGGAGAACCCGGATCCGCACGCCCCCTACGGCCTGCGCGGCGCGGGCGAGCCGCCCACCCTCTCGTCCACCCCCGCGGTGGCCGCCGCCGTACGGGCCGCGACCGGCCTGCCGCTGCCCCGGGTGCCCATTCGTCCCCATGACATCGCATTGAAGGGGTAGGAACCGCTCATCCCCTCCACGTCCGGAGGGGAGAGCATGGATCGCTTCTTCGAGCTTTCGGCCAGGGGGACGACGGCCGGCCGCGAGCTCCGGGGTGGGATAACCACCTTCATGGCGATGGCGTACGTCATCCTGCTGAACCCGATCATCCTGGGCGGGGCGACGGACGTCACCAGGGCCAAGTTGTCGACCCAGCAGCTGACCACCTCGACGATCCTCGCGGCGGCGGTGAGCACGCTGCTCATGGGAGTGATCGGCAACGCACCGCTCGGGGTCGCGACCGGGCTCGGGCTGAACGCGGTGGTCGCCTACCAGGCCGCACCGCACATGACGTGGGCCCAGGCGATGGGGCTGGTCGTGCTGGAGGGGCTGGTGATCGTGCTGCTGGCCATGTCCGGGCTGCGGCAGCTCATCATGAACTCCATCCCGCTGGCACTGAAACACGCGATCAGCGTGGGTATCGGGATGTTCATCACGCTGATCGGGCTGGTGGACGCGGGTTTCGTCGGCAGGGGTACGGGATCACCGGTCCAGCTCGGCACCACCGGGCGCCTGACGGGGTGGCCGGTGGCGCTGTTCTGCCTGGGGCTGCTGGTGATGATCGCCCTTTTCGTGCGCAGGATCCAGGGCGCCATCCTGATCGGCATCGTGATCACCGCCGTGCTCGCCATCGTGGTCGACACCTTCACCACGGTCCCGCCGGAGCTCTGGGGTGTGGTGATCCCCCGGATGCCGGAAGCGGTGGTCGGGGCGCCCGACTTCGGACTGGTCGGCCAGGTGGACCTGTTCGGCGGATTCGCCCGCGCCGGTGCGCTGACCGCCACCGTCGTGCTGTTCACCCTCGTACTGTCGGGGTTCTTCGACGCGATGGGCACCATCATCGGGGTGAGCGACGAGGCGGGTCTGGTGGACGAGCAGGGCCGGGTGCCCCGGCTGGGGGCGATCCTCACCGTGGACGGCGTGTCCGCGGCGATCGGGGGTCTCGCGAGCTCCTCGGCGAACACGGTGTTCGTGGAGTCGGCGGCCGGGGTCGGAGAGGGAGCCAGAACCGGCCTGGCGGCCGTCGTCACCGGCGCCCTGTTCTCGCTGACCCTGCTCTTCACACCGGTCGCCACCGTCGTGCCCGCCGCCGCGGCGGCGCCCGCGCTGGTCCTGGTGGGCGCGCTGATGATGACCCAGGTCAGGAACGTGCCCTGGGAGGACCTGGCCATCGCGATCCCGGCGTTCCTGACGATCGTGCTGATGCCGTTCACCTACAGCATCACCAACGGGGTGGGCGCGGGCGTGATCTCCTACACCGTCATCCAGGCGGCCCTCGGCCGGGCCGGGAGGATCCCGTGGCTGCTCTGGGTGGTCAGCCTGATCTTCGCGATCTACTTCGGCGTCGACGGCATCGGAACGCTGTTCTTCTGAGAGACCCGTTTCGGATCACGCGGAGCCGCTCTTCAGGACCTGTCGCTCAGCTCGCAGGCGATACCGTTCTTGTTCCCGTCGATGTACCAGTCGTACTCCTCGTGGATCCCCTTGTGGTAGGGGCCGTATCCGTTGTCGTTCGCCTCCTTGCAGGTGCTGTACCTGGGGTCGGTGTTTCCGTCGCCTGCCGTGGCCGGAGCGGTGTTCCGGGTGACGGGGTTGGTGGCGGTGGTATCCGTTCCCGCCGGGTTCGTCGCGGTCGTGCCCGGCCCTGCCGGGTTCGTCGCCGACGGGTCGGTCGTGTCCGGGACGCCGTTGTTCGACGGGTTCACCGGCTGGTCGGGCCGCGGGTCCGTGGACGGATCGGCCGGCGGAGTGAAGACCGACGTGTCGTTCGGCTGAGGGTCGGCGCTCGGCTCGGTGCCGATACCGCTTGAGCCGAGCAGTCGGACGACCATCGCATCCGCCTGCTCCTTGGTGAAGGAGCCGGCGATGCTCAGGCTGTCGGCGGTGATCGCCTGGGCGACCCGGGGGGCCGCCACCACCTTCTCCCCCACGACGATCGCGATCTGCTGCCTGACCGGGTCGTCCTCCTTGACCACCTCCTCGGTCAGATCGGTGATCTGCTCGCGGAAGGTGGGCGCGAACGCGATCCTGACCGAATAGGTGCCGTTCTTCTCCTGGATCGCCTCGATCTTCCGCACCGCGTTCACGGTGACCCCGGCGGCGACCGAGTAGCAGTTCTGCCCGAGGTCGTCGGGGTAGGTCTCCGGAAGCGTGCAGGCTCCGGCCTTCGCCTCGGTCACCGGGGCGAAGTGGATGGGAACCGCCAGCCGGCTGGGTGGCTTGGCGCCGAGCGGCATGTCGGGGTTGCGGGTCATGAGCACCGCGATGGTGCCGAGCACGCCGGTGATCAGCACGACGACGACCAGGGTGGACACCAGGATCGCGGTCGTGATCCGGCTCGCCTGGGGCACCCCCGGCGCCCCGCCCGGCGGCAGCCCCCCGGCCGGCCTGCCGCCGGCCTCCGGCACGCCCGCTCCCGGGCCCCCCGCTCCGGGCACGCCCACTCCCGGACCGGCCGGCCCCTGACCACCCGGGCCCAGACCACCCGGCCCCTGACCGGCCGCCCCTTGACCAGCAGGTCCCGGCACCCCCGGACCCTGCCCGCCCTGACCTGGGCCATCCGGTCCACGATCGCCAAAGCCCGGGCCGGCGAACCTCGTGTCACCGGGGTCCGAACCACCGGGCCCCGAACCATCGGAGCCGGGATCGCCGGGCCTTGAGCCGGCAGGACCGGAACCACCGAAATCGGGACCGCCCTGCTCCGGTTCACCGGGGCCACGGGCGTGGCGTCCGGCTGAGAGGCCGGAACGTTCGGGCGGCGTGAAGGCGTCGTAGGAGGATGAGGGTCCCCATGACGCGCCCGCGGGCTCGCCGGACCCTGCTGGAGGTTCCTGCGGTACGGGCGGCCCACCCGGCCCCGCGTGCATCCCCATCGTCATATCCCCGTATTCCTCGCATCTGTTCGCGGCGAGCCTATCGATCAGCACGGGAAGCCGGTAACCCCGCAAGTCAGGGTGGGCACCGACCGGCCGGGCGTCGACGGATCGCTGACGGCATGTCACCGGCGCCGCTCCTTTCCCGGCCCCCTGTGCGTGATTACTCACTTTCGGGGAACGCCACGTGAAGAAGAGGACACGTGCCCACCCTGGAGGAGCCGTGAAGATCTCTGTTCCCAGCGAGGTCAAGAATCGCGAGTACCGTGTGGCCCTGACCCCCGCCGGAGCCCATGAGCTCATCCGGCACGGCCACGAGGTCTTCGTCGAGAAGGACGCGGGGGTGGGGTCCGCCATTCCCGACGCCGACTTCCGACGCGCGGGCGCGACCATCCTGGACTCCGCGGACGACGTGTGGGCCGAGGGCGACCTGGTCCTGAAGGTCAAGGAGCCCGTCGCCGAGGAGTACCACCGGATGCGCAAGGGCCAGGTGCTCTTCACCTACCTGCACCTGGCCGCGTCGCCGGCCTGCACCCGGGCCATGCTCGAATCGGGGATCACCGGCATCGCCTACGAGACGGTACAGAAAGCGGACGGCTCCCTGCCTCTGCTGGCCCCCATGTCGGAGGTGGCCGGACGGCTCGCCTCGCAGGTGGGCGCCTATCACCTGATGCGCCAGGGCGGCGGGCGAGGTGTGCTGATGGGCGGAGTGTCCGGCGTGCGCGCGGCCAGCGTGGTCGTGATCGGTGCCGGGGTCTCCGGTATGAACGCCGCGGTCATCGCGCTGGGCATGCAGGCGGAGGTGCTACTGCTGGACCGCGATATCGACAGGCTCCGCCAGGCGGACATGATCTACAGAGGCCACTGCAGGACCGTCGCCTCCACCGCGTACGAGATCGAACGGGCGGTGCTGGACGCGGATCTGGTCATCGGCGCGGTGCTGATCGCGGGCGCGAGAACCCCCAAGCTGGTCGACAACGCCCTGGTCTCGCGGATGAGGCCCGGTTCGGTCCTGGTGGACATCTCCATCGACCAGGGTGGCTGCTTCGAGGACTCCCGGCCCACCACCCATGACGATCCGACGTACCGGGTGCACGACTCGGTGTTCTACTGCGTGGCCAACATGCCGGGCGCGGTCCCGCACACCTCGACGTACGCCCTGACCAACGTGACGGTCCCCTACGCCCTCATGATCGCCGACCTGGGCTGGCGGGAGGCCCTTCTGGGTGACCCCGCGCTGGCACTGGGCCTGAACACACACGAGGGGCACCTGACCAGCCGGCCCGTGGCCGAGGCTCACGGGCTGGAGGCGGTGCCCCTGGAGTGGGCGTTGCGGGCCTAGATCGGGACCTGGGTCAGGACCCCGATCAGGACGTCGGGGTGGGACTGGGAACCGGGGCGTCGGTGGCCGGAGCGTCGGTGGCCGGGGCACTCTGGCTGGGATCCGTGGACGGCGCGGTCGCCGGGATGGGCGCCTCGGCGGTGGTGGTGCCCACGCCGCCGCTGCAGGAGGCACCGAGTTCGGGGGTATCCGGGTTGTTCTTGTACTTGGTGATGAACTTGGGCAGACGCGGGTCCTCCGCGCTGTCCAGCTTGAGCTGCTTGTTCCAGGAGCTGGCCACCACCTTGGAGGACAGCTCCGGGTACGGACTCAGCAGCATGTAGTCCTTGGACGCCAGCTCCTTGAGCGTGTCCAGCTCGGCCTTGGGCAGGTCGGGCCGGTAGGTGATCCACACGGCGCCGTGCTCTATGGAGTGGACGGCGTTCTCGTTGTTGATCGGCTGGTCGTAGATGCCGCAGTTCTGCCAGGCCGGGTTGTGCTCACCGCCGAGCGGAGGGCTTTCCTTGTAGGTCACCTTGGTCTGGGTGTGCTGGCTGCCGACGTACTTCGCGCTGGTGACGCTGTCCAGCGAGGTCGTGGCCCGCTCGTTGACCATGTAGAAGGCGACGAGCCCGACGAGCAGAACGATGACGAGGCCTCCGGCGCCCCACATCAGGAAGGCCGTTCTGCGCTCCTTGCGTTGCTGATCCGCACGCATCCGGGCAAGGTGCTCCCGCCTTGCCTGCGCCTTTTCCTTGGTCATCAACCCTCCAGCCAGCAAACAACTCCGGTCACCCTATGCCCTACCGGCGTATGTAGAGAATAAAGGGCTCATAACACGTGATAGAGCGATGATTCGCAGCAGTGGGTACGCTGGGCAGGCAATGGAAACTCTGGTCAAAGACAAAGCAAAGTCCAGACGCGGCCTGGCGCTCGGCGTCCTGCTCGGCTGCCTGGTCGTGGCGGTCACGCTGCTGTTCGTCGTGGGCAGGACGGCATCCCCGACCGACGCCTCGCCGGAGGCGGGATTCGCCCGCGACATGTCCGTTCACCATGCCCAGGCCGTCGAGATGTCCTTCATCGCCAGGGACGGGAGCAAGGACGAGGCGCTCCGGCGGCTGGCCTACGACATCATCGTCACGCAGACGGCCCAGCGCGGCATCTTCACGGGCTGGCTCCAGCAGTGGGGGTTGAACCAGTCGACGGAGCGACCGGTCATGGCGTGGATGGCCGGTCACGACGGCCACTCTGTAACGCCGGGCGCCTCCGCCGCGATGCCCGGTATGGCCGGCGAGGACGAGCTCAAAAAGCTCCGCGAGGCCACAGGCAAGGACCAGGAGATCCTCTTCCTGCAGCTCATGATCCGCCATCACGAGGGCGGCGTGCAGATGGGCCGGGGGCTGCTGAAACTGTCCGACCGCGACGAGGTGGCCACCATGGCGCAGCACATCGTCGACGGCCAGACAGGCGAGATCGAGTTGATGACCGACATGTTGCGGCAGCGCGGCGCCCAGCGGCTGCCTTCCATCCTTTAATAGCGTCGGCGCGTCCCTGTGTGGCCGGTCTCCGGTCAGGGCAACATGGAGTCAACCTGGCCGGAGGAAAGAGAATGGTGAACGACGAGCCGGAGAACCGCCTGGAGGTGAGCATCTCCGCCGAGGTAGAAATGGGGCAGTACGCCAATTTCGCCTCCGTGTGGCACACCCAGGATGGGTTCGTCCTGGACTTCGCGGTGATCACCAGGCCGCCCCAACTGGCCAACGACCCCTCCTCGGGGCATCACTTCGTGAGCGTGCCGACCCGGATCGTCAGCCGGATCCGCATCCCTCCGAGCCAGGTCTTCGAGCTGATGAAGGCTCTCGAACAGCAGCTGACCGCGTACGAGCACGAGACGGGCCAGAAGAACTGAGCCCGGCCCGCCCGGGAGTCCCACTCGCCGACCCCGGCGGGCGAGACCCGGCCTCAGGCCCCCTTCATGGCAGGCCGATGGCCTGCCGGGCCTCGGCCAGCAGGCCCGCGGTGCGCCGGGTGGCCAGCGCCGCCCCGTCCGACAGGAGCCGCGACAGCTCGGCCTGGTCCGCCGAGAGCTCGGCGTAGCGCTCCTGGACGGGCCGCAGCCTCTCCACCACGGCCTCGGCCACATCCCGCTTGAGCGCGCCGTACGACCCGTACGAGAACGACTCGATCGGCCGGTCCGAGCAGGCGGCGAGCAGGGCGAGCAGGTTGGAGACGCCGGGCTTGCCCACCGGATCGTGGCGGATCTCGGTGCCGGAGTCGGTCACCGCCCGCATGACCTTGCGCCGGATGTCGTCGGGCCGGTCGAGCAGATAGACGGTTCCCGCGGCCGAGCCATCCGACTTGCCCATTTTCGAGGTGGGATCGCTCAGGTCCATGACCCTGGCGGCGACCCGCTGGTGCATCGCCTCGGGCACCGTGAAGACCTCGCCGTACAGGCGGTTGAACCGCAGGGCCAGGTCCCTGGTCAGTTCCACGTGCTGGCGCTGGTCCTCCCCCACGGGTACGACGTCCACCCGGTGCAGCAGGATGTCGGCGGCCATCAGCGCGGGGTAGGTGAGCAGCGAGAGCCGCACCTCCTCCTGCCCGGCCGACTTCTCCCTGAACTGGATCATCCGCCGCATCTCACCGAAGTGGGCGGTGCTCTCCAGCAGGTAGGCCAGTTCGGTGTGCGCGGGCACCTGGGACTGGATGTAGAGGAGAGAGCGGTCAAGGCCGCAGGCGAGCAGCAGGGTCGCCGCCTCGCGGGTGTCGGCGCGGAGCCGCTCCGGGTCGTGCTTGATCGTCAGGGCGTGCAGGTCCGCGACGGCGTAGACGCAGTCGGCCTCGTCCTGGAGCCGTACCGCGGGCACGATCGCGCCCAGCAGGTTGCCCAGCGTGAGATGGCCGGTCGGTTTGAAAGCGGTGAAGACGCGCTTTGTCATGGTCACTCCTTGTGGAAGGGAGGACCGCCGCGCACCGGTCGTACCGGAAAAACAAGAACGACCGCCGGTGAACGGCGGCCGTTTCTGTGCGCAGTCGGGACTGGCTAGCGGATCCGCCTCTCAGCGGACCGCCACAGACCCAGACCGTGCTTGCTCATACCGGCGATTATAGGCGCTCCCCTGGGTCCCCGCCCACCTCCTGCGCCACCGCGGCGGCGAACGCGTCCACGTCGGCCTCGGTGGTGTCGAACGCGGTCATCCAGCGCACCTCGCCGGTGGCCTCGTTCCAGGTGTAGAACCGGAATCGCTTCTGCAGGCGCTCGGTCACGTCTCCGGGCAGGATCGCGAAGACCGCGTTGGCCTGCACCGGACGCGGGATCTCCACGCCGGGCACGTCCCGCACCGCCTCGGCGAGCCGCCGGGCCATGGCGTTGGCGTTACGGGCGTTGCGCAGCCACAGGTCGCCCGCGAGCAGCGCCTCGAACTGCACCGAGACGAACCGCATCTTGGAGGTGAGCTGCATGGCGCTCTTGCGCAGGTAGCGCAGGCCCCGGACGGCGTCGGGGTTGAGCACCACGACCGCCTCGCCGAACATCAGGCCGGCCTTGGTACCGCCGAAGGAGAGCACGTCCACGCCCGCGTCGGTGGTGAACGCGCGCAGCGGCACGTCCAGCGCGGCGGCGGCGTTGGTGGCGCGGGCACCGTCGAGGTGGACGACCATGCCGAGATCATGGGCGTGCTCGCAGATCGCCCTGATCTCCTGCGGCGTGTAGAGCGTGCCCAGCTCGGTGGTCTGCGTGATCGACACGACCCTGGGCTGGGCCCGGTGCTCGTCGCCGAAGCCCCACGCCTGCCTGTCGATCAGCTCGGGGGTGAGCTTGCCGTCGGGGGTGGCGACCGGCAGCAGCTTCAGCCCCGCCGAGCGCTCGGGGGCGCCGCCCTCGTCGGTGTGGATGTGCGCCGACTCCGCGCAGACCACCGCCTCCCAGTGGGCGGTCATCGAGCGGAGCGCGACCACGTTGGCACCGGTGCCGTTGAACATCGGCCAGGCCTCGGCCGTGGGGCCGAAGTGCCTCTTGAAGATCTCCTGCAGCGCCTCGGTGTAGACGTCGTCGCCGTAGGCGGTCTGGTGCCCCCCGTTGGCGAGCGCGATCGCCTGGAGGATCTCCGGGTGCACTCCGGCGTAGTTGTCGCTGGCGAAGCCCTTCACCAGCGGGTCGTGCCTGCGGATGGCGTCCGTCACGTGCTCTGTTCCCCTCGTTCGGCGCCTGGCCGGTTCACGGCTCGGCGCCGTCGTGCTTCTTCGCGGTCGTCGGGACCACGGTACGGGTGGCGACCCCCCGTACCGGTCCTGACCGGTTCCAGGCCGTTCACCCGGCGGTGAGGTCGATCCTGGTGCCGTTGACGTCGGTCTCCCAGAGTTCGCCGATCGCCTCGGCGAGGTCGTCGACGTCGGTGAACCCGGGGAACCTCCGTTCCGGGGCGGCCTCACGCATGGCCCTGTTCACCAGTGCCTTGACGACCAGGATGTTCGCGGTTGAGCCGGTGCCCTTCAGCGCGTCGGCGAAGGCCAGGGTCCACGCCTCGGAGGCGGCCTTGGCGGTGCCGTACACCGCGTCGCCCTGGCCCGGGTGCTCGGCCGTCTTGGCCGAGACGATGGCGAACCGGCCGCGCTCACTGGCCTTGAGCAGCGGTTCGAAGGCCAGCGTGACGTGCTGCAGGGTGCGGATCAGCAGGTCGTGCAGGAGCGACCAGTCGTCCAGCGACGTCTCGGCGAAGGTCTTGGACCCGCGCCAGCCGCCAACCAGGTGAATGATCCCGTCCACGCGGCCGTGCTCGGCCGCCACCTCCCGTGCCAGCCCCTTGACCGCGTCGAAATCGAGCAGGTCGACCGCCAGGGTCCCGTCGGCACCGCTCTTGTCGACGCCGATCACCGTGTGCCCCTGGCCGGTGAACCTGCGGACGGCGGCCTGGCCGGCGGGACCGGCCGCGCCGGTGACAAGGATGATCATGCTCGGATGCCCTTCGTGGAGTCGATGACATCGGTGAGCTTACGACGCAGGGCCTCGTAGAACATGCTCAGCGGGAACTCGTCGGGCAGCACCGCGTCGACCACGGTCTTGGGGAACCCCTCAACGGGGAGGGCCTCCACCCCCCGGGCCCAGACCGAGGCGGGGTGCGGCTCGACGTAGGCGGCGACCAGCTGGTGGGCGGCCAGCCAGTGGGCCAGCTTGGAGCGGTCGATGCCGTCCCGGTAGAGCTTCTCGACCTCGCCCCGCAGGTCGGCCACGCCGTCGGCGAGCCGGTCCCAGTCGACGCTCAGCCGGTTGTCGGTCCACCTGACGATGTCGTTGCGGTGCAGGTAGGCGAAGAGCAGCTGCCCGCCCAGGCCGTCGTAGTTGCGGACCCGGTCACCGGTGATCGGGAAGCGGAACAGCCGGTCGAAGAGCACCGCGAGCTGGACGTAGCGGGCGTGCGGCACGCCCTCCTGCTCCAGCTTCACCGCCTCGCCGAACGCGGTCAGGTCGCAGCGGAGCTCCTCCAGGGAGTACAGCCAGTACGGCATCCGCTGCTTGATCATGAACGGGTCGAACGGCAGGTCGCCGTGGCTGTGCGTGCGGTCGTGGATCAGGTCCCAGAGCACGAAGGTGTCCTGGGCCAGCTCCTGCGAGGCGATCAGCCTGGCCGCGTCCGGCGGCAGCGCCAGCTTGAGCGTGTCCGCCGCCGCCCCGCTCACCGCGCGGAACCTGGCGGCCTCGCGGTCGGCGAAGATGCCGCCCCAGGTGAAGCGGGCCGGGGTCTGGCGGACCGCGACGGTCTCGGGGAAGAGCACCGCGGAGTTGGTGTCGTAGCCGGAGGTGAAGTCCTCGAAGGCGATCGGCACGAACATCGGGTTGTCGTAGCGGGTCCGCTCCAGCTCGGCCAGCCATTCGGGCCAGATCGTCCGGATCCACACGGCCTCGATGAGCCGGGAGGTGCTGCCGTTCTGGGTGTACATCGGGAAGAGCACGAGGTGCTCCAGACCGTCCACCCGCTGGGTGTCGGGGTGGAAGGCGTCAAGCGCGTCGAGGAAGTCGGGCACACCCAGACCCTGCTCGACCCACTTGCGCAGGTCGGCGACCACGGCGGCCAGATAGCCGGCGTCGTGAGGGAAGCGCGGCGCGAGCCGCTCGACGTGCCCGGCGATCTCGGCGACCAGCTCGGCGGCCCTGGCGTGGTCCCCCGCCACGGAGCCGTCCTTGGCCTGCATCGGCTGCAGTTCCTCGATCGCCCGCTTCAGGTCCGCAAAGAGGGCGCGGGCCTCGGACTCTCTGGTCGCCGCCGGGGCGGGGACGCGGGCGACCCAGGTGACCAGGTTGCCCCAGAGCGCGGCGTGGTCGTAGTCGCCGATCGAGTCGTCGCCGAACAGGTCGGAGTCGGCGACGACCACCACGCGGCCCTCGCCGTGCCGTACGGCCACCGCCAGCGGGCGGCCCGCGGGGGTCGCGGTGGGCGAGGTCTCGAACAGCACCGCCGCGTCCTCGGGGGCGGTGAGCACCCCGGCCCGGTAGAAGCAGGCGCTCCGCACCCCGGCCAGCAGGTCCTGGCCCGCGACGTCGACCTTTCGCGAGGTGCCCATGACCCAGGCGGCCACGCCGTTGTGGGCGCTCCGCGGATCGTGGACGAGGGTGTGCTCGACCCCGACGCCGAAGCGCGCGAGCAGCTCGACGAGGTTGCTGCCGTACTTCTCCTGCTCGTACTCGGCCAGCACGACCAGCCCGCCGCCGTTCGCGACGTACTCCTCGATCGCGTCCAGCTCCTCGACGGGCAGGACCGGGCTGCCCAGCCCGGTGGTCCGCTCCCAGCGCCCGTCGGCGGGGTGCGCGATCACCAGCACGTCCCGCGCGCTCAGCAGGGCCGGGGTGAGCGGCCCGGTGACGTGCGCGTCCACGGTGTGCCCCAGCCGGCGCAGCAGCTCGGCGGCGCGCGCGTAGCTGCTGTCGTCGGGATGGCCGGGATTCATCGTCTCGGCCACGTCCCGCCGGATGGTCCACGACTCACTGTGAGCCTCGTCGAACAGTACCCGCGGAAGAGCCGCCACGATAAATCCTCCTTCAACCAAGAGCTAACAACGGAAAATATACACAATCCATCCCATTTTTGACACATCCCTTACGCTGGAGCCTGCCTGGAAGATCGACATCTCGTGGGACGGGCGGTGCGGGACGTGTCAGGTCGGTGCCACCGCCCAGCGCGGTGGGGTGCGCGCGGGCCGGTAGTCCTCGTCAAGGCGGACCTCACGGCCGTAGACGACCGTCCAGCACTCCAACTCGTGCAGCCAGAGCCGGTGCAGGTGCGCGCGGGCCACCACCTCCTCCATGAACACGTACGCGACTCCGGCGATCGGCGGGTCACCGGAGTCTTCGAGTACGGCCAGACGGGCGTCGCGCATCTCGGCGTCGTGCACGGCGCGGTCGTGCACGACGATCCGCAGGGTCCGCGTGTCGGCGTCGTACAGGCCGCGCAACCCGTTCCGGCGTTTCGGCCACGGGTGGCGCCGCGCCCCGCCGGGCGGCGGCGACAGGTAGCCGACCCCCGCCGTGAGGAGTTCGTGTCCCGGCCAGGCCTGCTGCCGCGCGGTCTCGGAGTCGGCGGCCAGGTCGTGGAACTGCACCAGCGTGATGTCCCCACGGGTGAGGAGCCGCCACGGGCCGTGCTCCAGCCACCGCCGCGACAGCAGGCGGTCGTGGCCCGCCCCCCGGAACGCGCACGCCCACCCGTGGCCGTAGTGGAGATCGGCGAAGCCGCCGTTGCCGGTCCAGTGATGGACGCCTCCGATGGAGGCGACGGCGAAGGGCAGCGCCTCCAGAACCTCCAGCAGCGACTCGGCGGTCCAGTCGCCGTCACGGCCCGCCTTCACGATGGCGTTACCGATGTTGAACACGAAGGGCTCGCCGTCACCGTTCCATCCGACGGCGCTCTCCGCCCCTTTCTGCTGGCGGGCGGCGAAGCGCTCCAGCCAGTCCACACCGGGCACCTCGTCCGCGAAGTCCACGGAGAACCTCGCGTCGGGCGGCCAACCCGGCCCGAACACGCCCACGACGGCCCGTGCCAACGCGGACAGATCCGGCCCGTCGAGCCCCAGCAACAACCTCATGTCCACGCGTCCCGCTCCCGCAAGGCTTGATCACTCTTACGGGACGGACGCTAGGAACCCACCCTTGCGAGCCACTGGGAGCCGGGTTGGGGCCGGCGATCGCCGTGATCGGTGCCGGGCGGGCGAGGCGCGGTGGGTGATCCAGGACTCGACACACGGGCTGCCCGTCATCGGCCGGCTCACGTGAGGATCCGTACTCCGCACAGGCCCTGGTGGAGACACGGGACAGGCAGGCCCCCGCAGCTGGATGCGGGGGCCTGCCGTGTGCGGATCGTCGTGGAGCTAGACGGTGTCGTCGGTGCGGACCCAGCGGGTGAACGCCGACCACTCGGCCGGGGTGAACACCAACGCCGGACCCGACCGGTCCTTACTGTCACGGACACCGACTCGGCCACCGGACAGCTTCGCGACCTCCACGCAGTTACCGCCGTTGCCACCGGAGAAGGGCGACTTCACCCAGACAGCCTCGTTCAGTTCACGGTCCATCGAGCCCTCATCTCCCTGATCAGCTCCAGCGACGCCCGCTGCGGAAGTGCCTCGGCGCGAATCGCCTCGTACTTGATGATGATGTCCGCCACGTCAACGGGGCGATCGGTGACCTGGCCCTGGCCGGCCGACTCCATGTAGACAGTATTGGCGAGCCCTCGGACCTGTGCAATGGCGAAACCGCCCAGCAACCCGACGGTGCTGCCCGCGTCGGAAGGCATGATCTGGATGGTGACGTGCGGCAGGCGCGCGACCTCAAGAAGGTGGTCCAGTTGGGCCGCCATGATCGCCTCGTCGCCGATACGGCGGCCGAGCACGCCCTCGTCGAGGACGACCCAGAACATCGGCGGATCCTCCCGCTCCAGGAGTCGCTGCCGTTCCAGCCGGGCGGCCACGTCCAGCTCCGCCTTCTCCGCCGTGGCCCGGGGCTCCCCGATGAAGAGCACCCGTGCGTAGTCAGCCGTTTGAAGCAGACCTGGAACGATGAGCGGTTCCCAGGCCCGGAGGATTTCGGCGGCCTGTTCTATCTCGGCCCACTGGCGGAACCAGGCCGGTAGCTGGGCTGCGACGTTGTCGATCATCTCCTTGATCCGGATGAGCGCCCCTCCGGCACCGAGGGCCTCGTCGCACCTTCTGACGAAGTCCTCGGTCGGGGGCCGCTTGCCGGTCTCGACCATGGAGACCGTGCCGAGCGAGTATCCGATCAGTTTGGCCAGCTTTTCCTGGGACAGACCTGCCTCCTGGCGGTATCGGCGGAGTTCGAAGCCGAAGAAGGCGACCGGTGACGTGGTGGGATCGAGCACCTTGGCCTGCGGCATGAAAATCACCAGAACCTCTCGAGGATGCTCCGGCCTTCAGGCCGGGGAGGAATCGGGAGCGGGAGGGCCGCCCAGGCCCGAGCGTGCCCTGACCGGTCAGTCATTTCGATCGGCTTCTTTCTGGGTGGTGTAGCCGTAGCCGTCCGCGCGTTGAAGGTGACGGACGTGCCGGTGGTTGATCCCGGTGACGCGACCGTGCCGGGTGGTGATGTCGAACGAGCCGGAGGAGCGGACCAGGACTCGCCCGAGGTGAACCCCGGCTTTCTTGCCCGCCGGGACGTGTCCCCGGACCAGGTCGCCGGTCTGGAAGCCGTGGTGCAGTTTGGTCCGTGGCCGGACCAGACGGAGGAACCCGTACCGGTCGGGGACGGTGCGAGCGTAGGTGCCGCGCCCGGTCGCCTTGGCCACGAGCACGGTGGATGGCCAGGTGGTCACGGTCTCCAGTTCTCCGACGTGCAACGCGTCCAACGTGTGCGACTTTGGCGCGCCGGTACGAGAGCGGTTCCACTTCGTACGACCGCCCGAGGCGGTGTGAACGGACAGGCCAGTGGCCTCCAGTGCCCGCCACAGCGCCCACCGGGTGGCGTTGACGGCGGCGGCGTCGCGCAGCGGTGCTTTCGCCTGCTTGAGGATCTTCGCCAGGAGTGCGGGGCTGGTTTTCAGGAACTCCTGCACGGGGGTGGCGTTCTTGGTCTGGTTGCACTGGACGCAGGCCAGGGTGAGGTTGCTGATCCGGTCGGAGCCGCCCCGGCTGCGGGGGTGGATATGGTCGAGGTTGAGCGGTACGCCGCTCGCGCTGCAGTACGCGCACGCCCGCCCCCACTTGGCCAGCAGGTATTCGCGGACCTCGTACCCGGCCAGGGTGCCCTGCTGATACTCAACGCCTTCCAACGGCTTGCCCGCCGACAGGGCGTGGGTGTCGAAGGAGACCTTCTCCATGTGGACGGCGGTCACGGGCGCCCACCGGGTCAGCCGCGCCACCTGCGACATGGTGGTCTCGACGCGGTGTCGCAGGGACGGCGCGAGCCACCCTTTCGGCTTGGTGCGGTTGAGGAAGCGGGGGGCGCGGTAGCGCAGGTTCCGCCCCCGGCGGCCCCGGCGCAACGCGGCCCGCGAGGCAAGCCTGTCGCGGATCAGTGCGCCCCGGTGGTCGAGCTGGATCGCGTACCGTCCGGTCCGGCTCCCGCCGCGGTCGGTGAACACGGCCAGGCCGGTGTGCTTGGAGCCGGGGTCGATACCGACCTGCACGCCTGCCACGACGGAGTCGGTAACCGACCGGTCTTTGAGGCGGATGACGAACGGTGTGTGGCGTTGAACCACCGCCCGCCCGGCCGCCAGCAGGCGGCGGGCGCGGGCGGGGTGGCAGGGGTCGAGCGGGTGGCCGCGAGCGTCCAAGACGAACACGGCCGGGTGAACCTCACGGTTCGCTCCCTCCGGCGCCGAGGCGCCCTCGGGGTGACGCCGAGCAGGTCGGGTGCCGACCCGCTCGATCTCCCCTCGCCCAGGTTGAACACCAGGTACCGCCTGGCGGCGGTGTCCGTGAGCCGTTTCGTGCCCACCCTCGGGCGTGTCTGCTCCCACGGATTCCAGAGCGGCAGGCTGAGGAAGCACCCGCCGGTGGGTCTGCTCGACGGTTTCACCTGAACCGTTGAACACTAACCGCACCCGTTCGACTACTGACTGTAGCCTACTAATGCGATGCTGCACAGACATATTCGGAACCCGGCCGTCTGAGCAGGTGACAATGAATCCGGTGAGCGGCTTCTGGCAGAAATACCCGGATGACGAATCCGAGGTCCTCGGGAAGGCGTATCTCAAAATCGATCCCGCGTCCGCGGCAAAGGCCCGCGCGTATGTCCGGGAATGGCTCGGTGCCGATCATCCGGCGTACGAGAACGTGCGGCTGGCGACGTCCGAGTTGGTGACGAACGCGGTTCTACACACCGAACGGAGACGTCCCGACGATCTGGTAATGCTCACGCTCACCCGGCGGGCGGATTCCCTCTGCCTGGAGGTCCTGGACCCGGGTGGCGGCTCCTGGCAACCCCGGGCGCCCGGGACCGTACCGGCCGACGAGGAGCGCGGGCGCGGCCTCGACATCGTCGACGAGATCTCCCGGCAGCGCTGGGGAGTCCATGACCAGGGAGACCTCGGCCGTACCGTGTGGTGCGCGATCGACCAGGCGGCGCTCCCGTGCGAGTGATCGTGACCATGACCCGCGACGGGGTCAGGCTCAGCGCCCCGGGACAGGCAGGCATCCTGCTCGGCTTCGACGCCTGGGACGCGTTCCTGCACCGGGTCAGGAAAGGCTGGTTCGACCAGGAAACGGATGGCAGGAGAACGCCCGGCGACCGGATCAGTTGCGCATCTCGCCGCGCTTTTTCACAAGAGGGCGGCTGACCTGGTCCTCGACCGCGCAGAGGTCACCGGGACGATATCCGGACTCATCGACGTCGCCTCCGCGTTCTTCGGACTGAAAAACCATCGGAACGGCGACGTGAATCGGTGTGCGTGGGATGACGGCGGATACGGATTCCGGAGCCGCCTTTCGAAAGGTTCGCATCGTTGATCGACGTTTTTCACGGCATCCGATTCCGTTCCGCCACCTCTCCCCGCGAATCTCGTCCCGCTCCGTCACCCCCGACTCCGCCCCCGGTGAACGACATGGCTCCGTTCCCCCGATCACCTTTACCCGGCGACACCGTCGCGAGCGTGGACGGCCCCCACCCTCGGCGCGTTCAACGCCGACCACCCTTGCGCCATCGAGTCGTTTCGCAGGCTCGCCGAACTTCACGTCGAGACGGCTCGTTTCGGGCACGGTGCCCCACTCACCGACGAGGCGTCGAAGGCCGTGCGCGCGGCGGTGGCCCAGCTCAGGGGCTGAGTGACAGCCAGGAGAGAGGCACCTCCGCCCCTTCTCCCGTCCGGCCGATTCGGCGCCATCGGTTCGCGACACCCCGGAGAGCCATACTCTTCACTTAAAGTGATGGAGAAGATACAGAGAGTAGAGTGCGGGGGAAGGTGCGAGTCACGGCACCGCGAAGTTCTCCAGGGGGGAAAATGCTTGCACGGGGGGCCCGATCCCTTGCCATCCCGGCGGCGGTGCTGCTGGCCGTGGCCTTGGTGGGTGGCTGCGGCGACAGCACGCCGGCCGACCTGAGGCCCGGTGCCATGGTGGCCACGACCTCGGCACCCGCTGCCGCCCCACCGGCCGCCACGACCGCCCCACCGGCGGCGAATACCGACCAGGAGTACCCCTCCGAGGAGTGCCCGCCCGCCGGCAACGCCAAGAAGTTCGCCAAGACCCGCTTCGCACTGCACGCGGGCCTCGCACTGGGAGCCTTCTACCGCTACATCTACCGACCGCTGCGGAGCGGGGGCTTCAAGGCAGGGGCGGAGAAGCGGAAGCGGACCTTCGCGAAGGCGGCCGTGGCCGGTCTCTTCACCGTTCACGAGCTGAAGGTCGCCAAGCGCTTCGCGCTGGCCAACCCGACGTTGTGCAAGGGCGTCACGGCGGTCGCCGCCAGCTTCGGCAACCTGACCTCCAAGCTGCAGAACGGCACCGCCACCGAGGCCGACCTCAACGCCAGCAAGAACTCCTTCACCGGCCTGCAGCAGAAGGCGACACAGAACGGCTACGGCTTCAAGGAGAAGAACGTCACCGTCCCCGGCGCGAGCTGAGAGCACGCCGAGACCGAAAGGGGGCCTGGTAGCTATGAGGAAATTTCCAACGAAATAGCCTTTGACCTGCGGTGATCCCGGACTCTATGACTAAGGTCTCGATTCGCTTACGGTGTGGACCATGGGCGACGATGACCCACACGGCAGGTCAGAGCCTGCGCATAGCTCAAGTTCCACAAGAAAGGACACTTCTCAACCCCGCGGGCCAGGACCTCGCGACCGGGCGTGTGGTGCGTCCGGGACGCGGTTGAGCTCGACGGGCCTGGGACGAAAAGGTCGGGGTCGACACTGGCGAGAGTTCGGGTAATTGCTTCGGGAGCGAATACGAGAGGCTCTGAACTGGGCCGACGTGCCCAATCCACGCCTTTGTCCCCGCCCGCCATCGAATTTCCCTGGATTGCACCCCACCATCGGGCAACCTGCCGCCGTGGCCGATGCGTCTGTACCGTCAGCAGACCAACGGAAGGCAACTAGGTGGCCGACAGGGCTATATTTCAGGGCTTCGTGGTGGCTCGGTCCGACCGGCTCCTGCGCTTCGCGTACCTCCTCACCCACGACTGGGCCACAGCCGAGGACCTCCTGCAGGAATCTTTGGCGAAAGCGTGGTTCGCCTGGCCGGGCATCGACGAGCCGGAGGCGTATGTGCGGCGCGTGCTCATCACGACCTACACCTCGTGGTGGCGCAGGCGGTGGCGCCGGGAACTGCCCAGCGACGGCCTGCCGGAGAAGCCGGTGCACGACCAGGTGGCGGACGAGCGGGCGGCGCTCTGGCAGGCGGTGGGCCGCCTGCCCGCCCGGCAGCGCGCGGTGATCGTGCTGCGGTTCTACGAGGACCTCCCGGTGGCCGAGGTGGCCCAGCTCATCGGCTGCACCCCCGGGACGGTCAAGAGCCAAACCGCCAAGGCGCTGGCCAAGTTGAGAATCGACGAGTCGGTGGTTAAGGAGCTGCAGAGGTGACCGTAGAGAATCTCCGCGACGTACTGCGCGAGCACGCCGACCTGCCGCCGCCGCCGAACCCGTCGCGCGACGAGCAGGTACGCGACCGCGTGCGAAGGATCCGGGGGCGCAGGCGGACCGCAGTGGGCACGGTGGGCGCGGCCGTCGTGGCGGCGGCGGTGGCGCTGGCCGTGCCGCTCCTACCCGCCACGCCGCAGCCCGAGACCACCACGACGGTCTCGGGCGGGCCCATGCCCGTGCTGCCGGAGCAGTTCACCTCGGCGGACGGCACAGGCTACCGGCTCGTGGCCAGGACCGCGATCGAGAAGACGGGCAATGCCAAGGTCACGCTCAAGGTCCCCTACACCGGCAAGCCGCTGGACGTCGGCGGCATGTGCGTGGGGCCGGGCGACAGCCCGGTGCGAATCGAGGTCAAGGGGTCTCGGCTGCGCGTACCGGCCTCGTTCATGAACTGTGATCGGGAGCTGCGGCTGCAGCCGCTGGATGTCCCCGAAGGCGCCACGGAGGTGACGGCCACTTTCAACACGGTGACCTTCGGTCAGGGCTGCACTCAGGAGGAGCCGGGTGGTCCGTGCGTCACCCAGGCGCGCGCGCATGGTTCGTGGGTGCTGGGCGTATACGAGTGGACCCCGCCCGCACGACCGGTCACGCCCGAACCACTGCGAAACATTCCCGAGAAGATAGGCAAGTGGCAGCTCACCGAAACGAAAAGCGGCCTCTGGCCGCAGGACACCACGGCCACCTTCAAGGTCGGCGGCAAGGCGGGCAAGGTCGCCCTCGACCAGCTCTGCTCGGGCGAGCTGGCCACGCGGCTGCAGTTCAGCTTCAGGGCGAACGGCCAGAGCGGGGGCACCATCAAGAGTTGCGGTGTCTGGACCTCAGGCAAGTTCCCGATGGCGATGAGCGAGCTCTACCTAACCGAGCCCACCACCATCACCGTGGAGCTCTCCATGGTCGGTCAGTCCACCAACCGCCCGATCCGGTGGTCGGTCGGCCTGTTCGAGCGATCGTAGGAACATGTCTACCACGCCAATATGGGTCAGCCGAGGCAGGGCCAGAAGCGGCCATTGATCGCGCTGCGGCGGCGTGAACATGGCAACCTCGGAAGTCCAGGTGCCATACTCCCACAGCGATGGCCCGCAAACGGCTCGCGGACCATCGCCACGCCCTGCGGTCAGCGTGCCGCAACCGCTCAGGGCGTCAGCCCCAGCTCGCGCAGTTGCGCGGGCCGCAACGGCCGCCGAGCCGGTTCGTCTCCTTCAAGATGGCCACCGCCTCCATCGACTCGCCCGTGCCGGGCCCGCCCTGAAAGTCGATCGCGGCCAGCACGTTCGGGGTGAACTGACGCAGGTAGGTGTAGAAGGACTCCAGCTTCGAGAGCCGACCGCTGTCCCTGGGCAAAGGCTTCCACACATCAGAGATGATCTCCCGCAGCCGCTGCATGCCGATCCGCTCGCGCAGCAGGCCACCGACCTCATCGTCGGCAACCAACGGGTCGGCCAGCACGGGAAGGATCTCCGGCGGCCATGGTCACCCGGCGTTGCCACGTGAATCACCCTTGTCGTCACGGGGCCCTGAGAGGCAGGAGCCGCTCCAGCCCGGCCCTGTGATCGGTAGGGTCACGGCATGCAGAGCCGCGACCGCGCCCAGGACTCCCACGACGCGGTGGCCGCGCAGCTGCCCGGCTACCGCATCAACACCGTCACACCGCTCGGCGAGGGACAGGACAACCTCGCGTACGAGGTCAACGGCGAGTTGATCGTGCGCTTCAGCAAGGAGGCCGATCCCGTACGACGTGCCACGCTCGTGGACCGTGAGGCCCGCCTCCTGACCACCGTCGCGGGCTTCTCCCCGGTGCCCGTCCCAGAGCCGAGGTTCACGATCGCGGAGCAGGGCTGCCTGGCCTACTTCAAACTCCCGGGCCGGCCGCTGCTCGACCTGCCCCCAGCGGAACGGCTGACCTACGGTCCGTCGGTCGCCGCCACGCTCGGCGACCTGCTCTCCGCGCTGCATGCGGTTCCGGTGGATCGGCTGGCCGGCCTGGTGGAGGTGGATGCCCCGCCGCTGTCCGAATGGCTGGACGAGGCGGCGGAGATCCACCCGACGATCATTAAGGAGATCCCTGAGGCCCGCCGGCGGGCGGTGCAGACATTCCTGGACACCCCACCCCCGGACGGCGACTATGACCCGGTCTTCTCGCACAACGACCTGGGAATCGAGCACGTACTCATCGCCCCTGCCACGGGTGCGGTGACCGGCGTCATCGACTGGAGCGACGCCGCGATCGTCGACCCGGCCTACGACTTCGGCCTGCTGTACCGCGACCTCGGCCCCACCGCCCTGGAGGCGGCCCTCGGCGGCTACCGGCCCGGCGACGTCACCGCCCTGCGCGAGCGCGCCGTCTTCTACGGCAGATGCGGTCTCTTCGAGGATCTGGCCTACGGCCTCGAAACCGGCCAGGACGCCTACGTCGGCAAATCCCGCACCGCGATGGAGTGGCTATTCCACTCGTAGAACGCCCCACCGGGGCTCCGGCGATCAGAGCGGCGTATTCGCGGTTTCGCCGGTGAACGGCCACTCAGGACGCCGCCGGCATCCCGGTGCACGGGGAGCGGGCTCGGCGTCCGGGACCGCGATGGGAGTGGCGCCCGGTTATGGAAGGTGTGCCGGTGACCGACGCCTTTGGCGGTCACGGCGAACACTTCAGCTCAGATCAGGCCGAGGGAGAGCATCGCGTCGGCGACGCGCTTGAAGCCGTCGATGTTGGCGCCGGCCGCGTAGTTGCCCGGCATGCCGTACTCGTCGGCGGTCTTCAGACAGCGGCCGTGGATGTCCTGCATGATCTCCTGGAGGCGGCGCTCGGAGAACTCGAAGGTCCACGAGTCACGGCTGGCGTTCTGCTGCATCTCCAGCGCGCTGGTGGCCACGCCGCCCGCGTTGGCGGCCTTGCCCGGCCCGAAGGCGACGCCCGCCTCCTGGAAGATCCGGATGCCTTCGGGCGTGGTGGGCATGTTGGCGCCCTCGCCGACCGCGACGCATCCGCCGCGCACCAGAGCCTCGGCGTCCTTGCCGGTGATCTCGTTCTGGGTGGCGGACGGCATCGCCACCTCGCACGGCAGTTCCCAGATGCTCCGCCCCGCCACGAAGGACACCTCGCCGCCGCGACGCTTGGCGTAGGCGTCCATCCGGAGGTGCTCGACCTGCTTGATCTGCTTGAGCAGGTCCAGATCGATGCCCTTGTTGTCGATGACGTACCCCGAGGAGTCGGAGCAGGCGATCACCGTGCCGCCGAGCTGCTGCACCTTCTCGATCGTGTAGACGGCGACGTTGCCCGAGCCGGACACGACGACGCGCTTGCCGTCGAAGGAGGTGCCGCGCGCCTTGAGCATCTCGTCGACGAAGAACGCGCAGCCGTAGCCGGTCGCCTCGGTGCGGACCTGGGCGCCGCCGTAGCTGAGCCCCTTGCCGGTGATCACCGCGGACTCGTACCGGTTGGTGATGCGCTTGTACTGGCCGAACAGGTAGCCGACCTCGCGCTGGCCAACGCCGATGTCCCCGGCGGGGACGTCGGTGTACTCGCCGATGTGCCGGTAGAGCTCGGTCATGAAGCTCTGGCAGAAGCGCATGATCTCGCGCTGGGAGCGGCCCTTCGGGTCGAAGTCCGAGCCACCCTTGCCCCCGCCGATCGGCAGGCCGGTCAGTCCGTTCTTGAAGATCTGCTCGAAGCCGAGAAACTTGACGATGCCCAGGTACACCGAGGGGTGGAAACGCAGTCCCCCCTTGTAGGGCCCGAGCGCGCTGTTGAACTCGACCCGGAAGCCACGGTTGATGTGGACCTCACCCTGGTCGTCCTCCCACGGCACCCGGAAGATGATCTGCCGCTCCGGCTCGCAGATCCGCTCAATGATCTTGGATTCGGCATACTCGGGATGCTTGCCGAGGACCGGTCCGATGCTCTCCAACACTTCGCGAACGGCCTGGTGGAACTCGATCTCACCCGGGTTGCGGCGCAGGACACTGTCGTAGATCGAGTCCAGTTTTTCGTGCAACATCACTTATCTTTCTGATCGCCGGCCACACACTGTGGTCTAGACCTTATGAGACGCACTTCTCACATCTTTCACCGGCCCATGGTGAGAACTTCTTACCCCGCGAGAGGGACCCCGGATCAGCCCGGCGACGGACGACCCGGCGAGGACCCACCGCCTAGCTTCCTGGTTAAGCGGCCCCCCACAGGAAGAAAAAACCATGTTCAAGGATTCAGCCGACTTCCGGCGCATCACATCAGGTCTACTGCTGATCGTCGCCCCGCTGCTCCAGGCCATCGCTGTCATCCTCGACCCCGGCACCTGGGGCGACGAGCGCGAAGCGGTCAGTTTCGCGGAAAATCCCGCCCTCGCCCAGGTCCAGTCGGTGATGTACCACTGGGCCTACCTGCTGATGGCCGTCGCGGTCTTCGGCCTGCTGCACGTGATGCGCCGCCGCGCGGTGGTCTTCGGCCACATCGCCGGTTCGCTCACCATCCTCGGCTACATCAGCCTGTCGGGCCTGCTCATGACCGACCCGGTGGAGTGGTGGCTCGGGCAGCGGAACACCCCTGAACAGGCGCAGCGAATCCTCGACGAGATGCTGAACCTGCCCGGCGTCGTCTTCGGGTTCCAGATGCCCTGGCTGTTCTTCGCCATCTTCGGCATGCCCGTCCTGCTGGTCGGCGTCTGGCGGGCGGGATTCGCACACTGGTGGGTGCCGCTCGTCGCCGGCCTCGGCTACCTCGCCTCGCTGCTGGTCCCGTACGGCCCGGTGACCATCCCGATGTGGGTCGCCCCCGCGGTCGCGCTGGGCTGGCTCGGCGTCAAGATGATCCGGATGAGCCGCGAGGAGTGGATCTCCTACTACCCGACCGCCGCCCCCGGCCGCACCACGCCCGACTCGTACGCGAACACCACCGCCTGAGCACGGTCCCGCAGATGGAGCTTCATCAATACCCGGGCCACATGGGTCTTGACCGTGGCCTCACCGACAAAGAGCTTCCCCGCGATCTCAGAGTTGGTCAGGCCACGGGCCAGGGAGCGCAACACCTCCAGCTCACGCGGGGTAAGGTCGGCCAGCTGCGGTGGGGGCGCGGGATCGTGACGGCCCGCGAAGGAGGCGATGACTCGGGTGGTGACGGCCGGGTCGAGCAGGGCGTCCCCGGCGATGACGACGCGGATGGCGTCCACCAGTTGCTCAGGCGGCGAGACCTTGAGCAGGAACCCGCTGGTCCCCGCGCGGAGCGCGGTGTAGAGGTTCTCGTCGGTGTCGAAGGTGGTCAGCATGACGATCTTCGGCGATTCCGGCTGCCCCAGGAGCTGTTTGGCCGCGGTGAGGCCGTCCATACGGGGCATCGAGATGTCCATCAGCACGATGTCGGGCTTGGTACGGCGGACCACGGCGATGGCCTCGACCCCGTCGGGGGCCTCACCGACCACCTCCATGTCGGGCTCACTCTCCACGACGAGTTTCAACCCGACGCGGACCATCGCCTGGTCGTCGGCGATCACGATACGGATGCTCACTTCTCCTCCTTCTTGCCAGGCGGCTCGGCGCCTCGTTCATGGTTCGGTCGGTCAACCGGCTCGTACGGCCGGTTCCACTCATGCGATCGGCTCACCGGCCGACACCTCCAGCGAGGTCGGCAGGGACGCGTGGACGCGGAAGCCGCCCTCCGGACGCGGGCCGGCCTCGAAGGTGCCGCCGAAGAGCGCGGCGCGCTCACGCATGCCGATGAGGCCGTTGCCCGTCGACAGCGCGGAGAACCTCCCGCCGTTCCCTCTCCCGTTCGTGACCTCCACCTCCACAAAGTCCCGATGGTAGGAGAGCGTGATCCGGATCTCGGACTCTCCGGCGTGCTTGACCGCGTTGGTGAGGGCCTCCTGGGCGATGCGGTAGACCGACAGATCCAGCCCGGGCGCCAGCCTCACCGCCTCCCCCCGTACGTCGAGGGTGACCCGCAGCCCGGAGGAGACGAGCGAGTCCACGGTGCCGGACAGCAGGTCCAGGCCGGGCTGCGGGATGTTCTCGTTCAGGGGCATGCGCAGCACACCGAGCATGACACGCAGTTCCTCGACCGCCTCACGCCCCATCCGTTCGATGCCCAGCAGTGTCTCGTCGTCCCCACCTCGCGAGCGGCGGAGCGCCCCGGCCCGCATGACCATCATGCTGACGCTGTGGGCGACCACGTCGTGCAGTTCGCGGGCGATGCGCGCTCTCTCCCGCGCGACGGCCTCGGCGGCCTCGCGTTCCCTGTCACGTTCCAGGTGGACGGCCTGCTCGGCCAGGTGGTGTACCCGAACAACATAGGCGCGCAGGGCGAGGCCGGTGAGGTAGGCGGCGCCGAAGAGGACGGTCAGGAAGATGGCCTCCTCCAGGGGGAGCCGGCGGTGGTCGACGGCACCGGAGCCGAACACCAGGATGCCGCTGACGGCGCAGGTGAGCCCGGGCCTGAAGGGGAGCTCGGCACCGACGGTGTGGAAGACGATCAGCAGGGCGGCGAGCTGCCAGGTCTGACAGTGTTCGTACCCCTGCCGGTGCCAGGCGTACTGGGCGAGGATCATCAGGATGAACACGGCGACCGGTGACCGGCGCCGGAACCACACGAGCACGCCGGTGACGAGCGCCTGACCGACCCACCACAGCTTGGTCATTCCGGTCGTGCCGTACTCGGTGGCGACGGTGAACGCCTCCAGCATGCCGAGGGCGACGATCGCGGCGCCGATCAGCAAGTCGGACTTCGGCACCGCGCGCAGGTGCCGAAAGGGGAAGAGGAGAACCGCCATGCGGGGAGACTAAAGCTTGATGACCGTCTTGCCCATAGGACAAAACACCCGGACAAGTCGATCACAAGTAGGACGCAAGTCAACCGTTCAGAACATTGGGAATGAAACACTCCGCACCAACCGATTGGCGGTCGCGTTGTCGCACCTGCCGGACGCGCAGAAATAGATGATGAGGGCCGGCTCGTCCGGCCGCTCGACGACCCAGCCGGTGAATTCGAGCTGGCCGCCGCGCTGCGGGTCGGCGATCGTCCCCTGCAGCCGGATGGCCGGCTGCCCGCCCACACTCACCTGGACGACCTGGGAGAAGACGCTGACCGTGCCGGGAAGCGAGGACTGCATCGTCTCCTGCAGCTGTTTGGCGCCGCTGCGCGGGTCGAGGGTGTCGAGCGTCTGCACGTAAAGGCCGCCGGCGTCCTGGGGGGCGTCCTTGATGATCTCGTTGACGGTCGCCCAGTCGGCGGTGACGGGCGTGGCGAACAGCGCCCGGAACTGCTCCACTCTCGGTGAGGCCACCACGAACACGTCGGCATGCGGCTGGAGGGTCCAGGCTCCGGGGTACTGGAAGGCGACCGGCACCGCGGCCGAGCCCTGGTACGCCACCCAGGTGTCGCCACCGCGCAGGAACGTCGCGAGCATCGCCACCAGCGCGACGATCGCCGTGATCGCCACTGCCGCACCGATGAGGATGCCCTTCCCGCCGGATCTGGGCCTGCTCGGCTCCTGTCGCCCGGCGGGCACCGTCGGTGCGGCGGGGCGAGGCTGGGTGAGCTGGTACGACTGGCCGGCACCGCTGATCGCGTCACGCAGTTCGGCGACGAACTGGCCGCAGGTCTCGTAGCGCTGCTCGGGCGACTTGGCCAGGGCCCGCATCATGACGCCGTCGACCTCTAGCGGCAACTCGGGGCGGAGCGTGGTGAGCGGGGTGGGGGTCTCGGCGAGGTGCGCCCAGAGCAGGGCGATCTCGTTGTCGCGCTGGAAGGGCAACCTCCCGGCCAGCGCCTCGTAGACCACGCAGGCCAGGCCGTACTGGTCGCAGCGGCCGTCGATGTGCTCCTTGTTGATCTGCTCGGGCGACATGTAGCGGGGGGTGCCGATGAACTGGTTGGTCTGGGTCAGCCCGGAGATCGAGGTGCGGTGCTTGGTGATGCCGAAGTCGGTGAGGTAGGCGTGGTCGCCCTCGGTGTGGGCGGCGATCAGGATGTTGGCCGGCTTGACATCGCGGTGAACCAGGTCGTGGGCGTGCGCGGTGTCCAGCGCGGCGGCCACCTGGGCGAAGGTCCGGTTGACCTGGCTGACCGGCATCGGGCCCCGGTCGTAGAAGAGCTTGCGCAGGTCGGGGCCGTTGACGTAGCGCATCGCGATGTAGAGGGTGCCGTCGTCGGCGGTGTCGGCCTCGTAGATCGGGATGATGTTGGGGTGGTCGATGCTCGCGACGGTGCGCGACTCCAGCACGAAACGCTGACGGAACCGCTCGTCCTCACCGAGGAGCGGGTTAAGGATCTTCAGTGCCACCCGGCGGTTGAGCCTGGGGTCGACCGCGAGGTAGACCACGGCCATGCCGCCCTTGCCGATGATGTCCTCGATCTGGTAGCCGGCCACTTCCCGGCCGATCAGCGCCCTGTCGTTCACCGACATCACGTCTTGGCCGGCTGGCCGCAGTAGCCGCAGAAGCTGTGGGCGGGACCCAGCCGCATTCCGCAGCCCGTGCAGTACTTCTGCACCGTCGTCTCGGCGGGTCTGGGGTCCGGAGCGGTACTGGAACCCGGATCGCGCGCCACCAGCACCGGCTGGCCGGGCGAGGTCGAGGAGATCTTGGGCAGTGCGGGGAAGGAGCGGCCGACCACGATCGTGGAGTCGACCTGCTCGTCGAAGATCGACCTCGTCTGCACGGGCGGCGGGTTCAGGCTGGGAGGCGGGGTGGGGGGCAGGGTGTCGGCGGGCAGGCTCGGCTCCGGTTCCGGTTCGGGGTCGGAGAGTCTGCGGCGCCAGAGCAGGATCGCGGCGGCCAGCACCACCAGCACCAGCAGGCCGCCGCCGACCAGGAACGGCCACAGCGGCGCGCCGCCGGGCGCGTCGGTGGAGGCGGCCGCCCTCTTGGTGCCCTCGTCCTCCGCGGTGCCGCGCTTGGCCTGGGCCGTCTTCAGATGCGCGGCGGCCACGGTGTGGCCCGGGTAGAGGTCCAGCACCCGCTGGAAGGCGGGGACGGCGTCACCGTAGTAGCGGGTGTGGAAGCGGGTCAGCGCCTGCTCGAAGGCGGCGTCGATCGGGCCGCGGGCGGGCGCGACGTCCGCCTCGGCCAGGGCCTTGGTGACCTCGCGGATGCCGATCATCCGGGCGTCCTTGCCGCCGCCGAGCAGCAGGCCGACGACCTCGCCCTTCTTGTCCTCGATCACCGGGCCGCCGAGCAGCCCCCTGTCGACGAGCGCGCCCAGCTTCTCCGGCTCGTTGACCTTGTTCTCCGGGTCCTTGAACTGCCGGCCGCCCTCACCGGCGCCACCCGCCCGCAGGTGGGCGATGTCGACGGTCTCCGGCAGGTTCGCGGCGGGCCTCCCGGTGAACCCGGCGACCGCCACCGGCGAGTTGTCCTTGGCGGGCACCTCGGCGGCGAGCGGGGCGGTGGGCAGGCCGGCGCTCCCGTCGGCGCGGCCGACGGGCCTCAGCACCGCCGGGCTGTCGGGCTTGTCACCGGGGCGGACGATCTCGGCCCTGAACCCCTCCGTGTCGGCGGGGGAGATGTTGGGGAAGACCCTGATCTCTGTGGTGACGTCGATGATGCAGGTGGCGGTGGGCTGTTTGGGCGGGTAGCACTCCTGCAGGTGATGGTTGAGCAGGTCGTCCTTGAGCTTGTGCCGTTCGAAGTCCGCCGGGATCTTGACCTTGTGGTGCTCGGCGAAGATCTTGTTGGCGGCGTAGATCCGGACGTCCCTGTCGTTCTTGACCACCCGGGTGAGGGTGACCATGCCCCCGTCGGGGTTGATCACCGTGCCGGTGCCGCTGCCGATCGGCACCTCGTAGGAACGCTCCACGTGGACCAGTTCGCCGATGTGGTCAAGGAGCGTGATGTCCACGTGCGCCGTGGTCTCGATCCTGACCACCGCGGGGGTCACCAGATCGGTGATTCCGCTGGGGTGCTCGTGAGCCAGGGCAGGCGCCACCCCGGCGACCGCCAACAGGAGGCCTCCGAACACCGCCGCCGCCGAACCGAACCGCCGCATCGCCACTCCCTACAGGGGATAGGACAAGGGTCGCAAACCTGAGTGAATAAGTGAACCGTTCAGGCCCGAGGGCTTGACTTTCTTTCCGCCGTTACCCACACCTGGTCACGAGACGGATATCTCCACCCCGTTCTCACCATCACCACTCCGGCGCTGACCATGTCTTTCACCATGCCCACCCCCCGTCGCGGACAGTTACGCAAAGTCTAATCCCGACCGGCCCTCGGCGCGACGATGTATATCGCGTGGGGACCGGTTCCTCGTCTCCCCCAATGCCCCCGGTCACCCCCAATCCAATGGGATAGAAGCCCCAAATTTCGATATTTCTCTCTAATAAGCAATAAGGGGGATAAAGCTCTCATTGCTTCCCGTGCACCCGAGGAGGCTCCTCCCGTACGCGGGCGAACGGCCCGCGAATTCGAAAACGCGAGAGGAGCCGGCGCCGCACGGAGGATGAGGGCCACCGGGCCACAGGCGAGCCGATCGCCTGGAAGTGGCCCCGGCGGGCCCAATGGACAAGCGCTTGCTAGGGAAATAACCTGCCCTTCGTGGGCGGGCGAGCGGGCGCGGGGCCCGCCCCCGCGCCGCGACGGGCCACCCGCCCGGAGCGCCGGACGATCAGACGGGAGAGCCGTTGAGCCACTCGATCGGGGTCGACGTCGGAGGGACGTTCACGGACGTGGTGCTCCGCGGGCCGGATGGTGGGATCAGCGTCGCCAAGTGCCTGAGCACCCATGACGACCCGGCCGACGGCATCGTCACGGGCATCACCACCGCGCTCGGTCACAGGGACCCCTCCCTGGTGACCAGGATCGTGCACGCGACCACGCTGGCCACCAACGCCGTGCTCGAACGCAGAGGCGTCCGCGTCGCCTATGTCACGACCAGGGGTTTCCGCTCGGCGATCCCACTGGGCCGCTACGCGCGGGTCGAGGAGGACCGCTACGACCTCCGCTTCGATCCTCCCGCGCCGCCGGTCGCCGCCGGTGACTGCTTCGAGGTGCCCGAGCGGGTGAACGACCGGGGCGAGGTGCTCGAACCGCTCGACGAGGCGGCCGTGGCCCGCGTCGGCGAGGAGATCGCGCGGCGGGGTGTCACCACGGCCGCCGTCTGCCTGCTGCACTCGTACGCGAATCCCGCGCACGAACGGCGGGTCGCCGAGATCCTCCGGCGCGTCGTGCCGACCGTGGTGATCTCTTCGGAGGTCTGGCCGGAACTGCGCGAGTACGAGCGAGCGACCACCACGATCATGTCCGCGTACGTCGGGCCCGTCATGGCGGGATACCTGCGGCGGCTGACCGCCCGGCTGGCCGGCATCGGAATCACCGCGCCGGTGCACGTCATGGACTCGGCCGGCGGCGTGATGTCCGCCGAGCTGGCGGCCCGGCGGGCGGTGGCCACCATCGAGTCCGGGCCCGCGGCCGGGGTGCTGGCCGCCGCCGCGTCCGGCCATCCTGACGTCATCTCCTTCGACATGGGCGGGACCACCGCCAAGACCTGCGTGATAAGGAACGGCGAGCCGGAGATCACCCACGAGTTCCACGTGGGCGGCAAGGGCAGCTTCGGCGGGCGCAGGGCCGGGACCGGGGTGCCGGTCAAGACCCCGGCCATCGACCTGGCGGAGGTGGGGGCCGGAGGGGGCAGCATCGCGTGGGTGGACCCGGCCGGCACCCTGCGGGCCGGTCCGCGCTCGGCCGGTTCGGAACCCGGGCCGGCCTGCTACGGCCTGGGCGGCGACGAGCCGACGGTGACGGACGCCAACCTGGTACTCGGTTACCTCGACGCCGCCTCGTTCGCCGCCGGGACGATGTCGCTCTCCCTCGACCTCGCGGAGAAGGCGGTCGACCGCCGCCTGGCCGGTCCGCTCGGGGTCTCCCGCGCCGAGGCGGCGCACGCCGTCCACGAGATCGCCAACGCCTCGATGGGGTCGGCGGTCCACGTGGTGACGGTGCAGCGGGGCATCGATCCCCGGGGGTTCGTCATGGTCGCCTTCGGCGGCGCGGGCCCGATGCACGCGGCCAGGGTCGCCTCCCGTTTCGGCATCTCCACGGTGGTCGTCCCCGCGCACTGCGGGGTCGGCTCCGCGGCCGGCCTGCTGGCCGGCGACCTGTCCACCGACCGCGTCCTGTCCGCCCCGGGTGCCGACCCGGTGCGGGTCTTCGCCATCCTGGCCGAGGCCGCCGCCGCCGACCTGAACGTGACCCTCGGCTCCCCCGGCGTCTCGGTCACCCGCTCGGCCGACGTCCGCTTCACCGGACAGGCCCACGACCTGACCGTGCGGTGGAGCGACTCCCCCGCCGAGCTGGCCGACCGCTTCTTCGCGAGATACCGGCAGGTGTACGGCATCGAGCAGCGGGGCCCCATCGAGGTCGTCAGCTACCGCGTCCGTGTCACCCAGAGCGCCCGGCACTCCCCTGTCGGCACCGCGCCCGGAGCCCGGGAACCCGGTGGCCCCCCGAAGCGCCCGCGGGCTCACGGCGCCGCCGATGCCTCCGACGCCGCCGAGGTGCGGCGGGCCGCGTACTTCCCCGAGCTCGGCGGGTACATACAGGTGCCGGTGCTCACCAGGGCGACCCTGGGCGAGAGGGCCGGACCGGCGATCGTCGAGGACGCCGAGGCGACGATCGTGGTGCCGCCGGGCTGGACGGCCAGGCTCGCGGACGACATGGCGGTAATCCTCACCGAGGGCGGAGCAGCATGACGCCGGAACCCTGGACGGCGCACCGGCGGCCCGCACGAGGGTTCCTCACGGAGGTCTTCACGGGGGTCTTCACGGGGGTCTTCACGAGGGGGCGAGTCGGTTGACGGCGGAGACGCTGACCGCGGAGGTGCTGCGGAACGCGCTGGTGGTGGCGGCCGAGGAGGCGAGCATCGTGGTGGTGCGCTCGGCCTACTCGACGTTCATCGTCGAGGGGTCCGACGCCTCGGCGGCGATCCTCGACGCGAGTGGGCGCCTGGTCGCGCAGTCGATGGCGACCACGCTCATGAACAGCATGGCGCTGAAGGTCGCGCTGCCCGAACTACTGAAGGACATCCCGGCTCCCGGGATGCGGCCCGGTGACGTGTTCGTGCTCAACGACGCTTACCGGGGCGGGGTGCACACCAACGACCTGCTCGTCTACCGGCCGGTCTTCGTGGCCGGCGAGCCCGCCTACTTCACCGCGACGATGATCCACGTCTCGGACCTCGGCGGCCTGTCCGCGGGCGGCATGGCCCCGCTCGCCACCGACATCTTCCTTGAGGGCCTGCAACTCCCCCCGGTCCTGCTGGCCACCGCGCACGGCGTGGAACCGGCGATCGAGGCGATCCTGCGGGCCAACAGCCGCACCCCCGACAAGGTCATGGGTGATGTGCGCGCGCTCGTCGCGGGCACCGCGGTCGCCGCGGCCAGGATCGAGGCGCTGGTCGGCGAGTACGGCCCGGCCGGGCTCGCCCGGGGGATCGACGACTATCTCGACCACACCGAGACGCTGACCCGCGCGGCCCTTCTCGCCCTGCCCGCCGGGCGCTACGAGGCCTCCTACCCGATCGACGACGACGGCATCGACCTCACCGCCTCGCACACCGTCAGGGTCGCGGTCACCCTGGCCCCCGGCTCGGGAGCCGTGCTCGACTTCGACGGCACCGACCCCCAGGTCCCCGCGGCGATCAACTCCTCCTCGTCACAGTCGCTGGCCGCCGCCGTGTTCGCGATGCGCTGCTTCCTGGACCCGTCCATCGCGATGAACGACGGCTGCCTACGGGCGATCGAGGTGCGGCTGCCACCCGGATCGCTGCTCAACGCCCGCCCGCCCTATCCGTGCGGTGGCCGGTTCGTGCCCATCTACGCGGCGATGGAGGCCGTCTTCCAGGCGCTGTCGGACGCGATGCCCGAACGCGCCATCGCGGCGAGCGGCATCCTGCAGCCCTTCTCCATCGCGGCCGTCGGGGCGCCGTACTGGATCCACCTGTCGTACGACTTCGGCGGGGTCGGCGCCCGGCAGGGCAAGGACGGCCCGGACGCGACCGGCGTGCACTTCGGCATCGGCCGCAACTCGGTACCCCAGGTCGAGCCGGTCGAGACCCGCTGCCCGCTCGTCGTGGAGTCGGTGGAGATCGTCCCCGACTCCGGCGGTCCCGGCAGGTACCGAGGCGGCCTCGGCTCCCGCACGGTGATCCGCTTTCTGGCCGACGCCCACGTCACCACCCGGGGCGACCGGCTGCGCAACGCCCCGCCCGGACGCTCCGGCGGCCTGCCCGGCCGGCTCGGTGGCTTCCACCTGCGGCGCGCGGACGGCTCGCTGGAACGCCTCGACTCCAAGGTGAACAACGTCCGGTTCGGCGCGGGCGAGGCGTTCGTGATCGAGACGACCGGCGGCGGCGGCATCGGCTCCCCCGGCGATCGTCCCGTCGAGGAGGTCCTCGCCGACCTCGACACCGGCCGTGTCACCCCGCACGGCGCCCTCGCCGACTACGGCGTCACCCTCCACCCCGACGGCAGGGCTACCCGCGTGGCCGGGTGAGCACGGCAGGGTCGAAGGAGACCTCGAACGGCGCGAGCAGGTTCGCGACCTCTCCCGCCTCGTGCCTGTCGGCGGGTTTGTACTCGTCACCGGCGAGTTCGTGGACGTGGACGGACGGGCCTTCGGACAGCTCGATCCGCCAGTAGGCGGGAATGCCCGCCGCGGCGTAGGCGGCTCTCTTGAGGTGACGGTCGCGCGCCTGGGTGCTCGGGCTGACCATCTCGACGGCGAGGAGGATGTCGCGTGGCGCGAACATCAGCTGCGTCTCGTCGACGGCCTTCGTCGGTACCACGACGAGGTCGGGGATGAAGAAGTCGCGGTCGCTCGCCCGGAGGTTGACATCCGGCAGTGGCTCGAACTCAGGTGGTGCGACGCCTTCGAGAATTACGAGAAGTCGAGCGATCGCACGCTGATGCAGGGGGACAGGAGAGGGACTCACCAACAGGCTCCCGTTGAAGAGCTCATAGCGGTTCCCGTCATTGGGAAACGTGAGCAGGTCGTCGACAGTGAACGGCGGCTCTCCTTGGAGAACCGTCTGCCTGGCCGCCGGCTCCTTCGTTGCCATCGTGGTCACCTGCTCAGTATCGGGAGTCTCGCCCTCGCCCACATGCTACTTCCCGCGATTCCCCTACCTTAAGTAGTCAACACATCACGGTTTGCCCACTGCTGGGCGCCCTGGCGGACGGCGGTGTGGACAGCGCGGGCGACGCGGGCGCCCCAGGTGGAGCGGGGGCCGCCGAAGAGTTCCTCCGGGCCGTGCTCGGGGACCGCCACGCAGACGGCGTCGGAGGCGGTCCCGGTACCGGGGAAACCGACCTCCAGCAGGGCCTGGGTCTTGGCCTCGGTCACCGTCATGACCGCGTTGACCAGGGCGGCGTCGCTCATCGCGACCGGTACGGCGACGACGATGTTGATCGTTCCCGGCAGGTACATGGGCGCCAGTTCGGGGTCCGGGACGCCCTCGGGGGCGGCGGCCCAGGTGGGGACGCGCAGGCCGACGGTCGCCATGACCTCCACTCCCCCGTCGGCGGCCCGGGTGAAGTGGTCGACGGAGGCGGCGGTGAGCATGCCGACCCCGGGGCCCGGCGGGGCGAGTTCCAGCAGGTGGTCCACCGGGTCCATCCGCGAGTATCCGCCGACCACCTGCGCGTTGAGCGCCCAGACGGCCGGGCCGATGCCGCCGCCGACCATGGCCGAGGAGATCGCCCGCCACCCGGGGCCGAACTCCCAGAGCAGCGAGGCCAGCCGGGCGCCGTCCTCCTCGCGGTGACTCAGCCCCAGGGAGACCTCGCGCGAACCGCCTCGGACATCCGGCTGGATCTCGGACCCGCCCGGTGGGCCTCCGGACGAGCCTCGCGGCCGCCCGGGAAGGCTCGGATGAGTCTCGGACCCGATCAAGGGCGCTCCAGGTGGACCTCGGGCCTGCCGCCGGGGCCGGTGGCGACGCGGACGCGGGCCTCGAAGTGCTCGCCGATCAGCTCTCCGGTCAGCACCTCGGCCGGGATGCCGGAGGCGGCCACCCGGCCGCCCGAGAGCAACATCATCGAGTCAGCGTACTGGCCGGCCAGGCTCAAATCATGCAATGTCGTGACAACGGTTAGTCCGTCGGCCAGCCGGAGCCGGTCCACGAGCTCCAGCACCTGCTGCTGGTGTCCCAGGTCGAGGGCGGTGGTGGGCTCGTCGAGCAGGAGCACCGGGGCCTGCTGGGTCAGCGCCCTGGCGAGCACCACGCGCTGGCGCTCGCCTCCGGACAGATGGCCGAGCCGCCGGGTGGCGAAGGACGACAGGTCCAGCCGCTCCAGCACCGACGCGGTCACCTCCCGGTCGCGGCGGCCCTCGCGCCCCAGATAGGGGATGTACGGGGTACGCCCGAGCAGGGCGTAGTCGAACACCGTCATGTCGACCGGCAGCGCCGGGGACTGCGGGGCGTAGGCCAGCAGCCTGGCCCGGTCCCTGGGCCGCAGCCGTCTGACCGGCACGTCGTCGACGAGCACCTCGCCCGCACAGGGCAGCACCCCGGCCAGCGCGCGCAGCAGCGTGGACTTGCCCGCGCCGTTGGCGCCGATGACGGCCAGCCAGCCGCCGCCCCCGACGTCGAGCCCGATGCCGGACAGCACGGTCCGCCGGTCCAGTACCACCGACAGGTCACTCACCGCGAGGCGGCTCACCGGATCTCCCCTCCGCACGGCGTACGGGCCACGGTCGCATGCTCCCGGTACGGATGGGTCTGGATGCTCATGTCTCCACCCGGCGGGTCATGCGCAGTACGGCCACGAAGAACGGCGCGCCGAAGAAGGCGGTCACCACCCCGATGGGCAGCTCGGCGGGGGCGAGCACGGTCCTGGCGATGAGGTCGGCGAGGACCAGGAAGGCGGCCCCGCCGATCAGCGAGATCGGCAGCACGACCCGGTACGAGGAACCGGTCAGGCGGCGGACCACGTGCGGCACGACGATGCCGACGAAGCCGATCAGCCCGCTGACCGCGACGGCCGCCGCGGTGGCCAGGGAGGCGGCGAACAGCACGACGAGGCGGACCCTGGCGGCGTTCAGACCGAGGGTCACCGCCTCGTCGTCACCGACCGAGAGCACGTCGAGCAGCCTGCCGTGCAGCAGCATGACCGTCACCGAGACGATCGCGTACGGGGCCACCAGCGTGACCTGACCCCAGCCGCCGCCGACGTTGCCGAGGATCCAGGCGTAGATGCGCTGGAGCTCCTCCACCCTGAGCTGCTGCAGGAACGTCTGGATGGCGGTGAGGAAGGAGGTGACCGCCACGCCCGCGAGGACCAGCGTGGCGGTGCCGCCGCCCCGGCCCGCCGCGTTGCCCAGCGCGTAGGCGAGCAGGACGCCGCCGACGGCGCCGACGAAGGCCGCGGCGGGGATGCCGATCGCCTCGCCGTCACCCTTGCTGAAAACGATCGCCGCCGTGGTCGTCAGACCGGCGCCCGCCGCGGCTCCCAGCAGGTAGGGGTCGGCCAGCGGGTTGCGGAAGACCCCCTGGTAGCCGGCTCCCGCGACGGCCAGCAGGCCGCCGACGATCGCGGCGAGCAGGACTCTGGGCAGCCGTATCTCGGTCAGCAGGCTCAGCTCGACCGGGGCCAGCCCGGAGTCGGCCGAGACGAACGGCAACCAGTCGAGCAGTTGGATCAGGACGCTGCGCGGCGCGATGTCCGCGGCACCGACCAGCAGCCCGGCGAGCATGCTCGCCAGCAGCAGGGCCACGGCCGCGGCCGTCACCGCCGGACTGAGCCGGGCCGCCTGCCCGGCCGTGCCGCCGCCGGGGACGCCGGAGGAGCGGGGGAGATCTGTCAACTAGCTGGCCGCGGCCTTCTGAACGGCCTCGCCGACCTGCTTGGCGAGGTCCACGACGCGCGGCCCCCAGCGGGAGGCGACGTCGTCGTCGAGGAGGATGACCTGGTCGTTCTTGATGGCCGACAGCTTGGACCAGCCCGGACGCTTGGCGAGGGTGTCCTTCGACTGGCCGCAGCACTTGGTGTCGGCCAGGAAGACGAGGTCGGGGTCGGCCTGCGCGACGAACTCGGCGGAGAGCTTGGGGTAGCCACCCGCCGCGTCGGGGGCCTTGTCGGCGATGTTGGTCAGGCCGAACAGCCCGTAGATCTGGCCGATGAAGGTGGTGGAGGTCACCGCATAGGGGGTGACGTCCAGCTCGTGGTAGTAGGTGAGCTTCGCGTCCTTCGGTGCGGCGGCGACGAGCTCGTCGATCTGCTTCCTCATCTGCGTGGCGATTTCGGTGGCCCGCTCGCCGTTGCCGGTGGCGGCACCGAGGTCGGTGATCTGGTCGTAGGTCTCGTCGAGTTTCGTGGCGGCGGGCTCCAGCAGCACCGGTACGCCGACCTTGCCCAGCGCGGCCACGATGCCGTCGAGGTCGTTGGAGAGCACGACCAGGTCCGGCTTCTGGGCGATGATCGCCTCAACGTTCGGCTTGAAACCGGACAGCTCGCTCTTCGGCGCTTCCGCGGGGTGGTTGGACTGGTCGTCCACCGCGATGACCTGTGCTCCCGCGCCGATCGCGAACAGACTCTCGGTGGCGGCGGGCGAGAGCGAGACGATCCGCTCGGGCCTGCTCTCGATGGTGACGGAGCCGTTGCCCGCCTCGACGGTGACGGGGAAGCCCGCCGCCGAGGGGGTGGCGGCGCTCGCGGAGGCGGTGGAGGGCGAGGTCGCGGGGGCTGTCTGGCCGCATCCGGCGAGGGTCAGCGTGACGAGCAGGGCGCCGGCGAGGGCGCTGCGTACGGGCCTCAAGGGAGGTCCTTTCAGGTACCGGAACCGAGGGACCCAGGCAAGGACGGGTCACCCTTTTCCACGAGGGTCGGCGTCGACGACGCGGCGGAGGCGACCTGGCTCGACCCACGAGGGGCCATGACAGTTGCGGGACAGCGCCGGGCTCACACCGGACTTCGCTCACACCACGCGTTGGACGAACGCTATCAACTCCCCCGAACAGCCTCTATGCCGAGGCTCCGGACGGACCGCTCTGCGGCTCTCCGGAGGGGCCGTCCTTCGGAAGGACCGCTCTCCACCCCTTCGGGCACATCGCCGCCGACAGGGCGCGCTCCGGCCCGCTTCGAAAGAGCCGCTCTCCAGAGGCCGCGCGCGTACGGAGCCGTCCGTCCGGCGGGCCGTCGTTCAGCGGGGCCGCCTCTCAGTCGAGCTGCTCCTCGGCGGCGGCGATGATCTCCTGCAGGCGCAGGCCGTGCGCGGCGTCCAGGGGGTGGCCGCCACCGCGCCGCACGGTCCGCTCGAACTCCATGAGCATGAGGGAGAAGACGTCGGAGCCCAGCCGGGTGTCGTCCATGCTCTCCCGGCCGAGGCGGCCGTAGATCTCGACGTCGGAGGGCGGGCTCTCACCCGGCACGCTCATGCACAGCGACACCTCGCTGACCGCGCCGGTCTCGTGCTCCAGCAGCAGGCCGACCCAGCCCAGCGGGTTGCCGTGGGCGCGGACCCCGACGACCCTGCCGAGCGCGGCGTCCAACATGTCGATCATGTGCGGGCCGACGTCGAGGATCGCGCCGCGCTCCAGTCGCCAGGAGGTGGCGAAGGCTCCGCCGAGCATCGCCCCCGAGATGTTGGCCGCCCGGCCGCCGAACGGCTCGATGGCCGTGACCCTGGCCAGGAAGGCCCGGGTGGCGGGCGAGTAACGCCAGGTGAGGACCATCTGTGAGGCCACGCCCGCCTTGGCGACCGCCTCGGCCAGCCGCCGTGCGCCGTTCAGATCGGCGGCGAGCGGTTTCTCCAGCAGCAGTGCCTTGCCCGCCTTGGCGGCGAGCACGCCGAGCTCCGCCTGGACGGCGGGCGGCACCGAGAACGCGACCGCCTCGCAGTTGTCGAAGAGTTCCTCGATCCGCTCGAAGACCGGAGCGCCGAACCTGGCCGCTGCCTCGGGGCGACGGGCCCACACGCCCGCCAGACGTGTGTTCGGACCAGCCGCCAGCATCGGCGCGTGCACCATCTCGGCCCACGGTCCGGCACCTACCAGACCCACAGATAACGTCACGGATCCAGTTTCGCACGCTCCCAGGCCCTGATCGCGTGCTCCGGACGGTGCGCCGTCGTCCCGCTGTCGACCACGATCGTCTGGCCGGTCACGCACCGCGCCTCGTCCGAGGCGAGGAACGCGACCAGCGCCGCCACGTCGTCCGGCTCCGCCGCCCAGGGCAGCAGGCGTTCGGCGGCCTTCTCCGCCAGCCGCCGCGGGGACATCGCCCCGCGCGCCGCGTCGGTCATGACGAGGCCGGGGGCGACCGCGTTGCAACGGATGCCGCGCGAGCCGTACATGGTGGCGACGTAGCGGGTGAATCCGGTCAGGGCCGCCTTGGACGCCCCGTAGGCCGCGTGGTCGGCGTCGCCCACCAGCCCGGACACCGACGAGGTCAGCACGATCGCGCCGCCGTCGCGCATCGCGGGGACCGCGTGCTTGACCATGAGCATCGCCCCTCGCAGGTTGACGGCCATGGTGCGGTCCCAGATCTCCACGTCCAGGTCGAGCAGGTCCTGGTCGCGGCCGTAGACGTCGCGGTCCAGGCAGGCGGCGTTGGAGTGCAGCACGTCCAGCTCGCCGAACGAACCGGTCAGCTGCGCCACGGCCGCCTTCACCTCCGCCTCGTCCGACACGTCGCAGTGGAGCGCGCACGCCGTACCGCCACAGGCCCTGATCCCCGAGGCCACCGAGCGCGCGCCCGCGGCCCACAGGTCGGCGACCCCGACGCAGGCGCCCTCGGCGGCCAGCCGGCGCGCGGTCGCCGCGCCGATTCCCGAGGCGGCACCGGTGACCAGCGCCACCCTGCCGTCGAAGCGCGTCACCATTCCACGTTCAGCGCGGTCAGGCCCCGCCCGACCAGCGACGTGCGGTAGGTGACGGGCGGTCCGCCGGATGCCAGGCGGAGCCCGGGGAGGCGGCGGCCCAGCACCTTCAGCGCGGTACGGAGCTGCAGGCGGCCGAGCGCGGCCCCCACGCAGAAATGGATGCCGTAGCCGAGCGTCATGTGCGCGTCGGCGTTGCCGCGGTCGATCCGGAACTCGTCCGGCTCGTCGAAGACGCGCTCGTCGTGGGCGGCGGAGTCGGTGGAGAGCAGGCAGAGCGAGCCCTTCGGGATGGTCACGCCGTGCATCTCCACATCGACGGTCGCATACCGGAAGGAACCGAGGCTGGCGCCGTCGATACGCATGCACTCCTCCACCGCGTTCTGCACCAGTTCGGGCGGCACCGGCCAGATCTCCTCGCGCAGCAGCCTGAACACGCTGTTGCCAAGCTGGTTGGGTACCGTGTCGTTGCCGCCGAGCAGGATCGTGGAGATCAGCTCGACGACCTCGCGGTGCGACAGCTCGGTGCCGATCAGCGAGGTCATCAGCGAGACGAAGTCGTCGCGCGGCTCGGCGGCGCGGGAGGCGACCAGCCTGTCGACGTAGTCGAGGTAGGTCAGGAAGCTCGTCGCCAGCACCAGCTGGCGCTCGGGCGGCTGCGGCGACAGGAAGAGCTGGAACCAGTCCTTCACGTGCTCCTTGACGAAGGCCTCGTCCTCCTCGGGGACGCCGATGAAGCGGGCGGTGAGCTTGGCCGAGGGCACGTGCGCGATCTCCGCGACCAGGTCTCCCCCGCCGCTTGGGATCACCCGGTCGAGCAACGCCTCGTTCAGGTCGCGGAAGCGCTGTTCCAACGCGGCGACGGCACGCGGGGTGAAGGCACGCGAGACCGAACGGCGCAGCCGGGTGTGGGCGGGCGGGTCGACGTTGGCCACGAAGCTGGACAGGAACGAGCCGTGCTCGCCCAGCATCCGCCTGGTCTCGTCGGCGAGGCTGCGGGAGATCGTCAGCGAGCCCTCGGAGGAGAAGCGCCCGGGGTCGCCGTAGGCGGCGCGCACGTCCTCGTGCCGGCTGATGACGTAGGCGCCCAGGTGCTCGCTGTGGAACACCGGGCGCTCGTCGCGGAGCCTGCGCAGGAAGTCGTAGGGCGCGGCGACGTGCCAGGCCGCGCTGACGTCGAAGTCCTCAGCGGTGATCATGACCTGCCTCTCGGTACGGCTCGCGCCGGGCGAGGATCTGGCGGGGGTTGGCGATGAGCATCAGGTCGATCTGCTCGGAGGTGACGCCCCGCCTGCGGAGCTCGGGCAGTACGTCCCTGGAGATGTGCAGCAGGTGGTAGTTGGGGTGACGTCGCCGTACGACGTCGGCGTCGAAGCGGTCGTTGAAGCAGTAGGAGTCGTGGGAGAGGACCATCCGGTCCGCGTGGCCGCGCGCGGCGAGTTCGGCGACGATCGCCACCCGGTTCTCGAACGAGCTGATCGTCTCGATGCCGAACCTGTCCATGCCCAGGTAGGAGCCGTTCGCGATGAGTTCTTCCAGGTAGGTGATGTCCGTCGCGTCTCCGGCGTGCCCGATGACGACCCTGGAGAGGTCCACACCCAGCCGGGCCAGCAGCTTCTGCTGCTCCAGGCCGCCGCCCGAGGCGCTGTGCGAGTGGGTGGAGATCGGCACCCCGGTCTCCAGGTGCGCCTCGGCGACCGCGCGGAAGACCCGCTCGCAGTTGGCGGTCATGCCGGGGTGGTCGGTGGCGCACTTGAGGACGCCGGCCCTCACGCCGGTACGGCCGATCCCCTCGGTGATGTCCCTGACGAAGAACTCGGCCAGCCGGTCGGCGCCGCCGAACAGCGAGCCCGGCCCGCGGTTGCCGAAGTAGGGCGGCAGCGCGTCGTAGGTGTAGAGGCCGGTGGCGACCACGATGTTGACCTCGGTCAGCTCGGCCACCCGCTGCACCGCGGGCACGTAGCGGCCCAGGCCGACCACGGTCAGGTCGACCACGGTGTCGATGCCGTGCCGTTTCAGGTCGTTCAGCTTGGCCGCGGCCTCGTGGGCGCGCGCTTCGAGGTCCCAGCCCTCGGGGATGTCCGGCCAGTTCCACAGGATCTCCGGGCTGAGCCCGAAGATGTGCTCGTGCATGAGCGTCGCGCCCGGGTCCCCGATGGGGCCGGTGATCGTCTCGATGCTCGGCGCGGGGTTGTCACTCATGTCCGGTCACCACTCCTCGCTCGTCGCCACCCCGTTCACGCGTGCGCGACGACCGGGAACCTCGGGTGTTCGAACGGCTGGTTGACGACCAGCCCCAGGCCGTCGGTCTGCCCGTACGGCATCCCGGTGTAGAGCGCGTCCGCGTCGAAGTAGGTGACCGTGAACGACAGCCTGGCGCTGTCCCTGCGGTTGGCGGCCGCCCCGTGGACGGTCAGCGCGTGGTGCACGGTCGCGTCCCCGGCGGCGAGGTCCAGTGGCGGGGAGGTCTCCAGTTCCTTCAGCCACGGGTGCTGGCTGAGCTGGTCGTCGCCGTCCCTGGCGAAGGAGCGGCCCAGCAGGCCGTACCGGTGGGAACCGCGCAGGAACCGGAGCGAGCCCATCTCGGCGGGCACGTCCACCAGGGCCAGCCAGACGGTGAGCATGGCCGAGCGGTCCATCGGCATCCATGGGAAGTCCTGGTGGAACTCGGTGGCGCCGTGCCCGCCGTCCGGCTCCTTGATCAGCAGGTTGGTCACCTGGATCCGTACCCCGGCCACCCCGTGCAGCAGCCGGGTGGCGCCGCGGCCGAGAGCCGGGGCGAAGGCCAGGTCCCGGAAGTGCTCGTCGGTCTCGGCGATGTCCCTGGACTGGCCGAACGCCTGGTCGACCTTGGAGGTGACCACCCGTGAGCGCTCGGCGAGGTGTTCCCGGGCGCGGTCGCGGAGCAGGGCCACGTAGCCGCCTTCGACCAGGCGTGGCAGCCTTACCCAGCCGTTGTCCGCGAAGAAGGCGACCTCGTCGTCGGTCACCTCGCGGACCAGGTTGTCGTCAGCCATTGGCTCAGTGTCGAACCTCCCGGCCGCTAAAGCAAGCGCTTGGTAATAACAGCCGCCTTTCCGCGCCCGGACGGCACATCTATGCTTAGCAAGCGCTTGGTCAAACAGAGGGGATGCCGATGGATCGCCCGTTCCGGTTCGCCGCCGTGATCCGCGAGGCCACCTCGGCCAGGGCCTGGGCCGAGGCGGCACGCCGCCTTGAGGGCTCGGGCTTCGACGTGCTGCTCGTCCCCGACCATCTGGTCGGTCCCCGCTTCGCGCCGGTCGCGGCGATGACCGCGGCGGCGTGCGCCACCAGCCGCCTGCGGGTCGGCACGCTGGTGTTCGCCAACGACTTCCGCCACCCCGCGGTGCTCGCCAAGGAGGCCGCCACCGTCGACCTGCTCTCCGAGGGCCGCCTGGAGCTGGGCCTCGGCACCGGCTGGATGGCCGCCGACTACGCCGGTGCCGGGCTGGCGTTCGAGTCGCCGGGGGTCAGGGTGGACCGGCTGGCCGAGGCGATCACCGTGCTCAAGGGGCTGTGGGCGGACGGCCCCTTCACCTTCCACGGCAGGCACTACCGGATCACCGCCCTGGACCAGACCCCCAAGCCCCTGAGCCGCCCCCACCCTCGGCTGTTGCTCGGCGGCGGTGGCCCGCGCATGCTCGGGCTGGCCGCCCGCGAGGCCGACGTGATCAACCTCGGCATGCGGGTACGCGCCGACGGCACCGGCCCCGATGGCGGGGACGGCGGTCTGGACGCCTTCCTCGCCAAGATCGACCTGGTACGGCGGGCCGCGGCCGGCCGCTACGACCGGATCGAGCTCGGCACCAGCGTGCAGCAGCTCGGCGTCCGCAAGCGGGACGAGCCGTGGAGCGCCGCCGACTCCTCCCGGCAGGACGAGACGCCGCAGGTGCTGCTCGGTACCCACCGGGACATCGTCGACAAGCTCCGCCACTGGCGCGACACCCACGACCTGTCCTATTTCGTGCTCCACCACGAGCGCGACCTGGACGCCTTCATCCCGGTCGCCGAGGAGCTCGCGGGCCGCTGACCCGTGACGCCCCCGGGGCCCGGGGCGTGGGCGACGGAGCCCCGGCGGCATGATTGGACATCATGGACCAGATGATTCTGTTGCGGCACGGCGAGACCGAGTGGAGCCGGGACGGCCGGCACACCGGGCGTACCGATCTACGGCTGACCGCCGGAGGCGAGGAGCAGGCACGGGCTCTGGCCCCGCTGATCTCGGACCGGACGTTCGGCCTCGTCCTGGTCAGTCCGGCCCGTCGCGCGAGGGACACCGCCGAGCTCGCCGGGATCAAGGACTACGAGACAGATCCCGACCTGTGGGAATGGGACTACGGCGGCTACGAGGGCATCACCACCCTGGAGATCCGCGAGAGTCGCCCCGGCTGGCACCTGTGGCGTGACGGCGTCGTCCCCGGCGACGCCGAGCACCCCGGCGAGAGCGCGGAGCAGGTCGGCGCCCGCGCCGACCGGGTGATCGCCCGCGCCCTGGCCGCGGACGGCGACGTGGTCCTGGTCGCCCACGGACACTATCTGCGGGTACTGTGCGCCCGCTGGCTCGGCCTGCCACCGACCGACGGCCGCCTGTTCCGCCTGGACACCGGCACCTACTCCCGGCTCGGCTTCGAGCGCGACGAACCGGTCGTCCTCACCTGGAACGCCCCGGTCCTGCCCGCCGCCTAGGTCGGGGAGAGGCGGGAGCCGGGGAAGGGCGCCAGCAGGGTCTCCCGCCACGGGCCCGCCAGGAACTCCCGGGCCCGCCTGCTCCAGTCGAGCAGCCGGCCGTCCGGCTCCACCTCGTCGTCCAGGCCGAGCGCCGCGTCCCTGGACCGCTGAAGCGCCAGGTGGTCGTCCAGCGTCATGCCCCAGACGGTGACGACCTCGGTGTCGCAGAACAGGACCTCGTACAGGCCGATCGGGCGGTGACCGTGGTCGGCGAGGACGGGCGCGCGCTCCTCGCGGACGGCGTCGAGGTAGTCCAGCGCGGCCCCGGGCCGCACCTGGGCGCTCTCGAACAGGTAGAACGGGGCCGCGTAGCCCTCGGCGGTGATGTCGGCGAGGGCCGGGCTGCCGCGCACCGCGCCCAGTGGCCGGGAGAAGGCGGAGAAACGCAGGTCGTCGATGTCGGAGAGGAAGAGCCTGCCGTCGACGCCGTCGTAGATGTTCATCATCTGCCGCCAGCCGCCGTCCCAGCCGCCGTGGCAGTCCCAGAGTGTGACCGCCTTGAACTGGGGATGGCCGGTGATGCCGACGGCGTAGAAGGCGCCCACCAGGTCGATGTCCCTGGACCTGATCGACAGCCCCCGGGTCAGCTCCGGGGTGTCGAGGACCTCGTCCTCCTTCTTGTAGCGGGTGAGCCAGGTAAGGTACTCCAGCGGCCTGCGGGAGTTCATCGGCCGGAAGTCGACCTCTTCGACCAGGTAGATGCCTCGCCGCACGGTAAGCGCCTCCTCAAACCAAGCGAATGCTTGGTTGAACACTAGTTGAGAAGGATCACGCCGTACAGCGTGGAGATCCGGGTCGTCGCCCGCGCCGCCGCGGTGGACGGCGAGGCCGTCCCGGTCGCCCACGGGCACTTTCCGCGGATCCTGTGCCCGCGCCGGCTCCACGAAACCCACCGTGCCTCAGCCATGTCGCGTCCGCTGTGCGGCGTGGTGGGCGGCGAGTCCCGCCCTGTCGAGCTTGCCGTTGCCGGTCAGGGGAAACGAGTCGAGCAGTTTCACCCTGTGCGGCACCATGTGACGTGGCAGCGACAGTCTCGCGTACCCCTTCACATCGGCTTCGGTGACCGCACCCGGCGACGCGGAGTCAACGTAGGCCACCATCTGGGGCTCCCCGATGGAGGTTTTCTCCACTACGCACGCGACGCCTCTCACGCCTGTCATCCCGCTGAGCACCGACTCGATCTCACCGAGCTCGATCCGGAACCCCCTGAGTTTGACCTGTGTGTCCCTGCGGCCGATGTAGTAGAGGTTTCCCTCCTCGTCACGCGTTCCCCAGTCGCCGCTGCGGTAGTGGCGTGATCCGGCCGGGCCGGTGACGAAACGGCTCGCGGTGAGATCCGCGCGTCCCAGGTAGCCGTGGGCGACCCCGCCCCCGGAGACCCAGATCTCCCCTGGCTCGCCGACACCGGCCTCCGCTCCGGTGGAATCCCGCAGGCTGACCGCGAGATGGCCCAGGGGTCGCCCGATGGGCGTGGCGGACTCCGGCGCTCGGGCGAGCGACTCGGGGGACAGAAGGCAGTGCGTCACATGAACGGTGGTCTCGGTGATCCCGTACATGTTCACCATCTGGGCTCCGCCGAGTTCGGCGCTCCACCACAGTTCCAGGTCCGGCGGGCACATCGCCTCACCGCCGAAGACCACGTATCTGAGCGCGGGCAGGCGAGTGCCCGAACGTACCAGCTCCCTGACCAGATAGCCGAACACCGACGGCACCTGGTTGAGGACGGTGACACGTTCGGAGAGCAGGGTGGAGATCATCGCCTTGGGGTCCACGACGACCTCCGCGGCGGGAACCAGCAGCCGGGCACCGTGCGACAGCGCACCCCACATCTCCCACACGCTGAAGTCGAAGCTCAGTGAGTGGAACAGGACCCAGACATCGTCCGCGTCGAAGGAGAAGACCTCGTCGGCGGCGTCCATCAGGCCGAGCACGTTGGAGTGGGAGACGACACAGCCCTTGGGAGCGCCGGTGGACCCGGAGGTGTAGATGACGTAGGCGGTGTCCGGAGGGACCTCCAGGGCTCCCGCCGACGCCCGTTCCACGATCCGGAGGGGACCGATCTCAGCGAGCACGGACTCGCCGTCCATCGGCAGGTCCGTGACGATGAGACGCACACCGGCGTCGGCCAGGATCTGGTCCTGGCGTCTCTCCGGATACGCGGGGTCGATCGGGACGTAGGCGCGATCGGCCATCATGATCCCCAGCGGCACCGCGACGGCGTGGTGGGTACGACCGACCCTCGCCGCGACGAGCCGATCCTCCGCGAGCCCGCGCAGCTCTCCCTCGACCTTCAGCGCCAGGGCTTCCAGTTCCCCGTACGTGAGCTCGCCGTCGGTCCCCCGCACTGCCACGCGCGAGGGGTGTGCTCCGGCCACGGCCTGGAAACGCGTATGCAGCCGTTCTTCTCGCATCCCCGCACCTCCTTGGTGATCGTTGTGTGTTTCGAACCGCATGTCAGCGGGGCTTTCGATGGGACGGGGGCGCGGCGTGTCCTCCGTCGCGTCGAACCGGGGAGTCCGTTCGGCGAGGCCGTGTGCGGCCATGGCCTCACGCACCGGCTCCCGTGCGGAGGCGTCGGCGTGCAGCGGCAGGAACCCGCCGCCGCCCGTGCCGAAGAGCCTGCCCCCCGGCTCCGGACGATCGCGCGTCCCGGCGGCGCGAGCGACACCGGGCGGGCACACTCCCGCGCGACTCCCGGCGGCGGCCGAGTAACGCCGCGGCCTCCCGGGTGTCTCCCTCGCGGGGCGTCCAGCACAGCGGGGAGAGGGCTTTGAGGTCGTGCGGGCTCCTCTCGACCTCCCGGTCCCCCGCGGCCATCCGCGCGCTCCGCTCGGCGAGAACCGTCCCCCCGTCACGGACGGCACCGGTGCGGAAGAGCAGGAGTTCTTCATCGAGACGGGCGCGTACCCTTCCCGTTTCGATATCGAAGCTCACCCCGTCGACGGCTGCGATGTTGTCTTTCTCATTTCGCCGGGAGTTCCGCGACCGACACCTCCTCAACCGGATGGTGCGGACTTTTCCCAGATCCTCGGCGTGAACTCCGGAAACCGTCACGCCACCATCGGAAAGGGAGCCTTTTTCGTACTCCTGTGTCCACCCCCGCGGGCGCAGTCGACATGGGACAGCTTGGACCGAGCGGCGCCGCAGAGCGACCTGCCCAGCGGCGCTCCTCGCGTTCTTCCGGCCAAGACCACTTCATGAGCTGCGGCGACAGGGCGAAAAGGCCCATGCTCCTCCCGGGCCGGGAGCAGCGCCGGGAACAGGAGAGGGGTCCGGTCGGCACGGGTTCCGAAAGTCCAGACGGCATCCGTCACTCGTTTGCGGTAGTTTTCCGCGCACCCCCCAGTGCTTTCACTCATCTTCGGTAAGAGCACGATCCCTCCGCTTCCTTTTCCATTTGCCCACCGATAGAGATCGGCGACGGAAAGCCGGGATCAGGTAGAGGCCCCGAGCGCTCTCACCGTCATTTCGGGAAGCAGCGATCACGCTAGTGGGCGATCCTGTGAAAATCTTGTAACATGCTTGGGTTTGGCTTGGAGCCCAGGAGGGGCGTGCCGCTCAGGACGCCACGGCGACAGAAGGCACCGGAAACGGTGGGCATGCCGGGTGAGCGCCCAGACCGCACCCGCCACCTGAGGAAATGCACCCTCCGGGCGGCCCTGCCGTCAGAGTCCGGCCAGGAGGAGACACGGGACGCGGGTGGAGACGATCTCCTGCCGCGGACGCGCGAAGCTCCACCGGGTGGGGGTGGATTCGCCGACGAGACGACGGGCCATGAGATCGTTCACGGCCAGGCGGATCATGGCTTCGGATCGGGCGGAAGGGCCTCGCGGCCGCGGCCGGACGGCGGTGCGGCATCACATCCGAAAGCGACAGTTCTCCGGAAGGAGAAACGGGGCGATAGCCATAAAGGCATCAAAAACCCTCTGACCGGTTGCCAGACCGGTCGAGGAAGGGGACCTTCTCGTGGTGCGGAAATGCCCGTTCAGGCGGCCGCCGCGGCGGGCTGCGGCCCTCGCCCCGTCAGCCATTCGAGGACCCGGCGGTGACCGTGGCAGGCGTCCTCGAAGTGACCCCAGCGCCAGTAACGTGGCTGGTCGCGCACTCCGGTGACCCATGTGCGGTAGGACACCGGAGTGGGCGCACCCTCCCCCGTCGCCGCCGAGGCGACGCCGTAAGTGCGGATCACGACGCGCCCGCCTGGCGCGAACAGCACGTCGTCGGCCACCGGGTACAAGGTCATCTGGTCGAGCACGGCTTGAGCCCCCAATCGCTGTGACCTCAAACTCTTCCGTGCCGTTCCACTCTCCCGGTTACGCCACCGGCGCGGCCCGGTTAACCCGGCGGCTCTGAGGTAAAAACGGTGTTACACCGTTAAACCGTCGAACTCCCCATCCTTCACCCCGAGCACCAGGGCACGAATCTCGTCCCTGGTGTAGATCAGGGCAGGCCCCTCGGGAAAACGCGAGTTTCGGACCGCGATGCTGCCATCCGAGAGTTCGGCAAGCTCGACGCAGTTACCCGTCGAGTTGCTGTAGCGGCTCTTGCGCCAGCTGGCCCCGGCAAGGTCAGTGGCCGGCATGCCGTTGTAGGTCTGCTCCATTTACATCTCTCTGAGAAGGTCGCCGAGGATCTCGGCGGCGCCCCCGGGCGTGGTGCTTTCCACGCACAACTGCTCCATGGCCGTGAGGTATGGATCGATGTCCTCACGTTTGTCCAGGTAGAGGGCACCCCAGAGCTGCTCGACATAGACGACGTCCGACAGGTCGGACTCGGGAAACCGCAAGATGCTGAACGCGCCACCCTCAGCCGCGTGCATGCCGAATCGGAAAGGCATCACCTGGAGGGTGATGTTGGGAAGCGTGGCCACTTCCAGCAGGTGCTGGATCTGCTCACGCATCGTCTCCTTACCTCCGATGGGACGCCTCAGGGCCGCCTCGTCGATGACCGCCCACAACCGGGGGCCGTCCTTCTTCGTCAGGCGATCCTGCCGCTGCATGCGCATATGCACACGACGCTCGATCTCCGCCTCCGGCGCGTCCGGGTAGCCCAACCGGATCACGGTGCGCGCGTAGGCGGATGTCTGCAGCAGGCCGGGAATGAACTGCACCTCGTAGGTGCGGATCATGTTCGTCGCCTCCTCCAGCCCCACGTAGGTGGTGAACCAGTTCGGCAACAGGTCGCCGTACTTGTGCCACCAGCCGGGGGTGTTCGCCTCGCGGACCATCTCCAGCAGGCCGCGCCGTTCTGCGTCGTCGAGTACGCCGTACAGGGTGAGCAGGTCTTCCACGTCACGCGTCTTGAAGCCGACGCGGCCGAGTTCCATACGGCTGATCTTGGACTCCGAGGCGCGGATGTGGAATCCCGCTACCTCACGGGCGAGCCCCTTCTCCTCACGCAGCCGGCGCAGACTCGCGCCGAGCATGATGCGCCGGACAGTGGAACCGGTACCGGGCGGATCCATGGACACGTGATGCTCCTTGCTCGCTTTCCTGATCGACAGTCTGTCACTTCGCGGCCGAAGAATCCCTGGCCACGATCAAGATCCCCTTTCGTCCAAAATTACCCAATAACCGGTAACGGTAGCGGTTGCACACACCTTATGCACGTGCATTCGCTCTTGCACCTGCACGGGAGTTTGCACCATGATTGCGACCGTGCAGTCCGCCCAAACCGCGCCCCCTCGAACGTCAACGTCATGGACGGCGCTCGACTGGTGGCCCCCCGCAGGCTGGTGGCCCGATTCCGCGCGCGATCTTCTCCCCGGATCCCCGGCGGTCATGGCCAGCGCCACCTTCGTGCTCCCGCCACACGCCGAGTCCGTCCACTCCGCCCGCAGCTTCGCGACGGGCACCCTCACCGGCTGGAACCTCGGCGAGCTGGGCGAGAACATGGAGCTGGTCGTCTCGGAACTTGCGACCAACGCCCTCAGACACGGCCTCCGGCTCGCCGAGTCGCGTGCCAGGGAGCCGATCCGGCTCTCCCTGATCCGGCGGAGCAATCTGGTCACCTGCACACTCAACGACCCGGGAGCCGGCTTCCCCGCGCTCCGCGATCCTTCGCCACTCGACGTCGGCGGCCTCGGACTGCACATCGTCGAGTCACTGAGCCTCCGCTGGGGCTGGGCACCGCTGGCCCCGTACGGCAAGATTGTCTGGGCCGTCCTGCGGACCGCCCCTCGTGAGGATCCCGCCCCCCTCGACCGCCCGTAGACCCCGAACGCCCACCCCGCTCCTTCACGACCTCCACCGACCTCTTCCGGACGGCGCCGCCTCTTCCCCTTTAGGGCGCCGATCGGTCCCGGGGCCGCCACTCCTCCCTCCCGGCGGCCCCGGGACCGGTTAGAACCGGATGGAGACCTCATATAACGCGTCGCATTCTGCGCGGTAGACGCCGTCAGAGATGCCCTCTGCATTACCGTGGATGTTTATGGCTCACGGAGAGTCCCCGCGCGAGATTCCTGAGAGAGCTGCGAGATGGACGATCACCTGCTCGGCTGGTTGAAAACCCTCGACGAAGAACGGCTCGCCCGAGTTCTGGCCAACCGGCCGGACGCCATCGCCCCGCCGTGGCCGCGCCGCCTGGACACCCTGGCGCAGCGACTGGGCAACGGGTTCGCGGTGATGGAGGTCATGCGCGGCCTGCCGCTGCCCTCCCTGGAGGTGGCGCAGGCCACGCTGACCCTCGGCGAGCAGGCCGGGCCGGAGACGGTGGCCCGGTTCATGGGCGTGTCCGAGGCCGAGGTGGCGCCCTGGCTCGACCTGCTGTTCGACCATGCCCTGGCGTGGCCGGACGCCGAGGGCCGTATCCGAGTGGCCGAGGGGCTCGCCCGCTGGTGGACCGCCCCCTGCGGGCTCGGTGAGCCGCTCCCCGACTACCTGAACTCCTGGACGGTCAGCGCGGACGCGCTGCGCGGGCTGGCCAGGGCCCTGGGCCTGCCGCACAGCCCCAAGCGGCGTACGGTCGCCAGGGTCACCGAGATCCTCTCCGACCCGCACCAGGTGACCGCGCTGCTGCAGAAGGCTCCCGAGGGTGCGAGGCGGCTGCTTGAGGAGTTCGCCTGGGATGGCCCTGTCCGCGACGTGGACGGCGGCGAGTTCGTGGTGCCGGGGTCTCCCGAGAAATGGGCCACCGATCACGGGCTGCTCTTCCGCCCCAGCTGGAATGTGGCCGAGATGCCCCGTGAGGTGGCGCTCGCACTGCGCGGTCCCGACTACCACCCGCCCTTCACCCCCGTACCGCCCGACCTCGCCACGCTCCCCGTCGACCCCGAGGCCGTCGACCACCTGATGACTCTGGCCGCGCCACACGTGGTGGAACGCTGCGCCGCCATGCTGGAGAACACCGCGAAGTTCCCGCTGCCGCTGCTCAAGGCAGGCGGGGTGGGTGTGCGCGAGGTCCGGCGGGTGGCCAAGGACACCGGCTGCGACGAGGACGAGACCCGGCTGCTGCTGGAGGTCTGCGCGGTGGCCCGGCTGCTGGCCTGGGACGACTCCGCCGGCGGGCTGGTGCCCACCGAGAAGTTCGACCGCTGGCGGCTGGACGACGCGGCCGCCAGGCTCAGGGTGCTGCTGTCGGCGTGGTGGCGGATGGAGCGCTCGTCGCTCCGGAAGGTCGACGGCAAGTACGGCACGGTGCTCGGCGACGATCCCGCCGGAGCCATGGTCGCCCGCGCCCGGCGGGCGGTGCTCGGCGTGCTGGCCCGCCTGCCCGCCAGCACCGCGTGCGTCGATCTGGCCGGGCTGGTCGAGTCCGCGTACTGGCACGCCCCGCTGCTGGACCGGTCGCTGCTGGCCGAGTGCGCTCCCGCCGTGCTGGAGGAGGCCCGGATGCTCGGGCTGGTCGCCCTCGACACGATCACCGATCTCGGCCGCGCGATGGCCGGTCTGGACGCCTTCCCCGGCGACGAGATCGACGACTCCGCGCCCCTGGTGGAGAACGACCCCGTGCTGGTCGAGTGCTCCACCAGGGCGCTGGCCAGCGTGCGGCGGAGCGCGCTCTTCGGCGCCGACCTCACCGCGGTGGTGACCGGCCCGCCCGCCGGCGAGCTCGCCGAGCTGCTCGACCGGGCCGCCGAGCGCGAGTCGCGCGGCGCGGCCTCGGTCTGGCGGTTCACCCCGGCCAGCGTGCGCCGGGCCATGGACACCGGCTACACCGCCGAGGGTCTGCTGACGGACCTCGCCGAGGTGGGCAGGGTGCCGCAGCCCCTTGAGTACCTGATTCACGACGTGGCCAGGCGGCACGGCGAGGTCACGGTGACCACCGTCGCCTGCATCGTGCAGGCCTCCGACCCGGCGCTGCTGGCCGAGATCGCCGGGCATCGGCGGCTGAGCAGGCTGGGCCTGCGGCTGCTCGCCCCGACCGTGCTGGCCAGCGCGATGCCCGCCGACAGGACCCTGGCGGCGCTGCGGGAGAACGGCTACGCGCCGGTGCCCATCGAGGACACCGGGGAGATCACCATCCGCAGGGCCCGCGTCGAGGAACCGCGGAACGGGCGGCTGATCCTGCTGCCCGGGGGCCGGGTGGCCGAGTTCGAACAGCCCCCGTACCCGCTGGTGGAGCCGCCGCCGGACCCCCGCGAGCACGCCCAGCGCCTGCTCGTCGCCGAGGGCCAGGCCGCCCAGTCCGGCGGCAGGACATGGGCTGTCATCGGCCGCATGGCCTCCCGCCTGCCGACCGCCCAGCAGTCGCTGCTCGGCTTCGTCGTCGATCGGGGCGTGCGGGCGGCGATCACACTGACCGACGGCCTGACCGCCACCATCAGCCACGGCGAGCTGCGCAGCGGCGTGCTCGACGCGTGGTGCGAGGAGGCGGGCGACTACCTGGAGTTCCCGCTGGCCGACATCATCGAGGTCCGCGGCGCCTACGCCTGACCCCGCCCGCCCCGCGGAGCCGAGCGCGTGGACCGGTGCCTCCGAGATCCGGCTGATGCGGTGAACATGAGGTGTGGCCGGGTTTCCGGTCGTCGTCCTGCCGAAGCCGCCGTCGAGGACCCCGGGCCGCCGGACTAGAGCTTCTTGGCCTTGACCAGGTCGGCCAGGAGCTTCTCCAGCACGTCGGCGTAGCCCTGGTAGCTGTAGCGCTCCTCGGCGTGCCAGGCGTAGACCTGCCCGGCCTTGACCGCGGGCAGCTTGGCGAAGGTCGGCTTCTTCTTCATCTCGTCGATCCGCATCGACTGGGTGCGGGCGTCCACCAGGATCACGTCCGCCTCGTAGGTGTCGGCGTTCTCCCAGCTCAGCGTCTCCCAGAAGCCCGCCTCGTCGACCTTGTCCGGCACCACGACGTCCAGGCCAAGCTCCTTGAAGTAGCGCACGTCCGCGTGGTCATCGGGATTGACCACCCACATCGTCTCCGGGCCACCCGACATGACCAGGATCTTCAGGTTCCTGGTCTCGGGGGTGACGAGCGCCTTGGCCGCGGCGTCGAACCTCGCCTTGGCCGCGGTCACCTCGGAGGCGTTGAGGTCCGCGCCGAGGGCGGCGGCCACCTCGCCGTACTTCCCGATGATCTCGGGCAGCGACCTGCCGACCAGGCGGACGCCGAGGGTGGGCGCCACCTGCTCGATGGTGGAGGTGGACTTCTCCGGCACGTACCAGAGGGTGTCTCCGGTGTACATGCCGCTGACCAGCAGGTCGGGCTGGAGCGAGATGTACTTCTCGACGTTGAACTCGTCCCACACGTTGCCGATCGACTCGACCTTGGTGATGTCGACATTGCCGACCTGGGGGTCCCTGGTCCCGTCCTTGAGCTTGTGCGGACCGAAGACCGCGACCGGGCGGACCCCGAAGTCCCAGAGCGCGGCGGCGGCGCCGACCTGGGCGACGACGCGGACAGGGCGCTCGGGCCGCTCGATCTTCTTTCCGCGGTCGTCGGTGAAGGCCCACGGACCCGCCGCCGACGAGGAGGCAGCCGGAGAGCCACTGGCCACGGGTGCCGTCTCGGTGCCGCTCCCGCACGCGGCCAGGGCGAACACGAGGCCGAGGCCGACAGCCATGAATCCTCGCCGAGGAAGGACAGGTAGGGACATTTCGCTCTCCAAAGGATAGGCTTACCTTAATGGCTATTTCATTAGATTAGCCTTACCTTAGCTATACCGACAGAGAGGGGGACCGGTGAGCAGGGCCGGTGTGGCCACGGCCGCGTCCGAGACGGCCGGGGAACCGGACGGCACGCCGCCGCCGTCGGCGAAACGGCGTACGGCCGCGCTGGCGGCCGGACTGCCGGCCGCGCTGGCGATACTGGTGCTGCTGGCGCTGATCAGCATCGCGGTGGGATCGCGCTCGGTCCCGCTCTCCACGGTGCTGGACGCGCTGCTCGCCCCCGACGGGTCCACCGACCACACGGTCATCAGAGACCTGCGCGTGCCGCGGACGTTGATCGGCATCGGAGTGGGCGCGGCGCTCGGCCTGGCCGGCGCGCTGATGCAGAGCCTCACCCGCAACCCGCTCGCCGATCCGGGACTGCTGGGCGTCAACCAGGGCGCGGCGCTCGGTGTGACGGTCGCCATCGGGCTGCTGGGCCTGAGCGACCCCGCCGCCTACGTCTGGTTCGCGTTCGCCGGCGCGGCCGCCGCCGCGGTGCTGGCCTACGCGCTCGGCTCCGCCGGACGCTCGGGCGGCGGCCCGGTACGGCTCACGCTCGCCGGTGTCGCGCTGGGCATGGTGTTCAACGCCGCGGCCTCGGCGATCCTGCGGGCCGACACCGCGACCTTCGACCGGATGCGGTTCTGGCTCACCGGTTCGCTGGCCGGGGTCAGCGCCGACGTGGCGATCCGGCTCGCCCCGTTCCTCGCGACCGGCCTGGTGCTCGGGCTGCTGATGGCCAGGCCGCTCAACACCATGGCACTGGGCGACGAGGCGGGACGCGCACTGGGCGTGAACATGGCCCGCACCCGCGGGCTGACCGCGCTCGCGGTCACCCTGCTGTGCGGGGCCGCCACCGCCGCCGCCGGGCCGCTGTGGTTCGTGGGCCTGGCCGTGCCGCACGCGGTACGCGCCGTCACCGGCCCCGACCAGCGCTGGGTCCTGCCGTACACCGTCGTGCTCGCCCCCGTGGTGCTGCTCGGCTCCGACATTCTCGGCCGGGTGGTCGCCGCCCCCGCCGAGGTACAGGTGGGCATCATGTGCGCGTTCGTCGGCGCCCCGGTGTTCATCCTGCTCGCCCGCCGCCGGAGGCTCGCCGCGCTATGAAGAACCCCCTTCCGGCACGGGCCTCAGAAACCCGCCGCACGGACCCGTATATGAACCAGGCACGGACCTCAGAGACCCGCCACATGGACCTCTCGTGATCGCCCCACCGTCGGCCCCCGCCGGGAAGAGTGGCCGCCCCACCGGGCCTCCGCCGACCGCCCTGCGCCTGCGTTCCTGGTCTCTGCGGCTCTCCCCGCGCGGCCTCGTCACCGGCACCGCCATCGCCGTACTCGGCCTGGCCGTCAGCCTGGTCGCGCTGTCCGTCGGCGAGTTCACGGTCCCCATCCGCGACATCGTGGCCGCGCTGTTCGGTGAGGGACCCCCGGTCGCCGAGCTCATCGTGAACCGCCTGCGGGCACCGCGCATCGTGACCGGCCTGCTGGTCGGCGCCGCGTTCGGGCTGAGCGGGGCGATCTTCCAGAGCCTCACCCGCAACCCGCTCGGCAGCCCCGACTTCGTCGGCCTCACCTCGGGGGCGGCCACCGGGGGCATCGCCGCCGTGGTGCTGGGCGGCAGCGCCTGGCAGATCGCGGGCGCCTCGCTCGCCGGGTGCGTCGCCGGCGCGCTGGCCGTGTACGCCCTGGCCTTCCAGCGCGGGGTGCAGGGTTACCGGCTGATCCTGGTCGGCATCGGGGTCAACGCACTGCTGATCTCCGCCGACTGGTACATGCTGACCCGCGCCGACATCAGCGACGCGGCCACCGCCGGGGCGTGGATCACCGGCAGCCTCGGCGGGCGCGGCTGGGAGCACGCGATCCCGGTCGCGTGTGCGATGGCCGTGCTCCTGCCCGCCTGCGCCTGGCTGTCGCGCCCGCTGCGGATGATGGAGATGGGCGACGACTCTGCCAGGGCCATGGGCGTCCGCGTCGAGCCGGTGCGCGCGGCGGCGATCGCCGTCGGCGTGCTGCTGTGCGGCGTCGCCACCGCCGCCACCGGACCCGTGATCTTCGTGGCGATGGCCGCTCCCCAGCTGGCCCGGCGGATCAGTCGTTCCCCCGGCGTCACCCTGGTCATCTCGGCGCTGACCGGTGCCACCCTGCTGGTCGGCGCAGACCTGGCCGCGCAGCGCCTCTTCGCGCCGGTCCAGCTGCCGGTGGGAATCATGACCGCCGCGATCGGCGGCGTATACCTGGTGTTTCTCCTGCGGAGGGAACGACGTTGAGACTGTACGGCACCGGCCTGACCCTCTCCTACGACAAGCGCGTGGTGGCCAGAGACCTGGACGTCACGATCCCCGACGGGTCGTTCACCGTGATCATCGGCCCCAACGCATGCGGCAAGTCCACGATGCTGCGCGCCCTGGCCCGGATGCTCAAGCCCCGCGCGGGAGCGGTCCACCTGGACGGATCCGTGATCACCTCACTGCCCTCCAAGGAGGTGGCACGCAGGCTGGGCCTGCTGCCGCAGAGCTCGATCGTGCCCGACGGCATCACGGTCGCCGACCTGGTGGGCCGGGGCCGCTACCCGCACCAGCGGATGATGCGCCAGTGGTCCCGCGAGGACGAGGCCGCGGTGGCGGCGGCCATGGAGTCGACGGACGTGACCGAGCTGGCCGACCGCTGCGTGGACGAGCTCTCCGGCGGCCAGCGCCAGCGCGTCTGGCTGGCCATGGCGCTGGCCCAGGAGACCCCGATCCTGCTGCTCGACGAGCCGACCACCTTCCTGGACATCGCCCACCAGATCGAGGTGCTCGACCTCTGCGCCGACCTGCACGAGCAGGGCAGGACCCTGGTCGCCGTGCTGCACGACCTGAACCAGGCCTGCCGCTACGCCACCCATCTGATCGTGATGCGCGACGGCCGGATCGTCGCCGAGGGCGACCCCTCCACGATCGTCACGACCGACCTGGTACGGGAGGTCTTCGAGCTGCGCTGCGAGATCATCGAGGACCCGCAGAGCGGCACCCCGCTGATCGTCCCCGAGACCCGCCGCCGCGCTCCCGTCAGGACATAGGGCTAGGCCTCCAGCGCCACCCGGCGGGCCAGGCCCAGCGGGAGACCGCCGGAACCCGCCAGTGCGTCGTGGAAGGCGCGCAGGTCGCCGCGGCCCGCGGCCAGGTAGTCGTCGCGGATGCGGTCGATCTCCAGTGCCCCGGTCAGGTAGGAGGGCGCCTGGGTGGGCCACGCGCAGTAGCGGTTGACCTCCCCCTTGGCCGTACCGGGGGTGAGCGAGGACCTCGTGGTCATGAACTTCTCGGCCTGCTCGATCGTCATGTCACCGCAGTGCAGCGAGGTGTCCACGATGATGCGGGCCGCCCGGAAGAGCCGGAAGTCCAGGTGGGCGAGCTCCTGGGCCGGAGTGGTGAAGTAGCCCTGCTCGTGCATGAGCTTCTCGACGTACAGGCCCCAGCCCTCGACGAGGTATGGGGTGCGGAACAGCCTGCGGGCCCGGCGTGGGTTGCCCGCCATCCAGGACAGGTGCCAGTGGTGACCGGGGTACGCCTCGTGCACGGCGATGGAGGGCATCTGGGCCCTGGCGTTGGTGCGCAGCCGCTGGCGGACCTGCTCCCCGGTGAAGGAGGACGGGGTGAAGGGCACGAAGAAATGCCCGATCCTGGAGGTCGACAGGGGCGGCGGCGGCATGTAGGAGGCGACCGCGAGGATGGGCCGCTGGAACTCGGGCGACGGGACGACCAGGCACTCCTCGCCCTCGGCGAAGGTCACCAGGCCGCGCTCGCGGACGAACCTCCTGGCCCGCTCCGTCTCGGCCTCGTACTCGGCCCGCATGTCCGCCAGTGTCGGCGCGTGGTCGTCCTGGAGCTCGGTGATGGCCGCGTGCCAGTCGCCCGAACCGCCGTCCAGCCGGGCGGCGATCTCGCGCATCCGCGCGTCCAGCTCGTCGTAGGCCGCCTGCCCCCGCCTGAGCAGCTCGTCGGCGCCGTAGCCGAGCATCTCCCGCTCGCGCAGCAGCGTGGAGTAGAGCTCCTCCCCCATCCGCCAGGTGCCCTCCGCCCGGAAACCTTCGAGGAACTCCACCAGCTCGTCGAAGGCCGCCGCCGCGGGCTCGGCCGCCGTGGCCAGCCGGGCGCGCAGCGCCTCGTCGGACACCTGGCCGGGGACCGTCTCGGTGAGGAAGCGGCGAGCGGTCCGCGCCTGGCCCAGCCCCCGCTCGATCAGCAGCGGGGCCGCCAGCGCGGGGTCGAGGTTGGCCCGGCAGGCGGCGATGACGTCCGGCACCTCGGCCAGCCGCGCGACGGCCGCGTCCACCAGTTCGGCCTCACCGGAGAGCCGCTGCAGGAACGGGCTGAACATCGAGGAGAAGATCGGGCCCACGTAGGCGGCCGGGTCACGCCGCCAGAGCGGCCACGACTCGTACGCGATACCGCCGCGCAGCGTGGACATGACGAGTTCCCGGTCGATCTCGTCCTCGAAGTCTCCGGCGTCCCGGGCCCCCTGGAATCGTTCCAGCCGGCGACGCGACTCCCGCTCCCTGGCGAGGATGCCGGCCTCGGTGAAGTCACCGAGGGTCCTGTCGTACCCCGGCGCGCCCGCGAGGGCGGCGTAGATGGGATTCTCCGCCAGGTACCAGTCCAGAAATTCGCTTACCAGCTCGGGGGACGTCATACCGCGAGATCCTACTTCTCAGGCGATTTCACCACCGATGTGGTCACCGTCCGGCCTTTGCCCCCTCTGCGTCCACGGACAGGCAGGCGCGGCTCCGCTGTTCCCATAAACTTCATGATGTGGGTGACCCGAAGTTCGAGATCCAGATGCTCCACGACCGCGTCATGGTCAAGGTCGAGCAGGAGTCAGAGGAACGGCGCAGCACGGCCGGCATCGTCATCCCGGCGACGGTGAAGATGGCCAACCGCCTCGTCTGGGGTGAGGTCTGCGGCGCGGGCCAGAACGTCCGGGCGGTCAAGGTCGGTGACAAGGTCCTGTTCAACCCCGAGGACCAGTACGAGGTCGAGGTCCACAGCCAGATCTATCTGATCATGCGCGAGCGCGACCTGCACGCCATCGCCACCCCGCAGACCGACAACGGCACCGGCCTCTACCTCTGAGCTCCACGGAGGACGTCACCACCGCCCGGTTCCGCTGAACCGAGTCGTCCCCGCCGGATGACCGGCCCGCTTTCCGGCGCGGGGTCCGCCCATGCGTGAAAGAGAGCCCGCCCTCGGGCCGCACGGGATCATTTCCGGGTGTATCCGAGATAGAGCTTGTTGTTCCAGTCCTCGGTGGAGAAGGCGGCCAGCACCCGCGTGGTCTTGCCCTTGAGGGTCGACAAGACCACCTGGTAGTGGTTCCCGGAGGGGACGACCGCGATGAAGTGCTTCTCGTCCCACCATCCCCACAGGGCCTTCGGCCGGATAGCGGGCACCTTTGCCGCGAGCTTGCCCGAGGTGCGATCCCAGACGCAGACGTGCTCGGTGTAGCTGGACGGGCACCAGGTCATCAGGCCCTTGCCCGAGGGGGTGAAGGCATCCTCACCACCGGCGGGCCTGCCGGTCTTCGCCAGGGTGCGGCGGACCGTGCCGTCCGGCCCGTAGAAGCGGGCACCGCCCTGGTACTCGGCCACCACCTCGGTGCCGTCGGAGCTCCAGCGGAACCGCGCGGCCTTGTCGACATCGGCCACGGTCACCGTCTTGGCGCTCTTCGCGGACACGTCGACGACCACGAACCCGGAGGTCACCCACGCCGAGCCGCTCTTCCGCTCGGTGGTCAGCACCGCCTTGCCGCCGTCGCGGCTCCAGTGCACGTAGTGCGCGACGAGCGGTTTGCGCACCGTACGGATCCGGGTGCCCTTGGAGGTCGCCAGGTCGAGCAGGACGACCGAGTCGTAGCCGCTCTTGTAGGAGGTGGGCACCGCCAGCGCGCTGCCCCCCTTCGGCGCGACCGTGATCTCCTGGTAGGCGGCCTGCCGGGTGAACCCGTCACCCCTGCGCAGGTAGGTCATCTTTCCAAAGGAGTACGACGTCACCCTGAGCGGGTCCGTGGCGTCCTCCCGTACGGTGACCCGGGTGCCGGGCAGCACGGTGTCGACGGGTGCGGCCTCGGCGTGCGCGGCCGCGGAAAGCGGAAGGATCATCGAGGCCGGCACGACAAGGCAGCCGAGGAACCGGTAAATCCCAGGAGTCACGGACACTCCGGAATCCTAAGCCGGAAATCTCTCAAGATCCCGATCTAGACCGAATCGGTTAGAACAGGTGTAAGAGGGGCCGGTGATGGTGAAGGGCCGCCCTCCCTTCGGCCCCTGCCGCGTCATACCCCCTCCCCCGTCGCGGCCCCGCAGCTCAGGCACTCCCCGACCACGGGGACGCGATGGCGCCGATGTTCGTAGAACCGGTGACCGAGCGCCGCCGCGACGAGCACCCCGCCGAGCAGCAGGAGCATGAACGGCCCGTGCTTCTCATGTCCGATCAGGCCCATGACGAGATGGGCTATACCGGCGGCGACGATGATCGCGCCGACGTTGAGCAGTTCCCTGTTGAGCGTCCACCCCGAGGCGGATCGTTCCCGTTCCGTCTCACTCATGCCCTCAGATTCACTACCGTCAGTTACAGGCCCCGACGAATCCCGTCACCACGATGTAAAACCCGGAGCATCTTCTCGCGGCGGCAAACGTTGTGATCCATTGGGAAACAGGACCTCCCCCGGCCGCACGAAGATCCGGCGGCCGGGAGGCCCACTCCGTCAGCCGCCGAGCCGGCGGAACCTGTGCGCCGACAGCGGCAGGAAGACGGCGATCAGCAGCAGCGGCCAGAGCACCGCCATGAGGGTGGCGTTCTGCACGATCCACGCCTCTCCCGCCCAGCCGGGGTTGTCGAAGAGCCTCCTGGTGGCCGTGGCGGTGGCCGAGAGCGGGTTCCACTGCGCGATCGCACCGAGCCAGCCGGGCATGGTGGCGGGGTCGACGAACACGCTGGACAGGAAGCCGATCGGCCAGACCAGGATCTGCACCGACGTCACCACCTCCGGTCCTCCCGACACCAGGCCGACGTAGATCCCCACCCAGAGCAGGGCGAAGCGCAGCAGCAGGAGCAGGCCCACCGCGGCCAGTGCCTCGGCCAGGCCGCCCTCGGCACGCCAGCCGAGCAGCAGCCCGGTCCCGATCATGACGGCCAGCCCGACCACCGAGTTGAGCATGTCGGCGATCCCGCGGCCCATGACGACCGCCGAGGCGCTCATCGGCATCGAGCGGAACCTGTCGGTCACCCCCTTGGCCGCGTCGGTGGTGACCGCCATCATCGTGCTCTCCAGACCGAAGAGCATGGTCATCGCGAACATGCCGGGGATCAGGAAGTCGAAGTAGCCGCCCCCGCCGGGGACGCCGATGGCGCCGCCGAACAGGCCGCCGAACATCAGCACCATCATGACCGGGAAGAGCCATCCGACGGCGACCGTTCCCGGGCTGCGGACCCAGTGGCTCAGGTCGCGCAGGGTGATGGTCCAGGAGTCGGCCAGCGCCCAGCCGAACCGGGAGAGCGGGGAGGTGGCGGGCGGGATCGAGGTCGTCGTACTCACGCGGGTGCCTCCGTATCGGGGGTAGGGATCGTCGTATCGGCCGGGGTGCCCCGGCCGGAGAGGGGGGTCGCCCGCACCGGGGCGCACGGCGACGCCCACTGCCGGGGTGGCCGTACCGAACCCCTGCCGGAGAGCGCGGTCGCGGCGCTCACCCGGACACCCCGGTACGGGCGGCCGTGTCCTCGGCCCCGCCCGTCAGGTGCAGGAAGACCTCGTCGAGCGTGGGGCGGCGCAGTGTGACGTCGATCGGCTCGATCCCGGCCTCGCCGAGCGCGGTGGCCATGGCGACGAGCGCCCGGGTGCGCTCGGCCACCGGGATGCTGACCCGGCGTGACTCGGCGTCCACCAGGATCCCGCCGGAGGCGACCCGCGCCGCGAGCGCCTCCGCCCCGGCCACGTCCGCCGGGTCGGCGAGGACGAGGTCGAGCCAGTCGCCGCCGATCGCGGACTTCAGCTCCTCGGGGGTGCCCTCGGTGACGACCCGGCCCGCCCCGAGCATGGTGATCCGGTCGGCCAGCCGGTCCGCCTCCTCCAGGTACTGGGTGGTGAGCAGCACGGTCGTGCCGGAGCCGACCAGGTCGCGGATGGCCGACCAGACCTCCTGGCGGGCGGCCGGGTCGAGGCCGGTGGTGGGCTCGTCCACGAAGAGCACCGAGGGTGCGACGATGAGGCTCGCCGCCAGGTCGAGTCGCCTGCGCATGCCTCCGGAGTACTCACCGACCGCCTTGGTGCCGGTGTCGGCCAGCGAGAAACGCTCCAGCAGGTCGTCGGCCCGTTTCCTGGCCTCGGCTGCCGGGAGGTGGTTCAGCCTGCCGAACATCACCAGGTTCTGCCGCCCGCTGAGGATCTCGTCGACCGCCGCGTACTGGCCGACCAGCCCGATCCGCTCGCGCACCTGCCGCGCCTGCACGACGACGTCGAATCCCGCGACGCTCGCCCGGCCCGAGTCCGGGCGCAGGAGCGTGGAGAGAATCCTGATCGCCGTGGTCTTGCCCGCACCGTTGGGCCCGAGCAGGCCACAGACCGTTCCGGCCGCCACCTCCAGGTCGAACCCGTTGAGACCCGCCTCTTCGGAGGCACCCGCGTAGTTCTTGCGCACGTCGTGCGCGGCGATCGCGAACTCCGTCGCTCTCACAACCACCTGTTTCACCTTTTTCCACCCGTCTTACCGGCTGACACCGTTGCCCTCCGTAGAGCGTAGACCGTACCGTACATCGTACGACTCAGCTACGGTGGTCCCAACGACGAAAATCTGGAGACTGTTCCCGTGAGTGCGAAGAAAGCTTCCGACGCCGACCCGGCACGCAGCCTGGCGCTGCTGTGGGGTTCGCACAGCAAGCCGGGGCGCTCCGGGCTCACCGTGCGCTCGATCGTCCTGGCCGCCATCGAACTGGCCAACGCCGAGGGGCTCGAAGCGGTCTCGATGCGCCAGGTCGCCGAGCGGCTGGGGGCCGGGACCATGTCCCTCTACACCCACGTCCCCGGCAAGGGCGAGCTGATCGACCTCATGGTCGACACCGCCTACGGGGAGCTGTACGCCGATGTGGACGCCCCGTCCCGGCAGGCAGGCGGCTGGCGGGGCGCGCTGGAGTTCGTCGCCGCCCGCAACTGGGACCTCTACCGGCGCAACCCGTGGCTGCTGCAGGTCATCGACGCCCGCTCCACGCTGGGGCCGAACGCGTCGCTCAAGTACGAGGCCGAGCTACGCCCGCTGGACGGCGTCGGCCTGACGGACGTCGAGATGGACTCCGTGCTGGCCCTGGTCCTCAGCCACGTGCAGAGCACCGCCAGGGCCGCGGCCAACCAGGCGCGGGTCCAGCAGGAGAGCGGGATGACCGACGTCGAGTGGTGGCTGTCCAACGCCCCGCTGCTCGACAAGATCATGGACGAGGCCCGCTTCCCGGTCGCCTCCCGGGTCGGCCAGGCCGCGGGCCAGGCCCATCACGCGATCTCCGACCCCGCCCACGCCCTCACCTTCGGCCTGGACCGCATCCTGGACGGCGTCACCGACCTGATCGCGAGCCGGAACCCGGCGAACGGGAGACAGGGCCACTGATCAGGTGGGCTCCTTCGCCGGTACGGCCGTGTCGGTCTCGGGCTTCTGGGGCGGTCCGGCCGCGTCGGCCTGGGGTTCCCGGGGCGGGTCGCTGAGCTGTTCGCGCAGGTAGTTCCAGACCATGGCGATCAGGGCGGCGACCGGTACGGCGAGCAGGCTGCCCACGATGCCGGCCAGGCTGGCACCCAGCGTCACCGCGAGCAGGATCACCCCCGCGTGCAGGCCCAGGCCGTGGCTCTGCACCATCGGCTGGAACACGTTGCCCTCCAGCTGCTGGACCGCGACGATGATGGCCAGCACGATCAGCGCGTCCGTCGGGCCGTTCGACACCAGCGTGATGAGCACGGCGACGAGACCGGCGAACAGGGCGCCGACGATGGGCACGAACGCCGTCACGAAGGTCAGGACCGCCAGCGGGAACACCAGCGGCACGCCCACGATCCACAGGCCGAGGCCGATGAAGACGGCGTCGAGCAGGCCGACGAACGCCTGGGAGCGGACGAACGCGCCGAGGGTGTCCCAGCCGCGTGCGGCCACGGTCGGCACGTCCACGGCGAGGCGGCCGGGGAGCTGGCGGGTCAGCCACGGCAGGAACCTCGGGCCGTCCTTGAGGAAGAAGAACATCAGGAAGAGCGCGAGGACGGTGGTGATCAGACCGTTGGCAACGACGCCCACCCCGGTCACGGTGGCGGTGACGATGCCGCCGATGCTGTCCTGGATGCGGGCGATCATGGCGTCGAGCGCGCTGGTGACCTGCTCGTTGCCGATGTTCAGCGGCGGCCCGGCGGCCCACGCGCGCACCTGCTTGATGCCGTCGACCACGCCGGTGGCCAGCTCTCCGGACTGTGCCACGACGGGCACGACGATCAGGACCACGATGCCCGCGGCGACCAGGAGGAACAGCACGGTCACGGCCGACGCGGCCAGGGCGGGAGGCCAGCCGTGCCGGCGCAGGAAACGGGTTATCGGCCAGGTCAGCGTGGTGAGCAGCAGTGCGACCACGAGCGGCCAGACCACGGACCACATCCGGCCCAGGACCCACAGGGCCACCGCGCTCATCAGCAGGACCAGCAGCATCTCCGCGGAGATGCGTGCCGAGGTGCGCAGTGCGGCCCTGGTTTTCGTGGTACTCAGCGTGGCAGGCATGTGATCACCCTATGCATCCTCATGATCGGGCCCGTATCAACGCACAGGACTCAGGCTGGCGTAGCGCCGCTTGCCCTGTTTCGCCCTGTTGAAACGGCGCCCTGCTTCATAGTAGAAGGAGCCGTACATCCGTTTCTCCCAGAAGCCCGGCAAAAAGGGCGGCCGCACCGTCATCTCCGGGGTTCCAGGCCGCGGACGCGACTGCGTCGACATCGCACTCTCTCATCACAGCCCGGCAGGACAACCACGTCTCAGACAACCCGCGTCTGAGAACGATCATTGCGGGGAGAGACCCCGAACCGGGCGGCGGGGCCCGCAGGACGGGGCGTCCGCCCCGGATGCCGGGTGAGTGTGGAGCCGCCTCAGCCCGGCGCGGGGGTGAGACCGGCGGCGCGGGCCCGGAGGACCACTTCCAGTTCGAAGCGGTCGCCGGAGGTGCCGAGCTGGTCGGCGAAGAGTTCGGTGGCCTGGCGGAGGCGGTAGCGAACGGTCTGCGGGTGGATGTGCAGCCTGGCCGCGACCTCGGTGGCGTTGCCGCTCTGCAACCAGGCCAGCAGGGTCTCGGCCAGCCGGTCGCGCTGGGCGGGGCGCAGGGCGAGCAGGGGTTCCAGCCGGGCCCGGCCCATGATCTGGATCAGCGGCTCGTCCTGGAAGATCATCAGGGTGGCGAGGTGCTCGGACACCCTGATGATCCGGCGGCCGTCCAGCACCCCGCGCCTGGCCAGGGCCAGCGCGTCCTTGGCGAGCCTGAGCGAGAGACCTGCCTCCCTCACCGCGACCGCGGGGCCGATCACCACGGTCCAGTCGGCCGCCATGGCGTTCAGCAGGCCGTGCCGTCCCGGGCCTTCGGGGTCGGGCACGACCATGCAGGGGTCGGAGCGGTCGAGGTCGACGAGCACGTCGGGCGGGAGGCCCGGCCTGGGCAGATCGCCCTGGGCGCGGGCCGCCAGGGCGACGCAGGCCAGGGTGCGCGGCATGGTCCAGCGCACCGACCTGGCCAGGTCGGCCACGGCGCGGGAGTCGGCGGCCGGGTGGGCGACGAGCAGGTCGAGCAGCCTGCGGCGCCTGAGTTCGAGTTCTCCCGCCACCCGGACCTGAGCCTCGGAGTAGCCGTCGGCCGCCGCGGCGGCGATCTCGTCGAGGTAGACCAGGATCGCCTCCCCGATGTCGCACATGCGCTGCCGGGACAGGTTGAGCTGCTCGGACTCCTCGGCCAGCCGCCGCCACGCCACCCTGGCGCAGATCCGCAGCGCTGACTGGAGCGAGTCGAGGGGGCGCCCCTCCGCGGCCTCCCCGCCGCCGACGGCACGGAAGACCTCCAGCAGCCGGGACCGGCTCGCCCCCCGGTCACCGACCCGGTTCACGAATCCGGCGAGTGCCTCCTCGACGGCGTGCCTGACGATGCGGGCGTAGGCGCCGCTCTGCCGGGAGTACTCCGGCACGCTGGCCTGGATCTCGCCGATCATCTCCTCGGCCAGGACGTCCAGATAGGGGCGGAGAGCCTCGGCGAACTCCCGGGGGATGTCCGCCTGCGGCTGTTCGACGACACGGGCAAGGCTCACGGGGACTCCTCCTGACTTCGGACGCTACTCCGATGTCAGGAAACCGTCTGCTGACCGCAGCGCACATTTTCCCCGGCGCTCCCACTCATCCCCATAACAAGAAATCACCACCCGCGACCGCCTCCCGTGAGGCTTCCCCCACCCCCCAGCACCCGGCCACATCCCCTCCAACCAAGCCGACGAGCCGCCCCAAGAACCACCCTGGGGACATGTTTCATGCTCTCTGTCCTTGAGGGACGACCCGTGAGGCCGCGCCGGGGACTGGACCGAGGAGAGCGAGGTCGCGAGGAACGAGCGGCCTCCCTCGACGAGGGAAGGAGCCGGGCAAGAGCGGCCGAACCGCGACGCGTCAGCGTCGCCGGCAACCCGTGAGGCCGCGCCGGGGACTGGACCGAGGAGAGCGGGGTCGCGAGGAACGAGCGACCCCGCTCTCCTCGGGAAGGAGCCGGACAAGAGCGGTCGAACCGCGACGCGCCAGCGTCGCAGTCAGTACAGAGTTAGAAGTAGCCGGTGCCTGTGATGGCGGCCGTCGTGTCGCCCATGTTCTTCACCCGGTAGCGGATGCACTGGGCGGGCTGGGGGCTGCTGGCGGCAACGTACGCGGCGTGGTCGTTGGCCGCGATCGGCACCGACCCGATGTACCGGCCGCGGCAGTTGCCGACCCTGACCTTGACGGGCACGCTGTTGTTGTCCAGCTTGACCAGCACGTTTCCGTTGTACTGGCGCCCGGGGACGAGCTCGGGCGTGAGGAACACCTCCTCGCCGGGCTGCACCCTCGCGGACAGGTTGACGTCATCGGCGTGGGCGGGGGTGCCGGTCAGGGCGACGGCTCCGGCGGCCGCCAGGACCAACATCGAGGACAGGGCGCGCATCGAACGTCACTCTCCTTATTCGTCTCTGCCGATCCGTCCCTGCGGATCGGACGTGGAGACACTACGGAGAGTCACATCCAGGGATGATAACGAGGTGACCGAGTCCGGGTAAAACTCCCGGGGGTGCCGATCTCGTTGCCCCGACATACCTGTCATTGCCGGTCAGAGCGGCAGCCCTTGCCGCTGCTGAAGAGCTTCGCGCTGGAGGCGGGCTATCGGGTGATGAGCTTCTGGGCCTCGACGATCAGGTCGAGGTCGAGGCTGAGCTTGAGGCCGTAGTAGACGATGGCGGTGGCGGTCACCGCGGCGGCGAGGACGACCAGGATCTTGACGCTCCAGCCCTGGCGGCCCAGCCAGGCCGTCCAGGCCGACAGGGTCCGCTTGCCGAACTCCAGCAGCCGGTGTGCCCAGTGGAACTCGGTGGCCAGCACCGCCAGCCCCGCGAAGACGACCAGCCAGCCGGGGCCTGGGAAGGGCACCATGATGAGACCGCCGATGACCAGCACCGCGCCGATGGTACCGATGACGATCTTCAGGGTGAGGCGTCCGGCACGGGTGGACCTGATCCCGTCGAGCCGGCCGTGGATACCGGGTCGCCCGGCGGCCTCATCCTTCGGCACGTCGGCGTCGGCGGTCTCGCGGACCTCGCTCCAACCGTCACGGGCCTCGTTCCGCCTGTCAACGATCTCGTCTGGCACGTCGGCGGCGCCGGTTTCCGACGGGCGTCCCGTCTCGTCCTGAGGGTTGCGCACACCGTCTGAGATCGCCATGCTCTCCCCCGGACAATTGGTTTCTTTCACAATAGGCTCTGCCGGGCGGCCCGGTCGCCGTTGACGCCTTACATCATCCTTAAGGCGGAGGCCATGGGGTCCTCCGGTCGGAGACCGGGGATACCTGGACCGGGCCCCCTCCGTTCGGCCGGACATACCCGCGAACAACGTATAGGACGACAGGTAGCACTTACGCCGCGAATCGCCCAGCGGAACGGCGGAAGCGGAACGGCCCCGCCCACGCCCGTTCGGGGCGTGGGCGGGGCCGTACGGACTCCCGGTGCCCCGTGGTTCTTCACGGGGCACCGGGAGCGCCGGTGCGTCCGACGGCCTGGACCCCCCGGCCTCGGCGACGGGCCGCACCGGCAGGTCTCCCTCACCGGCCGCCCCTCCGGGGTGACCAGGCCGTCAGGAAAACACCGTTCGTGGGCGCGGAAGGCGCCGTCAGGGGGCGGTGCAGGTGACGTTGGCGGGAACGCCGTTGGTACCGGTCCAGGAGGCACCGAAGCCGAACGAGGTGGAGGCCCCGGCGGCCAGGACGCCGTTCCAGCTCGCGTTCTTCACGGTGACGTCGGCGCCGGTCTGGGTATGCACGCCACTCCAGAGCTGGGTGATCGTCTGACCGTTCGGGAACGACCACTTGACGGTCCAGCCGGTGGTCGCCGAGGTGCCGGTGTTCTTCACGGACACCTCGCCCTGGAAGCCGCCGGGCCAGGAGTTGGACACCGTGTAGGTCGCGGTGCAGCCGCCGCCGACCGGCCCGGTGAGGGTCCTGAAGGTCACCGGATCGGAGGCGGTGGAGCTGTTCCCCGCGGCGTCACGAGCGATCACGTAGAAGGTGTACGAGGTGTCGGAGGTCAGCCCGGTCGGCGCGAACGACGCCGAGGTCGGCGAACCGACCTTGACATCCGTCGCCCCGGCCTCGCGGTAGACGTCATAACCGCTCACCCCGACGGCGTCCGTCGAGGCCGTCCAGGTGAGTGCCGCCCCCGAGGAGGTGATCGCCGAGGCGACCGGAGTACCCGGCGTGGTCGGCGGGACGGTGTCGACCGGCGGGACGACCCCGCCGTTGTCGGCGTACAGGATGCCTCGGCCGTTGGTGCCGAGGTAGACGCGGCCGTAGACACGCGGGTCGCCAGTGATCGCCTCGCCCGCGTTGCCGTACCGGTGCTGGTCGTCGTTGATCCTGACCCAGCTCGTGCCGGCGTCGTCGGAGCGGAACACGCCGTTGACGCCGCCGACCGTTGCGACCGCGTACAGCGCCTGGTAGCCGGAGGCGGTGGCGGACTTGCCGAAGCCGATGTTGACGGCGCTCGTGACGCCGGAGAGCTTGGTGAACGACGCGCCGCCGTTGGTGGAGTGCCAGATGCCCGAGCCGGTCGTCGATCCCCCGGCCAGCCAGATGTCACCCTCGCGGCCGGGCACGGCCTTGAACTTGACGTTGCCCTCGGTGGGCAGCCCGGTCGCGGCGGTGGCCGCGAAGGAGGCGCCGCCGTTGGTGCTGGCGTAGAACTTTCCGGCGCTGAAGCCGTAGAACCTGTTGGAGTTCACCCGGTCGGACTCGACCACGGCATTGGTCGGGAGCCCGGTGGAGGCGGTCCACGAGTTGCCGTAGCCGACCGAGTAGTGCACGCCCACGTCCTTGGGCGCCCAGACGAACCTGGACCCGTTGGCCGCGGCCGCGATCGTGCCGCCCTCGTTGATCCCGCTCGGCTCGGTGCCCTGGAACCAGTTGGCGCCACCGTCGGTGGAGAACGCGGCGTGGCTGTCGTTCGGCCGGTCGGAGTCGGTGAAGTTGCCCGCGCGGACCATGATCGACGGATTGGTCTCGGCGTAGTCGAGGCTGGTCGTCGAGGTGAAGTTGGGCGAGGTGAACATCATGGGCGGTACGGCGTCGAGGTTGGTGTGACGGAAACCGCCGATGTCGCCGAGACCGCTGACCAGCGGGGCTCCCGAGGGCGGGCTGATCAGGTCGAGGACCGCGGTCTCCTCCAGTCCCTTCACCATCGGCTTGATGGTGAACTGGCCGCCGGTGTCCCACTTCTTCAGGTCCTCGGTGCCGTAGAGCGTGGCGCCGGTGCCGTACATCATGCGGTTGCCGTCGAACGGGTCGATCTCCAGCGATTCGGTCATCCAGCCGAGCTTGGGCGTCGTCTCCGGCGGCTGCGGGTTGGCCCCGAAGGTGAGCCACGGCGAGGAGGAGACGTCCATCGTGTAGCGGAAGCTGCGGTTCGGGTAGGAGGTGAAGTCCCAGACGCGGGTCCAGGTCGCACCGGAGTCGGTGGAGCGGAAGAAGACGACGTCCGGCCACCAGGCGATCTGGGTGGCGACCATGATCGTTCCGGGGTTCTGCCGGTCGATGGTGAGACCGCTGTAGCCGAAGTAGTCGTCGGCCGAACTGGAGGGGACCGGGCTGATCTGGGTCCAGGCACCGGTGGTCGTGTTGAGCTTCCACACGTCGCCCTTGGCGCCGTCGTACGGGCCGCCGGTGTCGCTGGTGGCGATGTAGAGCGTGTGGTTGACGTGGTCGAGCACGCCCTTGTGCGCGATGTAGCCGGTGGGCTGCCCGGCCACCCTGCTCCAGGTGGACCCGCCGTCGGAGGAGCTGTAGACGGTGTTCGCCTTGTCCGCGACACCGACGTAGATCTTCTGCGTGGTGTTGCCCGCGGTCGCCGAGCTCGGGTCGAAGGTCACCCAGACCACGCCGGGGCGGTGGCTGAGGTAGCCGTTGGGATCGGAGGGGTCGGCGGCGTAGTCACCCGGGTTGGTGAAGGAGGTGACCTTGGCCCAGGTCACGCCCTTGTCGGTGCTGCGCCACAGTCCGTTGCCGTCGGGCGCGCCGAAGTAGACGACGCTGTTCTTGTTGGGGTCGACGGCCAGCCGCTCGCCCATCCCCCGGCCGGGCATGTTGCCGCCGAGCTTGAACGGCAGCGCGGTGGCCTGCCAGGTCGCGCCCTTGTCGGCGGAGCGCAGGATGGCGCCGTTGTTGGGATCCCAGCTGTTGGTGTACATCCCGGCGGCGACGTAGACCCGGTTGGTCTCCACCGGGTCGGTGGCCAGGCTGACCACGCCGTTGTAGCCCCACTTGTCCCAGCCCACCCAGTCGAGCAGCGGAGTCCAGGTCTTGCTCGCCTGCTCCCAGCGGTAGGCGCCGCCGATGTCGGTGCGGGCGTAGATCAGGTTCTTCTCCTTCTGGTTGAACACGATCCCCGGCACGAACCCGCCACCGTCGATCCTGACGTTCTTCCAGGTGTACGTCTCGGCGGCGGCAGCGGCGGTCCCGGACGCGGACGCCGGAGCGACCCCGCCCGCGACGGCCACGCCGACCGACGCGCACGCCACCGCCGCGGCGGTGAGCATGCTGAACAGCCTTCTTCGCATGTACGGCTTCCCTTCGCAATGCAACGGACAAACCGCCATGCACGATCAGGTGACGGGACCCTGACCTTCGACCGCCCATGATGCGCGTGCATGAACGCCCAGAGGTTCACATGCCGGACCCCGCGCCGTCAATAGTTTGAACAGACAACTAACAAATCCGTGCCGGATCACCGCGTACCGCACGGAGAGGACGCGGGCCGGGAAGGGGTCCCGCCTGCCCCGGGCCTACTCCGGTCCGCAATCGGGGGCGCACTCCCGGCGGGGAGCGACCATCAGCCGCGAGCCCGGCCCGCTCGCCGCGGCCACGTCGTCCGGGTTGGCCAGCGCACAGCGGTCCAGCGAGAGGCAGCCGCAGGCTATGCACTCGGTCAGCCCGTGCCGGAGACGTTCGAGCTGCCTGATGCGGTCGTCGAGCTCGTGCTGCCACATCGCCGAGAGCCTGGCCCAGTCCTCCCTGGTGGGGGTCCGCTCGTCTGGGAGCGCGGACAACGCCTCCTGGATCGCCCGAAGCGGGATCCCGACCCGCTGGGAGACCCGGATGAAGGCGATCCTGCGCAGCGTGTCACGGGAGAAGCGGCGCTGGTTGCCCGCGGTGCGGCGGCTGCGGATCAGTCCTTTGGACTCGTAGAAGTGCAGGGCGGAGACGGCGACCCCGCTGCGCGAGGAGAGCTGGCCGACGGTTATCTCCGGATTGTTGGGCATAGGGCAGTCTACCCTGACCTCAACTTAGATTGAGGTTATCGGCCGGCACGCCGTTCGCCGGAGCTCGTCCAGCCGTCCCCCTCGGCTCCAGAGGGATATTCGGGTAAGAATAGGCCGCATGACGAGAACACTGGTACTGGGTGGCGGAGGCGTGGCGGGCATCGCCTGGGAGGCGGGGATCATCACGGGTCTGCGCAAGGCGGGACTGGAGCTGGGAGAGGCCGACCTGGTGGTCGGCACCTCGGCCGGCTCGGTGGTCGGGACGCTGGTCACCACCGAGGTCGACCTGGAGAGCTCGGTCGGCGTCCAGGCGGACACCGAGTCCGCGACCGTCTCCGCGGTGGACATGGAGGCGGTCATGGCCGCCTTCGGCGTGCTGTACGACCCGTCCCTGGAGCCGCGGGAGGCCCGGCGCCGGGTCGGCGAGCTGGCCCTGGCCACCAAGGACACCGGCGCCAGGATCGAGACGATCGGTGACCGGCTGCCCGTCAAGGAGTGGCCGGAGCGCCGCCTGCTGATCACCGCGGTCGACGCGGCGACCGGCGAGTTCGTGGTCTGGGAACGCGACTCGGGGGCGCCGCTGGTGTCCGCGGTCGCCTCCAGCTGCGCGGTCCCCTGCGTGTTCCCGCCGGTGGAGATCGGCGGGCGCCGCTACATGGACGGCGGGGTGCGCTCGGCGACCAACGCCGATCTGGCGGCCGGCAGTTCGGCCGTGGTCATCCTGGAACCGCTGGCGCACGTCTCACCGAGGGCGCGCTTCGAGGCCGAGCTGGCCGAGCTGGGGGACGCGGCGGTGGCGCACATCGTCCCCGACGAGGCGTCGGTCGCCGTGTTCGGCGTCAACGTCCTCGACCCGGCGCTGTGGCGCCCCGCCTTCCAGGCCGGCCTCGCCCAGGCCCCCGCCGTCGCGGCGGGCGTGGCCGGGGTCTGGAAGGACTGAGAACGACGTGGGCGCGGACGGGGCGGCGCCGCTCTGGGTGGTGAGCGGACCTCCCGGAGCGGGGAAGTCGACGGTCGCGGCGGCGCTGCTGGCGCTGCTCGACCCACCTCCCGCGCTGCTCGACAAGGACACCGTCTACGGCGGTTTCGTCGCCGCCACCCTCCGCGCCCACGGCCGCGACGACGGGGAACGCGAAGGCCCCTGGTACAACGAGCACATCAAACGGTACGAGTACGACGGGCTGACCGAGGTCGCCCGGCAGATCCGCTCGCACGGCTGCCCGGTGATGCTGGAAGGCCCCTTCACCACCCAGGTACACGACGCGGCGGTGTGGGAGCGCTGGGTCGGGCGGCTGGGCGGGCCGCCCGTGCGCCTGCTCTGGGTCCGCTCGGACGGTGCGGCGCTGCGCTCCCGGCTGGAGGCCAGGGGGCTCGCCAGGGACGCGGGCAAGCTCGGCCGCTTCGAGGACTACCTGCGGGCCATCAGGGTGGACGAACCACCCGTCGTGCCGCACGACGAGGTCGACAACCGTCCGGGGGCGCCCGCCCTGACGGCACAGCTGGAGAGGATCATCGCCTCCCGCCGTGGCGTCTCCGAACCCTGACCGGCCCGCGCCGGACCCGGGACGGGAAAGCGATTCACCTGCCGGGTAAACCCGGCGGTCCTCTCGCAGAGCGAGATGACGGACGCCGGCGCGTCCGTATCGGAATCCCGGGCACCGGATATCGGCGTGCCCGGCGCCCGAAACCCCGGTGAAATTCGAATCGCGGAAATCTCGGATGCCGGACACCGGCACCGGCTCTCGACCATAGGAATCGGGATCTTCCGGATTCGGCCCCCGGCAGACGCCAACGGTCACCCCAAGACGCCCCAATTTCCGGACCAGAATCCCTTTTGGAACGATTCGACAAAATTGAGTCATATTTCATGACAAGTTTGCATTGCAGGCATAACGTAACGGCCTTACGTTCCCGGTATGGATCTCGAGCTCCGACATCTCAAGATCGTGCGCGCGGTGGCACAGGCCGGTAGCGTCACCAAGGCCGCCACCCACCTTGGACTGGCCCAACCCGCACTGACGGCACAGCTCAAACGGATAGAGCGGGTTCTCGGGGGAGCTCTTTTCGAACGCGATCACAACGGCGCGCGGCCCACGCCCCTGGGGGAGCTGGTCCTGTCACGCGCGATGGTGCTGCTGCCCGCGGCCCGCGAACTCCAGGAGGAGGCGCTTCGATTCGCCAACGCGAACGCCGATGTCCTCAGCTACCGGCTGGGCGCCACCAACGGCCCGATACTCGGCGGCCTGATGGACCGCCTCGCCACCGCCTGGCCGTCCACTCCCGTGAGCACCTACACCTCCTGGTCCGCCAAGGAGCTCACCACCATGGTGATGCTGGGCCGGATCGACTTCGCGTTCATCGGCGCCTGCGGGGAGAGCCCGCCGCCGGTGGAGGGGCCGGTGGTGTGGTCGACCGTGGGCACCGACCCGGTCTTCGTACTGCTCAACGAGGACCATCCGCTGGTCGACAGGGAGGAGGTGGAGCTGGCCGAGCTGGCCGACGAGCAGTGGACCGTCACCCCCGGCGACAGCTGCTTCAGCGACTGCTTCGCCACCGCCTGCGCCCGCGCCGGTTTCACCCCCAAGACCATCTACGAGACCGACGTGGCCACCTGCATGCACCTGGCCAAGGTCGGCCGCGCCGCCGCGCTCTGCCAGGCGACCTTCCAGCCCGCCGAGGGGCTGAAGCTGGTGCCGCTGGCCGGGGCCCCGCTGCGCTGGCGGCAGCTGTTCGGCTGGCACCCGGAGGCGGCCACCGCCAGAGCCGCCACGGCGATCCTCGAACACGCGAAGGCCGCGCACTCCGACGCGGTCGGGCGGAGCAGACGGTACGCCGCCTGGCTGGCCGACAAGCCCGGGCTGGGCACCTCTCCCTGACGTGACGGCACCGCCCTCCCCCCGCTCGTGGGGGGGAGGGCGGCGTCGCCATGTCCGGACGTCGAGAACAATGGGATGATGAGCGACCTTCTGAGGCTGAGTGAGGGCGCGGTGTTGACGCACCTCGTCACCCGGGCCGAGCTGGCGAGCGGGGTGCTGCCGGCCTCCGACGACCTGCGGCTGTGGGCGCGGCTGGCCGACGGCGACGGGGTGCCGCTGGCCGGGGGCGGCCGGGTGCTGACCTCTCTCGACACCGGAGAGCCCGTCCTGACCGGCCCCGAGGGCTGGCTGGCCCGCCTGGAGCCCGAGCAGGTGATCGCGCTGCGCCTGCGCGACGGCGTCCTGGAGCTGTCGGCCGTCGAACTGGACGACGTTCCGGCGGAACGGGTGATGCGGGTCGTCCAGGAGTTCGGCGAGCAGGCCCTCGACGCGCTGCGCGCCTTCGCGGAGGGGCTGGAGCCCAGCCCGGGCGTACCGGTCGACGTGGTGGTCCTGGAGCTGCTGATGAAGGCCCCGGAGACCTTCGCCGACCCGCTGCCGCCGCTGGCCCCGCTGCTGCGCAACGCCTCGCTGGAGGTGCGCGGCGGCAGGGTGGGCATCGTGGGCGCGCCCTGGGACACGGCGTCGGTCGCCGATCTGGCGCCACTGGACATCATCAGGCTGGCCCTGGTGCGCAGCGCGCTGCGCACCTACGGCGAGGGCGCCGACCTCTCCAAGGCCGTCACCTACCTGTCCCGCTCCGACACGGTGCTGGCGAGGATCGCCGACGAGGTGGAGCGCGAGCCGCTCGGCCCGGCACTGGTCGAGGCACTGCCCCGCACCGAACCGGCCGCGCTGCTGCTGATCGCCAGGTCGGCCGAGGGCGAGGGCCGCTCGTTCGAGGCGTCCGGGCTGATCTCCGAGGTGCTCTCCCTCGCCCCCGGCCTGGCTCCGGCCGTGCACGACGCGGCCGAGTACGCCGCGTGCCGCACCGACCCCGGCGCCCCGCTGCCCGAGCGCGCCGCGCACCTGTACCGGCAACTGCTCGCGTACGCCTACCGCCCGGCCCGCAGGCGGCTGATCGAGGACCTGATCGCGCTGAGCGTCCGGGTGGCCGAGCCGGCCCTGGCGGACCTGGCCCTGTTCGAGAACGACGTGGTCGGCGAGTTCCTGGACGCGCGCGCCGAGTGGCTGCGCGACGACGAGGTGGGACTGCTGGAGTCGTGGCGGCGGACGCCGCTGCGTCTGTGGGAGGTCCTCGACGTCTCCGGGAACGAGATCACCGTGGCCGCCGCCGAGGGCGGAGGCCGGGATGGGGAGCGGGTAACGCTGGCCGACGAACTGCTCTCCGGGCAGGCGCTGCCGGGAGACCTGATGCTGACCCGGCTGCTGGGCGACGGGGAGGGCCCGCGCGTGTTCGGCCACCCGTTCAAGGTCGCCCCGGAGCGGAGGGAGGAGATGCTGGAGCTGCTCACCGACCCCGTCGACCCCTACGCGGTGGCGGCCTTCTTCAGGCGCCTCGGCCGAGCCCCCGGCGCGCCGGGCGGGGACGCCCGGCGCTGATCCCCTGGCGGGCACGCAGGCTCCCTTATGTCGATGACTGAGCAAAAGAAAATCACCGATAGGCATAATGGAGCAGGTTGAGGGCGTAAGTCGCTTTGACGTGGCGGAAACAAGGAGTGTTGACTGTGCGCATGCTTAGCGAAGCGAACGGCTCGATCGCCGGCGCGGGGGCGCTTCTGAACATCATGCGCGACGGTCGGGCCAGGACGCGGGCCGAGCTGATCCAGCTGACCGGGCTGGCCAGGTCCACGCTGGCCCAGCGCCTCGACGCGCTGCTGAGCCGGCAGTGGATCGTCCCGACCGAGGAGGCCATCTCCTCGGGAGGCCGGCCCGCCGTCGCCTTCACGTTCAACCGCACCGCCCGCGTCGTCCTCGCCGCCGACCTCGGCGCCACCCACGCCCGGGTGGCGGTCACCGACCTCGGCACCGCGGTCCTGGCGGAGCGCGCGGCCGAGGTGCCGATAGACCGCGGCCCCGAGGAGACGCTCGGCTGGCTCCAGCACACCTTCGAGGAGATGCTCGCCGAGACCGGCCACCGCCCGGACGAGATCTGCGGCATCGGCGTCGGTCTCCCCGGCCCGGTCGAGCACAGCTCGGGACGCCCGGTCAACCCGCCGATAATGCCGGGCTGGGACGGCTTCCCCGTGCCGGAGTGGCTCGGCTCGCGCCTCGGCGCGCCCGTCCTCGTCGACAACGACGTGAACATCATGGCGCTGGGCGAGCACTGGGCCGCCCGCCCCGAGGCCGACCACCTCATCTTCATCAAGATCGGCACCGGCATCGGCTGCGGCATCATCAGCGACCGCCGCCTGCACCGGGGCGCCCAGGGCGCGGCGGGCGACATCGGCCACATCCAGGTGGCCTCGGCCCTCGACACCGTCTGCCGCTGCGGCAACGTCGGCTGCCTGGAGGCCGTCGCCAGCGGCGCCGCCATCTCGGCCAAACTCTGCGCGGCCGGGGTGGCGGCCGAGGACAGCCGCGACGTGGTCCGTCTGGTGCGCGGCGGCAACACCCAGGCCGTCCAGCTCATCCGGCAGGCGGGCCGCGAGGTCGGCGACGTGCTCGCCTCGATCGTCAACTTCTTCAACCCCTCGGTGATCGTGGTCGGCGGCGACATCTCCGAGGCCGGGGAGCAGGTGCTCGCCGGCCTTCGCGAGGTCATCTACAGCCGGTCGCTGCCGCTGGCCACCCAGCATCTGACGATCACCGGCAGCGAGCTGGGCGACCGCGCGGGCGTGATCGGCGCCGCCGTCATGGTCATCGAACACGTCCTGGCCCCCGGCAGCGTCGACCGTTCCGTCAGCCCCGCCTGACCGCGTGCGGTTCCGGCGCCGCGGTCCCGCCGGGGAGGCCGTGGTCGCCCTCGTCGACCGGCTCAGGGCACGCGGCACGGCCGTCGTCGCCTCGTCGGCCGTGGCCCGCGGGGCAGGGCCGGCACCGACCGGCGGCCGGGTGGACGGGGAGGTCGTCTGGAGACATGGCGGGCGCGAACCTGAGTAGGAGTGCTCAGCCGCCGCTGAGTGCGTACGCTCTTCCCCGGCTTGGCGATCTTCGAAATTCTCAGGTCATGAAATGGTGGATTTTTCTGGTCGCGCTCGTCAGCACGGTGGTCGCGGCGTGGCTGCTCGTGTACGCCGACGTCCCGCTCTCCACATTCCTGTCGCTCGGGCTCGGCGCGATCAGCCTGATCTGGCTGATCGTGCTCCTCACCCTGCCGTGGAACCTCTACTTCGGGGCACGCCAGGTGGTCCACGAGATCCACGTGTCCAGGGAGCGCGGCATCCAGGTGCCCGAGGGACACGAGGCCGAGGCGCTGGAGATCGCCGGGCGGATGCGCCGGTTCGCCATCGGCGGTCATCTCCTCTCCGCGGTGCTGCTCGCCGTCATCACCTACCTGTCCGGCGCCTTCGTGGGCTATTACTTCGCCGGTTTCTACCTGCTGAGCACCGGTTTCCGTCCGGCCGGGGCCTACCTGTCCCACCTGCGCGATCGGGTCAGCACGCTGATGAAGGAGACACACCACCCCCGCGAGGACATCGTCTCGCTCATCGCCAGGGTGGACGGCCTGGCCACCGAGGTGACCGCGCTGACCGGATCAGCCGAGCGGCTCCGGGACGACGTCGAGACGCTCGGCGCCGACCTGCGCGACGGTGACGAGGCCCTGGAGCGCCGGATCACCGGGCTCGCCCGGCGTTTCGAGGACACCGTGGACGGTCTCACCGACAACCACGAGGTCATCACCGGGCTCAAGGCCTTCCTGCGCCTGGTCCGGGCCGACGCCCCCGGCCGGACCTGACTCGCGCCACGCCCGGGGCGCCACCTCCAGCAACCGCGCCGCGGCACCGAGGACGTCCCGGACGCCGATTTCCAGCAGACCCGGATCGGGCCGGTAGGCGTAGGGGTCGCCATGGCCGCCCGCCCACAGCACGACGTGCGGTCCCGTCTTCGGAGGTCCCCACACGGCGGGTGCGACGGGGCCGAACAGCGCCACGGAGGGCGTGGCGAACGCGGCCGCCAGATGGGTCACCCCGGTGTCCCCGCAGACCACCAGCCTGGCCCTGGCCACCAGCGCGGCCAGCTCGCGCAGCCCGGTGCGCCCGGCGAGCACGCACGAGGGCGGCAGCCCGGCGAGCAGGGCCACCCGCTCGGCGAGGTCCCGCTCCCCCACGCTCCCGGTGACCACCACCTCGTACCCGTTCCTCCGCAGGTCCGCCGCCACCAGCGCGAACCGCTCCGGCGGCCAGCGCCTGGCCGGGTACCCGGCCCCGGGGTGGACGACGACGGGCCGCGACTCCTCCTCGCGGAAAGCGGGGCGCCGGAGCCCCAGATCGGCGGGGTCGGCCACGATGTCGTACCAGGCGAGCAGGTCGCACCAGCGCCGCACCTCGTGCACACCGTCCTGCCACACCGGTCCGCGCGCGCCGGGGAAGGCGGGGTGGGAGTGGGTCAGCAGCCGGGCCGGGGTGGTGCGGTGGAGCGCGGCGATACCGCGCGGGCCGGCGCCGTACAGGTTGACCGCGATGTCGACGCGTCGGCCGAGCGGCGGTACGTGACCGGGCCCCGACACGTCGCACACCTCGTCCACCGCGCCGATCAGCGGCACCAGGGGCGCCAGCGCGGAGGGCGCGGCCAGCACGATCCGGTGGCCGGGGTGGGAGCGGCGCAGGGCGCGCAGGGCGGGGACCGAGGTGAGCAGCTCACCGAGTCCCAGCCCGCGCAGCACCACCATGACCGGGCGGTCCGCCTCGGGCCCGGCGGGAGTGCTCCGCCCTTCGTCGCCGGCACCGGTCTCGCGGAGACTCACCCCGGCCGGAGCGGTGCTCATCCGATCGTCTCCTTGACGGAGGTCAGGTGGTCGACCGCCTCGACGACCCGCGCGCTCGGCACCGACGACAGACAGGGATGACCGGCGACGGCGCAGGTACCCTGCCGGGTCACCCGGCAGGGGGTCCGCTGGTCACCGAGGATCACCACCGGCACGCCGTGCGGCGCCCAGCGGCCCGCGGGGGCCAGCGGGGCGAACAGGCTGACGACCGGCGTGCCGACCGCCGCCGCGAGGTGGGCGGGCCCCGCGTCCGCGACGACCACGGCGCACGCCCCGGCGAGCACCGCGGCGAGTTCGGGAAAGGTGGTCCTGCCGCCCAGGTCGACGACGGACCTTCCCCGCTGCCCGCCGTACGCGGCCGGGGGGCCGTTCCAGTTCCGGCCGCCCGTCGCGGCACACGTCCCGTCCACCCAGCCGGCGGTGAAGGCTGGCTCGTCCACCCTCCAGCCGCGCAGCCGGGCGGGTCCGCCGCCCATCCAGCCGCCCGCGAAGACGGGTCCCGGCGACAGACCGTGCTGCCCGGCACCCGCGGCGATCCGCGCGGTGAGCCCGTGCTCGTCCTGGCCGCCGGTCACGACGACCCTGCGGCCCGAGCGGACCAGGTCCTGAACCGCGCGCGCCCACCTGTCCGCGGGCCATGCCCTGGCGGGGACCGAGGTGCCGGGATGCACGACCACGTAACCCGGCGGCCCGGTGAGGTGGCGCACCTCGGGCAACGGGTGCCGTACGGCGAGCCCCCCCGAATCTCCGTGCGGGAGCTCGAACCCCGCCGCCCTGGCCAGTCCGAGCATGCGCTCGCTCTCCGGCACGTCCACCTCCTCGTCGACGAGGTGCCGTACGTCGAGCAGCGAGCCCGGGTCGTCGGTGGAGACGGCGGCGACCCTCGGCGTACCCGCCAGCCTCAGGATCAGGGCCAGCGGCAGCGCGGACTGGTGGCACGAGGTGAGGATCAGCGCCTGCTCGGGAGCCGTGTCCCGGATGGTCCGCAGCAGTCTCAGCACGTGCGGTCCGGCCACCGGCGGCGCGGTGGGGTCGATCCACGGCGCGCGCCACTCCACCACCCGCGACACCCCCGGCAGCAGCTCACCCGCGGGCCGGCCCCGGGGGCCGGTGAGCAGCACGACCTGCCGCGCGTCCGCGGCCACCGCGCGGATCGCGGGCCCGGCCAGCAGGACGTCGCCCGCGTTGTCCAGGCGGGCGACGAGAACGGTGCCGGTCACCGCCGGCCTCCGGCGCACCCTGGATGCGGTACGTGGGCCGCCAATGGAACGGTCGTTAAATCACGAAATATCGCGTCTTCCCTAAGAAACCTCATGGGGCCGGGCCTCTCATTCGATATCTAGTGACTACCGAGAGTGGCGCCCCTTAAACCGAAAAATCGGACATAGAGGTAGTTAAGAGCATTGGCCGATCGTCTTTATCACTACAGGTAATTATTTTGAGGATTACCAGTCCTCCCCGCCGGGCAACGAGCGGGGAGTCGACCGGGGCGAAGCCCCCGCGCGAGACGGGGATGAGAGAAACCGAGCCACCGGCGCGACCGGCTCACGCGGCCCCCCACCGCGAGACGCGAGGGGCCGGGGCGGGAAGCCGGTCAGCCGGGGATGCCGGGGGCGTCGGGCAGTAGGTGCGCGTTGGGCTCGCGGGCACGGTCCGCCAACTCGGGGATCTCCACCACGGTCACCCCCGCCTCCGCGAGCTCCTCGGCCCCGTGGCAGTCGACGAAGAGCAGCGGCTCCCGCCACGCCAGCACCACTCGCCGGACGCCGCCGTCCAGGATCAGGCGGGTGCAGGTCCTGGGGCGCGACCTGCGCGCGCTGCACGGCTCCAGGCTGCTGTAGACCGTGGCCCCGGCCAGCCTGGGGTCGTCCGGGGAGATCTTGCCGAGCGCCGACTCCTCCGCGTGGACGCGGGGGTCACCCTCCCGCGAGTAGCCGCGGGAGATCTCCTCGCCGTCCTCGGAGACGACCACGGCGCCGACCGAGAAGGCCGTCTCGGAGGGCGGGCACAGCCTCGCCAGGTCGCACGCCAGCCCCAGCCAGTCGTGGTCGTTCATCCGGACCTCCCGGTAGACGGTGCGTGTCAGGCCAACAGGTAGCGCAGCAGGGTGACGTCGCCCATCCTGCGGACCTCCGCCAGGTCCATTCTGCGGTGGCGGTCCCGGGGGAAGTCCCCGTCCAGGACGAAACGCGGGGCGGCGGAGTCCCCGACGAAGAACGGGGCGACGACGAGGTGGAGCTCGTCCACCAGGTCCTGGCGCAGGAAGCGGGTGTGGACAGAGGTGCCGCCCTCGACCATCAGACGGCGCACTCCCCGCCCGTACAGGTCGGCGAGGACCCGGCCGAGATCGATCGGCTCCCCCGCGTCGATCACCTCCGCGGCCCCCGCGAGGCGGACGGCGAGTTTCGCCACGGCGGGCGACGCGGCGTAAACAATCTTCTCCGTTTCGCCGGCGGTGAAGAAGGCGGCAGCCGGGTCGAGGTCCCCGGTGGCGGTCAGCGTCACCTTCGCAGGGGACGGCGGCAGGCCGCGCGCGACCCGCTCCCGCCCGCGCTCCGGCGACCTGACCAGGAGCCGGGGGTTGTCGCGGCGGACGGTGCCCGCCCCGACCAGGATCGCGTCGCAGCCGGCGCGGACCTCGTCGACCCGGTCGAAGTCCTCGTCGTTGGAGAGCAGCAGCCGCTGCGGCGTGCGGTCGTCGATGTAGCCGTCGACGGACATCGCGCAGCTCAGCAGCACGTACGGGCGCTCGCCCACTCCCCGCCTCCCCCGGTCAGGCACCGGCCGATCGTAACAACCTTCCACCCGGCCCGCCCGCGGCGGCGTCCACCTTCCCCCATCCCCCGCGCTCCGATATCCGCTGGTGAACCGCTACGACGGATCTTCCGATCAGCGACGCATGCCCCTGTTTGTTTACCTTCTGTTAACCTGAAACTGAAGCATCCCGGGGTGAGGAGTTCATCATGCGTGCGGTTCTGCCGGACCTCGGTCACAAAGGCGCCTGTTCCGCTCCTGTCGAGGAGCCGATCGGCCGCCACCTCCACGACCCCGGCGTGCCGCCAGGAAGCACCGTCCACGCGACCGGCACCGGCCGGGGCAGGGAAGGTACATGACGGCGGGCCACCCGGGGCCCGAGTGTCCAGCAGGCGCCGAGCACGACCGGCGGCACCGCCTCTGATGGGATGGACTCTGGCGTTCGCCGCCGTGGCGATCCTCTTCGTACTGGTCAGCGGTGCCAACGACGGCGCCACCCTGATCGGTCTCGGGCTCAGGTTCCCCCGCTTCCCCGGATGGGCCGCCGCCACGATCCTGGTGGTCGCGCTCTTCGCCGTCCCCTATCTGCTGGGGGTGACCGTCGCGCGCACCTTCACCGAGCGGCTGGCCGGGCTCGGCACGAGCGGCGGCGCGGCGGCGTTCCTGGTGGGGGTGGTGATCGCGGTGGCGGTGGTCGCGGCGCTGACCGGCAGAGGACTGCCGACCAGCCTGACGCTCGCGGTGATCGGAGGCATCGGCGGCGCGGGGCTCGGCGCCGGGCTACCGGTCTCCTGGACCGACCTGGGCACCGTCCTGGCGATCGGGGCCTGCGCGCCCATGGCCGGGCTGGTCCTGGGCTACCTGCTGGGGACCGTCTCGCGCCGGGTGCCCTCCTACCGCCGCATGTCGCGGCTGGTGTCCGGCACCCACCTGCTGGCCTATGCGGCCCAGTGCGTGGCATACGCGCTGAACGACGGACAGAAGATGATCGCGGTGGTGAGCGTGGCGATCGGCGTGAGCCGCGGCGGGCTTGGCGGGGTCGGCCCCATCGAGGTCCCGCCGGTGTGGATGGCCGCCCTGGTGGCGCTCTTCCTCGCCGGCGCGCTGACCAGCCTGATCCGTGTCGGAGGGCGGCTGGGCCGCGGGCTGGTCATCACCCGCCCGCTGCACATCGTCACCGCGGAGGCGGCGGCCACCGGCGCCGTCCTCGGCAGCTCGGCTCTGGGAAGTCCGGTGAGCATGACTCAGTCGATCACCGCAGGGGTGGTCGGCTCGGCGGCAAGTGAGGGAATGAGGAGAGTGCGATGGCAGGGCGTCGTGAACGTGGGTACGGCATGGCTGGTCACGCTGCCGTCGTCAATGGCGCTGGGCTGCCTCGGCGGTCTCGCGCTGAGACTGATGTGAGCGGCAAGGACGGTCGCACCCGGAGGTTCGTGCGCGCCTGGGACGACCTGCGCGGCCGGTCGGGGCAGCGGATCGTCGGACTGGTGAGGAGCCAGGTCGCCGTCGCGCGGGCGGGAGCCGAACTGGCCCGCTCGACCGCGGCCGGCGAGATCGAGCGGTCCGCCGCGCGCGCCCGGATGGCGGAGGTGGAGCACGAGGGGGACGAGGCGCGGGCCGAGCTGGTGCGGATACTGCGGCGGGTGCTGGCGACCCCCATCGACAGGGAGGACCTGTTCCGGCTCTCCCGCTCGATCGACGACGTGCTGGACCAGCTCCGTGACTATGTGCGCGAACTCGACCTGTTCGGCCCGGAGGACCTGCGGTTCGCGGTCGAGCCCCTGCAGGCGGTGATCGACGGCCTCGACGAGCTGGAGGGCGCCGTGCTGAAGATGATCGACGCCCCGGGATCGGTCACCATGGCCGTGCTGGACACGCGCAAGGCGTGCAGCCGGGTCCGCCAGCTCTACCAGGCCCGGCTCGCCGAGCTGTTCGCCGAGCCGCTGGACATGGACACCCTGCGCAGGCGCGAGCTGCTGTCACGGCTCGACGCGGTGGGCCGCCGGCTCGGCGAGGCCGCCGACGCGCTCGCCGACGCGATGCTCAAGCGGAGCCACTGAAACCGCGCCGCCTTGCCCATCACCGTCTGCCATTCCCCACTCCCTTTTGACGAAGGACGACTCTTGTTATGAAATATGTTTAGCTAGAGCGAACAGGCGGCCAAGCCGCTTGACGGAGGGAGCCGTGGGTGGGCACATCGGAGCGTCATGGCGGTGAGGAGCCGGACCGCCAAGACGCCGTCGGAGCCCGGATGCGGCAGTTCCGCAAGGAGCGCGGCCTGACGTTGCGTGGTCTCGCCACCCACTCCGGGCTGTCCATCGGGTTCCTCTCCCAGGTCGAGCGGGGCATCTCCTCCATCGGCCTGACCGCGCTCAACAGCGTGGCCACGGCGCTCGACCGGAGCGTGGCGGAGTTCTTCAACGACGCGCCGCCGGAGGGGGAGACCGAGGAGAGGCAGCCATCGGTCTCTCCGCTGCCGAGCCACTTCACGCTCACCCGCTCCGCGACGGCCGCCACCGAGTACATCTCGGGCCAGCAGACCTACCGCATGCTCTCGGCCAGGGGGCCGAACCTGGTGCTCGAACCGCTACTGGTGCACATCGCGCCCGGCGGCAGGCGGGAGAACTCCTACGGGCACGCCGGTGAGGAGTTCGCCTTCGTGCTGGAGGGGGAGTTGCTGTACGAGGTCGACGGCGTCGAGCACCGGTTGCACCCGGGCGACAGCGTCCACCTGAGGTCGACGGTCCCGCACAGCATGTTCAACGACACCGACCGGGTCACCACCGTCGTGTCCGTGGTGACCCCTCGGCTGTTCTGACCTGCTCCACCGCTCGCGCTCTCGCCTCGCGAGTGCCGACCCTCGCGAGTGCCGACCCTCGTGAGTGCGGACTCGCGGCGGCGGAGCCGCGGTCAGTGCCGGCGCAGGGCGCGGATCGCCGACACGGCCAGCCCGGCCACGGCCAGCGCGCCGAGCGCTCCGGCGGCGACCGCCCGGCGCTGGCGGGAGATGCGCGGCTGGATCTCGGCGTACGGCACGGTACTGAACGAGACGAGCTCGTAGCGCGAGGTGTAGCGGCCGGGCAGCAACCGCTCCAGGCCGTGCTCGACGCGCTTGCCCAGCAGGAACGTCCGGGAGGCGACCTTGTCGCGCATCTCGACGAAGTTCGCCAGCGCGAGTTCGGCGATGGTGTCGGCGTGCTCCTTGCGGCGGGCGCCGTACCGGGCGAGGGCCTCGGGAAAGTCGTCGCCGGTCTCCCGCAGGCAGCGGTCGAGTTCCACGCAGTCCTCGAAGCCGCAGTTGGCGCCCTGGCCGTAGAAGGGGACGATGGCGTGGGCGGCGTCGCCGAGCAGGCCGACCACGGCACCGGTGCCGCGCACCTGCCAGGGGTGCGCCCGCACGGTGACCAGGTGCCCGACCGGGTTGTGGGCGTAGTCTCCGGCGAGGTCGGGCATGAGCGCGCGGGCGTCGGCGTAGTTGGCGGCGAAGAACTCCTCGAACCGCTCCGCGGTGTCCAGTTCCTCGAAGCTGCCGGGCCCCGACTTGGGCCAGAACAGCGTGCAGGTGAAGGACCGGTCCGGGTTGGGCAGCGCGATCATCATCGCCTTGCCGCGCGGCCAGATGTGCAGCGCGCCGGGATCGAGGGCGAACCCGCCGTCGCGTGCCGGGATCGTCAGCTCCTTGTAGCCGTAGTCCAGGTAGTCCTGGCTGAAGTCGAAGCCGGGCAGCAGTTGCAGCCGCCCGCGTACCGCGCTGTAGGCGCCGTCGGCGCCGAGCACGACCGGGGCGCCGTGGGTGACGGGCCCGGTGGGCGTGTCGAAGTCCATCCGTCCCGAGTCGACGTCGAGCCCGGTCAGCCGGTGCTCGAAGAGGGCGCGGACCCCGGGCATGGCCAGGGCCGCCTCCAGCAGCGTGCGGTTGAGCTCGGCGCGGCTGATGGAGTTGATCGCCCGCTGCCCTCCGGCGCTGTACGGCTGGAAGCCGAGTGTGCCGTCCGGGGCGTGCACCATCCGGCCCGGCATCGGCAGCGCGGCCTTCAGCACCACCTCGTCCAGCCCGATCCCGCGCAGCGCGTCGATCCCCCGCTCGGAGATCGCCAGGTTGATCGAGCGCCCGCGCTCCGGCGTCGCCTGGCGCGGATCGGGCCTGCGCTCGTACAGGGTGACCTCGTAGCCTCGGCGGGCCAGGTAGCAGGCCGTCAGACAGCCGACCAGCCCGGCACCGACCACGGCGACCTCGCCACGGGAGCTCATACCGGGTTCACCTCCTCGGCGAGCGCGGCGGCCGCCCGCCAGCAGTCGTGGAACGTGGAGTACATCGGCACGGGGGCCAGCCGGATGACGTCCGGCCGCCGCACGTCGGCGAGGACACCGTGCGTCTCGTGCAGCCGGGCGGCGAGGTCTGCGGCATCTGTGGTGTCGGGGCCGCCGGCCACCCGCAGGGAGAGCTGCGCTCCGCGCCTGGCCGGGTCGGCGGGCGTGACGATCTCCAGTGGGCGGTCGCGGACGACCTCGGCGAGCAGCCGCTCCAGGTAACCGGTGAGCGCCAGGCTCCGCTCCCGCAGCGCCGCCATCCCGGTCTCGGCGAACATCCGCAGCGAGACCCTGACCGGGGCCATGGCCAGGATCGGCGGGTTGGAGATCTGCCAGGCGTCGGCGGTGGGCACCGGGACGAGTTCGGGCCGCATCTCGAAGCGGGTCGCCTGCTCGGTGCTCCACCATCCGGCCAGCCGGGGCAACTCGGGGTCGGTCACGTGGCGCCGGTGCACGAAGCAGCCCGCGACGGCACCGGGACCGGCGTTGAGGTACTTGTACGAGCACCAGGCCGCGAAGTCCACGTCCCAGTCGTGCAGCGCCAGCGGCACGTTCCCCGCGGCGTGCGCGAGGTCCCAGCCGACGACGCACCCGGCCGCGTGCCCGGCGGCGGTGACGGCGGGGATGTCGAGGAACTCTCCGGTCAGGTAGTTGACCCCGCCGAGGAGCACGAGCGCCACCCGGTGCCCCTCGCGGGCCAGGTGGTCCACGATGTCCTCGGTGCGCAGGCAGTCCTCGCCGGGGCGGGGGCGCAGCCGGACCACCGTCTCGTCGGGGTCGAGACCGTGGTGGACCGCCTGGCTGCGCACCGCGTAGCTGTCCGAGGAGAAGGCATGGTCCTCGATGAGGATACGGGTGCGCTCGCCCGCCGGGCGGTAGAAGGTGGCCATCATCAGGTGCAGGTTGACCGTGAGGGAGTTCATCACCACGGTCTCCTCTGGGGCCGCGCCCACCAGCGCGGCGGCGTCCTCGCGCAGCTCGGCGTGGTAGGGCAGCCAGGGGTGTACCGCCCGGTGGTGCCCCTCGACCGCGTGCAGCGCCCAGTCGTCCAGCTCGGCCAAGAGCGCGGCGCGGACGGCACGGGGCTGCAGGCCGAGCGAGTTGCCCGCGAAGTAGGCGACCTCGGGGTATCGGCAGGAGGCGGGAGCGGGCGGCAGCAGGAACTCCTCGCGACGGCAGACCGAGTCCTCGGCGTCGGCCGCCAGCGCCGCCCGCTCACCGAACTCGCCGTCCGCGCCGAACACGGCGGAACCGCCCCGGCCGGATCCCGCCGAGCCGGGTCCGCTCGGATCACGGAGCTCCTCGGCCCGCGCGGCCATCACGCCGACGTCCTGATCGCCGGACCTCCGGCACGCTCGCTCGTCACATCGTCTCCTTCTTCCCCGCCAATGTTCACTCATGCTGAACTCAAGTGAAATTGAGAGTACGAGACGATTCAGGCAGTGTGCTTTGCGGATGAAAGGTTCTGCGGGGATCCGGTTTCAGGATGACGGAGCGTCACCCGCAGGCACCGCCACCCTCCTCGACGAGCGGTTCAGCAGCGGCAGCACCTCGGCGCCCAGCAACTCCACGCCACGGTCGTCGGTGAGGCCGTGCGGCGTGCCGAACTCCACCCGGTGCGCGCCCGCGTCGATGAGGGCCTGGGCCTGCGCGGCGACCTGCTCCGGGTCGCCGGAGAAGGCGAACAGGTCGAGCAGGTCGTCGGGGATCAGTCGTCCGGCGGCCTCGTCCCTGCCGTCGTCGACCAGCTCCTTGACCCGGCCGAGCAGGTCGGCGGGGACCTCCACGGTCGGGTCGAGGTCGGCGACCACCGCGAGGTACATGGCCACCTCACTGCGTGCCCTGGCTCTGGCCGCGGCACCGTCGACGTCCACGACCGTCACCGCGCCCAGGACGACGCCCACCTCGCCCGGGTCGCGTCCGGCCGCCGTCGCCCCGGCCACGACCCGCTCACGGATCACCCCGACCATCGCCGGGTTCGCGCTGCCGCCCACCTTGATCTCGTCGGCGATCCGCCCGGCCAGCGCCGCGCCCTTCGGCCCCCACGCGCCGAGCAGCAGCGGCGGCCGGGCGCGGTGTACCGGGTAGCGCAGCCGGGTGCCCGGTGTCAGGCGGAACATCTCCCCCTCGTACCCTCCGGCGTCGCCGGCCAGCAGCCGGTAGACCACCTCGGCGGCCTCCGCCAGCGCGGTCAACGGCCGGGGCTGGGTGATGCCCACGGCGCCGAGCCAGGTGCCGCGTGCCAGGCCCAGGTAGGCGCGGCCGTGCGAGGCCAGGTCAAGGGCGGCGAGCTGGCCGGCGATCTCGTACGGCGCCGCCGAGTAGGGGTTGAGGCAGGCCGCGCCGAGCCGCACCCTCTCGGTGGCGGCGGCCATCTCCAGCAGCGGGAAGATCGGCGGCTGGTACATCAGGTCGCCGAACACGCTCAGCACGTCGAAGCCGTGCTCCTCGGCGCGGCGCGCGAGCCGCGCGTAGTCACCGGCCCGCTTGTCGCTCTGCAGGCCGAGACCGATCTCGACAGTGGTCATCGGGGATCACCTCAGGTCAGGTCGGCGGAGTTCATCCGGCGGCGGCGGGTCCGCTCGACCCGCATCACCAGCCGCTCCTCCGGGTCGGGGCAGCTGAAGTGGGAGTCCTGCGCCAGCCAGTCGCCCTGGGCGAGGTCGCGCTGCTTGGCGGCGAGGAACGGCAGGACCGAGGCGAGCGCGTAGACGCAGAAGTGCTTGCCGTCCGGGAGCCGCAGGTGCGCGCTCCGCTCCAGCGTGAAACAGTCGCCCACCTCCATGCCGCAGACGGATCTGCCCTCGATCCGATCGACCACGACCCGCAGGTCGTACAGCTCCATGTCATCGTCGTCCATGCCTGTTCCTCTCCCGGCTCACGGCACGACCAGTTCGGAGTGGTGGTGCACGATGAGCCAGTCGCCGCCGGTCCTGCGCAGCACGTCGGTCACCCGGCTGTACTGCGCGGGTTCGCCCGGCGCCTCGGCGACGAGCACGTAGCGCGCCACCCCGGCGTCGCCCCACACGTCGATCTGCTTGTCCTCGGCCGCCAGCCTGCCGAGTGCGGGACGGGCACCCGAGCCGTCCCTCTCGTCGCGGTAGGCGTCGAGTTCCGACCGGGTACGCAGCGGTCCCGGCAGGTGCGTCTCCCAGGTGGTCACCTCGGCGTGCAGATGGCTGTCGAACCGGCGACGGTCCGCCGCGAGGAAGGCGTCGTACATGTCGTCGATGCTCGCCGCGATCGCGGCGGCCTCCGTGTCGTTCACAGAACCGTTCACCGGTACCTCACCCAGCTGCCCCGGTCTTCAGACCCCGGGAAAATCGCGTTCACTGCCTCTCCCATCCCGACCGGTCGTCGCGGACGACCCGGCCGCCCTTCATCACCCAGCGGACCCCCCGGAAGGCCGAGGTGTCCGCGAGCGGGTCCGCGTCCATGGCGATAAGGTCCGCGTACTTGCCGACCTCGACGGTGCCGAGGTCGGCGTCGGCGCCAAGCCAGCGCACCGGGCCGAGCGTGCCCGCGTAGAGCGCTCCCGCCGGGCCGAGACCTCCCTCGGACATGCACTCCAGCTCGCGCACCGAGGCGTTGGTCCCCTCGAAGTCCCAGAACGGCGGCATGTCGCTGCCCAGCAGGACGTCCACCCCGGCGTCGAGGGCCATGGCGTAGCTCTCCAGATGCCGGGGGCCCGCGCCGAGCGAGCGGCACTGCATCCACTCCGGCACCCCGAGCTCGTCGAAGAACTCCTTGCAGCGGGTGACGAGCAGCGTCGGCACCAGGGCCGTGCCGCGCCCGGCCATTCTCTTCGCGACCTCGGGGGTGAGCTGATAGCCGTGCTCCACGCAGTCGAGGCCCAGCTCGACGGCCTCGGCGATCACCGTCGCCGGGCCCGCGTGCGCGGTGACCTTCCGGCCCCAGGCGTGCGCGGTCTGCAGTGCCGCCGCCATCTCGTCGGAGAACAGCTGCGGGGTCTCGATGCTCTCGTGCTCCCCGGCGATGCCACCGGAGATCATGATCTTGATGAGGTCGGCACCCGCCTTGACCTGGGTGCGCACCCCGCGCCGGAACCCGTCGACTCCGTCGCACTCCATGGTGTCGTTCGCCTCGTGGCCGTGGCCGCCGGTGCAGACCAGGGCCTGGCCCGCGGTGAAGATGCGCGGCCCGGTCGCCCTGCCCGACTCGATGGCACGGCGCAGCGCGAAGTCGGCGTGGTCCTTCTCTGCCACGCACCGCACCGTGGTGACCCCGCAGTGCAGGGTACGGCGGGCACCGTCGGCCATGTAGAGGACGAGTTCGTGCGCCGTCATGTTCTTGACGTTGTCGCCTCCCTGGCCGGGCAGCGACAGGGACAGGTGGGTGTGCATGTTGACCAGGCCGGGGGTGACGTAGGCGCCGTCGAGATCGAGCCGCTGGGCCTCCCCCACCCGCGCCAGGACCTGCTCGCGGGGACCCACGGCCGCGATCCGGTCGTCCCGGATCCACACCGCCGCGTCCGCGATCCGCCCCTCGGCGCCCTTCGGAGCCCCGGTCGGCGCCGCACCCGACGGTGCGCCGGCGCGGGCGTCGGTTACCGTGCAGTTGACAATGACCACGTCGTTCATCGGACGGCCTCGATCCCGTAGATCCTGCGGGCGGCGTCGGGAGAGACATAGCCCTCGGCGACGTCACGGCGGACCAGCTCCGGATCGCGCTCGCACGGATCCCCGTGCCCGCCGCCCCCGGCGGTCAGCAACCTGATCCGGTCACCGACCCGCACCCCGGTCTCCGGGTGGATGCCGACCATCATGAACCCCGGCACGTCCCCTCCGGAGGAGGCGGGCAACCTCTCCGGCATACCCTGCGCCAGCGCCTTGTAGATCAGTTCCAGGGCGACGGTCCCCGTCCACTGGGTGAAGGTCGCCGCCGGGTAGACGGCGTGGAAGAGCGTTCCAGGCTCGGCCCGTACCCGCAGGGGGGCGAAGTGCCCGGCGTTGGTCTGCTCCCCCGGAGTGGTGATCGCCTTGAACGCGACCCGGCAGGTCGCGATGGTCGCGCCGAACGGGAGGTTGACCGGCCCGGCGGTCGCGCCGGACGAGCCGGCGAAGTCGACGGTGAAGGTGCCGTCGGCGACGGTGACGGTGACCTGCATCCGGATCGGGTCCTCGGTGATGCCGTCGTCGTCCAGCCAGTCGACCGCGGTCCACGACCCCTGCGGGAGGCGGGCGACGGCCTCGGCGGCCGCCTCGGCGGCGGCCTCGACCACGATCTCGACGACGGACTCGACGACCGCCCTGCCGTAGCGGGCGTACAGCTCCTGGACGCGGCGCTCGCCGGTGCGCAACGCGGCGACCTGCGCGTTCAGATCACCGATCACCAGATCCGGCATCCGCGAGTTGAACCGGATCAACTCGATGATCTCC
>NZ_JOEQ01000031.1 GCF_000721075.1 Streptosporangium amethystogenes
CAGTTCAAGGACGCGCTCCAGAGCGGGAAAGATCCCACTCAGCAGACCCCGTAGCCGGTTGATCGCCCGGGTACGGTCCGCCACCAGATCTCCACAGTAGAAGGGGAAGCCCAGTTGGGAATCGATTCTGCATGTGCGGACGGTGACATGGGGAGTCACCTTGGGAGCCACTCGAACAGACGATCACGAACCGAGCCGGACGGATCTGAGCGGCCAGGGCCCCGACGAGCAGCAAGACGAACGACTCTGAATGGTCCTGGACATCGTTCGGGGGCCTACGGACCAGAAGGTCAGGCCGTGCCACTCGCGTGCCAGTATGGCCGGGGAACAAGGGGGAATCACGGGGAATCACGGGCAGGGGAAGACCGCCTCTCACCTGCGCCGCGGCAGTTCAGGGAGCCGCGTACCGAGATCTTGTAAACTGTAGGTCAGGGGTTCGATTCCCCTTCTACGTGCACCTATGGCATTTCGCGGCCGGGGCCCTCGGAGTCGGAGACAGCTCATCCTCGGGCTATTAACCAGGGTGACGAGGGGTCAACTACGGGCACTCACGGCTGGCCCGAGGTTGTCATTAACCAGGGGCTCCAGTGCCCAAAGTCCGTGATCATTGCGATTTCCAAGCTTTGGGGTTCAGTAAGTACTGGAGGAATTGGCTCGTAGTTTTCAGCACGGCGGGGTCATGCTGCGGCGCGGGCCATATCTGAAGGTAGTAGCCATCTATGGACCAGCTCTCCATATCCCCTTGGGTGTGATACCGCAAGCGGTATGGTCCGGGACCAGCAGGCAACGCAGGAAGGCTGTGCGCCTTTTCATCGTCCCAATCCATTTGCCATCCATCCAGGAGGAGCTCGCCCGACGAGGACTCAAAACTGATCTCCACGATGTCTTCGTAGTCGTCAAAGTGGGCACCCGGATCCTGATCGGCGACAGCCACCGTAAAGTCCACCACCCCACACTGAGCAGCGATATGCAGGCAGACGAGGCCTTTACCCTCCACTTCGATGAGCCCAATGGAGTGATTCGGGGAGTCATCTAACCCAACGCCGGCCCCGTAGTCCTCCCGATCCAGGAGATAGACCGCACCGCAGTCCTCCACCTCCACCTCCATTCGCTGGGTGTGCACGACAGGGGTCTCATCTCTGTTCATGGGCGGGAAGCATAGAGTCCGTCAGCGACAATTTCGGCTATCAGGGCAGCGCCACCGGGCTGCCCGCGAGCGATGGATATCGAGCGACTTCCGTGCCAGATCCGTGCCAGAACAGACGGGGAACCACGGTCAACCAGGGGGACTCACGGGGACTCGACCCGCCCTGACCTGCACCCCCGTTTTCCAGCTCAGAGCACCAAAGTCAGTAGATGACTCCCAAGCTGACAACGCATGGACTACAAGCAGATTTGTCGGCCCTCTCTGCCATGATCATCGCGATACGGCTTCCGTGGAAGGCACAGGGATGAGCAGCGCGACGGCAGCAACCTACGAATGGCTCTACCGGGAATTCACCGATGACGCTGATGAGACCTGGCTCTATGCCACTTTCGTACAGGGCTTGTCCCCTCAGGAGGCACTGCGGCGGATCGGCGTTGCTCCCGGTCCTCTGGACTCTGGATTCGGCGTCGCGGCCTATGCGGCTCGTGGGGGAACCGTCCTGATCGAGTGCGGCTGGGCCGGGATCATCTACTACATGGCCGGTCCGCTGTCTGTGGGCACATCCGCAGCCGCAGTCCTTGCGACCATCAAGAAAGAGGACTTCGCCTACTGTGTCGATGGTCAATTGGTCACCACGTTCGATCTGTACTCCTACTCCCTTCGGGAGGGATCTGATCCTGACCGGCTCCAGGCCGATGTTGAGAACCTCGGCCTGAACGACGACGACCCGCTCGAATTTCCCGATGATCCCATCTCACGGGCTCTCGCCCTTGCCGAACGCGCCACGGGTGTTCACCTGTCTGCCGCCCGTTACGCCAGCCCTGCCCTGATCGGGTCCACCGACCACCTTGAGCCCTACCGGTGAAGACCCGCGCGGATGAAGATCCGGAAAATATGCGGAATGCCCTCGATGCATCTGACCGGAGAATCCAGCCAACCGCCAGGTCAGAGCACCGAGCACCCCACAAGAAGCCCTCCACTTTTAATCCGCAGGTTTTGAGTTCGAGCCGTGCCGCAGCGCGGGCAGATTCCGGGCAGCGGAATGTGGTGCCAGCCTCTCCAGGCTGGCCGTCGGACGTGGCATCGTGGACGGATCAGCCAACGACGCCACTCATGAGCGGCTCTTTGACGATCTCCGGGGTCAGCACCACGCCGGTCAACCGGGCTGCGAGGAGAAGTGCTCCGGACGCGGACGACGGTGCCTCAGCACCGGTTCCGGGTACGTCGTCGGGATTAAGGCCCACCTGCCTCATCAGGTCGTTGAGCCGATCGGGATCACTCCCGTGCCGCCATTCGGGAATCTTGGGATTGAAATGCGTGACCAACTCCCCGTCCACCGCGTAGACGAAGTCGTCGGATGCGTAGTCATGCCGCAGCACCGCCACGGCCACGGTCCCGGCCGAGAGAGCTTGTGCCTTGTCGGCTTCCGTGCACGTCCACCCGCTCTCCTCGATAAGCACCGTCCACTCGCCCACTCGCCCCGCGAGCACCGTCTCAGGAAAGAGGCCATCGTCTATCAACTCGTCATAGGTGAGTGGCCGAATGCTCTCCTGGTCGGCACCCAGCCGGCGAAGCGCCTGCACCTCGCTGACTCCACGCACGAAGGTCAGACACCACAGATCGCCCAGCTCGTCGTCTTCGGCCAGCCAGGCAACATCGGCGTAGGTAAACGCCATCCGCAACACCTCATCTGTTGATCGTCGTGCCATTAGCGTGCCATTAAGGGGGGTATCGAGGGGTCAACCACGGTCACTCACGACCGGCCCGAAGTCCAGGTCAGCCGTCCTACGAGGCGTGATCCATACACTTCCCAAGCTGACAGCGCGGGTTCGATTCCCGTCACCCGCTCCACTCACCAAGGAGCAGGTCAGTAAGAGATTCCCGACTACGGGTGTTCGTCAGCTTCTGAAGTAACCCTCTGAGCCAAGAGGCTTTCGGGTGCTTGCTCATGGCCGGTACCGCCTAGTACGTAAGTACTCGGCACGCTCCGCCGCCATGCGTTCCCGTCGCTCCTGAGTCAGGATCTCTTGGGGACTCGGCACCTGCCGCTTCTCATGTCTGATCGCCAGGCGGATCGCCCAGTAAAGAAAAAAGAACACCAGCACAGCCGGAATGGCCCATATCACCAGCAAGAACAGAATCTCGGTGAACCCGATCTCCATCTGATCCTCCGTATAGGGGGAACCAGCGTGCCTGATCTTGCATACTGCGTCCATCGACGACTTCGCCCGGCCGTCGGCCTAAGGTCAGTTTTCACGTGCTATCTACAGCTCCAACCACCATCCCGACCTGCGCAGCGCTTCAGATCTTCCGATTGCGTGATCCACTCCGATCAGGCGTCTTCGCTGAGATCCTCGGGCGAGGTGTTACCTCTCGTCCGGAGTCCTCGCCACACCATCTCTACCGCCCACCGGATCCCGAATAAAACAACTCCGGCGGCGATCCAATAGACGAATTCAGGCAGGTCCCAAACGAAGTCTGGCAGGCCCCGCTCAGGCCCGCGAAACAGAACAACCACTCCGGAGATCACAGCCAGCCCTACGATATACAAGGCTATGCCGCCGAAGATTTCCACAGCGAAATCCTTCAGGAATGCCTTAATGCGCCCATTCATGATCGGTGTCCTCTCTAAACGAGTGCTGCCTCAACTGATCAACGACGACACCGAGAGCATGGTTCCCTTCCAATCCCTCAAGGAATGCGGCGGCCGTGATCGGGGGGATTGGTGGTTGTTGCCTTTCCCACCACGGGGCATCGCTCAAGATGCACGCCTCCGGCGGGGCCGGACTCCGGGATGATCGCCACGCCCGAGAGCCAGGGTTCATCACTGGCAGGCGGGAAGCCGGATCTTCCCGCCTGCCATGTCCTAGGCAAGCCCAACATCTCGACTCCTCCGGATCAAGGCCGTCTGTGACCGAGGAACGTCTACCGGCCGGCGTACACGCGAAGACGGCCTTGATCCTCCGTCCCCGAGCTGTTGCCCCTCAGGGGTGGGACGAGGCAGACAGGAAGATCCGGCGAGAGGGGTGTGTCGTCCGCACGGGGTTCTCAGGCCGCGCCCGTTGCGTGCCTCAGGAGGGTCGCCAAGGGGGACTCACGGGCACCGTATGGAACGGCATGGCCTCATCACCCGTTTACTGCTTGATTCTCTCGACCGGACGGTGGTCACACGATGCGACAAAAGACCTGGCGAATGAGCCTCGGCTTTCGAGTAGTAGGTGTTGCCTTGAGCCTGCTACTGCTTGGGTCGGTGAGCTTTGCTGTCGTTTTGCTCATCGATACCCCCAACACGCCCGTCATCATAGTAGTCCTCAGCCTTATTGCGTTCATCCCATTGACGACTGCTGGGACCATAAAGATGGTACTGATAAGCATTCGCCCACTTCTCCGCCTGACCGACGACGCCGTAGTCGTTCGCAACCCGTATGAGAGGACCCGGCGGATACCGCTTGTCGAGATCATGGATGTATCGGCGGGGTACTCGGGGATTGAGATCACAACTACACGAGGGACAACCGTAGTTGCCGAGGCAGTCCAGAAATCCAACCTGGCGCAGTGGCTGGGGCGGCAGACACGAGCCGACATGGTAACCCGCAAGCTGGGGGATGCTGTCGCTGCTGCCCAGGCTGAGAGCTCGAACAACGCCTCCGGCGGGAGCACTCCGGCTCCGGAATGATCGACAAGACCAGTGCTCGAACCCTAGACGAGAAGTTCCGAAGTATCGGCGACGCTGATGGTTGGCTGCGCCGGGTTGGCCCCTTACGGCCCGCCCGTGGAGCAGATGCTCCGGCGATGCGTCTGAAGCCCACCCCGACCGAAACTCGATCGCGTCCCCGAACATCGCGAAACCGGCCACCGAACAAGACGAGGGTGTCGAAGATCAGTTTGTGACGACCGACCTGGACACCCTCGTGACCGCACTCTACGACAAGATCGGAGGAACGCGACGCCTCGGCCGGCCACCCCTGCTCAGCGACTCCGAACTCGTCTGCCTCGCGGTGGCCCAAGCCCTGCTCGGACACCATTCCGAGGCCCGCTGGCTGCGCTTTGCCCGCTCACATCTCACGGGTATGTTCCCTTATCTGCCCGAGCGCCCCGGCTACAACAAACGCCTGCGCGCGGCACTACCCCTGATCAAGCAGATGATCCGGCACCTGGCGCACGACAGCGATTCCACCCCCGTGCCGTGTGGGATGTCGCGTCCGACCGTCCAGCGCTCGGAGCTGGCGGGCCGGGCCGGGCCGGCTATGGCCATTGCGCTTCGCACTCGCGCTTGTTCTGGGGTCTGCGTCTCTATCTGGTCTGCACCCCGGCCGGAATGCCGATCTTATGGGCGCTGGCCAACCCGAAGCTCGGTGAACGCGAGGTCTTGGCCGCGATGCTGGAACTCGACGCCGCCCTGATCGCCGAGCGCCGAGGCGTCCTGCTCATCTCCGACAAGGGATTCGCCTCCAAGCCGTTCGAAAAAGACCTCGCCGAGCGCGGCGTCGAGCTGCTGCGGCCCTCTCGCAAAAGCGAGAAGAAACGTTTCGGGGAACCGATGCTCAAGAAGGTCCGCCAGCTGATCGAGTCGGTCAACGACACCCTCAAGGGCCAGCTTGACCTGGAGCAACATGGCGGGCGGACCTTCGAGGGCGTCGCCGTCCGCGTCGCCCAGCGCATCCTCGCGATGGCCGCAGCGATCTGGCACAACAACAAAATTGGCGCACCGATCACCCGATCACTGATCGCCTACGACCACTGATCACTTCGGAACTTCTCGTCTAGGCATCACTCGAAATTCCATACGGGAACAGACTCCCGAGAACAGCCTGCCCCGAGGCTCGCTCAACCCGTGGTTTCGCACGGTGTCACCGTGTGAGTGTTCGTATTGGCCCCGGCGCTGTCGCTGCTGTTCTCCCGATGAGCGGAGGATCGCGTCGTGGCCGGTGTGGCCACCGGAGATGTTTCGGCGGTCAGTTCATGCCTCCAGTAACTGCCAGTTGAGCATCCGGTCGGCGCGGGCCTGCCAGCGCCGGTCGCGGTATTCGATCTGGATTGGGTAATTGAAGCTTTCGGTTACCAGCTCGGTGGTGAGTACATCGTGTGCAGGGCCGGAGGTGAGGACCCGGCCTTCTTTGATGAGCACGGCGTGCGTAGTTGTCTCGGGCAGTTCTTCAAGGTGGTGGGTGACGAGCACGGTCGCGAGGTCTGCTTGCGAGCGGTGCAGGTGATCGAGTGTTTCGAGGAACTGTTCCCGTGCGGCCACGTCCAGGCCGGTCGACGGCTCGTCGAGTAGCAGCAACGGCGGATCAGGCAGTAGAGCCCTGGCGATGAGGGTTCTGCCGCGTTCGCCCTGTGACATGGTGGGCCAAGTCGCACTGTCCAGCTCTTTGAGGCCGAGCATCTCGATGAGGTATTCGGCACGAGCCAGGATGTCGGGCGCTGCCTCCCAGCGGTTCATGAGTTCGGTCGTACCGGTCGCCCCGGTGAGGACGACCTGCCGTACGGTGAGCGCGGATTGCAGCGGATGGCGGGGATTGACGTGTCCGATGGACTCGCGCAGCTTGCGTATCTCGACGCGGCCGAGCTGGTGCCCGAGAACGTGGACGAAGCCGCGGGTGGGGTGTTTTTCGGCGCCGCACATACTCAGGATCGTGCTCTTGCCCGCCCCGTTGGGGCCGATGAGCGCCCAGTGCTCGCCCGCGTGGACAGTGAGGTTGATGTCGGTGAGAATCTGCCGCGATTCGCGGACGAAGTCAACGCTGTCCAAGCGCAGTATCTCGGTGGCGGTCAAGTGCGCTCCTTCCTCGCTCATGTCAATGTGTGTTCTCAGGGGTGATCGCCCTGTGGTGCTCGACGCGGCGATCAGTCAGGACGCAGGACAGCCGGACAGGACCTGCCCTCCCGTGGTCAGGCTTCCAGGCCATGGAGCTGCTACGTGAGACCCTCTCTGAGGGTCAGCAGGTGGGTACGGCTGCGTTCTGCGGCGGCGGTCTCTTCCCGGTCGGCGATCGCGTCGGCCAGTTCGGTGTGGGCGGCGTGATCGGCGTCGCTGCCGAACTCTTTACGGATACGGAGCATGTCGATCATCGCTTCGCGCAGTCGCGGGGTGAAACTGTCGAACAGCTCGATAAGGACCGGGTTGTGGGCGGCGGCGACGATAGCGCGGTGGAAAGCGGTGTCGGCATCGACGTGGCTTTCGATGTCGGATCGGTGCTCGGCTCGCTGCGCAAGTGCGCGGCGGATGGCACGCAGGTCTGCGGGGGTACGCCGCGCGGCGGCGAGAGCGGCGGCTTCTGTCTCGATGGCGATGCGCGCTTCGATGACGGAGACGATCCCGGCTCGGCGAAGCACCACGTCCCAGTCCTCTGGCGCGTCGAGCGCGGTGACGAACACACCTGCGCCTTGGCGTGAGGCGAGCACGCCACGACCGGCGAGCTGACGGATCGCCTCGCGAACGGTGGAGCGACCGACGCCGAGCTGCGGCGCCAGGCTGGTCTCGCCGGGCAGCTTCTCGCCCAGACCCCACTCACCGGACCTGATCCGCTCCAGCAGCAACTCGGCGGCCTGATCCGCCAATGGTGCCCGCCTCAACTGCGCCATGTTCACGACCCTCTCTGCTCTGCTTGTCTGAGGAGTTGTGTTAGAGTCTACTCATGTTCTCTGTCGAGATCCTTCTTCTTCGCCGCCACGGCGGGGCCTAGCTAGACCGGCTCCCTGTCGTGGCGCCGAACCCTGTGCCGGTCGCCAGGACCGAAGAATAAGGAAACCCTCGACATGACCACGACATCGTTCCCCCGCGTCTCCACGCCCGTCGGCCCGGTGCCCGAGCAGGCACCGTCTTGGAACCGGCAGCGGCACTCGCAGATGCCCTCGCACCGCTACGCCGACGTGTACTCCCGTGTGGACGTGCCCCTCGCCGAGCGGGACTGGCCGACCCGCCGCCTCACGACCGCTCCGTTGTGGGTGCCGGTCGATCTGCGCGACGGCAACCAGGCGCTCGCCGAGCCGATGGACCCGTCCCGCAAGCGCCGCTTCTTCGAGCTCATGGTGGCGATGGGCTACAAGGAGATCGAGGTCGGTTATCCCTCGGCGTCGCAGACCGACTACGACTTCGTGCGGCTGATCGCCGAGACCGACATCGCCCCTGACGACGTGACGATCGTCGTGTTCACCCCGGCCCGGCGCGACCTGATCGACCGCACCGTCGCCTCCATCCGCGGGATCACCAACCCCGTGGTGATCCACATGTACACCGCGACCGCACCCACCTGGCGCAGCATGGTGCTCGGCTACGAACCGGATGACCTGAAACAGCTCATCCTCAGCGGCGGCCGTGACGTGCTGGAGTTCGCGGGCGACCTGCCGAACGTCCGTTTTGAATTCTCGCCCGAGGTGTTCAATCTCACCGAACCCGACTATGTCCTCGACATCTGCGACGCGATGACCGGGCTGTGGGATGCCACCCCGGCGCGGCCGGTGATTTTGAACCTGCCCGCCACGGTCGAGGTCGCCACCCCGAACGTGTACGCCGATCAGATCGAGTACATGCACAAGAACCTCTCCCGCCGCGACAGCGTGATCCTCTCCATCCATCCGCACAACGACCGGGGCACCGGCATCGCCTGCGCCGAATTGGCCGTGCTCGCCGGCGCCGAGCGGGTCGAGGGCTGCATCTTCGGCAACGGTGAGCGCACCGGGAACGTGGACATCGCCACGCTCGCACTGAACATGCACGCCCAAGGCATCGATCCGATGATCGACTTCTCCGACATCGACGAGATTCGCCGCACTGTCGAGCACTGCAACCGCATCGAGGTACACCCGCGCCACCCCTACGTCGGTGACCTGGTGCACACCGCGTTCAGCGGCACTCACCAGGACGCGATCCGCAAGGGTTTCGCAGAACACCACGCCCGCGCCGCCGCCGAGGGCCGACCTGAACGAGAGCTGGAATGGCGGGTACCATACCTGCCGATCGATCCGGCCGACATAGGCCGCGACTACGACGCGATGATCCGCGTCAACTCCCAATCCGGCAAGGGCGGCATCGCCTACCTGCTGGAAACCGAGTACGGCGTCGAACTGCCCCGCAGATTGCAGATCGACTTCGCCCGCCACGTTCAACAACACACCGACACCACCGGCGGTGAGGTCACCGCCGCCGAGCTGTGGGATTCCTTCCGCAGCCTCTACCTCCACCGGCCCGCGCCCACCGATCCCGTCGTCCTGGTCGGGTACGACACTTCGGAGGCGGTCGGGCAGACCCGCACCCGTGTCAGCCTCCGCATCGACGGAACCGAACAGACCAGCACACGCACAGACATCGGTCCCGTCGAAGCACTCACTGCGGCCCTCGACGCCCACGGCATCCGGATCGACGTGCTCAGCCTGCACCAGACCAGCGTCGGCGCCGGCAACGACAGCGATGCACTGACCCTGCTCGAATACCGCACCGACGACACCATCGGCTGGTCCGCCGGCCAGGAACGCTCCGTCCTCGCCGCGAGCATGGCCGCCGTGATCGCCGCCGCGAACACCATCAGGCGCGCCCCAGCCTTGGCCGGTATCCATTGACCGCTTCTGCGTCCACTCGACCACCGGCGTCAGGTGGCACCATGTGCCCCCCCGACAGAGCGCGGTATCGATAGGGCTTCCCCCATGAACGACTGAAGCAGGACCTCGAAGAGTTGGGCATGCTCTGGGATTTCGACCCGGAATCCGAGGTCTTCCCACCTTACATCGAGGGCGCTTTGGCACTCGCTGAACGACGCACTGGCGTCCGGCTGGAACCCCGCCACCTCCAGCCCGGCGCCTTACCGCACCGCGCCTCCATCGCCCGCTACTACGAAAGCCCTGAAGGCAGATTTCCAGAGCTGGCCTGACACTAAATTGATTTGTGTTCGATCCGGCGACAGGAAGACCCGATGGGAGAGGTACGCACGCTTCATGTAGGTCATGAGCCCGCTCGGGTTGCAATTCGGGTCGCAGTTCACCGCCGTACCAGCGTGTTCCAAGCAGATCAGGAGGGGATGTTGATCCAGATGGGACTGTCTTGAACGATGGCCTCCCGAGCTGCCAATGCGGTTTGGCTTAGGCGTTTGCCGTGCCCGTTGCGTGCCTGTCAGGAGGGTGGACAGGGGGGAATCACGGAGACTCGCGGGCAAGGCAAGACCGCCCCTGACCGTCTACACTGCAACTCCGGCTCAAATGGACTTCACCCAAGAACGAGCTGTGTCGGCAGGCATCGCAAGTTCGCTTTGAACAAGCCGTATAGCCTCCTCTTCATGACCTCGAACCTTTAGCTGACGCACGCGCCCAATGATGTCCATAGCTCTTACCGGATCCGTGTACTTGAGCACACGTCGTTGTCGCAGCAACTTGACCAGCGTGAATATCCAAAAAATGATGAAACCGACGAAAAGTAAACCAAATAAACCAAAGACGAGAGGGATCACTAAATCAAACATCCAATGATCATAGCATTCAATTAATCGCACCTCAGGGCCCCGTTGCAGTCCGAGGCCGTGCCAAGCGGTTGGAGTAGACCGTGCACTCGCTCTGACCTGCGTTGAACTGTCCAGAAGAGCCCACGATCGATCTTTTGATCTACAAGGTCTCGATTCGAGATATACGACGTTCGAGAGGCCGTCTACTGCAACAGCCCATGATTACAACCTTCCAGCACCACCCGAAGGCGGATCAGGGGCTTCTGATCATGGGGTGGTCCCGACAAGGAAGAGGCCATGACCTTGATCGCGTGCCAGAACAGGCGGGGAATCACGGTCACTCACGGGGACTCGACCCGCTCTGACCTGCATCCCCGTTTTCCCAGCTCAGGGCAGCAAGGTCAGTAGATGATTCCCAAGCTGACAGTGCACCCAGATCTCAGTTCTCTGCGCGATCATTGGACGATGAGAGCACGAGTGGGCGACTGCCGCTGGGTCGACCTTGAGGTCGGGCGGAGCGTTGACAACCCGGCCCATGCCAGTGAACTCCTGGAGATGTATGTCGGCCCTCAGGACGGACCAGGCGAGGAACGGTTCCAGCTCACCGTCTGCACCCCATCGGCCCTTATTGAGCAACTCCAGCACCACCCCTTTCTCATCGGTCGGCACTGGCTTTTCGTCGCCGAACTCCATCCCGACAAGGTGACCACGTGGCTGAGCGATCGAATCGCCGTGCTGGAGGCTCCGACGTGGGGTGAACTCGCTGAGAAGATCGGCCGTATCGGAGAGTGGGAGTTCGAGGACTACGCCGACTGAGCCTCGTACCGCAACGAGTACTGCAACAAAGGCACACAACGGCTCACGTCCACACCCGCCCACCACTGCTTGGAACTGGGCTGAGAGTCCTGGCCCCTGGCTGGGATGGTCCTGATAAGGAAGAGGTCAGCTGAGCCGGGGCCAGCCAGCCAGTTGCAATCCCTGTTGCAGTTCAAGGGTGTTTATGGGAGTTACGTCTGGCAGTTCATGCCTGGCGATCCTCACCTTGAAGAGACGAGACGTCCGCTCAGGAGGGAGCGGACCACCTGAGGTCTGATAGTTCATGAGCTTGTGAGAGCCGCGAGCGAAGACGAGACCTTCATCTTCCCACTGCGACCCCAGGTTTAGGTTGGCCAGCCTGAAGCGCATCGAGACTACGCCGATGGAGAACTCGTTCACGGTGAACTGGTGTCCTGAGTCGATCTACAATATCGATTCATGACTTTCCGGGTCTGGTGCTATCTGCTAGTGCTGCCATTGATGGCCGGGTGCGTGTGCGTTCCGTCCCGGCACGAAGTGGCCATGCCGCCTGCGAACGCGACCCCGCAGGAGGTCGTCGCGGTGTGGCTGGAGGCGATGACCGCCAAGGATTCGGAGACGGCGCTGGCCCTGATGGTCCCCGGCGAGGACCACTCGATGGAGTTCGAGCATTCACAGGGCCCCTTCAAGAACTGGATCGACATTTCGGGCCTCGAAGTCGGCGAACCCTACGAGGCCATCGACTGCGAACCGGGCGAACAGTGTGTCCGGGTCCCGGTCAGCTTCAAGCTGTGCGCCCACGAGTTCACCGGTGACGGCGACCCGTGGACCCACCCGTTCACGGTCCAGAACGAAGGCCGGCGCTGGCTCGTCAAGGGGTACGGCTCGGGCTGAGTTGCCGCCTTGGTAACGGACGCCTGGCCGAGGGTGAATGGAACCTCCAAAGGCCATCGTGGGAAGCCCACGTACCCAACCTCACGGGAGAGAACACCTAGTCGAGCTCTAGCCAACGTTCTCCCTGGTCAACGAGGTAGGCGAACGGTTCAAGGGTTGCGTCCACGGGGGTGGCGTACGAGTTTCCCCAGCTAGTGGGCGTGGCGCCGTGAAATGAGGACGGCCATCGCGTGATCCTTCGAGTGCGAAGTAACAAGATCGAAGGAGAAGAAAGCGATGGCCGTACCGAACAGTGTGGACCCCGCGAGCTGGCTGGCGGAGCAGATCGAGCACGGGGATCCGGATCTGTTGCGGTCTATGGTGAAGACCATGGCCGAGACGTTGATGTCGGCCAAGGCCGACGGTGTGTGCGGCGCCGAGTACGGCACCCGCAGCGACGAGCGCACCAACCGGCGCAACGGCTATACCGAAGCCGCGAGTGGGACACCCGGGCCGGCACCGTCGAGCTCGCGATCCCGAAACTGCGCTCGGGTTCGTACTTCCCCCACTGGCTGCTGGAGCGCAGGCGGCGGGCCGAACAAGCCCTGATCAGCGTGGTGGCCACCAGCTACCTGCTCGGGGTCTCGACCCGGCGGGTGGACAAGCTGGTCGAGCAGCTCGGTATCAAGCACATCTGGAAAAAGCCAGGTCTCGGAGATGGCCAAGGTGCTGGACGCTCAGGTCGAGGTCTTCCGCAGCCGCGCCCTGGATACCGGGCCGTATGCGTTCGTGTGGCTGGACGCGCTGACGCAGAAGGTCCGCGAGGGCGGGCGGATCATCAACGTGCACGTGCTGGTGGCCACCGCCGTCAACGCCAACGGCAATCGCGAGATTTTGGGGCTGGAGGTCACCTCGGCCGAGGACGGCGCGGGCTGGCCGGCCTTCCTGCGCGACCTTCTCGTTCGCGGCCTGTCCGGGGTGCAGCTGGTCATCTCCGATGCTCACACCGGGCTGGTGGCGGCGGTCGGTGCGACGTTGCCGGGCGCGTCCTGGCAGCGTTGTCGCACGCACTACCCGCGCAACCTTTTGACGACGGTGCCCAAATCGGCGCAGCCGTGGGTGGCGACCTTGGTGCGCACCATCTTCGACCAGCCCACCGCCGAGCAGGTGCGCACCCAGCACGCGTGGGTGATCGAGGTGTTGGAGGCCAGATATCCGGCCGCGTGTGAGCATCTGGACGCCGCCCGGGAAGAGTTGCTGGCCTTTGCCGCCTTCCCCCGGGAGATCTGGAAGCAGATCTGGTCGAACAACCCGCAGGAACGGTTGAACAAGGAGATCCGCCGCCGCACCGACGTGGCCGGGATCTTCCCCGACCGCGGCTCGATCGTCCGTCTTGTCGGTGCGGTTTTGGCCGAGCAGGCCGACGAGTGGACCGAGGCCCGTCGTTACATGGGACTGGATGTCCTGGTCAAGACTCGGATGCGGGTCATCACGAGCGACACACCGCAGCAGAAACCCATCCCGCAGACACTTACCGCTTAACCTGCAGAAACAGGATCACGCGGAGATCAACTCATACACCACTTCGCTGGACGTGACCACCTACCACCGCCGCAGGAACGAACCCAAGGGCTTCGGAGAGGAGGCTTTCCAGACCCTGCTGAGCGCCGCTCACGCCCAGCTGGGCGGGCCGATCTCGCCGGTGTGGGGCAGTCTGCCCGAGCACGTCAGCACCCCGATGCGGGCCTGGATCACCACGCACGAGGACCGGCCGACCGTCTACCGGCTGCCGCCGTACGCGCCTGATCTCAACCCGGCCGAGGGCATCTGGTCGGCCCTGCGCACCAAGCTGTTCAACTTCACCGTCAGCGACATCGACCAGCTCGCCACCCTGGTCAGAAGCCGGCTCAAGCCCATGCAGTACCGTTCCGACCTGCTCAACGGGTTCATCGCCGCGACAGGTCTCACGCTCGACTCGCTGTAACCTCCAGCTTTCTCTCTCAGTAATCGCCTTTGGCGCTGGCCGCCGCAGGCCGCTGACACGCCCGGGCCGGGGTAAGCGGCCCGGGTGCACGGATGAGCTTCTCAGCAATCAGCCGGAATGGTACCTAAGGGTATTCCCGGTAGGCTCCTAAAGAATCGGGGCTTCTCATCTCAAGGGGTGTATGTGACCGGAAAGTTCAATGCTGTGCTGCAGACGGCCGCTATCGCGTTATTCCTCATCCTGAGGGTGGCCAGCGCGGGCTGGCTAGTGTTGATCTTCATCTTCACCGTGATCGGCCCGGTGATCCTCCTCACGCACCTCGTCACCGCTCTCGTCGTCGCCAGGCGGGCCGCGCTCTCCCCGCTCGCCTCCTGGGGCTGGGGGCTGACCGCGTTCTTCCTTCTACTGGTCGGGCTGGTGCTGCCCGACTTCGGCGACAGCAGCGGAGGATGGGTTCCCCTGCTCGCGCTGACCGGCGGGGAGAAGGTCTACGGCACCGCCTTGAACGTGTTCTCCTGGGTGGGCCTGATCGGCATCGTGGGCTACCTCGCCTCGCTGATCGTCGCCTGGGCGAGCATCAGTCGCGGCCGCCCCGCGGCGGCCGGGGGACGCTGACCGGGGGTACGGCAAGCCGCAAAGCGGCGGTCTCTCAGGCACGACGGATGCAGGCCCACCGTCCCACTTGGTGGCGACAACCGGCTCTCGTACGGGCATGGCCGCGGCCACGCGATCAGAGAAAGGCCGAGGCTTGTCCGTGCGGATCACCAACACCATGCACCACTTCTCCCAGTCCAACCCGAAGGGACCGGGACAAAGAGACGTGCCCGCACTTCTTCGCAGGGTGGCCGACACCATCGAAGGCTTGGGCAACGTCGAGATCTACGATCTGATCATGCACAACGAGACCACCGAAGATGGGGACTGGCCGGGCCTCACCGTGTACTTCAACTACGTGACCGACCACGCCTGACCTGGAACTCGGCTTCTGATCGTCGGGCCATTAACGGGCCATTAGACAGGGTGACGAGGGGTCAGCCACGGTCACTCACGACCGGCCGAACACCCAGCTCAGTCATCCCACCTGCCGTACTCGATGCACTTCCCAAGCTGACAGCGCGGGTTCGATTCCCGTCACCCGTTCCACTTATGAAGGCCCCGGTCATCGCAGCCAGGGTGTTGCTCGTGTGCCGGAGATCATGAACCGGCGGATCAAGGACGCGCTTGTCGCGTGAAGCTCTCCGTGCTAGCCAGCCGGCGTGGACGCGATTTCCGTTGGAGGTTCAGCGTCTGTCGAAGGTTCGCCGTTCGGTACGGACTTGGCTATGGCGGGGCGGTCGTAGATCCCGACGGCCCACCCGCCTGGTTGTTCGCCGACCTCGGCCAACAGGCGTTCACGCACTTTGGGGTGCATCAGCGCGTGGGACTGGGCCCTCTCGTCACACTCTTTCGACTTCAGGATCGGCTGGCAGCCCGTGACGGCTTTCGCCACCTCCTTTACCGGGGCGTCCGCTGGAAAGACCCAGACCTTCAGGGACTGTGGACGCTTCAGCCAGTTGGAGGGCGCCGAAAGCCGGTCGTGGTGTCCGCCCACCGAACCCCCGCACCGTCCGGCCGTACCGCTCAGTTCGCCACTCTTGAGCTGCTCTGCGGTGACAACCCAAGCCCGGGGATCGTCGCAAACCACCTTGTACCCGGTAAAGAAACTGGTCGGCGTGAAGGTCACCGTCCGGGCGACGCCCACCGTTTCGAACCGCTGGGAGTGGATGAGGGGAAGATCAAATTTCTCGGCTCCCAACACCACGGGAAACCTTTCGGGGAGCTTTGGTGCGGAACCCACCCGGGCCGAGTCCACCGGACGTCGGGCGGCCGTCGTCTCGTCCGCCCTGGATGGCCCGGTCAGCACTCCGTTCACCAGTCCGGCAACGGTGACGGCGAAGGCCACCGCTGTCCCGGCCGTCATCGCCCGCCGAATACGGCGCATGCGGCGGCCCCGCTTTATGATCGCGTCGAGATGGGCGGACGGTCCGTGGTGGGCCCGTTCCTGGCCATGCTCGGTCAGCAGCTTTCGCAGATCACTCTCGGTGTGCCTCATCGCTAAACCCTCTCCAAGTTCATGGTCTGCATGTCCGGGTCGACTCGAAGACGGGTGAGGGCCCGGCTGAGCTGACTCTTCACCGCTCCTGGTGAGCAACCAACAATGTCTGCGACCTGGGTGAGTGTCCGTCCCTCGAAATAGTGCAGAACGATCACCACACGTTGGCGCGAGGAAAGTGTGCCGATCGCGTTCCACAGCGCGGCCTGATCGTCTACCTCGGCGGCCGTGTCGCGTGGATCGGCCGTCTCAGGGATACTCGCGGTCGGCACCTCCCCGCGCCAGCGCCTGCGCCACCACGAGGCGTGGGTGTTCACGATGATCCGATAGACGTACGGGTCGGGGTTGCCCTCGACCCGCCGCCAGGCAAGCCATGCCTTCGACAGCGCGGTCTGCACTAAATCCTCGGCCGTGCCCCAGTCCTGGGTGAGGAGATACGCCATCCGGCACAGCCGTAAGTGCCGGTGCGCCACATACTCGGCGAACCCGTCGTCCATCCATCATCTCCGTTTCGTTGTCCCCGGCGATGACTACCGCCTGGGAGGCACATTCGGATGACAGGTGTCCCGTACCAAAATGACTCACTGGGAAAGGGGGAGGGAGCTCCGCCCCAGACCCCGGCTGTGGAAATGGAGGCGAAAACCGCCTTGACCCTCCATCTCCAGGCGGTCGCCCCTCCGGGCGGGACGAGGGAGGCGGGAAGATCCGGCGGGAGAAGTGTTCGCATTCGCGCATGATCCGAAGCTTGATCGCGTGCCAGATGTGTGCCAGAACAGGCGAGGAGCCACGGTCACTCACAGGAAATCACGGGGACTCGACCCGCTCTGACCTGCACCTCTGTTTTCCCAGCTCAGAACAGCAAGGTCAGTAGATGATTCCCAAGCTGTCGGCATCAAGGAGTCCCTGGCGTGCGATGAGGAACGCATTCGGCGCTGGGAGGCCGGAGAGGTCAGGTGGCCCCATTCTCCGTACCGGATCGCCATCACCCAATTGACCGGACTTCAACCCGAAGACCTGGGATTTCGGCCGAACAGACGCGGGGCCGGCCAGCTCATCGAAGCCACCGGCATCATTCCCATGGACGCGTTGCGGGCCGAGGCCGATCTGTACGGCACCATGGAACTCGCCCAGCAGCTCCAGGCGTCCGACGTCGGAACCGGCACGCTCGAAGCTCTCGCCGAGGCCGTCGATCTGCTCTGCCGCGCCTACCCCGTCGTCTCAGCCGCCACCTTGCGCGACCGGACCCAAAAGCGTCTCGCTCAGGTCAACGGCCTACTCGGCGGACGGATCACCCTCGCCCAGCACCGCGAAACTCCTCGTCATCACCGGATGGCTGACGGCCCTGCTCGGGTGCGTTCACTACGACCTGGGAGAGCGCGAGGAGGCCGAGACCGCCCGCCGCGCCGCCTACGAGATGGGCCGCCAGGTCGGCCACGGCGAACTCATGGGATGGGCCTACGAGATGTCAGCATGGTTCGCCCTGGTCGAAGGCCGCTACGAAGACGTGGTCACCGCCGCCCGCACGGGCCAGGCCATCGCCGGCCACTCCAGCGCCCAAGTCCAACTGACTCTGCAAGAGGCCCGCGGACTGGCCCGCATCGGCGACCGCCGCGAAGCAGACAAGGCCCTCACCCGCGGAGCCGATGCCCTGGCAAAGCTCCCGCTCCCCGGCAACCCGGATCACCACTTCGTATTCGACCACGCCAAGTGGGTCTTCTACGCAGCCACTGCTTACACCTGGCTCGAAGACAACGACCGCGCCGAAGAACACACTCTGGAAACCATCCAGATGCGCACCTGCCCGGATGGCACCTCAAACGTCCCTATAGGGCCCGACGCGGCGACCTTGATGCCGCTGTGGAACAGGGCATGGCCGCCTTCGACATCGAACGCAGGTCACTCACCGACCTCGTCAACCGCGCCGCAGACCTCGACCGCGTCATCCGACGGCACTACCATCGTGAGGCTCTCGCCGAGGAGTTCCACGAGCGATACGTCACAGCCCGCAGAGCCCTTACGGCACACCGCCCTGAGCTAATCGACTGACAACCGGGAGGTCTTACGAGGCCCCCGGAGAAGGCTTCGTCGGAATCAATAGCCAGCATGCTGCAATAACGCACCCGATCATGGGAATCACGAGCACCAAGGCTAGATCAGGCGACCAGTCCAGCACCTTCTGGCCCAACACCAGAAGAAAGACGAAGACCGCCATCAGCAGCACTCCCCACCCGTAGCGGCGAGGCTCGTAGCGATCACGCCAGATAACGGGCACCAGAGGAGGAAGCCGATTGGTCGTCAGCGCGTAGATGCCTATTGCGACGTTCAGGAATCCCACTGGCCACTCCGCTCCCGCCAGACATGCACGACCACGGCCACGATCTGGAGCAGTATCCCGAGCGACCCGAACACGAACATGCCGAACAACCACCCGGCAGGCATCGGGCCGCGAAATCCGGAGAGCCCAAAAACCGCGCCGGCACCAGTCCACCCACAGAAGACGAACCAGAAAGCAGCCCCAAGCCTGAACCAGATAGATCGCTGCCATTGCATGCTGCGAACTCTCCCATCAAAGAGCCGTTGCCAAAGGAGCGCCTCCGGCGGAGGGTACTTATCGACGTTCCAGCACGAAGGCCGTAAGTGGTTGAGATGGAAGCCAGATCTTCCCGTCTGCCACGTCCCAGGCAAGCCCAACATCTCGACTCCTCCGGATCAAGGCCGTCTGTGACCGTTGGCGTCCCATGGCCGAGGAACGGCTACCGGCCGACGTACACGCGAAGACGGCCTTGATCCTCCGTCCCCGAGCTGTTGCCCCTCCGGGGTGGGGCGAGGCAGACGGGAAGATCCGGCGGGCGAAGCATGCGCTTGAGCGCGTCCATGATCGGACGTAGCCCCCGGAAAGACGCCCAATAAACTCCTGTTCTCGTTCGCCCGATGGAAAAGGCACGGTGAGTATGTCATCCGACCTCGCGCACGAACTCTGCATCGAGATCGGGCGGGCTGTGAAGGCCAGCGCCCCGGACGGCTGGCAATGGGTCGATGTCCATCGCTGCCAGATCGGCACCTTCGGTACAACCATGGTCACTTATCGGATGGCGGACGGTTCCCAGCAGATTCGGCATGTCGAGGACCTCGGCGGCACTTTCCAGCAGTTGAAAGCAGCCCAGTACACGCCGGGCGAGGGGACGTGGTTCGTCTGCCGGCTCGATTACAGCCTGCGCGGGAAGTCGTACAACTCCATGATGCAGACCTTCGGCATGGAGTCACCTTTCGCCCAGGACATCGAGGTGCCCGCCTGGGCCTACGTGGAGGAACTGATCATGTTCCCGCGCAGGCCGGATCTCACACCGCCATGGATGCGCGCGGCCTGGCCCGAAGGTGTGCCCCTGCCAGAAGGCGGCTCCGCCCCCACCTCTCCGGCAGACAGCGGACCCGGCCCTGTACGGCCTTCTCTGGGGACCATGGTCGCGCGAACCGTCGGCCGAGACGACGACCCGGAGCTGATCCTTTTCGGAATGGCCGAGCACGAGGACGGCACCGGGAATGCCCTGATCTTCATGATGTCCACCGAGGAACCGGACGAGCAGGAGATCGCACTCGGCATGGACACGTACTGCATCGTCCGAGAGGACCAGGCAGGTACCACCTACGGCGGCGTGACCCACTGCGAGATCAACTCCGGTCGCCTAACACTCCACTTCACCGCAGAGGCCGCGAAGGAACTGCACGTGGAGCCCGTCGTCCGGATCGATCTCCAGATCGATGACGACAGCGTCGAACTCCTCAGAAGCAGCCTGCAAGAGATCCTGCTGTCTGGCCGTCACGACCAGCACCCCCGCAGCATGCACCTCTGATCGCCGGACCATTAGCGGGCCATCAACCAGGTGACGAGGGGTCGACCACGGTCACTCACGACCGGCCGAACGCCCAGTTCAGCGGTCCCAACTGCCGTGATCGATGCATTTCCCAAGCTGACAGCGCGGGTTCGATTCCCGTCACCCGTTCTCATCGTGAAGGCCCAGGCCAGAGGATGATTCCCGACCCGGGCCTTGATTGTTTTCTGGGCTGATTCTCACCGTCGCGCCAAAACAAGTGATCTTGCTCCTCAGGCGCTCGGCACGAGCACATCCGCCGAGCCCTCATCGCCCTCGCTTGCCGCAAGTGGCGAGGAGCACCAGGGCGCGGAAGCGGGGAGGCATCGTATCCGCCAGCGCGAAGACCACCGGCACCGTGAGAACCGGGCGCTCCACACCCGCCTTCTTGATCAGCTCGTCGTCAAGGGCGGTGTTGAGGATGCCGCGAAGGAGGTGGTACGCCTTCGCGATCGTCGATGCGCCGAGACCGTGCTTGGTCAGGCCCCGGTGCCAGACGCGGACCTGGCGGGACGTGATCTCCGTGAGCATGCAGCCGCCGAAGATCGGGTCGATGTGTCCTTTTGCTGGAATGGCAACAGAACTTAGGCCCTGACCTCCCTCGACCCTACGGTCAGGACGACCAACAAGTCCTGGTCGAGGAGGGGCGATGACGGCGAAGCACCGAATCTTGGAAGCGGGCGCGGAGCGGATTCACGTCGTCGAGCAGGGCAACGGCCCGCTGGTGCTGCTCGTCCATGGTTTCCCCGAGTCGTGGTATTCCTGGCGGCGGCAGCTTCCCGTGCTGGCGGCAGCCGGTTACCGGGCCGTCGCGCTCGACGTACGGGGCTACGGGCGTTCGTCCAAGCCGCAGGACCCCGCCGCGTACCGGATGCTCGACTTGATCAGTGACAACGTGTCGGTGGTCCGGGCACTCGGTGAAAGCTCCGCTGTGATCATCGGCCACGACTGGGGGGCGACGATCGCAGCGCAGTCCGCACTCGTCGAGCCCGAGGTGTTTCGTGCGGTCGGATTGTTGAGCGTCCCTTACACCCCGCCCGGCGGGCCTCGGCCAAGCGAAGTGTTCGCGGGAATGGGCGGCGGGCAAGAGTTCTATGTCTCCTACCTCCAGCGCCCCGGACGAGCCGAGGCCGAGATCGAGCCCAACGTGCGCGGCTGGCTGGCTGGGTTTTACAGCGCCCTGTCGGCGGACACGATGGCTGCGGCGGACGCCTCAGACCCGCACTTCATCGCCCAGGGCGGCACACTGCGCGAGCGTTTCCCTACCGGCGCGCTGCCGTCCTGGCTGACGCAAGACGACCTCGACTTCTACGCCGCCGAGTTCGAGCGCACGGGCTTCACCGGTGCCCTCAACCGCTATCGCAACATGGACCGCGACTGGGAGGACCTGGCTACGTACGCGGGCTCCCCGATCAAGCAGCCATCCCTCTTCCTTGGCGGCACCCGTGACGCCTCCACCATGTGGCTCTCCGACGCCATAGACGCCTATCCGCAAACGCTCCCCAACCTCATCGGCAGTCACCTCCTAGACTGCGGCCACTGGATCCAGCAGGAACGCCCCGACGACGTCAACCGCCTGCTCGTGGAGTTCCTCGACAGCCTCTGACCGGGATTCCAAGGCGATCACCGCGGCCATAGGCCGGGAGGTGAGACCGGGAACCTGGTGGATCGAGGGTCTGTGGGTTCCGCACCGCAACCGTCTCGGGCGGACCTCGGAAGGGCGCCTACGCGGCATGGCCCTTTCTGATCAATGCCATGAGCCGATGATCGCACATCGAGAAGGCGGTCTCCAGACCGAGCCCGTTGGACTATCGCCCTCACGATCGCCAAGCGGTGGCTGGTCTCCATCGATCGACGGTCCGGGACTTCGCGCCTACCGGACACCTCATCCTCTGGCGGTACAGGCTCACATATCGATGATCAGGAATTGTCGTCTCTGCCTGCTTCAATCCACGTTGAGCACATACTGATCGATCCACATGAATCAAACCGAGGGGGCTGAGGTTGACGGGAGAACTCATCACGTACCTGCTGGAGGAGGTCCATGACGATCCCGGGCGCTGGATAGTGGTCGACGGTGCGGTCATCAACCACAAGGAGATGGCCCCATGGGATCAGGAATGGATGGGGCGACAAGAGGGCTGGATCGAGGTCGGCCCCAACGCCCTGGTCTGCGATACTCCCCGGGACATCACAGCGCATGTCCGGCTTGAACTATGGAGTGATCAACCTCCCACACCTGAATCGGCCTGGGATCACTCATGGACCGGAAAGGTCTTCTTTCGGTCGGGAAAGATCCAGCTCAGGGGGTTCTACAACGGGGAGTGGGGTGTGCACGAGGTTTTTGACCTGGGTCGCCGGGATGTCACCTGGCTCGTTCGGGCACAGCACAAGACATTGGAGAATGACCGGGAGAGCGACTTTCCTCGTGACATCTACCGAGCCGAGATCTACAAGTTCCAGTTCTGGCGGCCGCCCCTTCAGCAGGGGAGCTGACTGGCAGTCGTAAGTCATAGGAGAGACAGAGGCGGATCTACCACGGAGCACTCCGAGTCCGGATGTCGTTCCCGTTGCGTGCCCGCCAGCGGAGGGAACAAAGGGGACTCACGGGTAATCATGGTCACCCCGCAGGTCAGCGACCAGGTGCGTCAGAGACTTCCCAAGCCGGCAGTGTGGGTTCGGCCCCCGTATCACCCGCTGCGCGACTGTCGCCCCCTGCCCAGTTGGGCGGCCTGGTCGCTGTGCAGGACCTTGATCGCGACGCGGCGGGCGTCCTCCGTACAGGCCTCGTAGACCACACCCTGGCCGCCTGCGCCCAGCCGCCCGGCCAGCCGGTACGGCCCCAGCCGCTGCGGATCACCGTCGAGCAGTGCCGTCGCCATTCCTCACCCCGTATGTCTGTGACTATGTACGACTCGGTGCGCCTGGCACAGGAAAGGTCCGCATCACGGGCCGCCGCCTCTCCCGCGCCGCCCTCGTCCCACAGCCGGTTTCGCCGGGCGCTACCAGGTGCTTTGGACCGCCCACGATCAGCGTCCTTGATGGCGCCGCGAGGCCTGGGACCTCAGACGCGAGCCGCGGATTCCCCGGCGAGAGCACGAACCGGTAAGTGACCACAGCGTCTGCTTCAGCAACTCGAACCGCTCCGGAGAGCTGAGAAGCTGTCTTCGTACCCTTCAATGATCTTAAGAAATTCGAGTGCGCCATGAGTGCGGCCGGGTGTTGCATGGATCAGATGATCGACGAACCGCTGGAACGACTCCGCGCCGCCGCCCGACGCACCCGTGAACTGGCCCTGAACCGGGCGAGCACCGGCCTGGGCCACCAGGACGCCGACGACGACGTCGGCACGATCGGCACGGACGATGCCCTCGGGTTCGACCCGTTCCCTCTGCTCGAAGCACTCCATCACAACGGCGTCCGAGCCATAGTGATCGGGCAAGTCGCCGGAATCATGCATGGATCCACCGAACTGACCGGCGATCTGGACCTGCTCTGGGATGGCGCCCCGGCTCACGCCCCAGCCCTGGCGGATGCCTTCACCTTTGTCAACGCCCAACTGATTGACGAAAAGGGCAACCCTGTAGCAACTCACCCGGATTCCTTTCTCCGCCCTAAAGTGCAGTTCACCTCCCCCGGAGCCGGCGGCGACTGCTGCACCCCGGCGCTCCCCTGGGGCAACCTTCAAGTCCGAGAGTTCCTCGACCGCGCGATCACCGCAGTCGACCCGGGCGGCCTGGAAGTTCACTACGTCTCCCGAAGAGACCTGATCCGGATGCGTCGCGCCATGGGTCGCCCCAAGGACCTCCGGCGAGCAGATGAACTGGACTCGTTCGCCTCGGACCGCTGAGGTTTACGATCTGCCTCCAACTCCGCCGAAGACCGTTGGAGGGATCGCGGGCACCTTCTGGGGGTGCCCTTCCCTGTTCTTATACAGACGCGACCGCAAGCGTTCTGCCTGCACGAGCGAGTCGCTTCAAGATCATTAGCCCGAATGACGGACGAAACGCCTGGACACGTGTCACTATCCACCCCGGAGCAGGCCCTGAATGACAATGTCCGCTGGTTGATGGCTGCTACGGATCGTAATCGGCTCCTCGTGTGAGGCTGAGGGGCGGCAACGTGGGGCACCTTGACGATCGTTACCAGTGACAAGCCCTTCGGATGTCCGTGACCCAAGAGCGCAACTTGTGGAGGAGCTCACTCAGGTGGGCCTGGAGACCGTCCCTATTCGCCTGAGGCCGGGGGCGTCTCCCGTCTGATCCAGCCGAGGTAGTCGGTGTTGCCGACCGTCAGGGAGACCGCGACGATCTGCGGTACCTGGTAGGAGTGCAGCTCCCGCACCCACCGGACGAGGTCCTCGAACCGCTCCACGGTGGTCTTCATCAGCAGGAGCAACTCCTCGGAGCGTTGGATCTCGCCCTCCCGCCGGTAGACGGACTCGATCGGAGCGATGATCTGGCAATCACCGGCCCACCACCGCCGAACAGATCCGCTCCGCCTCCTCACGGCCGCTGGTGGTGACACGAACCTCGACACAGTCCGATTGATACTTGACGCGTCGATCCCATCACATGCTTGACGCGCGCTCTAGGAAACATGACCGGGCGTGCGGCGTGGGCGCCGGTCCCGGCCGGCGGCGCCCCATCGAAAGTCCACCGCCCGGCAGGCAGACGAAGCGTAAATCGTCAGGACCACGGATGCTCCACGCCTCGAATTGGGGATCGGGTTTCACGTTCAGGTGCGTCCCGGTGTCGAAGACCAACCGCAGCGCACCAGACTTGAAGGCAACCGGCGACACGATTGTCGCGCCGAAGAGAGCCAGGGCCGGCGCCACCTCCTGGCGTTCAGGGGCCAGCTGGACCGGCTTCGCATCGGGAGCGCTCAGTGGGCCGCTGGTGAGCGTCGCCGTGGACTCGATGTTCACCTGGACGTCACCGTCGAGGAGCAATGTCAACTGATAACTCACCCGGACCTGAACCACCTGCATCCCCCGGTAGGGCAGAAGCCAACGGTCCTCCAGCTCGGCCAGATCTGCCGGTGTGGTCACAATGCCGTCTGAGCGCATGACCGCTTCCCGGACCAGCGGGTCAGCAGCCACCTGATCCCTCCTCCGGTGGTTCACTGAGACCACCATCCGGAGCCTCTCCTCCTCATGGGGGAGCACGTAGAAGAGGACCTTGTACTCCCGGCCGTCTTCTCCGGTGACGTGCTCCCAGTCCTTGTCACCGTTCTCTTCCATCACGGCAAGCTCGTCGTAGCGCGCGACACGTCGCCACCGGTCCAGGTACTCCTCCGCGATCCCCGCCGCGACCTTCTCGTTCAGCTTCACCGGATCATCCAACTCCTACACCGACGACGCCGACCAGTACCGGGGCCGGCTCATGGGCCACTTCGTCGACTCCGGAGCCGGAGGCATTCGCTCCACCGACGCGCTCGAAGTGAAGCGGGGCGTCCACCCCGCCGGCCAGCAATGCCCCGAGTGGACCGCCGACGACCAACGCACCACTCTTCTGCTGCTGATCCAAGGCCGCTTCCGCCTTGACCTCAATCTGAGCAGCACGCCCCTCGAACACCAATGCGACTACGTCGGCATCGACCATTCCTGGCAGGCCGAAGAAGACTCAGTCATATTGACCGTTCGCCGGCCATCGGTGCCATGGGTATAAACCTCTTTACATGACAGTTCGAAACTCTTCACACTTGCGGGCATGACTGTTGATGGACTGACGGCTGCCGTGCGTTCGTGGGATGAACAAGCACTCAGCAGGCTGCTCTCCCGCGGTGCGGATGCGAACCATGTCGACAGCAACGGGCGGACACCCCTGTCTGTAGCAGCCGAGCAAGGAGCGGTGGACATGGTTGAGGCCCTGCTCACCTATGACGCCGATCCTCGCGTTCTCGACAGCGATGGGAAGACGCCCTATGAGATCACGTCGAGGCTGGCCTCAACCGACATCGAAGCCGAGTTGGAACGCAGAGCGAAGAGCCGGGCGCAAGGGCGCCAGGAAACCGAACCCCTTGTGATCAAGCGTGAGCAGCTCCAGGATGGGACCGAACTGGTGCGCGCCGAACTGCACACAGACGACGGGCCAATAGAACTGGCCATGGAGACCGGTCACGCGGCGATCGCAAGGATGCTCGAACCCCGTCTTGGGATTCATCTCCCGTTCGCGGATTTGACCCAGCGCGCCCTCGCGTACGCCGATCCAGATGACGCGGAGCGGTGGGCGATCATAGGCGTACTGCACATTCGGGGGGACACCGAGACATTCCAGGGAGCCGTAGAGTTGTGCGCCAGCACGCAGTCGGCGGAGCGGCTCTTGGGGGCGGACATCCTGGCACAGCTCGGCGTCGCAAACGGCCGACCTTTCCACGAGCAGAGCCTGCCGATCCTGCGGCGGATGGCCACCCAGGAAAGCGATCCCACCCTGCTCTCCGGAGTGATCTTCGCACTCAACCATCATGGGAACAAGCGCGCATTCCCCGAGGTCGTCCGCCTAGCCGACCACGACAGCGAGGTGATCCGCTATGCTGTCGCGCGCGTTTTGCCGACGGTGCTGCCGAAAGGCAACGCCGAAGGGCTATCCGCGCTGATCAGACTGACCCAGGACACCGACGACGAGAACAGAGACTGGGCGACGGCGGGTCTGGCGGGGCTCGAAGACGACAACGCGGTGATTCGCGAGGCGCTATACGCACGTCTCGATGACCCCTGCTTGATCATCGCCGTAGAGGCCGCGCGGGGTCTCGCACTGCGCGGTGATCGCCGAGGGTTGGACGGAGTCCGCAGGTATCTCGCCGAACCCCGTGACGACGAAGACTGGTACATGCGAGACCTCGTTCTGGAGACGGCTAAGGAACTCGGCGACGCGCGACTACTCCAGCATCTCAACGCATGAGGGTGCGGCCAGTGCTGATGGGCTCGGCCAACCGATACGAGCCGAAATCATCCAAACCGCTGACGGGCATCGAGGCCGGTACCACCCGAACGGTCGCCCAGCGATGATGGTGGGCCACACGTGGTCGGGGACGATCCTCGTATAGGGGGAACCAGCATGCTTGATCTTGCAGACTGCGTCCATCGGTGACTTCGCCCGGCCGTCGGCCTAAGTCTATGTCGTCGCCTCACAGCCCGCTCAAGTCGCCGCCGGCACCCCTGCCCTCAAGGTCGATGGGGTTGAAGTACATTACCTGCCTGACGGCCTCAGCCAGCCGGAAGCCATGCCCACGACGGCCGCTGACCTGAGCGGAACGGCGCTTCGCTGGCGAGGTGACGGTGATCGAATGGTTCAGGTGTCCGTCTACCACCCACAGCACAAGATGAGCGATGCTCTGGACATCCTTACGCTGAATGTCATGCGCTGGCCCGTCGAGCCCAGGAAGGCCACCGATCCGGTGGTCTCCGGGGACGGCACAGACATGATGTGGGTGGCGGATCACGGGGTGGTGCTCATGGTCACCACGTCGGAGTCGGCGAAGGACGCACTCGACGCGGTCGCCCGAGACCTTCATGTTTCACGGGCCCCTGCCTAGAGGGTAGGTGCGTTGGTCCATGTGCGGCTGATCAGAGCGCCCCTGCCGGAGCTGCTCATGCGGTTCGGGCAGGCGTACCGGCGTCATGCCCGTTGCGTGCCCGCTAGGAGAGTGACCAAAGGGGAACCACGGGTACTCGAAGCGCTACCCCGAAGGTCAGCGTCTCCCAGGTCAGTGACTAGGCACGATAGAGACTTCCCAGGCTGACAGCGCGGGTTCGATTCCCGTCACCCGCTCCATCTCAAAGGCCCAGGACGGTGGTAGATCCCCGGCACGGGCCTTGATCGTCTCTATGGTCTTCTTCCCCCGCGTCTCGGATCAGCCGATTACGAGGGGCCGCCGCACTACCGGCGGGCCGAGGCGTCACTCCGACCTGCGCGATCAGTTGGGCAGGGTCGCGGCCAGCGGTGCGCCGATCTGGATGTCGAAATACGCCGCGAAGTTATCTTCGCGGGCACCGCCCCGACGCGCGTCGATGATCACGACCGTCCCCGCCACAATGCCGGCGAAGCCGGTGCCGGACCGCCGGGACTGTTCGATGCGCTCGGTGACCGGGCGGCGAACCGCCTCGGTGAGAAAGGTGAGGCCGCGCGGAAACTCCTGGCTGAGCGGATGCCGTTGCCGCCCCGACTCGATCAGGCTGCCGATGCCGAACCGAGCCGAGACGATTTGATCACCGTTGAGAGTGACACGGAAGTAGCCGTTCGACTGGGAGCGGTTGCAGCTCTCCTGGGGCGGATAGGCGCAGTCGTAACCACCGGCCCGAAGATCATCCACGACCGAGCTCATCGTGGTCGCGTAGCGCTCGGCGCCGAACGGCCAGCGTCGTACCGCATTGTCCCGGGCGGTGACGACCAGTCCGTCGATCACGGAATAGTTGTAGTCCGCATGCGTGTCCCGCCACGCGGTCCGGGGGGTCTCGTCGATCCGCTGCACCCTCCGGCTCCGGAGGTCGCGATCGAAATCGTTGATCTCCTGTCGTACGCGATCACCGGCGTCGGACCAGATCGCGGCCAGCGCCGGTGCCGCAGCAGCGGCGACCTGGTTATCCGGCTGCCCTACGGGCGGGAACCACGCCCAGACGAGGCGGTCGTCATGGTCGAGCAGGAACTGCGCCACCTGCGGGTGGACCGTGTCCGCCTGGTCACGGTGACCGATCCGACACCACAGGGCACGGCCGTCCGCATTGGCCCGGACGTGCGCGCAGAACCAGCCGGCTTCCTTCAACGGCCGAGTGACGGACCCGGCCGTACCGCCGGCCGGGACGGGGTCGGCCCGCGAGTTCTCATCCGCTGCGACGTGGTCGTAGACGCCGTCGGGCGGCAACGACGGCGGCTCGGCCGATCGGGTGCAGCCGGTCAGCGCGAGCAGGCCGAGGATCATGATCATGATCCTGCGAATGGCCGGCCAAGGTCGGCGTGCGCGCATGGAGAACGGAAGGGACACGGGTTCATCGAAGCCGCCGGACCACTGATTCGACAACTTCGATCATCAGGAGCGGGTTCACGGTGAGGTCGGAACCGTCGACGAGTGAGCACGGCGACGACGATCTGGATGCCATCCGCGGTGTTCCGCAGGACCGACGGAGAACCCACAAGCTGGCCGCGCGGTCCCTTCTCCAGCGAGACCTGGCTCCACGTGACCGACGACGAGCTGGCCGAGTTCGCCGCCGAGATCGCCGCGGTGATGACCCGATGGGCCGAACGCGAGCTACCCGACGACGGCAGAGACCGCGAGACCGTGTTCGCCTTCGCCCGGGCGGTGCCAGGGCAGCCATGACCCAGGCCCCCACCACCCCCACCACCCCCATCGTCCGGCCGCCCCGGTTCGGCCTGCTCCGCGGGCGTGACTTCCGGCTGCTCTGGATCGGCGAGAGTGCCAGCAGCCTGGGCAGCTCGGTCACCAGCGTCGCCCTCCCGCTGGTCGCGGTGACCACATTGCACGCCTCCGCGTTCGAGGTCAGTGTGCTCGCGGCGGCCACGTGGCTGCCGTGGCTGGTCATCGGCTTGCCCGCGGGCGCCTGGGTGGACCGGCTCCCACGGCGCACGGTGATGCTGGTGGCCGACTACGTGTCGATGGCTGCTTTTCTGAGCGTGCCGGTCACGGCCGTCCTGGGCATGCTGACCACCGTCCAGCTCGCCTTGGTCGCCCTGGTCGCGGGCACGGCGAAGGTGTTCTTCGCGACCGCCTACCGCGCGTATCTGCCCTCCCTGGTTCAGAGCGAGGACCTGCTGGAGGCCAATGCCAAGCTGCAGGGCAGCGAGCAGGTGGCCAACCTGGCGGGGCCGGGCGTGGCCGGGTTGGTCGCGCAACTGTTCTCGGCTGTCGGCGGGCTCCTGGTGGACGCCGCGAGTTTCGCCGTCTCCGCCCTCTGCCTCCAGGGCATCGGGCACCGGGAGGTCGTCGAGAGGGGCCCGCGGCGACGGCTGCGCAGCGAGATCCGGGAGGGGATGCGGACGGTCGTGGCCGACCCGCTGCTGCGCGGCAACATGCTCTACGGGTGCGTCGCCAACCTGGCGCTGACCGGCTACACGTCCCTTCTGGTCGTCTTCCTGGTTGACGACGTCGGGCTGAGCGCGGCGACGACCGGCGCGCTGATCGCCGTGACCAGCCTGGGAGGCGTCATCGGCGCCTTCGCGGCGCGGCCGCTGGCGGCGCGGCTGGGCAGTGCCCGTGCCTTCCTGGTCGGCAAGGCCGCACTGCCTCCGGCCGGCCTGTTCATCGCATGTGCCGATCAGGGGGTGATGCTGGTGCCGTTCGTCATCGCCAGCATCGTGATCATCGCCGGCGTCGTCGCGGGGAACGTGATCTTCTCGGGTTTCACCCAGGGCTACGTACCCACGGCACTCATGGGGAGGGTGAGCACCAGCAGCCAGGTGGTCAACTTCGGCGCGATGCCGCTGGGCGCCCTGCTGGCAGGAACGCTGGCCGTCACGTTCAGTGTCAGGGCCACACTGTGGATCATGCTGAGCATCTTCGCCCTCAGCGGGCTGATCCTGCTGGCCTCGCCCCTACGCCGGCTGCGGGACCTGCCGTCAGGACGGATGGAGCCGCCCACCGAGCGCTGACGGAATTTTCGCCGACGTCGAGAGTGGCAGGCCCAAACGGGCCGTAGGTCAAGAATCACAGTTCCGCTGTTCTTCGTCACCGGGCCACGGCCAGGCGGTAGTTCTCGTCGGTGGTGAGGCGGTTCCGATGGGGGTCGTCCGCGGTGATGACGCCGCCGTCCAGGATGAGGACACGGTCGGCGTCATTCGACGTACGTTATCCCTTTGATCCACCGGGGATACACGCCATCACGAACCTCATGAGGAGAGCCCGGCCTCGGACATGCCATCCGGGAAGAACCACACCCACTATCGCCTCGGGCTGTCCCGAGGAGACGATTTCGCGTCCAGACGCCGCGCGATCCGCTCTCCTGATCGCTACCGCTTTTTACCACTTGCCGCACCGTCTTCCAGGCCTCCGGCGGGGGCCTGGGCTCCAAGGTGATCGCGATATGTGCCTGGGCGGTCTACCGGGTGGCCGGCGGGGCTCTGCCGAGTCTTGATGTGTCACGATTCCTACATGCAGCTTGATCAAAGTCTTGTCAACGCGGCCATCGCACAGATGGATCGGCGATGGCCTGCCGGGGAGGAGGGTGGTGCCGCGGCCGTCTACTTGGATGACGGGCGGATCCTCACCAGCGTCGGCCTGGACAACCTCAACGGCGGAGTCTCCCTATGCCATGAGACCGGTGCCATCTGCCAGGCCTACACGCTCGACAAGAAGATCACCGCCTCCGTGTGCGTATATCGGGACCCCGAACGTGAGCGCGTCCTCGTCCTTCCCCCGTGTGGCATCTGCCAGGAGCGCCTGGCCTTGTGGGGGCCTGATGTCCAGGTCGGTGTGCCCGACGACTCCAGCGTGACGGGGTGGAGCGCTCGCACCCTTCGCGACGTGAACCCGTTCTACTGGGGATCGCAGTTCACCGAAGACGGGGCCTGGCCGGCCCCCGAAGCCCACTTCTCCTGACCGGCGCGGTACGTTCCCACGGTGATCGTCGTGCCATCAACCCCGGTAACGAGGGGTCGCTCACGACCGGCCCCGGCCGCTTTACGCAGAGCGGGTTCGATTCTCGTTACCCGCTTTCCTTCTTCAAGGCCCTGGCAGGACGCGCCATGAGCGGGGGCAGCCCTTTCGCACTGAAGCCCCTATGGTTCAGGGCTCGTTCAGAGGGATCACCCGGTCGCGCGCCGCGATGGCCAAGGCGATGAAATCACGAAACCGCGCGAACTCCTCCTGGTTCATCTTCAGTCTCACCCCGCCCGTGACCTGGTCGTCTCCCTGCCTCGTGCCGACCCGAACCTTGAACCCATCGCCGTGCGGCTGGGCATCCACCCCAAGAAACACCACATGGTAGCGACTGCTCTCAGCCAGACCCCGGTGAAAGATTTCAAGGGTCCTGTCGTCCTGAACCAGAATGTAATCGCCGAGCTGAAACTCCGCCGCCATAGCTCCCGCTTCGAAACCGCATAGACAACAGTGCCACGACTGTCCCACACGATCGATGGCCGCACACCGAACCGGTGACATACGCATCGGCAATTCCGAACAGTCCCTCGCAGGAGTCGGGCTCCCCACCGGCATCAGGACGACTGCGCTCGCCGTAGTCCCCGAAGGAGCAGTTCGACCAGTCGGCGGGGGTCATAGCGGGGGTCGCTGTCACGTCCGACGCAGAGGTTGCCGATGCCGCGCATCAGCTCGTAGGCGTGCGTACCTGGCCTGATTTCGCCGGCGTCGACCGCGGCGTCGAGCAACTGCGTGCAGACGGGCACCAGGCGGTCGAGGAAGTAGGTGTGCAGCGCGTCGAAGCCGCCGCTGTCCGATTGCAGCGCGTTGGCGAGTCCGTGCTTCGTGACCAGGAAGTCAACGAAGAGGTCGACCCACTCGCGCAGTGCCGCGAACGGCGAGTCGGCGTTGGCCAGCAGGGTCGGGCCGGCCTCGGCGCAGGCCTCGACCTGGTGGCGGTAGACGGCGACGACGAGATCCGCCCGAGCCGGGAAGTGGCGGTAGATCGTCCCGATCCCGACACCGGCTCTGGCCGCGATCTCACGGATCGGCGCGTCGACGCCGGAGGTGACGAACACCGCGGCGGCGGCGGCAAGCAGCGTCTGCTGGTTTCGCAGCGCGTCGGCCCGCTTGCTTCGGGCCGGCACCTCCCCGAACTGGCCTGCAGTCGACACCGCGCTCTCCTTCCGGACGACCGATTGACAAAGCGGAACATGGTTCCGTATTGTTCCGGAACAACGATCCGCTTTGAGGGTAACCGAAGCGGAACCCTCCTGTCCGCCTCACCCGCCTCCGGCCGAATGGAACCACACATCATGAGTGCATCGACGCACACAGCCGACACCATCAGCTCGCCCACCCCCGTCCTCTCGGTCAGTCCGGTGGTGCTGTCGGTTCCCGGCCGCGCCGTGGACCTGGAGGTGCGGGTCTCCGCGCCGGTGATCGGGAGCGACCTGCCGGTCATCCTCCTCTCACACGGTCAGGGCTACTCGAACCACCTCTCCTCGCTGAACGGCTACGCCCCGCTCGCCAACTTCTGGGCGGCGCACGGCTTCGTCGTGATCCAGCCCACCCATCTGAGCTCAAGGACGCTGAGCCTGGACCCCGACGACCCCGAGGCGCCGATGTACTGGCGATCGCGGGCCGAGGACATGAGGCGCATCCTCGACCGGCTCGACGTGATCGAGGCCGCCGTCCCGCAGCTCCTCGGGCGCCTGGACCCGAGCAAGGTCGCGGTGGCCGGGCACTCGATGGGCGGGCACACCGCGAGCCTGCTGCTGGGCGCCCGGCTCACCGATCCGCACGACGGAACGGAAGTGAACCTGGCCGAGCCCCGGATCAAGGCGGGAGTGCTGCTCGCCGCGCCCGGCAGAGGGGGCGACGCCCTCACCCCGTCCACGGCCGAGAACTATCCCTTCTTCTCGACCACGGACTTCTCCGAGATGACGACGCCCACGCTCGTGGTCGCCGGCGACAAGGACACCTCCGCCCACCTGACGGTTCAGGGCGCGGACTGGCACACCGACCCGTACCTCCTCTCCCCGAGCCCCAAGTCCCTGCTCACGCTGTTCGGCGCGGAGCACGGGCTCGGCGGGATCTCCGGATATGACGTCGCCGAGACCACCGACGAGAACCCCGAGCGGGTGTCCGCGGTCCAGTGGCTCACCTGGGCCTACCTTCGCACCGAGCTCTACCCCGGGGATCCCGCCTGGCAGACGGCGTGTGACGCACTGACGGCCGGGCCCGACGCGCTCGGACGGGTCGAATCCAAGTAGGCCCATGACGGAGCAACGGCACAAGATGGCCGCCACACCGGCCCGCGCCTTTCTGGAACGAAACGCGCTATGCCGGCACGGACGGCCATCTCATCGCCGAGCCGGATCGGCGGAGTTCATCGCCAAGACCGACCCCGACCTGCTGTACGTCGTCGACCGCGACTCGGCCATCGGGGAGAGCGGCAAGGCCGCCAAGCAGGTGCTGGACAACAAGCTGGTCAACGGGACCAAGGCCGCGAAGGGCGACAGGATCGTGTACCTCGACCCCTTCACCTGGTACCTCGCCCCGACCGCGCTCAGCTCGGTCGAGGGCATGGTCAAGGCAGTCGGCGACAGCCTGTCGTGACGCGCAGGCCGCTCCCCGCGCGGCTGCGCGCCTGGCACCTGGTGGCCGGGACGGTACTGCTCGCCGTCCTGGCCGCCGGCTCGCTCTTCGTGGGCGTCAGCGACCTCACCCCGGCCGGACTCCTCGACGGGCGGCCGGAGGAGGTGCGCGTCCTCGTCGACGAGGCCATCGACTACTTCGAGCTGGGTGACCTGGCCGATCGGCACCTGGACCAGCTCTCCGGCGGCCGGCGGCAGCGCGCCTACGTGGCCATGGTGCTCTGCCAGGACACCGACTACGTCCTGCTGGACGAGCCGCTGAACAACCTCGACATGCGGCACGCGGTGCACATGATGCGGCGCCCGCGACGGATGGCCGACGACTACGGCAAGACCGTGGTCATGGTCGTGCACGACATCAACTTCGCCTCCTGCCACTCCGACACCATCCTGGCCATGAAGGACGGCTCGATGATCGCGCAGGGGACGACGGCCGATAGTCACCGACCTGCCGGGGATCGTCTTCGGCCAGCGGGTGCGGACCGGACACGGCATTCCCCCCCTGGCCTCACAGGCGGACAAACCCCACCGCCCTCGGTCCGATAAATAACGCTATATGTCTCCTAATAAGGGGGAAAGCTTTTGGGGAGAACAAAGGCCTTACGACCCAGGTTCCGGAGAGGTGAGTCCGTACACGCCCATCCTCAGACAGAAGAGCGCCACGGCGATGATGAGCACGGACTCGCGTCCCATGTCTCAAAAACTCGTTCACAGGAGATGGTGGCGCTGTGAGCAGATCATCGCTTTCACAAACCTGCCGCGACTCCGGCGCGGTACTTTGGCTGTGGCCAGGTCAGGCCGTCCACAACGGACCGGCGCTGGACCTGGAGGCACACTCCGGCTCGGTTGTCTGCCTGGCGATCGGGCTGGATCTGGCCGCGCCCCGCAGGCCCGTCCAGATCGACACCCTCACAAAGGACGCCACCGCGCGGACTACCTCATCGGAACCGTCGGCGGTGTGGTCACAAGGTGCGCAGGAAGTCTTCGAGGATCTCGTTGTAGACGGCCGGGCGCTCCATGTTGGGGTAGTGGGCGCTCCCGTCGACCGAGATCGCGCCGCCGTTGGCAACGGTGCTGACGAGGCGTTCGGCCATGCCGATGTGGTCAGGCGAGTCGAAGCTGCCGTTGATGGCCAGCACGGGAACGTCGATCTTGGCGGCGCGGTCCCAGGTGTCGCGCACCGGCACGAGCCGGTCGGGTTCGTCGCCGGTGTGCTTGGACATCGTGCCCCGGGCCATCCGGCGCAGGCGGCTCACAACCTCGGGATCGAGATCGTCGAGGGTGCGGTGCGGGCCCGCGGCGAAGAGCGTGAACGCCTCGACCGAGGCATCAAGATCACCGACGGCCATCGCCGAGTGCCACACGGCCAGGGCCCGGGTGGTCCAGGGGTCGGTGAAATACGGCTCGCTGGTCCCAGCACCGCCGACGACCACGGCGTCGACCAGTTCCGGGTGCTCCAGCGCGGTGTCGACCGCGATGCTCGCCCCCATGGAGACTCCCACCAGGATCGCGGGACCGGTGTCCAGGTGGCGTAGCAGTGCGGCGAGGTCATCGGTGGGTCGGAACGGCTCGGTGGCGTTGGCAGACCGGCCGTGACCGCGGGCGTCGGGCGCGATGACGCGATACCGCGAGGCGAAGACGGGAATCTGGTCATCCCACATGCTGTGGTCCACGAAGCCGCCGTGCAGCAGGACGAGGGGCCGGCCAGCGCCGGTGTCGAGCCAGAACAGATCATTCATGACAACCAGGGTGTCATTATTGGCCAAAGATGACAACCCGGGTGTCATCATGGTGAGGTGAGCGAAACAGACCGTGGCCTGGCGTCCGAAGAGTTGGCCGACCGGCTCATCGAGGTGTTCGACCTGGTGGGGCCGCTGTACCGGCGCGCCCAGCGCAAGGTGGAGCAGGACGCGCCCATCGAGGGGTTGTCGGTCGGGGTGCGGGCCGTGCTTAACATGCTCCGCGAGCACGGACCCATGACCGTCCCCCAGATGGGCCGGACCCAGGCGCTGAGTCGCCAGTTCGTGCAGCGCATGACCAACGACGCCGCCGTACGACACCTGGTCGAGTCCGTCCCCAACCCGGCGCACAAGAGGTCCTCTCTCATCCGATTGACCGAGGAGGGCCAGGCCGCCATCACCGCCGTGATCGACCGCGAGCGCGCGGTGCTGCGCCAGGTCGGCGGCGACCTGACCGACGCCGAGGTCGCCGCCTGCGCCCGAGTACTCTCGCGCCTCCTTCGACTCCTCGACAACGTCGACGTGGACTAAGCCCGGCCGGCGTTGGCTGCTGTCAACCCGGTCGGCGTGACGCCGGGTCATGCGCCGATCGACCAACGGGTGACGGCTCCGCGCCGATGAGCGACCTGACGCCGACCCGGCTTGGGCGGCCCCCCGATTCCAGCAGGCGGCGGAGAAAATTCCTCTATAGAGAGGATATATGTCGTTATAGTGGAAACATGGCTAACGGCACCGTCCTGTCCAGCGGTCTGTCGATGGCCGAGCTGGGGGTCAGACTCCGCGCCGAGCGCCGGGCACGCGGCCTGGCGCTGGAGCGGCTGGCCGAGCTGAGCGGCGTGAGCCGGAGCATGGTGTCGGCGGTGGAGCGGGGCGCGAAGACACCGACGGTGCTGGTCCTGGACCGTTTGGCGACCGCTCTGGGCACCTCGATCGCCCGGCTGCTGGACGAACCCTCCGGTGCCGAGGTGGTGATCCTGCCGCATGACCGGCAGCGGCTGGTGCGCGACCCCTCCGGCTGGGAACGGCGCATCCTCTCCCCCGTGCTGCCGGGTGTGGAGTTCGAGCTGATGCGCACCACCCTGGAACCGGATGTCGACGCCGGGGAGTTCTCGCCGCACCCACCGGGCTCGCGCGAGTACGTGGCTGTGGAGTCGGGCTGCCTCCGCCTGACCGTCGACGACACGCCTTACCTCCTGAACGCCGGGGACTCCGCCTACTTTCCCGGCGATCGCCGGCACGCCTTCGCCAACGGGGCGGATGACGTGTGCGTGTACTACCTGGCCATGGAGCTGGGCCGGTCGGCCGGTGGACACCGCGGTCCAGGGGTCGGCGGAAACGGTGGATGACCTCCGCCGAGCCGGCCGGTCGGCCGCCGATCTGGTCGCCGACCACCTGACCGCGCTGCCCGGCGGACCCGTGTGGCGACCCGTGCCCGACGCGGACCGCTCATGGCTCTCCCACCAGCCCCTTCCCGCCACGGGCCGCCCCCTGGAGAACCTGCTCCACGACATACGCGACCATGTGTTGCTCTACCCGATGGGCAACGGGCACCCGCGGTTCTTCGGCTGGGTCAATTCCCCGCCGTCACCCGCCGGCGTCCTGGTCGCCCCCCTGGCCGCCGCCCTGAACCCGAGCTGCGCCGGAGGCGATCACGCGGGCGTTCTGCTGGAGCGCACCGCCGTACGGTGGCTGGCGGAGCTGGTGGGTTACCCACACCCTCCGGGCGCCGGGCTGCTGACCAGTGGCGCCTCCATGGCCACCATCGTCGCGCTGGCCACGGCCCGCCAGCGGGCAGGCCACCGCGAGGGATGGGACGTCCGCGAGAGTGGCCTCTACCGGCATCGCCCGCTGGCGATGTACCTGCCGGCCGAGGCGCACAGCTGCCTGCGCAAGGCGGCCGAACTTCTCGGCCTGGGCAGCCGCCACCTCCGCACCGTCCCGGTCGACGGGGCTTTCCGGATGGACGCCGACGCGCTGCGCCGCCTGATCGCCGCGGACGTGGACGCGGGAGTACGGCCGTTCTTCGTCACGGCCAGCGCGGGAACGGTGAACACCGGTGCCGTCGACCCGCTGGCGGACATCGCCGAGGTCGCGCGCGAGCATGACCTGTGGTTCCACGTCGACGGCGCCTACGGTGCCCTCGGCGTCCTCGCCGAAGAGGCCGACTCCGGCTATGCCGGACTGGGACTGGCCGACTCCCTCGCCCTTGACCCGCACAAGTGGCTCGGGGTCCCCGTCGACTGTGGCTGTGTCCTCTTCCGCGATCCGGCTGGGCCGCGCGACACCTTCAGCCTCGTACCGCCCTACCTGCGCGACGACGACGCCGACGAACTGGGCTGGTTCTCCGAGTACGGCCCCGAGCAGACCCGTTCCTTTCGCGCGTTGCGGGTGTGGGCCACGATCGCGCATCTCGGGCGCGACGGGATCACCCGGCTGGTCCGGCGCACCACTGGACTCGCGCGCACGCTCGCGACCATGGTGGAGGCCTCCGGCGACTTCGACCTGCTCGCCCCGGTCGTCACCTCGATCACCGCCTTCCGCCACCGGCCCGCGGCGATGGCCCCCGGTGAGGTCGAGGCCCTGAACCAGGCCCTCCCCGCCGCCGTTCAACGCCGCGGACGCGCCTTCCTGACCGGCACCCGGCTTTCCGGTACGGCGGCACTGCGCGCCTGCATCCTCCACCCGGCCACCACCGAGGACGATCTCGTGGTCCTGCTGGACGAGATCCGCGCCGCCGCGAAGGATCTCACCGCATGAGGATCCGCCGCATCGAAACGGAGCCGACGGAAGAACCGGCACGACACGATCACCGGTCTTCCGTCTCTGACGACGTTTCATCTCGGCTGAGATCGACCATCCGCACCCGTGGCGACGGGCATGACCGCCGGCCGGAGGACCAGGCCGTCGGTCCAGGTCACCGATTCGGGCGAGACGGTGAGACGGAGAGTGGGCCGCTGGGTGACCAGGGCTCTGATCGCCTCGGTGAGCTCGACCCTGGCCAGGCTGGCGGCCAGGCAGCGGTGCGGGCCATAACCGAATGCCACATGCGGGTTGGGGGGATGGTCGGTGAAGCGGTGGATGTCGAACCGGCCAGGCTCGGGAAACGCCCGCGGGTCGTGGTTGGCCGCGTTCAGGTTCGGCATGACGACCGTCCCCGCGCTCAGCGAGCCGCCGGGCAGGTCGGTGTCCTCCGTGATCCGGCGCATGAAGGCGCTGGCGGGCGGCCCGTCGAAGCGCAGGATCTCCTCGACGGCGGTGGCCGTCAGGGTCGGGTCCTCGACCAGCTCGGCCCACTGGCCAGGGTGCAGGAGCAGCCGGAAGACACCGCGGGCGATCATCGAGGCCGTCGTCTCGTGGCCGGCCGTGATGAGTGAGAACACGGTGTTGACCAGCTCACCCTCCGACAGCCGGTCGTCCTCGTCCCTGGCCTGGATGAGCAGGTCGATGAGGTCACCGCCGGGCTCGGCGCGATGCTGGGCGACCAGCTCCGCGGCATAGGCCATGAAGTCGGTGTAGCCCTTGTAGCGAGCCTGCTCGGTGGCCGTGGAGGTGGTCAGGAACATGTCCGTCCACCGGACGAATCGCTCGTAGTGCTCCATCGGCACACCGAGCATCTCGCAGATGACATGGCCTGGTAGCCGCAGCGCGTATCCCTGGACCAGATCGAAGTCGTCGCCCAGGCCGTCGAGGAGTTCTTGGGCGATCTTCGCGATACGCGGGCGCCACGGTTCGATCTGGCGTGGGGTGAAGGTGCCGTGCATGATCCGGCGGTAGCGGGTGTGCTCCGGCGGGTCCTGATTGATCAGCGCGTCCGGGTCGTCATCGATGCCGATGCCGCTCACCAACCGCGGCAACCCCGGCAGGCGCAGGTTGCGACTGGAGGTGGGCGAGGCCAGCAGTGCCCGGACGTCCTCGTACCTGACGGCCACCGGGACACGGTCGCCGCTGGGCATGGTCGCCGGCTCCAACGGCCCTGACTCGCGCCTGCGGGCGAACTCCGGCGGCGGCGTGGCAAGTGGTCCGGGCACAATGTCCGGCCAAGTCCCGTTCGGATCCCGTTCGGTGGTCATCGCAACCCCTTCCGGCCCGGGGCGCCCAGGAGACGGCCCACGCGGAACATACGAAATGCCCTACCGTCCGTCAACCGGCGACATTCTCGATAACCAGACCGCTCACCGCACCCGGATGTCCGCCGGTAAGAGGCGAGCCCCCTTTTTTCGCCGGACCGGCTTTTCGCCTCCGGTGACATCACATATCCTCAAGGCTCCAAGCTGACCAGGAGCCACCGTGCCGGCCTACGCGGGAAGCGACCTTCTCCTCCCCGAGACCCACGAACTAATCGTGATCGGTGTCGTCGCCCTCGGGGTTCTCTTCGCCGCCGTGGCCTTCGCCATTCTGATCATCGTCCTGCTGATAAAACTGCTCCACGACTCTTGACACCTCCAGCGGCAGCCTCTGCTCCGGGGTGATTTCCAGCGCCGGGAACGGAAGAAACGTCCCCTTCCGATGTGGTCTGCCGAGATGGAATGATCCTCGCCGTGAACGAGCCGGAGAACACCACACCCCGCAGGACGAACGACGACGCGGAGACCGTGAGGGCCGCTGGAAACGTGGCCTTCGTTCTTGGGGTGGCCCAGGCTCTCCTGCTCCTGGTCGCCAACGACGGAGAACTACCCGACCAGGCCCTCACCGGAATGCTGATCCTGACCGTGGCCGGCATCGGCCTTCGGATCGAAGCGGCGATCAGGGAGCGTGGCCGCTAGCGGGGCCCGCCGCCTCGTTCGGATCGGCACCGGTCGTCCCGCCACTGTCGGCGGGGAGCCGGTCAGGGTGCCAGGGCATCCACTTTCGCTCGACCTCCGCCTCCAGGTCGACCCCGTGATGTCGCGCCATGACCAGGAGCTGTGCCAGCACGTCCGCGAGCTCGGACCGGAAGCCCAGCTCCAGCTCGTCTGCGGAGTGCCCCTTGTCCCTGGCCTGGCCGGAACGCATCAGGAACGCCTGCGTCAACTCGCCGACCTCCTCCTGGAGCTTCAGCAGGAACCAGGTGTCATCCCGGGTGATCCCGTTCCTGCGGGCATAGGCGCCCGACACCGCTTCGACCTCGTCCGTGAGCCGCCTCAGATCCATGCCGGGAGTGTAGGGGGCAGGCCCGACAACCACTTTCCGGCGGACCGTGGCCATCGGCTTTTCAGGAGACCGTCCCGCAAATCCACAAATATCAGCTAAATACCGCAGAAAGCTCAACACAATTATCCCGCCGGAGCCTCGGCGAATTCTTCGCGGCGGACCGCCACCCGCGTGGCGCGCGGTATTTGCCGCCCGGCCCTCCGCCACTGAATTAAGGTGACATCGCCCGCATCACGTGATCAACCCGTGACAGGGGCGATCTCCCCCTCAGACCCTGAAAACCGAGGTCGAGGAGGGATTCACGTCCCGCGGACAGGTCGTCGCCACGGGATGCGTTCCGGCGGTCGACACGTCGTAGGCCGCCCACGTCTCTGTCACCGGAACGGTGCCGAGGCACCATGACATCGCGGAAAAGGTGACGCGCTCGATGATCCTCATTGACGGACGGCACACCACCGGGAGCCGGAAAGCCGTACTCCGGTGATCGCGGCGATCCTGGCCGTGCTCACCGCCGCCTGCAACGCCCTCTCATCGGTGCTGCAGCGGCAGGCGGCGCGAACCGCACCGCAGAGCCGCGTGTTCAAGCTGGCACTGATCGGATACCTGATCCGGCAACCCTCGTGGCTGGGCGGCATGGGTGCGCTCATCGGGGGCTTCCTGCTGCAGGCGGCCGCGCTGAACTTCGGCGCCCTCGCTCTCGTACAGCCCATTCTCGTCACCGAGCTGCCCTTCACGATGATCCTCGTCTCGCTCATCCTGCACGTCCACCTGGACCGGAGGTCATGGCTGGCCATCGGCATCCTGACCGTCGGGCTGGCCATCTTCCTCATCTCCGCCGATCCGGGACAGAGCGGAATCCGAGCCCCGACCGCGGACATCTGGCTGATCGCCGTGATCGTGACGGTCGTCGTCGCCGCCGCTCTGGTCACGATGGCGAAGGCCCGTATCGGCCCGCACCGGGGCGCCCTGCTCGGGATCGCGTCCGCTGTGGGATTCGCCTTCACCGCCGCGCTGATAAAGGAGAACACCGAGATCTTCGCCGCGGAGAGCGCCGCCGTACTGACCAGCTGGTCGCTGTACGCCATGATCGTGGCCGGCCTGTTCAGCGTCTTCGTGCTGCAGAGCGCGCTGAGCAGCGCGTCCCTGGTGGTCGTGCAGCCGACGCTCAACATCGCCGACCCGGTGGTCAGCATCATGTACGGCGTCGCGCTGTTCGGCGAGAAGATCCGGCTCGGCTGGTGGGTCGTCCCGGAACTCATCGGGGTGGGGTTGATCTTCTACGGCAGTGTCCGGCTGAGCCGGTCGCCGCTCGTCCGGTAGGGGCCTCGCGGAGGTGAGGAAGGACTCCGCGGGCGCGGCGTCGAACAGGGCGGCCGCCCTGGCGACCCGCCGTGTCCGTTCCGCCCCGCACCCGAAGCGGTCCAGCGCGGCGAGCAGTTCCCCGGCATCACCCGCGTACACGCTCAGCCCGGCCCGCGCCATGGCCAGCGCGCCGTCCCTGCCGTGCCCGGGAATCGGCCGGTAGGAGATGACCGGCACTCCGGCGGCCATCGCCTCCCGGCAGGTCAGCCCTGCCGCGTTGTCCACCAGCGCGTACGCGGCGGCCATCAGGTCCGGCATGTCGTCGCACCAGCCGAGGGCGACACCGGTGTGCCGCAGCAGGTGGCGCAGCTCGCGGTTGTGCCCGCAGAGGACGACGGGCAGGTACCGTCCCGAGCGCGCCAGCACGCGGGCCGTCTCCTCGACTCCGCCCACCCCCCACGCACCGGCCGAGACGAGGACCAGCCGCTCACCGGCGCGGGCACCGATCCGGGAGCGCACCGGCGCCGCGTCGACCCCTGACCGCCGGAACTCCGGGCGTACCAGAGGAGCGTGACAGAACGCCGGGCGGCCGGTCGCGGCGCGAACGGCGCGAGCGGTCGCCTGATCCGAGCACAGGTACCGGTCGTTGCCCGGATGCAACCAGAGCCGATGCGCCGCGAAGTCGGTCAGCAGGACGGTGCTGGGGACCGGCAGGCGACCGTGTCGCCTCAGGTGACCGACCGCCTGCGCGGCCAGGTGGAAGGTCGAGACGACCTCGGCCGGCCTCCGGCGGCGGATGAGCCCGCGCAGCCGTGCCGCGGCCATGACCGTCAGCGGCGAGGTCGGCGGCGCCCGGTCCGAGACGAAGAAGACCCGGTAGATCAGCGCGTACAGCCAGGGCGCGGAGCGCATCATCCAGCCGTACCAACCACGCAGCGCCACTCCCAGCCGGAACGGCAGCAGCCTCAGCACATCGACGATCTCCGCTTCGACGCCCTCGGCGGCGAGCCGCCTGGCCAGCTCCACCGCGACCGCGTCGTGCCCGGCCCCCATCCCGGCACTGACGATCAGCACAGTGCGTCGCGTTGGCATCACGGCTCCGGTGACCCAGACTTGACACGGTGAACCGTGCCGCGTTGGCCCTCGCCGGTCTGGCCATTCTGCACGTGGGGCCCGCGGCGACCTGGCTGCCCTCCGTGCGCCGGCTGCTGCCCGGCCTCGCCGGGGTGGGCCTCGCCGACCATGTCGCACTGACCTTCGACGACGGGCCCGACCCGCGATCCACACCGCGTTTCCTCGCGGAACTGGAACGGCTCGGGTGCCGGGCCACCTTCTTCGTCCTCGGCGAGATGCTCGAACGTCACCCCGCGCTGGGCCGCCGCATCGTCGCGGAGGGCCATGAGATCGCGGTGCACGGCTGGTCGCACGAGAACGCCCTGGCGACCCGCCCCGGCCGGATGGCGGCCGAGACGCACAGGGCGGCCGATCTGGTCGCCGCCGTCACCGGCGTCGACCCCACCTGGTACCGGCCGCCCTACGGCGTCCTCAGCGCCGAGACACTGCTCGCCGCCCGTCTGCGGGGACTGCGTCCCGTCCTGTGGACCACGTGGGGCAGGGACTGGACACGCTCGGCGAGCCCGGCCTCGGTACTGGCCACGCTGGCATCCGGCCTGCGGGGCGGGGCGACACTCCTGCTGCACGACTCCGACCACACCTCGGCCCCCGGTTCCTGGCGGTCGGGGCTCGGCGCCCTGCCCGAACTGGTGAACCGCTGCCGCTCCGCGGGTCTGCGGATCGGACCGCTCCGGGACCACGGCGTCTCCGGCGGCCGCGCGGCCCTTCATGACGTTCGTGAGATCACCGCCCCTCGAAAAAGCATGCCGCAAAAGCCGTACCGCTTTTTGTGACGGCCTTTACCACGACCCGATCCGGCTCACCCCCCGGCAAAAGAATCACCATTTTTCCAAAGGCAGAGATATAACGCGATACTAAATATTTTCCCAGCTCTCACCGATAAAAACCAGCAGATCGTTCATCCGCGTTTATAACAGCCCGCCGGGGACAACCTCATTTTATGAATTGGAGGGGAGCCGATACGCGGAACATCATGCTCAAAGCGCGCAGGGAGAACTTCCCGGTCGCCTCATGTTTACTGCCGCGTACCCATCGCCGCCATCTCCTCGCGGTGTACGGCTTCGCACGGACCGTCGACGACATCGGGGACGAGGCACAGACCGAGGATCCGCTCCGGCTGCTCGACACCGTCGACGACGACCTCGCCCGGCTGTACGCCGGCCGAGCCCCCCGCCTGCCGGTCATCCGCGCGCTCGCGGGTACCGTCGAGACCTGCTCCGTCCCGGCCGAGCCCTTTCACCGGCTGATCGAGGCCAACCGGCGCGACCAGACGGTCAGCCGTTACGACACCTTCGACGACCTGCTCTCCTACTGCGAGCTGTCCGCCAACCCCGTTGGGCACATCGTGCTGCACGTGTTCGACATGTTCACCCCCTCCCGCCTGGCCCTGTCCGACCGCGTGTGCACGGCGCTGCAGATCATCGAGCACTGCCAGGACGTCGGGGAGGACTACACCCGGGGTCGTGTCTACCTGCCGGGAGAGGATCTGCGCCGGTTCGGCTGCGGCGAGGACGATCTCGCCGCGGCCACCGCCTCTGCGCGACTGCGCGATGTCGTCGCACTCCAGGCGCGGCGGGCGGAGCGGCTGCTCGACGAGGGAGACCGGCTCGCCCGATCGGCGACGGGGTTCGCCCGCCTCGCCATCGCGGGCTACATCGCGGGCGGCCGGGCCACCACCGCGGCACTGACCCGGGCCGACCACGACGTTCTCGGACGCGCCGTACGCCCGCGCGGCGCGCGGTTCCTGACAGCCTGGCTGCGGATCCTCACGAGCAGGGGGTACGACCGTGGACACCGTTGACGCCTACCGGCACTGCGAACAGATCGTCCGCGGGAAGGCCCGGAACTTCTCCTACGGTCTCCGGCTGCTGCCGACTCCCAAACGCCGCGCGCTCAGCGCGGTCTACGCGTTCGCCCGCCGGATCGACGACATCGCCGACGGAAACGGTCCCGACGGGCAGCGCCTGACCGATCTGGCCGCCGCGCGGACCGCGCTCGGCACGGCGCGGCCCGACCCCGAGGACCCGGTGCTGGTCGCGCTGCACGACACCGCCCTCCACTACCCGCTACCGCTGTCGGCGTTCGAGGAGCTGATCGACGGGTGCGCCGCGGACGTACGCGGGGAGACCTACGAGCACTTCGACGAACTGCTCTCCTACTGCCGATGCGTCGCCGGGTCGATCGGGCGGCTCTCCCTCGGCGTCTTCGGCACCGCGGGCACGGATGACGCCGGAGACGGCCGGGAGGCCGCGGGGGTGGCGCACCTGGCGGACGCGCTGGGAGTGGCCCTGCAGATCACGAACATCCTGCGGGACGTGCGCGAGGACCGGCTGACCGGGCGGACCTACCTCCCCGCCGAGGACCTCAGACGATTCGGCTGCACCCTGGACATCGACTCCTCCGGCAGGTTCACCGACCCTCCCGACCGGCTCGCCGCGCTGATGAGGTTCGAGGCCGACCGGGCGCGCGACTGGTTCGACGACGGCATGCGCCTGCTGACCGCACTCGACGTGCGCAGCGCGGCGTGCACCGCGGCGATGGCCGGCATCTACCGGTGCCTGCTCGGCCGCATCGCCGCGGATCCCGCCGAGGCACTGGCCTCGCGGCTGTCACTGCCTCCGTGGCAGAAGGCGATGGTGGCGGCGCGTGCCCTGGCGGGGGCCGCCCGATGAACGGTGCTCCGGTCGCGATCGTCGGCGGCGGGCTGGCGGGCATCGCCGCCGCCGTCGCGCTCGGGGAGGCCGGTCACCGCGTCACCCTGTACGAGGCCCGGCCGAGGCTGGGCGGCGCCACCCACTCCTTCGTCAGGAACGGGCTGAGCGTCGACAACGGCCAGCACGTGTTCCTCCGCTGCTGCACGGCCTACCGCGGCCTGCTCGACCGGCTCGGCGTCGCCGGACGGGTACACCTGCAGGACCGGTTCGACGTGCGGGTGCTCACCCCCGCGGGGCGGTGCGGGCGGCTGAGACGCGGGGTGCTGCCGGGACCTTTCCACCTGCTGCCGGCGCTGGCCGGATACCGGCTGCTCAAGCCCGCCGACCGGCTGCGCGCGATGCGGGTCTCCCTCGCCCTTCGCCGGCTCGACCCGGCCGACCCCGCACTGGACCTGACCGATCTCGGGAGCTGGCTGACCGCCCACGGGCAGCGCGAGCGCGCGCGACACGCCCTCTGGGAGCTGTTCGCGATGGCGGCCCTGAACGTCGGGGTCGAGGGCGCGGCCCTGGGACCAGCGGCGATGGTCTTCAGGACCGCGCTGCTCGGCCGGGCCGGAGCCGCCGACATCGGCGTTCCCGCCGTACCCCTCGGCGAACTGCACGGCGACGCGGCACGGACCGCCATCGAACGACACGGCGGTGCCGTACGCCTGTCGGCGAAGGTCACCGCCATCGAGCGAGACTCCGTGATCGTGGACGGCGGCCGGGTCGAGGCGTCCGCCGTCATCGTCGCCACCGCGCACGAGCAGGCCGCGGCCCTGGTCCCCGAACAGGCCGCTCCCGGCAGGGAGCGCTGGCGCGGCCTGGACGCGAGCCCGATCGTCAACGTGCACGTCGTCTACGACCGGCGGGTCACCCGGACGCCGTTCGCGGCGGTCGTGGACTCGCCCGTGCAGTGGGTGTTCGACAAGACCGGTGCCGCGGGGCTGCACGAAGGCCAGTACCTCGCGGTCTCGGTCTCCGCGGCGGACCAGTGGATCGACACGCCCACCGCGCGGGTGCGAGCCACGTTCGTACCCGCGCTTGAGCAGATCTTCCCAGGAGCGCGGCAGGCACGGATCATCGATTTCTTCGTCACGAGGGAACGTCGCGCCACCTTCCGCCAGTGCCCCGGCAGTGGCGCGCTCCGCCCCGAGGCCGCCACCCGGTGGCCCGGACTGTTTCTCGCCGGCGCGTGGACCGACACGGGCTGGCCCGACACGATGGAGGCTGCCGTGCGTAGCGGACTCAACGCGACCTGCCTGGTCAGGCGTCATCTGAAGAGGGAACGTCCCCGGTGACGGCGGTCATCCCGCCCTCGGTCACGGCCGCCCGCGGGCTCGTGGAGCCCGTACTCCGGGATGCCGTGGCCAGGCTCGACCCACTGACCTCGCGCGTCGCCGCCTACCACCTCGGCTGGACCGACCCGGTGGGCCTGCCCGCCGCCTCCGGCGGCAAGGCACTACGCCCGGCGCTGGCCATCCTGTCGGCGAGAGCGGCGGGGGGAGGCCAGGAACAGGGCCTGCCGGTCGCCGCCGCGGTGGAACTCGTGCACGCGTTCTCGCTGCTGCACGACGACATCATGGACGGCGACCGGATGCGGCGGCACCAGCCTGCGGCGTGGACCGTCTTCGGCTGCTCCGCGGCCATCCTCGCCGGCGACGCCCTGCTCTCGCTCGCGGGGGAGTTGCTGCTTGAGGAGGGCGGCCTTCCCGGCCTGCGGGCCGCCCGGCGCCTGGCCGTCGCCACCCGGGAGCTGATCGCCGGTCAGGCGCTCGACCTGGAGTTCGAGCAACGCGCGGAGGTGAGCCTGGCGGAGTGCCGGCGAATGTCCACGCAGAAGACCGGCTCCCTGCTGGCCTGTGCCTGCTCGATCGGTGCGACCATGGTGAACGGCCCCGCCCCGCTGGTCTCCGCCCTGACGGCCTTCGGAACCGAGGCCGGCCTGGCCTTCCAACTCGTCGACGACCTGCTGGGCATCTGGGGCAGCCCCGAGACGACCGGCAAGCCGGTCCTTTCCGACCTGCGTGCCCGCAAGAAGTCGCTGCCGATCGTCGCCGCGCTCACCAGCGGCACACCGGCCGGTGAGCGGCTCGCCCGCCTGCTGGCCGATCCTCTGCCGCTGTCCGAATCCGATCTGCACGACGCCGCCCGGCTCGTCGAGGAGGCCGGCGGCCGGGCGTGGGCCGAGACCGAGGCCAAGCACCGGCTCGACGCCGCCGAACACCATCTCGCCGGCGCGGACATGCCCCCGGACGTCCGCGCCGAATTCCTGGACATCGTCCGCTTCCTCACATCCAGGGGCCACTGACATGACCACCGTCGCCGCTTCCACTCCCGCCGAACTCACCCTCGACGCGGCATGCGACCACCTGCTCGACCTCCAGTCGCCCGAGGGGTGGTGGAAGGGCGAGCTGCAGACGAACGTGACCATGGACGCCGAGGACCTGTTGCTCAGGGAGTTCCTCGGTATCCGCACCGAGCAGGACACCGCCCAGGCGGCCCGTTGGATCCGCTCCGAGCAGCGCGACGACGGGACCTGGGCCAACTTCCACGACGGCCCCGGCGACCTGTCCACCACGATCGAGGCGTACGCCGCGCTACGGCTCGCCGGTGACCGGGCCGACGCCCCGCACCTGCGAGCCGCAGCCCGGTTCGTGCGGGAGTCCGGTGGGATCGAGGCCAGCCGGGTGTTCACCCGGATCTGGCTGGCGCTGTTCGGGCAGTGGCGATGGGAGGACCTCCCGGTGCTGCCCCCCGAGATGATGTTCCTGCCGCGCTGGTTTCCGCTCAACGTCTACGACTGGGCCTGCTGGGCCAGGCAGACGATCGTCCCGCTCACCATCGTGAGCGCGCACCGTCCGGTCCGGCCGCTCCCGTTCGACCTGGCCGAACTGCGTACCGGACGCCCCGCGCCGCCGCACCCCCACGGGCCGTTCACCGCGCTCGACCGCGTCCTGCACCGCTACCAGCGACGTCCCGTCCCCGGCCTGCGGCGGGCCGCGCTGAGGCGGGCCGCCGAGTGGATCGTGGCCAGGCAGGAGGCGGACGGGTCCTGGGGCGGCATCCAGCCGCCGTGGGTGTACTCGCTGATCGCGCTGAGCCTGCACGGTTACCCTCTCGACCATCCGGTGATGCGGAAGGGCATCGAGGGATTCGACAGGTTCACCATCCGGGACGAGAAGGGACGCAGGCTGGAGGCCTGCCAGTCCCCCGTGTGGGACACCGTGCTCGCGATCAACGGCCTCCTCGACGCGGGCCTGCCCGCCGACCATCCCGCCCTCGTCACCTCCTCCGGCTGGGTGCTCACCGAGGAGATCCGCTCCCGGGGCGACTGGTCCGTACGGCGCCCCTCGCTGGCACCGGGCGGCTGGGCCTTCGAGTTCGACAACGACGGCTACCCGGACATCGACGACACGGCGGAGGTGATTCTCGCCCTGCGCCGGGTGCGTCATCCGGACGCCAGGCCGGCCATCGACCGCGGGGTGCGCTGGATCATGGGCATGGCGTCCCGCGACGGCGGCTTCGGAGCCTTCGACGCCGACAACACCCGCGAGATGTGTAAGAAGCTGCCGTTCTGCGATTTCGGCGCGGTCATCGACCCGCCGTCCGCCGACGTCACCGCCCATGTCGTCGAGGCGCTGGCGCAGGAGCAGCCGGACTCCCCCGTCGTGCGACGCGCCGTCGTCTGGCTGCTGAGGGCGCAGGAGGCGGACGGATCGTGGTTCGGCCGCTGGGGGGCCAACCACGTCTACGGCACCGGCGCCGTGCTCCCCGCGCTCATCGCGGCCGGCGTACGGCCCGGCAAACCGTGCATAAGGCGTGCGGTCGCCTGGCTGGAGAGGCACCAGAACGACGACGGCGGCTGGGGGGAGGACCTGCGCTCCTACACCGATCCCCGCTGGATCGGGCGCGGCCACTCCACTCCCTCGCAGACGGCGTGGGCTCTGATGGCGCTGCTCGCCGCCGGGGAGCGGTCACCGGCGGTGGAGCGCGGCGTGGAGTGGCTGGTCGGCCACCAGCGTCCGGACGGCGGCTGGGACGAGCCGTACTTCACCGGGACCGGTTTCCCCGGCGCCTTCTACATCAACTACCACCTCTACCGGCTCGTCTTCCCGATCAGCGCGCTGGGCCGTTACGTGCGCTCCCGAGAGGTGTCCGCGCGTCCCAGGCCCGCCCTGAGGGACCAGGCGGTCACCGTGGACGCCGGGTGACCGGCCTGCTGATCTGCACCGCCCTGGCCGTCGAGGCGCGGGCCGTACAAAGCGGCCTGCCGGCCCAGGAGGTACGGGTGATCCGGACCGGGATGGGCCCGCGCCGCGCCGCGAGTGCGGCGGCGCGGCTCCCGTCGGCGGGCGCGCTGGCGGTGACCGGTTTCTGCGGGGCACTCGACGAGGACCTGCGCCCGGGAGACGTGCTGGTGGCGAGCGAGATCCGCTTCGCGGGCCGGACAGTGCCCTGCCCCTCGGCGTGGGCGCTGGCCGAGGAGCTGGCTCGGGCCGGCCTGTCCGCGCGGACCGGGCCGCTGGTCACCTCCGATCACATCGTGACGGGGGCCGAACGCCGCAGGCTCGCCGCCGAGGGGGCGGCGGCCGTCGACATGGAGACCGGGCCGCTGGCGGGCGCGGCGGATGGCCTGCCGTTCGCCGCGCTGCGCGTCGTCGCCGACATCGCCGGTGCCGCGCTGTTGCGACCGGCCACGATACGCGGCGGCGCCGTGGCGTACCGCGTGCTGCGCCGGCTCGGCCCGATCCTGGCCCGCTGGGCCGCCGCGATCTCCCCCTCTCTCCCCGAGGAGTCCATCCCGTTCCATTACCCGAGGAGAGGCAACCCAGATGCCGACACCGATCCGCCAGAGTCTTCGCATCGGCGGCTACATCCTCCGCCAGAAGCTACGCGGGCGGACGAAGTTCCCCCTTCTGGTGGAACTTGAGCCCTTGTTCGCCTGCAACCTGCACTGTGCGGGCTGTGGAAAGATCCAGCACCCCGCCGACGTGCTGAAACAGCGCATGCCGGTCGAGCAGGCCCTGGCCGCCATCGAGGAGTGCGGCGCGCCCATGGTCTCGATCGCGGGCGGGGAACCGCTCATGCACCCGCAGATCGGGGAACTGGTCCGGGAGCTGGTCGCCAGGAGGAAGTACGTGTTCCTGTGCACCAACGCGCTGCTGATCCCCAAGAAGATCGACCAGTTCAAGCCCTCGCGGTACTTCGCGTGGACGATCCACCTGGACGGCATGCGCGAGCGCCACGACGAGTCGGTGTGCAAGGAGGGCGTGTTCGACGAGGCCGTCGCCGCGGTCCGGGAATGCCGGCGTCGTGGTTTCCGGGTCACCACGAACACGACGTTCTTCAACACCGACAGCCCGCAGACGGTCGTCGACGTGCTCGACTATCTCAACGACGATCTCCGCGTCGACGAGATGATGATCTCTCCCGGGTACGCGTACGAGAAGGCGCCCGACCAGGAGCACTTCCTCGGCGTGCGGGAGACCCGGGAGCTGTTCCGCAAGGCGTTCTCCGGCGGGAACCGGCGGCGGTGGCGGTTCAACCACACCCCGCTCTTCCTGGACTTCCTCGAAGGGAAGATCGACTTTCCGTGCACGGCGTGGGCCATCCCCTCGTACTCGCTCTTCGGCTGGCAGCGCCCCTGCTACCTGATGTCCGACGGCTACGCGGCCACCTACCGGGAACTGGTCACCGAGACCGACTGGGACGCCTACGGCCGGGGGCGCGACGACCGGTGCGCCAACTGCATGGCTCACTGTGGATACGAGCCGACCGCCGTCTTCGCCACGCTCACCTCGCTCAAGGAGTCGATCCGGGCTCTGGGCGGCGGCTGAGCCCCGGCTGCCCGCCGAACATCCCGGCGAGGGCGCGGAAGGGACCGGGCGCCGCGCCCTTCAGCCTGGCCGGCAGCCGCAGCCAGCCCGGCACGTACGACTCGGGCCTGCCGCACTCGACGGCGGACACGATCGCCTGGGCGACCCGTTCCGCCGGGATCGGCACGGGCCATCGCCGCGTGTAGGGGGCGCCGCGCCGCTCGAAGAACGGGGTCTCCACCACGCCGGGCAGCACGACTGACACGCCGATCCCGCGCGACTCGTACCGCAGGCTCTCGGCGAAGCCGAGCAGACCCGCCTTGGTGGCGGCGTACACCGCCTCGTCCCGCACCCCGATCGCTCCAGCGATCGAGGCCACGAAGACGAGGTGTCCCCGGCCGCGCTCGATCATGGCGGGTAGCAGCGACCGGGTCAGCAGGATGGGAGCGGTCAGGTTCCCCGCGACCAGGCGCTCGACGGTACCGTCCGGCATCGCCGGGAACGGCCCCGCCCACCCGCACCCGGCGTTGCCGACCAGCACGTCGACCGGCCCCGCGCGCTCGGCGAGACCCGCGAGGTCCGTGGTGAGGTCGCCGGCGAGTGCCCGGCCACCGGTCTCCGCGGCGACGGCCGCGAGCCTGTCCCGATCGCGCCCCGACAGGACGAGGCGGGCCCCCGCGGCGGCCATCGCCCGCGCGGTCGCGGCCCCTATGCCGGACGACGCCCCGGTGATCAGCACACGAGCGCCCGCGAGTCTCATCTCGATCCCTCCGGTGTGCGGATGCCAGGAGCCCATGGTGCTCCTGTCCGTCCCGCATCCCGGGTAGGAAATGACCTTTGAGACCGTTCTTTACCGCACGGATTCCGTCAGGTGAGGAGGGTGTCTCCGATCCAGCCGCCCGGGGAGCAACCCGGTGGGACGGCGAAGACCGCCGAGCCGATCGGAGTCGTCCACTCGTTGAGCAGATCGGCCTCGTCCAGCCTGCGCTGGACGGGGATGAACTGCCGGGCGATGTCGGCCTGGTAGGAGGCGAACAGCAGCCCGGAGTCGGCGCGCCCGTCCGGGGTGAGCCCCTCGTCGTAGTTGTAGACCCGGCGCAGGATCCGCATTCCCGGATCGGCGACGTGTGCCCGGCGGATGTGAGCCTGCTCGGAGATGACCGGGAAGCCGATCGCGTTGAGCTTGGTGAAGTCGGCCTCGTCGTGCTCGTCGCGCCCGGTGAGCGGGGCGCCGTTGTCCAGGCGGCGGCCCACGGTGAACTCCTTGGCGACCCGGTCGACGGCGTCCCAGCTCTCCATCTCCGCCCGGATGCGCCGCAGCACCAGCGTGGTGCCGCCGTGCAGCCAGGACGGCCCCTCGCGCACCCACACGGCCCGGTCGAACTCGGGGGTGCCGGGCCTGGGGTTGACGGTTCCGTCGAACTGGCCCATGACGTTGCGCTGGGTCAGATCGGCGGCGTGGGTGCCGGCGGCACGCCGGAAGCCCCGCTGGGTCCAGCGCACCCGGGCGAAGGAGCGGGCGTCCTTGACGACCATGCGCAGGGCGTGGGCGAGGGTGAGGGCGTCGTCGGCGCAGATCTGCAGCAGCAGGTCCCCGCCGCTCCACTCCTTCCGGAGCCTGTCGACGGTGAAGGCGGGCAGCGGCGCCACGGTCTCGGGCCTGCGGTCGGCCAGTCCCGCCGCCGCGAAGAGGCCGGGGCCGAATCCGAAGGTCACGGTCAGCCTGGCGGGCAGCAGGGCCAGCTCGGGCTCGGTGTCGGCCAGGGCGGGCCTGCCCTGGGTCAGCCGCCTGGCGTCGTCGGTGAGCAGCCGCATCATCCGCCCCAGCGCCTCGCGGTCGGTGCCCGGCAGCAGGTCCAGGCCGACGAACACCCCGTAGCTCTGTGGCATGGTCGCGACGCCCGCCTGGTGGGCCCCGTCGAAGGGTTCCACCGCGGAACCACCGGGGACGGGGACGGAGGCGGGGACGGCCCGAGCGGGCCGGGGAGCGGCCGGGGGGACGGCCTGGTCGGGAGCGCAGGCGGCGAGGGCACCGGCCGCGGTGACGGCGCCCCCCGCGAGCAGTCCCCTACGGCTGATTCGGGGGTCTGGCATGAGTTCTCCTCCGCTTCCCGCTCAGCCGTGGCTCTCGCCCATGTCCATGCCCTCGTGGCCCTCCGGGTCCGTGCCGGGCCGGTAGTTCTCCTGGCCTCCGGCGAAGTCCTTGCCGACCGCGGTGAACTCCAGGGTCCTGCCGTCCTTGAGATTGAGGGTGAAGGGGATCTCAGCTCCGGGCTTCACCGCTTCGGTGACGCCCATCAGCATGATGTGGTCACCGCCGGGCTGGAGCCGGTGGGTGCCCCTCGGCGGGATCACGATCCCGCCCTCCTTGGGTCGCATGATCGTCTTTCCCGCTGCGTCGACGACCTCGTGCAGCTCGACCTTCGGCGACAGCGGCGAGACGACGGAGACGACCGTCACCTCGGCGTCGGTGTTGTTGACCAGGGTGCCGAAGGCGGCGCTCATCCCCTTCTTGGCGGTCTTCACCCACGGGTCGGTGATCGTCAAGGTGGGAGCGGCGGAGGTGGCGGGGGCCGCGGCGGGGGCCGCTGCCGGGGCGACGGTGCTCTGGGAGCCGCACCCGGCCAGGGCCAGCACGGCCGCGACCAGGATTCCGGCAGGGGTGATACGACGAACGGACATGGTGATGCCTCTCTTCTGGCCGGGCAGCCGACAGGCCGCGGCCGGACGCCGCTCGATGGCCATGCCGGGCAGGCAGCCTGGAACTGTCACGCTGGTTCGGTCCGCCGGGCGGCAGGAAGGCCGCGTCGGCGCAGGCCCGCGCGTGCGGGCTCGGGAACGGGTGATGCCCCCGGGTGACCCGCGCGGTCAGCCGGAGGTGGCGGTGACGGTCCGGGGAGGGCCACGCCGGCTGAGGACGTGGCGCAGCACGGCGGAGCGGAGAGGACCCGGCTCGATCGCGGGCGGGGTGAGGAAGGCCACGTACGCCGGGGTCACCGGCACGATGAGCACACGGCCGAACCGCGCACCGAGCCGTCGCAGCAGCGCCCACAGCGCCGCCTCGCCGCGCGCCAGCCAGAGCGCCGTCAGCCCGACGGCCCACCCGTGCGCCACCAGCATGCCCAGTCCGGGCAGCAGCCCCGCGTGGACATGCCCGACGACCTCGACGGGAGACGCGGCGTGCGCGAGGGAGAACAGCACGTGCACCCCGGCCTGCACCCCCGCCAGCAGCGGCAGGATCACCGCCAGCGTGCGCTCGCGCCCCGAGGTGGCGAGGGCCGCACCGAAGGCGAGGGCCAGGGCGGCGGCCGCGCTCGGCGCGGAGACCGAGCCTCCCGCGAGAACATGCGCCATCACGCTCAGGCCCAGGCAGACCGCGGCGAAGGCGGCGGCCCGGGCGATACGGAAAGGCCAGGTCGCGAGCATGGTCCGGCAATCATCCCATGCCGCCGTGGAGGTTCACGGACCGCCCTTGGCGGAGCGGGCGTTCAGCACCTCGGGCCGGTCACCGCGCTACCGTACTCACCGGTAACTGAGTAGCCGCGCTCATGCCCCGAAAGGCGGATCGGCCCGACGATGGGGACATGACACGACCGGTGAAGAACACCACGACCGCCGCCTTCTACCTGCAGGCCGTCCTCTCGTTCGGGCTGTCGGTGGCGGCCATGGTGATCGGTATCGCCTACCTGCCCGTGACCGCCTGGGTCCGGTCCTTCATGGGCATCGGGCTGCTCTACGTGGTGACGTCGACGTTCACTCTCGCCAAGTGCGTCCGGGACCGCACCGAGGAGGCCGCGGTCGTCAGCCGCGTCGACCAGGCCAGGCTGGACAAGCTGCTGGCGGAGCACGACCCCTTCAAAAACGACTGACGCCCTCCAGGACACAGGCTCAGGGCGCCGGAGACTCGCGGATCTCGGCCAGCGAGATCCGCATGGCGTCGGCGGCGCGGGTGAACCAGTCGGAGATGGCGGCCAGCTCGTCCGGGCCGTAACTCTCGAAGAGCTCGATGAGCCGCCGGTAGGTGGGTTCGTACGCCACCGCGACACGGGCGGCCGGATCCCCCTCGGGGACGATCCGGATGCGACGGCGGTCGTGGGGGTCGGGGACGCGCCGGGCGTAGCCCGCGCTCTCCAGGCGGTTGACCACCCCGGTGACGGCCCCGGTGGTGAGACCCGCCAGTTCGGCGAGGCGCCCCGCGGTGAGCGCCTCCCCTTTCGCGCCGAGGATGAAGCCGAGACACGTCAGATCCGTGACGTTGATGCCGAGGCGCTCGGCGAGCGCGTGCTGCCCGACCATGCTCAACGCGATCAGCTGGTCCATCCGGCTCAGGACATCCAGCGGCGAGGCCCCGGGGCCGGACTTGCCTTCCATCGCGAATTCTCCTTACTATCTAAGAAGTTTAGCTCGTGAGTTAAATAATACGAGCAGATCCAACTTAGCCGCCTGCCGTCCGACGCCCCACCGGGACCTGCGGAAGGCGGGATCCGGATGGAGGGGAGCGCATGGGGATAAGAAAAGACCTCGCGGAGCTGGCGGAGATCCACGAAGAGCACGACATGGGGCACACCGTGGCAGGCTGGACCGGTTCGATCGTCTGCATCACCGGTTTCGCGATCTCCGGGCTGGCGATGGTGGCCGCCAGCGTTCCCTTCTTCTGGGCGGGCGTGGGGGTCGTGGTCCTGGGCGGCGCCCTGGGATGGCTTCTCCACCAGATGGGCTTCGGCAAGGAGATCGGACCGCGGCCGGTCTCCGAACGCGGTATGCGCCGGCGCCCGGCACCGAGAACGGCGGGACGGCACGATCGCGCACGAAACTCCCAGGTCACCCCGGTCGGCGAGGGGCGACCGGCTGCTCACGACAAAGATCGCGCTCCGGCCGACCCCATGCCCACCTCGTCGCATATCTGATGAGACGAAAAATCATAAGTATTCAGTGATTCCACCCTCCACCGGGGCAGTCGGCTGCACATACCTGGTAAGACGGAGGGAATGCCCGCCCTGTGAACTGCGGGCCAAAGGAGTCTTTCCATGCCACCCGAAGGTGTGAACGCGCTCTCGATCTCGACCGGCGCGCACCAGGGCGCCATCGTGGTCAGGGCGATCGGCGAACTCGACTACGTCTACGCACCGGTCTTCCGGAGGGAGATCGACCGATTCTGGAGCACGGGCACCGAAAACTCTCCGCTCTCTCCCCCGCCGCTCCTCCCGGAGAGTCCGCTCTCCCCGTCGCCACTGGTTCCGGATATCCGGGCCGAGGCCACCCCCCTGCTCATCCTCGATCTGGCCGGGCTCACCTTCTGCGACTCCACCGGGCTCGCGGAACTGTTGAGGATCCTGCGCCAGAGCCAGGAGACGCGGACCCGCCTGGTGGTGACCGGGGTGAGCCGGACGCTGCACCACATGCTCGCCACCGCCGGGCTGCTGAGCTACTTCACGCTGGCCGCCTCCGTGGAGGAGGCACTGCCACTCGGGGAGACACCGCCACTCGGGGAGACACCGCCACTCGGGGGGGCCGGGGCGATGGAAGGCTGAAGGACACCTGCGGACGCGCGGCGGTGCCGGTCCGGCGGGCCCCGTCCGGCCGCCGTGAACGGCCGGCCGCGCCTCGTGGGTGACGTGCCCGCAGAAGTCCTGAGATATATGTCGTCAAAACACACTCATTAGCCTGACAAGTGAGTCAATATCTTCCTACGGGAAAATCCACTCTTCGTCGAAAGTGGGGTCCCGATGCGGAAGACGTCGCCGCGGGCGACCGCGGAAGCACTGCCCGAGACCCTGGACGGGCTGCCGGTGGCACCTGGAGAATTCCTTGCCCTGGTGTCCGTGGACTTCACCGGAACGTACCAGGTCTACCTGGCCGCCAAGGACGAGCGCATCAAGTTGACCAGGCTCTCCATGAGCCTGCTCTCCGCCCCGTTCGCCGCCGCGATCGCGCTGGCCGGCGCGAAAGTGATCAGCCCGAACATGCTGGCCTCATGGCAGAGCGCGCCCTGGTACCTGTTCGCGACGGTCGCCGCGTTCGGGCTGCTCAGCGTACTGTCCTTCCTGCGGCTGATCGAGGCGGTGAACGCGCACATGAGAACCGCGCGGGCGCTCAACAATTTCCGTCTGCTCTACGTCGTCCACCTCAAGGACCAGTTCTCAGCCCTCGGCTGGACTCCCAACCTGCCGGTGGACCCCCGCTATCCGGAGACGTACGCGCCGTTGGCCTGGCCGGGGATCAACGTGATGATGCTGGCCCTGGTCAACAGTTCCTACATCGCGGTCGGCGTGCTCGGGATGATCGGAGCCGTACCCACCACAGCTCTGCTCCTGGTGATCATCGGACTGCTCGCAATGATCCACTACTTCGTCTACTACGTCCGCGCCAACGTTTCCCGGCAACGCCGACTCCCACACAATCCCTTCCATTTCCCCAACGTGGAGACCTGAATGCCCGACCTCCTCAGATTCGCGTCTTGTGGGGAGACGTGGATCTGGCTGATGCGACACGTGACGAACAACGGCCGGCCCGCCCTGGACGATCGCGGCCCGATCATCGAGGCACCGGCGGTACTGTTCGAGATCACCGGTCTGGCCTGGGACGATCCGGTCCTGAAGTGCTACGGCGACGCGGGGAAGATTCCGCTGTACGCCAGCAAGTTCAGCGAGCGGTCGATCGTGCCACCCTTCAAGTACAGCTACGGAGGGCGGCTCCGCCAGTTGCTCGGTGTCGACCAGCTCGGCTGGATCGTCGACGTGCTCCGCTCCAAGCCGTACACCAAGAGCGGTTGGATCTCGCTGACCGTTCCCGGCGAGCAGCCCGACGCGGTGCCCTGCCTGACCAGCCTCGCCTTCAGGCTCCGTGCCGGGCGGCTGGCCATGACCGCCGCCTTCCGGTCCCAGAACGCGTTCACCAGCTACCTGAACTACGTGCCGCTGCGCGGTGTCCAGAGCGAGGTGGCGGACGGCCTCATGGTGGGCTGCGGGTCGATGAGGATCTTCGTCGACGTGCCGCACATCTACGCCGCGGACTCAGCGACGGTCGGCAGGATCCTCCGGCTGTCGGAACGCGACGGGCTCGGCGCGGGCGACCCCGCGCCGAGCCCTGGCGTCGAACCCGCACCCTCCGCCGACCTGGCGGTGCCGGTACGGTGACCGGTCACCTGAAGCGGCGCAGCCGGAGGCTGTTACTGACCACGAAGACCGAGGAGAGCGCCATCGCGCCTCCGGCGATCATCGGGGTGAGCAGCCCGGACGCGGCCAGCGGGATGGCGGCCACGTTGTAGGCGAAGGCCCAGAACAGGTTGCCCTTGATGGTGCGCAGCGTGCGGCGGGACAGCCGGATCGCGTCCGCGGCCACCCGCAGGTCGCCGCGGACCAGGGTGAGGTCGGAGGCCTCGATCGCGACGTCGGTGCCGGTGCCCATCGCCATGCCGAGGTCGGCCTGGGCGAGCGCGGCGGCGTCGTTGACCCCGTCGCCGATCATGGCCACGGTACGGCCCTCGGTCTGGAGACGCTTGACGACCTCCACCTTGTCCGCGGGCAGCACTTCGGCGATGACGTCGTCGATGCCCGCGGCCTCGGCGACCGTACGGGCCACCGTCTCGTTGTCGCCGGTCAGCAGGATCGGGTGCAGGCCGAGCGCGCGCAGCTCGGCGATCGCCTCGGCCGAGGTGGGCTTGATCACGTCGGCGACGGTGAGCACCGCGCGGGCCTCGCCGTCCCAGCCGACCGCGATGGCGGTCTCCCCGCGCGCCCATGCCCGGTCCAGCTCCTCCGAAAGGTCGGCCGGCAGGTGCTGCGACCATTCGGCGAGCAGTTGGGGGCGCCCGACGAGGACGGCGTGCCCGTCGACGACACCCTGGATGCCCAGGCCCTCGACGTTCGCGAAGTCCTCGACCTTGGCGGTGGAGTCCGCGGCGCGGGCGACGGCGCGGGCGATGGGGTGCTCGGAGGCCGCCTCCAGCGCCCCGGCCAGCCGGAGCACCTCGTCGCGATCCTGCCCCTCCGCGGTGAAGACGTCCTTGAGGGTCATCGTGCCCGACGTCACGGTGCCGGTCTTGTCCAGGACGATGGTGTCGATGCCGTGGGTCGACTCCAGCGCCTCGGGCCCCTTGATCAGGATGCCCAGCTGGGCGCCACGGCCGGTGCCGACCATCAGCGCGGTCGGCGTGGCGAGGCCCAGGGCGCAGGGGCAGGCGATGATGAGTACCGCCACGGCGGCGGTGAAGGCCGCCGCGGCGCCGGAACCGGTGCCGAGCCAGAAGCCCAGGGTGACCACGGACAGGGCGATCACGATCGGCACGAACACCGCGGAGATCCGGTCGGCCAGCCGCTGCACGGCGGCCTTGCCGTTCTGCGCGTCCTCCACCAGCCTGGCCATCTGGGCGAGCTGGGTGTCCGAGCCGATCCGGGTGGCCCTGACCACGAGCCGTCCCCCGGCGTTCACGGTGGCACCGACCACCGTGTCACCCGGCCGCACCTCGACGGGAACCGACTCACCGGTCAGCATGGAGGCGTCCACGGCGGAGGAACCCTCCTCGACCACGCCATCGGTCGCGATCTTCTCCCCCGGCCGTACCAGGAAGAGGTCTCCCATCTTGAGGCTGTCGACGGGAACGAGTTTCCCGGAGGCCAGCGTGACCTCCTTGGCGCCCATCGACAGCAGTGCGCGGAGCGCGGCACCGGCGCGGCGCTTGGAACGGGCCTCGAAGTAGCGGCCCGCGAGGATGAAGGTGATCACTCCGGCGGCGGCCTCGAAGTAGATGTTCCCCGAGCCGTCACCCCCGGAGAGGGTGAACTCGAAGCCGTGCCGCATGCCCGGCATCCCGGCCGTACCGAAGAACAGGGCCCACAGGGACCAGGCGAACGCGGCGATCGTGCCCATCGAGACCAGCGTGTCCATGGTCGCGGCGCCGTGCCGCAGGTTGGTCCAGGCCGCCCGGTGGAAGGGCCAGCCGCCGTAGACCACGACGGGTCCCGCCAGGGCCAGGGAGAGCCACTGCCAGTTGTCGAACTGCAGCGCCGGGATCATCGCCATCGCGACGACCGGCACCGACAGCACGATGGAGATGATCAGGCGCTGCCTGAGCGGCGTGAGCGTGTCCGGCTCGACCGGCTCCGCCGTCCCCTCGGGGGACGGCGCGGCGGGCAGCTCGGCGGTGTATCCGGCCTTCTCGACCTCCGCGACCAGGTCCTCGGGGGTGACGTCACCGGGGTAGGCGACCTTCGCCTTCTCGGTGGCGTAGTTGACGGTCGCGGTCACGCCGTCCAGCTTGTTGAGCTTGCGTTCGATGCGTGCCGCGCAGGAGGCGCAGGTCATGCCACCGATGGCGAGCTCGATCTCGCCGCCGGCGGACGGCCTGCCGGTGGTCATGGACGTCATGTCCTCTCCTTGTGCCTCGTCTGTCGTCGTGCCCGGCCGTGCGCCTTGTCGGGGCGCCTCATCGCGATCTGGGCGTCGGCCCGTTCGGGCGGTCGTCCCCGCCACGGGTGTGGGCGAACGTACTCTGCCCTCTCACCATGGCAACACATAACCCCCTCGGGGTATTTCACGGCTACTGTCCGTGCTCGTGGGAGCCGTGGTCGTCCCGGGGGGTGCATCTGGAACCATCTCCGGAGCCCAGGATCGCCGATGTGCAGGTCGGTGACGGGCTTTACCGGAAATCGGCGGTGGGCGGCCCTTCTCTCGGGTCAGGCGTATGGCGGGTCAGAGGTGATGATCAGTCCTGATCATCCGGAGGAACTCGGCGGCAGGCGACGGACACGTTCGGAGGACGGATCGTAGAGGGGTTCGGCGGCGACGGCGGCGCCCACCCAGGTGCCGGTCACGCCGACCTCGACGCGGTCGCCCGGGGCGGTGACCTCGGGCAGGTAGGCGTAGGCGATCGAGCGGTCGACGCGGTGGCCGTACCCGCCGCTGGTCACCCGCGAGGCGGGCAGGCCGCCGGAGCGGACCGGCTCGCCACCGAGGCAGACCTGACGCGGATCATCCAGGACCAGGCAGAACAGGCGCCGCGCGGGCACCGTGGCCGTTGGACTCGCGGCCGGCACAGCCGGTGTGCGACCGTCGTCGACGGGGCGGTGGGCGGCTTCCAGGGCGGCACGGCCGAGGAAGTCCTTGTCCCCGGCGACCGCGAAGCCCAGACCCGCCTCGTACGGGGTGGTCTCCGGGGTGATGTCCAGGCCCCAGACGCGGTAGCCCTTCTCCAGGCGCATCGAGTCGATCGCGCGGTACCCGGCCGGGCGCATGCCATACGGCGTTCCCGCCGCCACGAGCGTGTCCCAGAGCGTCAGGCCGTACTCCGAGGGGCAGTACAGCTCCCAGCCGAACTCGCCCACGAACGTCACCCGCTGGGCCAGCACCGGGACTCCTCCGACGCTGATCTCCCTGGCCCTCAGGTAGCCGAAGGTCAGGTCGTCGCCGGAGACGGAGCCGAGGATGTCGAGCGCTCGCGGGCCCCACAGGCAGTAGCAGGCATGGGCCGAGGTGACGTCGCGGACGTCGAGTCCCTGGCCACGGAGCCAGGCGGCGTCGTGGACGCCGAAGGCGGTGCCGGTGACCAACCGGAAGCGATCGTCGGCCAGGCGGGTGACGGTCAGGTCGGCCTCGACCCCACCGCGCGCGTTGAGGAGCTGGGTGTAGACGATCGAGCCCACCGGCCTGTCGAGCTGTCCGGCGCACGCCCGTTGCAGCCCTTCCAGTGCTCCTGCCCCCGCCACCTCCAGCTTGGCGAACGAGGTCTGGTCGAACAGGCCCGCGGCGTCGCGGGTGGCCAGGCACTCCTCGCGGACGGCCGGTGACCAGATCCGCCCTGCCCACCCGGCAGGGCGGAGGCCCCGGCCGTTCTCACGGGCGTCCCGGCCGTCCTTCCGGAGACCCCGGCCTTCCGAGCGGACATCCCCGTCGTCCAGGGGACGGTACCGGTCGGGCTCCGCCGCCGGGCGGGCGTTGGACTCGAACCAGTTCACCCGCTCCCAGCCGGCCTTCTCGCCGAACACCGCCCCGAGCTCCGCGTGCCGGACCCAGGCGGGAGAGCGGCGGAGCGGCCGGGCGGCGGTCCGCTCCTCGCCCGGGTAGACGATGTCGTAGTACTTCGAGTAGGAGTCCAGGGCCTTGGCGCGGCTCCACGCCGCGGAACGGGCGTGGAGCCCGAAGCGTCGCAGGTCCATGCCGAACACGTCGTACTCGGGTGAGCCGTCCACGATCCACTCGGCCATCACCTTGCCCACGCCGCCGGCCGCGGCCAGACCGTGGACGCAGAAGCCCGCCGCCGCCCACAACCCGCGGACCGAGGTCTCGCCGAGGAGGAACTCCCCGTCGGGGGTGAACGCCTCGGGGCCGTGGACGACCTTCGTGATCTCGGTACCGGCCAGGGCGGGGACCCGCCGTACCGCCGACTCCCACGATTCCTGAAATTTCGGCATATCGGGGGGAAAGACGGTCCGAGGCTCCTCAAGCGGGGCAGCCGTGGACCAGATTTCCGGATTGCGGATATATCCACCGACCAGAATGCCGCCATTCTCTTCCCGGAAATAGACAATGTTGTCCGGATCCCGCACCGTGGGCATGGAGGAAGGAACCCCGAAAGGCTCGGTGACCACATATTGGTGTTTGATCGGCACAACCGGGATGTCCACCCCGGCCAGCCGCCCGACCCGCCCGCTGGCCGCACCCGCCGCGACGACCACGGTCTCCGCCCGGACCGGCCACTCCTCGAAATCCTCGGCTCCCTCGGTGCCCGAAGCGAGCCGTACACCGGTGATCGCCCCGCCCGCCACGTCGAGCCCCACCGCGCGAGTCCCGGTGAGGATCCGCACGCCCAGCTTCCGCGCCCCGGCCGCCAGCGCCCTGGCCAGCGATGCCGGATCCAGCCAGCCGTCCCCGGGCAGCCAGAGCGCGGCCCGCACGTCGTCGGCGTACAGCAGCGGGGACATCTCCCTCGCCTCGGCGCCGGAGAGCATCTCAAGCCCCAGCCCGTAGGTCTCCCCGGCCCCGGCCAGGCGCAGGGACTCCTCCAGGCGCTCGGGCGTGGTCGCCAGACGGAGACCGCCGACCCCGTGCCACCCCGGGTCCAGGCCGGTGAGTTCGGCCAGCTCGGGATAGAGACCGGCCGAATACATAATCATCTTGGTCTGGGTGACCGTGGAGCGGAGCTGGCCCACGAATCCGGCCGAATGCCAGGTGGTCCCCTCGGTGAGTTCGTGACGTTCGACGAGTATCACCTCGGTCCAGCCAAGCCTTGCCAGATGATAGGCCACGCTGCACCCGGCCACCCCGCCACCGATCACGACGGCCCGTGCAGAGCTGGGAAGTTTCAAAGTCCGCAACCCCTCTGTAACACCTCGTCCGCAGAATCGGATCAATGGTCTGAAGGTAGGCCAAAGGAGAGCGGCATGCCAGATCCTCTAGAGGATGTCCGTAAATGGGCCGGACAGCCCGTGACCGAGACACCGATCAAGGGCGGGCTCAGCCATCGGATCGCCAGGCTCGACGCCGCCGACGGACAGCGCTGGCTGCTGCGGGTGCTCGATCCCCGGGTGTCGGCCGCCGGCCTGGGCATACCACTCGACGAGGAGATCGCCAACACCGTCCACGCGGCGGACGCGGGGGTCGGTCCCAGGGTGCTGCACCGGCTGCCCGGCGCGCTGGTGCTGGAGTATCTCGACGGCGTCACCCTGGACGCGCACACCGTACGGACGCTTCCCGGCCCCATCGCGGCGGCCTGCCGCCGGCTGCACGCCGGGCCCCGGTTCGTCAACGACTTCTCCATCTTCCGCAAGCTCGACGAGTTCCTCACCCTCTGCCGTACCCACGAACTGGGCACACCCGACGGCTACCAGGACCGTCTCGCCGCGGCGGCGGAGATCGAACGGGCGCTGGCCGCCGACCCGCTGCCCAAGGTGCCGTGCCACAACGACCTGCTGCCGGAGAACTTCATCCGCTGCGGCGCCGAGGTCAGGATCGTCGACTACCAGCTCTCCGGGAACAACGACCCCGCCTTCGAACTGGGCGACATCGCCGCCGAGGCGGACTACGACCCGGACCTGACCACCCGGCTGGCCCGCGCCTACTTCGGCACCGACGACCGGCGGCTCACCTCCAGGGTCCGGCTCAACCTGATCATGTCCAACCTGACCTGGACGCTCTGGTTCGCCGTGCACCACGGGCTGCTGAAGGAGCGGGCCGCCGCCGCCGACTTCGACTACGAGGCCGAGGCGGCCGACAAGTTCTCACAGGCCGTACGAGACCTGGACGACCCGGGGTTCGGCCGGCTCGTCGATGACGTCCGGGGCGCGAGCACCGGATTTCCACCCCCCGCACCACCACGCTAGGAGGCTTGCGTGACCAAGCCAACGTCGGTCGACGAGGACGCGAGACGGCTCGCCGAACTCGGTTACAAGCAGGAGCTCTCCAGAACCTGGAGCGGTTTCTCGAACTTCGCCATCTCCTTCTCGATCATCTCCATCCTGGCCGGCTGCTTCACCACGTTCGGCCAGGCCTGGAACAACGGCGGCCCCATCGCGATCTCATGGGGGTGGCCGCTGATCTCGATCTTCATCCTGATCATCGGGCTCTGCATGTCAGAGCTGGTGTCGGCCTACCCGACCGCCGGCGGCATCTACTGGTGGGCCGCGAAGATGGGCAGGCCCATCCACGGCTGGTTCACCGGCTGGTTCAACCTCATCGGCCTGATCGCCGTGACGGCCTCGGTCGACTACGGTTGCGCGACCTTCCTGAACATCACCCTCAACCGGTTCCTCCCCGGCTGGAATCCCACCCTGACCAACGCGTTCATCCTGTTCGCGATCGTCCTGGTGCTGCACGCACTGATCAACATCTTCAGCCACCGGCTGATCTCGCTGCTGCAGAACGTCTCGGTGTGGTGGCACGTGTTCGGCGCGGCGGTGATCGTGCTGATCCTGATCTTCGGTCCCGACTCGCACCAGTCGATGTCGTTCGTCTTCACCGAGACGATCAACAACTCCGGCTTCTCCGACTCGTCCTACTGGTTCTACGTGCTGCCCCTCGGATTCCTGCTGACCCAGTACACGATCACCGGGTTCGACGCGTGCGCGCACGTGTCCGAGGAGACCCAGGGCGCCTCCACCGCCGCCGCCAGGGGACTGTGGCAGTCGATCTTCTACTCGGCGATCGGCGGCTGGATCCTGCTGCTGGCCTTCCTGTTCGCGGCCACCGACGTGACCGCGGTCAACGAGGCGGGTGGCTTCGTGGGCGCCATCTTCGACAGCGCGCTCCCCGGCAACCTGGCCACGGCGATCTTCACGATCTCCACCATCGGCCAGTTCTTCTGCGGGATGAGCTGCGTGACCTCGATGTCCCGGATGACCTACGCGTTCTCCCGGGACGGCGCCGTCCCCGGCTGGCGCCTGTGGTCGAAGGTGGACGGCAACCGGACCCCGGTCAACGCGATCATCTTCGGCTGCGCGGCCGCGCTGGTCCTCACCCTGCCCGCGCTGTACGAGGCCCCCGGCGGGTTGCCGCTGGCCTTCTACGCGGTCGTCTCGGTGGCGGTCATCGGCCTCTACATCGCCTTCGCGATCCCGATCTGGCTCCGGCTGCGGATGGGCGACCGGTTCGAGCCGGGGCCCTGGACGCTGGGATCGAAGTACCGGGTCATGTGCTGGATCGCCATCGTCGAGATCGTCATCGTCTCGATCTACTTCATCATGCCGCTGGTCCCGGCGGCCGTACCGTTCAGCGACGACTTCACCTGGAGCGCGGTGAACTACGCGCCGATCGTGGTCGGCGTGATGGTGCTGGGCGTGGGCCTGTGGTGGGCGCTGTCGGCCAGGCACTGGTTCACCGGCCCGCGCCGCACGATCGACGAGCTCGACCCGGCCGGTAAGGAGCCGATCGGCTGACCGGGCTCCGGCCGGCCCGCTTCCCGAGACCCGCGCCGGTCACCGTCTGAGGATCGACCGGCGCGGATCCGGGTCACCCCGAAAAACCGGTCAGCTCGCCTCGAACGCCTCCGCCACCGCGGCCCGGACCCGCTCCATGGCCGCGGTGGCGGGGGCCTCCCGCCGCATCGAGGTCATGTCGACCTCGGGCATGCCGCAGGCCACCGCCCAGTCCCACGGGGTCAGGTCGCCGTCGACGTTGAGGGCGAACCCGTGGCTGGTGACGCCCCGGCTCTGCCGCATGCCGATCGAGACGATCTTGCGTCCCGTCTCGACGGTCCACACGCCGGTCAGCAACTCCGAGCCCGGCGGGGTGTCGCGGCGTTCGGCCGCGACTCCCAGCGCGCCGAGCGCCGCGACGAGCCTCAGCTCGACCTCCCGGACGTAGTCGACGATCCCCTCGTCCTCGCCGAGCTTGACGATCAGGTACCCGACCAGTTGGCCGGGGCCGTGGTAGGTGAGCTGGCCGCCGCGACCCGTGCTCACGACCGGGATGCCGTGAGCCGGATCCGGCAGGTGCTGCTCAAGGGTTCGCCTCCCCGCGGTGTACACCTGCGGGTGGCTGAGCAGCCAGAGCGTGTCGGGGCGCTCGTCGCGCTGCCGCTGACCGACCAGGTCGGTCATCCGCTCCATCGCCTTCTCGTAGTCGACCAGGTCGTCCTGGACCAGGGTCAGGGGGCGTTGCCTCATACCCCCAGCCTATTTTCAGTAGCGAGCCTCCGGCGCCTTGGGGATGAAGATCCACATGAGCACGTAGGCGACCCAGAGCGGTCCCGGGATGAGCGAGAGCAGCAGCCACAGCACCCGGACGAGGGTGGGCGGCAGGTTGAGACTGTCCGCGATCCCGCCGCAGACTCCGGCGATTATCTTGTGATTTCTCGAACGGTACACGGTGCCTCTCCCCGAATCGGTGTTCTTCGTCCAGTCAAACGAACAACCGGAACCGCCACGTTCCCGAGACGCCCCTGAGAAAACCCTGACAGGGTCGGGCTTGATAACTTTTCTTGCAACTCGGTGTCAGCACATCTAGGCGAACGCGATCGATAACGGTACGTTCCGCCATGTACGTAATAGGGAATCCCCCTCCGTTCCACCCCTAGGAGCGTTATGCGCCTGAGGTTACGACGCGGCATGGTCCAGACCGCCACCCTGGTCACGGCCATCGCCCTCCCCCTCGCCTTCACCGCACCGGCGAGCGCGACCATCGCGGCCCCCAGCGTCCCGGACGTCCTCGCCAACGCGTTCGCGACACAGATCAAGGGCGGCAACGTCAAGAAACACCTGGACAGGTTCCAGCAGATCGCGACCGCCAACGGCGGCAACCGGGCGGCGGGCACGTCCGGCTACGACGCCTCCCTGGCCTACGTACAGGACAAGCTCAACAAGGCCGGATACAAGACCTCCACGACCGACGTCGAGTTCCCGCTCGACTGGCAGGAGTTCAGCCCCGCCATCCTGCAGCAGACGGCTCCGGTGGCGAAGACCTACGCCAACCCCGCCGACTTCGTGACGGTGATCTCCTCCAGCGGAGGCGACGTCACCGCCCAGATCCAGGTCGTCGACGCGATCATTCCGACGCCGCCGAACCCGAACACCTCGACCGCGGGTTGCGAGACCGCTGACTTCGCCGGGTTCGTCCCCGGCCGGATCGCTCTGCTCCAGCGCGGCACCTGCCCGTTCGTCGACAAGGCCACCAACGCCAAGGCGGCCGGCGCGTCCGGTGTGATCTTCTTCAACGAGGGCCAGCCCGGCCGTACCGACCCGCTCCTCTTCGACATCGTCGAGTGGCGCTTCGGCTTCCCCATCGTGATGGCGAGCACGGCCGTCGGCCTGGACCTGGCCGCCAACCCGAACACCACGGTCCGCCTGAAGGTGGACGCCAAGACCACGGTCGGCCGTACCAAGAACCTGATCGCCGACTCCCGCTGGGGCAAGTCCGGCGAGATCGTGGCGGTCGGCGCGCACCTGGACAGCGTGCCCGAGGGCCCCGGCATCAACGACAACGGCTCGGGCAGCGCCGCCGTCCTGGAGACCGCGCTGAAGCTGGCCAAGGTGCCGACCAAGTACAAGCTCCGCTTCGCCTGGTGGGGCGCCGAGGAGCTGGGTCTGCTCGGCTCCGAGCAGTACGTCGAGGGCCTGTCCCAGGCCGAGCGTGACAAGATCAGGCTCTACCTGAACTTCGACATGATCGCCTCGCCGAACGGCGGCGCCTTCCTGTACGACGGTGACGACTCCGACGGCGAGGGCGCCCCGGCCGGTCCGGCGGGGTCGGCCGAGATCGAGAAGCGCCTGGAGAGGTTCTACGGCAAGCGTGGCCTGTCCTTCGAGGGCACCGACTTCACCGGCCGCTCCGACTACGGCGCGTTCATCGCCAACGACATCCCGGCCGGAGGCATCTTCAGCGGCGCCGAGGTCATCAAGACCGCCGAGCAGGCCGCCAAGTTCGGCGGGACCGCCGGTGTCGCCTACGACCCCTGCTACCACGCCGCCTGCGACGGCATCGACAACATCGACGCCACCGCGCTCGACCGCAACTCCAAGGCCATCGGCTACGCCACCGCGTTCTTCGCCTACGACCTGACGGGCATCCCCGACCGCAACGCCGCGACGCTCGCCAGGACCGCGGCACGGACCGCGACGGCTCCCGAGGGCGCGGCCCGCTAGCTACAAAATCCAGCAAAGCGCACCACCACGCTGTACGGCGCGCACCCACCACGGGTGCGCGCCGCTCGGGGGACCCCCACACCCTCAAACCCGAGGAGCATGATGCGCAGTCTGTGGACCATGGGCATGGCGGCGATCCTGGCCATCCCCCTGGCATTCACCGCACCATCGGCGTCGGCCGCCGTTCCACCGGACATCTCGCTGACCGCCGTGAAGGCACACCTCACCCAACTCCAGTCCATCGCCACCGCCAACGGCGGCAACCGCGCGCACGGCCGCCCCGGCTATCTGGCCTCGGCCAACTACGTCAAGGGCCTGCTGGACGGCGCGGGGTTCACCACCACCCTGCAGTCGTTCACCTACGGCGGCGCGACCGGCTACAACGTCGTCGCCGACTGGCCCGGAGGCGACCCGAACGACATCCTCATGGTCGGCGCCCACCTCGACAGCGTGACCGCGGGTCCCGGCATCAACGACAACGGCTCGGGCAGCGCGGCCATCCTGGAGACCGCCCTGGAGGTCTCCCGCCAGTCCCTGGCTCCCACCAAGCACCTGCGCTTCGCCTGGTGGGGCGCGGAAGAACTGGGTCTGCGCGGCTCGCAGGCCTACGTGAACAGCCTTTCGGCCACCGAGCGGGCCAAGGTCAAGGGCTACTACAACTTCGACATGGTCGGCTCGCCCAACGCCGGCTACTTCGTCTACGACGGCGACAACTCCGACGGCGTCGGCTCGGGCCCCGGCCCGGCGGGCTCGGCGCAGCTGGAGGCGACGCTCCAGGCGTACTTCACCTCGATCGGCGTGGCCACCCGGGGCACCGACTTCGACGGCCGCTCCGACTACGGTCCGTTCATCGCCGTCGGCATCCCGGCCGGAGGCACCTTCACCGGCGCCGAGGGCGTCAAGACCAGCGCCCAGGCCACCCTCTGGGGTGGTACGTCGGGCCAGGCGTTCGACCCCTGCTATCACCGGGCCTGCGACACCACGGCCAACATCAGCGACACCGCGCTGAACCGCAACGCCGACGCCATCGCCTACGCGGTGTGGACCACCGCCACCGCCACGCCGCCGACGATCGTCTGGCAGGACACCTTCGAGACCTCGACCGGCTGGACGACCAACCCCTCGGGCACCGACACCGCCACCTCGGGCCAGTGGGAGCGCGGCGTCCCGCAGGCCACCACCTCCAGCGGCGCCAAGCAGCTCGGCACCACGGTCAGCGCGCACGGTTCCAACTCCTCCACCGCCGACTTCCTGCGCGTGAAGGTCGTCGGCTCCACCACCACCCAGGTGTTCCAGCAGCTCGGCGCGGCCTCCAACCCCTGGTCGAGGCCGGCATCGACGACGTCAAGGTGACCCGCTAGTAGATCCAGGCCGAAACGGGTGAGGCTGGGCGGTCACAGACCCCGCCCAGCCTCACTGTTTGCGGCCGGTCGGCCGCCCCTTCAAATCAGCCCCGCACCATTCACCTGCCGCGGGGACGTGCCCGCGCGCGATGAGTGCTCATCCGCCGAGTTCGCCGCGCAGGCTCAGCGGGCGCATGTCGGTCCACTCGGTCTGGATGTAGGCCAGGCAGTCCTCCTTGGAACCGGTCTTCCCCACCTCGCGCCAGCCGTTGGGGATCGCCCGGCCGGCGGCCCAGACGGAGTACTGCTCCTCGTGGTTCACCACGACGGTGTAGAGGTCGGCGGTCATCGGGTGGCCCCTTCTTTCATGACGAGCTGGCGGTCGGCCAGCTCCTGGAGTACGTCCTTGTCGGTGATGATCTTCGCGTCGGGGATGACGTCCGGCAGGTCGTCTTCGAGAAGGCGAACCGGCCGGTAGCGATAGGCGGCGAGACCGAGCAGCATCGTGCAGACACCGGCAGTGATCATGAGAAGTGCGATGCCTCGCCCCGGACTGGTCGCGAGCGGCTCGAAGACGTGCTCCGCGAGCGGCCCGGACAGCAGGAATCCGGCGGGCACCATCATCCAGCTGAGCATGAGAGTGGTCGCGATCACTCGGCCCTGAAGTTCGAGTCCGACCTTGGCCTGGACGATGGAGAGCCAGTGCGTGTTGACCCCGGCGGTGGCCAGGCCTATGCCGAACAGGCCGAGAGCCGGGAAGACCGGGTGCGGCCAGAGCCCCATGACGACCATCGACAGACCGATCAGGCCGAAGCTGCCGAGGATGCCCGTGGTGCGACGGCGCAGACCGCCTGTCACGGCCATGAGAGCGCTGCCCACCAGCAGCCCGACACCGCTCGCGGCGAGAACCATGCCGAGCACGGAGGTGTCACCCAGCGACAGCGCGAGGGGGGTCGCCAGCAACTCGACCATTCCCATCATGAAGTTCAGCACGACGGTGAAGCCGATGATGGCCATCAGGCCGTGCCGCCGCGAGATGTAACGCCAGCCGCCGATGAGCTCCTTGCCGAACGGCTCCTCCTTCCTGACGAAGAGCGTGTCGGGGAACCGGATGCTGAGATTGATCGTGACCGCGACCAGGAACGAGACCAGGTCGATGAGAATGATGCCCTGCAACCCGATGGCGGCGGCGAGCGCGCCCCCCAGCAGGGGAGCCAGGGTCGTGCTGACAGCGCTGCCGAGCTGGGTGATGCCGTTCGCCCTCCCGTAGTACCGCTTGGGCACGAGCTGGGTGACGGCGGCCAGATAGGCCGGTTGCTGGAACGCGTTGGCGCAGGAGCCGATGGCGACGGCGACGAAGATGTGCCAGAGCTCAAGGTGGCCGAACAGGTAGAGGGCACCGAGGCCGAGGGTCCCCACAGCGGCGAAGGTGTCGGCGAAGATCATGATCTTTCGCCGGTCCCAGCGGTCCGCCAGCGTTCCGGCGACCGGTGCCAGCACGACGGCGGGCAGCAGGGCCAGGACCGTGGTGAGGGCGAACAGTGAGATCGACCCGGACCGCTGGTAGACCCACAGGCCCATGGCGAACGTGGTCAGACCTGTGCCGATGACCGAGACGATCTGCCCTGCCGCGACGAGGGAGAACGTCCGCAGGCTCGGCTGTGAGGTCCGCGCCGGCGGTGTTCCGGCCCGCTCCTCCCGGGCCCGGCCGTTCTCCATGTGATCATTCCGGGCCTGTTCGTTCCCGCTCCGGCCGTCGGGCCGCCCATGATAGGAGGTGATGATGTCCATGAGCTCGGCTGCCTGGTGTTTCTGGAAGTAGTGGCCCGCCCCCTCGATGAGCTCCAGGGACACCGAGTCCGAGAACTCCTCCCACTCCCTGAACCGTTCCTGGTACAGCTCGGTGGCCCGGTCGGCGGTTCCGATCACGGAGACGATCGGCGCCGCGAGCTTGCGGGCCCCGCCGTCTCGGTACCGGGCGGTGTAGTAGTCCTCACCGTTCTCGACGTCCCTGAAGAACACCCGCATCAGGAACGCCTGCTCCTCATCGGTGAGGGCGTCGGTGAAGAATCCCATGGCGCGCAGGAAGTCCAGCTGGGCGCGCTTGGAGGTACGGCGCTCTATCGGGAACATCCTGTGGAGCAGGTCGGCCAGCCTTCCCGGCAGGCGTGGCGCCGGGAAATGGCCGCCGATGAAGAGCCGGGCGAAGTCGATCCCCTCGGACTCCAGCCGCTCGGCCAGCGCGACGGTCATCGCGCCCCCCATGCAGTGCCCGTAGAGCACGAGCGGGCCGGTGATCCGCTCCTTGATCTCCTCGACGCAGCGGCTCAGAAGCTCGTCCATCGGGAGCATCGGTTCGTCCGGCCGGTTGACATCGTGGCCTGGAGGCTCCAGCGCGTACAGGGAGACCCCGGACGGGGCGGCGGCGGCGAGCGACCGGTAGATGATGGCACCCGCGCCGGCGAACGGCAGGCAGACGATCGTCAAGGGGGAGTCCCCCTTGGCACGGGGTGGCGTCAGCTCGTGGAAGAGCCTCGTGCTCCGCTCTCCGCTCTCCGGTGTGCTCCGTTCTCCGGCGTGCTCGGCGAACGAGCGGACGGTCGGGTTGTTGAAAAGGTCCAGCACACCGGCGGAGAGGTCGTTCCCCCTGACGGCACGCACGGCTTTGAACGAGTCGCCGCCCAGGTCGAAGAAGTTGTCGTCGATCCCGAGACGTTCCACGCCCAGTACCTGCGCCCACTGCGTGACCAGAGCCGTCTCCAGCGGGGTCCTCGGCGCGACGTAACCACTGTCGTCGAAGGAGCGGTTACGGTCGGGAGCGGGCAGGGCCTGCCGGTTCACCTTGCCGTTCGGAGTGAGCGGAAAGTCCTCCATCGTCACGAATGCCGTGGGCACCATGTAGTCGGGCAGGTTCCTGCGCAGGTAAGTCCGCCATTCACCGGCATCGACCGGGTCCTGGCCGGGGTGCGGCCGCAGATAGGCGACGATCTCCTTGGCGCCGTCCTCCTCGCGGACGACCACCACCGCGTCGCGCACCGTGGGGTGCGCCAGCAGTTGGGTTTCGATCTCGCCCAGTTCGATCCGGAAGCCGCGCACCTTCACCTGCGCGTCATTGCGCCCGACGAACTCGACGGTGCCGTCCGGCCGGAACCGGCCGAGGTCCCCGCTGCGGTAGAGCCGCGCCCCCGGAACGGGCCCGTAGGGATCGGGCACGAACCGGTCGGCGGTGACGTCGGGCTGTCCGAGATAGCCCCGGGTGACTCCCAGGCCGCCGATGTGAATCTCGCCGACGGCGCCGACAGGAAGGAGCCGCATCGCGGGGTCGAGCACGTAGACCTGGGTGTTCGCGATCGGGGGGCCGATCGTGATGGGGCCGCCGTCCTTGTGGACCCGCGCTCCGGTCGAGTAGATCGTCGTTTCCGTCGGGCCGTACATGTTCCACAGCTCGCCGGTCCGGTCGAGCAGGTCGGCGGCCAGCGCGGCGGGCAGCGCGTCCCCTCCGGTCACGGCCTTGAGCCCGGGTATCCCCTGCCACCCCGACGACACCAGCAGGTGCCAGGTGGCGGGCGTGACCTGCAGGAACGTCGCGTTCTCCGCGGCCATCAGGGCGGCCAGCCTCGTCGCGTCATACGCCTGGTCGCGGGTCGCGATCACCACCCGGGCTCCGACGGAGAGCGGAAGGAACATGTCCAGGACCGAGATGTCGAAGGCGAAGCTCGCCACGGCCACGAGCGTGTCCGACGGTTTCATCCCCGGCGCGCGCCCCACGGAGTGCAGGAGGTTGACGGCCGCCGAGTGCGGGACGGCCACGCCCTTGGGGCGGCCGGTCGATCCCGAGGTGTAGATGATGTAGGCGAGGCTTGAGGCGGGAGCCGGCACCTCGGGTCTGTCGGCGCTCTCCTGCTCGATGTCGGCGTCCAGCAGGACCGTCTGCCCGCCGTACCCGCCGTAGTCACCCAGGAGTCCCTCCTGGGTGATCAGGACCGCGGCCCCGGAGTTCTCCAGGATGTACGTCCGGCGGTCGCGCGGGTACATCGGGTCGAGCGGTACGTACGCCCCACCGGCCTTGAGCACCGCCAGCAGTGCCACCATCATCGTCTGCGAGCGTTCGACGGCCACCCCCACCAGCACGTCGGGGCCGACGCCGAGCGAGCGGAGACGGTGCGCCAGCCGGTTCGCCCGCCGGTCGAGCTGGCGGTAGGTCAGCGAGAGCCCGTCGAAGGTGATCGCGATCGCCTCGGGGGTGCGGTCGGCCTGCCGCTCGACCAGTTCGTGGATACGGCAGGCGGGTACCTGGTCATCCGCCGAGACGTTCCACTCGACGAGCTGTTCACGGCGCTCGGCGGGGGTCAGGAACTCGACGTCGGCGAGCCGGATCGAGGGATCCGCGGCGAACGCCTCCAGCAGGGTCTCGAAGTGGCCGAGCATGCGCTCGACGGTGCGCTCCTCGAAGAGGTCCGTGTTGTACTTCAGATGGCAGTCGAGCCCGCCCTCCACCTCGTAGACGTAGAGCCCCAGGTCGACCTGGGAGGCATCCGCGTTGACATCCGGCCTGCGGACCCGCAGCCCATCCATCAGCACCTCGTCCGAGGGCAGGTTCATCAGGTTGAACATGACCTGGAAGAGAGGGTTCCTGCTGGGGTCCCTGGGCAGGTTGAGGGCGTCGACGAGCCGCTCGAACGGGACGTCCTGGCACGCGTACGCGTTCAGGGCCGTCTCGCGGACCTGGGGAAGGAGTTCACCGAACGACATCTGGCCGTCGAGCCGGGTACGCAGTACGAGTGTGTTCAGGAAACACCCGATCAGTTCCTCATGCTCGGCTCGGGTGCGCCCGGCCACCGGCGAGCCGACACAGATGTCGGACTGCCCGGTGTAGCGGTACAGGAGCGTCTGCAGCGCGCCGAGCAGCGTCATGTAGAGGGTCAGCCCGTGCTCCCTGCTGAGCCCGCGCAGCCGGTCCGTCAGGTCCAGGGGAAGCAGCCGGGTGGAGACCGCGCCGTCGAAGGTCTGCATTGGCGGCCGTGGTTTGTCCGTCGGCAGTTCCAGGGCCGGCGGCGCGCCCGCCAGCTGCCGCGTCCAGTAGGCCAGCTCGGGTTCCAGGACCTCTTCCACCCGTTCGCGCTGCCACCGCGTGTAGTCGCCGTAGCTCAGGGACAGGTCGCCCAGCGGCGATTCGCGGTTCGCGGCGAACGCGTTGTAGAGGACCCCCAGCTCCCTGGCCATGATCCCCATCGACCACCCGTCGGAGACGATGTGGTGCATGTTCAGGGACAGGACGTGGTGCGTCGGCCCCACCCGCAGCAGGGTGGGCAGGAACACGGGCCCCTCCGCCAGGTCGAACCGGGTCCGCGCCAGCTCGGACGCGACCCGTTCGGCGGCCGTCATATCGGGAACCTCGATCACCGGCAGCTCGACCGGGCCGGGCGCGGCGACCAGCTGGACCGGTTCCCCGCCGGACACCGGGAAGGTCGTACGAAGCACCTCGTGCCGGTGGACGATCTCCTGTACGGCGGCCTGCAGGGCGCGCTCGTCCAGCTCGCCCTCCAGCTCCAGCGGCACGGCGATCGTGTAGGCGCGCTGGTCGGGGTACATCTGGTCCAGGAACCAGATGCGCCGCTGCGCGAAGGAGAGCGGCAGGGGGCCGTCGTCCGCTTTCCCCGGCGGTTCCTCCGTGACCTCGCCCGGAGGTTCCTTGGTGACGGACTCGGGATGCTCCCCGTCGTCCGGTTTCTCCGGCGGTTCCTTGGTGACGGACTCGGGACGCTCCTCGGTGACGGTCCCTGACTCCGGCAGCGACGCGGCCAGACGAGCCACGGTGGGGTGCTTGAACACAGCCTCGATCGGGATCTCCACCCCGAGGACCGAGCGGAGTCTGGCCACGAGCTGGGTGGCCAGCAGCGAGTGACCGCCCAGTTCGAAGAAGTCGTCGTGGTCCCCGATGGGGGTGATGCCGAAGAGTTCCTCCCACACCGCGGCGACGCGTGCCCGCGTCGCGTCGCCGGCCGCAACCTCCGGTGAGGAAAGCGGAGAAAGGTCACCGGCGGGCTCCTCCGCCGGCTGGGCGGGCATGCCCCGCCCCTGGACCCAGTGCCTCCTCCGCTCGAACGGGTAGGTGGGCAGGGGCACTCGCGGCCCGCCCTCTGGAAGGCGGGCCCAGTCGACCGGCACGCCGGCGAGCCAGAGCCGGCCCACCCCGTCCAGCACGTGGGCGAGGTCGTCCGTGTCGTCGGCCAGGTGCCGCATCAGCGTGACGACGGCGTTCGCCGGGGTCTCCGGCCCGCCCTCCTCCCGCCGGTCCGGCCGGCCGGCGTCCCGGTTCCGCAGGAACGTGGCGAGTGTACGGCCGGGTCCCACCTCGGCGACGGCGTGGCCCTCCTCCAGGAGGATCCGGGCGCAGTCGCCGAACCGCACGGTCTCCCGCAGGTGCCGTGCCCAGAAGGCCGGGTCGGTCGCCTCCTCGGCGGTGACCCACGATCCGGTGACGTTCGACAGGTAGGGGAGCCTGGGTGGCTGGAGGGACACCCGGCCCACCTCGGCGGCGAAGGCGTCCAGCACGGGGTCCAGCATCGAGGAGTGGAACGCGTGGGAGGTCCGCAGCTGCCGGCAGGTGACGCCGCGCCGCGACAGCCGCTCCTCGACCGCGGCGACGGCCGCGTGCGGGCCCGCCACCACGCAGAGCGCGGGCCCGTTGACCGCGGCCAGCGACAACTCCTCGTCCAGCAGCCAGCGCACCTCCGTCTCGGGCAGGGGCACGGCGAGCATGGCCCCCGAGGGCAGGTCCTGGACCAGGCGGCCTCTGGCGCTAACCAGTCTCAGTGCGTCCTCGACGGAGAAGACCCCGGCCAGGCAGGCGGCGACGTACTCGCCGATGCTGTGGCCCGCCATGGCCGCGGGCCGCACTCCCCACTCCATCAGGTGGCGGGCGAGGGCGTACTCGGTGACGAACAGGGCGGGCTGAGTCAGCCAGGTCTGCTGCAGCGTCGAGCCGTCGCCGGCGTAGAGGACGTCGCGCAGGTCCAGGCCGAGGTGCGGACGCAGGAACTCCGAACAGAGGTCGACGGTCGCGCGGAACACGCCCTCCCGCCGATACAGGCCCGCGCCCATGGCCGGGTACTGTGACCCCTGCCCCGGGAAGACGAACGCCACGCCACGCGTCCGCCGGGCCGTTCCCGAGCGGAGCCGCTGCGGGTCCTTCGCGGTCAGGATCTCGACGGCGGCCTTACGGTCGGCGGAGACGAGCGTCCGCCGGTGGTCCAGCTCGCGCCGTCCCAGCCGCAGCGTCGTGGCCGCGCTCGCGAGGCTCACCTCGGGGTGGTCGCGCAGGTGGTCGCCGAGCCGCTCGGTCACGGCGTCGAGCGCGGAGGGCGTCCTGGCGGACAGGACGAGAAGCTCCGGGTCGTCGGCGGTGTCCCTGGGCGGGATCCGCGGCGCCTCCTCAAGGATGACGTGGGCGTTCGTGCCACCCATGCCGAACGAGCTGACCGCAGCCCGGCGAGGGCCGTCACCGGTGGGCCAGGCACGCGATTCGGTGTTGACGTAGAAGCGCGTGCCGTCGAAGTCGATCCTGGGGTTGGGCGCGCTGAAGTTGAGGCTCGCGGGCAGTGTGCCGTCCTTGAGCGCCATGACCGTCTTGATCAGTCCCGCGACGCCGGCGGCCGCGTCGGTGTGGCCGATGTTGGACTTCACCGAGCCGAGGGCGCAGGGCCGCGAGGTCTCCTCGCGCCCGTAGACCTGGGCCAGGGCGGCGACCTCGATCGGGTCGCCGAGCGGCGTCGCCGTGCCGTGCGTCTCGATGTAGTCGATCGTGCCCGGGGAGACGCCGGCCGCGGCCAGCGCCCGCTCGATCACCTCCGCCTGCCCGTCGACGGCGGGGGCGACGTAGCCCACCTTGCGCGCGCCGTCGTTGTTCACCGCGGAGCCGCGGATGACCGCGTGGATGACGTCGCCGTCGGCGATCGCGTCCTCAAGCCGCTTGAGCGCCACCACTCCGACGCCGCTGGAGCCGAACGTGCCCTGCGCGTCCACGTCGAACGGACGGCAGTGGCCGTCCGGGGACTCGATGCCGCCCACCTGGTAGAGGTAACCGCGGCGCTGCGCCGCCTCGACCCTCGCCCCGCCGGCCAGCGCGAGGTCGCACTCGCCCGACCGCAGGCTCGCTCCCGCGAGGTGGATCGCCACCAGCGAGGTCGAGCAGGCCGTGTTCACACTGATGCTCGGACCGCGCAGGTTGAACTTGTAGGAGACACGGGTGGGCAGGAAGTCCTTCTCGGTGCTGAGCATCAGCTGGTACTCACCGACCGCGCGGACGACCTCGGGGGCTTGGAGGAGGTTGTCGGTCAGGTAGGTGCTCCTGCCCGAGCCGGCGAACACCCCGATCTGCCCGGAATACCGGTGCGGGTCGTACCCCGCGTACTCCAGCGCCTCCCAGGAGCATTCCAGGAACAGGCGGTGCTGCGGGTCGAGGATCTCCGCCTCGCGGGGGGTGAGGTCGAAGAACCCCGCGTCGAACCGGTCGATGTCGGCGAGTACGGTGCCGGCCTTGACGTAGGCGGGGTCGCCGAGCAGGGCGGGATCGCCTCCGTCGGAGAGGATCTCCTCGTCGGAGAAGGATTGGACGGCCTCCACCCCGTCGTCGATGTTCCTCCAGAACTCCTCCGGTGTACGGGCGCCGGGGAAACGGCAGGCCATCCCGATGACGGCGATGGCGCCGCCGGAGGGTACGGCGGCCTTTACGGCCACGGTGGCCCTGGCGGGGTCCCCCGCGACGAGGAAGTCGGCCAGCGAGCGGATCGTGGGGTGGCGGAACAGGTCGGTGACGGTGAGCCGGTCGCCGAACAGCTCCACCAGCCTCCCGTGTACGGCCAGCAGCAGCAGTGAATGGCCGCCGGCCTCGAAGAAGTTGTCGTGCGCCCCGATGTCGTCCCGGCCGAGCAGCGTTCTCCACACGCCCGCGACGATCCCCTCCACGTCCCCCTCCATCTCGTTGTCGCGCGCGGGCTCGGGGACCGGCCCGGAGGACGGGGCGGGCAGCGCGGCCCTGTCGACCTTGCCGTTCGCCGTCAGCGGCAGCGCGTCCAGGACGACGAACGCGGAGGGGACCATGTAGTCGGGCAGTTCGGCTCTGAGCGCCTCGCGCAGCGCGCCGGCACCGCCCTGGTCACCGTCGCCGGACTCCACGACGTAGGCGACGAGGCGTCTGTCGCCGGGGGTGTCCTCCCTGAGCGTCACCGCCACCTCGGCGACGGCCGGCAGGCGCGTCATCACGGCCTCGATCTCGCCCAGCTCGACGCGGAACCCGCGCAGCTTCACCTGGGTGTCCTGTCGTCCGAGGTATTCCAGGTTGCCGTCGGCGCGGTAACGGACGATGTCTCCCGTCCGGTACATGCGCTCGCCGCCCGACGTCGAGAACGGGTCGGGCAGGAACCGCTCGGCGGTCAGCCCCGGGCGGTTCAGGTAGCCGCGGGCGACGCCCGCCCCGCCGACGTGGAGTTCACCGGCCACCCCGACGGGGACCGGGTTCAGCAGGGGGTCGAGGACGTACAGCCTGGTGTTGGCGATGGGACGGCCGATCGGGACCGCCCCGGTGACCGGCGACCGCTCGGAGACCTCGTAGGTGGCGCAGCCGACCGTGGTCTCCGTCGGACCGTACTCGTTGATCAGGCGGGTTTCCGGAGCGTGCCGGCGCCAGAACGCGATGTTCTCGGCGAGCAGGCTCTCCCCGCCGATCACGAAACTCCTGGTCCTCCCCGCGGCCTCGTGCGGCGGGAGCTGGTGCGCCACGACCTCCAGGTGAGCAGGGGTGATCTTCGTGAGGCCGTACGGCGCCCGCCTGGCCAGGAGCGCCTCGCCGAGCCCCTCGGCCCCCACGCCCTCGGGCAGCAGGTGTACCGTGCCACCGGCGAGCAGCGGCACCAACATGCTCGTGACGGTCAGGTCGAACCCGACGGAGGAGTGGACCGGCGCGCCGCCGACGGGAGCGTACTCGTCGCGGGCCCAGGCCGCGTAGTTGGCGAGACCGCGATGCGTGACCATCACGCCCTTGGGCCGTCCGGTCGAGCCGGAGGTGTAGATGACGTAGGCCAGGTCGTCGTGGCCGGTCCCGCTCTCCCGCAACGGGGGCGCCCCGGAGCCGTCGAGCGTCTCCACCTCGACCACCCGGGCCGGCGAGCCGGCGAACCGGTCGGCCAGCCGCCCCGAGGTCAGCAGCAGAGCCGCCTGTGTGTCGTCGAGCACGAAGGCCAGCCGGTCCTTAGGCTGTGCGGGGTCGAGCGGTACGTACGCCCCGCCCGCCTTGAGCACGGCGAGGAAGGCGACGGCGAACTCGACGGAGCGCTCCAGGCAGATCCCGACCAGGCTGCCGCGGCCGACCCCCAGCGCCTGGAGAGCCCGCGCCCACTCGTCGGAAGCGGCGTCGAGCTCCCGGTAGGTCAGCTCCCCGCCTTCGTCCACGACGGCCACGGCGTCCGGGACGGCCCGGGCGCGCAGGGTGAACATCCGGTGAACGAGGTTCTCACCGATCGGCTGGTCGGTCTGGTTCCACCCGACGAGAATCCGCTCGCGTTCCACGGGCGACAGGATCGGCAGCTCCCACACCGGCGTCGCCGCGTCGGCCACGGCGGCGGCCAGGAGTGTGCCGAAGTGACGGGTGAGAGCGCGGATCGAGGCCTCGTCGAACAGGTCGGTGCTGTACTCGACGGACCCCTCGATGCCGTCCTCGCCGTCCCGCACGGCGAGCGTCAGATCGAACTTCGACGTCTCGCAGGGCACCTGGACGGGGGTGACGGTCAGCTCGTCCAGGTCCGGCCGGGACTCGGCTCCCTGCTGGTAGATGAACATCATCTGGAAGAGCGGGCTGCGGCTGAGGTGACGTTCCGGGCGCAGCGCCTCGACCAGCTTCTCGAAGGGCAGGCCCTGGTTGGCGTGCGCGTCCAGCATCGCCTCGCGCACGCGCGCCACGACCGCCGCGAAGGAGGGGTTCCCCGAGACGTCCGTACGGATCACCACGGTGTTGGTGAGGAACCCGATGAGACCTTCCAGCTCCGCGCGGTCGCGGTTGGCGATCGGGGTGCCGACGACGATGTCGGTGTGCCCGGTGTAGCGGGCCAGCAGGACCTGGAAGGCGGCCAGCAGCACCATGGCCGGAGTGGCGCCCAGAGCGCGGCAGAAGACGTGGAAATCCTCCGCCGGCCCTTCGACGCGGAACGGCAGCGACCTGCCCTCGAACGACTGCGCCGGCGGGCGCGGCCGGTCGGGGAGGAGCTCCAGCACCTGGGGGGCGCCTTCGAGGGCCCGCCGCCAGTGGGAGAGCTGGGCGTCGTACTCGGGGCCCGCCGACCACTCCCGCTGCCAGATCGCGAAGTCCGGGTACTGGATGGCCGGTTCGGGCAGTTCCACCGGCCGACCGGCGTGATGAGCCGCGTACAGCTCGCCCAGCTCGCGGTTGAACACCTCAAGCGACCAGTCGTCGGCGACGGCGTGGTGGAAGGTCAGCAGCAGGACGTGCTCCTCGGGACCGCGCCGCAGCAGCCGCCCGCGCAGCAGGGGCCCGCGGCTCAGGTCCATCGGCTCCACGGCCAGTGCCGCCAGCCGCGACCACAGCTCGTCCTCGCCGTCGCAGTCGACGACGGGCAGGTCCAGGCGCAGGTCCGCCGCGATGAGCTGCACTGGCTCGGCACCGTCCATGGCGAAGGTCGTCCGCAGGCTCTCGTGCCGGGCGACCAGCTCGTTCAGCGCCTTGACCAGCGCCTCGTGGTCGAGCGGTCCCTGGAGCCGGTAGGCGACGGGCACCAGGTACAGGCTCGCGCCCGGCAGCATCCGATCCAGGTACCAGAGCCGTTGCTGGGAGAACGACATCGGCGCCCGCTCCGACGGCTCGCGTCGGGGGATGCCGTCGGCGCGGGCCGGTAGCCGCCGCTCCCTTCTCAGCGCCTCCAGCAGCTCGCGCCGGCGAGGCGACAACTGATCACCGTTCACCTGGTGTCCCCGATCTCTCGCAGAAGTACTTCCATGTCGTCGTCGGAGGAGGTGGCGACCACCAGGAACAGCTCGGCCGCCTCCTCCAGGCCTGGGCCGTGTTCGTCAAGCAGCGTCCTCGCCAGCGCGGCGACGGTGGGTCCCTCGAACAGGACCCTCAGCGGGACGTCGACGTCCAGCGCCTCCCGAAGGGCCGAGGCCGCGCGCGTGGCGAGGAGGGAGTGGCCGCCCAGGGTGAAGAAGTCGTCGTGGGACCCCACCTCCTCCGCCCCGAGGATCTCGCCCCAGCTCATGGCGATGACCTTCTCCAGTGCCGTCGCCGGGGCGACGAACACCTCGCTCCCCGGTACGGGCGCGGGGCGGGCGCCCTCGAACTCGACCGCTGTGTGCGGGCAGGCGTCGGCGGGCTTCGCACGGGGGCCGCGCAGCGGCTCGGTCCCCGTCGCCGGCGGCAGCTCGGAGATCCGGCGGAGCGGGTCCTCCGCGACCCCCCGCAGCACCTCCTCGTAGTGCGCGAGGAACAGCCCCATCGTCTCGGCGTCGAACAGGTCGGTGCTGTACTCGACGGTCAGCACGGGGCCGTCCGGCGGGAAGTCGACGGACGTCAGCAGGTCGAACTTGGCGCAGCCGTTGTCGATCTCCCCGTTCGTCGCGACGCGGATTCCGGCGGCGTGCGCGGCGGGCACCTCCTGCTGCATCACGAACAGGACCTGGAGGAGCGGGTTGTGGGCGGCTCCCCCGCCGATGCCGAGGCTCTCGACGATCCGCTCGAAGGGGACGTCGGCGTTGGCCGACGCGTCGAGAGTCGTCCGCCGCACCTCGCGGAGCAGGTCGGCGAACAGGGGGTCCCCCGGCAGGTCGACCCTGAGGGGAAGGGTGTTCGTGAAGAAGCCGACCAGCTGTTCCGCCGCCGGGTGGTCACGTCCCGCGACGGGCACTCCCACCACGATGTCCTCCTGGCCCGTGTAGCGGCGGAGCAGCACCTGGAAGGCGGCGAACATCACCATGAACAGGCTGGCCCGCGCCTGCACGCCCACCGACTCCAGGGTGGAGACGAGCTCAGTGGGCAACGGACGGCGAAGCTTCGCGCCGCGATGACTCCTGGCCGGGGAGCGAGGGCGGTCGTAGGGAAGTGCCAGGGATTCGGGCAGTCGTTCCAGGCGCCTGCCCCAGAACACCAGCTGCTCCTCGGCGACGCTCTGGAGCCGCTCCGCCGACCAGGCGGTGAGGGCGGCGTAGCGGGCGGTGAGCGTGGGCAGTGCCGGGGGACGCCCGGTGACGAACGCCTCGTACAGCTCGCCCAGCTCGGCGAGGAAAACGTTCGTCGACCAGCCGTCGAACGCGATGTGGTGCACGGTCAGCAGGAGCTCGTGCCGGTCGTCGGCGAGCCGCAGCAGCAGCCCCCGCAGCAGCGGGCCGGTACGGAGGTCGAAGGGGGCCCGGGCGTCGGCATCGACGAGTTCGGCGCGCCTCTCACCCGGGAGCCCGCGCAGGTCGGCGGTGACGAAGGGAACGGGCCGCCAGGCGGCCACGTGCTGGGCGGGCAGGCCCGCCCGCTCGTCGTAGCGGGTGCGCAGGGGTTCGTGCCGCCTGACGATCTCGTTCACCGCGCGTTCGAGCGCGGCGGCGTCCAGGTCGCCGTCGATCGTGTAGGAGATCGGCACGTTGTAGAGCGCGCTGTCGGGAACCAGGCGGTCGATGAACCACAGCCGCTGTTGTGCGGGTGAGAGCGGCGACCACTCGCTCACCGAGCCGAGGACGAGAGGCCGCGACACTTCCCTCACTCCGCCGTCGATCTCTCGGGCGACGGCCGCGACGGTGGGATGCTCGAAGAAGATCCTCGACTGAACCGGCCTGCGCAGGGCCTCCTCCAGTTGCACGGCCATCCGCATCGCGGCGAGCGAATGACCTCCCAATGCGAAGAAGTCGTCGTGGACGCCGACCCGCTCCAGGTTGAGGACGCGCCGCCACGCCTTGGCGACGGCCGCTTCGGTGGGTGTCCGAGGTGATGCCGAGTCGCGGACCGCGTCGGCGCCTCGGACCGAGGGCAGTGCACGGCGGTCGATCTTCCCGTTGAGGGTGAGTGGCATCTCCGTGAGCGGGATGAAGCGCGCGGGAACCATGTACTCGGGGAGCTTGGCACCGAGAAACGCCCGCAACTCCTCGACCGCCCCACCGGTCATGACGACATAGGCGACGAGCCGGTCCTGCTGGAGGAGCACCGCGGCGGACTGCACGTGGGGGTGTCGGCTGAGCACCGCCTCGATCTCGCCGAGCTCGATCCGGTAACCCCGGAGTTTCACCTGGTGGTCGGCGCGGCCGATGAAATCAAGCTGGCCATCGGGCCTGATCCTGGCGAAGTCACCCGTTTTGTAGAGCCGCGCGCCCGCCGATCCACTGAACGGGTCCGGGACGAAGGCCGCAGCCGTCAGCTCGGGACGCCCCAGATAACCCCTGGCCAGTCCGACTCCGCCGATGTAGACCTCGCCGGCCTCGCCGGACGGCACCGGTTCGAGATGCTCGTCGAGCAGGTGGATGTCCACGCCGCCGATGGCCTTGCCGATCGAGGGCGCGCCGGTGTTCTCGGCGTGGGCGGGTATCTCGGCGACGGTGGCGAGGACTGAGCATTCCGTGGGCCCGTAGCCGTTCACCAGACGGAAGGGAAGCCCCGGGGGCGGGTAGCGGGTGAGGCGGTCCCCGGCGGTGAACATGATCCGGAGCTTCGTCGCAGGCGGCCAGTCGAGATCGACGAGGGCTTCGACGACGGCCGTGGGAAAGAAGCACACGGTGATCTCCTGTGCCACGACCCAGTCGCGCAGGGAGGTCAGGGAACCCCGGGTGTCGGCGTCCGGTATCGCGATGCTCGCCCCCGCCGCCAGGTAGGTCCAGATCTCCCAGACGCTGACGTCGAAGGCAGGGCCGGCGATGATCGCGGTCCGGTCCTCCGCCGTGGTGCCGAACTCCTCGTGGTGCCATCGCACCAGGTTGACCAGCCCGCCGTGCGGTACCAGGACCCCTTTCGGGCGCCCGGTCGAGCCGGACGTGTAAATGACGTAGGCGAGCCCGCCGGGGTGTGCCCGAGCGGTCTCTCCGCCTTCGAGGTCATTGTCTTCGAGATCCTCCCCTTCGAGGTCCTCGACGAGGATCAGGGGAGGAGCGTCGCGGTGCGTCAGTCGCGCCGACCAGTTCGAGTCGGTCACCACGGCGACGACCCGGGCGTCGTCCAGCATGGTGTGGAGGCGCTCTGCCGGAGTCGCCGGATCGAGCGGCACGAAGGCGGAGCCCGTCTTCAACACGGCGATCTGGGCCGCGACGAGGACCACGGAGCGATCCGCGAGAACCCCGACGAGAGACTCCGTAGCCGCTCCGAGCCCGGCGATCCGCTTCGCCAGCCGACTCGACAGGGCGTCCAGCGCCCGGTAGGTGAGAACGCCGTCCGACGTGATCAGCGCGATCGCCTGGGGTGTGGCTCGCACGCGCTCCTGAAACAGATGCAGGACGGTCAGGGGGGACTGCGGTGCCATATGACGCCGTTTCGTTAGGCAAACTCCTTATGTCGGAGTATGTGAACCCCTCTTGTATCCAACTTGGCAACGGCTTAAGTGCCACTAGATTTTGGGGCTGCCCAAAATGTCCGGGGGGCCATTCCGATACTCCGCAGTCACCATGCCGGCCCCTCCGGCGGCGGGGCCGATGACACATCTCAGCCTGCGGACCGGGTCACAGCCGGCCCGCCCCTGCGCTAGCCTCGCGTACGCCACGCACGTGCTGGTATGGAAGGTGCTCAAGTGATCAGCTGGTTCGAAGCGGTGGTCCTCGGACTGATTCAGGGACTGACGGAGTTTCTACCGATCTCCTCCAGCGCCCACATCCGGGTCGTCTCGGCGTTCTTCGGCTGGCAGGACCCCGGAGCCGCGTTCACCGCGGTCATCCAGCTCGGCACCGAGGCCGCGGTGGTGATCTACTTCCGCAAGGAGATCTGGGAGATCATCTCCACCTGGACGCGCTCCCTGTGGACACCCGGCCTGCGTGGCCACCACTCCGCCCGGATGGGCTGGTACGTCATCGTGGGAACCATCCCGATCGTGGTGCTCGGCCTGCTCTTCAAGGACTCCATCGAGAGCGTCTTCCGCGACCTGCGCCTGATCGGCACAACCCTGATCGTCTTCGGTCTCGTCCTGTGGTTCGCCGACCGCACCGCCCGCAACAGGCTCACCCTGGAGCGGCACCTCAGCTTCACCCACGCCCTGGTCTACGGCTTCGCCCAGTCCCTCGCGCTGATCCCCGGCGTGTCACGCTCCGGCGGCACGATCAGCGCCGGGCTGCTGCTGGACTACCGCAGGGAGGAGGCCGCGAAGTACTCCTTCCTGCTGGCCATCCCGGCCGTGCTCGGCGCCGGCTTCCTGGAGCTGTCCAAGATCGGCGAAGGCCCGGCGCCCGCCTGGGGCCCGACGATCCTGGCCACCGTGATCTCCTTCGTGGTGGGCTACCTGGCGGTCTCGTGGTTCCTGAAGTACATCAGCACCCACCGCTTCACCGGCTTCGTGATCTACCGGATCGCCCTCGGCGTCCTCATCATCGCCCTGGTGAGCACCGGGGTCCTCGACCCGTCGGCCTAGGGTCCCGGCCTCTCCCGGCACCCGCTGCCGGCGGCGACCCGGAGCCCGGAGGGCGCCGCGCGGGCCCATGGCGTCGCCCGCCCCGTCGGCGCAGGCGAGCCCGGTCCGCCGTGGTACATGTGATCCCGAGCCCGCGAGGCCGGGGGCGCGTCTCGCGGCGAGGCGGGCTCGTGGACACTGGACGGATGCGTTCCGACTGGTCCGACCTGCCCGTCCGCCATGCCCTGCCCGAGTTGCTCGCGGCGCTGGGTGAGCGGGGCGTCGCCGTGCTCACCGCGCCCCCGGGCACCGGCAAGACCACGCTCGTCCCGCTCGCGCTGGCCGGGCTCCTCGACGGCCCGGCGCCGAAGCGGGTGATCGTGGCCGAGCCGAGACGGATGGCGGTACGGGCGGCGGCCAGGCGGATGGCATGGCTGCTGGAGTCGGAGGTGGGCGCGGAGATCGGGTTCTCCGTCCGCGGCGAGCGCAGGGCCGGTGCCAGGACGGTCGTCGAGGTCGTCACCACGGGGGTCCTCCTGCAGCGGCTCCAGCGCGACCCCGACCTCGAAGGCGTGGACACGGTCCTGCTGGACGAGTGCCACGAGCGCCACCTGGACGCCGACACCGCGCTGGCCTTCCTCCTCGACGTCCGCGCCACGCTCCGCCCCGACCTGCGGATCGTCGCCACCTCGGCCACCGCCGACGCCGCCCCCTGGGCCCGCCTCCTCGGCTCGGGCGACCCCGCGCCGATCGTGCACGCGTCCGGCATCGCATATCCCGTCACGCCCGTCTGGGTCCCGCCCTCGGGGAACGCCGCACCGCCCCACGGCATGCGGGTGGACCCGGCGTTCCTGGCCCATGTCGCAGCCGTCGTACGGCGCGCGCTGGCCGAGCACGAGGGGGACGTGCTCTGCTTCCTGCCGGGCGTCGGCGAGATCGGCCGGGTGGCCGCGATGCTTCCCGGCGTCGACGTCCTCCAGGTGCACGGCCAGGCCCCGGCCCGGGTTCAGGACGCGGTCCTCTCCCCGGGCGAGGGGCGCAGGGTGGTTCTCGCCACCTCGGTCGCCGAGTCGAGCCTGACCGTGCCCGGTGTACGGGTGGTGGTCGACTCCGGCCTGGCCAGGGAGCCCCGTACCGACCACGCCCGCGGTCTCGGCTCGCTCACCACGGTCCGCGCGTCCCGGGCCTCGGCCACCCAGCGGGCGGGGCGGGCGGGCCGCGAGGCACCGGGCGTGGTCTATCGCTGCTGGTCACGGGCCGAGCACGAGCGGCTGCCCGAGCACGCGCGGCCCGAGATCGCGCTCGCCGACCTGACCGGCTTCGCCCTCCAGGCCGCCTGCTGGGGCGACCCCGCCGCCACCGGCCTGGCCCTGCTCGACCCGCCCCCAGCCGCCGCGATGGACGCCGCCCGCCGTACCCTGCACGCGCTGGGCGCGCTGGACTCCCCTGACACGCAGCCTCTCGCCGTGGGCCGGGTGACCGAGCGGGGACGGCGGATGGCCGGGGCCGGGGTCCACCCGCGCCTGGCGCGGGCCCTGATCGATGCCGGAACCGACCCTCTGGCCGGCACCGGGGGTAACGCGAGGTCCCGGGTCGCCGAGGTCGTGGCGCTGCTGTCGGAGCAGTTGCCCAGGGACGCGGGTGACGACCTGGTGGCGGTCTGGCGCTCCGCGCGCCGGGGCGGGGACGGCTTCTCCGCCCGGTGGCGCCAGGAGGCCGGGCGCCTGGCTCGCGCCGTCCCCGGCCCCGACCGGCGTCAGGGGCGACCGCCGGCCGGCGACCTCACGCCCCGGGGCGGCAGGACCGCCTGGGACGACGACGCCCTGGCCGGGATCGTGGTGGCGCTGGCCTATCCCGAGCGGGTGGCGCGGCGCCGGGGCGGGTCGTACCTGATGGCCTCGGGAACGGCCGCCGAGTTGCCACGCGGGTCGCGGCTGGGGACGGCGGAGTGGCTGGCCATCGCGGTCGCGGACCGGCCCGCCGGGGCGGCGTCCGCCCGGATCAGGCAGGCGGTGGTGATCGACGAGGAGATCGCCAGGCTCGCCGCGGCTCCCCTGTACGACTCCGGCGAGGAGATCATCTGGCGCGTACCGCCGGGCGGGCGGCGTGGCGACGTGTCGGCTCGCCGGGTGGAGCGGCTGGGCGCGATCGAGCTGGCCGACAGCGCGCTCCGCAGCGCCGACGTACGACCCGCCGTCCTGGAGGGTCTGCGCGCCGAGGGCCTGTCGGTCCTGCGCTGGACACCCGAGGCCGTGGCCCTGCGCGAGCGCCTGGCCTTCTGCCGGCGCACGCTCGGCGACCCCTGGCCCGCGACGGACGACGACGCGCTGATCGAGGCGGCCGACCGCTGGCTGGAACCCGAGCTGTCGCGGGCCCGTCGCCGATCCGACCTGGAGCGCCTCGACGTGGTCTCCGCGCTGCACCGCCTGGTCCCGTGGCACGCCCGGCTGGCGGAGACTGCCCCGGAACGGGTCGAGGTGCCGAGCGGGTCAAGGATCAGGATCGACTACTCGGGCGAGCAGCCGGTACTGGCGGCCAAGCTGCAGGAGCTGTTCGGCTGGGCCGAGACCCCGCGTGTCGCGGGAGTCCCGCTGGTGATCCACCTGCTCTCCCCCGCGGGCCGTCCGGCCGCGGTCACCGCCGATCTGGCCTCGTTCTGGCGCGAGGGCTACCGCGCGGTCCGCGCCGAGCTCCGCGGCCGCTATCCCCGGCACCCCTGGCCGGACGACCCCATGTCGGCCACCGCCACCCGCCGCACCAACCCGCGACGCTGACACGGCGCCGACTCCGGGCGCTCACCTCCCCTGCCGATCCGGGAGCCACGCCCGGCACACGCCTCCTCACCTCCCGTACCGGCCGGGCGATCGTGCCCGGCGCTCCCGGCGACGGGGCCGGAAACCGCACCGCATCCGACGACCGGCGCGCGGCCGGCCTTCGTCAGCTATCGTAGTGATATCACTTCGATAGCAAAGGTGGCGCACATGGAACGACGTGCTTTCCGGATGAGCGGGTTCGGCGTCCTGGTCGGGCTCCTGGCGCTCGGGGCCGTCCTGGCCTGGGCCGGGTGGACGGCGGGGGAAACGGGGCTGATCGCCGCGGCGATCGGGTGGGGAATCGTCGCGATGGTCATGGCCACCGGGTTCACAGTGATCAACCCGAACGAGGCGAAGGTCGTGCAGTTCTTCGGCCGCTACATCGGAACGGTGAACCAGGCCGGGTTCCAGTGGGTGCTGCCGTTCACCAGCAAGGCGCGCGTCACCCTCCGGGTGCGCAACTTCGAGACGGCCAAGCTCAAGGTGAACGACGCCGACGGCAACCCCGTGGAGATCGCCGCCGTCGTCGTCTACAAGGTCGCCGACACCGCCAAGGCGACGTTCTCCGTGGACGACTACGAGCAGTACGTGGCGATCCAGTCCGAGGCCGCCGTCAGGCACCTGGCCACCAGCCACCCGTACGACGCCCACGAGGAGGGCCGCACCAGCCTGCGCGACGGCGTCGAGGTGGCCGCCGAACTCACCACCGAGCTGAGCGACCGCACCCAGCTCGCCGGGGTGGAGGTGCTGGAGGCGCGGATCACCCACCTCGCCTACGCTCCGGAGATCGCCCAGGCGATGCTGGTCCGGCAGCAGGCCGCCCAGGTGGTCGCGGCGCGCACCCACATCGTCGCCGGCGCGGTCGGCATGGTTCAGCTCGCGCTGACCAAACTGCGGGAGGATGAGGTGGTGGAACTCGACGAGGAGCGCAAGGCGCAGATGGTCTCCAACCTGCTGGTCGTCCTCTGCGGTGACAAGGCGACGCAGCCGGTGGTCAACGCCGGCAGCCTCTATGGCTGAGCGCAAGAAGATCCTGCTGAGGCTCGACCCGGCCGTCTACGAGGTGATCGCCAAATGGGCGGCCGACGACCTGCGAAGTGTCAACGCCCAACTGGAGTACGCACTCCGCCTGGCGCTCAGGGCGGCGGGTCGCGAGCCCCGGCGGGGCGAGCGGAATAACACCGATGAGCCGGACAAGTCATCTGATTGAGACGTGGGACGCTTCCCCTGGCGGACTCGCCGGACCAAACTCGGTTCATGTCGTGGGTGGGAAGTTCCGCAGTGGAGATCGCGGAGGCCGTGCGACGGGGGAAGGTCACCGCGCCCATGGTCGTCGAGGAGCACCTCGACGCCATCGCCGAGCGTGACGGGCGCGTCGGGGCGTTCCGCACGGTCCTCGCCGAACGGGCGCTGGCCGAGGCGCGAGCACTACAGAAGCGGGCGGACCTGTCCGGGCTGCCGCTCGCCGGGGTGCCGATCGCGATCAAGGACAATGTGCCGATCAGGGGCGAGGCGTCCCGCAACGGTTCCGCGGCGACGCCGGACACGCCCGCGGACGAGGACCATCCCGTGGTGGCCAGGCTCAGGGCCGCGGGTGCGGTGGTCGTCGGCGTCACCAACGTGCCGGAGCTCTGCCTGGCCGGATTCTCCGACAGCGTGTACGGCGTGACGCGCAACCCGTGGGACCTGGGGCGCACCCCCGGCGGGTCGTCAGGCGGAAGCGCGGCGGCCGTGGCGGCGGGCATGGTCCCGCTGGCCCACGGCAACGACGGGCTGGGCTCGCTGCGCATCCCGGCCGCCTGCTGCGGCCTGGTCTCGATCAAGCCGGGTCACGGGGTGGTCCCGCCGCCCGAGCACGACTGGTACGGGATGTCGGAGAACGGCCCGCTGGCCACCACCGTGGCCGATCTCGCCCTGGCCCTGGCCGTGATGGCGGATGACATGTCACTGGCGACGCCCGGCGAGAGCGAGGCACTCGGCGTGGACAGCGCCATCGACGACTACCCGGGCGGGCTGACCCTGTCGGAACCGCTGAGACTGCGGATCGCGGTCGCGCCAATGCCGCTGCCCTCCGGGCTCTCGGTGGACGCCGAGTTCCAGCGGGCGGTGACCGGGGCGGCGGAGGTCCTGGGCGCCGCGGGGCACACCGTGGTGGAGCACACCCGGCGAATGCCCTTCGAGGTCGGTGCGGCCGCCGTCGCCACCTGGTTCGCCTGCGCCAGGGGCGACGTGGACGGCCTCGACCCGCGCGGCCTCGAACGGCGTACCAGGTCCCTGGCGAGGGCCGGACGGCTGCTCGCCAGGTTCGGGGCGGACGGCACGGCGGGCCGTGAGCGCTGGCGCGCGTACGGCGCCGACCAGTGGTTCGGCAACGCCGACGTGCTCGTCACGCCGACGCTCGCCGCCCTGCCACCGGCCGCCGAGCGCTGGGGCCGGCGCGGACTCCTGGCGAACGTCCGCGTCAACCTGACGTACGCGCCCGCCACCGCGGCCTGGAACATGGCCGGCTGGCCCGCCATGACCGTCCCGTACGGCCGGCACTCCAGCGGCATGCCGATCGGCGTCCAGCTCGTCGCCGCCCCGGGAGGCGAGGCGCAGCTCCTGGCCCTGGCCGGCCAGCTGGAGACCGCCCGCCCCTGGACCCGCCACGCCCTGCCCGCCTGATCGTCTTTCTGTCCGGCCGCGGCCGTCCGGCCGCCGCTCACCGGCGCGGCGCCGGGGCCGCCCGCGCGGGTGACCCCGCGCGGGCGGCCCGTACGGGTCAGACGCCGGTGGGGTGCCAGACCGTCTTCGTCTCCAGGAAGGCGGTCATCCGCCCGGTGCCCGGGTCGGCGAACCAGTCGGTCTCGGCGGGACGGAGGACCCGCTTGAGGTTCTCCGCCGCCGCCTGCTCGCACGCGACCGCCACGGCCCCGTCGGTGACCCCGGCCAGGTCGAGGGCGTTGACGTCCATGTGCGCGGCCAGATGGGGGGCGATCTCGGCGACGGAGCCGGTGAGGATGTTGACCACCCCACCGGGCAGGTCCGAGGTGGCGAGCACCTCGGCCAGGGTGATCGCGGGCAGCGGGGCGCGCTCGCTCGCGATCACCACGCAGGTGTTGCCGGTGACGATCACCGGAGCGATCACCGAGACGAGCCCGAGCAGCGGCTTGTCGGGGGCGACCACCGCGACCACACCGGTCGGCTCCGGCGAGGAGATGTTGAAGTAGGGACCGGCGACGGGGTTGGCGGACCCGGCGACCGCGGCGATCTTGTCGGACCATCCGGCGTACCAGACCAGCCGGTCGACGCTCGCGTCCACGACCTCCCGCGCGTTCTTCGTCCCGGACTCGGCCAGCTCGGCGATGAACTGAGCCCGGCGGCTCTCCAGCATCTCGGCGACGCGGTAGAGAACCTGTCCCCGGTTGTAGGCGGTGGCACCCGACCAGCCGCCGAAGGCCTTGCGCGCGGCCGTCACCGCGTCGCGGGCGTCCTTGCGGGAGGCCTTGGCGGCGTTGGCGAGGAAGTCGCCGCTGGAGGAGGTCACCGGGTAGGACCTTCCGCTCTCGGAGCGCGGGAACGCCCCGCCGATGTACAGCTTGTACGTCTTGCGCACGGCGAGCCGCGCGGGCCGGCGTCCGTCCCCGGGGCCCGGGGCCTGCTCAGTGACCTGCTCAGTGACCTGCTTGGTCGCCCGCGCCCGGCCCGGCTTCTCCGCCTTACTCATTTCCCAGCCCTCTCCACGAGCTCTCCTGCTGCGCCAGCCGGGCCGGCACGAAGACCTGACCGCAACGGCTCACGCCGCACCGGTGGGCGAACCAGCCACGCAGCACCGGCCGCCCGGCACGGGCGAAGCCGTGACCCCGGGTGCTCTGGGCACGGCGGCGGCGGCGCCTGAGGCGCTGATGCTCACACATCGAGGTACGCCTCCAGCCCGTGTCGTCCGCCCTCTCGCCCGTATCCCGACTCCTTGTAGCCGCCGAACGGCGAGGTGGGGTCGAACCGGTTGAAGGTGTTGGCCCAGACGACGCCGGCGCGGAGCCTGCTCGCCATCCACAGGATGCGCGAACCCTTCTCCGTCCACACGCCCGCCGAGAGGCCGAACGGGGTGTTGTTGGCCTTCTCCACCGCCTCGGCCGGGGTGCGGAAGGTCAGCACGGACAGCACGGGACCGAAGACCTCCTCGCGGGCGATCCGGTGTGACTGGGCGACACCGGTGAAGATGGTCGGCGGGAACCAGAACCCCTTGTCGGGCAGCGAGCAGGCCGGGGACCAGCGCTCGGCGCCCTCCGCCTCCCCCAGGTCCGACAGCTCGCGGATCTTGGCGAGCTGGGCCGCGGAGTTGATCGCGCCGATGTCGGTGTTCTTGTCCAGCGGATCGCCCAGCCTGAGCGTGCCGAGCCGCCGCTTCAGCGCGTCGAGCAGTTCCGTCTCGATCGACTCCTGCACCAGCAGCCGGGAGCCCGCACAGCAGACGTGGCCCTGGTTGAAGAAGATCCCGTTGACGATGCCCTCGACCGCCTGGTCCAGCGCGGCGTCCTCGAACACGATGTTCGCGGCCTTGCCGCCGAGCTCCAGGGTGACCTTCTTACCGGAGCCCGCGACCGACCTGGCGATCCGGCGGCCGACCTCGGTGGAGCCTGTGAAGGCCACCTTGTCGACGTCCGGGTGGTCGACCAGGGCGGCGCCGGTCTGTCCGGCACCGGTCACGATGTTGACCACGCCGGGCGGCAGGTCGGCCTGCGCGCAGATCTCCGCGAACAGCAGCGCGGTCAGCGGGGTGGTCTCGGCGGGCTTGAGGACCACGGTGTTACCGCAGGCCAGGGCAGGGGCGATCTTCCAGGCGAGCATGAGCAGCGGGAAGTTCCACGGGATGACCTGGCCGGCCACCCCGAGCGGGCGCGGGCTGGGGCCGTATCCGGCGTATCCCAGCTTGTCCGCCCAGCCTGCGTAGTAGAAGAAGTGGGCCGCCACCAGGGGCAGGTCCACGTCGCGGGACTCGCGGATGGGCTTGCCGTTGTCCAGGGACTCCAGCACGGCCAGCTCGCGCGAGCGCTCCTGGATGATCCGCGCGATCCTGAAGAGGTACTTGGCCCTTTCCGAGCCGGGCAGCGCCGACCAGACGCCGAACGCCTTGCGGGCGGCCGAGACCGCCCGATCGACATCGGCCTCCGTCGCCCAGGCGACCTCCGCCAGGACCTCCTCGGATGCCGGGTTGACGGTCTTGTGAAGTTCCCCGCCCTGGGAGTCGACCCACTCACCGTCGATGAACAGACCGTAGGACGGCCTGATGTCGACGACGTCACGCGACTCGGGCGCCGGTGCGTACTCAAACATGTGAACGCCTTAGTCGAGGGTGAAGTAGTCGGGACCCGCGTACCTGCCGGTGGCCATCTTCTGGCGCTGCATCAGCAGGTCGTTGAGGAGGGTGGAGGCGCCGAGCCGGAACCAGTCGGGGCTGAGCCAGCCCTCGCCGACGGTCTCGTTGACCAGGACGAGCATCTTGATCGCGTCCTTGGTGGTCCGGATGCCGCCCGCGGGCTTCACCCCGACCTTCCGGCCGCTCACGGCCAGGAAGTCGCGGACCGCCTCCAGCATGATCAGCGTCACCGGAAGGGTCGCGGCGGGCTGCACCTTCCCGGTGGAGGTCTTGATGAAGTCGCCCCCGGCCAGCATGGCCAGCCAGGACGCGCGGCGCACGTTGTCGTACGTGGACAGCTCGCCGGTCTCCAGGATCACCTTCAGGTGCGCGGCGCCGCAGGCGGCCTTGATCGCGACGATCTCCTCGAAGACCTTGACGTAGTCACCCGCGAGGAACGCGCCCCTGTCGATGACCATGTCGATCTCGTCGGCTCCGGCCGCCACCGCGAAGCCGGTGTCGGCGATCTTGACGTCGAGCGAGGAGCGTCCGCTGGGGAAGGCGGTCGCGACGCTGGCCACCTTGACACCGGTGCCCCTCAGCGCAGTCGCGGCCTCGGCGACCAGGTCGGGATAGACGCAGACCGCGGCCACCCTGGGTACCGAGGGGTCGGCCGGGTCGGGGTGCAGGGCCTTGGCGCACATCGCGCGGACCTTACCCGGGGTGTCGGCTCCCTCCAGGGTCGTCAGGTCCACCATGCCGATGGCGAGATCGATGGCCTGGGCCTTGGCGGTCGTCTTGATGGATCGGGTGGCGAGCATCGCGGCGCGCTGGTCGGCGCCCACGCGATCGACACCGGGCAGGCCGTGCAGGAAGGTTCGCAGCGTGGCGTTGGACGTGGCCACGTCCGCGAGCGAGGTAGTCATAGTTGACACCTCCCCAGCATGCCCACTGGTGTGATTAGTTCCAAACTGGACCTTGCACAGCCCTCCCGTCGGTTTTCGTCAACATCCGCCGGGTCCGGGCTCTCCGGGTCATGCGGGGCCGTCGACGGAGGCGGTCGGGAACCACCCGACGTGTTCTAGGTAGGGCCTAGGTAGGGGTGGGGCGTGGAGCGGCCCGGATATAGGACATCCTTCCGATGTGGGACAGGGGGCCTTAGGACGAATCTTGAGTGTGCAAGGAAAGCGCCACACTCAGGAAGGAACCCCATGGGTCCCGAACTTCAGCTCCAGATGATCACCCAGAGGACCGCCGAGCTCCGCGAGCAGGCCGACAACCACCGCCTCGCCCGCGAGGCTCAGCAGGCCAGGAAGGCCCGCTCGGGCGGCAGGCTCCGCAGGAGTCTCCTCGGCAAGATCATTCCAGCATGACCACGTCCCGAGAGCCCGGCCGCGTCCTCCCGCCCGGCCGGGCCTCTCTGCCTCCGTAGAAGATCGATTTCACCGAACGAAAAATAAGAAGAGTGCTACCTGTAAGGCATGACATGCTGGCGGACATGGTGGGTCGGGCGGTAAGCCCTGTCTTCGTAGGACGGGAGGCGGAGCTCGCGGATCTGACCGAGGCGTTCGAACAGACACGGAAGAACGCAGCGACGACCGTGCTGCTCGGCGGCGAGGCCGGCGTCGGCAAGTCACGGCTGATCGGGTGTTTCGCGGAACGGGCCTCGGCCGACAGCGCCCACGTGCTCAACGGGGGCTGCGTGGAGCTGTCGACCGAAGGCCTCGCCTACGCACCGTTCACCGCGGCGATCCGCCAACTCGTCCGCGAGTGCGGTGCCGAGGAGGTCGCGGCGCTGCTCCCCGAGGGAGGGGCACGCGACCTGGCCCGGCTACTGCCCGAGTTCGGTGAGCCGAGCGGTGACACGGAGAGCGAGACTGCTCGGGCCCGGCTCTTCGAGCAGGTTCTCACCCTGCTGGAACGGCTCGCCGAGAGGCGGCCGGTGATCCTCCTCGTCGAGGACGTGCACTGGGCCGACAGCTCCAGCCGCGACCTGATCGCCTTCCTCAGCCGGAACCTTCGCGCCGTCCCCGTGCTGATGGTCCTCACCTACCGCTCCGACGAGCTCCACCGCCAGCACCCGCTCAGGCCGGTGCTGGCCGAGCTCGGCCGGCTGGACGGGGTCCTCCGAATGGACCTGCCCCGGCTCACCCTGCCGGAGGTGGCGGCCCAGATGGCCGGCATCCTCGGCACCGCTCCCGACTTCGTCCAGGTGAACAGGGTCTTCCAGCGCAGCGAGGGCATTCCGCTCTTCGTCGAGGCGCTGATGGAGTGCGGCGGTGACTGCGCCTTCCCCGACTCCCTGCACGACCTGATCATCGGCTCCGTCGAGCGGCTCCCCGAGGAGACCCAGCGGGTGCTGCGCATCGCCGCGGCCGGTGGCATCCGGGTGGGCCACGCCCTGCTCGCCGCGGTCAGCGGCCTGTCCGACGCCGACCTCGACGACGCGCTGCGCACCGCAATCGCGGCCAACGTGCTGCAGGTCACCGACGGCCACGCCTATGTCTTCCGGCACGCGCTGATCCGCGAGGCCGTGCACGACGAGCTCCTGCCGGGTGAGCACGTACGGCTGCACGCCCGCTTCGCCGAGGAGATCGGCGAAGACCGCACACTCGTCCCGCCCGGCCGGGCCGCCATCGAGATCGCCCACCACTGGCACTCCGCCAGAAACGACCTCTGGGCCCTCATCTCCGCCTGGGAGGCCGCGGGCAAGGCCGCGAAGACCTTCGCCTACAACGAGATGATGCAGTTGCTTGAGCGGGTGCTCACGCTGTGGAGCAAGGTCCCCGACGCCGCCGAACGCATCGGTGTCGACCACACCACGGTCCTGGAGCGCGCCTCGGAGGCCGCGAGCGCGTGCGGGGAGGTCGAGCGGGGCAGCAAGTTCGTCAAGGCCGCACTGGACGAGCTCGACGAGCGGGCCGAGCCCGCACGGGTGGCGGACCTGCTGGTCCGGAGGTCGCAGTTCAAGAAGGCCAAGCAGAAACCGGGGGTGCTCGATGACCTCCGCCAAGCCGAGCGGCTGGTCCCGGAACCGGGGCTGGAGCGTGCCGAGGTGCTGTCCAGGCTGGGTGCGTATCTGATGTTCAGCGGCGAGCTGGCCGAGGGAACGGCGCTCATCGAGGAGGGGCTGCGGATCGTGCGCGAGCACGGCGATGAGCCCCTGGAGGCCACGCTGCTGCTCGACCTCGCGGTGGGTCACTCGATGGCGGGACGCATCGACGTCATGATCGAGCTCAACACGACAGCACGGGTGATCGGCGAGCGTGTCGGCTCCAATGACAACGTGCTGCGCGCCCTCGCCAACAAGGTGGACGCGCTGAACAACATGGGCCGCTCCACCGAGGCGATCGAGCTGGCACTCGAAGGGGAGCGGCTGGCGAGGAAGTACGGCCTCTACCGGGTCCAGGGCACGTTCATCGCCAACAACCGGGCCGAGGCGCTGGACGCGCTGGGCAGGTTCGAGGAGGCGGCCCAGCTGGCCGAGCAGACCCTGGGCATGGGCCCCATCCTGCGCACCCGCCACCACCTGCGGCGGACCCGCGGGGACGTGGCGCTCGCCCGCGGCGAAACGGACGTGCTCAGGTCCGTCCTGAACGAGGTGGGCGCCTTCGGCGCCGCCCCGGCGGAGTTCACCCAGGAGCTGACCACCAACTTCCGGCTCCTGATCGGCCTGCACATGCTCGACGGGGAGCCGCTGGCCGCGCTCGGGGTCGCCGAGCGGGTCGCCCTGGAGGCACGGATCATGAGCCGGCCCCTGCTGGGCTGGCGGATGCTCGACCTGCTCGCGGAGATCTGCGAGACGGTCGAGGCGTTCGCCCCCGAACGGGTGACGGCGCTGCGCGCCCACGTCGAGGAGGCGGCGGCCGCGTTGACCGTGGACAGCCCCGTCTCCGAGGCCCACCGGCTCGGTGTCGACCGCGACCACGACGCCGCGGCCGCGCTCTGGGAAAGGCTGGGCCGTCCTCTGCCCCGGGCGAGGTCACTGCTGCACGCCGGACGGGCGGCGGCCGGCGCGGGCGATCGCGACGGTGCAGCCGACCGGCTGCGCACCGCCCATCCGATCGCCGTGGCGATCTCCGCCCGGCCGCTGGCGGACGAGATCTCCTCGCTCGCCCGCCGGGTGGGGATCTCCCTCACCGACCGGACGGGGAGCCAGGAGCAGTTGCTGACCCCGCGCGAACTGGAGGTGCTCCGGCTGGTCGCCCAGGGGCGGTCCAACCGCGAGGTCGCCGCCGAGCTGTTCATCTCGGCCAAGACCGTGAGCGTGCACGTCTCCAACATCCTCGGCAAGCTGGGCGTCTCCAGCCGGGGCGAGGCCTCCGCGGCCGCCCACCGCCTCGCCCTGATCGGCTGACCTCCTGCATCATGGATACCGATCGGATCGGGAAGAGGAGACAGACGTGCAGCGCGAGAATGGCATCGCCGTCGGCATGACCCCCGCTCCCCCTGAGTCTTCGGGGGTGCGCGGAGCGATCGCCGCCAACCTGCGCCGCACCCGCCTGGCCCGAGGGTTCAGCGTTCGCGAGCTGGCCGAGCTGACCGGCGTGAGCAAGGCGCTCATCTCCCAGGTCGAGCGCGGCGTGGCCAACCCCACGGTCGAGGTGCTGTCGCGGCTCGCGACCTCCCTGGAACTGACCTTCGGCGAGCTGACCCGGGTTCACCTGACCGGCCCGGAGGTGATCCGCCACGACGAGGGACTCGTCCTCCCCGCCGGGGACACGGCGGTCCGCGCCTTGTTCGCGGCCCCCGACCGGCGCCGCTTCGAACTGGCCGAGGGCTACATCCCGCCGGGCACCCGCAGCGCCAAGAGCTCCCACGGCCGCGGCTCGGTGGAACACGCCTACGTCGTCTCCGGCGAGGTGACCGTCGAGACCGAGGGGTGGTCGGTCACCGTCGCCACGGGCGACGCCGTGCGCTTCGCCGCCGAGTCCGACCACGTCTACGCCACCGGCTCCGCCGCCTGCCGCGTCCTGACCCTGATCTCGTTCTCCGAGGACTGACGACGGAGCGCGCGAGCCGGTCAGTCCAGCCAGTCGCCGGAGCCGTCGGGGACGCTGGCCAGCAGCGTCCGGGTGTAGGGATGCTCGGGCGCGTCGAGCACCCGGTCGGCGAGACCGGTCTCCACGCACGTGCCCGACTCCAGCACGTAGAGCCGATCTGCGATCTGGCGGACCACGGCCAGGTCGTGGGTGATGAACAGCATCGCCATGGACAGTCGTTCCCGCAGCTCGGCGAGGAGACCAAGTACCTGGGCCTGGACCGAGACGTCAAGCGCCGACACCGGCTCGTCGCAGATCAGCAGGCGAGGCTCGCCCGCCACCGCGCGGGCGATCGCCACCCGCTGCCGCTCACCGCCGGACAGCCCGGCCGGGCGCATCCCGGCCATGTCGCGGGCCAGGCCGACCGACTCCAGGAGCCGGGCGAGGTCGTCCGGCCCGGCGGGACGGCCGTCGGCCCACAGCGCCTCCCGCAGGGTCGCCCCCACGGTCCGGGCGGGGTTGAGCGTCGAATAGGGGTCCTGGAAGATCATCTGTGAGATCCGGCGGGCCTGGCGCACGGCCGCGCGCCCCATCCGCCCGTAGTCGGAGCAGTCCGCGCCGCCGAGCAGGATCGCACCCCCGTCCGGACGCTCCAGCCCGGCGACGCATCGGGCCAGTGTGGTCTTGCCCGATCCGGACTCGCCGACCACACCGACGACCTCGCCCGGAGCGACCGTCAGGCTCACGCCCGCCAGCGCCGGGTGCGGGCTCCCGGCGAACCACCGGCGCAGGTCACGCACCTCCAGCACCGGCTCGGCCGCGACCGGCGGCCTGGAGACGACCCCCGGTTCCGGCGCGGGCGGCGCGGGCAGCTCGGCCGCCCGCAGGCACGCCGACAGCCGCCCTTCGCGGACGTTCCCCGACACGCGTACGGGACGTGGCTCCGGCACTCCCGTGCGGCACTCCGGCACGGCCAGCGAGCACCGGTCGGCGAACCCGCACCGCCCTGCCGCGGCGTCGTGCGCGGGGACGGCCCCCGGCACTGAGGGGATCACCGCGAGCCGCCGGTCCGCGGGCGGCTCGGCCGCCAGCAGCGCCCTGGTGTACGGGTGGAACTGCTCATGCCGCACGGCCGCCGCACTGCCGGTCTCCATGACCCGTCCCGCGTACATCACCATGACCCGGTCACAGGTGGAGAAGGCCAGGCGCAGGTCGTGGGTGATGAGGACGAACGCCATGTCCCGTTCGCGCTGGACACGCCGGATGAGGGAGAGGACCTCGCGCTGGGTGGTGGCGTCGAGCGCGGTCGTCGGCTCGTCCGCGACCAGCACCCTCGGCCCTCCGGCCAGCGCGGCGGCCAGCCCGATCCGCTGGCGCATGCCGCCGGACAGCTGGAAGGGGTAGCGCCCCGCGACATTCGCCGGCAGGCCCACCTCCGCCAGCAGCCGTGGCACCTCGACGGCCGCGTCCGCGCCCTTCGGCAACCCGTCGGCGATCTGGCGCCCGGCCCTGCGCAACGGGTTGAGCAGGGTGAACGGGTCCTGCATGAGGAGGGAGACCACGCCGCCGCGCTGCCGCCGCCGGGCACGCGGGTCGTCGTCCACCCGCTCGCCCGCGATGCGCACCTGCCCCGTGGCCTCCAGTCCCTGAGGCAGCAGGCCGAGCATCGCACGGACCGTGAGGGACTTGCCCGAACCCGACTCCCCCACGATGGCGACCGACTCTCCGGCCGCTACCTCGAACGACACCTCCGACAGGAGGGTCCGCCCGGTGGAGGGTTGCCGGACCTTGATTCCCTCGACCCGGATCGCGGGCTCGGCGGTCGCCCCGGTTCCGGTGGACTCCTTCATCTCAACGTGCCCTTCCCCGGCGATCGACGCGTTCGTGGAGCCAGTCACCGACGATGTTCAGCGCGGCGGCCGTGAGGATGATGGCGAGGCCGGGGGCGACCACTGCCCAGGGGTTGACGAGCAGTTGGGCCCGATTGTCCGCCAGGGTGCGCCCCCAGTCGGGCGAGCCCGCGGGCACCCCCAGGCCGAGGAAGGACAGCGAGGCCAGGGACACCAGGGCGTAGGCGAAGTTGAGAAACCCGTTGGCCAGCGTGACCGAGGCGATGTTGGGCCAGATCTGCCTCGTCATGATCCGCCACGCGGAGAGGTTCTTGAGCAGTGCCGCCTCGACGTAGGGGCGGTGCCGCTGTTCGAGCACGGCCCCGCGCACCACCCTCGTGTCGGTGGGGGCGAACAGCACGACGAGCACGGCGACCGCCAGGCCGTACCCTCCGCCCAGTACCCCGGCGACGACGATCGCCACCAGCAGGGCGGGCAGAGAGAACATCAGGTCCGCCCAGCGCATGGCCAGCGCGTCGGCCCAGCCGCCGAAGTATCCGGCGGGCAGCCCGATGAGGTTGCCGATCAGCATCGACCCGGCGGCGACGCACAGCGCGCCGGGAACGGCCGTACGGGCTCCCGCGACGAGCAGTTCCAGCACGTCGCGGCCAAGGTCGTCGGTGCCGAGCGGATGACCTGGCACGGGGCCGGTGATGCCGAGCACGAGGTCCTGGTCGGTCGCGCCGGGCACCAGCCAGGGCGAGAGCACCGCGGCCACGGCCACGGCGAGCAGGACGGCCAGCGCGCCGGCCACGGCCACCTGGGGACGGCGCCGCGCGACCGCCGGGAAACGGCCTCTCACGGTGCCCCCTCAGGTGAGATACAGCGAATCACGATGTCCTCCCGCCGAACCGGACCCGGGGGTCGGCCACCGAGTAGCCGATGTCCACCAGCAGGTTGACTGCGACGATGAGCAGGGTGAACAGCAGCCCGAGCGCCTGGACGGCCGGGACGTCCTTGAAGGTGACCGAGTCGACGAGCAGCGATCCGAGACCGGGAAGCGCGAACGTCACCTCGACCAGCACGGTCCCGGCCAGCATGCCGGTCACGATGAGCCCGGCCGCGGTGAGGATGGGGACCAGCGAGTTGCGCAGCGCGTATCCGATGACGGCCGCGCCGCTCAGGCCACGCGCGCGGGCGAAGACCACGTAGTCCTGGTCGAGTTCGCGGATGAGCGCCGCCCTGCTGAAGCGGACGAACATGCCCACGGCGCCGACGGCCAGCGCGACCGCGGGCAGCGTGAGGTGCCACGCCTGGTCGGCCAGGCCCTCGCCCGTCCCGTACACGGGAAACCAGCCGAGCCCCGCGGCGAACACCACGAGCAGCAGCAGCCCGACCGCGAAGGGCGGGGCGCTCAACCCCACCACACCGGCGGTGACGACGAGGCGATCGGCGGCCCGGCCCCGCCGCAGCGCCCCGACCACGCCCAGCGGAACCCCCACGAGCAGGGCGAGCAGCGCACCGTACCCGACGAGCGCCAGGGTGAGCGGCAGTCGCTGGCCGATCATGTCGGCGACCGGCATCCCGGTCCTGACCGAGGTCCCGAGGTCGCCGTGGAGGACGCCGCCGAGCCAGCGCAGGTACTGCGCGGGCAGCGGTTCGTCGAGGTGGTAGCGGGCCTGAATCGCCGCGATGGTCTCCAGGGTGGCGGGGCGGGTGCCCAGCAGGGTCTGCTGGACCGAGCCGGGGGCGAGGTAGAGCAGACCGAACATGCCGACCGACAGCAGCGCGACGACGACGACGGTGCCCGCGAACCTACGCAGCAGGAAGAGACCCCGGTCACGCCCCGCCATCAGAGCACCCCGTTTCCTGTCAGCCACGCGACCACGCGCTCCGCCGCGTCCCCGCGATGCGCTTTCTCTGTCAGCTCGTGGCCCTCCCGAGGGTAGACGACCAGCTGGGTCCGGACGCCGGCCGCCGACCAGGCACGATAGAGCTGCTCCGCCTGCCCGACGGGGGTGGTGCGGTCCTCGGCGCCGTGCAGGATCAGCGTCGGTGTGGTGACCCCGGCCGCATGGCACACCGGCGAGCGGGCGGCGAGAAACTCCCTGCCCTGGGGCGTGGCGGGGTCGGCCCCTCGGTGGTAGAGGAGGTCGAAGCCGCCGCCGAGGTTGCTCGCGGTGGCGAAGCTGAGCCAGTCGCTCACCCCGGACATCACCACGGCTGCCCGGAACCGGCCGGTCCGGGTCACCGCCCACGCGCTCAGGTAGCCGCCGTAGCTGAGCCCCATGACGGCCATCCGGTCCGGGTCCGCGACTCCGGCCGCGACGAGGTGGTCCACACCCGCGAGGACGTCGCCCAGGTCGTCCTCACCGAATCGCCCGATGACCCGGCGCGCGTACTCCTGGCCGCGCCCGCTGCTCCCGCGCGGGTTCGGCAGCAGTACGGCCGCCCCCGCGTGCGCGAGTGCGGCGGCGAGCCCGCCGGACTCGGCCGGCGCGAAGGCAGTGGACCACAGCCAGGTCGGCCCTCCATGCACGATCACCACCAGCGGCGACGGTCCCGCTTCGGTCCCGCCGCCTCCCGTGGGGCCGGCGGGGCCGGTGGAGGGGGAGAGGTTCGGGGAAACGGCGGGATCGACGGTGACGACGGGTGAGATCGGCGACCTCCGCAGCAGGAGACCCTGGACGGCGAGGCCGTCCTGGCCGGTCCAGGAGATCTCCTCCTGGTGCACGGCGAGCGGTGCCAGCGCGGCGTTGAGATCGGTGACCTGACGCCAGTCGCCCTTGGCCACCTGGGCGACCGCCACCTCCGGGGGGCATTCGGCCGTCTCCCAGACGGCGACGGCGAGCGCACCGGTGCGATCCACCGAGAGTGACGGTTGCCCATCGCGCCCGCCCAGGGTTCCCCAGGAGGTCCAGCGGGTCAGCAGGCGGCCGTCGGCGGTCAGGGTTCCGCCGTGCGTGCCGGTACCCGACCACCCGGTGAACCACAGGGTGTCCTCGTCCAGCCAGCCCAGATCGGTGACGTCGTCGACGGCGGCCAGTGGCGTGGCCTCCCCGGTGACGAGGTCGACGCGGATGATCCGCCCGGAGACGATGGAGAGCCCCTCGACCACGACGGCGGTACGCCCGCCGGGCGCCAGCCGGGGGCGGCTGAGCTGCCAGGAGGTGCGCAGCAGGGTCCGGGGTTCACCGCTTTCGGGATCGACCAGGTCGAGGGCGGGCCGGTAGTACCCGGCGGGCGTCTCGTCGGCCGAGGTGACGGCCAGTACGACGCCGTCCCGCCAATCGGCGTCCCACACGGTCAGGCCGCGCAGTGGCACCGGCCGCAGCTCCCCGTCGCCCACCCGTGCCCACGCGAGTCGCCTGCGCCTGTCGCCCGGCGTGCGGACGAAGGGGTCGGTCTCGTCGCGGACCCGGAGGCCGAGGTGGCTGCCGTCGCGCTCGCTGCCGGGGTCGGCGAACCGCACGAGCACGGTACCGTCACCACCGGGGACGAGGTCCTCGATCTCCCCTCCCACCCGGACCCGCCAGGCGGGGACCGGATCGCCGGGTGAACGGACCTCGACGTGGTCGAGGTCCGGACCGTCACCGGCGGCGAGCAGCAGCCTCCCGTCCGGCAGCCACCGCGTCAACGCGTGCCATTCCGTCCCCGTGCCCGCCACGGGAACGGGCACCGGGACCGGTCCTCGGTTCCCGCTCTCGGCTCCGGACAGGTCGAGTACGTGTGCGACGGGACGGCCGTCCGGGCGCGGAAGAACGCAGGCGACGCGAGCCCCCTCCGGATCCAGCACCACGGCGTCGGGCACGCGCAGACCGGCGAGTGCGGCGTACGCCTCCAGTGCCGCGGTCATGAGCGGGTGGTGATCTCGGTGGCCCAGGGGCCTACGAAGAAGTAGGGCCCGAACTCGCCGGTCCCCACGCCGGGGCCGAACGCCGTCGCCGCCTCTCCCCACCAGAGCGGCTGGTACGGGACGTCACCCGCGGCCTTGACCAGCGCCTCCCCAAGAAGCCTGCCGCGTGCCGTGTCGTCGGTTCCCGTCTTCGCCTCGTCGAGCAACCCGGTCACCTCGGCATTGGCATACTCGGCGATGTTCGTGCCGTTCACACCGGTGGCGGCGCCGTTCAGAAGCTGCTGGACGTACTCCGCGGGGTCGCCCGTGGTGGCGAAGTACCATCCCAGGTAGACGCCGGAGGCGTGCTTGCCGAGCTCGGCGATCCACTGCTCCAGCGGGACCTCCTTGACCTCAAGGGTGATGCCGATGCCCTTGAGGTTCTCGGCGAGGGTCAGTGCGGCCCGGCCGAGTTGCGGCCCGCTGTTCGGGTAGGTCAGCACGTCGGCGAAGCCGCCGGGCACCGAGGAGGCGGCCAGTTCGGCACGCGCCTTGGCCAGGTCGAACCCGTACTGCGGAATGCTCGCGTACAGGTTCTCCACCTCCGCCTCACCGAGCACGCCGCCCCACTGGGCGGGGTCGGTGAGCGTGGTGGCCACCCTGCCGTGACCGCGCAGCACGCTGCGGAGGATTCCCTCCCTGTCGACGGCGTGGGCGACCGCCCTGCGGACGTGGACGTCGTCCCACGGCTTCTTGGCGGTGTTGAAGGCGAGCGTGACGAGGGAGCGATCACTCGCCGCCTTCACCTCGACACCGGGCAGCCCCTTCCACTGGTCGATCTGCTCGGCGGGCACGTTCAGCGCCACGTCGACGGACCCGCCGCGCATGGCGAGGAGCCTGGTCGACTCCTCGGGAACGAAGTCGATTTCAATCCGGCGGTACGGGACCTTGCCTCCCCACCAGGCGTCGTTGCGCTCCAGCGTCACGTGCGAGTCGGGGGCGAACTCCGTCACCCGGTACGGGCCCGTGCCCAGGATCTTCGCGGTGGGAGTGCCGATGCCGTCGCCGGAGACCTCGATGAACTTCCTGCTCGTGACCATGAGGGTGCCTGGCGAGGGCGTCCAGGCGAACGAGGCGTCGGGCCGCTTCAGCGTGATCGTGACCTCGGACGGCCCGCTCGCGTCGATCTTTTTCACATTGGCGTACGCGTACGCGAAGGCCGAGGTGGAGCCCTTTCGCGCGTGCAGGTCGAGGCTGGCCACGACGTCGTCCGCGGTCAGCGGCGTCCCGTCGGAGAAGGTCACGCCCTGGCGGATGGCGTAGACATAGGTCGTCGCGTCCTTCCTGGTCCAGGACTCGGCGAGCGATGGCTGGAGGCTGCCGTCGCGCCCCACCCCGACGAGCGCCTCCTGGCACAGGAGCGCGACGACGTAGTTCATGATGCCCGCCTCCTTGCTCGCGTCGAGCGAGCCGAGGGAGGAGGGCAGCGCGACCTTGAGGACGTCAAGGGACTTCGCCGCCCCCGCCGGGCCCCCGGCCGCCGGTTCGGGCGACCCGCAGGCCGCGGCGAGACCGGGGACTGCGGCCAGGCCGCTCACGATGGCGATGGATCTCAGCAGGGACCGCCGGGTGAGGGCGACGTCGGGGAGCTCGGTCACGGGGACCCACTTTCGTGCGACCAGCCAGCCCGCTCAGCTGCTGTGTCTACCATTAACATCCACTTGGCAAGTGAGAATATTCACTGGTTGTCGTCCACGTCAAACCCACCTTTCGAATAGGGAATCCATGTCCTCCCTCACCGTTTACAGCGCTCCGTGGTGCGGTCACTGCCACCGGCTGAAGGCCGCGCTCACCCGCGCGGAGATCCCCTTCGTCGAGGTGGACGTCGACCGGACGCCCGGCGCGATCGAGCTCATCACCGACCTCGGCGGTGGTTCCTGGCTGATTCCCACCGTGCTCCTCCCCGACGGATCGGCGCTGGTCAATCCCAGCGTGCGGGAGATCGAAGCCCGGCTGGCCTGACCGGTCACCGCTCCGCCGGGGAGGAGCGCGGTCAGGTCAGCAGGGGTTCGAGCAGCAGGATCACGCCGAAGACGGCGAACGCGGCGGCGGCGCCGTACCTGATGACCTTCTCCGGCAGGTGCTTGCCGAGCATCCGTCCGACCAGGATGGCCAGGGCGTCGGCGGCGACCATGCCGACGGTCGAGCCGACCCAGGTGCCGAACCAGCCGTGCTGGGTGGCGAGGGTGATGGTGGCGAGCATGGTCTTGTCGCCCAGCTCGGCGAGGAAGAAGGCGACGGTCACGGCGATGATCGCCGATCGGGTGGTGCGCTGCGCCTTCTGGGCCTCCTCGTCCGTCAACTCGTCCCCGCGCAACGTCCACAGGGCGAAGCCGAGGAAGGCGATGCCGGCGATGATCGTGATCGCCGTAGTGGGGAGAAAGTCACCGACAAGGCCGCCGAGACCGACACTGACCAGGTGGACCACCGCGGTGGCCAGGGTGATTCCGGCGAGGACCGGCCACGGCTTGAACCGGGTGGCGAAGGTCATGGCCATGAGCTGACTCTTGTCGCCCAACTCCGCGACGAAGATCACAACAAGGCTGATCCAGAACGCTTCCAATGGAGGGTGCCCTTCCCGCACGTGCGGCCGGGCTGAAGGGGGGCACCCGGGGAGTTTCGGGCACGACTTCGGCCCGGCGGCATCGATGATTGCCTGCCAGGCCGAAGGTCTCGTCCGCCCCGGAGCCGTGTGAGAACGGCCGGATCCGAGGCCCGCGCGACCGGGCGCCCAGGGGCGCCAGTATGTCGATCACGCGATTGGGACTACTCCCCTTCGGGTGTTTCCCTCAGACCATAGCAGCCGAGGCGGAATGCTCATTTCCGGAGACCGGCGCCTTCGGCTCCGCAGAGCTCAGAGGCGGGTGCCGACCATCACGGGCTCGTTGACGAGAGTGACGCCGAATTTCTCGAAGACCCCGTCCCTGACCTCGCGGGCGAGATCGAGAAGCTCCTCGGTCGAGGCCGACATTTCCGGATTTGTCATTGCAAGGGTGTGCTTGGTGGAGATGCGGGCCGGGCCGCGCCGGTATCCCTTCGGGAACCCGGCGTTCTCGATCAACCATGCCGCCGGGACCTTGACCGTCCCGTCCGGCATGTCCCAGCGGGGGAACCCCGGCGCCCGCAGCTCCAGCTCGGCGGCCTGTCCGCCGGTCAGGATCGGGTTGGTGAAGAACGACCCCGCGCTGCGGGTGTCCGGGTCGGCCGCGTCCAGGACCATGCCCTTGCCCGCGCGCAACTCCAGTACCGCCGCGCGAGCCCGCGCCAGCGGCACCCGGTCTCCCAGGGCCACCCCCAGCCGCAGGGCCAGCTCCCGGTAGGCGATCGGGCCGGACAGCGCGTCGTCGGCCGCCAGTTCGTAGGTGACCGCGAGCACCACGTGCCGCCCGAGTTCCTCCTTGAACGCGCTGTGCCGGTAGGCGAACCCGCACTCCCGCGCGATCAGGTCCCGCACCTCGCCGCTCCGGCGGTCGTAGACCCGGACAGCGGTGATCGTCTGGGAGACGTCCTGCCCGTAGGCGCCGACGTTCTGGATCGGCGTGGATCCGACCAGCCCGGGGATGCCGGACAGACACTCCACTCCCGAGCGGCCCTCCGCCACCACGCGCTCGACCAGTGAGTCCCAGTCCTCACCCGCCTGCGCGGTGACCCGGCCCCCGTCGATCTCGACGCCCTGGGAGGCGACACGCACGACCAGGCCGTCGAACCCCTCGTCGGAGACGACCAGGTTGCTGCCGCCGCCGAGCACCAGCACCGGCTCGCCCACCCGGTCGGCCTCGGCCACCAGCTCGACGATCTCCTCGGCCGATCCGGCCGCCACGAACGCCCTGGCCTCTCCGCCCAGCCCAAGCGTCGTGTACGGCGCCAGCCGTACCCCTGCCATCCGCTCCGTCATACGCTTCCCCACACCCGGCAGAAATCCGCGACCAGCCTACGGGGAGCGCAGCAGGCTCAGCACCCGGTCGTAGGTCCGCCGCGACTCCCTGTCGCGATATTCGGGGTCGACGTCGTCCTGGCCGCGGTGCCGCTCCTGGTGGACCGGGAGGTCCTTGCCCAGGCCGACCAGGGTGCCGGGGAGCCCGAGCGAGAACTCCAGGTCGGCGTTGCGGTAGTAACGGGCCTCGGTGGGGAAGCCGCCCGCGGCGAGCGCCGCGTCGCGTCTGACCGCGATCAGGTGGCCGAGCAGTGCCCGGACCTCGCCCGGCTCGGCCTCCAGCCACTCCTGGCCGTCCTCACGAGGGTTCACGCCCTTCCAGCCCGCCGCGGTGACGTCGTCGTCCAGCGCCTTGACCAGCGGGGTGATGGCGTCGCCTGCCAGGATCATCGAGGTGTCCATGACGACGTGCACGTCGGAGGTGTCGAGGCGCAGCAACCTGTCACGGCTCTCCCCCCATCCTGCGGAGCCGCCCCTCCAGTGCGGGAGTTCGGCCACATGCCATGCCGTCACCCGGTGGGGGAACTCCTGCACCAACTCCTGCAGGACGGCTCCGGCTCCGTCCAGGTTCCCCAGGTCGAGGGCGAGGATCCTGGCCTCCGTACGGGCGACCAGGGCGCGTACGCACTCGCGCAGCTCTTCTGGCCGGCCGTCGACCAGCAGCGCGACGGTCACCGTGGAGTGCGCCGCCCTCGGCTCCTCGACCTCGGCGGGGGCGACGATGGTCTCGTCGAGCCGGGAGACCGACAGGCTGGCGTCCCAGAGCAACTGGGAGGAGACCATCCGCTCGGGATGGCCGTGGAGATCGTCCGACCGGCCGACCAGCTCGGAGCCCTCGGGCCTCGGCCGGGGTGCCGCCTCGGTCTCGGCGATCCGCTCCGCGTCCAGGGTTTCGAGCCGCCCGGGGTGCCGCCCCGGATCCGCGGCCTCGGCGACCTGCCTGGCATCGGCGGATTCGGCCCGCCGGGCTGCGTCTTCGGTGCCGGTGTCCGCGGAGGTACCCGGCCGCGCGCCGGAGCCCGCGCCGGAACCCTCGCGCCTCCCGGCGGCCGAGGCGTCCTCGGGCAGGGAACGGAGCGTGGGCCACACTTCGAAGGGTGGCACGGGGATGAGCTCGAAGCCGACCGCGGTGTCCTGGACGAGCCAGCCCTCAGCTCTGATCTCGTCGCGGAGCGCGTCGGCCGTGGCATGGTCGTGCCCGGCTCGCGCCCTGGTCCACCGCTCGGCCAGGTTGGTCACATCAGGTGGTACTTCGCTCATGCTGGGGACGCTACCCACGGACCGAGAGAAGATTCGGCCCGCGAGCACGCCCTCGCCCGATGAGCGCCTACGACAGCTGGACCACCGCGCGGGCCTTGGACAGGACCCGGGAGTCGTTGGACCTGGCGGTCAGGGCGACCACCACACGCTTGTCCTCAAGCTTCTCCTCGATGATCCCGCTCACGGTGATGACGGCGCCCTGTTCGTCATCCGGTACGACGACCATGGAGGAGAAGCGCACCCCGTAGTCGACGACCGCGCCCGGGTCGCCCGCCCAGTCGGTGACGAACCGTCCCCCCTGGGCCATGGTGAACATGCCGTGGGCGATGACGTCCGGTAGCCCGACGGTCTTGGCGAAGCGCTCGTTCCAGTGGATGGGGTTGAAGTCACCGGACGCCCCGGCGTACATCACCAGGTTGGCGCGGCGCACCGGGTAGTCGGCGGGCGGGATCTGGAGACCCGTCTCGACCTCGTCGTACTTGACAGTCGCAGCCATCTCAGCCCGCCCCTCCACGCTCGACGATGGTGTTGTAGGTCGTGCACACGGGCTCGCCGTCGACGGTGCTGACCTCGCTCTTGACGGTGATCAGCTCATTGCGGCCGACGTTGCGGATGTCGGTCACGGTGGAGACGCTGACCAGCTCGTCCCCGGCGTGGATCGGCCGCCGGTACTCGAAACGCTGCTCGCCGTGGACCACCATGGCGAAGTTCAGCCCGAGCTCGGGGTCGGCCAGGATCGTCCCCCCGGCCAGGCTGAACACGATGGGGAAGGTCGGCGGGGCGATCACATCGGGATGTCCGGCCGCCTGGGCGGCCTCCCTGTCCCGGTAGATCGGGTTGTCGTCGCCGATCGCGGCGGCGAACTCTTTGATCTTCACCCGGCTGACCTCGTACGGCGAGGAGGGCGCGGACGCCCGCCCGATGAAGTCACGGTTCAAGGCCATCGTGCTCCTTAGCGGATACCGAGCCGGCGAGGCCGGAACCGGTGGGTCGGGCCGACAGTAACAGCACAGGATTCCAAGGTGTGCCCTCGGGGCCACCAGGAAACCGTAGCCCGAGACCACTACGGCTCCGCCTGTCCGCCGCGGTCAATACCCGGGTGGAAAAGCTGTGCGGATACGACAAACCGGCGCCCGTTTGAGGACGCCGGTTTTCGTGGAGTATGTGCGTGCCCATCAGACACTCATCTCCCACCGGAGCGGGAGGCTTCGCGGACTAGCGAGTCTCGCGGTGCGCCTGGTGCGTCTTGCAGTTCGGGCAGTACTTCTTCAGCTCAAGCCGATCCGGGTCGTTGCGCCGGTTCTTCCGCGTGATGTAGTTGCGGTGCTTGCACTCCTGGCAGGCCAGCGTGATCTTCGGCCTAACGTCGGTGGCAGCCACTTGGGAGTGCCTTTCTACGTTCGGGACAGTGGACAACCCACAGCAGAACCCCTCTGTGAGAGGGGACCCCGGTGGGTAGTAGCGGAGGCCGGACTTGAACCGGCGACACAACGATTATGAGCCGTTTGCTCTGCCTGACTGAGCTACTCCGCCTTGAGGCCGATGGAATCGACCGACCTCGCAAGGATACCCGACCCGCAGAGTGCCTGCGTACTTGTGCAGGTCAGGGCGACCTCTTCTGGGTTACCCCAGTATGCCCGTTCATGCCTCGGGAACCTTGAGTGTTTTCTGGCTGACTTAAAGGCCAGCCAAGCCGAAAGCCCCAACCCGAAGGTCAGGGCTTTTAGGCTGTTGAGCCCCTTTACGGAATCGAACCGTAGACCTTCTCCTTACCATGGAGACGCTCTGCCGACTGAGCTAAAGGGGCCTGTCCGTGTCGCTCTCGCTTGCGGACAGGTGTAACCATACACGGCTCCGGAGCGGGATGCGAAATCAATCGGGGACCGTCCGGATCACCACACGTCCTTCCCCGGGGATCACCTGGGACCGCCGCAGGCACCCCGGATCCGGCCTCCGCCCGGGAGCCCCCAACGACCTCCACCACGGCCGCCACGACGGGCACCGGGCGGCAGTGGAGGCGCGTCCTCGCCAAGTCCGCCACGTCGGGAGCCGGATGATCACCAAGTAGCCGCCAAGTAGCTCATAAGAGGGTTGCCGCACCGTGGTTGGGTAAGCACCCGCACCCCCTAAGGAGCCCCCGAGATGACCCCGGAACTGCTGGGATTCCAGATCACCCACCGCGCCATGCGCGCCGACACCCGCCGCCTCGCCGAGCTCGCGAACCAGCTGACCACGGGACGGCAGGTGACCGATCCGGCCCGCGCCCGCGCCATCGCCGAATTCATCACGACCCTGAACCAGGGCATCCACCATCACCACACGATGGAGGACGAGGTGCTCTGGCCCGTCCTCGAACGGTCCGCCGGAGCCGCGGTGGACCTGCGCGACCTCAGTGACGACCACGCCGACCTCGACCCGTTGCTGGCCGAGATCAACGGCCAGGCCGCCGCGTTCGCCTCGACCGGCAACGCCTCCGTACTCGTCAAGTCCCTCACCCGGCTGGCCGACATGCTCGACGAGCACATCGTCGAAGAGGAGCGGCTGCTCTTCCCGATCATCAAGAAGTACGTGTCCGTCGCCGACTGGGAGACGGTCGAGACGGCGGTACGCAAGGGCGGGAACGTCAAGGTCGATCTGCCGAGGATCGAGCAGTACGCCAAGCCCGACGAACTGGCCCGGCTGCGCAAGCTCGCCGGTCCCATGCTGACGCTGATGCTCTCCCTGTTCCGGCGCGGCCACCGGCGCCGTCAGCGGCTCGTCTTCGGCCCCCTCGCCGACCTCTGATCCGGACCGCACCGCCATGCCGTCCCGGAGCATCGACCCCCGCGGCATGATCCGGCACCGGACCCGGTGTGCCCGCTACCGCCCTGGGCGGGCCGCCCATGCGCGGCTCTAGCCTCCCGACGCCTGGCCCCTGCTTTCCGCGAGTGCCTCCGTCGCCCTGCGCGCCCAGTGTGGCGAGCCGATCCGCTCGGCGACCCGTCTCGCCTGCTCGTAGTGGGCACTCGCGTCGCGTCCGAGGAAGACGGCCAGGTCACCCAGGATCAGGGCGACCGGACCCAGCGTGACCGATCCGGAGTGCATCCCGGCCAGCTCCCCGTCCCAGGGCAGGAGCTTCCGGTAGCAGCCTTCGGCCACCGCCCGGTCGCCCAGCGCGATCGCGCTCTCCCCGCGCAGTCCCTGCCAGAAAAGCCAGTAGTAGTCCAGGTGCGGCTCCTGGTCGGGTTGCCAGTAGGCGCGCGCCTCGTCCACCCTGCCCTCGGCGACCAGCGCCCGGACGATGAGGTCGGCCAGCCCCTTGGGAACGAAGGAGTACAGCGTCAGCAGTTCCGTCATGTCGTGCGGCACGCCGCCCGCCAGCCGGACCACGAAGCGGCCCAGGGCACCGATGACGTGGGCGTTGGCCCCGCCCGCGGCCACCATCCGCTCGCCGACCGCCAGGTATGACCGTTCCGCGCCCTCGAAGTCGCCCTTGATCAGCATGACCAGGGTGTCGAGCATGGACAGCACGCTCAGCGCCAGCACGAGCTGGCCGGTGGTGGAGTGCTCCAGGGCGCGATCCGCGTGCCGCCTGGCCGCGGCCACGTCGCAGCGGCCCAGGCTGACCATGAACAGGGCGTGGTGCCCCTGCATCGCGTACCCGGGCAGCTCGTCGCGGTCGCCCAGGTAGGCCAGCTCCCGGCCCAGGACCTCCAGCTCGTCACGGCGGTCCGGGGTCAGCAGCACGAAGTAGCGGGCGTTCAGGGCCAGGCAGATGAGATCGCTGCGACCCACCCGCCGGGCGATCATGATCGCCTCGGCGCTGTAGGCCAGGCAGCGCTCGTCGTCGTGCCCTTCCAACTCGAAGACGAGCGCGGCCAGCAACCGGCAGCGGGTCTCGTCGTCGGCGCCGTCCAGCGCCTGCACCAACGCCTCGACGAGCGGCTGGTCCACGCACCTGTCCGGCTGGATCGACCAGGTCACCGGGGCGTCGTAGGCGGTCAGCGCCCGGTTCAGGCCTTCACCCAGCTGCCGCGCCAGGGCGATGGCCCGCTTCCGGTTCTCCCTGGCGGCCAGCACGTTGCCCTCGTGCGCCTGGACCCGCACCAGCGAGCAGAGCAGGTCGAGCCGGAGCGCGTCGTCGGCGGCGAGGTCCAGCGCCCCCCGGTAGAACGTCTCGGCCTCCCGGTAGGAGTGCATGCCGCGCGCCTGCTCGGCCGCCGCCCTGGCGTAGGACACCGCCCGCTCCGCTGAGACCGCGGTGGCCCCGGTGGCCGCGGCGAGCGCGTGGTGGGCCAGCGCGGTGACCTCTCCCGGCCTGACCTGCTCCAGCGCGCCGACGACCCTGCCGTGCAGGCGAACCCGGCGCAGTCCCGGCGTGTCCTCGTACAGCGTCTCCCGGACGAGGACGTGGGCGAAGCGCACCCGGCCCGGCGCGGGTTCGGTCAGCAGCCCGGTCAGCACGCCCGCCTCCAGCGCTTCGAGCACGGTGTCCTCGTCGGAACCGTCCAGGGCGAGCAGCACGTCGACGTCGACGTCCCGCCCGACGACGGCCGCGTCCCGCAGGGTTCTCTGGGCCGTCGCGGGCAGCCTGGCGATCCTGCGCCTGATCAGGTCGCGCACGCCCGGCGGCAACGCGCGGGCGGCCGAGGTGCCGTCCGTGGTGATCAACCGCGCGGTCTCGCAGACGAACAGCGGGTTGCCGCCGGTGCGCTCGGCCACGGTCCGCGCGGTCACCGCGTCCACCTCCCGGCCAGAACGCTCACGCAGCAGCAGCGCCACGTCCTCGTCGCCGAGCCCGTGCAGGTCGAGCCGGTGGGTGTCGCGCCCGGCCAGGGCCGCCCAGGTCGCCCCCAGGTGGTCGACGGCCTCGGTGGGCCGGTAGGTCGCGACGATCATGATGTCGACCTCGGCGACGCCCGTCGCGAGGTGGCGCAGAAGCTGGAGTGTCTCGCTGTCGGCCCGGTGCACGTCCTCCATGACCACCAGCAGCCGAGTGCCCTGCCCGACGATCCGGGACAGGTAGTCGCCCACTGCCCGGGCCAGGAGAAACGGTCCCGCCGGCTGGGCATCGTCGCTCAGCAGCGGCGCCAGCCGGACGGCCAGGTCGTCCTGGGGCGGCCGGTCCGCGGCCAGCGCGCGCAGCACCTCGCTCCACGCCCAGGCGGGCGGCGCCCCGCCGTCGGTCTCCGGGCACTGCCCGGTCGCGGTCAGCCAGCCACGTGCCGCCTGCCGCCTGGCGAAGGCCGTGGCCAGCGCGCTCTTGCCCGCTCCGGGGTCTCCGCCCAGCCAGACCGTGCGCAGCCCGCCCCGGTCGGCGACCGCCTGCAGCGCCGCCATCTCCTCGGTACGGCCCACGAGGTCGGCTACCGGGGCGGTGGCGAGGTCCGGCGGGTCCGGGGCCCGCCACCCGTCCCGCTCCGGCTCTCCCGTGGTGGCCCTGTCGGCACCGGAGGCGGGCGTGGCCGGGCGGTTCAGGGAGTCGGCGTGGGCGAGGATGTCGCCTTCCAGCGCGCGCAGCGCGGGACCGGGATCCACCCCCAGCTCGTCGGCGAGGGTCCCGCGGGCCTTCCTGATCGTGGCCAGGGCATCGGCCTGCCGACCGGCTCGGTAGTAGGCCAGGGCGAGCAGCCGGACGGCGTTCTCCCTGAGAGGATGTGCTCGGACGTGCTGCTCAAGCTCGATCTCGGCGTTGCGGCCGAGCACCAGCAGCGCCTCCGCCCGGTGCTCCACGGCGACCAGCCGCAGCTCGCCCAGCCGTACGGCCTCGGGCTCCGCCCACTCGTCGTCGGCGAACTCCGCGTAGGCGGGCCCCTGCCAGAGCGCGAGTGCCCGGTCCACCGCCTCCAGGGCCCGCGCCCCGTCTCCCACGGCGAGCGCGGCCCCGGCGGCGTCGACCAGGCGGGGGAACAGCCAGGCGTCCACCCGCTCGGGCTCCAGCCGGAGGCGGTAACCGGGTGCGGCACTGACCAGTACCGTGGCGGGTGTGCGCGGCAGCCGTCCGGGTTCGAGCGCCCGTCGCAGGTTGGACACATAGACCTGGAGGGCGGCCAACGCCTTGGGAGGGGGTTGCCCGCGCCACAGGTCATCAATGAAACGATCGGTGGAGACCACGTGTCCACCCGCCGCGACGAGCCTGGCCACCACGGCCCGCTGCCGGGAGGTGCCGAGGTCGACCGTACGACCATTGATCTCCGCTTGAAGCGGACCAAGAACTCGCAACATAGCAAAGGGCAGGATAAGCGTCCTCAGACCGCTTTTGGTGAACATCGGGAGCAGAATGCTGCAAGACCGTCGCAAGGAAACGATCCGGGCGCTCGACGAGAGCGACCGGCCACACCTGTACTGGCACGGGGTGGACGGCGACGGCCACGTATGGCTGTTCGAGACCGTCATCGACAGCGGCGGGGAGTACTGGCCGGTGCGCCACGCCGAGCTGGGCTCGGACGGCGTGGCCCGTACGTACTCGTGGAGTCATATCGAGGACGAGCACGGCTTCCTGGCCGAGGGCCCGATCTATCCCGGCGACTTCGGCCTGAACTCCTTGACCTCCGAGGAGTTCGAAACCCTGTGGGCGGCGCTCAGCGGGCGATGAGTTCCTCCCCGGGGGGGGCTCGTCCCGCCGCCCGGGCGGGGTCCTCGGGGTGACCGGGACGGTCGGGCGGGGTCCTCGGGGCGACCGGGAGTGTGCGCGAGCTGGAATCCGGACATTCACCGAATACGCACGAAGCTAACGGTCAAAAAGTATATAACTTCACTTTCTAGCGATTTTCTAATGTTTTCGATCACTACTCGGCAGTAGTTCCGGTCCCGCCGTAAGTCCGGCATATTGAGATGACAAAGCGGGTTATTTCGCATATAGGCATGGAGGTAGGTTGCTCGCATGAGCGGAACGCCCGGCCTGAGAATGGCAGCCTCGGACATGACCGCGCTGAGCCTGTGGACCGCCGACGCGGTGGTGCTGTTCGACTGGCTCATCAGCGTGGACCTTGATCAGATCCCCGTCCGGCACATGGCGCAGAAGCAGGCCCTGATGGACCTCCTCCAGCAGCTCGACCGGAGCATCCCCGGTCACACCCAGGCCGACATCGAGCAGGCACACCGGCTGCTGACCCGCGAGATGGGCCTGTAGTCCCGCCCGCCTTCCCCATCTCCGGCCGCCGCGACGAGCGGGACCGGGCCCACGCCCACGGCGCCGGACACCCGTCCCGCTGCGGCTCGCCGGGTGTGCCGGGCGAACTCCGGCAGATTTTTCTGCACGAATGTCCAGCAGAATGTCGAGAACGACCGGGTCTGCTTCTACCTGTGGGTGAGAACGCCGAGAACGGCGTTCGAACGTGAGGAGCGAAGACGTGAAATACATGATGCTGATGCAGTTCAGCGGGCAGATGCAGGATGAGATCCCGCCGATGCACATCTGGCCCGTCGAGGACGTCAAGGCCCACATCGAGTTCATGCACGACACGAACAGGAAGTTCATCGAGGCCGGGGAGTTCGTGGACGCGCAGGGGCTGGCGGCCCCGGAGCAGGCCAGGATCGTCCGGGCCGGCGAGGGCGGCGCGCCCGTCATCACGGACGGCCCGTTTCCCGAGACGAAGGAGTTCCTGATCGGCTACTGGATCATCGACTGCGACAGCCCCGAGCGCGCCGTCGAACTCGCCGCGCACGTCTCGGCCGCGCCCGGCCCCGGCGGCAAGCCGTTGAACATGCCGATCGAGGTGCGCGAGGTGATGTCGGCAGCCCCGTCCGAGGAGCTGTGACCGCTGGATAGCCCGGCCATCGACGACCTGCTGCGCCAACTGGTGCCGCAGGTCGTCGGTGTGCTCACCCGTCGCTTCGGAGACTTCACCGCCGCCGAGGACGCGGTCCAGGAGGCGCTGCTCGACGCCATCGCCCAGTGGCCGGCGGAGGGCGTACCCGCCAATCCGCAGGGGTGGCTCATCCAGGTCGCGTACCGCCGGATGACCGAGCAGGTGCGCAACGAGCAGGCCCGCCGCCGCCGGGAGGAGCTGGTGGCCACGCAGGCGCCTCCCGAGCTGCGTACCGCCCCGCCGGCGGACGACACGCGCGTGAGGGACCGGGACGACACGCTGACCACGCTGTTCCTCTGCTGTCACCCCGCGCTGACCTCGGCCTCGGCGATCGCCCTCACCCTGCGGTCCGTGGGCGGCCTGACCACCGCCGAGATCGCCAGGGCCTTCCTGGTGCCCGAGGCGACCATGGCACAGCGGATCAGCCGGGCCAAACAGCGCATCAAGGCGTCCGGCATCCCCTTCGGCATGCCCGCTCCCCAGGAACGGGCGCGGCGGCTCGGCTCGGTGCTGCACGTGCTGTACCTCATCTTCAACGAGGGCTACGCCAGCAGCGCCGGCCCCGACCTGCAGCGCGTGGAGCTGTCCCGCGAGGCGATCAGGCTGACCAGGATGGCTCACGACCTGCTCCCCGACGACCGCGAGGTGGCCGGGCTGCTCGCGCTGATGCTGCTCACCGACGCCCGGCGCCCCGCGCGGACCGGCGCGGACGGCGCCCCGATCCCGCTGGCGGAGCAGGATCGGAGCCTGTGGGACGGCAGGGCGGTCGCCGAGGGGATCGCGCTCATCACCGACACCCTGGCCAGGGGCGCGGTCGGTCCCTACCAGCTCCAGGCGGCGATCGCCGCGGTCCACGACGAGGCGCCGACGGCCGAGGAGACCGACTGGCCGCAGATCCTGGCCCTGTACGGCCTGCTGGAACGCATGTCCGACAACCCGATGGTCTCGCTCAACCGCGCCGTCGCCGCCGCCATGGCGCACGGCCCCGCGACCGGCCTGGAGATGCTCGGCGAACTCGAAGACCGCCTGTCGGGACACCACCGCTTCCACACCGCCCGGGCCCACCTGCTGGAGATGGCCGGTGACCCGCGGGCGGCCGTCGACGACTACCGTGCGGCGGCGAGCCGCACGACGAGCACCCCGGAGCGCGACTACCTCACCACCCGCGCCGCCCGGCTCACCACCGCGGGGCAACCGGACCGGTGAGCCTGAGCCCCCAGGTTCTTCGCCCACGTGATATCGAAGCTAAGCGGTGAATACCCAAAGTTTGCGGGCCTGACCGGTTGCCCGACACATCCACCGGTAGATACACCCCATGGTCAACAAACGGACGGCCGGGAAACCCACAACGGAGGGAGCGGCGGAGGCGCTGCTACGGGTGGGGCGGTTTTTCAGCCGGGGCACCTACTCCGATGACCTACGGGATGTCTCCTACCGGGGGGGCAGGAACTCGGACACCTTCTACCGGGACCGGTGGTCACACGACAAGATCGTGCGGTCCACCCACGGGGTGAACTGCACCGGATCGTGCAGCTGGCGGGTGTACGTCAAGAACGGGATCATCACCTGGGAGACGCAGGAGGTCGACTACCCGACGGCCGGCCCCGACCGGCCCGAGTACGAGCCGCGAGGGTGCCCGCGGGGGGCGGCGTTCTCCTGGTACACCTACTCGCCGACCCGGGTGCGATACCCGTACGCGCGCGGGGTGCTCGTGGAGATGTACCGCCAGGCCAAGGAGCGGCTCGGGGACCCGTTGCTGGCCTGGGCGGACGTGGTGGGCGACCCGGAGCGGCGGCGACGCTACCAGCAGGCGCGCGGCAAGGGCGGGCTGGTGCGCATCAGCTGGCCGGAGGCGCTGGAGATGATCGCCGCCGCCCACGTGTACACCATCAAGAGGTACGGTCCGGACCGGATCGCCGGGTTCACTCCCATCCCGGGCCAGTCGATCCTCTCCCACGCGATCGGTACCCGGTTCCTGGCGCTGATCGGCGGCCAGGCGCTGTCGTTCTACGACTGGTACGCCGACCTGCCGGTGGCCTCCCCGCAGGTGTTCGGCGACCAGACCGACGTACCGGTGTCCGGCGACTGGTGGGACGCGGCCTACCTGATCATGTGGGGGTCCAACGTCCCGGTCACCCGGACACCGGACGCGCACTGGATGGCCGAGGCCCGCTACAACGGCCAGAAGGTCGTGGTGGTCTCCCCCGACTTCGCCGACAACACCAAGTTCGCCGACGACTGGCTCCATCCCCATCCGGGCACCGACGGCGCGCTGGCCGCCGCGATGGGGCACGTGATCCTGCGGGAGTGGTTCGTCGAGCGGCAGGTGCCGTACTTCGCCGACTACGTCCGCCGCTTCACCGACCTGCCGTTCCTGGTGACGCTGGAGGAGCGGGACGGCTCGTACATCCCCGGGCGGTTCCTGCGCGCCGCCGACCTCGGTGGAAAGCCGGCCACGCTCGAACACGCCGCCTGGCGCACCGTGCTGCTGGACGACGCCACCGGCACCCCGATCATCCCGAACGGCACGGTCGCCGACCGCTGGTCGAAGGAGGAGGGCCGGTGGAACCTGAGGCTGGGCGACGTGGTCCCCCGGCTCACCCTGTACGGCGACGCGGAGGCCACCGGCGTCGAGGTGCTGCTGCCCCGCTTCGACACCGCCGACGGCTCGGGCGCGGTGCTGCGGCGCGGCGTACCCGCGGGGCGGGTGACACCCGGCGGGCCGCTGGTCACCACCGTCTTCGACCTGCTGCTGGCCCGCTACGGGGTGGGCCGGGACGGACTTCCCGGCGACTGGCCGACCGGCTACGACGACGCGGCGGCACCCGGCACCCCGGCCTGGCAGGAGACGATCACCTCGGTGCCGGCCGCCGCCGCCACCCGGATCGCCAGGGAGTTCGCCCGGACCGCCGAGCGCACCGACGGCCGCTGCATGATCCTCATGGGGGCGGGCACCAACCACTGGTTCCATTCGGAGACCACCTACCGCAACTTCATCACCCTGCTGCTGCTCACCGGCTGCGTGGGACGCAACGGCGGCGGCTGGGCGCACTACGTCGGCCAGGAGAAGTGCCGACCGCTCACCGGCTGGGCCACGCTGGCCACCGCCGCCGACTGGCAGCGGCCCAGCCGGCAGATGATCGGCACCGGGTTCTTCTTCCTGCACACCGACCAGTGGCGCTACGACCACTTCCGTGCCGACGCCCTGGCCTCACCGCTCGGGGCGGGCCGCTTCGCCGGGATGACCGCGGTGGACGTCCTGGCCCAGTCCTCCCGGCTCGGCTGGATGCCCACCTACCCCACCTTCGACCGCAACCCGCTGGACCTGGCCGACGAGGCGCGCGCCTCCGGCCGGGACCCGAACGAGCACATCGCCGCCGAACTGGCCGCCGGCCGGCTCGGCTTCGCCGTCGACGACCCCGACCATCCGGACAACTGGCCGCGCATCCTCCTCACCTGGCGGGCCAACCTGCTGGGCTCGTCCGGTAAGGGCGCCGAGTACTTCCAGCGCCACCTGCTCGGCACGCACGACAACCTGCGGGCCACCGAGGCGCCCGAGGAGGTCCAGCCACGGGACGTGCGCTGGCGGGATCCGGCCCCCGAGGGCAAGCTCGACCTGCTGCTCTCCGTGGACTTCCGGATGACCTCCACGACGCTGCTGGCGGACATCACGCTGCCCGCCGCGACCTGGTACGAGAAGCACGACCTGAACGCCACCGACATGCACCCGTTCGTGCACTCGTTCAACCCCGCGGTGGAACCGCCCTGGCAGGCGCGTACCGACTTCGAGATCTTCAACGACATCGCCAGGGTCTTCTCCGAGATGGCCGTCCGGTACCTGGGAACCCGGTACGACCTGGTGGCCACCCCGTTCAACCACGACACGCCCGGCGACCTCGGCAACCCGCTGGGCACCGCCCAGGACTGGCGGGCCGACTCCTCGACACCGGTGCCGGGTAAGACGATGCCGGCGCTGACCGTCGTCGAGCGGGACTACACCGCGATCGCCGACCAGATGCGCACGCTCGGCCCGCTCGCCGACTCCAAGGGGTTGCCCTGCAAGGGCGTCGTCTACGAGGTGGGCTCCGAGCTCGCCGAGCTCGCCGCCGCGAACGGAACCGCGCGCGGCGGCCCGGCCGACGGACGGCCATTGATCGACACCGGGAAGAAGGCGTGCGAGGCGATACTCGCACTGTCCGGCTCCACCAACGGACGCCTGGCCGACCAGGGCTTCCGCACTCTGGACCGGCGGGTCGGCTCCGGAGGCGGCCTGGCCGGACTGGGCCGTGCGGACGCGGATCGGCGCATCCGGTTCGCCGACACCCAGGCGCGACCGCAGCAAACCCTCACCAGCCCCGAGTGGGCCGGTGACGAGAGCGGCGACCGCCACTACAGCCCTTTCACCATCAACGTCGAGCACGCCAAACCCTGGCACACCCTCACCGGACGCCAGCACTTCTACCTCGACCACGACTGGATGCGGGAGCTCGGCGAGAACCTGCCGATCTACCGGCCGCCGTTGAACATGCACCGGCTGTTCGGCGAGCCCGTCCTCGGTGAGAACGGCACGCGGGAGGTGACGGTCCGGTATCTCACCCCACACAACAAGTGGTCCATCCACTCGGAGTACCAGGACAACCTGATCATGCTGTCGCTGTCCCGGGGCGGCCAGGTGATCTGGATCAGCCCGCAGGACGCCGAGGCCGTCGGCGTCGTCGACAACGACTGGATCGAGGCGGTCAACCGCAACGGCGTCGTGGTCGCCCGGGCCATCGTCTCGCACCGGATGCCGGCCGGGACCGTCTACATGCACCACGCCCAGGATCGGGTCATCGCGGTGCCCAGGAGCGAGGCCACCGGGCGGCGCGGCGGCATCCACAACTCGCTGACCCGCGTACTGCTCAAACCCACCCACCTCATCGGCGGCTACGGGCAGCTGACCTTCTTCCCCAACTACTTCGGCCCGGTCGGCACCCAGCGGGACGAGATCACCGTGCTCCGGCGGCGTGCCCAGGAGGTCGAGTACTGATGCGGGTGATGTCGCAGATCGCCATGGTGATGAACCTCGACAAGTGCATCGGCTGCCACACCTGCTCGGTCACCTGCAAGCAGACCTGGACCAGCAGGCCCGGGGTCGAGTACGTGTGGTTCAACAACGTGGAGACCCGTCCCGGACAGGGTTATCCGCGCCGTTACGAGGACCAGGAGCGGTGGCGCGGCGGCTGGAGGCTGACCCGGCGGGGCCGGCTGGTCCCCCGGTCCGGGGGCCGGCTGCGCCGGCTGGCGAGCATCTTCGCCAACCCGCTGCTGCCCAACATCCGCGACTACTACGAGCCGTGGACGTACGACTACCAGTCGGTCGCCGAGGCGCCGCTCGGCGACGACTTCCCGGTGGCGGCGCCCCGGTCACTGCTCAGCGGCAAGCCGATGAGCACCATCGCCTGGTCGGCGAACTGGGACGACAGCCTGGGCGGCATGCCGCAGCACGGCGAGGACGACGTCATCCTCAACCGGATCCAGGAGAAGATCAAGCTGGAGTTCGAGCAGACGTTCATGTTCTACCTGCCGCGGATCTGCGAGCACTGCCTCAACCCGTCCTGCGTGGCGTCCTGCCCGTCCGGCGCGCTGTACAAGCGGGTGGAGGACGGGATCGTGCTGGTCGACCAGGACCGCTGCCGGGGGTGGCGGATGTGCGTGACCGGCTGCCCGTACAAGAAGATGTACTTCAACCACAGGACCGGCAAGGCCGAGAAGTGCACCTTCTGCTTCCCGCGGATCGAGGTCGGGCTGCCCACCGTCTGCTCGGAGACCTGTGTGGGGCGGCTGCGGAACATCGGCGTGCTCCTCTACGACGCCGACCGGGTGCCGCAGGCCGCCGCCACCCCGCGGGAGCAGGATCTCTACCCGGCGCAGCTCGGTGTCTTCCTCGATCCCCACGACCCGCAGGTCGGCGTCGAGGCCGAGCGGGCGGGCATCCCGCACGAATGGATGGAGGCGGCCCGCCGCTCTCCCGTCTACGACCTGATCACCAGGTACGGGGTGGCGCTGCCCCTGCATCCGGAGTACCGCACGCTGCCGATGGTCTGGTACGTGCCGCCGCTGTCCCCCGTGGTGGAGGCGATCACCGCCGCCGGGCACGACGGGGAGGACCACGAGAACCTGTTCGGCGCCATCGAGAAGCTGCGCATCCCCGTCTCCTACCTCGCCGGACTGTTCACCGCGGGCGACCCGGCCCCCGTCGAGCTGGCACTGCGGCGGCTGGCCGCGATGCGCGCCCACCGGCGGCGGCTCAACCTCGGTGACGCCGCCGATCCGGCGATCGCCGAGTCGGTCGGCTTCACCGTCGAGCAGCTGGACGACATGTACCGGCTGCTGGCCCTGTCGAAGTACGAGGACCGTTACGTCATCCCGACCGCCGGCGCCGGGGACGTCCGCGCCCTGGAGGAGTCGGCGCTGACCGGGTGCAGCCTGAACTACGAGGGCGGTCCCGGGATGGGGGGCGGCACCGCCTCGGGGCCGTTCGGCGAGGCGTCCGGACGTCCGGCGCCGCTGTCCGTGGAGACCTTCCACATCCTGCGTGACCGCAGCACGGCGGACACCTCCGCCGACACCTCCGGCCTGCGCGGCCGGGTCAACCTGCTCAACTGGGACGGCCGTGGCCTGCCCGAGGGGATGTTCCCGCCCGGGGCGGGCAACGGCTCGACCGGCTCACGAGACGGCGAGACGGCCGGGGGCGCCGGACCGGACGCCGGCGCCGGCGAGATCACCGGGCGACCTCCCCAGGAAGGCGAGACCACTCGACGGCCGTTCCAGAAGGGGCCGAACCCGTGAGACCGCGCTGGACCTCCCGGAAACGGAGACCGTCCGCGAACGACCGGGCCGTGGTGCGCCGGGCCGCCGGACTGTGCCTGGACTATCCCGACCGGGATCTCTTCGACCGGCTGCCGCTGATCCGGGCCGCGCTCGCCGAGAGCGGCGCGCATCCGACGGTGGCCGCCGTCGCCGGGTTCGTCGACCACCTGGCGGCCGAGGAGCCGTTGCGGGCCGAGAAACACTATGTGGCGACCTTCGACACCCGCAACCGCCGTTCGCTGCACCTGACCTGGTGGAGCGACGGGGACACCCGCCGCCGGGGGTTCTCGCTGGCCACGCTCAAGTCCCGCTACCTGGCCCGCGGGCTCCTCCCCCCGGACGGCGCCGAGCTGCCGGACTACCTGCCGGTCGTCCTGGAGTACGCGGCGCTGGAGCCCGAGGACGGCACCGCGCTGCTGCTGGAGCACCGGGCCGCCCTGGAGTCGCTGCGGTTCGCCCTCATCGAGGCCGGCACACCGTACGCGGCGCTGCTGGAGGCGGTGTGCGGCACGCTTCCCGGCCCCTCCCCGCGCACCCGCGAGGAGGCCCGCGCCCTGGGGAGACTCCCGTTGAACACCGGACCGGAACCGGTCGGCCTGAACACCACCGGCCTCCTCCCGCCGATCCTCCTCCCGAACCCGGCCGGCAGTCCCATCGACAGTCCCATCGGCGATCTCGGAGGCATCGGATGACCTCGTACACCTCGGCCAGGAACCGGCAGGCGCGCCGGAGAACACCGTCGGACAGCAGAGTCCCGGAGGTCCGTGATGCCCTCGCCCGCTGACGTCTTCCTGTGGGGGGCGCTGCCCTACGCGGCCGTCGCCCTGCTCGTCACCGGCCTCATCTGGCGGTGGCGCTACGACAGGTTCGGCTGGACCACGCGTTCATCGGAACTGTACGAATCGCGGTTGCTGCGGTTCGGCAGCCCGATCTTCCACGTGGGACTGCTGTTCGTGCTGGCAGGTCACCTGATCGGCCTGTTCATCCCGCAGGGCTGGACGGACGCCATCGGCTTCGACGAGAACGACTACCACACGATGGCGCTCTGGGTCGGCATAACCGCCGGGGTGCTCACCTTCTTCGGCATCATGCTGCTGATCTGGCGGCGCCGCACCACCGGGCCGGTCTTCCTCGCCACCACCGTCAACGACAAGATCATGTACGTCTTCCTGGTCGGCGCGCTGGGCCTCGGGCTGTCCACCACGCTGATCAACGCCTCCGGGCCCGGCTACAACTACCGGACGGACATCGCCCCCTGGGTGCGCAGCCTGTTCGTCTTCCAGCCGGAGGTGTCGCTCATGGCGAACACGCCGGTGGAGTACCGCATCCACGCGGTGTCCGGACTGCTGCTGTTCGCGATCCTGCCGTTCACCCGGCTGGTGCACTCGTTCACCGCCCCGGTGCCGTACCTGTTCCGCCCCTACATCGTCTACCGGGCCCGCGACCCGCACGTCATCGGCACCACCGCACCCCGGCGCGGCTGGGAGCGGAGCGACATCTGACCACTCCCCGGCGTGCCTCGTCCCTCAAGCCCGCGAACGGAGCAGCCTCTGACCATCCGGCTTGAGACGCGGTGCCTGTCGTCCGTCAAACCCGCGGCCCGCACATCCCCGGCGCGACCGGGAACGGCGCGATATCCGACCATCCCCGGCCAGAACGCCGGGGTCTCCAGTCCCAGGAGATCCGATGAACGACCGGCCCCGGCACGGGATCGCCGCGCTCCAGTTCGACGAACTGGTGCGGCGTTACCCGGAACGGTTGGTGCGTGCCGTATACAGCGGTCTCAACAGCTTCATCTCGCTGGGACTCATGGCGATAATCGCCTACACCACCAACGCCCCGTTCGTCTTCCCGTCCCTGGGTCCCACGGCGTTCCTGCTCTTCTACACGCCGCGGAGCGCTTCGGCCTCGCCGCACAACAGCCTGATCGGGCACCTGATCGGTGTGCTGGCCGGCTGGTTCGCGCTGGCGGTCACCGGACTGCTGGACACCCCGCCCGACCTGGAGAGCATCGGTCCCAGTCGGATTCTGGCCTCCGCCATCGCGCTCGGCCTGACCTGCGGGCTGATGCCCGTGTTCGACGCCGCACATCCGCCGGCCGGCGCCACCACCCTCATCGTCGCGCTGGGCCTGCTGCGGACGCCCCCTCAACTGGGCATCATGATGCTCGCGGTGCTGGTCATCGTCATCCAGGGATTCGTGATCAACCGGATGGCGGGCATCCCCTATCCGCTGTGGCTCCGGCCGCCCAACGACAACGAAACCACCTGATCCACCGCCCCGCCTCGCCGGCGTGCAGGGGCGTCGGGGGCGAGCGGACCGGCGGGCCTGAGCCACAATGGAGCCATGTCCCCGCGCACGCCACGCCCGCGACCGGTCCGCGCCACCCCGGCGACCTGCCCCTGCGGGCTATCTTCGGCCTACGACGACTGCTGTGGCCGGCTGCACCGCGGGGAGACCAAGGCGAGCACCGCGGAGCAGCTGATGCGCTCCCGCTTCAGCGCGTTCGCCGTGCACGACGAGGCGTACCTGCTCCGCACCTGGCACCCCACGACCAGGCCGCCCGGCGTCGACTTCGACCCCGCGCTGTGCTGGACGCGCCTGGAGATCCTCGGCGGCACCGAGGGCGGCCCGTTCTCCACCTCGGGCACCGTCGAGTTCCGCGCCCACTACACCGAACGCGGCCGTCCAGGCGAACTCCGGGAGAACAGCCGTTTCGTCCGCCACGACTACACCTGGGTCTACCTCGACGGCGACGTCAGTAAATAACCGGGCATCTTCCGGCCTCCTGTTCCAGCCGGCGCTTCTCTTCGGGCTTGTTCGCCTTGTTTTCCGGGGAGTGCGCCTCCTCTTCCGCAGCTCTGCCCGCCCGCGTACCTCCGTACGACGTTCGCCGACACCGGGATCGTAGGAGCCCCCCGTTCACCGGAGAGCGTCCATGGGCACGTCCGGCAGAGGTCCTACGGAGGCACCGCCCACCAAGATTTCCTATATGGCACATTGGTCCCCGAAAAGGAAAAGCCACGACTAATTCGGTTAACAGAAACCTGAAATAAGTACCCAAACACAAGGGTGCGAGATTTGCACTCTTCCCGAGAGGGACACACCTTCCCCATTTCTCCTGTCACGCTCCAATAGCCTCAGCTAAGGTCACTGTTCACCCAGGAACGATGCCGGCTTCACAGGCCGCCCCCTATATTCCCTCGGTGGAGCCCGACAATGTCCAAAGCGGCGATCCGCAGGCCAAAAACCATCACCATAATTCGAAATTTTGTTCTATGGATGATGACGGCGGGCGGTACGGCCATATCGGTCATTTTCGGACCACTCGCAGGACAGGGCGGCGAGGATCAGACAAGGAATCTGATTCTCACCACCGTGGGAGCATTGGGGCCAGTAATCGCAGCAGCGATTAGCCAGGTACGTGCGTATCGCGCGAAACGAGGGCAAGAGGAGATCGAGGGGCGATCCATCCTCGCAGTAAGGACAGCACTTTCGACCGCTGTGCACTTTTTGCGAGAGATAGCGGCAGAAGAAGGCAAAGACAAGAAGCAGGAGCTCATGGGAAGCTTCATGCAGAGCGTGGTAACAGCGGCCGTCACGCTCAGCAGCGCCCCCAAAAGCCGTTGCGGCTTCTTCCGGATCAACGGAGACACCATGAAGTGCACGGTCTTCAACGGCACGGACGGGCGAGCAGACCGATCCGACACGGTCTTCACCAAGTCCAGCACGGACAAAGCTGGCGAAGCCATGTTCCGCCTTGTCAAATCCGGCGAATTTGCCCATTATCCGGATATACGGGAGAACGCACCCCCCGGCCTTGAGGCTGGACGCAGCTACCGAACTTTCATCGCGGCAGCCGTTATCGCAGGTGAGAAGCCATACGGCGTTCTAACGATCGACTCTCCCGAGGCGAACTCCTTTGGAGAGCGGGACACTCAGATCATGAGGATGCTGGCAATTCTCATGGCGGCCGGTCTGGCTCTTCTACCAGAAAGCGCTTGAGATGGCCTTGGCACGGGAACGTATCGGAGTGAGTTCCGACTCTAGGGAGGGCCGGATGAAGCCACGAGTGGAGAAGGTAGTCGATCAAGAGTCTGTTCGCTGGATCGAGCAAGGCGCCCGACTCGATGCGCAGTTTTTCCGGACCGCGCACCGGGATGCTCTCACAGAAGCTCAAGATGATCTGGCCAGACGCCAGATCCAGCAGGTGAATCGGCATTCACGCGAGGTCTTCGTCTGGCTGGGCATAACCCTGGCGCTTCTTGTCTCCCTGCCGTTCGCCGGGGTCACCGACTCTCCCGTCCTTGCCTCCCTGGGAATCTCAGCCCTGGCGATCGTCCTCGGCCGCCTGGGGATCCTGTTCACGGAGCCCTCAGAGCGGCATCGTTGATCCGCCGAGTAAAACCCGTCTCCATCCGACAGCCGTGCCCATCCGCGGTAGACGCGCGCCGCGTCGATCTGTCATCATGCCGGACATGATCGTGAGAAAGGACGACGCCACCCTCATCCGGTGAGCGTTCTCGTGCGGCGAGAAGCCGCTGAAATCCGTGAAGAATGGCTGGGCCGGGCGTTGTCGACGCTGCCCGCCGACCGTCCGGCCGCAGAGGCCGCCATCTCCGGGCTCTACCACCTGATCGGGCTCGCCCCACCACGTTTCCACTGGGTCTCCTCGCCGGTCACGGCCCTGACAACCGTCCCGCCGGGGATACGTACCCGGCCCTCGGAGACCGCCGACCGGGTGTCCGCGTGGCCACTGCCGTCACAGTTCTCCTCGCTGATGAGACAGCTGTGCCTGGCACTCGACGCCCAGGTCAGATGGGGCCATCAGTCGATGGACCGGCTGATCCGCCAGAAGGTTCGCAGCCCGCTCGCACTGTCCACCGAAGGTTCACTGCGCATGCCGCTTCTGGCGGCGCACGACTCGCGACACCGCTTTCAGAGCACCTGGTACGACACACAGTGCGTCTCCTGGATCGCCCACTACGACGCTCTCCGCCGGGCGGCCGGCGTGCTCTTCACCCCCGAGCAGAACCGGCAGCTTGATCTGTGGGCGGCGGTGGCCCGGTCAGGTGGCTGGTGGTGGCCTCGTGAAGGCGCGTGCGTCATCTCCGAGCGCCCCGTCACCATGCGCACGGAGGTGTGCGGCGACGACGGCGAGGTACGGCTGCACAGCGCGGACAGCCCCGCGGTGCGGTACGCCGACGGGTGGGACGTGCACGCCTGGCACGGGACGCGGGTGCCCTCCTGGGTGATCACCGATCCGAGCGTCCAGCGGATCGGGCGGGAGGCCAACGTCGAGGTCAGGCGGTGCGCGATCGAGCACATCGGCTGGGCGTCCTACATCGACCAGGCCGGGCTGCGGCTGGTCGCCTCCGCTCCGGACCCCGGCAACCCCGGCTCGGAGCTGCGGCTCTACGACATGCGCAGGGAGACCAGGGTGCTCCTCGCGGTCAACGGGTCCGTCGAACGCGACGGGCAGCGCCGCCGGTACGGGCTGACCGTGCCCGGTTTCCTCGACGATCCGATCGCCGCCGCCGGCTGGACCTACGGGCTCTCCGCCGAGCAGTACTCCCTTCTTCTCCGCCGAACCTGAGGTGATCTCCATGACCGTGACTCTCGCTTCGCTCTCCCAGCAGACCGGACTCGCCGTGCTCGACCACCTTGAGCGGTCGGCGAGCATCCCCGTCGTCCACGGCCTCCAGGCCCAGGGCGACCTCATCGTCATCCCGCTCCCCGTCATCGCCTCCTCCGTGAAGGTCTGGCCCGACTCCCACTGGAAGGACGTGCCCGGCGAGGGGGTCGAACTACTCCGCGGCGCGGCCGGGGGCAACCCGCACACCCTCGTCGCCGACCCGGGCACCTGCCGCTGGACGACCCATGTGCTGGACTCCGACCAGCTGGCGATCGGCGTCTTCGAGACCTCGGCCGTCGCCTACCTGCTCCATCCCGAGCACGGCGCCACCGGCTGCCCACCGGGCACTTACGTCATCCGGCGCCAACGCGAACACGAGGGCCAGCGGGCCCGCCTCGTCGCGGACTGAACAACACAGGCCGAAGGCACGGCGGCCCAGCCCGGGGGCCGCCGTGCCTGCTCGGCAGCGGCCGATACAGGCCGAGGTAGAGGTGAGCTCCCAGTGGTGGAGCAGCGCGGTCATCCCCAATCTCTGAACACCTCATCCAGTCCCCTGGAAAGCTGGGCACCATGAGCGACGTCAACGTGGAGCAGGTCGCGCGGCTGTTGAGGGAGCGTAACTCTGTCGACGAGAAAATCGCATCGATTATCCAGCGCCCTGTGGCCTCCGGCCATCTGGGCGAGTGGATCGCGGCACAGGTCTTCGGAATCGAGTTGGAGCCGTCCGCCGTGACCGCCGCGGTCGACGGGCGGTTCTCATCTGGCCCATTGCGCGGGCAGACGGTCAATGTGAAGTGGTACCTCAAGCGCGAGGGCCTTCTCGACGTAACCGAGGGGCCGGCATTGGACTTCTATCTCGTGCTGACGGGACCCGCGTCGAGAGCGTCTTCGTCACGAGGCAGCACTCGCCCCTGGTGTATCGAGTCGGTGTACCTGTTCGATGCCAGGCGGTTAATCACCGAGCTGCGTGCGCGTGGAGTCAGAATCGGAACCGCGTCCAGCGTTCGAGCCACGCAGTGGGCAGCAGCCGAGATCTACCCGCGGGCCGGCAACCCGGCGCTTCCCGTACGCCCAGAACAAGCGGAGTTGCTGTGGCTCTTCGCGCCCTAGAAGCCCAGGTCAGAGATTCGTCCCTGCCTGGGCTTCTCGTCTACCCGCCCGCCATGGCTCCCACGACCATGAACGGCTCGGCCCCCGTTGCGACCGGCTCGGGCAACGGGGTGTCCGGCAGTTCGTGGGACAGATCCTGTTCGCAGGCGAAGAACCTCACGAATGGTCGACGCCGCTGCGTGACGTGATCACGGATCGTCCCGCGCAACATCGGATAGCGGGCCTCAAGCGCGTCGAGGACCGAGCGCTGCGTGACCTGCCCCTGAACGTCGATCCTCACCTCGCTTTCGGCACGTGCGAGGTTCCGCAGATGCGCCGGGAGCACGACACGGATCATGGCAGCGTTTGGACTTCGACCGACAACACGGCCGGGAGGTCTCGGGCGATGGGCGCCCAGCTGTCGCCGGCGTCGGCCGAGGCGTACACCTGTCCGCCGGTCGTGCCGAAGTACACGCCGCACGAATCCAGCGAGTCGACGGCCATCGCGTCCCGTAGCACGTTGACGTAGCAGTGGCTCTGTGGCAGCCCCTTCGTGAGCGGCTCCCATTCGTTTCCGCCCGTCCGGCTGCGGTACACACGGAGCTTTCCCTCGGGCGGGTAATGTTCCGAGTCGCTCTTGATCGGAACGACATAGACGGTGTCCGGCTCGTGCGCGTGGACGGCGATCGGGAATCCGAAGTCGCTGGGCAGGTCGCCACTGATCTCGTACCACGACTCACCGGCGTCGTCACTGCGCATGACGTCCCAGTGTTTCTGCATGAAGAGCACCTCTGGACGTGACGGGTGCATCGCGATGTGGTGGACGCAGTGACCGACCTCGGCATCCTGGTCAGGAATGCCCTCGGACCGCAGGCCACGATTCATCGGCCGCCAGCTCTTGCCGGCGTCGTCCGTTCTGAACACACCCGCCGCCGAGATCGCCACGACGATACGCCCGGGATCGCGCGGGTCTTGAATGATCGTGTGCAGACACATCCCACCGGCACCCGGTTGCCAGGAGGGCCCTGAGCGATGGTCGCGCAGCCCAGGTAGCTCCCGCCAGGTCTGCCCGCCGTCCACCGAGCGGAACAGGGCGGCGTCTTCGACCCCGGCGTAAACCGTGTCCGGATCGGTCAGCGAGGGTTCGAGATGCCAGACTCGTGCGAACTCCCATGGATGCGGCGTGCCGTCGTACCACTGGTGAGTGCCGGGGACACCCTCGTACTGGAACCGGTTGCCGACCGGTTCCCAGGTCGCACCGCCGTCGTCGGAACGCTGGATCAACTGTCCGAACCAGCCACCGGACTGCGACATGTACAGCCGAGACGGATCAGCGGGAGATCCCGTGAGGTGGTAGATCTCCCAGCCCCCGAAGTGGGGGCCACTGATGTCCCATCGCTCGCGCCTGCCGTCCGACGTCAGGATGAACGCGCCCTTGCGCGTGCCAACCAGCACTCGTACACCACTCATCGGCGTTCCTTTCCGACCTTGGTGCCGAGCTGTGTCGGCACTGCGGCCACGCTCCGGATCGTCCGACCGGGCTCGGAGTCGACTCCATTCGCGACATGCCCGCCACGGTCGTGGCCACGACGCTACGGCAGCCCCCCGACAAAATCGCCGCACGCCGCGGTGAGCGTTTCTCATCCTGCTTCGCGGAGCTGGACTCGACAGTCCTCCAGCGAAGGGTCCCGTGACTGGTCAGCGGTCGTGGCCGGGGATGACCCGTACACCCTCGTCTCAGTGGCTCACCCGCGCCGGCCTTTCCGGCGGATCTTGATTTGCCGCATGTCCGTCACCTCGACGTGAAGGACCTGATACGGGTGGCCATGCGCGTCCAGCGCCGCCGTCGCCTCCCGGACGGCATCGTTCTCGCCGTCGTCCAGGCCCGCGGGCACCTCGCAGCGGAAGGTGAAGGCCGAAAGAGTCGAGTCGTGAGTGAAGGTTCCCGCCTCGGTGAAGGCGGTTCCCCCCGCGGCCAGGACGGCGGCGCGCCCGACGTCGTCCAGCCCGCCGAACTTGCCGCGGATCATCACTCTGAACATGCTTGTTCCTCTCGTACGGCATAGCCGAGAACGCGTTCGCCGAGCAGGTCCTCGAAGGTGTCCAGGAGGGCCAGCACAGCCTTGGCGATCGCGTCGGGGTTCTCTCCCGCCGTGGTGCGCCTGCCGATCTCGGCGTAGACCAGCGAGTGGAGACAACCGAGTTGCCAGGCCACCATGCGGGGCAGTGGATCGTCCGGCGCGGCCCCGGTCTCCTCGGCGAGGGCGTCGGCGAGGGCGTCGGTCATCTGCTGGGCGAGGTCGCCCAGCCGGGCGGTGAGCGTGGGAGCGGCCAGCATCATCTCGAAGACGCGGCCGAACCCGTCGGTCAGCCCCATTTTGCGGTCGCGCCGCCGTACCTCCTCACGCAGCCCGGTCAGCACCGCCCGCACGGCGGACTCGCCGTACGGGCGCTGCCGCACGATGTCGGCGAGCCGCTGCGGGGATGCCTGGTCCGGCGGCAGGACGAGGTCCTCCTTGGACGGGAAGTAGTTGTAGAGGGTGTTCACGGAAACCTCCGCCGCAGCGGCGACCTCGGCGATCGTGACGCGCTCGAAGCCCCGCCGCACGAACAGGCCGATGGCCACATCGGAGATGCGCTGCCGCGTCTGCCGCTTCTTCCGTTCCCGCAGCCCTTCAGACATGGCCGGAAGTCTAACTCCACTCCAAATATGAAGTCGACTTCAATTTTGACATGGACTGCGCTTTTGCCTTCGACAGGTCCTCATCACCCATCCATCACCCGGACGCCCTCAAGAAGGACCCCGTGCACGCGGTGCGACACGGGGATCACGCAATTCAGCACCTAACGCGACAGGGCGAATGCGGAGAGTAGCTTCACTGTGAAGTCGATCTACGAAGACATCCCTAATACAGACCGGGAGTTCAGCGTTGATGTCACAACGATCCGGGTCCGCGCTCACCGCGCTGGCCTGCGCCTTCCTGACGCTGCTGGCCACATCGGGCATACAGGTGGCGGCCGGTGCCGACGCGCACGCCGCCACCACCGTGCGGCAGGCCGTCACCCGAGCCGCCGCCGCGCCCTGCGTCCGGCCGGGGCAGACGACCTACCCCGTCAGCTACTACTGGAAGAACGTACTCGGCATGAGGCTGGGCAGCGGGTCGGTCGCGGTCGACACCTCCCCCTCCCTGTGGGGCGGACAGATCACACCGGGCGGCACCTTCACTCTCACCCTGACGCACCGCACGGCCCAGTGGCCGCTGCTGGTCAGGAGCTACACCACCACGTGGGACCTGTCGTCACTGCTGGCAAGCGCCGATATCGTCAGCCAGTCAGGGGCCGGCACCATCAGTGGCACCACCCTGTCGATCGCCTCGTCGGGCACCAAGACCGACCCACCCGCGAAGGTGATCACCTTCCAGGTCAGGCAGGGCACCGTCGGGGGCAGCATGACCATCCGGCCGACCGGGATCAGTAGCGTCATCGCCGCTCCGGGCCAGCTCGAAGGCAACACGCCCGCCTCCCCGATCCAGATCGTCGACGGGCAGTCCATCTCACCCACCAGGGCCGCCGACGACACCGCCACCACCACCGTCATGCGGGGCACCCCCGTCAGCGTGCCCGTCCTGGCCAACGACACCGCCGCCGCACCGACGATCAGCAGCGTCACCAAACCCGGCAACGGCACCGCGACGATCTCCGGCAGCAACGTGATCTACACACCCACCGCGGGCTTCAGCGGCACCGACACCTTCACCTACACCATCACCACCGCCTGCGGAACCAGCACCGCCACCGTCACCATCACCGTCATCTGCGACTACACACCGGTCAACCTGGTCAACGGCAGCTTCGAGGCGCCACCGGTGGCCACGATCGACTGGTCCATCCCCGACGCCTCCACCAACCCGAGCGTCGGCTGGCACACCACCGCCACCGACAACAAACTGGAGTTCTGGCGGGGCGGCGCGAGCGGAGTCCCGGCGGCCGACGGCCGGCAGTTCGCCGAACTCAACGCCAGCGAGGTCTCCACGCTCTACCAGGACGTGCCCACCGTTCCGGGAACACCGATGACCTGGTCGCTCTATCACCGAGGCCGCCTCGGTACCGACGTGATGCGGGTGCTCATCGGCGCCCCCGGCGCGACCGTGGCCCAGACCCCCGCCGGAGCCTCCTCCCCGGACATCTCCGACGACAACACCGCCTGGCGCCAATACACCGGGGTGTACGTCGTACCTCCGGGACAGACCACCACCCGATTCGCCTTCGAGTCGGTGTCGGCCGCGGGAGGCACCCCGACGGCCGGCAACTTCCTGGACGGCGTGGCATTCGAGGCGCCGACCTGTCCTGCGCGGAAGGCCGGCTGACCGCCGACGCGCATTCCCGATGACGGCCGCGAACAGCCGAACATACGAGAGGAGCCCCGCCGGCGGCGGGGCTCCTCTCCGATTGAGGACGCGTGTCGCCGAGGCCTCCGAGTAGGCGGCGGGCCGTCTCCCACCCGCCGCGCTTCAGACACCCAACACGCCGATGCCGACCTCCTCGCTCCGGATACCGACCAAAGAGAACTGAGTAGCTTCATCAGGCTCCGAAAGTTTTCGGCGAGTTTCTCCAGGTAAAATCGCATACTTCATCCATGAAACATTCATTGTAACGAAATATTCCGGAAATCCATTGACACCTTTCGGTTGCCTTTCCACAATGAGTCCCGGACAGAGCTCTCCATACCTGACACCCGGGTGACCAACGACAGACCGCCGGCTCAACGCGGCCCTGTGACCTACCGGCGCCGTACGCACATCCCCCATTTCCGATCAATGTTCCAGTGGAGGAGCAGAAATGATCGACAATGCCTCCCCGCCCGGCAGACACCGGACACACCGGTCAGGTGTCCGAAACGCGCTCGTCATCGGTACCGTCGGCATCCTCGGTGCGGCATTCGCCGTGGCCCTGTCCGCCCCGGCCAGCGCCGCCAGCACCCTCGGTGCGTCGGCCGCGGAGAAGGGCCGTTATTTCGGCGCCGCCGTCGCCGCCAACCACCTCGGCGAGTCTTCGTACACCACCGTGCTCGACCGCGAGTTCAACTCCGTCACCCCCGAAAACGAGATGAAGTGGGACACGGTCGAGTCCTCTCGCGGCTCGTTCAACTTCGGGCCCGCCGACCAGATCGTCAACCGCGCGCAGAGCAAGGGCATGAAGGTCCGCGGCCACACCCTGGTGTGGCACTCACAGCTGCCCGGCTGGGTCAGCGGCCTGTCGTCCGCCGGCGACGTGCGCACCGCGATGAACAACCACATCAACGGCGTGATGGCCCACTACAAGGGCAAGATCCATTCCTGGGACGTGGTGAACGAGGCATTCGAGGACGGCGGCAGCGGTGCCCGGCGCAACTCGGTCTTCCAGCAGCGGCTCGGCAACGGCTTCATCGAGGAGGCATTCAGGACCGCCAGGGCCGCCGACCCCGACGCCAAGCTCTGCTACAACGACTACAACACCGACGACGCCAACGCCGCCAAGACCCGGGCCGTCTACAACATGGTCCAGGATTTCAAGACCCGCGGCGTGCCGATCGACTGCGTCGGCTTCCAGTCCCACTTCAACGGCCAGTCCCCGGTCCCGGGCAACTACCAGCAGAACCTCGCGCAGTTCGCCGCGCTCGGCGTCGACGTGCAGATCACCGAACTGGACATCGAGGGCTCCGGCACCGCCCAGGCCAACAGCTACCGCTCAGTGGTCAACGCCTGCCTCGCGGTGTCCCGCTGCACGGGCATCACTGTGTGGGGCATCCCGGACAACTACTCGTGGCGCAGCAGCGGCACCCCGCTGCTCTTCGACAGCAACTACAACAAGAAGCCGGCGTACGACGCCGTGCTCACGGCACTCGGCGGCTCCGGCACCACCGTCCCCACTCCGACCCCCACGACTCCCGGCAACTGCAGCGCCGGATACGTCGGCCTGACCTTCGACGACGGCCCCAACCCCAGCAACACCAACACGCTGCTGAACACGCTCACATCGAACGGAGTGCGAGCCACGCTGTTCAACATCGGCCAGAACGCCCAGAACAACGCTTCCCTGGTCAGAGCCCAGCAGAACGCCGGCATGTGGATCGGCAACCACAGCTGGACCCACCCGCATCTGACCCAGATGAGCAGCTCGCAGATCCAGTCGGAACTCCAGCAGACCCAGCAGGCCATCCAGCAGATAACCGGCACCGCACCGAAGCTGTTCCGGCCACCGTACGGAGAGACCAACTCCACGCTCAAGTCGATCGAACAGCAGCTCGGTCTCACCGAGATCATCTGGGACGTCGACTCCCAGGACTGGAACGGCGCGAGCACCGCCCAGATCGTGCAGGCCGCCGGCACCCTGCAGAACGGCCAGATCATTCTTATGCACGACAATTACTCGACGACAATCGCTGCGATTCCGCAGATCGTCGCGAACCTCAAGAGTCGCAACCTGTGCGCAGGCATGATCTCGCCATCGACCGGCAGGGCCGTCGCGCCGACCGACGGTACCAACCCGACGCCTACCCCGACGATCACGCCTCCGCCCGGCGGCGGCAACTGCACGGCCACGATCTCCCAGGGTCAGCAGTGGAGCGACCGGTTCAATCTGTCGATCACGGTTTCGGGGACCAACTCGTGGATCGTCACGGTGACCGTACAGAGCCCGCAGAAGACCATCGCCACCTGGAACGGCACCCCAAGCTGGGACAGCACTGGCAACGTCATGACGATGAGGCCGAACGGCAATGGAAACACCTTCGGCATGACAATCCAGCACAACGGGAACTGGACCTGGCCGTCCGTCTCCTGTCGCGTGGGCTGACCCCCGCGTCGAATCTCTAAACAGCGACCGATGACAAGATCGTGTGCTGTGGCGATCCCCCGATCGCCACAGCACACGGCTTGGGCGATCCCCTCGAACGGACGCGGCCGCCGGGGCGGCCCGATGACGACCGGCCACGTTCAAGCCCAGCGCAGAGTGTGATCGTGGTAGCCCGGGGCCACGCCGAGGCGACGTGACGTCTACGGCTTGAGCCGCGCGTCGCGGCCGGTGGTCGCCGTCTGTTCCGGCAACGCACCCCGCCGCCGACGTGTGACGATCAGACGTCGATGCCCTTGCGCAGGAGCAGCCAAGCACGGTCAGCGGTCTCACGCCGGGTGTCCGCCGGTATCTTGGCCAGCAGCGCCGCGATCATGCCGATAGCCGTGACCAGGTCATCGGCGGTGACATGCTCGCGTACCCGGCCGGCCTCCCGCGCCTCGGAGAGCAGGCCCTCCAGCAACTCCGACACCCGGTCGCGCACATGGATGAGGCGCGCGTCTGCCGAGGCGCTGACCACGTCGATGAACGCGGTCGAGGTGATGGCTCGCTCGGTCATCAGCGCCAGCATGTCGTCGAGGGTGGTGCCGGGCTCCGCGGCGAGCACTTCGATCTCCCTGACCCCGTCCTCGAAGACGGCCAGCGCGAGACTGACGCGATCGGGAAAGTGCCGGTACAGGCTGCCCTGGCCGACTCCGGCCGCACGTGCGATCGAGGTGAGCGGCGCATCGTATCCATCGGCGGCGAACACCTCGCGGGCTGCCGCGATCAGCGCCGCCCGGTTCTCCGCCGCGGCGCTGGGGCCTCTGTTGGGTCGCCGTGTGCTGAACATGACACCTACGGTAGCAACCGGACGGTCAAGTCCGGTTATGGTGGCACGTCACCACCATCGCCCGCTTCGATCGAAAGGAACCATGCCTGACCAGCCATACCTTCGACGACCGTCGGGGAATGGCTGACGAGGAGAGGAAATTCGGGTGGTCAAGAATAAAAAGACGCGTGCCGTCGTCCGCGCCACGTGCCTCGACGGTCGGAATCGGTGACGCGCTGGTCGCCTGAGATGTTCGCCGCACGAAGAGGGTCCCGGAAGCAATCCGGGACCCTTCGGCGTTCCCGAGGTCGCCTTCCGCTCGTGAACCGCCCGGAAAGCCCGGAACGACCTGGAAAAACGCCTTCAAGATCATCTCACGCATATTGGTGGACCGGTGACATACGACTGCTTCTGACTGCCTGCGGCCGCGCGTCCCGGAACAGCAAAGAGCCCTTCACATGGCTCTGAACTGGGAAAATCCAGTATGGCGGGTGCAAAACTTAAACCAAATGACCCCATACTGAATCCGAAAGCTCGGCGTGACGCGCGGCCATACCGCTGACCTGCAGCGACAGATAGCCTTCGGGTAACGTCCAGCTTTGATCGTCAGTACGACCCCGAGTTTCCCGACTCGGGAGCTCATCCCGCTGACGTCTCGACGTGAACTGGAGCTTGGACTTCTCATCACAGGCCGTACGCGGTGAGGGTGAGCGACCGGCGGGTGACGGTGACATGGAACGTCACAGCATGGCCCGGACCAAGTCCGGCCACCTCGATCATCCTGCGCGTCGACGCCGCTCACCATCGGACCCGCCGCCGGTTCAGTTGCCCCCCGGGTACAGCGCGTAGCACTCCACCTCGGAGCGGCGGTAGGTGAGGCCGCTCCGCACGGAGTCCTGCACGCACTGCCTCTCGCTCTTGCTCAGCTTGAGTTCGCCGCACACGGTGATGCTGGAGTACGTCCGGCAGTCGAGGCCGGGGTTTCTCGCCCCGATGGTGTAGGTCCGCCGGACCTCCGCGCGGCACTCCCGCCGGGCGGCCCCGGTATCGGCGTACCTGCACTGGTTGAGGAGGATCCGATATTGCTCCCGGCTGACCGATTGCTTGCCCACGCCGTCCATCGGGTAGCCGGCGCCGACAGTGGCGAGCGTGGTCATCGCGACGAGCGCCGCAACACAGATGATCTTATTCATAGCGCACCCCCACTGCTACCTAACGTTACATTCCATCCATATCGCACGACCAGCTGGGATGCCGGATCACCTCACGGCGTGCCGTGCCGTACGGACCGCCAGGGCGGCGCACACCAGGAGTAGGGCGAGGCCGCCCACGGCGAGCGGCGACGGCCCGGCCGGAAGCCCTCCCGACCTGACCACGCCCATGTAGTCCAGCGCCGCGACACCGTTGAAGGCCAGGTACCACAGGCCGAGGTAGACGACCTGGAAGACCCGGTGGGTACGGCAGGCCACGCCGAGAGCCAGCGCGAGCGCGGGAACCAGGAGCGCGCCCCCCGCCCAGGCACCCGCCCCGGCCCAGTCGGCCGTGGCCGCCATCCGCACCGCGGGCGCGATCCCGGTCACGACGGTGAGCGCCACCCCGGCCGCCCACTCCGCCAGAAGCCCGCGCCGCATTGCCGGGTAGGCGCCGAGCAGCCCCTCCAGGCCGTGTTCGACTCGCTGGGTGCCCAGGCGGGACCAGACCAGCACCGGCCATATCCAGGCGAGAGGGAGCAGCGTCGCGGGCTCCGGAGTGGCGAAACCGGCCACGGTCACGGCCGCCACCACGAGCCACCACCACGGCGAGACGCCCCGAAGGAGGACGCGCAGCTCACCCGCGAGGAGCCGCCAGAAGACCCGGCCACGTACCGGCGCCGTCATCGTCACCGGGAACCCGGGACGGCCGACGGGTCCGCCCATGCCGGGCCTTTCCCGGACATCGCGCGGGAGGTGCCCGATGATCTCGTCCTGAGCCCCCTCCCGGGCCTTGCCCGGCTCGGACAGCACGGTGGCGGGTCCGCGCGCGGGATCGAACCTGCCGAACCAGAGCGCGGGCAGCAGCGCCACGGCGATCCCCACCGCGAGAAGGGCCAGCCGACCCTCCAGGAAAGCCGCGTCGGGGGTGAAGCCGTCCCATCGGAAGGTGCGCAACGGCTCGGCCACGGACGTCAGGCCGAGGCTGAACTCCCGGCCGCTGACGTCGATCCCCTGCTCGACCAGGGCGGCGCGCATCGACTCGGCCGCCTGGTACACCCCGATGCCCCCGAGAGGAGCGTTCCGCGTCTGGCCCCCCAGCAGCAGAACCATCGAGACGACGAACCAGACGACGTTCCCCACGCCGCCCCGCAGCAGTGGCACGGTCTCGAACAGCACCGCCGCCGCGGCCGTCAGCACCAGCGGGGGCAGCGTGATCAGCGCGAAGGGAAGCAGCAGCGCGATCGGATCGAGCGTGCCGGACTCGCCCCGCGCGAACTGCATCAGCGGCGCCGCCACCGCGAGCACGCCCGCCATCGAGGCGAGCACCAGGAAGTTGCTGAGGAACTTCCCGATCAGATATGTCGACGTGTGGAGCGGCGAGGCGGCGAGGATGTGCCCCACCCGGGTGCGCTCGTCGCGGGCGATCGCGTCGCGTACGACGTAGAACCCGCCCATCGTGAGCCACAACGCGCCGGCGAGGGCGGTGACCGTTCCGATCCATGCGCTGGTGTAGACGCCTCGGTAGCCCCCGACATCCATGATCACCCACTGGGAGCCCGCTTCCGGCACGGCCAGGCAGGCGAGGCCGACCGCCGCCAGCAGGGTCACCGCGTACGCGGGACGCCGTATCCGCTCCCGGAAGTCGGCGACGGCGAGCGCGATCGGCGCCCGGGCGGTCACCGGGTCACCGCCCGTCCACCTGTGCCCCCCGCGGTGCCCCCCGCGGTGCCCCCGGCCTGCGGAGCCCATGCGGCGGGACCGTTGATGACGGCGAGATACACGTCCTCCAGGTCGGGCGCCACCGGTACGGCGTCGCCTCCCGGCGGCGTGGGCGACAGGAACCGGAGGCGTGTCCCGCCCGCCGTACGGATCATGCGGCTGATCACGTACCGCTCCCGCATGGCGACGGCGTCGGACGGCCCGGCGACCGTCTCCCACACCTGGCCGTCCACCTCCCTCAGGAGCTCCTCCGGGCTGCCGCGTCGCAGCAGCCGTCCCCGGGCCACGATCGCGATGTCGGACGCCACGGACTCGATGTCGGAGACGATGTGCGTCGACAGCAGCACCACCCGGTCCGCCGCCAGGTCGCTGAGCATGGTGCGGAACCGTACCCGCTCCTCCGGGTCGAGCCCGGCCGTCGGCTCGTCCACGATCAGCACCCGGGGATCGCCCAGCAGGGCCTGGGCGATCCCGACCCGGCGCAACATGCCGCCGGAGTACGCGCCCAGGGGCCGCCGACCGGCCTCGGTGAGGTTGACCAGTTCGAGCAGTTCGCCGATGCGTACCCGTGCCGAGCGGGCCGACAAGCCCTTGACGGCGGCCAGGTAGGAGAGGAACTCCCTGGCCGTCAGGTGGGGATAGACGCCGAAGTCCTGCGGCAGATAGCCGAGAGCCGCGCGGAGCGCGTCCGGCCGGGACACGACGTCCGTCCCCTCGAAAAGGACCTTTCCGCGAGTCGGGCGGGTGACCGTCGCGGCGACCCGCATCAGCGACGACTTCCCCGCCCCGTTGGGGCCGAGGAGCCCGAGCAGTCCTGCGCCGAGACGCATGGAGATGCCGTCCACGGCCCGTTTGCCTCCCTTGTAGACCTTGGAGACATCCACCAGTTCGAGCATCGGTGGTCCCGTCGCCGCCGCGTGATGCGATGTGCCGTTCACCCGTTTTATCCTGTTTCGTCGGTGTAGTTTGGGGTAGTTCGGGGTCATTTCACGCCGGTGGAGGCGGCGGTGCCCGTGCCGGCTGTGCCGGTGGAAGGCTTGCCTGCCGAGGGCGTACCTCGCAGGTCCGTCTTGCGGCCGTCGCGCAGGACCTTGACCTCGCGCGGCACCTCGACCCTGAACCGGGCCGAGCAGTCGGCCCACCCGGAGCAGTCGGCCCGCAGGTTGAGCGTCTTCCCGTCCAGGGACCAGCTCGACGACGGATTGGTGCCCTTCACGTCGAACCAGAGGGTGACCTTGATGTCCTTCCTGTCCGCCGCGACCAGGTCCGTTGGGGTTTCGTGCGCCCGCACGTCCAGCGTCCTGCCGCCGAACGGGAAGGTCGTCTGGCGCGGTGTCGCGTTCGAGGCGTCCGCGCAGCCGGTGAGGGCCGCCACGGCCACGAACGTCACCAGGGCACACGTCATCGTCTTGCGCGCAATCATCAGATCCTCCGATGCGTGGGGATTGGGCATCCCGAGCAGGATCCAGTCCCTCGGCGCTCGGTGGCATCTACCGTTCGGCAGATATCCGGCGCCTTCCCCACGCCCGTGCCGCTGGAGGCGCGGCATGCGTTTCCGCGGGTCCCCGTCCCCTTGATCGGACCTAAAGCGTCACGGCGCGCGAAGGCGCGGGACGTGTTTTGGCGCCGGACCGCCTCCGGTGGCCCGGCGAGTCCCCGTCCGCCTGATCGGACCTACGGCGTCACGGCGCGCGAAGGAGAGTCAGGGCCGACGGTCGTTCCCGTCTGGGCGTTCGGCACCGGCAGAACTGCTCTGACCTGCCATCCCTTCCCGTGGCGGCCGGTGGTGAGCGTGCCTCCGAGCGCCTCGACCCGCTCGGCCAGGCCGATCAGGCCGGTACCCCCGCCAGGCCGGTCCTTCCCCGTCAACGCCTGCGGGCGATCGCGCCGATCGCCGCCGTCGTCGACGACGGACACCTCCAGTGCGGGACCGGCGGTACGGACGGTCGAGACGAGCACCCGGGTCGCCGAGGGCGCGTGTCTCCGTACGTTGGTCAGCGCCTCCAGCACCACGGCGTAGGCGGTGCTTTCGATCTCTCGCGGCAGCGTTCCGGCCGGTTTCTCCGGCCGTTCACCGTTCGGATCACTATCCGGAGCACCGCTCCGATCATCGGCCGGTTCTTCGGCCCGCTGGAGTTCGGCCGGGATCCCTCCCGTCGCGGAGAACCGGCCGACCAGGTCGGGCAGGTCCGCCAAGCCGTACATCCTGGTCGGGGGCGGCTCCGCCGCGGCTCGCTCGTCCGGGTCGCGCAGCGCGCCCACCATGTGGTCCATCGACGCGAGCGCCCGCAGTCCGGCCTCCTCGACGCGTACGGCGAGGGCCCGTGCCCCCTCCGGATCCTGGTCGGCGAGTTGCGCCGCCTGGGCCTCCAGCACGATGCCGGTGACCTCGTGGGCGACGAAGTCGTGCAGGTCCCTGGCCACGTCGAGCCGCTGGGCCCGGCGTGCCCGTGCCACCGCACGCACCCGCCGGTCGTCCAGAGACCTGAGATACAGCGCGATACCGGCCACCACCGCCACGGGGAAGAAAGACATGAAACAGACGAGGATCGACGTCTCCGCCGTCGGATTGGGCATGCGCAGCGTGAGGCGCAGGGGCAGTTCGACCGTGATCGCGATACCCAGGGATGTTCCGATCACCGCCGCCTGCCATCCCGGCAGCCGCCGTACCACCCTCCCGAGGAGGAGCAGCAACGCGCACATCTCGACGGGAAGCCAGAGCCCGACGAACTGGTGCCGTCCCTGGTAGACGAGTGCGACGGCGAAGGAGACCACCGTGACCAAGCTCGCCGCTCTGGCGAGCGTGATCCCCCGGTACGGCCAGCGCGACAGTGCGGCGGCCATGGCCAGCGTGGCCGAGCAGGCGACGACGAGCGCGCTCGGAGGCGCGAGTACGGCCGGGACCGGCACCATCACGACGACCATGGCGCACAGGAAGGCGCGGATCCGGCTTCGGGTCATGAATGTGAGCGTACGCAGCACTACGAACCGGCGTTGTCTCGCTTGATCCGGCTGTTCACCGTCCCGGCTGGAGCCTCCGGCCATCCCCGTATCGCATGCCCACCGGTCTCGACGCTCCGCATCGTCTTACGAATCGCGCCCCCCGAAGCCCCTGTCATCGGGGACGGGCGTAGCCCATCTCCCAGGCTCGTACGGCGATGCCCACCCGGTTCCGCACGCCGAGTTTGCGCTGGACGCTCGCCACATGGGCCTTGACGGTGCCCGGCGAGATGAACAGCTCGGCGGCGATGTCGGCGTTGGTCTTGCCCTCGGCCACCTGACCGGCGATCTCGATCTCCCGCTCGGTCAGCGGCTCGGTCACCGGCCCCTGCCTCGGTCCTGCTCCGGTGACGTGCTTCAGCAGTCGCACCGTCACGGACGGGCTGATCAGGCTGTCCCCCGCCACAGCGGCCCGGACCGCCTCGATCAGGAGGGCGGGACCCGATCGTTTGAGCAGAAACCCGGACGCGCCGTGGCGCAGCGCCGGATAGACGTACTCGTCGAGGTCGAAGGTCGTCACGACGACGACACGGATCGGGGTGGCCACGTCGGGACCGGCGAGCAGCCTGGTCACCTCCAACCCGTCCATTCTCGGCATGCGGATGTCGACCAGCGCCACATCCGGCTGGAACCTCCGGGCCATCTCGACCGCGGACACCCCGTCGGCGGCCTCGCAGACGACCTCCATGTCCGGCTGGCTCTCCAGGATGCGACGCAGGCCGCGCCGCACCATCTCCTGGTCGTCGGCGATCAGGACACGTATGGTCATCCGCTCATCCTCCCAGCCCTCCGCCTCTCACCGCGCCACCGTAGTCAACCCGCTGGCCATGGCCCGCTACGTGTGGTCCTTCGCCTCCCTAAGGGCTCCAGGTCCCAGAGGCCACTACGACTACCGGCGCGCCGAGGACGACCGGCACTCCAGCGCGCCGCGCAGATGCCTGTTCAACTGCCTGCAGAAGCACAAGACCTACGACGAGTCCGCCGCCTTCCCGCATCGTCGATCGATGCGGCTCAGCCACGCGTCCTGAGCGTCGGCCAGCCGCTCTACCAGGGGTATCGAACGGTCGTGACACCAACCTGGGTGGGGTCTTCTTGACGTAGGTGATCGCATCGGGTCCAGGCCTCACGGTGATCCGCTCGCGCCAGGATCGGCCCAATGAAACGGACAGGAATTGGATCTTTAGATGGGCCACCACGACTTCGTAGGATGATGCGGTCAGCCGCAAGTGATCTACCTTCGAGGTAAGCACACCGATGTCCTATCCACCACCGCAGTACTTCGCCGAGCATGGCACCGACAGCGCGATCTACCGGCCTGCCGACACGCGGCCGGACCTCACGATCGGGGTCAAGTCCCGAGTCGGCTATCTCGCCACCGGAGCGACGACCGCAGGCCAGTTCGGTCTGTACCGCTGGGACATGGCCGCGATCCCGAACGGGCCCGGCGCCCATTTCCACCGGACCTTCTCCGAGTCGTTCTTCATCCTGGAGGGCACCGTCTCGCTGAACAACGGGGGACGGTGGCTGGACGCCACACCGGGCGACTTCCTCTATGTGCCACCGGGCGGGGTGCACGCCTTCAGTAACAACTCGGGCACACCCGCGTCGATGCTGGTGCTGTTCACACCGGGAGCGCCCCGGGAGGCGTACTTCGAGGAACTCGCCGAGATCGTCGCCTCCGGCCGTCAGCTCACGCAGGAGGAGTGGACCGAGCTGTATGCCCGCCACGACCAGTACGACGCGCCATGACGCACCGCCGAGCAGAAGTACGATGCCGAAAGACCGCTTCGATCATCGGCCCTGACCAATTCGTAGGTTCCTCAAAGTGCTGAGGATCAGAAGATCTTACCGAGAACGCCAGACTCGATGACGATGATGGCGCCGATCAGCATGAACACGGCCGGGACGATCCATTGGCCGTGGCGTTCGATGATTCCGATGACCTTCTTGTGGGAGCCGAGCCAGGAGCCGGCCAGACACCAGATCGCGACCCCGACGACGAACACCACGATGGTGACCGTGGTCGCGACCGCACCGATGGTGCGGAACACCGGGGTGTAGACCGAGACATTGTCGGCGCCGTTGGCGAGGGTTATCCCGGCCACCGAGACCAGCCCGCCGGCCACGGCCGGTGAGCTGTCCTCGCCGGAACTGTGGACGCGGATCGCGTTGATCAGCCCCCGGACGCCAAGCGCGAAGGGGAGCAGACCCAGCAGGCCCACCCAGTCGTCGGGGACGATCGTGAGCCCAAGCGCGGCGATGATCGACAGCACGACCAAGGCCGCGATCCCAAGGTATTGGCCAACCCAGATCTGCCAGACCTTGGGCCGCCCGCCGGCACGGTTGGACAAGAACAGCACGGTCAACACGATGATGTCGTCAACGTTGGTACCGGCGAAGATGCCAGCCGCGGTGGCTATCGTGCCTAATGTCCCGTCCATGGCGACCCAACCTAGCCGTCACGTACATCCCTCACGATCGCCAGGCGAGGGGCAACAGCCCGGCGACGGAGGATCGGCCGTCTTCGTGTGCACATCAGCCGCGACCATGGGATGCCCTAAGGGGCACAGGCGGCCTTGATCCGGAGAAGTCAGGAGGTTGGGCTTGCCTGGGACACGGCAGATGGGGAGATCATTCCCGACTCAACCATCCACGGCTCTCCGGGCATGCAACGGCGATCATCCCGGAGTCGAAGTGCCCCCGACCAGCGTAGGTTGCCGCATGGCCGAGGGGTTTTGGGTCGGTTTCGGCCGTGCGACGTTCGTGGTCGGGTTAGATTTCTCCGCTGCGGACGCCTGTCAGGAAGTCGTTCCAAGCTGCGGGAGAGAAGGCCAGCGTGGGGCCGACCGGGTCCTTGCTGTCGCGGACAGCGACAAGGCCCGGCAGGTTGGTGGCCACTTCCACGCAGTTGTTGCCGCCGCCGCTGAGGCTGGACTTGCGGAACTCGGTGCCGGACAGGTCAGGGGAGATCATGGCTGCTCCTCACCGCGGCGATGAGCGCCGCGGATTTCTCGGGGGACAGGCAGGCACTGCGGAGACGCTCGAATGTCAGGGTAAGCCGCAGAATCTGATCGGCCGCTTCAACGTAGACGTCTCCGCTGGGGCATTCGGTGTAGCCCACGTCCGGCTCCTCCTCATCGAAGCTCAGTACAGAGAAGGCGCCTTCCACGCCACCATGTGCGCCGGCCGCCAGGGGGAGGACCTGGAGCGTGATGTTGGACCAGTCCGCGATCTGGAGGAGGTCGTTGAGCTGACGGGCCATGAGACCGGGCGACCCCACCGGGCGGCGCAACGCGGCCTCGTCGACGAGGGCGTGCAACGTCGACGCACCCGATCCGAGCAGGCTGACCTTCCGGGTCATCCGAGCACTGACATGCCGGTCCAGCTGGGTCTTGGTCAACTCCGGCCTTGTCGCACGGATGATCTCGCGGGCGTACTCCTCGCTCTGGAGCAGGCCCGGAATCAGGATCGGCTCCCAGGTGCGGACGGCCGTCGCCTCGGTTTCGAGTGTGATGTAGCAGCCGGTGAACACGTCGGAGTAGGCAGACCACCAGCCGCGTACGGCGGCGTCCTTGCAGAGCTGGACCAGCTCGGCCTTGGTCGAGAAGTCCACGCCGTACAGGTCACAGGCATCGGCGACAGCCGAGGGAGTCACCGAGATTCGTGCGTTCTCGATCCGGTTGAGCTTTGGCCGACTCCACCCGAGCCGGCGGGCGGCCTCCTCCGGGGTGAGCTTTGCTTGCTCTCGGAGTCGTCGCAGTTCACGGCCCAGGCGACGCTGCCGGACCGCGGGACTCTTCGTCGTGCTGCTTAGTCTGCTCAGGATTTGGCAAAAATTCTATACGAACAGTACTTGTGTCATTGCACTCCGTGACTGCATGATGGCCCAATGGTGTAACTGCCATGAGTGAGGTGATCATGACGAAGTCGAGCAGGTGATCACTCGCACCTACACGTCGGGGCTCTCAGTCCTCAGCCACTTCCCATTCTTCGGGAGATCGCGCGAATGTTCCCAGACCCCGAACGGCGTAGACGACGCCCTCTTCACGAAGACGCACCAGCACCTTGCGAGCCGTCGGCCGAGACACTCCGAACTCCTGGACGATCAGATGTTCACTGGCGACGGGTTCGTCAACCACGTAAGTGCCGTCTCGAATACGACCTTTGATCACGTTGGCTATCTGCACCCATTTCGGCTGATTTGCACGCCACACTATCGTCACAAGATCACCGTAGACATCTCTTGTCGCCCCGGGATACCCACCGTGAGGAGTTATAAATAACCGACGACAAAGGACGTCCGTACTTCATAGTTGTTAAGTGTTGTGAAGCAAGATCCAAAATGAGCTCGTCCAGCACTGCAGCGACCGGACGGCCTCTTGAGACGTACGGCCGTACCGCAGTCATCCAAGCAACGGCCCCGGCAGGCGCTGCCACGCCGTACCGGGGCCTTGACCAGGAAGGACCTCCTGACCCGTGAGTAACCCTAGTGCTCCGGTTCTCGACCGGACCACGGTAAGCAACTGCGGCTGTTTCGCCGATACAGTGCCGATGCCGATGGGGTGTGCCGTCTGCGGGCATGCCCCCTACGCGCACGGCTGCCCCGACCGGCCCGCCGACCACGAGTACGCCCAGCCCTCCGGTGCCCTGCTGGACATTCGCCTGCGGGCCCGCCGGACCGGAGACCGCTCGCTGCCCTGCTTCGAGCCGTCCACCCCCGTGACCCCGGCCGAGACGATTCCGTCGGTACCGGCTCCGCGGTCCGCGGGGCAGATCCCGGCTGGGGTGTCCGTTCAATGCTGTGCCGAGCAGGCCCTGGCCGACGAAGTCGGACCGGTAGCCGATCGGCGGCCCGGCGAGCGGGCCTCGGATGAGATGCCGACCCCGGCCGAGAAGATCCCGCCGATACCCGTCCAGCGCCGTCCCGGGCAGGCACCGCCGGTCGTGCCTGTCGTACCGGCGTCGTTGTCCAGGCGGTCGCGCTGTCGTCTGCGATCGACGCGTCCGTCCACCGCCCGTACCGAGGCGTCCCGGCTCAGTTACCGGCGCCACCTCGCGTCCCGTCCAAGGCGAACAACCACCTGCGCACTGCTCGCCCCGTCTTCGTACCGGCCACCCGGCCGGTACGGCGTACCCCTCCAGATCCTTCCCTGCTCCACAGAGCGGGCCCGTCC
>NZ_JOEQ01000032.1 GCF_000721075.1 Streptosporangium amethystogenes
GCGGCTTCCTCCAGGTCTGTGTCCGCAGATGCCTGAATCACGGTACTCATCAGGTGTATCTCCTTGATCAGGAGTTACACCGAAAACCGTACAGTCCCGGCCAGCGGCGGACGTCCCGACCGGAAGAGTCATCGAGCGAATGACCGGGCAAGTGGTCCGGTGGCGTTGACGTGCGCATGGTGGGCCTCGCCTTCTGGGCCTTCGGTGCGGTCATCGTGAGCACGTGGTCGGGCAAGGGGGCCGATATCTGTTCGGGGTTGACCTCGCCGAGCAGGAGGACGCGGTGCTCGAAGCGTCCGGTGCGGTGCGGGCGGCCGGCTGTTTCCTTCTCTTTGACCTCGGCGGTCACCACCAGTTCCCGGTCGTCTGTCTCGACGTCGATGCCGGCGGCGAAGCCGTCGTGCACGATGCGTTCGCGGTTCTCCGAAAGGTGCAGCGCTATATCTCGTCACGCTGCTCGATCTTGGCGAAGTTGGACGGGACGTCATTGGGACCTTCAGCTGGGTAGAGAGCATTGATGGGTGATGCTTGCGCTGCCGGTCCCGGGGTGGACGTAGGTGCTCTTCTCCCTGGTTCCGGGGTCGGATCCGAACTGAGTAGGGGTGTTCATGGTGAGTCGGGTGGTGTGGCTGTCGCGATTGTCCCGGTCCGACGTCGGTCTGGTGGGTGGGAAGAACGCCTCGCTAGGCGAGATGATCCAGAATCTGGCCGGGAGCGGGATCCGGGTGCCCGAGGGGTTCGCGACCACGGCGGATGCCTATTGGGAGTTCGTGGCGGAGAACGGCCTGCAGGAGCAGGTGGCCGGGCACATCGCCCGGTTGCACGAGGGCGTCGAACTCGGCGAGGTCGGCCGGGCCATCCGGGATCTCTTCCTCGCCGCCGAACTGCCTGCGGCGCTGGCCCGTGAGATCGGGGATGCGTACCGGGAGCTCGCGTCGTCGGCAGGTCGCAGGGATCAAGAGGTGGCGGTGCGCAGCAGCGCCACCGCGGAGGATCTTCCGGAGGCCAGCTTCGCCGGCCAGCAGGAGACGTTCCTCAACGTCGTGGGCGTCGAAGCGCTCCTGGACGCCTGCCGCAAGTGCTATGCGTCGCTGTTCACCGATCGGGCGATCAGCTATCGAGAGCATCACGGGTTCGACCACTTGGCGGTGGCGTTGTCGGCAGGGGTACAGCGGATGGTCCGCGCGGACCTGGCCGGCGCCGGGGTGATGTTCTCCATCGACACAGAAAGCGGCTTCCCCCGCTCCGTATTGATCAATGCGTCGTGGGGCCTGGGCGAGACGGTGGTCAGCGGCCAGGTGGATCCGGACGAGTACGTGGTGTTCAAGCCGCTCCTGGGCCGCGGCGGGCTGTGCCCCATCGTGTCCCGCAGGAGAGGCGGCAAAGAGCGCAAGGCGATCTACGCGGCGGCCGGCACTCGGATCGTGGACACCTCTGCGGCGGAACGCCTCGGGCAGGTCCTCGATGATGGTGAGATACTCGCGCTGGCCCGCTGGGCCGTACAGATCGAGGATCACTACGGCACCGCTATGGACATGGAGTGGGCCAAGGACGGCCGCACCGGTCAGCTGTTCCTGGTCCAGGCGCGACCTGAGACGGTGCAGACGCGCAGGGAAGCCGCGACGCTGCGGGAGTATCGGCTCACCGACTCCGGTGCGCGGCTCGTCCGCGGGCTGGCGATCGGCGACGCCATCGCCGCGGGCAAGGTGTGCAACCTGCGCGATTCTGGGGAGATCGACCGGTTCGTGACCGGGGCGGTGCTCGTCACCGCGATCACCGACCCGGACTGGGAACCGATCATGAAGAGGGCGGCGGCAATCGTCACCGATCACGGCGGCCGAACGTCGCACGCCGCCATCGTCAGCCGCGAGCTCGGCGTGCCCGCCGTCGTCGGGTGCGGTGAGGCCACCCGCGTTCTCGCCGATGGCCTGCAGGTCACGGTGTCATGCGCGGAGGGGGATGAGGGCGTCGTCTACGAAGGAGCCCTCGCCTTCGAAGAACGCGACGTCGACCTCGGCGACCTCCCGGTGACCCGCACCAAGGTGATGCTGAACCTGGCCAACCCGGCGGCGGCGTTCCGCTGGTGGCGGCTGCCCGCCGACGGCGTCGGGCTGGCCCGCATCGAGTTCATCGTCAACAACCACGTCAAGGTCCATCCAATGGCCTTGCTCCACCCCGACCGGCTCAACGCCTCCACCAGGCAGAAGATCGCCGAACTCACCTGCGGATACGACGACAAGCCAGACTATTTCGTGGACACCCTCGCCCACGGCGTCGCCCGTATCGCGGCCTCGCGCTGGCCTGAACCGGTCGTGGTCAGGATGAGCGATTTCAAGACCAACGAGTACGCCCGCCTCATCGGTGGTGAGCCGTTCGAGCCCGCGGAGGAGAATCCGATGATCGGCTGGCGCGGAGCCAGCCGATACTACAGTTCCGGCTACCGGGACGGCTTCGCCCTGGAGTGCCGTGCCATCCGGCGGGTCCGTAACCAGATGGGACTGACCAATGTCATCGTGATGATCCCGTTCTGCCGCACCCTGGAGGAAGCCGACCACGTCCTCAAGGTGATGGCCGAGGAACACCTCGTGCGCGGCCTGGACGGCCTGGAGGTCTACGTGATGGCGGAGATCCCCGCCAACATCGTGCTGGCGGACGAGTTCTCGGCCCGCTTCGACGGCTTCTCCATCGGCAGCAACGATCTCACCCAGCTCACGCTCGGGGTGGATCGTGACGCCGAATCCCTGGCGCACCTGTTCGATGAGACCAATCCGGCCGTCACCCGGAGCATCCGGCACCTCATCTCCACCGCGCACGCCCACGGGCGCAAGGTCGGGCTCTGCGGGCAGCGGCCCAGCGACGACCCGAACTTCGCCCGCTTCCTCGTGACCGCCGGGATCGACTCGATCTCGGTGACCCCGGACAGTTTCTTCGCGGTCAAGGCCAATGTCGCCGCCGCTGAGCGCGAGAACGCTATCGCTCCATAGCAACGCGACGCAGGCGCCGGATCACGATGTGGCCGATGACCGGCGCCGGGGGGAGCCGAGCCCTCACCTGGCCCTCCGTTAGGGGGTACCACCCGGCACGGGAAATTGGCTCGTAACGCATGGGGGCATCGTGATCGTGGCGGGTGTGGACGGCTCGCGGGCGAGCCTCGTGGCGGTGGCATGGGCGGTACGCGAGGCCGCCATGCGAGGCGTCACGGTCCGTCTCGTGCACGTCATGCCAGGCCTGGATTCATCCGCGGGTGCTTCCTGCGAGCAGGTGCGGCGATGGTTGCGCAAGCATGCCATGGTGGTGGTGACAGACGCCCTGCGGCACGCGCGGCGGGAAGAGGGCGAAGTCGAGGCGGATACGCAGGTGCTGACCGGTGATCCTCGGCTCGGATTGGTCAGGGCTTCCAAGGACGCCGAACTCCTGGTCGTCGGAAGCCACGGGACGGGAGGGTTCTGGGAGCAGTTGGCCGGCTCGGTGGCGCTGGGCGTGCCTGGCCAGGCCAGCTGTCCGGTGGTCGTGGTACGCGCCCCACCCGAGCAGTCGCGCAACGAGGTGGTCGTCGGCGTCGACGGCTCGGCGGGCGGCCGTGCCGCAACGGATTTCGCCTTCGCAGAGGCCGCACTGCGCGGCGCCGAACTGCACGCGGTCCACGCCTGGAGCCCGGTGAGCGATGGCCGGGCGGCGAAGGGCCCCACACGGGAGGCGGGCAGGCGCCTGCTGGCGGAGACGGTCGCGGATTTCCGCACGCGCTATCCAGGGGTCAAGCTGGTGACGCGGTCGATCCGTGGACATCCCGTGGACGTGCTGCTGAGGGCGTCCGCAGGAGCCGGCCTGCTGGTCATGGGATCACGGGGGCGCGGCCCTGTCACCGCGTTCTTCGGATCGGTCAGCCATGCGCTGGTCCAGTACGCCGCGTGCCCGCTGGTCGTGGTCGCCGTGGCTGACGAGGAATGATCGGTGTTTGCGGGTTAGCGGGGTGAGCGTCCACAAGTCCAGGCCGGTCCGCTTGGGGAACGCGGTGGCCCGATAGCGTCTTCATGCCGCCGGAGCGGACCGTGACGTCGACGGGGTTAACACTGGTGCCGTGAACGCGGATGAGCACCAGTCCTGCCCACGGCCGACGCGAATGCGGACGTCGAGGAGGTCCTGCACCAGATGGTCGAGTACAAGATCCGTCGTCTGCCGGTGCTGGAGAACGAGGAACTCATCGGCCTCATCAGTCAAGCCGATCTCGCGGCGAAGCTGCCCGAGGACAAGGTCGGCGAGCTGGTGGAAGCGATCTCGGCAACCTCCCGCTGAGTGCTCCACGCGTCATCGCCGGGCGGGCAGGAGGCGGCCGGCAGCGGCAGACGGAGAATCGCGATTATGGCGGCGTCATCATCGAGATGCCCACCAGTGTAGGCGAGGAGATCGTCGCATACCCGCTCCAGCAGCCCTTGTGGGGCCTCCTGCGTTCAGGAGGCGATCCGATCGGCCATCGGATAGAAGCGCTTCGGTCACGCCATCGGTGTAGAGCAGTAGCAGATCGCCCTCCTCGAACCGGAACGAGCAGCCGGTGTGCCCCTGGTGTTCGCAGAGGCCCCCACCGCCCAGCGGCGGCGGCGGATGCTCGCACTGCAACGGCGTGACCCGGCCGGCGTGCACCAGCAGCGGCGGCGGGTGACCACAGCTCACCATGGTGAGCACCAGCTCATCGACTGCGATGTCCATCGCGGCTGCGGTCACGAAGTGTTCTCTTCGCCCTCGGGGCATTCCTCGGCGAACGGGTACGGGTTGAACCCAACGCTGTCCTCCAGATCAGCAACCAGCTCCGGCAGGGTCAGCCCCCAGCGGGCGGCCTCGCGGAAGGCACCGACGAGCGCGGCGGCGTGACAACCCTCTGACCCGCGGCGCGCCCATGCTCTCGCCGTGGTCGTGGCTGCGGGCAGGCCGGGAGGAGGTCTGAAGACTCAAAGTAGGACGTGCTCGTCCGGGGCGGGGGCGATCGCGTGCCAGCCGAGTTCGTCGCGGATGCGGCTCCGCAGCGTGGCGGCCGCGTCGGGCTCGCCGTGGACGACGTAGGTCGCCTGCGGCGGCTGGCGGGCGGTGTGCAGCCAGGCGATGGTCTCATCGGCGTCGGAGTGCACGGAGAACCCTGGCAGGTTCACGATCTCGGCTCGCACGGGCACGTAGCGGCCGTGGATCTTGAGTGCGGTGGCGCCGTCGACGAGGCTGCGCGAGCGCGTCCCGAGCGCGGCGAAGCCCACGATGAGTACGGTCATGCGCGGGTCAGGCAGCAGGTAGCGCAGGTGGTGTAGGACCCGGCCGCCGCTGGCCATGCCGGAGGCCGAGATGATGATCGACGGCTGGTCCGGCTCGTTGACGCTCATCGACTCCTCGACGGTGCGCAACTCCCGTAGCCAGGGCGGGGCCAGCACGTCCCGGGTGATTCCGGGGCGCAGCTCCGGCGAGCCGGAGGCGATCGCCTCCAGGTACACGTCCCGGGCGGCCAATCCCATGGGGCTGTCCACGTAGACTGGCACTTTGGCGATCATGCCCTTGTGCCGCAGCTCGTGCAGCCGGTAGACGATGACCTCGGTGCGGTCGACGGCGAAGGCGGGAATGAGCACCGAACCGCCGCGGCGCACCGTCCGGTTGACGGCCGTGGCGACTTCCCACAAGGTGCTCGCGTCGTCGTGGCGGCGGTTGCCGTACGTCGACTCGACCAGCAGCGTGTCCGCCCCGTGGAACGGCGCCGGCGGGTTGAGCAGCGGATGGGTCGCACGCCCGAGGTCGCCGGTGTGGACGAGCGTGGCGCCGCCAGGCAGGGTGATCTCGCTCCACGAGGAGCCGAGGATGTGCCCGGCCCGATGCAGGCGCAGCCCGATACCGGGCAGCTCGGCGGGCTGCTCGTGCTCCAGAGGAACGAATAGCTTCAGGGCCTTCTCGACGTCCTTCTCGTCGTAGAGCGGCAGGGCCGGACGATGCGTGGACCAGCCGTAGGCGTTGGCGTGCTCGGCCTGCTCAGCCATGAGCTTGGCGCTGTCGCGTAGCACGATCGCGGCCAGCCGCGCCGTGTCCGGCGTGGTGTGGACCGGCCCGCTGAAGCCCTGCCGCACCAGCGCGGGCAGGTAACCGCAGTGATCCAGGTGCGCGTGGCTGAGCACGATCGCCGACACCGACGAGGCCGGGACCGGGAATGTGGCCCAGTTCCTGCGCTGTAGCTCCCGCTCTCCCTGAAAGAGCCCGCAGTCGAGCAGGACGCGGTTCCCGTCAGGCAGGTCGAGCAGGAATTTGCTGCCCGTCACGGTGCCGACCCCGCCAAGGAAGGTCAGCTCCGGCGATCTCGTGCCGCTCCTGCCGATCGTCATCATTTGCCCCAGGCGAAGGTGTCGTGCCTCCACTCGAGCTCATCGATCACATCAACCACCCCGTCCACGCGGGCGATCATCCGCATGGCGATCGCGGTCTCGCTGCGGCGCTCCATCCAACCGCTCGGCGTCACGTTCCCCTGGCGCACCTCGACCGTGACGCTCGGGGTCTCCATCCACGGCGAGCGCTCCAGCACGTCCTCGCGGATCTCGCTGGCGATGTCGGCAACGGGGCGCACGAACACCTTCAGCAGATCGTGGCGGCTGACGATGCCTTGCAGTGTGTCGTCGTCCGCGACAACGATGAGGCGTTTGACGCCGTGCTCATCCATCAGGCGGGTGGCCATCACGACCGAGGCCGTGGCGGGCACGGTTACGGCGGTCGTGGTCATCACCTCGACGGCAGTGTCCCCGGTGGCCTTGCGTTTGACGTCGGGGCCTTTCTCGGACGGGCGGTGGCGCAGCCGGGCGCGCACCGGCGGCTTGTAGCCCTCGGCGTAGTAGCGCTCGCGAAACTCCTCCTTGCACAGCAGGTCCGCCTCAGACACCACGCCCAGGACGTGGTTCTCGGCGTCGACCACCGGTACGGTGCTGCCGCCGTGAACGATGAGCACCTCGGCGACGTCCTTGAACGGGGTAGTGCCGTTGACCGAGGCAACCTCTGAGGTCATGATCTCCTTGACCGTGGTCCGCACGGTGGCTCCTCCCTTCGAGACTTGCCTGTCCTCACAGCAGCGCGGGACGCGTCCACGCAGGTAAGGCGGAGATCCCGCACGGCGGAGCCGTTCGTCAGAGCTGCCTTATACCGGCCGCCGTTGCAAGCGCTCGGTCATCCGGATGTGGCCGATCGCCGGATCATGGTGAGCCCGTCGTTTCCGGTCGTGGAGAGCCCAGCTCACCCTCCGGCCGCCGATTTGCGGTAGTGGCCGGTCCCCTCCCTGCCAGGCAGCGGATCCAGATGTCGATGCGCGCCCCCGCGCGGGGAGGCAATGCTGTGGCTCGGGTGTCGAGCGCGGAGCAGTGAGTGGTCGGCGCGGCCGGTCCGCATGGCAAGTGCGCAGCCGACAGCCCCGCCTTCGGCCGGGTCGGCTGCACTGTGCAACCGCAGGGCGCAACCCGGCCGTCCGCGCCTTCCGACCGCTCCGATAAGGGGTGCCGCTCAGGCAGGCGCATAGGTGAGGCAGTCCGCGGCGTTCTCCACATAACCGACCGTGATGCCGGGAGCCTGGCATTCGAACTGGACGTTGTGCTGGCAGTCGGACATCTTGCAGGCGCCGACGTGGCCTACGGCTAGGGGTCGCCTCCCTTGGCCGGAGCCTTGAAGTAGGTGTCGCAGTGGGCATGACGGACGTCACCTACGGTGATGGCCAGTGCGTGACAGCTGCGGTCGGTGTTGTACGCACACGCATCCACTTCGCATGCGTTGACAACAGGCATCTCCGTCGAAATCCCTCCGGAACGTGACATGAGGCCGAGGCCGATGAGCGGCTCCCCAGGACCGCTCGGTGATGCTGCCCCGGCTTTCAGGAGCCACTCTGCGTTGCCATGAAGCGGGGTGAAAGCTTGGCATTGCGATGGTCGGGTAGTTCCCGCGGCTTGGCGATCGACCATCAGGTGAGCGGGATGTGGGCTTGGCCGATGATGGGGCCGGAAGACGCGGACGCGCCCGGCCTGGCAGGCATGGTCGGCCATCCGTGTCGGCGGTCGGGCGGCGAAGCTGTCCCCGTTCGGCTCCTCGCCCGCCTTCCTCACCGTGCAGCGCGTTGGCCAGCCGCACCTGGTAGCGCCGCTCTCCCCGGCGCTCGGCTTCGGCGTCATGCTCGGCCTGGTCACCCTCGCCGGTGTAAACGCCGAGCGTCATCAGCGCGGTCACCAACTGGTGCACCGAGGCAGGCTGTTCGGAGCGAGGCGCGGCGGTCATGGCGCTCACCGCAGTCCGTGCGCGGCCGCGGTACGGGCATAACCGGCCAACTCGGCCAGGCCGAGGCCCGAGCCCATGAGCGTCATCACCGATGCCCACAGGTCCGCGGGAAGCGGGAGCTCAGGCCGGGCCGGCGGGGAACAGCACGCGCGGCTCCAGATCCAAGCGCGTGATCGGTGCCTGGTCCGGCGGCGTCAAGTTGATCACCCAGTTACCGAACCGGCGCACCGTGTGCGTGATGTACGGCGAGATCGTGGCCAGGTCGTCGACGTCGACCGGCTCCCCCTCGCCGGCCAACTGATTGGCCGCGTCCGTGATATCGCAGGCGGTCGAGTAAATCACGCAGTTCGCGATCAGCTCGTTAAACTTGATCACCTTCTGCAGCGAGGCGGTGGTCCAGCGCAGCGGGGAGACTGGGTCGCCGACCTCCCGCGGCTTGATTAAAGCCTCGAGCGCCGGCACCGGCCAGGGTCATGCTCAGTGGCCGGCCTGCGTCCACCGCCAGGACGACGCACCCGTCCCAGCACCGCCGCACCGCCCGCGAGCTCGACGCGTCCCCGCGCGATCGTCGACTGCGACACCTCCGCCAACCGGGCCACCACCGCGATCCCGCCATGCCCCAGAGAATCGGCCTCCGACGCCAGATACAGGCGCCGCTGCCGCTCATCCAGGTGCGGCAGCAACGCCGAGAACTTCACATCGAGCGCCGCCAGAGCCGTCTCCGAAATCCCCACGGACGCCCAGATATCACGCCACACACCGACGTCGCTCTAAAACCGTCAGTAATTTCCTTACGGCTCCTCACCAGTTGGTCTCTCCCGCGAAATATTTGGCCGCCCGGCGCAGGATGTCGCGCTCCATCTCCAGCTCCCGGATGCGGGCCTTGAGCTGCTTATTCTCCTCTTCCAGCACGTCGTCGGACGATAGCGCGCCACGCGCCGGCCTCCTCACCGGGCCCCGCTCCTTCGCGCCCGCAGTGCCGTCCGCCTGCGCCTGACGCACCCAGTTACGCAGCGTCTCCCGGCTGATCCCCAGGTCCTCAGCCACCGAGGCCAGCGTCCGTCCCGGATCGGACAGGTACAACGCGACGGCATCCGCCTTGAACTCCGGCGGATACGACTTCATCGCCACGTGGAACTCCTTGTCTCCGGATTTCCATCATCCGGTATTCAAGGTGTCCACACCTCGGGGGCAGGGCCCCTGGTCCTCAGCGACGCCGAGCGGGAGCAGTTGGTGCGCTGGGCCAGGCGGGCGAAGACCGCGCAGTACCTCGCCCTGCGGGCCAGGATCGTGCTGCGCTGCGCGGAGGGCGGGACCAACCGGCAGGCCGCGATGGACCTGGGCATCGACGAGTCGACGGTGGAGCGCCGGCGGGCCCGGTTCATCGCCAAGCGTCTCGATGGTCTGCAGGACGAGCCGCGGCCCGGCCGGCGGCCGTCGATCCTTCTCGACCAGGTCGAAGACGTCATCGTCGCGACGCTGGAGTCCACACCGGGCAGCGACACGCACTGGTCGCGGGCCTCGATGGCCGCCCGCACCGGGCTGTCGAAGTCGACCATCGGGCGGATCTGGAAGAAGTTCGACCTCAAGCCCCACCTGCAGGACGGCTTCAAGCTGTCCACCGACCCGCAGTTCGTCGACAAGGTCGTCGATGTCGTCGGCCTGTACCACAACCCTCCCGAGCGGGCGGTTGTGCTCTGCGTCGACGAGAAGAGCCAGATCCAGGCGCTGGACCGCTCCCAGCCGGTGCTGCCGATGATGCCGGGCATGCCTGAGCGCCGTACCCACGACTACCTGCGGCACGGCATCACCAGCCTGTTCGCCGCCTTCAACATCGCCGACGGCGCCGTCATCGGCGAACTCCACCGCCGCCACCGGGCCATCGAGTTCAGGAAGTTCCTGGTCACGATAGACAAGGCCGTGCCCCGCGAGCTCGACGTGCACCTGGTGTGCGACAACTACGCCACCCACAACACCGCCGAGATCAAAGCGTGGCTGGCCAGGCACCCACGCTTTCACGTTCACTTCACCCCGACCGGCTCCTCCTGGATCAACCAGGTCGAGCGCTGGTTCAGCCTGCTGACCGACAAGCTCATCCGCCGCGGCGTCCATACCTCCGTCAAAGCCTTGGAAGACGACATCAAGGCCTGGATCGACACCTGGAACGAGGGCCCGAAACCCTTCACCTGGACCAAGACCGCTGATGAGATCCTCAACTCCCTGGCCGACTACCTCGCCAGGATCACTCCGCCAGCCACCGAAAACAAGCAAACAAATTAGACCCGCTATTTCAGGCGCAGGACACTAGCCGCGGCTACTCGCCCGTCTCACCGTCCACGGCCTCCCGGAGGAGGTCGGCGTGGCCGTTGTGGCGGGCGTACTCCTCGATCATGTGGACCAGGATCCACCGCAGGGACGGGGTCTCGCCGCCTGACCAGGACCGCTTGGCCAGGCGGCCGGGGTCACCCTCTTCGAGGGCACGGGCGACCGCCTCGCGTGAGCGGTCGACGGACTTCTGCCAGAGAGCGAACAGCTCCTCGGGGGAGTCGTCGGCGGCGGAGTTCCACTCCCAGTCCTCGTCGGCCTTCCAGTCCACCGTGTCCCACGGCGCGGGCCGCTCCTCGCCGCTCAACCAGCGGGTGAACCAGTCGTCCTCGACGTAGGCCAGATGCTTGAGCAGCCCACCCAGCGTCATCGTCGAGACGCCGACCCTGGCCGTGAGCCCGGCGTTGTCGAGACCCCGGCACTTCCAGGCCAGGGTCGCACGCTGATAGTCGAGGAAGCCTAGAAGGGTTGCCGTCTCGTCGCCCGCGAGAGGCGGTTCGGGCCGACCGTGCTCGTCCACATCAGTCATGACCGGCAAGCATAGCAACTGTGATCACGGATGGTCAGGGACCAGCAGCCCCCTGTTCTGGGTACGTGACATCCGATCTGACCGTGATCAGACGCAGCTCGGCGGTGTAGAGCTCGCCGTCGGCGTCCGGCAGCCAGAGGTGCTCCACGTCCGGCAACATCTCGGTGAGGGTGATCTCGCCATCCTCCGACTCCGCGGTGCGGCGGATCAGCTTGGCCAGCAGGTTCACCATCGGCAGGCTGCGGAAGTCCACCGCCAGCGGCTTCTTCTCGCTCGGCACCCGGACGAAGCCGCGTTCGGGCAGGCCGTGCCGGAGCCGCCAGAGGCGGGCGGCGGCGTACCGCGAGCTCTCGTCCTTCAGCGCGGCCCAGGCGGGCTCGGCGGCCGGGAAGGTCCAGGCCTCGCGGCTCATGACCAGCCGGTCGATGGTGACGCGCGGCCGGTGCGGGGCTCGGCCGAGCGGGCGGAAGGAGTTGACCGTCAGCGCGGTGAGCAGGTCTCCGGCGGCCTCCAGGAAGGGGTGGGTCCTGCTCTCCTGGCGATGCCGGACCACGAGGTCCTCGCCTTCCCGCGTCACGAACAGGTCCACGATGGAGTGCAGGGTCACGCCTAGCGGAGGGTCGGCCGACTCGACTCCGATGCTCAGGTAGGCGTTGCTCGGCAGCATGAGTTCCGGGGCCCGGGACATGCGGGAGGTGGTCAGCGGCGAGTCGGCCCGAGGGACGATCAGGAGCCGGCCGTCCGGATGGGTGGCGGCCATCGCCTCGCGCAACCGGCCGGGATCGGGGTGCTGACTGACGAAGCTCCTGTTCTCGATGGTGTTGGCCGCGCAGTGCAGCTCGCCGAGCACGTAGCCGGCCTCGCCTCGGGCCAGGGCCTCGGCGTCAGGAGCGATCAGCATCAGGTCAGGGGAGAACCAGCGGGCTCCGCTCCACCGCGGCGGCCCCGCCGGGAACTCGAGAGCGACCTGATCGGCGATGTCGGCGGCCGAGATCTGGTGCTCTCGGGCCTGGGGCTCGCAGATCTCGGCCGAAGGCAGGCCGAGGATCCTGGCCCACTTCTCCTGGAACTCCGCCACCACCTCGTGGACGATCTCCGACTCCGGGCTGAGCGTGAGCTGCCCGAGCTCCGGCATGAGCGTGGTCAGGAGCTGGAGCAGCGGCAACTCCTCGCGGCCGGTCCTGGCGCTCTCCCGGTCGAAGGTCTGGCGGGCCAGCACGGCATAGCGGTCGCCGACCGTGTTGACCAGCCAGGACGCGCTGTCGAGCAGGAGCCCGAGCGGCGCGGCCAGGGTGGCGATCGCCTGGTCGCCGATCCGGGCCTGGGCCGAGCGGACGGTGTCCTGGTAGACCAGGGTACGGCCAGCGTACAGGCCACCCGAGCGGCGGCCGGCCTCGCGGCCGGTGAGCCGTTCGAAGGTGTCGGCCAGCTCCTGCTGGGCCTTCATCAGCAGCTCGGCGTCGCCGGCGGCGGCCACGCCGTCCCGTGCCGCGACCAGCTCCTCCAGCGGCAGCCGGGCCAGATCGCGGACCGACGGGTCGGCGATCGCCTCGATCCTGGCCGCCAGCGTCCGCTCCGGCCAGGTCTCCAGCGGGCCGGACAGGTCGATGCGGATGGCGCCGACCTCGCGCAGCCGCAACAGGGCCGCCACCGTAGCCGGGACCGGCGGGTCGCCGACGATCTCCCGCACGGTCCGCCGGCCGTCGCACCGGGCCAGGACCCTCAGCTCGGCGATCGTCAGCGTCACCGGCCGGTCGAAGGGCCGGCGCAGCAGCCCGCCGGTGAGCGAGGCCGACCGCGCGCGCCGGGGCCGCAGCCAGGGCCACACCTCCGGCCGGCCGGCGAGCGTGTCGGCCAGCGTGCCGATCGCCCAGTCCTCGAAGTAGGTGGTCCGGCTGGACAGGAAGCCCGTGCCGGGATCCACGACGATCCCGATCTCCTCCGGCACCACGCGGGCCCAGCCGAACGGGCCGAAGAAGCCGACCGTGTCGTTCTTGAGGCAGTAGCGCTGCAGGTAGGTCGCTATGGTCAGTTCGTGGCGGCGGCCGCTGCGGTTGGCACGCGACTCACCCGCCGCCGCCTTGTCCAGCGTGAAGCGGACCACCTGCGGGCTCTGCCAGGCCACCGCCTCGCGGAACTTGCCGTCCGCCGCGATCCGGCCGATCGCGGCGTTGAGCCGCTCGGAGGCGGCGGCGTAGGCCTCCGGATAGCCGGATCCGGAGTCCGCCGCAGCGGCGAGCTCCTCGTCGCAGATCTCCAGGAACCTCCTGGCCGGGAATCCGGCGCCGCGCAGCGCGACGTCCCGCCAGGCGGACCAGCCGGTACGGCCCAGCGGCGCGAGATGGCCGGCCATCAGTTGTCGATCTCATCCAGGAGAGCGGCGAACTCCGCTCCGCCGAACCGCTCACCCTGAGCCTGGAGGATCAGCTGCGCCAGCCCCTCCACGGTCGGGGCCTCGAAGACCTGCCGGAGGGAGATCTCGATCACGAAGGACTCCCTGATCCTGGCGGTGAGCTGGGTGGCCAGCAGGGAGAAGCCGTTCAGCTCGAAGAAGGTGTCGTGGACGCCGACCCGCTCGGCCTGGAGCAGCTCCTCGAAGATCTCGGTCAGGCGGAGCTCGATCGGCGTGCGAGGAGCCACATAGGTGTCGGCGAGGGAGAGGTCGGACTCGGGCAGCGGAAGCACCGCGAGGTCGTAGCCGCCGTCCGGAGCCAGCTCCAGGCTCTCCTGGAGGAGCAGGTGGCCGGGGATCAGGCGGTCGGGCAGCCGGTTGCGCAGATGCTGCGCGATTTTGACCGTGCCCTCCTCGGGGTCGGGCCCGACCAGGTAGGCGACCAGCGCGAGATCACCTTCCGCCATGACCTGCTCGGTGACCAGCGCGTCGCGGATCTCCGGGAGCTCGCGCAGGATGGCCACGACGTCCCTCAGGTCGTCCCCGGGGTTCTCGCCGGCCCTGGCGACGAACTTCAGCGTGCCGTCGGTCCAGCGCCGGGCCAGGTCGCCGGTGTGGTCGCTGCCCACGCACAGCTCGGCCACCTCGCCGGTGGCCGCGTGCCGGTCGCCGGGGTGGCTCAGCCGTACGGCGGGGCCGTTCCCGAGCGGCACGACCGTCGGCGCGGACTCCTGGCTCCAGTCCGCCGGGACCGGGTAGGCGGCGGCGGGCCGGCCGTCGCGGCCGAGGCGGTGGACGCCGACGGCCCGGCAGTCCGGGGCCAGGTTGCGCAGCGTGGTGATGTCGCAGGCCAGCAGGTCGCCGGAGTTCTCGATGAAGGCGTGGCGCAGAGCGGGCAGGTGGCCGCCGGCCAGGGATCGCAGGATCGGCGGCGTCAGGTAGACGACGGTAATCTCCTCGGCGCGCAGCCAGTCGAGGAGGTGTTCGCCTTCCTCCCGCAGGACCAGGGTCCCGCCGGCGGCCAGCGCGCTGGAGATCGCCGAGGTCACGTGCCCGGACAGGCCGGACAGTACGGCGAAGCGGTCGTCGGCGGTGAAGTCGGCTTGCGGAGCCGCAGGTCCGGGCAGCGCCAAGGGCAGATCGGCGTGTGGAGCCGCCGGTCCGGGCGGCGACGAGGGCGGATCGGCTTCCGCGTCGTCGGGTCCGACGAAGGGGCTGAGGTCGAGGACGGCGGCCGATGCGCCGGCTGCCGGGCTCACGTCCGCCACCACGTCCACTCCGAGAAGGTGGACGGGCACTGACCCGCTGTCCTCGATCACCGAGTAGGGCACCTCGGCCGCCACGCAACCCAGCACCGCGGCCACGAACCCGGCCGACTCCCGGCGCACCACGCCGTAGTGGGCCCGGTCCCGGCCGGCCAGCGTCTTGGCGACCCGGCCGCTGGCCTGGGCCAGCCACCGGTGGCTCCACTCCCCTTGGCCGTCGCGGACCGTACTGCCCGGCAGTCCCGGACGGTGCTCCGCCTCTCCTGACGGGAACTCCTCATGAGCGTCGGGCAGCGGGTAGTCCAGGATCTTCCGCTCCGGATCGGCGACCGCCGTCTCCAGCAGGGCCTGGAGATGCGTGAGGAAGGTCCGCATCATCTCCGGGTCGTAGCGGTCGGCGTTGAAGTCGAGGAAGATCTGGAGCGCTTCGTCGATCTCCTGCGCGGTCATGGTGAGGTCGAACTTGCTGGGCAGCGTGATCGCCTCCAGCGGCTTGACCTCGATCCCGCCGATCCGCTCCGGCTCCGGGCTGTCGATCATGTTGAGCAGCACCTGGAAGAGCGGAGAGCGACGAGGGTCGCGCGGGACCTGGAGTTCCTTGACGATGACGTCGAAAGGAGCGTCGGCGTGGGCCAGGCCGTCCAGCGTGACCTGCCTGGAGCGGCCGAGTAGCTCGGCGAAGCTCGGCTCGCCGGAGAGGTCGGCCCGGAAGGGCAGGGTGTTGACGAAGAAGCCGATCAGCCCGTCGGTGCCCTCGGCGGCGCGTCCGGCCACCGGCACGCCGATCACCATGTCCTGCTGGCCGCACCAGCGGGACAGGACGGCGGTCACGCCGGCCATCATCGTCATGAACATGGTCACGCCGTGCCGGCGGCACAGCTCGTGCATCGCCGAGGTCAGCGAGGTCGGCAGGGCGAGTTCGAGGTGGTGGCCGGGAGACTGGCGCAGCGGGGTCAGGCTCTGCCTGGTGGGCAGCGCGAGCGGCGGCGGCGGGTCGGTCAGCCGCTGGCTCCAGTAGCCGACCTCTCGCCGCAGCGCGTCCCCGGTCAGGGTCTCGCGCTGCCAGACCGCGTAGTCGCGGTACTGGATCGGCAGCTCGGCCAGTCCGGCGCGTTCCACGTCACCCCCGGCCTCGTAGAGGGCCGACAGCTCGCGGACCATGAGGCCGACCGACCAGGCGTCGGAGACGCTGTGGTGCATGGTGACCGACAGCAGGTGCTCGTTCTCGTCCAGGCGGAGCAACGCGCAGCGGAAGAGCGGCCCGGCGGCCAGGTCGAACGGGGTGGCGGCCTGCAGATCGGCCAGTAATCGAGCGGCCTCGCGCGGATCGGCCGGCCCGCTGGTGAGGTCGGTGAAGTCGAGGGCCCAGTCGTCGGGAAGCTCGTCCACGACCTGTGTCGGCCGGTCGTTCACCACCGGGAAGCGGCTGCGCAGCGTCTCGTGGCGCTGGAGGATCGCGCGGATGCTCGCCTCCATCGCGGCCAGGTCGAGCGGGCCGGTCAGCAGCCGCCGGCCGTGCACGTTGTAGGCCGCGCCGGGCCGTACCTGGTCCTCCAGCCACAGGCGCTCCTGCTCGTAGGAGAGCACCGGCTCGGCGTCGGCCGGCCGACGGCCGACGGCACGCGTACCGGGCACCGGCCGGGCGCCGGCGACCACCGCGGCGACCGTTGGTGAGGCGTAGAACTCCTTGATCGGGATCTGCAGGCCCACCTTCTTGCGGATGCGGGCCACGACCTTGGGGACGAGCAGCGAATGACCGCCCAGCTCGAAGAAGTCATCGAAGATCCCGAGATCCGGGCAGCCCAGGGCCTCGCGCCAGATGGCGGCGACGGCCTCCTCGTCGGATGTACGGGGAGCGTGTGCCATAGCCACAGGGTAGGCAGGCCGTACCGGCAGGGCGATGCCCCACTTCATGTGACATCTCAGCGCGCAAGCCGCTGGGTACCTTCGTGGTCCGGAGGTACGATGCGAAGCGATCTTCCTGACTTCCCCACGGCTGCCGACACGACCACCCTGGCCGAGCTGCTGAGCTGGCGGGCCAGCCGCCAACCGGAGCGCGTCGGCTTCGTGTTCATGGGCGAGCACCTCGGCGACGAGCGTCCGGTGACCTACGAGCAGCTCGACCGGCGGGCCCGGGCCGTCGCGGCCGAGCTGCGGCGAGCCGGTGTCGGCTTGGCCGACCGCGTCCTGCTGCTCTACCCGCCTGGTAAGGACTTCCTCACCGCCTTCCTCGGCTGCATGTACGCAGGCGCGGTGGCGGTGCCCACCTTCCCGCCCGACCCGATGCGGCTGGAGCGGACGCTGCCTCGCCTGCTGACGATCGTGGCCGACGCGCAGCCGGCCGCGCTGCTCACCATCGCGGCGCTGCTTCCGCTGGCCGACCAGCTTCCGCTGGGAGAGCTGGCCTGGATCGCGACCGACACCGCGCCGGACACCGACGACCGGACCGGATCCGGCGCCGACGCCTCCACCCTGGCGCTGCTCCAGTACACCTCGGGCTCCACCGCCGAGCCCAAGGGTGTGATGCTGACCCACGGCAACCTGCTGCACAACTCCGGGCTCATCCAGGAGCTCTTCGGCACTGACGAAGAGGTCCGCGGCTTGAGCTGGCTGCCGCCGTACCACGACATGGGCCTGATCGGCGGGCTCATGCAGCCGCTGTTCGCCGGGTTCCCGATGTGGCTGATGTCGCCGATCGACTTCCTTCGGCGGCCGGCGAGCTGGCTGGAGGCCATGTCGGGGCTGGGGCTGACGCTGAGCGGCGGGCCGAACTTCGCCTATGACCTGTGTGTCCGCAAGACCACGCCGGAGCAGCGGGAACAGTTCGACCTCAGCCAGTGGAGCGTGGCCTTCAACGGGGCCGAGCCGATCCGGCGGGCCACGCTGGAGCGCTTCGCCGAGGCCTTCCGGCCGGCGGGTTTCCGGCCCGAGGCGTTCTTCCCGTGCTACGGCCTGGCCGAGGCGACGCTGATCGTCAGCGGCGGCTTCGGCGTGCCCGCCGGAAAGGGGCCGGTCGGCTGTGGCCGGAGCGGCTCTGAGCAGGAGGTGCTGATCGTCGATCCGGTGACGGCGACGCCATGTCCCGCCGGTGAGGAAGGCGAGGTGTGGCTGCGCGGGCCGAGCGTCGCGGGCGGCTACTGGAACCGGACGGAGGAGAGCCGTGAGGTGTTCCAGGCCGTGTCGGCCGAAGGCGGCGGGCCGTACCTGAGGACCGGTGACCTGGGCAGGTCGGCCGATGGCGAGCTGACGATCACGGGCCGGCTCAAGGACCTGATCATCGTCAGGGGCCGCAACCACTACCCGCAGGACCTGGAGGCCACCGCCGAGCGGGCCGACCCCGTGCTGCGGCCGGGCTGCGGGGCCGCGTTCACCGTGAACGACGAGCCCGCGATCGTGCATGAGATCGTCCGTGGCGTTGAAGACGTGGACGTTGCGGCGGTGGCGCGGGCGATCCGGACTCTGGTGGCCGAGGAGCACGGCCTCCACCTCGGACTGGTGGTGCTGATCCCGGCCGGGCAGCTGCCCAAGACCACCAGCGGCAAGGTCCGCCGCCGGGTCTGCCGGGACCTGCTGCTGGCCGGAGAGCTGCCCGAGGTCGGCCGCAGCTCGATCGACCTGGAAGGTTTCCTGCGCGAGCAGACCGCCGCCGTCTGCGGCCTGCCCGCCGAGGATCTCGCGCGCGAACTTCCGCTGCTGGCCCTGGGCCTCGACTCGCTCGCCGCCCAGGAGCTCGCCCAGCGGGTCCAGACCGAGCTGGGAGTACGGCTTCCGCTCGAAGACCTGCTCGGCGGCGCTTCCCTGGCCGACCTCACCTCGCTGTCCGACTTCGCCTCGCCGGCGGCCCAGGAGGCCCAGGCGGCCGAAGGCACCGCGCAGGTGTCGGAGGGCCAGCGGGAGTTGTGGCTCCTGCACCGGCTCGACCCGGAGAGCACCGCCTACACCACGGCCGCCGCCTTCCGGCTGCACGGCTCGCTCGACGAGGAGGCGTTACGTCGGGCCTACGGCCGGCTCCAGCAGCGGCACCAGGCCCTGCGGACGGTCTTCGCCGACCGGGACGGCGAGCCGGTGCCCGTCGTCCGAAAGAACTGCCAGGGCTTCTACTCGGTGGCCGAGCTCGGCGAGGCCGGGCTGCAAACGAGGCTGGAGCACGACGCGAACCGGCCGTTCGACCTGGCCATCGGCCCGTTGGCCCGGCTGCACCTCTACCGGCTCGCCGACGGCACGCACGCGTTGCTCTTCGCCGCGCATCACGTCGTGACCGACTTCTGGTCCACGATGATCCTCGGCCGGGAGCTGGAGGCCCTTTACGGCGAGGAGAGCGGCGGCCCGGCCGCTGAGCTACCGGCGCCGGCCGAGGCCGGCTCGTTCCCGCGATCGGAGCAGGCGGGACGGGGAGACCGGCCGGTGCTCAGCGGTCCGGGCGGGACCCGCAGGTTCCGGCTCGGCACGTCCCTGGCGGCCGGGCTGGCCGATCGCGCGGCGGCCGAAGGCACGACGCTCAACGTCTTCCTGCTCGCCGCCTACCAGGCACTCCTGCACCGGGTCACCGGCCAGGACGACCTGACGGTCGGCGTCCCCTTCGCCGCTCGCACGCATGCCCGCCTGACCGGCCTGGTCGGCTACTTCATGAACCCGGTGCCGATCCGGAGCCAGGCCCGCGACAGCTTCCGTGAGCTGCTGGCCGAGACCAGGAGCCAGGTGATCGGCGCGCTGGAGCGGCAGGACCGCCGTGACGGCGACCGCTTCCGGGCCATGTTCGTCTTCAACCAGCCGGCCTCCGCCGACGTCGCGACCTTCCCGGCGCTGCTGCTCGGTCACGCCGGCCTCCGGCGCTCGTTCGGCGGGCTGCGGGCCGAGTCGTTACCGGTCGGGCTGCGCGAGTGCGCCATGGATCTGGAGCTGTCGCTGACCGTCCTCGACGGCGACGTCCATGGCTGCCTCCGCTTCCGGACCGACGCCTTCGACGAGGAGGCCGCCGACCGGTTCGTCCGACACTTCACCGCCCTGGTCGAGGCGGTGGCCGCCGAACCCGCCGCCGTGCTGGGCTCGGTGCCGCCGGCCACCGCGCAGGAGCTCGATCTGCTGCTCGGCGAGTGGAGCACCGGCGGGCCAGCGAGCGGCGCGGAGGTCCCGGTGTCCCGGCTCATCGAGGAGCAGGCCGCGCGCTCGCCGCATGCGACCGCCATCGCGGCGGGCGGCGAGTCGCTGTCCTACCAAGAGCTGGACCAGCACGCGAACCGGCTCGCGCACCTGCTGCGGGCCAAGGGCCTCGGCTCCGGCGGGAGAGTGGGCATCTGCCTGGAGCGAGGCTCCGGCATGGTCGTCGCGATGCTCGCGGCCGGCCGGGCCGGCGCGACCTACGTGCCGATCGACCCGCTGACCCCGGCCGGCCGCGTGGCCGCGGTCTTCGCCGACGCGCGCGTGGACGTCGTGGTCAGCGAGGAGGCCCTGGCCGGGAAACTCCAGGACGTCGCCGTCCCGGCGGTCCTGCTCGACGCCGACCGGCCGGAGATCCTGAGCAGCCCGGTCACCGCGCTCGCGCCGCCCGAGCCGGGTGATGCGGCCTACGTCGTCTACACCTCCGGCACGAGCGGGACGCCGAAGGGAGTGGAGGTCCCGCACCGCGCGCTGTCGGCCTTCACCCGGCAGGCCGCCGAGCTGTACGGCATCGGCCCGGCCGACCGGGTCCTGCAGTTCGCCTCGATCGGCTTCGACGCCAGCGTCGAAGAGATCTATCCCACCCTCGCCCACGGCGCTCGCCTGGTTCTGCGCACGGACCGCATGCTGGCCGACCCGGGTGCCTTCCTAGCCGCCTGCGAGGCCCAGGGAGTGACCGTGCTCGACCTGCCCACGGCCTTCTGGCACGAGCTGGTCGACGCGCTGGGCGCGGACGGGACGCTGCCGGCCTCGGTGCGGCTGGTCATCATCGGCGGCGAGAAAGCGCTGCCGGAGCGGGTGGCCGCCTGGCAGTCCAAGGTCGGGAACCGGGTCCGGCTGGTCAACACCTACGGGCCGACCGAGGCGACCGTGGTCGCGATCGCGCATGAGCTCGACTCGCCCATCGACGCACCGGACAAGCCGGGCCGTGGCATGGCACGGACGGCTCGGGCAGTGCCCATCGGCCGGCCGCTGGGCGGGGTCCGGGCCTACGTGCTCGACGCCGTCGGCTCGCCGGTACCCGCCGGGCTCACCGGCGAGCTGTATCTCGGCGGCGCCGGCCTGGCCCACGGCTATCTCAACCGGCCGGGCCTGACTGCCGAGCGGTTCGTGGCCGACCCCTTCGGCCCTCCCGGCGGGCGGCTCTACCGCACTGGTGACCTGGTCCGCCACCTGCCGGACGGCACGCTGGCCTTCGTGGCCCGCGCCGACCGGCAGCTCAAGCTGAGCGGCTACCGAGTGGAACCCGGCGAGATCGAGGCGGCACTGCGCGCGCTGGACGAGGTCGGCGACGCGGTCGTGACCCACGACGGGCAGTCCCTGCTCGCCTACGTGACGCCGCAGACGTGCGAGCCCGCCGAGCTGCGGACAAGGCTGCTCGCGACCCTGCCCGGCTACATGGTGCCGGCCCGTTACGTGCCGCTGGCCGTACTGCCGAGGACCCTGAACGGCAAGATCGACCTCCGCGCGCTGCCCGAGCCGCCCGAGCAGGTACGGCGGAGCGTCCCGAAGTCCTTCCAGATACCGGAGGAACGCGCGCTGGCGGGGATCTGGCGCGAGGTGCTCGACGTGACGGAGGTCGGCCGGACCGACGACTTCTTCATGATCGGCGGCCACTCGTTGTCGGCGACCAAGATGCTGGCGCGGGTCAACGACGTGCTCGGCCGGGATCTGCCGCTCCGGGTGGTGTTCGAGACGCCGGTCCTGGCCGCGCTGGCGGAGCTGATCCGCCTGGCGCCGAAGGGGATCTCCCGGCGGGTGCCGCCGGCGCCGCGCGACCAGCCGCTGCCGCTCTCCTTCGTGCAGGAGCGGATCTGGTTCCTGCAGCAACTGGACCCGGAGGGCACCACCTACAACGTGCCGCGTGCGCTACGGCTGCGCGGCAAGCTCGACGTCGGCGCGATCGCCAGGACCCTTGACGACCTCGAGATCCGGCACGAGATCCTGCGCACGACCTTCCCCGAGGACGACGGCGAGCCGTTCCAGGAGATCGGCGAGCCGCAGGGCATCCCGGTGACCGTCGTCGACGGCACCGAGGAGGGGCTCAAGGAGTTCATCCTCGCCGCCGGGCAGGAGCCCTTCGACCTGGCCAAGGGTCCGCTGCTGCGGGTCACGCTGGTCCGCCTGGCGCCGGAGGACCACGTCCTGGTCGTGGTGGAGCACCACATGGTCCACGACGGATGGGCCCAGGGAGTCTTCCTCCGCGACTTCCTGGAGCTCTACGAGGCCCACGCCACCGGCCGGCCGCCACGACTGCCCGACCTGCCCGTGCAGTACGCCGACTTCGCCTTCTGGCAGCGGCGGACCTTCCAGGGTGAGCGGCTGGACTCGCTGGTCGACTACTGGCGCGAGCGGTTGCGCGGAGCGCCGCCGCTGCTGTCGGTGCCCGGCGACTGGCCCCGTCCGGCGGTGCTGGGCTCGCAGGGCGGCGAGGAGACCCTCTACATCGAGGCTCCGCTGGCGGCCAGGCTCCGGGAGTACGGCCGGGAACACGACGCCACCCTGTTCATGACGATGTTCGCCGCCTTCGCGGTGCTGCTGCGCAGGCGCAGCGGGCACGAGGACATCGTGGTCGGCAGCGGCATCGCCAACCGGCAGCGGCCCGAGCTGGAGAACCTCCTCGGGATGATCATCAATACCGTGCTGATGCGCGTGGACCTCTCCGGCGGTCCAGCCTTCCCCGAGGTGGTGGATCGCGTGCGGGAGTCGTGCCTGGCCGCCTACGCGCACCAGGACATGCCCTTCGAGAAGCTGGTGGAGGTCCTGCGTCCGCCGCGCAGCCTCAGCCACACGCCGCTCTTCCAGACGATGTTCAACTTCCTCGACACCCCGATGCCCTCGCTGCTGGTCCAGGGGCTGGAGATCGAGGTGCTGAACGCGCACAACCGCTCATCCAAGTTCGACCTGAACGCGGTGGTCATCCCGCACGCAGCCGAGCGGCTCGGGGTGATGTCGGGGGAGACCGGGCCGGAGCGGATCGCGGTGCTGCTGGAGTACAACGCCGATCTCTTCACCGCCGACACGATCCGCGGCCTGCTCGCCGAGTACCTGCAGATCCTCACCGAAAGCGTCGAATCATGAGCTCGCTGCCCGCGCTGTTCCTGGAGAACTGCGTCAAGTATCCGGAGCGGACGGCAGTCGTCGCCGGTTCCAGGACCCTGTCCTACCAGGAGCTGGCCGAGGCGGCCGGAAGCCTGGCGGCCGAGCTCGGCCGCCGTGGCGTGAGCCGTGGCGAGCTCGTCGGCGTGCGCCTGGCCAGGTCGGCCGACGCCGTGGTGGCCATCGTCGGCGTGCTGCTGTCCGGCGCGGCGTACGTGCCGCTCGATCCGCGCTATCCGGCCGACCGGCTGCGGCTGATGACCGAGGAGTGCCGGATCACGCACACCGTCGGCGAGAACGTGCCGGTCTGGGGCCATCCGGCGGCGAGCGTCCAGCCGGAGCTGGACGAGGACGACGCCGCCTACGTGATCTACACCTCCGGCTCCACCGGACGGCCCAAGGGCTGCGTGGTGACCCACGGCAACGTCCTCAGCCTGCTCGACGCGGCGCTGCCGCTCTTCGACATGGGACCGGACGACCGGTGGGCCCTGTTCCACTCGATCAACTTCGACTTCTCGGTCTGGGAGATCTGGTCGGCGCTGGCCACCGGCGCCGCGGTGGTCGTCGTGGATGAGGATGCCTCCCTCGACCCCGGCGAGCTGCTCGACCTGCTGATCAGGGAACGAGTCACCATCCTGAACCAGGTCCCGTCGATCTTCCGGATGCTGATCGAGGCCCACGAGGACGAGGGCTGCCCGCCGCTGCCGCTGCGCTACCTCATCTTCGGCGGCGACGCCGTCGACCTGGAGGCCACCTCGCGCTTCCTGGCGTCGCTGCCCGCCGCCGCCAGACCCGTCGCGATCAACATGTACGGCATCACCGAGACGACCGTGCACTCCACCTTCAAGGAGCTCGACCCGGACACGCTGCGCGGCTCCAATCCCTCGCCGATCGGCAGGCCCCTGTCCTCCCTGGGCATCACGCTGCGCGACCCGGACGGGGTGGAGGTGCCCGACGGCGAGGTGGGTGAGATCTGGGTGTCCGGGGCCGGCGTGGCCGCAGGCTACTTCCAGCGCGACGAGCTGACCGCCGAGCGGTTCGTGGTGGTGGACGGCACACGGCACTACCGCTCCGGCGACCTGGCCCGGCGGCTGCCGGACGGGGAGTTCCAGTACCTCTCCCGGGCCGACCGCCAGGTGAAGCTGCGCGGGATGCGCGTCGAGCTGCCGGAGATCGAGGTCGCCCTGCGGGCCTGCACCGGGGTGAAGGAGGCGGCGGTGCTGCTGGAGAGCGACGAGGCGGTGGGCGAGCTGCTGGTGGCCTACGTCGCGGCCGGGACGGGCTTCGACCCGGGACAGGCCCGGGCCGAGTGTGCCCGGGTCCTGCCGTCGCACATGGTGCCCACCAGGTTCGAGCGGCGCGACTCGCTGCCGCTCTCGCCTTCGGGGAAGGTGGACTACCGGGCCCTCAGTAGATGACGCGGTTGTCGGCCGCCGGCCGCCAGCCGCGCGAGCCGCGGAGGTTGCGGGTGATGTTGAGCCGCTTGAGCCAGCGGTCGGAACCGTCGTAACGGGCCTGGAACGACCTGCGGCCGTGCACCGCGCGGAAGTTGTCGACGAACACCAGATCGCCGGGACGCAGGCGGACGTCCCGCATCTTCGCCTCGATCTGCGCGCACAGGGCCTCGAAGGCCCGCAGCGAACGCTCGGACCAGCCCTCGGTCTTCATGTGATACGGATCGAGCGCCATGTAGGGGTCGACGTTGTCGCCGAACAGGATCGGCCGCTTGACCGGGTCGTCGTTCCACGACTGGATGAGCTCGAAGCTCCGGATCCGGAGCCGGTCCACGACCGGGTCGCCGGTGGACTGCCGCGCGTTCTGCGGCTGGTGCGAGTTGTCCGGCATCTGGGTGAACTCCGGCTCGAACAGGGCCGCGACGTCGAGCGAGGACCAGTCGAGGTCGGCCGCGTCGCAGATCATCGTCGCCACCGCGTCCGGGTTCTTCAGGCACATGAGCGCCACGTAGTCGCCGCGGCAGGGATGGAAGGCGTCCTCGGTGTGCCAGGAGAGGTGCTGCAGGCTGTTGGAGCCGATCTCGTAGTTCTCGTGGCCCTTGATCGGCAGCACGTCGTGCATGATCCGGCCGTCCTGCTGGGTCGCCCAGCCGAAGACGTCGCCCAGCACGGACGCGCAGAGCAGGAAGAATATCTCCTGGGTGAAGGCGGGCGAGCCGTACTGGCTATCGCGCCAGTGTTCGGGAGTGGGCCCGAGCAGCTCCTCCTCCATCGGCAGGCCGGAGACCACGCAGACGGCGGAGGGCTCGCTGAGGCGGTATTCCTCCAGGAACTCCACCAGGCCCACCGGGAAGGACCTGGCCAGCACGCGGGCCCGGCGGATCAGCGTGTCGTCCTCAATGGTGTCGTGGGTCTTGGCCAGCTCGGCGAGCAGCGGCGCCACCTGCGCCACGTCCTTGTCGCTCAGCGCGTATTCAGGCACGGCACAGTCCTTCCACGTAGTCCTTGGCCCCGTGGAGCTCTTTGCGCATCCATTCGAGCTGTTCGGCGTATTCCTCGGGGGAGTCGCCAGGCGACTTCACATTGGTCATGATCAACTCGCTGCCTAGGTGGTTGGGGGCGACCCGGTAGGGGATGAAGACCTCGGCGCCGTCGGAGAGGACCACTTTGTGGTCCAGCAGCAGCAGGTCCCGGTCGAAGCAAGTGGCGAGCACGACCGGCCCCTGCGGGCCTGTGACGTCGAAGGTCTTCTCCGACGTCCTGGTCACCGCGAGGGCGAAGGGCGAGAACCTGGGCCACTCCTCGACGTCGGCCATCGCCTGCCAGACGAACTCCGGCGGGGCCTCGATCGAGACGCTGTAGGTGTCGGACCGCTCAGTGCGGTGCTCCATGCACATCCTCCTCCAGTCTGGCGGCGAGCTGTCGTAGCGACGGGTTGGCGAACAGGTCGCGGACCGGCACCTCGACGCCGAAAGCGACGCGGAGGCGGGCGACGAGCTGCGTGGCGTGCAGCGAGCTGCCGCCCAGGCCGAACAGGTCGTCGCCGACGCCGACCTGTTCGGCCTCGAGCAACTCGGCCACCGTGGCTACCAGCCAGCGCTCGGTCTCGGTGGCTGGCGGCAGGTACGGCTCCGCCGCCTGGACGGGCGGCCCGGCCGGCTCGGCGGCCAGCGAGCCCCGCTCGGCGTCCAGAGCGAGTGCCGTGGTGAAGCCGCCGGCGTGCTCCGCGTGGGTCAGGACGAGGGTCGGAGCAGCTGCCTGGCCCGGAGCGGTGACCTGGCCGGAGCCGGTGGCCTCGCCGGAGGCCGGCTGCTCCTCCGCCGTGACCTGTACGGCCTGGCCGCCCACCTTCCAGACCGCCAGCAACGCGGTGATCAGGTCGGCACCAGGCGGCAGACACAGGCCGACGGTGTCGCCGGCGGCGACGTCGGCGCGGCGCAGCCGGTTGGCGATCCGGCCGGCCGCCGCGTCGAGCTGCCGGTGCGTCCAGCGCGTGCCGTCGCCGTCGACCAGAGCCGCTTCGCCATCACCGGGATGCCGCGCCAGCAGCTCGGTGTCCCGCAGGGCCCGCTCGCGTTCGGCGGCGGTCAGGATCTCCAGGTCGGCGGCACGGCGCTCCGGCGCGGCGACGCCTTCGGCCAGCGCGGTGAGGTAGTGGTCGATGAACCGGTCGATCCGGTCGGCGTCGAACAGGTCGGTGGCGTACTCGACCGCCACCGGGAGGCTGCCGTCCGGCACGTCCGCGACGTCCACGGAGATGTCGTAGAGGGCATAGCGCTCCGGCACCACGATGGGCTCGATGCTCACCTCGCCGAGCGAGAGGTCGGTGGCGCCGATGGCGCGGGGCAGCAGGGTGAGACCCACCTGGAAGAGCGGATTGCGACCGGCCGCCCGCTCCGGCCGCAATGCGTCCACGACCAGGCTGAACGGCACGTCCTGATGCGCGGTGGCGTTCAGGATGGTCTCGTGGCAGCGGCGGGCCAGCTCGCCGAAGCTGGGCTCGCCGTCGAGGGAGGTCCGCAGCACCACAGTGTTGCCGAAGAAGCCGACCAGCGACTCGATGTCGGGCCGGGTCCGGCCGGAAAAGATGGAGCCGATCGGCAGGTCCCGCTGCCCGGTGTAGCGATGCAGCACGACCAGCAGCGCCGCCTGCAGTACGGCGAGCAGAGAGACCTGGTGTTCGCGCGCGCAGGCCCGCACGGCCTGGCTCAGCTCGGCGGGCAGCTGCTGGTCGAGCGTGTCACCGAGGCCGGTGGGCCGCTCCGGCCGCCTACGGTCGGCGGGGAAGTGGACGGTGGGCAGCCCGGCCAGGTTCTCCCGCCAGTAGCCGAGCCGGCGTTCCAGCTCCGCGCCGCGCAACCGGCGGCGCTGCCAGGCGGCGTAGTCGGCGGGCTGCACCGTCAGCGGCTCCAGGCCGGCCTCGCCTCCTGCGGCGTAGAGGGCCGACAGCTCGCCGCCGAGCACCGCGGCCGACCAGCCGTCCGCCACGATGTGGTGGAAGACCAGCACCAGCGCGTGATCGTCCGGGGCCAGCCGGGCCAGCGCGTACCGGAAGACCGGCCCACGCGCCAGGTCGAAGGGCCTGGTGCACTCCTCGGCGGCCCAGCTCTCGACCTGGTCGGCGGGCAGGTCGATCGGCTCCAGTCGGACGGCGGCGGGCGGGTCGATCACCTGGATCGGCAGGCCGCCCTCGTTCACGAACCTGGTCCGCAGCGCTTCGTGCCGCGTCACGAGGCCGTGCAGGGCCCGCTCCAGCACCTCGACGTCCAGCCGGCCGCGGATCCGCAGCGGGAAGGGGATGTGGTAGGCGGTCGAGGCGGGGTCGTACTGGTTCATGAACCAGACCGCCTCCTGCTGGAAGGTGCAGGCCAGCGAGCCGTCGCGAGCGACCGGGACGGGACCGGCGTTCAGCGCCGACCGCTCGGCGAGCTTGCCCGCCAGGCGACGCTGCAGCTCGGCGATCTCCTGATCCAGCTCGTCGTCCAGCCCCACGCCTTGCTCCGCGTCCGCCTCCGGCGTGGTGTCCGGCGCCGGGCTGCCGCGGCCAGCGTCCAGGAGGGCCTGGGCCATCCGGCGGACGCTGGGATGGGAGGCGAGCAGGCCGACGCTCGCGCCGTCGATCCGGCTGACCACGCGCACCGCGGCGAAGGAGTCGCCGCCCAGGTCGAAGAAGCTCGCGGTCGGGTCGAGCTCCGGCAGGGCGAGGATCTCGCGGAAGACCTCCGAGATCTTCTCCTCCAGCAGCGCCGCCTCCGCGCTGAGCGGTTCGGCCGCCGTCACGGAGGCGGCTGGAGCGGCCTGCGCGACGGAGTCGGGACCGGCCGCGCTGATCACGGCCGCGAGGTGGTCGGCACTGGCCAGCGACTCGAAGACGGCGTGCAGGCGGGCCAGGACGTCGTCGATGAAGCCCTCGTCGAACCGCTCGCGATGGATCAGCACCTGCAGCTCGGAGACCGGCTGCGGCGCGACCGTCAGCGTCAGCGGGAAGCTGATCTTGTCGTAGAGAGCGTCCCGGTGGAAGGCGGGCTGTCCGGGCTGCCCAGAGCCTGCGGAGTTGACGGCCAGAGCGGCGTTCTCCAAAACCACCAGGCTCTCGAAGAGGGACCGGCCGGAGGCGCCGGCCCAGGTCTTGATGTCGGCCAGCGGTGTGTACTCATACCGGCGCGTCTGCGCGTAACGCTCCTGGATATCACGCAGCCAGGCGCCGACGTCGCCGTCGTCCGGCACGCTCACCCGCACCGGCAAGGTGTTGGCGAACAGGCCGACCATCCGCTCGACCTGCGGCAGCTCGGCCGGCCGGCCGGAGCTGGTGGAGCCGAAGACGACGTCCGAGCGGCCGCTGTAGCGCCGCAGCACCGCGGCCCACGCTCCTTGCACCATCGTCCCGAAGGTGACGCGGTGGCGTGCCGCGGCCTCCCTCAGCCTCTGGCCGAGCCGCTCGGGCAGGTCCACCGTCTGGCGGGTGACCTCTCCGGTGCCGCGCAGCGGGTCCCAGGACCTCAGCGGGACCAGGCGGCTGGGCTCGACGCCGGCGAGCGTGCGGGTCCAGAAGTCCTTGGCCGCCTCGGGGTCCCGCTGCTGCAGCCAGGCGATGTAGTCGCGGTAGGGCGGCGGGTCGGACGGGCTGGCTCCGCCGGTGAAGCGAGCCATCACCTCGGTCATGACGACCGCCACCGACCAGCCGTCCAGCAGCAGGTGGTGGTAGGTCCACGTCAGGCTGTGCCGGTCGTCGGCGAGCCGGACCAGGTGGAGGCGTTGCAGCGGCGCGGCCGTCAGGTCGAAGCCGGCCGCGCGGTCCTCGACGTGCAGCCGTTCGAGCCGGTCACGCTGCTGCGCGGCGTCGAGTCCGCGCCAGTCGTGCCGGTGCACGGGCAGTTTCACGTCCCGGTGGACGACCTGCAGCGGCTTGTCGAGCCCCTCCCAGTGGAAGGAGGTGCGCAACGAGGGATGCGCTTCGAGGACAGCGTGCCAGGTCTCCTCCAGGGCCTGGTCGTCGAGCGGCCCCTCCACCTCGTACATGTGCTGGCTGAGGTACATGTCGGCGGCGCCGTCGTGCGTGCTGTGCAGCAGCATGCCCTGCTGGAGCGGCGAGAGCTCGTAGATGTCCTCGACGTTGTCCATGACCTACTCCACTCTCGACAAGGTCTCCAGCAGTTCCGCCGGCGCGTCCTGGAAGCGGTGATGGCGTCCGGGGAAGATCAGGAAGGTGGTCTCGCCGCAGCCGGCCCACCCCTTCATCTCCTCGGGTCCCACCTCTTCGTCCTCGCTCCAGCCGATGGCGGTGATCGGGGTGGCGAGCCGTACCGGATCGGGCACGAGGTATCGCCGGCTCACCTCGACGTCCACCCGGAGGATCTTCAGATAGATGGCGACCAGCTCAGGATGCGGCGTGTTGCCCTGGTCCCGGATGGACTCCTCCAGCTCCGCCCGGAGCTCGGCGTCGCTCATCTTCAGCATCCGGCCGACCGGCCCGTCCTGCGGCGCGAGCTGCGAGGAGACGAACAGCCGCGTGGCCGGCCGGCCCGCCCGCTCCAGCCGCAAGGCGACCTCGTAGGCGGCGTAGGCCGACCAGCAGTGCCCGAACAAGGCGAAAGGCACGTCCAGGTACGGCCGGAGCCCCGCGATCATGGAGTCGGCCAGGGCCTGGAACGTGTCCGGCATCGGGTCGTCGAAGCGGCTCAGCCGGCCCGGCAACTCCACCGGCAGGAACTCCACGGAGTTCCGCTCCGGAGGCCAGGCGCCGAACACGCTCGTGCCGCATCCCGCGTGCGGGAGGCAGAACACCCGTCCGGCGGCGCTCGGCGAGGGCTCACGTTCCAGCCAGGCCGTCATCTCAGCGTGCGCTCAACGGACGCAGGTCGGTCCAGGTCCGCTCCACGTACTCCAGGCACGCCTCGCGGCTGTCCTCACCGTGGACCGTGCGCCAGCCGGCTGGCACCGGGAGGTGGCCCGGCCAGAGCGAGTGTTGCTCCTCGTCGTTGGCCAGCACCAAAAAGACGCCATCGGGATCATCGAACGGGTTCATGCCAAGGACTCCTTCGAGAGGTGAGAAGAGGAACCGCTTCTACCGGGGCACCGCCGTACCGAGGACACGCACGCGGTCACCGGCCAGCGTCATCTCCAGGCGGCCACCACGCTCGGACAGTTGCAGCGCGGTGAGCCGGGCCAGGTCCAGCCGGGCGGCCCAGTGAGGAGCGAGCTTGCAGTGCGCGGTGACGCACACCTGGTCCTCGTTGACGCCGAGCGCCGGGAAGAAGGTGCGGGAGACGAAGTCCACCCCGGCCTGCTCCGATGCGGCGGTCACGATGTGGCCGCGGTACGGCTGGGCCGCCAGCGCGGCGAAGTCGGGGTCGACGGCGGCCACGGCCTGCGCCGAGTCCACCTCGACCAGGATGTCGTCGCTGGAGACCGCGCAGCGGGCCGCGCCGATGCCCAGCGCCTCCAGCAGCCCGGCGGGCGGCTCGCACGGCACGGGCGGAGCCGCCGGCAGCTCGATGGAGACCAGGTGGCCGTCACGCTCGGCGTGCAGGACGCCGTTGTCGGAGACGAAGGTCAGCCGTTTGAGCTCGTCGTCCAGGTCGAACAGGTGGCGGGCACTGGCGATGGTGGCGTGCCCGCAGAGGTTGATCTCCTTGTACGGGGTGAACCAACGCACGCGGTACTCGTCCGGCGCGACGACCGGGACCACGAAGGCCGTCGTCGGCAGGCCGATCTGGTGCGCCTCCCGCTGCATCGCCTCCTCCGCAGGGAAGGCCCGCGTGACCACGACCGCGGCCGGGTTCCCGGCGAAGTTCGCGTCGGCGAAGGTGTCAAACACGTGGAACCGCATGCGCGGGAAGCTCCTCCCAGGTGCGGAAGACGCGGTCGATGGCCTGGCCCATCCCCCACACCTCCTGGTACGGCGGGCCCTCCGGCCCGTTGTCGATGTCCCGCTGCCGCGCGTAGGCCGCGATGGTCCAGTCCGGCGTGGCGGGATAGCGGTGGTGGTAGTCGTGGTTGGGCAGGTCGCCCACGATCACGAGCAGCCGTGACGGCAGGTGGTAGCCGAGGGTCAGCGCGGTCCAGCGAATCCAGGCCCACACCCCGTCCCCCTTGGCCGGCACCGGCCCGCCGCAGAAGCGGGCGGAGGTGTTGGCCGCGGTGTAGAAGCGGTGGCCGAACTCGGGATTGCGCGGCGCGAGCCACTCGTGCTCGCCGAGCCGGTCGAGCAACGCGCTGAGCTGCGCGAAGACGATGACCGGGACGGCGAAGGCGAGCAGGAGGACCAGCAGGCCGTTCGCGAACCAGAACGGCAGCGACAACCACCAGCCGAACCAGAGAGCGAACAGCACGCGGCGCACCAGGCCGCCTCGCAGGTTGCTGACGACCCGGCCGGCGAAGCCCTTCCAGTAGAAGACCGGCGAGAGGAAGACCAGCCACGCGCGCCGCCACAGCCGAGCCCGGGTCATCCCGGGCCGGAAGCCGAGGTCGGCCAGGAACTGCACCGGTGGGTCCACCTCGGTCGCGAAGACCTCCCGCCGGTGGTGGTTGTCGAAGTGCTCTTCCTTGAAGTCGCGGAAGGTGTGGAAGACGCTCAGCACTGTGACGGCCTCGCCCCAGAACCGGTCGCCCGAGGGACGGCCCGAGAACCTTCGGTGCAGCGCCTGGTGCGCGATGACCAGGACCATCATGCGGGCCCCGGTCACAGTCAGGACCCAGCCGGCCAGGAGCGCCAGGACCCAGAACCCATGCGTCGTGGCCACGGCGACGGTCGAGACCGCCAGGCCGGCGAAGAACAGCGTCAGGGTCACAGCCAGGTAGGAGGCCCAGGTGTGGCGGAGCAGCGGCCGCTGGCCCGGCAGGGCCTTACCGGTCTGCCAGGTCCAGAAGTGCTGCGTCCACGACGGGAAGCGCAGGTAAGTGGCGCGAACGTCTTCCACGGTTCACGCTCCGAGACCGGTCTCCGTCGACAGCCGGTCGAAGAAGCGCGTCCAGAGCCGCCACATCTCGTCGGCCGCCTCGAAGACCAGTCGGGCCTGCTCGGGGCTGTAGTCCGCCATCAGCGTGTGCTCGGCCTCCTCCACGTGGTCCGGCTCCTGCTGGACGTGGATGGAGACCCACTCGTTGTCGCTGATGCCGGTGGCCCGCTCGATGGCCGCGCCGATGCTGGAGACCATGAGCAGGTCGGTGTTCTCGGTGGCGAAGATGAAGCCGATGGCGCTCTCCCGGCTCTCCGAGCCGCGGCGGTAGCCCTCGACCAGAGCGGCGGTCTCCTCGAACGGCTCGGTCTCGGTGACCCGCGCGCGGTCGAAGCCGCACTTGTCCATCGAGTTGACGTAGATCACCTCGTGGGCCTGCTCGACGTGGCCGCCGCCGGCCTCCTGGTTGAGGATGCGCGCGATGGCGCTCTTGGAGGCGATGTCCGGCAGGACCGCCACGCAGCGGGCCAGGAAGGTCGGGAAGTAGTGCAGCGGATGCCACCACTGCTCGATGAGGACCTCCGCCTGCTCCTTGGTGACCGCGGAGGACTTCACTGCGGCGAAGAAGGGATGGTCGCGGAAGGCCTGGTAAACGGCGCTCTCATTGAGCTGCTCGTTGAGGGACAGTGTCGCGGTCATGCTTGCCCACTCCCTGAGGGTCGATCCAATGTGAAGTACTGGTGCAACTCGGTGGCGTGGGGCAGCACAGCGGGATCCGCGCTGGCACGCGAGAGGTCGAGCATGGTCTCCCAGACGAAGCCGTCGCCGCCGTCGCGGCGGAAGTGCGTTTTGACGACGATGGCGAAGACCTCGTTAAAGGTGTCCATGGTCAGCACCGTCGACAGCCGCGCCAGTGCCGCGCGCTCGGCGTCGGGAAGTGGCGGCCGCTGGACGATCCGGCCGGGCTCGATCGTGCCGTTCCCCTCGTCGGGGATGGTGAGGATCGGGCCGTCCTGGGGCCGGTCGGCGAAGTCGAAGATGATGTGGATGCGCGGCTCGGCGGAGAAGGAGGCCACCGAGTGGATCTGCGAGGCGTCGAAGTGCCACACCTCGCCGGCCTGCATCCGGTAAACCTGGTTGTCCTCGCTGAAGAAGCAGTCCTCGTGCGTGGCCAGCGGGATGTGCAGGCGGTGGGCCGAACGAGCGTCCTGCGGGATCTCGGCGAGCTCGATGTAGTCGCGGTGCGGGACGATGACGCTCTTGGCGAAGACCGCCAGCCGGACGAAGGTCAGCCGCGTTGTGTTGGCCACCGACGTGATGATCTCCTGGATGTACGGCAGCTGCCTGCCGTACTCGGTGAAGGTGGAACGGTCCTGGTAGTCGTAGTTGGTGAGCAGGCCGTCACCCTCGTCGCCGCCGGTGGCCCAGAGCATGGCGCTCTTCCACGGGCCGCCGATGAGGTAGTTGCTGTAGGCCTCGGAAAAATTGAAGGTCAGCGCGTGCTCCAGGTCCTTGGCGAGCCGGGCCTGGTCGAGCTGGAGCGTGCTCACGTACTGGGTGCGCATCAGACGGTCCTTTCCAGCCGGTCGACCGGGGTGAACGGCTCTCCCCAGAAGTTCTCGCCGTGGAGCCGGTTGAGCCCGTGGTCGTCCTGGCCGGCGACCAGCACGCAGCCGTGCCGGTCGAGGTTGAAGCGGTGGCCGAACTCCTCGAACTCGGTCATGCCGCCGTAGACCCGGACGTGCGTGGGGACGGTGCGGATGGCGAAGCCCATGCGCTGCCGGTTGCTGATGTTGGGGTTGGAGCCGTGGATGCAGCGCGCGGTGAAGATGATGAACTCGCCGGGCTTCATCTCCAGGTGACGGACGTCCTGCTGGTCCGGGTCCCAGTTCTTGTCGATCTTGATGTCGTTGTAGTTGTAGCCGAAGAAGGAGTTGTCCTTGGCGGCGTTGTTCCACTTCATCGGCGCGGTCTCGTCGTAGCGCCATTCGCGGTGGCTGCCGGGGATGACCTTCATGCAGCCGTTCTGGATGGTCGCCTCGGTGAAGGCGACCCAGGCGGTGAGCTCCATGGGGTTGCCGGGGACGCGGTCGGTCGCCTCCAGCATGCCCTTGTCGGCCTCGCCGATGGCGTAGGTCTCGACCTGGTGCCAGCCGGTGCCGGTGTCGCCGGGGTTCTTCGGGAAGAACTCGGTGCGCCAGCAGATGACGTCGGAGCCGATGAGGGCCTGCTTGCGCCGGACGATCTCGGGCTCGGTGATCAGCTTGCTCAGGCCCGGGATGTCGAGGTGCCGGTCGTAGTTGACCGGGTTGTCGAAGGCCTTGCGTGCGTTGTTCTCGGGGTCCAGCAACGCCTTGCGCTGGATCTTCCACCACGCCTTCATCTCCTCCGGCTCCCAGAGGGTGAAGGGTCCGATGTAGCCCTGCTCCGCGAATGCGGCGCGGTCGGCGTCAAGATTCATTATGTGCACTCCCCTGGCGTTCCAGCGCGGCGTCCAACTCTTTGGCGGTCTGACTGACGTGTTCGGCTCGCATGAGTCCCCAGTGGTCGCCCGGCACGGGGATGACGGTGAAGGCTCCCGTGCAGAGCTTGCGCAGTGCCGCGGCCGACTCCGCCTGCCGTACGGGATCCGTGCCGGACGCCTGGAACAGGTGGACGGGACCGGCGTAAGGCGGCGGCTGATAGGCCATTGCCGCCGCCATGCAGGCCCGCGCGGTGTCGAGAGTGGCGCGCAGGTGCCGGCTGGAGGCTCCGTCGGCGATCGGGGTTCCCATGAGCTGGATCCAGGTCTCGCCTGAGGTCAGGTCGCGCAGTCCGGTCCCGGTCGGGTCGTCCAGCTTGGTCACCACCTGGTCGAGCAGGCCCAGGAAGGGGGTCTCGGCCATCGGCAGGCCGGTGATCGGGTCGATGACCGGGTTGGCGTCGAGCAGGCCGAGGAAGCCGATCTCGGCTCCGGCAGCGGTGAGCTGCTGGGCGATCTCGAAGGCCAGCACGCCGCCGAAGGACCAGCCGGCCAGCAGGTAGGGGCCATCGGGCTGGATCGTGCGGAGCTGCTCGACGTGGATCGCGGCGATCTCCGGCAGGGAGAGCCCGAAGCGCGGCGGGTCGCCGGTCCAGCCGAGGCCGAGGATGCGGACCGGAGCCTGGGAGGCACGGGCCAGCTCGCGGTAGCCGAGCAGCTCGCCGCCGAGCGGGTGGGCCAGGTAGAGGCTGCGTCCGCTCGGGCCCTGCCGTACGGTGACGATCTGGGAGGACTGGCGCTTGGCCGCCGAGACCGGGCCGTCGGTGCCGAGTGCGGCGACGAGGTCCTCGACGGTGCTGGCGTCCAGCAGGACGGAGAGCTCGATCTGGCGGCCGATGGCCTGGCCGAGCTCGGCGACCACCCAGGTGGCCAGCAGCGAGTCGCCGCCGACGTCGAAGAAGTCGTCGTCCTCCTCGAAGTCGTCGTGGCCCAGGACCCGGATCCACAGGTCGGTGACGAGCTGGGGGAGATCCTCGGTGGGCTCCGCCTCGATCTCGGGCAGCGGCAGCGCGGCCAGGGCGGCTCTGTCGATCTTGCCGGAGGTCGTGCGCGGCATGGACTCCACGAACAGGACCCGGGAGGGGACCATGTACTCCGGCAGCAGCTCGCGCACATGGTCGGCGACCTCGCGAGGCGACAGCGAGCCCTCGGTCTGCACGTAGGCGACCAGCACGGACAGGCCGCCCAGCACCTGGCGCAGGCCCACCACCGCGGCGCTCACGTGAGGATGGCCGACCAGGACGTGCTCCACCTCGCCGGGTTCGACGCGGAACCCGCGGATCTTGAGCTGGTCGTCGGAGCGGCCGACGAACTCGTAGGTCTCGTCGTCGGCGCGGCGCACGAGGTCGCCGGTGCGGTAGAGCCTGCCGCCCCACGGGGAGGCGACGAAACGCTCGGCGGTGGCCGCCGGCGCGTTGTGGTAGCCGCGGGCCAGGCAGTCGCCGGCGACGTAGAGCTCGCCGACCTCGCCGTCGGGCACCTCCTCCAGCCGCTCGTCCAGGACCCGGCAGGTCACGCCGTCGACCGGCGTGCCGATCGCGGGCAGCGGCGGCCAGGTCGAGGGGTCGCCGGGCAGCGTGAAGCTGGTGACCAGGTGGGCCTCGGTCGGCCCGAAGTGGTTGTCGAGGCGGCAGCCGTCGAGAGCGGTGAACAGCTCGCGGATCGCCGGGGTGATCAGCAGCCGCTCGCCGGCCGTGACGACGTGCTTGAGCGAGGCCGGCACCAGCCCGCTGCGGGCGGAGGCCTCGGCGAGCAGCTGGAGAGCGACGTAGGGCAGGAACAGCCGCTCGATCCGCTGGCTCACGATGGTGTCCAGGAGGGCTCGCGAGTCCCGGCGGGTCTCCTCGGCGGCGACGATCAGCGTGCCGCCGGTCGCCAGGGTGGAGAGCACCTCCTGGAAGGTCACGTCGAAGGAGGCGGCGGTGAAGTGCAGCGTGCGCAGCCCCGGCTCGCCGCTGGCGACCTGCCAGCGGATCAGCCGGTCCAGCCCGCGGTACGGCATGGCGACGCCTTTGGGCACGCCGGTCGAACCGGAGGTGTGCAGCACGTAGGCCGGCGCGTCCAGCGAGTACGGCTGCGCGTCCGGCCCGTCGGTCGCGGCCAGACCGTCGCGGGTGATCGTGACGCGGGCCGCGAGCCGGCGGGTCAGCGTCTCCAGCCGCGCGGGCGGCAGGTCGGAGTCGATCGGGCAGTAGGCGCCGCCGACGGCCAGCACCGCCAGCATGGCGACGATCGTCTCGGCAGAGCGGCCGAGCAGGACCGCGACCGTTTGCTCAGGTCCGGCTCCCGCGTTCCGCAGCCGGCCGGTCAGGTCGTCGACCCGGCTGATCAGCTCGGCGTAACTCAGCGAAGAGCCATCTGCCAGGTCCACGAGCGCGCAGGCCGCGCCGTCGGTCCTGGCTTGCTCCCGGACGGCTTCGAAGGCGAAGGAAACAGCCAAGCGAGGCTCCTCAGATGGCGTCTGCGGCTTTCGCATCGAAGCTATAGGCGCCCCTCGCGGTCCTGGAGTCACCGGAACAGGGCACAAATCGCCGGTTTAGCCGATTTGTCCGGTGAACGTGGGACAGGCGCTTCCCTTGAATCCTCCGACGGCCTCTTCTTTCACTAGTCGCGACAGAGGTGAGGAGCGATCTTGATCAACAGCCAGAATTCCACGCAAGAGTGTGTCGGGCCCATCGCCATCTCTCCCGGCACCGTCAACGCGCTCGACGGCCTGGCCAGGAGCGCCGGGACGGACGATCTCGCCCCGTTCACCGTCTGCGCGGCGGTAGTGGCCGACCGGATCGTGGCCCCCCGCCGGGTCCGGGTGATCCGCGGCGACCTGGAGGAGGTCGTGCCGCTGGCGACCGGGCCGGTGGATCCCGACCTTAGCCTCGGGGACGCCGTGGCCCGGATGAACCACGGCCGCGACACCACCCGCTCGGCCGAACCTGCGGACGTCACCGTGCTGCTGTCCAAGGACGGCATGCAGCTCTACGTCGAGACCGAGACCGGTGCCGAGAGCTGGGCCCAGACCTTCACCCGCCTGCTGGCCGGCGCGGCCCGCCGTCCCGACGCGCCGCTCAGCCTTCCCTCGCTGCTCCACCGGCCGCTCACCCGGCCCGTGGAGGAGCAGGCCGAACGCACTCCGGACGCCGTCGCCCTGCTGGACGAGGACGGCCTCACGCTCACCTACCGCGAGCTGAACGAGCAGGCCAACCGGCTGGCGCACTTCCTGATCGAACACGGCGCCGCCCGTGGCACGCGGATCGGCATCTGCATGGAGCGGAGCGTCGACCAGATCGTCGCGATCCACGCCGTGGTCAAGACCGGCGCCGCCTACGTTCCGCTCGACTCCGACCTGCCGGACCTGCGGCTGGCCTACATGCTGGAGGACGCCGCGCCGCTGCACGTCCTGACCGACCCGGCCTGCCGTGATCGCGTTCCGGAGGGCTCCTGGAGCGTCCACGACCTCGGAGCCGACCGCGAGCGCTGGGCCACGCGGAGCACCGCCAACCCGATGATCGAAGGAGCCGCCGCCGACCTGCTGCACATCCTCTACACCTCGGGCACTACCGGCCCGCCCAAGGGTGTGGCCTATCCGGCGGACGGCGCACTCACGCACCTGGAGTGGATGCAGTCCCGCTATCCCTTCCGACCCGGCGACACCGCCGTCTTCAAGACCTCTCCCGGCTTCGACGTCTCCATCTGGGAGATCTTCTGGCCGCTCTACCACGGCGCTCGGCTGCTGGTCTGCCGTCCCGGCGGCCACCGCGACCCAGGCCATCTGGCCAGGCTGGTCGAGGAGTACTCGGTCTCGGCCTTCTTCCTGCCGCCGACCATGATGGCCCCCTTCCTGGAGGAGGTGCAGCCGGCCGGCGCCGCCGCCCTGCGCCGGGCCTTCTGCGGCGGCGAGCCGGTCACGCCGCGGATCCGCGACACCTTCCACACCACGCTGCCGGCGGCGACCCTCGTCAACTGCTACGGGCCCACGGAGGCGGGCAACGTCACCGACCTGGTCCTGCCGCAGACCCCGGGCAAGCCCGTCCCGCTGGGCCAGCCGTCGGCCAACTTCCGGCTGCTCGTCCTGGACGAGAACCTCCAGCCGGTGCCGGCCGGAACGCCTGGCGAGGCCTACATCGGCGGCGATCCCGGCCTGGCCCTGGCCTACTGGCAGGCTCCGGGACGCACCGCGGAGCGCTTCGTCGCCGATCCCTACGGGCCACCGGGCTCGCGGCTCTACCGCACCGGCGATCTCTGCCGGCAACGGGACGACGGCCTCCTGGAGCACCTGGGCCGGATCGACCGGCAGATCAAGATCCGAGGGCTGAGGGTGGAGCCCGGCGAGGTCGAGGCGGTGCTCGGCGCGCATCGGGCGGTCGCCGACTGCGCGGTCATCGCGCACGGCGAGCCGCTGCGGCTGCTGGCCTTCGTCGTACCTCAAGGCGACGGATTCGACAGCGAGGAGATCCTCGCTCACGCGGCGGAGAGGCTGCCCGGCCACATGGTGCCCGCCCGTGCCGTGGCGGTCCCGCGCATCCCCGCTACGGTCAACGGCAAGATCGACCGTGAGGCCCTGCTGAACCTCCCCGCACCTCAGCCACCCCGCGAGATCGTGCCGCCCTCCGACGAGATCGAGGCAGCCCTGGCCGAGATCTACAGCCGCGTCCTGGACGTCGGACGGGTCAGCGTGCTCGACACCTTCACCCATCTCGGCGGCGACTCCGTGCGTGCCTTCCGGCTCCTGGCGGCCTGCGAGGAGCGCTTCGAGGCCCGGCCCGCCGTCGCCGAGCTGCTGACAAGTCCCCTACGCGAGGTGGCCGCGGCGATCAAGGCCGCCGGACGGTCCCCAGTAGATGGGACAGGTAACGGATCGGCACCCGAGCCTACGGTTTCCCCATGAGCCAGCTCGCGAACCTGACCATCCTTGAAGTCGATGCGCTGACCGACCTCGACGGCGGCCTCAACCTGACTGACGGCCATGCGCGGCTGGTTCTAACGGAGGAGCAGGCCGCCATCGTCGCCCGAATCCCCGAGATGTTCACCGAGGCCTGCCGCCGGCCCTTTCCCGACGTAGAACGGGAGGCCCACCAGGCCTTCCTGGCCGCGATCGGCCAGCACAGCGCTCCGGTCGGCACCGGCCGGATCCTCAGCTGCTACTCCTCGACCCTGGCCACCGACATCGTGGCCCGGGCCCTGCCCAGCGGCGCCACGGTTGCCGTCCTCCACCCGACCTTCGACAACATCGCCGATCTCATGGTCACCCGCGGCCTGACGCTGGTGCCGCTGTCGGAGGCCCAGCTGCTGAACCAGGAGTGGCCGGGCTCGCCGGTCAGCGCCATCGCGGTGACCCACCCGAACAACCCGACCGGCCTGATCACGCCGGAAGGCCACCTGCGGTCCCTGGCCGAGCACGCCGTACGGCACGGCCAGACGGTCATCATCGACGCCAGCTTCCGCGGGCAGGTCCGTGAGGCCCAGTACGACACCTACGCGGTGCTCGACGAGGCCGGCGCTGACTGGATCGTCATCGAGGACACCGGCAAGCTCTGGCCCACCCACGAGCTCAAGATCGGCCTACTCGCCTACAGCGAGCGGACGACCCTGCCCATCATGCGGGCCTTCTCCGAGTCGCTGCTGGCCGCCTCGCCGGTGGTGCTCCAGCTCATCAAGGAGCTGTCGGCCGACTGGGTCAACGGCGGCTACGAGCGGGCCAGGGAACTGGTGGACACCAACCGGGCCACGCTGGCCAAGGCGATCGAGCCGGTGGGGCTGCGGCTGGCCGATCCCACCTCGCAGATCAGCGTCGCGCGGGTGGAGCTGCCCGCCGAGGGGCTCGACTCCTCGCTGCTGCACAAGGCCATGCTGACCAAGGGCGTCCACGTGCTGCCCTGTGCCCCCTTCCACTGGGCGGATCCCGAGGAGGGATTGCGCTACATCCGCCTGTCGCTGGCCCGGCCGTACCAGACCGTCGAGACCGGAGCCCGGCTGCTGGCCGCCGCGTATCGGGAGTTGCGGTGAAATATGACCCGTTCGACTACCGCGTGCACGAGGACCCCTATCCCGTCTACGCGTGGATGCGGGACAACGCGCCGCTGTACCGGAACGACGAGCGTGACTTCTGGGCGTTGTCGCGGCACGCGGACGTAGGAGCGGCGCTGCGCAATCCGGCGCTGTTCTCCAACACCTACGGCATCTCGCTGGAGCCGGAGCTCTGGGGAGCCCACGCGCAGAAGACCAGCTTCTTCCTGGCCATGGATCCGCCGTCGCACGGCGTGCACCGCGGACTGGTGTCCAGCGTGTTCACGCCGCGGCGGATCGCCGCCCTGGAGCCCCGGGTCCGGGAACTGGCCCGCGAGCGGCTGGAGCCCCTGCGGGACCTGAGCCGCTTCGACTTCGCCGCCGACTACGCCGCGGCCCTGCCCAACGACGTGCTGTGCGAGATGCTCGGCATCCCGGCGGCGGACTGGGACCAGATCCGGGCCGACGCCGACCAGATGAACCAGCGCGAGGACGGAGTGGACGAGCGCGGCCCCAACTCGGTGGCCGCTGCGCTGCGGCTGGCCGCCTACCTGGGAGCCTTCGTCGTCGATCTGCGCCGTGACTCTGGGGACGACCTCACCTCCACCATGATCAAGGCGGAGGTGGACGGAGAGAAGCTCACCGACTCGCAGATCGTCGGCTTCCTGTTCGTCATGATCGGCGCCGGCAACGAGTCCACCGGCAAGACCATCGGCAACGCCTGGTACCAGGGCTGGCTCCACCCCGAGGCCAGGCGGAAGGGCCTGGCCGGCCGGGCCGCCGACTGGTACAGCGAGACCCTGCGCTACGACTCGGCGAGCCAGATGACCGCGCGGCTCGTCACCGCCGAGACGGTCGTCCACGGCACCAAGCTGCCCGTGGGAGCCCGCGTGGCGCTCCTTCCGGCCTCGGCCAACCGCGACGAGCGGGCCTTTCCCGACCCGGACCGCTACGACCTCGATCGCGACACCCGGAAGATGATCAGCTACGGCCTCGGCCCGCACCACTGCCTCGGTTCGGCGCTGGCCAATCTTGAGATGGAGGTCGCGCTAGACGAGATCGGCGTCCTGATCGAGGACTACGAGCTCGATCTGGCCGGTGCCCGCCGGGTGCACTCTCCCCACCAGCGTGGGTTCGCCTCCCTGCCCACCACGGTCCAGCGCCGTTCCCGGCCACGGGGGTGAACCTTGTCCATCTCCATCTCACGACAAGGACGGTTTCCCCGTGACCGACTTCGAGATCCGCGCGAACGACCGCCGCCTGCCGGACGCTGAACGCGCGGAGATCCTCGCCGCGCCGGGATTCGGGCAGCACTTCACCGACCACATGATCACCATGCGCTGGTCGGCGGGCAGCGGCTGGCATGACGGCCGGCTGGAGCCCTACGGTTCGTTCACCCTCGACCCGGCCAGCCTGGTCTTCCACTACGGCCAGGAGTTCTTCGAGGGCATGAAGGCCTACCGCCGGGACGACGGCTCGGTCGCCCTGTTCCGGCCCGAGGCCAACGCCGCGCGGTTCAACCGGTCGGCGCGGCGCATGGAGATGCCCGAGATGCCGGTCGAGATCTTCGTCCGGGCTCTGGAGCTCCTCGTCTCCCAGGACCAAGCGTGGGTCCCGCACACCTTCGGCGAGAGCCTCTACCTGCGGCCCTTCATGATCGCCACCCAGCGCGGCCTGGCCTTCACACAGCCCTCCTCCAGCTACCTGTTCTGCGTCATCGCCTCTCCCGCCACCGCCTACTTCGGTGGCGGGACTCCGCGTGCGCTGACCGTCTGGTTGTCGGAGGACTACTCGCGCGCGGCCCCCGGCGGCACCGGCTTCGCCAAGGCCGGCGGCAACTACGCCGGTGCCTACGCCGCCTCCCGCCAGGCCGTCGAGCAGGGCTGCGACCAGGTGGTCTGGCTCGACTCCGGCGAGCACCAGTGGGTGGAGGAGATGGGCGGCATGAACCTCTTCTTCGGGTACGGCGAGCGGATCATGACTCCGTCGCTCACCGGCACGCTGCTGCCCGGCGTCACCCGTGACTCGCTGCTGACGCTGGCGCCTCGCCTCGGCATCGAGGCCGAGGAAGGCCGGATCTCCATCTCCCAGTGGCGCAAGGAGTGCGAGAGCGGCGTCATGACCGAGGCCTTCGCCTGCGGCACGGCCGCCGTGATGGCGCCGGTCGGCACGGTCCGCGGCGTCGGCAAGGAGTGGCTGATCGGCGACGGCCGCCCGGGCCCGGTCACCCTCCGCCTGCGCGAAGAGCTCCTGGGCATCCAGTACGGCCGCCGTCCCGATCCGCTCAGCTGGGTGCACCGAGTTTGCTGAGCAACTGCTCCAGCTGATCGGCCGACACTCGCGCCAGCGGGAAGTCCGCCGGCGCCGGTCCCGCGCCGATCAGCTCTCGCAGCTTCTCGAGGTAGCCGTCGGCCAGAGCCTGGATGCTCTGGCAGGCGTGCAGGTCCTCGCTGTAGCTCCAGCGGACCACCAGGCTGCCGGCCACGATCGAGGCCTCCACCTCCACCGGATACGGCCGCCGCCCGTGCGGGCTCGCCGCGTGGCTCAGCAGCCGGTCCAGCGGGCCCAGGTAGGAGAAGCGGAGCTCGGCGGGGGAGTCCGGCAGCGGGTCGGAGCCGTGATGCAGGAGCCGCCAGCCGATGCCGCCCAGCGGCGCGGCCTTGGTCGCCGTGACGCCGTCGAGCAGCACCGGGTAGGAGCGGCTGAACCAGCCCACGGTCCTGGTCAGGTCGACGTCGTCGAAGATCGGCTCGCGGTCGTGCCGTTCGAGGTCCACCACGTGACGCTCGGCCCCGGTCCATCCGCTGAGAGTCCGGCCGAGGGCCGTCAGCAGGATCGTCTCGATCCCCTGCGGACCCCGCGACAGGGCGGCGGTGGCCTCGGCGTCGAGCGTGGCGACCACGCTCCGCTCCGAAGAGATGAGTCCGGCGTGCTCGGCCGAGCCGTCGTAGGGGAGCCGTCCGACGTGCTCGGACAGCAGCGCCGACCAGTGCTCGCGCTGCGACTGCACGGCAGGCGTGCCGGCGTGCCGGCTGAGCCGCCGGGCCCAGGACTGCCAGGAGGTGGTCTTGTCCGCGAGCTCCCGGCCGGCCAGCAGGGCCTCCAAGTCCTCCAGGAGGATCCGCATGGAGGTGGCGTCGGCGGCCAGGCGGTGGACGGTCAGGACGATCCGGTCCGGCCGTCCGGCGCCGGAGTGCACCAGCGCCAGCCGCAGCAGCGGGCCGACCGCCAGGTCGAGCTCGGCCTCCGGGCTCTCGGCTAGCTGCCGGATCCGGCCGGCCCGCTCCTCCTCGCCGAGGCCGGACAGGTCGTGGACGTCCACCGGGATCGCGTCGCCGCACGGCGCGATCCGCAGCCTGGTCCGCTCGCCGGCCATCAGGAAGCGCTGCCGCAGCCCGTCGTGGTGGGCGACCAGCCGCTCGGCGGCCTGCCGTACCTGATCGGGATCTGCCGTGCCGGACAGCTCCAGCGTCGCCGAGACGGTCCAGCGGCGCGGCTCGTCGTGTCCGGCCAGCGCGAACCGCTGCTGCTCCGCCACCAGGTGCACCGGTCCGGTCACCTCGCCCTGCTCGGCGTCGACCACGGCTCCCGCCACCGCCACGCCGGCCAGCAGGCCGACAGTCGGATTGGCGAACAGGTCGTACGGCTCCAGCCGGATCCCGGCCTCCTGAGACCTGGCCACCACCTGGATGGCCAGGATGGAGTCACCGCCGATCTCGAAGAAGTTGTCGTTGACGCCGATCTCGTCGACGCCGACGACTCCCGCCACGATGGCGGCCAGCCGCTGCTCCAGCGGCGTCCGGGGAGCCACGAACTCCTCGGACAGCTCTGGCCGCCCGCCGTCCGGCGCGGGCAGCTTGGCCCGGTCGACCTTGCCGTTGTGGTTGAGCGGCAGCTCGTCGATGTCGATGAAGACCGAGGGCACCATGTACGGCGGCAGCGTCTGCTCCAGGAAGCGGCGCAGCTCCGCGTGGCTGACCGCCGGCTCGGGACGCCGCACGATGTAGGCCACCAGCCGCCGGTCACCGGGCGTGGGCTCGTGGACCGTCACCACCGCCGCGGCGAGTCCGGGATGCTCGCTCAGCATCGACTCGATCTCCAGCGGCTCCACCCGGAAGCCGCGGATCTTGATCTGGGTGTCGACGCGGGAGATGAATTCGAGGCTGCCGTCGGCGCGCTGCCGGATCAGGTCGCCGGTGCGGTAGAGACGCCGTCCGGGACGCGCGGGGTCGGCGACGAAACGCATGGCGGTCAGACCGGGCCGGCCGAGGTAGCCGCGGGCCACGCTGGCCCCGCCGATGTACAGCTCGCCGACGCCGCCAGGCGGGACCGGCCGCAGCCGGCTGTCCAGCAGGTGGAGCTCGGCCGAGGGGATCGGCGTGCCGATCGGCAGGTTGGGCCAGTCGTAGTCCGGGTCGGCCGGGTCCAGGCGGTAGAAGGTGGAGCTGACCGTGGTCTCGGTCAGGCCGTAGACGTGCATCAGCGGCACGCCGAGCCGCCGCCACAGGGCCAGCCGCTCGGGCAGAATCCGCTCGCCGCCGATGATCACCAGTCGCAGGCTCGGCGGCAGTTCCCGGCCCTGCCGGTCGAGCTCGCGGACCCACTCGTGCCAGTAGGCGGTGGGCAGCTCGATGACGGTCATCCGCTCGCGTTCGATCAGGTCGGTGAGATCGGCCTGGCCGCTGATGAAGTGCTGGGTGGGGATGACCACCGCGCCGCCTGCCAGCCAGGTCGGGAAGAGCTCCTCGACGTGCACGTCGAAGCCGGCCGAGGCGAACTGCAGGAACCGGTCGCCGGAGCCGAGCCCGAGCCGGTCGACGATGTCACGGGCGAAGACCGCCAGGGACCGGTGCTCGATCATGGTGCCCTTGGGCCGGCCGGTCGAGCCGGAGGTGTAGATCACGTAGGCCAGCGCGTCCGGGCTCGGCGCGGGCAGCTCGCCGTCGAGCTCGTCGAGCGGGTCGTCGAGATAGACCACCTGCTCCGGCAGGCCGTCACCGGGAACCATGTCCCGCTGGGTGACCAGAGCTCCGACCTCCGCGTCGGCCAGCATGAAGGTGATGCGCTCCGGCGGATAGGTGGGGTCCACGGGGACGTAGGCGGCTCCGGCCATCAGGACGCCGAGGATGGCGACGGGCAGCCGTGGGGAACGCTCCACCAGGATGCCGACCTTGGTGCCCTCGCCGACTCCTCGTGCGCGCAGGTGCCGGGCCAGCCGCTCGGCCTCCCGGTTGAGCTCGCCGAAGCGGGTCGGGACGCCGTCGCAGACGACCGCCGGAGAGTAGGGGGCCAGCGCGACCCGCCGGCGGAAGAGCTCGATGAAGGTCGGCCCTTCGGCGCTCTCCCTCTCCGCTTCCACGACGGGTTCGGGGCCGCCGAGCACCACACTCTCCACCGGCTGGTCCGGCGTGGCGACGATCTGGCGCACGATCTCATGGAGCTGGTCGGCCAGGAGCCGCACGGTCTCCGCGTCGAAGAGCTCGGTCATGTACTGCCACTGGAGCTCCAGCCGGTCGTCCTTCGGGATGACCGCGACGGTCAGGTCCACCGAGGCCAGGCCGAGATCCATCGGCTCCGGCGTCAGCCGCAGTCCGGGCAGCTCCAGCGCGGTGTCGGGGACGGTGAGCACGTTGAGCCACATGCCGCTCAGCGAGGTCTGCGAGGCTTCGCGGCCCAGGCCCAGGGCCTCGATCAGCCGGTCGAACGGCACGTCCTGGTGGTTGAGAGCGTCGGAGACGGTGTCACGGGCCTGGCGTACGACCTCGCGCAGTGTGTGGCCGGAATCGAGCCGCATGCGCAGCGGAAGCGGGTTGGCGAAGCAGCCGATGAGCCGCTCGGTCTCGACCCGCGTGCGGCCGGAGACCAGGGAACCCACGACGAGGTCGTCCTGCTCCAGGTGCCGGTGCATGAGCACCGAGCAGGCGGCGAGCATGACCGTGCCGAGCGAGGCGCCTTCCTGCTCCAGGAAGCGGCGCAGCTCGGCGCTGAGCTCGACAGAGAGGTGGACCGAGACCACGTCGCCGGTGAAGGCCGGCCGGGCCGGATACGGCCGGTCGGTCCGCAACGCCGAGCCGGTCGGGATGCCCTCCATCACCTCCCGCCAGTACTTCACCTCCTCGGAGATGCGCTGCTCGTCGAAGAGGTCGCGCTGCCAGGCGGCGTAGTCGCCGAACTGGATCATCGGCGGCGGCGGGGGCACTCCCTGGCCGCTCTGCGCGAGATAGAGCTGCGCGACCTCCTGCACGATGATCGACAGCGACCAGGCGTCCGAGGCGGCGTGGTCGGTGGCGAACAGCGCGACCTCGGTCTCCTCGGCCAGGTGGAACATGGTGATCCGGAGCCGCTGCGGGTCCTTCGGATCGAACCGGCGCGAGACCTCCGCCAGGCAGCGCCGCCGTAATTCGTCCCGCTGTTCGTCCGGTGCGAGGTCGGACAGGTCGACGACCGGGATCGGTACGCGGCTCACCTCGTGCACCGTCTGGATCGGCGTGCCGCTCGCGTCGAGGCCGAAGGTGGATCTGAGCACCTCGTGCCGCTCGACCACCTGGGTGAGCACCGCGCTGAGCAGATCCAGGTCCAGCTCGCCTTCGATGCGGAAAGCACCGGTGATGTTGTTGGCGCCGCGGAAGCGCTCCACGGCCCATTCCCGCTGCTGCGCGATGCCCAGCGGGGTCGGGCCGGAACGGTCTCGCGGCCTGATCCTATCGTCCGGCGGGGACACCCGTGCTGACATCAACTCGGCGAGCCTCCGCTCGAGAAGCTCCCGCTTCTCGGGGGGCAGGGCGGCGATCCGACTCAGCTCATCAGTCACTCGGCAACCGTAGGCTGCCCGGCGATAACCGAAATGTCCCGTGAAGTCGGGACGGTAATGAAGAGAGGGAAATCTATAGCTTTGTGGCGGGTCCGCGTGTCGCGAAGGAGTGTTATGAAGCCGTTCGATGACAACCCGCGCAGCGCCAGCCGTACTGTTCTCGGCCAGCGATGATGGCGACGATGGCCATGCCGCGGTGCGTGCACGAGATGGTGGCCGAGCAGGCCGCCCGCACGCCGGATCGGATCGCGATCAGTTACGTGGGGGCCACCCTCACCTACCGCCAGCTCGACCGCGCCGCCGATGCTCTGTCGGTACGGCTGCGCGAGGTCGGGGTCGGCGGAGGGGCGGTGGTCGCCGTCGTCATGGGCCGCACGCCTGAGCTCATCGTCACTTTGACGGCGATCCTCAAGTCCGGCGGCGCCTATCTCTATCTCGACCCCGCCGAACCGCAGGCCCAGCGTGCCCGGATCGTGCGGGACGCTCAGGCCAGGTTCGCCGTCGTGGGTGTGGATTTCCTTGATCACGCGCCGGAGGTGGCCCAGGTGCTGCCGCTGGAGCGTGACATGATCGCTTTGGCTGGCTCCGCGACCGATCCCCTCGGCGGGCTCACGCATCCGGACACCCCGGCCTACGTCTGCTACACCTCCGGCTCGACCGGCGAGCCCAAGGGAGTGGTGGTCTCTCACACCGCCATCTGGCGGCTGATCGACCAGCCCACCTGGATCGACGTCCGCGACGACGACGTCTTCCTGCAACTGACCCGGGTCGGGTTCGACGTCTCCACTTTCGAGATCTGGATGCCGCTGGTGCGCGGCTGCCGGCTAGCGCTCGCGCCGACCGGGCACGCCGACCTGGAAGAGATCGTGGCGGTGGTCAAGGCGGAGGAAGTCACCGTCCTCTGGCTGACCACCGGCCTCTTCCACAAGATCGTCACCCATCACCTCGACGGCCTGGCCGGCGTCCGGCACCTGCTGGCCGGCGGCGACGTCCTCTCGCCGACGCACGTGCAGCGGGTGATGTCCCACTATCCCGGCCTGATCTTCACCAACGGCTACGGCCCGACGGAGAACACCACCTTCAGCACCTGCTGGACGACGAGCCAGATCAGCTCCGCCTCGCGGGTGCCGATCGGCATCCCTATCGACGGCAGCACCGCCGCCGTGCTCGACGACCGGCTCCGGCCGGTGGCGCCGGGCGAGATCGGCGAGCTGTGGGTCGGTGGCCACGGCGTGGCCATCGGCTATCTCAACCGGCCCGGCGCGACCGCCGAGAAGTTCGTGGCCGACTGCGACCCCTCCGCACCACCAGGCAGCCGGATGTATCGCACCGGCGACCTGGCGCGCTGGGAGGAGGACGGCACGCTGGACTTCCTCGGCCGGGCCGACCGCCAAGTCAAGATCCGCGGGTATCGGGTCGAGCTGAGCACCGTCGAGGTGGAGCTCTCCTCCTACGAGGAGGTGGAGCAGGCCGCGGCCCTGACCTACACCGACGGTGCCGGCGACACCAAGCTGCTCGCCTACGTCGCGGTCGGCCAGCAGGTGGACCCCGAGGAGCACGGCGCGTTCGGCGTGACGCTGCGTGAGCGGCTGCAGGCGGTCTTCCCGGCGCATCTGGTGCCGTGGGCGGTCATCGTGCTGCAGGACATCCCGCTCAACCCGAACGGCAAGGTGGATCGTTCCGCCCTGCCCACCAAGATCCCTCGCAACGTGTGGAACGACTACGTCGAGCCGCGCGACCCGACCGAACAGCTCCTGGCCGAGATCTGGAGCGACGCGCTGGACGTCGAGCCGATCGGGGTCGAGGACAACTTCTTCGAGCTCGGCGGCCACTCTCTGCTCGCCGCCGAGCTGCTGGCTGTTCTGCACCACACCTTCGACGTCAAGCTGCCGGCCCGCACGTTGTTCCTGCGGCCAACCATCGCGGATCTCGCGGAGGAGCTGCGTCGCCAGGGCGTCGACAAGGAGGCCACCAATGCGGGAACCCGATAGCGGCTGTCCGGTCGGCGGGCTGGCGGACCCGATGCTCTACACGAGCCTCGACTTCCGCGAGCGCTGGGACGACCTGCGCGACCTGGACCACCTCGAATGGCAGCAGGCCGACGAGCGCAACGGCTTCTGGTCGGTGCTGAAGTACCACGACGCCGACCGAGTGCTCCGCGACGCGGCCACCTTCACCTCCGAACGCGGGACCTTGCTCAACATCATCGGAGTGGAGGACCCGGCCGGCGGCAGGCAGATCGCCGCCACCGACCCGCCGCGCCACACGATCATGCGGGCCCGGCTGCAGAAGGCCCTGTCCATCAAGGCCGCCGAACGCCAGCACGAGCTCATCCGCGACCTGATCCTGGAGATCATCCAGCCGCTGGCCGACGACGGATCGTTCGACTTCGCCCAGGCCATGCTGATGTTGCCGGTCGCGGTCGGCGGCGAGATGATGCGGCTGCCCCGCTCGGACTGGCCCCGGCTGGAGAAGCTGCTCAACGCCTCGATCGCGCCGGACGACCCCGAGTACCGGATGCCAGGCGGCCCCAGGAGCACGCTCGACCAAGCCCACCGCGAGCTGTTCGCCTACTTCCAGGACATCTACCACGAGCGCCACCGCAACCTCGGCGACGACCTGATCAGCGTCCTGATCACCACCGAGGTGGACGGCCGGACCATGACGCCGGGCGAGGTCATGTCCAACTGCTACAGCGTGCTGCTCGGCGCGGTGGTGACCACGCCACACTCGCCGAACTACGTCATGTCCGAGCACATCGGCGACGGGTTGCTGGAGAAGTGGGCCGCCGACCAGTCGGTTACCGTCTCCGCGGTGGAGGAGGCCCTGCGGCTGGCCTCGCCGGTCAGCCACTTCATGCGCTACGCCGTCAAGGACACCGAGGTCCACGGCACGGAGATCAAGGCAGGGGACGCGGTGGTCACCTGGCTCGGCGCGGCCAACCGCGACGAGGAGGTCTTCCCCGACGCGCAGCGCTTCGACCTGCGCCGCAGGCCCAACAAGCACCTGGCCTTCGGGATCGGCCCGCACTACTGCGTCGGCCACACGCTGGCCCGGGTCACCCTGCGGATCCTCTTCACCGAGCTGCTCACCCGCTTCACCGGCTTCGAGCCGGCCGGTGAGCAGGTCCGGATGCACTCCAACTTCATCTCCGGCTACAAGCACCTGCCCATCGCCGCGAAGGTCATCGCCTGACCCGAACTCCAGGAGGCCCGTCCCATGTCCCAGCAGAGGCAGCGCGACAAGTGGCTGCCCGCCATGCCCTCGGCCTCGGCGACTGGACGGGTCTTCCTGATCCCGTACTCGGGCTGCGGAGCCAGCATGTACCGCAGGTGGCCGCGGCAACACGACGGCGTCGAATTCCTGCCGGTCGAGCTGCCCGGACACGAGACACGCTTCGCTGAGCCCACCTACCAGAGCTACCAGGAACTGGCCGCGAGCATGGCGGACGCGCTGGAGCCGTACCTCGACGTGCCCTTCGCCTTCTTCGGCCACTGCGGCTCGGCCCTGGCCGCCTACGAGACCTCGGCCGAGCTGGTGCGCACCGGCAGGCCCGCGCCGGCCAACCTCTACGTCTCCTCCGAGGTCGCTCCGCAGGACGGCCCGGCGGGCCGCTTCCTGTCCATGAACGACGTCGAGCTCGGCGCCGAGCTGGAGAAGCTGATCCGCGAGCTGGGCGGCACGCCTTCGCCCGAGCTGATCGAGCTCTACGTCGAGGTGCTCCGCTCCGACGTCGAGGTCAACAAGCGCTACGTGGTGCCCGATCCACTGCGGCTGCCCGGCCCGATCACCGCGATCGGCTGGACCGAGGACGACGAGATCCCCTACTCGACCATGGGCGGCTGGGACGCGTGCGGCGAGGCGACCTCAGTGCTCCTGAGGGGCAAGCACCATCGCTTCCTTGACGGCTCCGCCGACCTGCTGGAGGTGCTGTGCACGGGTCTCAAAGCCAAGCGCTGACGGGTGACCGCCGCTGGCTCAAAAGATTCAGCCGCCCCTCGCCGGGCGGCGTCCAGCTTCTCTGCTTCCACAGCGGCGGCGCCAGCGCGGGCATGTTCCGCCACTGGGCCACGCTGGCGGCCCCGGGCATCGACGTGGTCGCGGTCCAGTTACCCGGCAGGGCCGACCGCTTCGGCGAGTCTCCCTACCGCCGGATGGGCCCGCTGATCGACGACTTCATCACCGCCGTCGAGCCGCTGCTGGCCCAGCCGTTCGCGCTGTACGGCACGAGCATGGGTGCCCGCGTGGCGTGGGCCTTCGCTCACGAGTTACGTGAGCGGGCTCTGCCGCAGCCGCGTGCTCTCTATGTGGCGGCCAGCGCCGCTCCTTGCCTGGACGACGGGAACTGGACCTGGGAGGGCCGGGACGACGGCCTGGAGGGTTACGTCCGCGAGATGGGCGGCACTCCGGCCGAGGTGCTGGCCGAACCCCAGCTGCTCGCCGTCCTGCTGGCCACGCTCGACGCCGACCTGACCGTGCTCAGCACGCATGGCTTCCAGCCTGCGGCTCCGCTCGACCTGCCGATCCACGCGTTCGCCGGCTCGGATGATCCGGAGTCGCCGCCTGAGCGAATGATGGGCTGGAAGGCCGAGACCACCGCCGGGTTCGATCTCACCTCTGTTCCCGGCGGTCACTTCTTCGACCGGGAGGGCGACAGCCTGGTCATCGAGACGATCGGGGCCGACCTGGGCTTGGGCAGGGAGAAGCCATGACCGGCATGCGAACCTTCGTAGTGGTCTGGAGCGGCCAGTTCGCCTCGATGGTCGGCACCAACCTCGGCGGCTTCGCCCTCGGGGTCTACGTCTACCAGCAGACCGGCTCGGCCATCCAGCTCGGCACCGTCTTCGCCATCGCCTTGCTGCCCTCGATCCTGATCTCGCCGCTGGCGGGGACCTTCGTCGACCGGTGGGGAGCCAAACGAGCGCTCCTGCTGAGCAACATCGGCGCCATGGCGATCACCTTGACCCTGGCGGCGCTGCTCGTCACCGACACCTTCGCCATCTGGCACGTCTATCTCGTCGTGGCCGGACTCTCGTTGCTGTCCGCCTTCGAAGGGCCGGCCTTCGGCTCGCTGGTGCCGTTGCTGGTGCCTAAGGAACACCTGGGCCGCGCCAACGGCCTGCGGATGTTCGCGCTGTCGGTGAGCGAGCTGCTGGCTCCGATCTCGGCGGGTTTCCTGCTGCTGCTCATCGGCATCGAGGGCATCGTGCTCATCGACGGCCTCTCCTTCGGCCTGGCTCTGATCACGCTGCTGGCCGTACGGGTGCCCAGCCCGAGGCCGCGCAAGGCGGTGCAGACCGAAGGTGAGCCGGAGGAGGAGCCGCGCGTGCAGTTCAGGGAGGCCTGGCGTTACGTGGCCGCCCGCACGGGCCTGCTCGCTCTCATGATCTTCTTCGGCGCGGTGAACTTCAGCGCCGGCTTCATCGACCTGCTGATCACTCCGCTCGTGCTCTCCTTCGCCTCCTCGGACGCGCTGGGCACGGTCATGACGATCGGCGGTCTCGGCATGCTCGTGGCCAGTGGAGCGGTGAGCATTTGGGGTGGGCCGAAACGCCGGGTCCGCGGCCTGTTCGTGATGAGCCTGCTCCTCGCGGCGGCCACGGTCATCGGCTCGTTGCGGCCGAACGTCGCGATGGTCGCCGTGGCGGCCTTCCTCTTCATGGGGGGCCTGGCCGCCTTCATGGCCACCAACCAGGCCGTCTGGCAGTCGAAGGTGGAGCCGGGGATGCTGGGCCGGGTCGGCGCGCTGCAAAACATGGTCATCTCGATTCCGCAGCTCATCGCCTACTGCGTGGCCGGCCTGCTGGCCGAGCGGGTCTTCGAGCCGCTGGTCGGCCGCGATGCGGTCGCCTCTCCCAGCCTCGCCGTGCTCATCGGCGACGGACCGGGGAGAGGCATCGCCTTGCTAATCATGGTCATGGGAGGTCTGATCTTACTCTCCGTGACCATCGCCGCACTCCACCCGCGGCTGCGGCGTCTGGAGGACGAGCTCCCGGATCAAATTCCAGACGAACAAATTCCGGCGAGCGGCCTTTCCGGAAATAGTTGAAATATCTCCTGACCACAAGACTAACTCAGAATCATGAAGTTCTACTTCATAGTGATTTCTATTGCATTGGTCAGTGGTTCTGGCGATGATTGACGAAGTCACCGTGGAGTGGGGCCACGTACGATTCGCCTGGGAACGATCCAGCAAGCACAGGAGATGCCGATGATCAGGGTCGCCGCCATCGCGGATTCGCCGATTTACTTGGTCGGTCTCGTCCATACGCTGAAGACCGCCGGAATGACCGTGACCTTCGGATTCAGGATCGACGAGGAGCAGCTGTCCTGGGACGTGGACGTGGCGCTGCTCGACATCAACTCACTCACCCCGGACGATGGCCTCTCCTACATCAGGAGGCTCTCCGGACGCGCGGGAATCCTCATGCTCCACGAGGACCGCGTGGATCTCGACCCCTACCTCTACGCGGGGGCCTGTGGCGCCATCAGTATCCGGGAATCGGCCCGGAACGCGATCTCCACGATCCAGGCCGTCGCCTCCGGAAACCGCGATATTCCCGCGGCCAAGGGCTCTCAGCCGGCCCGCGCCAAAACCGCCGGAGTGCCGCTGTCCGGACGCGAGAAGCAGGTGCTCTACCAGATCTCCCGTGGTCTGACCCACGGGCAGATCGCCACCAGGCTCGGCATCAGCCCGCACACCGTCGACACCTACGTCAAGCGCATCAGGACCAAGCTCGGAGTGGGGAACAAAGCCGAACTCACCCGGGCGGCCATCACTGCGCGGGCCAGCTAGCGTATCGAGCGAGGAATGAAATCATGAAATTAGTCCTTGCCGAACTCGAAGAATGGATGCGCCTCTATTACCACAAAGTCGATCACGATATCGGCAGCAGTGGTGTGCGCGATATGACCATTAATGAACTGGCATCCATCTGTGAATTTGAGCTTTCCGAGCTCGGGCCGATGATATTTCATGACAGCGAGAGTTTCGGCGGTAGTCGTTTACGGAGAGCGCTCGCCGACCGCTGGACCGGCGGTGACCTGGACCCGGTGATGGTCACCCACGGTTCCAGTGAAGCGATCTACATCGTGATGCACACCCTGCTCGACCCCGGCGACGAGGTCATCGTCGTCGATCCGGCCTACCAGCAGCTGTACGACATCGCCGCTGGTCTGGGCTGCCGGATCACCCGCTGGGCCCTCAACCGGGACGATGGCTTCTCCGCCGACCTGAGCTCGCTCAGGAGGCTGGCGAGGGAGAGCCGTCCGCGGATGATCGTGGTCAATTTCCCGCACAATCCCACCGGCGTCTCCATCACCCCGCAGCAACAGCGCGAACTGATCGAGATAGCCGAGGAGGCCGGCGCGTGGCTCGTGTGGGACCACGCCTTCGGTGAGCTGACCTACACCACCGAACCCCTCCCGCTGCCCTTCGGCTCCTACGCCAAGTGCATCGCTTTCGGCACCTTCTCCAAGAGTTATGGCCTGGCCGGTCTGCGCGTCGGCTGGTGCCTGGCGCCACCGGAGTTGCTGCACAGGATGGCGGTGCTGCGTGACTACATCGCTCTCTACGTCTCGCCGATCCTGGAGTTCTTCGCGGAGAAGGCGGTCAGGAACGCCGACCGCATCGTCTCCCTCCAGCGCGAGCACGCCAGAGCGAACCTGAAGACCCTGCTGGACTGGGCCGAAGAGCTGCCCGGCCTGGTCAAGGTCCGCCCGCCGGCGGGCGGGGTGGCCACCTTCGTGGAGTTCCCCGGCCATCCCGACGTGACCGGACTCTGCCGCCGCCTGGCCGAACAGGAGCGAGTCCTGCTCGTCCCCGGACACTGCTTCGGCGAGTCCTTCAGCGGTTACGCGCGGCTGGGCTTCGGCGGCACCTCGACCGAGCTGAGCGCCGGTCTGGCCGGCATCCGCCGACTGCTGCTCGGGTGACGCCCGCGTGAGCAGCCTGCTCGCGATCAGCGACCTCCACATCAGCCATCCGGACAACCGGCACCACCTTCACCGGGTCCTTCCCTACTCCCCTCGCGACTGGTTGATCGTCGCCGGCGACATCGCCGAGCGGAAGAGCGACATCCGGTGGGCACTGGAGATGCTCAGCGAGCGGTTCACCAAGGTGATCTGGGCTCCGGGAAACCACGACCTGTGGACGACCTCCGGTGACCCGTCGGCTCCCCGAGGCGAGGAGCGTTACCGGGAACTGGTGAAGCTGTGCGGAGAGCTCGACGTCATCACTCCCGAGGATCCCTACCCGGTCTGGGAAGGAGACGGCGGGCCGGTGACGGTGGCTCCGCTCCTGCTGCTGTACGACTACAGCTTCCGGCCGGAGGGCACGTCGACCAAGGAGGAGTCGCTGGCCCTGGCCTACGACACCGGCGTGGTCTGCACCGATGAGATGTTGCTGCATCCGGACCCGTATCCCGGCGTGGAAGCCTGGTGCGAGGCCCGGGTCGTCGAGACCGAGCGGCGGCTGGAGGAGCTCGACCCCCGCATCCCCGTCGTCCTGGTGAACCACTATCCGCTGGTGCGGGAGCCGACGCGGGTGTTGCGGTATCCGGAGTTCGCGCAGTGGTGCGGCACGGAGCGGACCGCCGACTGGCACCGCCGTTTCAACGTGGCGGCGGTCGTCTACGGCCACCTGCACATCCGCCGGACCACCTGGCACGACGGAGTGCCGTTCATGGAGGTCTCCGTGGGCTATCCCCGGGAGTGGCGCCGCCGCGGCCGTTATCCGGAGCCGGTCAGGGTCCTCCCGGCATGATCGAGGAGCTGCTGCCGGCCGCCGTCGTCACGGCCGAGGCCTTCGACGACCCGCCAGAGCTCGGGCTGCCGCCGGGCCCGATCCTCAAGGACCAGTGTGGTGCTCCGCGGTGGCCTGAAGGGGTGGTGGGCAGCATCACGCACTGTGTCGGCTACCGCGCGGCGGTGGTGGCGCGGCGCTCGACCCTGGCCACCGTGGGAGTCGACGCCGAGCCGAACGAGCCGCTGCCGGCCAACGTGCTGGAGCTGGTGGCCTCGGCCGCCGAGCAGGCCAGGCTCGCCGGCCTCACGGCGGCGATTCCCGGCGTGGCCTGGGACCGGCTGCTGTTCAGCGCCAAGGAGTCGGTCTACAAGGCGTGGTTCCCGCTGACCGGGCTCTTCCTCGACTTCGACGGCGCGGACATCACCTTCGGCCACGACCTCGATGGCGGGATCGGGCGGTTCACCACCCGGTTGCTCGTGCTCGGCCCGATCGTGAAGGGGAAGCGGCTCGACGTCTTCGCCGGCCGCTTCGCCGTACGGGATGGGCTGGTGCTCACCGCGGTGGCGGAACCAGCCTGAGCGTGTTCTCGGCCAGCGACTCCACCCGCTCGCGTGACCACACCATCGGGGCCGTGCGGCCGGTGCGCCACAGCTCCAGCTGGTCACCGTAGTTGGCGTGGAAGGCATGGCCGGAGTTGCCGGAGAGCTGGGACCAGGCCGAGCCGTCCAGGTTGGCCAGGTCCACGATCATCCGCATGGAGGGCACGAAGTCGACCTCGTAGCCCTGCTCCGGCGTCCAGCCCGTGGCGTTGACGATGTCCGCGCCGCCGGCCGCCGCCACCGGGGAGAGGTTGAAGAGCCACTCGACCGGCGCGATGCCGGACTCACCGAAGGTGGCGTTCCGCAGCGTCAGTGTGTGGAGATCACCCCATCGCCAGTCCTTCGGCTCGTCGCCGAGCAGTTCGGTCAGCTCGGTGGTCGCCTCGTTCATCGCGGTCACGAGCATGTCGTTCATCGACTCGGCCTTCGGCGTCGTCCTGTCGTCCCACCACGGCGAGGACGGCTTGCCGAGCAGCGGCCGGAGGATCTCCCACGAACCGTCGCCGCTGGCCGGCTTCTGGCCCTCCGGCACCTCGTCGAAGGTCCGCAGCAGCAGGTGCCGCAGGGTGGCGTTGTAGAAGGCGGCGGCGGCCGAGTCAGCCGGCTGCTGGAAGTCCCAGCCGCGCAGCAGCTCGCGGGCCGGCGCCGAAGCGCCGCTCAGGCCCTGGGCCGCCAGCAGGACCGGCACCAGCTCCGGCGCGAAGCCGTTGCGGTTGTCGAACTGCATCTCCCGCATGTCGTCCAGGTCGAGCTTCCCGCGGGCCGCGCGTTCGGCGATCAGGTCGAACACCCGCTGGCTGCGGTAGCCGTACGACCAGTCGGCGGTGAGGTAGGGGCCCTTGTCCGGCCTGGTGACCGCCTGGTTGGCGGTGACGATCACGCCGCCGGGCGGGTTGTACTGCTGAGGCAGCTCGGCGAAGGGCACATAACCCTTCCAGTCGTAGGCGGGATCCCAGCCCAGAGCGGGCCACTGGCCGTCGCCCTTGCCTCTGACCGGCACGCGGCCCGGGGCCTGGTAGCCGATGTTGCCGTCCACGTCGGCGTAGACGAGGTTCTGGGAAGGCACGTCGAACAGGGCGGCCGCGGCTCGGAAGTCCTCCCAGTCCGCCGCCCGGTTGAGTGCGAAGATCGCCTCCACGGTGCGGCCGGGAGTGAGTGCGGTCCAGCGCAACGCCACCCCGTAGGGGCTCTGCGAGGCGGCGGGAGGCACATTGGGAGCTTCCAGGTCGAGGCTGGGTGTGGGCTGCGGCGTGGCGGCCTGGTGGCTCGCGATCCCGAACAGCTCCGCCGACCGGTCCGACAGCAGCGGGCCGTGCTTGGAGGAGCGCACGGTGATGGGTACGGCTTCGCCGCCGGCGACCTTGATGACCTCCTGGCGGACGGTGAGGTCACGCCAGGCGGAGCCGCCGAGGTACCGGTCGCCGTCGATCTTCTCCAGGTAGAGATCGGTGACGTCGGGAGCCAGGTTGGTCAGGCCCCAGGCGACGCGGTCGTTGTGGCCGATCATCACGCCGGGCAGGCCGGACAGGGTGAAGCCCTGGACGTTCAGCCGGCACTCGCAGTGCAGGCCGACCTGGTACCAGACGTTCGGCTGGGAAGGGCTCAGGTGCGGGTCGTTGGCCAGCAGCGGCTTGCCGGAGGCGGTCAGCGCGCCGCTGACCACCCAGGAGTTGGAGCCCACGCCGGCGCCGTTCGAGCTCAGCAGGCCGGGCAGGCCCGGCAGAGCTCGCAGCGCGGCCAGCGCCGGGGCCGCCTCCTGGTAAGCGCGACGCGGCGGGGTCGCGCCGGACATGACGGTGACCGGAGGCGTGCCGCCGTCGACGATCGGCCGGTTGCGGTCGTACGGGTAGGCCGGGAACAGCTCGCCGATCTGCGCGCGGCTGAGGCCGTGCGCGAGCAGCGACGCGCGGGCGACCTCGGCGCTCAGGTTGCTGCGCAGGTCCCACGCCATCGCCTTGAGCCAGGCGATGGAGTCGATCGGGTCCCACGGAGCCACGGTGTAGCCGTCGTTCTGCAGGCCAAGGACGGTGTACTCCAAGCTCTTGGCGCCGGTCGCGTCGGGGCCGCCGTTGTCGGCGATCCAGGCGTTGACCCCGTCGGCGTAAGCCTGGAAGTAGCCGCGGGCCTCCGGGGAGATGAGCCGCCACTCCTGCTCGGCCACCTGCCGCCAGCCCAAAGTGCGGAAGAAGGCGTCGGTGCTGACCAGCGAGCCGCCGAACAGCTCCGACAGGCGGCCGGAGGTCAGGTGGCGGCGGTAGTCCATCTCCCAGAAACGATCCTGCGCGGTGACGTAACCCTGGGCCTTGAACAGGTCGGCCTCGGTGCGCGCGTAGATCTGAGGCACGCCGTGCCCGTCGCGGAGGACCTTCACCTCCGCGGACAGGCCGGCCAGCGTCAGCGTGCCCTCGTACTGCGGGAACGGGCGGCGCACTGTCCACACGCCCAGCACCGCGCCGGTGAGGGAGAGGACCACCACCAGGATCAGGCCCCATCGTGCCACCCGCCGGAGCCGGCCGCGCTTTTCTCGCATGACGGTTACGGCCGGCCGTACAGGTACTCGTTGAGGTCCTGCGGCCGTGTCATCTCCGGGCACTCGTCGGTGTAGTAGTTCATGCCGACCGCCATGCGCAGCCCGGGCTCGCGCAGCTGGCGCACGTAGTGCGGGAAGCGCCGCGCGTCGAAGAAGACGATGTGCCCGGCCACCGGGTAGAGGATCGAGCAGTCCTCGTCGACCTCCTCGACCGACTGGACCCGGTCGTCGTTGGCCACCACGAGCTCGCCGCCGGTGCCACGGGGGTGGTCAGTGACGTAGAGGAGCGCTTCGACGGGGTTGGTGTCCACGTGGCACTCGTAGCGGTCGCCGCCTTCCTGGACGTTCATGACGACCGCGTAGCGCCGGTCCTCGGTCGGATAGATCCGCCGACCGGTCGCACTCTCGTACAACTCGCGGAAGTAGCCTCGGTACAGGTCGATCAGCCAGGGCAGGCGGTCCCACATCAGGTGACCCCGTACGGTCATGATCTGCAGGGATTTCACCTCGGGACCTTCCCGGGAGGTGGAGTGCGGCGGGACCAGGTGCTTGGTGATTCGGTCGTTGCGGGCGACCTTCTCGATCTCCTCGCGCCAGCCGGTGGGCAGCGTGGAGGTGACATCGAAGCTCAACCAATTGAACCGATTAGCCGAGAACATGTGCATATCGTGGCCGACGATCCAGCTGAAGACCGTTCCCCGCTTTAGGGGACGCCTGAGGTGAGAAGCGGTCGGCTAGAGTGCTTCGGGACTGCTTCGGGACGATGGGCCTCTGGAAGGGGCGCCGACGATGATCGTAGCTCTACCCGCCAACGAAGTGAGCTGGGAAAACCTGCAGACGGTCTTCGGCAAGCGTGGCGAGGCAGCCCAGTGCCAGTGCCAGCGGTACAAGATCCGGCATGTCGAGTGGTTCAACCACACTCTCGCCGACCGCAAGCACCGCCTGCGCGAGCAGACCGACTGCGGATATCCCGGCTCCGGCACGACCAGCGGGCTGGTGGCCTTCCTCGACGACGAGCCGGTCGGCTGGTGCGCAGTCGAGCCCCGCACCGAGTATCCACGGCTGCTCGACACCCGGGTCCCCTGGCTGGACCGCGACGAGGACGTCAAGGATGCCGGCGTGTGGGCGGTCACCTGCTTCTTCACCAGGGCCGGTTACCGCCGGCGAGGAGTCAGCGGAGCCCTCGCCCACGCCGCGGTCGAGTTCGCCCGCAAGGCTGGAGCCCGCGCGCTGGAGGGTTATCCGATGCTGACCTCGGAGGGACGGGACGTGCCCTGGGGTGAGCTTCACGTGGGCAGTCGCAGCATCTTCGTAGAGGCCGGATTCCGCGAGATCGCTAAGCCCACACCCAGGCGGGTCGTGATGAGGATCGACTTCTAGAGACTTCTAGAGCTTGCGCACCATCTCGAAGCGTTCGGCGAGGTCGGCGAAGACGTCGCCGGTCAGGTTGCCGACGCTCACCCGGATCATCCCCTGGTCGCCCGGGACGAAGGCCGTTCCCGGGATGACCAGGGTGTCGAGGCGGATCGCGAGGTCGCGGACGACCTCCTCGGTGGGCCGCCCGGCGAACGGATGCCTCACCCACCCGAAGAACCCGCCCACCGACACGAGCTCGAACCCGCCCGGCCGCGCGGCCATCGCCTCGGCGAAGCCACGCCGCCTGGCGGCCAGCTCGCCAGCCCGCTCACGCCGCCACTGCGCAGCCCCGGTCAGCCCGGCCCAGGCGGCCTCCTGCCCGATCCTCGGCGCGCAGATCGCCACGCAGTCGAGCAGCTTCAGCACCTCGCGGTTGACCTCCGGCGAGGCCACCAGGGCCCCGACCCGATAGCCGGGCAGCGCGAAGTCCTTGGAGAAGCTGTGCAGGCTGACCACCGTCTCGCCCCAGCCCGGATCGGCGAAGAGCTTGTGCGCGGGCTCCTCGGTGTCGCGGAAGGAGCGGTAGGTCTCATCCAGGATCAGCGCGATCCCCTTGCGCGCGGCGAACTCCGCGAACTCCGCGATCACCTCCGGAGCGAGCGTCACGCCGCTCGGGTTGCCCGGCGTGATCAGCACGATCGCCCGCGTCCGCGAGCCGACCAGCGTCTCGGCACGTTCCACCGTCGGCACCAGGTCCGGGCCCGACTGTAGGTAGACCGGCTGGATCCCGGTCAGCCGCAGCCACATGTCGTGGTTGGGATAGAAGGGCAAGGCCAGGATGATCTCGTCACCCGCCTCCGCCAGCGCGGCGGCGATCAGACAGAACGCCTGGTTGCAGCCGGCGGTCACGATGACGTTCTCCTCGCCGATCCGCCCGCCGTACGCCTGGGTGAGCTCCTCCGCGAACCGCTGCCGCAGCCGTGGCAGACCGGCGATCTCCACGTAGGCCCCGCCGTCCGCCTGCCGCGCGACCGAAGCCACGTGCTCGACCACCGCCGGCGCGGTGGGGTACGGCGGAGCCCCCTGCGCCAGGTCGAGCAGATCGCGTTCCTTGCACCGTTGGTCCAGGAGGAGATAGGCCGCGTCGAAAGGGGAGTCGATCTGCTGGCGCGTTCGCGGGTTCAGTCGCATCAGATCAGCGTGGCTTCACTTGCCCGCCATGCGTATCCCCGATTCACGGGACACGCCGGAGGCACATGGAGCCCGCCGAACCCTCGACTCGATCAGAGGCCCTGAAGATAATGATCCAATGGCACCTTCCGATGCGCAGGATCTGCAGGGCTCCTCCTTCACCGGCGCCGACCTGACCGGGTCGAGATTCCGTGACTGCGATATGCGCCAGGTAAGGATCATCTCTTCAGTCCTGGTCGACGTCTCCGTCTCCGGCGAGATCGAGAACTTCACCGTCAACGGCATCGACGTGACCGGATACGTGGCCGCCGAGCTCGACCGCCGCCATCCCGAGCGGGTTCTCGTGCGGGAGATGAAGACGGTCGCCGACCATCGCGAGGCGTGGCGGACGATCGAGACGCTCTGGGCCGAGACGATCGCGCGGGCCGAGCGCCTGCCCGAGCCGCTCCGGCACGAGCGGGTGGAAGAGGAGTGGTCCCTGGTGGAGACCCTCCGCCATCTCGTCTTCGCCACCGACCTGTGGGTCTCCCAGATCATCCTCGACCTCCCCTCTCCCCACTATTCCGCCGCCCTCCCGCCCGGCGACTACCCTTCCGAGGCGCTGCCGGAGCTCGACCTCGACGCCCGTCCGTCGTACGCGGAAGTCCTCGCGGTACGGCTGGCGCGGATGGCGCTCGTGCGCGACCTCCTCGACGACCTCACCGAGGACCGCCTCCACAGCGACTGCCCGGGAAGCCTCCCCTCCGCCTGGGACGAGCCCTCGCCCCCGGTGCACGAAGCCCTGGCCGTCGTGATGGATGAGGAGATCGACCACCGGCGCTACGTCTTGCGCGATCTTGGAGCTCTGGAATCACGCCGCAGTTGACCAATGGAGAGTCATGCTGCTGTCGTCGTCGTCCGCCCCCGTAGCCGCCATCGCCTCGCACACGCTGCTCCTCTTCCTGTTACAGCTCGGCCTGCTGCTCCTGCTGGCGATGGCCCTGGGCCGGCTCGCCGTGCGGCTGGGCATGCCGGCTCTCGTCGGCGAGCTGCTGGTCGGCGTCATCCTCGGCCCCTCCCTCCTGGCCTGGGCCGCTCCTGACTTCCAGCGCTGGCTCTTCCCCGCCCAGGCCGGACAGTTCCACCTGCTCGACGCCGTCGGACAGCTCGGCGTCCTCCTGCTGGTCGGACTGACCGGCATGCACATGGACATGGGACTGGTCCGCAGGCGGGCCGGCACCGCCGCCGGGATCAGCCTCGGCGGCCTGATCGTGCCGCTCGGCCTGGGCATCGCCACCGGATTCCTGTTCCCCGGGACGTTGGTACCGGACGGAGTCGACGTCACCGTCTTCGCGCTGTTCATGGGGGTGGCGATGTGCGTCAGCGCGATCCCGGTGATCGCCAAGACGCTGCTGGACATGAAGCTGCTGCACCGCAACATCGGCCAGCTCACGCTGACCGCCGGCATGATCGACGACGCCTTCGGCTGGTTGATGTTGTCGGTCGTCAGCGCCATGGCGGTCAGCGCCATCTCCACCGGCACCGTGTTGTTCTCGGTGGCTTGCCTGCTGGCCATCGTCCTGTTCGCGTTAACGCTCGGCCGCCCGGTGGTCCGGGGAGCCCTGCGGGTCGCCGACAGATCCGGCGACTCCGCGCCGGTCATCGCGGTCGCCGTCGTGCTCGTCCTGCTGAGTTCGGCCGGGACCCACGCACTCGGCCTGGAGGCGGTCTTCGGCGCCTTCGTCGTCGGCATCCTGATCGGCACCGCGGGCCGGGAGTACCTGCCCAAGCTGGCTCCGCTGCGCACGGTCGTCCTGTCGGTGCTGGCTCCGATCTTCTTCGCCACGGCGGGCTTCCGGATGGACCTCACCTCGCTGCTCCAGCCCGAGGTGCTGCTCGCCGGCCTCGCCGTCCTCGCGGTTGCGATCATCGGCAAGTTCGTCGGCGTCTACGTCGGTGCCAGGCTCAGCAGGCTCAGCAACTGGGAGGCGCTCGCACTCGGCGCTGGCCTCAACGCTCGCGGCGTGATCGAGGTCGTGGTGGCCATGGTCGGCCTGCGGCTGGGCATCCTCAGCGTGGAGAGCTACACCATCGTGCTCCTGGTGGCGGTGGTGACCTCGCTGATGGCGCCGCCGATCCTGCGGGTGGCGATGGCCAGGGTGGAGACGACCGCGGAGGAGCAGCTGCGCGAGGCGGAACACCGGGCCTGGTCCAGCTCTGGCTGAGCGCTTGCTTGGCGGTAGCCGTACCGACAACACTGATCCTGCGTCCCAGCTCGGTACGGCTCGCACTCCCGCTTGGCGCTACGCCATAGGCATATTTGGCACGTCGATCCCGATCAACATGATCAAGGGATCGATGATCCTCTACTACGTAGACATTCTCGGGCTCGACGTGCGCGCTTACGGCGTGGTCCGGTCCGTACCACAGCCCGCGCGGTGACCGTTGGAATCGGGCACGATATAGATGCCGAGCATCGAGGTGGCGTACTCGGCGTCGATGGCGTAGCCGTCGTCATGGCGGTCGCAGACCGTGATGTGGCTGCGGTCGGCCGAGACACGCACACTGCCGGCCGGCGTCTCATAGAGCCAGCCAGAGGATGGCGAAGCGGCTGATGCAGAGCCGCTGAGCAGGCCCAGCACGGCGCTTCCCAACAGTCCCGTGTCGTCATCGGCTGCGAGGTGGACCGCTGCATGACGCGCATCTCGATGCCGGTTGACAGCGTCGCCGAGGCTCGCGCTCTGCTCTCCAGCCACCACTACGGCTGGTACCTGGCCCGCCGCGCCGACGGCCGCCTCGTCGACGGCTGCCAATGGCACCTCGGCAGCTGCTGCATCCAGCACGCCCACCGCCCCAGCTACACGCTGGATCCCACCGCCGTACTGCCCGGCGACGTCGACCACCCCGCCGAACCTGGACACGCCGACCAGCTCGACCTGTTCGCCTTCATGGAGGCAGCGTGATCGTCCTGCCCGATCTCAGCCACGTCGATCCCGCAAAGCTTCAGCGTGGCCACATCGTCCGCCTGGCCGAATCGGAGATCCTGAGCGCCGGCGACGCGTACGGCCTCGTGCGCGCCAAGAAGCACTTCGGAGGTGGCTACTGGCGGATCCGCTGGGACCTGCTCAGCCTCCCCGAACCCGGCTGGCCGAGCACTGGCATCCTGCACGTCCGCGTCGGCCTCGTGCCGTGCGTGTCCCAGGAGCAGTGGCGGCAGATGCCGCGCAGCCCCTACCCCGTGCGCAGAAGCAACGAAGGAGAAAAACCATGACGACCCCCGTGCTCTCCGGTATCCGCCGTCCCCTGCAGCAGGGCGCCTCCCGCGCCCTGGTCGAGCTCCTGGACGCGGACCTGGCGGAACTCAACAGGTACCTCCCGAAGGAGGGCCCCGACGCGGGAACCCTGCTCGGCGTCCACGATGACGGCGATGTTCACCGGCGCGTTAACGCCGTCGACGACTGGGCGCGCCATCTGGGCGTCACCCCGGCCTGGGAGCAGAACGGCGCCGGCGGCGAGTACTACGCCGCCGCCCAGTATCAGGGTGTCCGCGTCCACGTCGGCGTCTGGCTCCCCGAGGCGCCGATGGCGGTGGACGCCTGATGCGCGCCATCGTGGATGACCAGAATCGGGAGGCGGCGACCGCCGCGCAGGAGAGTGCGAAGGAGGCTGCGCTGCGCGGTGTGCGTCAGACCCACCAGGACCGCATCACGGCGAAGGGTGCCGAGGTGCGCGCGGTCGTCGCAGCCCGGCACGCCGGCTGGGTGTCACCGCCGAAGACATCCGCACGATCCTCAACGAGGATCACCCGCTGCCGGAAGGCCCCCAGATCATCACCGTGACTCAGGTCGGCGACTGGGTCGTCGCCGTCGAGGAGTGCGGTTGGCGCGGAGCGGACTCCCGAAGTCTCGCAAACCTGTCAGATGGTGGTGGCGAGGCCGTAGCCGTGATGCGGCCTGACTACGCCGCCCGGCACTACCTCGCCTATGCCGTCGACGGGGTGCTCGTCACCGACATCGACCCGACGCTCCCGCCCAACCGGCGGGGAAGCGATCCGGACCGACTCAACGACCATCTCCGGGATCTCGGCATCGATCCGGAAGCCGCCGACCAGATCGACAATCCCATCGAGGCGGCCCTTGCGATCGCCGCTCGTGTCACGGGCGTCGTCCTCACTCATCGGCATCTTCGCCGACCGATCCTTGGCGCGGCCATCCCCGGCGCCTACTGACGGGGGCCCGTTGGATTCTGCGCCATTGCTGCTGGGCCCCCTGACGGCGATAGATCCCCTTTGAGGCGCCTTCGCCGCTTGGCCGACCATCCGGTGGCTGAACGATCCGGCGGCGCAGGCGCCAGAGTTCGTCGTCCAGGAATCGGCCAGGGAATGTCTCCACAGCGACACCGGCACCGGTCAGGTCACCGCTGGCGCATCACGCAGACGCCCGCAGACGCGGCACCGCCCGGTAGTCCTGGCCGTCCAGCCGCTGAACCTCCGCCGCCGGAACACGACGGCCGACGACCCGCGGCCGCCGCGGCGAGAAAGCCAGGTCGTCGACGATCCGCAGCAGGTCGGCCCACCACATCCGCGGACCGCTCTGCCACCAAGCGCTCAAAAACAGTGACGCCCCTTCATGCGTCACCAGCGGCGGCGCAGTCAACGTGCGGCAACAGGCGCCACGGAAAACGCCGTAGTTCTGACCGTCGATCATGCCGATGTCGTCGATCAGCGCCTGCGCCGGCCAGGACGGGCGCACAGAGCGGCTCGCTGCTGCCCTCGTCGTTGTGCACCCAGACGACGTCGACCACCGGCGGCCCATCCGGCGGGGTCCGCTTACCGCACCACAACACCACCGCGCTGCGATAGATCACCAGCGGCGGCAACGCAAGAGGAACCAGGGCACGCACACGGCGACCCTACCGGCCAGCCCCGCGATTTCCGATCACCCGTTCGGAAAACCATCCGGGCGTCGACGTCAGCCCCCAGGTCTTCGCCGGAAGACGGCGGCTGACGCGCAGTCGCGCGTGCTCACCGAAACGGCCAGGTGATCTGCGGCGAAGGGGGAAAACAGATCTCGCAGGTGACGACGGGGCAGGCCACCGCGCAATCCGGCCGCCCGCACCAGTGCCGGACCGCCGAAGCGGTGACCTCACCGCAGGCCGTCGTATGAGTCGGGGTGGGACTGATGTCCTCGTTCAGCGCATTACTCCTGCGGGGATCTTCATGATGGGCGCCCCTCGGCGCCCCAAGTGTGGCGGTCGGTGACCGGCTGGCGATTATGCCGTGCAATGAGCACCCACCGATACCGCCGCGACCGGGCAAGCAGCCGGAGGCGTCGACCGGCGGCTGGTCCAGCATCAGTTGGTCTGTTTCCAGGCGATGAGCTGGAAGAGCCGGGCGGTGTGCGTATAGGGCGAGCGTGCGGTGGTGGCGAGTTCGAGGCGTTCGAGGTCCGCGTAAAAGTCCGGTTCGTGCTTGCGTGCGTCGTCGGTGATGTAGTCGCAGAAGCTGCGGATGCCGTAGTGGGCGATGTCCCGGCATCCGAGCTTTCGCAGGGTGGGGATGATCTCTTCGGCTGTGTGGAGTGTCAGCGCCGAGTCGAACGTCTGGGTTCGAGCCTGATCGGTGTCGAGTGCGGCGAGCGCGGCCGCAGGGTCCATCTCCCGGACGGCGATGTTCAAGGGCGCCGAATGCCGGTTGATCGCCATGACGGAGACCAGGCCGCCAGGCTTCAGCGGGGCAAGTACCGAGGTGAGAGTCCCCGGGATGTCATCCATGTATTGCAGGAGGTTGTGGCAGAGCACGACATCGAACTCCCCGTTGGCGAGGTCGCGGGGCAGATCGGTCGCGTCGGCCTCAACGCAGTTGATCAGCGCTGTCACGCCGCCTGCCACGGCTCGCTCGGTGGCTGCGGTGAGCATGGCGGGCGCGTAGTCGACGATGGTGACGTGGTGCCTGCGGGCCGCGAGGCGGATGGCGTCGCCACCATCGCCGCCGGCGAGGTCGAGGATCCGCAGCGGTCCGCCGCCCAGGCCGTCGAGGTGACGGAGCAGGTTTGCCTCGGCGATCGAGTAACGCAGTCGGCCCCAGGGGGCGTCCTGGAGTTGCCCCGGTTCGGTAGACACATCAGGGCTTTCGGCTACGCGGCAGCATAACCGTCTTCTTGAATGGGTTTGAGGGCTTGGCGTCGCTCGTATTCGGCAGGGCTGAGTTGTCCGTTGGCGGAGTGACGACGGCGCGGGTTGTAGAACCCCTCGATGTAGGCGAATACAGCGCGCTCGGCTTCTGATCTGGTACGAAAGGTCCGCCGGTCGATCAGCTCGCACTCCAGCGAGGCGAAAAAGCTCTCGGTGATGGCATTGTCGAAGCACATGCCGGTCCGGCCGGTCGAGGGGCGCACGCCGGCCTGCTCACAACGTTGACCGAACGCGATCGAGGTGTATTGGGTGGATTCAAGTGGTCGTTGCAACACCTCGTTGCTGGAGGTGTTGCTGGTGGGTTTGGGGAAGCAGCAGAGGGCTGTCAGGTTGTATCGCGGACAGATTCCCTCGCCGGGGCGGCCGACGGTCGCGTGGCGTGAGGATCGCGTCCGGTTCTGGCAGGCGATCGCGCGGGGATCGAGCTCAGAGGATGCCGCGGCCGAGATCGGCGTGTCGCCAGCGGTGGGGACTCGCTGGTTTCGCCAGGCTGGCGGGGTGGGACCGTGTCTTGCCCCGACGGTGTCGGGTCGTTATCTTTCGTTCGCCGAGCGTGAGGAGATCGCGTTGTTGCGTGCGCAGAACGCCGGCGTGCGGGAGATTGCGCGGCGCCTGGGGCGTTCGCCGTCGACCATCTCGCGGGAGATGCGGCGGAACGCATCCACGCGGACGTATTCGGTGGAGTATCGAGCGTCGGTGGCGCAGTGGCATGCTGAGCGCCGAGCCCGGCGGCCGAAGACAGCGAAGCTGGTCCAAAACGATCGGCTCCGCGAGTACGTCCAGGACCGGTTGTCCGGCGCGGTCCAGACCCCCGGAGGGAGAGTCGTTGCGGGACCACGGGTGCAGGAGTGGAAGGGACGCAACAAACCTCGGCGGCAAGATCGCCGATGGGCGACGTGCTGGAGCCCGGAGCAGATCTCCAACCGGCTGAAGGTCGATTTTCCCGAGGATGACTCCATGCGGATCTCACACGAGGCCATCTATCAGGCCCTGTTCATCCAGGGTCGGGGAGCCCTACAGCGCGAACTGGTCGCCTGCCTGCGCACCGGCCGCGCGCTGAGGGTTCCACGAGCACGCTCGCGACAGCGCGCCGCCGGCCACGTCACACCAGAGGTGATGATCAGTCAACGGCCCGCAGAGGCGGAGGACCGCGCCATACCGGGCCACTGGGAAGGCGACCTCGTCATTGGCGCCGGCCGGTCCGCGATCGGCACGCTCGTGGAACGCACGACACGGTTCACCATGCTGCTGCACCTCCCGCGAATGGACGGCTACGGCATCGAATCACGAGTGAAGAACGGCCCGGCGCTGGCTGGCCGTGGCGCCGAGGCCGTGAAAGACGCGATCACTGTCACGATCGCCACGCTGCCTGAGCAGCTACGCCGCTCGCTGACGTGGGACCGCGGCAAGGAACTGGCCCAGCACGCCCAACTCCGCATCGACACCGGGCTGCAGGTCTACTTCGCCGATCCACACAGCCCCTGGCAGCGGGGAACGAACGAGAACACGAACGGCCTGCTACGCCAATACTTTCCCAAGGGCACGGACCTATCGCGGTGGGAGGCCGACGAACTCACAGCCGTGGCTCACGCACTTAACAACCGACCCCGCAAAACTCTCGGGTGGAAGACACCCACCGAGGCCCTGAACGAGCATCTACGATCAGTCCAGGAAGCCGGTGTTGCGACGACCGGTTGAGCCCAAGCTGGCTGCCCTTGTCGCTGTGATGGATCACTCCGGAGCTGGGGCGGCGCTGGTGGATCGCCATCGCCAAGGCGTCGGTGACCAGTTCGGTGCGCATGTGCTCGGCCATCGCCCAGCCGACGATCCGCCGGGAGAACACATCGAGTACGACCGCCAGGTAGAGGAAGCCCTGCCAGGTCGGCACATAGGTGATATCGGCGGTCCAGATCCGGTTTGGCTCGGCTGCGGTGAACTTCCGTTGCACCAGATCGTTCGCGGCGGCCCCGCCGTCACAGATCGTCGTTCGCGTGCCCTTGCGACGGCTCACCCCGGCCAGGCCGGCCGCGCGCATCAGCCGGGTCACTCTCTTGCGGCCGACACCGATGCCGTCGAGCTCGCGCAGGTCAGCATGGATGCGTGGTGCCCCATAGATCTCATCGGAGGCCGCATGGTGGCGGCGGATCTTCTCGGTCAGCTCCGCGTCCTGCCTGGCACGCCTCGACAGACCGCGCTTGGCCCAGGCGTAGTAGCCCTGGCGCGACACACCCAGCGCCCGGGCCGGCAGGGAGACATCATGGTGGTCTTTCTCCGCATCGATCAGCCGAAACTTCATCTCGGCCGATCCGTCTCCCGCGCGAAGAAAACCGCAGCCTTACGCAAGATCTCCTTCTCCTCGCGGAGAATCTTGTTCTCGCGACGCAGTCTGGCCAGTTCGTCCTTCTCGGCGCTGGTCAGGCCGTCGGCGCGGCGGCCGTCATCGAGGTCGGCCTGGCGCACCCAGACACGGATCGACTGCGCGGAAGGCTGGAACTCCTTGGCGAGTTCCTCCGGCGACCGTCCCGCGCGCACCAGCTCCACCATCTGCCGGCGAAACTCCGGCGGATAGTTGTTCGGCACAGTGGACTCCTTCTTTTCGGGAACCAGGGTTCCTCAGAGATCAGGTGTCCACCAAACCGGGTCAACTCCAGACCTTCGTGCGGGCGGGCCTGGAGGTGTTCATCCCGATGAGCAAAATCGACCAGGACGCCGCTGGCACCACTATCGCCATCCTCTGCGGCTCGCATCTGGACACCTGAGCCTCCCCTCGTAACGTGCAGGCCTGGCAGACAGTAGTGCGCATGGGCTACGTGCGCACCGTCGACCGCTGGGACAACCCGATGGGCAAGGCCGGACTGTAGTGGGTTGTCACACGGTGACCCGCGTGACAACCGCCCATATCGGTGAGTGAGGCCAATCGCTCCGATGCGGTAGTCGTGTTGAGACGCGGCCTATCCCTGAGGTGCGGTCGTTGTCTGGCTCTGCTGTGGTGGATGGGCTTCGCTGGCCTGGCTGGCGAGGAGCCGGCTGATTGTCTGCTGCGCGGCGGCTTCGCGTTGTTCGGCGGCCTGGGCGCGGTGGTCGGCCTGCTCCAACGCCTGCTGCAAGGTCCCCAATTGGGCGGTGGCCACCGCGGCGGCGGTCCGGGCCTCATCGCGTTGATCACGGATCTGCTGCAGAGCCTGAGCTTGGGCGGTGAGTTCCCCGCGGACCCGGCCGGTCTCGGCGCGAGCCGCCTCAGCTTCCTGGTACGCCTGCTCACGGGCGGCCTCAGCGCGTTCGGCGCGGCTACCAACGGCGTTCAGGTCGGTACGCGCTTGATCAAGAGTGGTGGCCTGCTCGGCCAGCGCTGATTTCAACGTGGTGGTCTGCCGATCGTGTTCGGCGGCCGCGGCGGTGGCTTGTCGGCGTTCGGCGTCCAGGACTCCCTGCAGGGCGTCGCGCTCAGAGGTGGTCCGCCGGACTGCGCGTTCGGCGGCTGCAATGCGCTCAGCGGCTGCCGTGGCGTCTTGTTGGGCGCGAGCGCGTTCGGATTCGTGCTCGCCGGTCGCCCGCCAGGCTACCCGTTCGGATTCCTCAGCACGTTGTTGCGCTGCGGCGGCCTGCTGAATGGCCTTCTCACCTGCGGCGATCGCAGCTTCGGCCTTGTCCTGGGCGGCGGCGGCGCGCCGTTCGGCAGCGGCGATACGTTCGGTGGCACGCTGTTCGGCGGCCGCGGCGGCAGCGCGGGCCTCTTCGGCGGCCTGCTCGGCGGCATCGATCTGGGTGAGCGCGCCAGTAGTCGCAGCGGTCAACGCCTCGTTGAAGGCGGCCAGCTGAGCCGTCCACTGTTCACCTGCGCTCAGTAGGTCGCCACTCAACGCACCGGTTCGCCGTAGTGCTTCGGTGACCAGCGGGGTGTGGGTGGCGGTGCGAGCGCGGTGCGCGGCAGCGCGGCAGGCGTCCCCGCAGTACAGGGCCGGCCGTCCAGGGGTCCCCGTAGCGAACAGCGCAAATCCAACGGATAGGCCTCTGAGCTGCGGTTACACAGGTTTCTGGGACGGTTGTTGATCTCCTCGACTACGGTTCGTCATGGTTCGTGTGTTCTGTGACGTACGAGGTGGTTGATGTCAACGCGGTTCCTGTCGGATGAGCAGTTGGAGCGTCTGCGGTCGTTTCCGGATATCGGACGCGAGGAGCTGAACAAGTACTTCACGTTGACGCCGCGCGAGCATGGGTTCCTGGACGCACCGGGCCGGGGCCCGGAGGCTCGGTTGGGGCTGGCCGTTCAGCTGTGTACGTTGCCGTGGCTCGGTTACATCCCCGACGACCTCCTTGAGATCCCGCAGGCGGCGCTGCTGCGGCTGGCGGGCCAGATGGCGGTGTTCCCCGGGATGCTCGAACAGTACGACCGGGTGACGCGGAAGCGGCCACAGACCCGCAGCGATCATCTGAAGGCGGTTCTGAAGTACCTGACGTGGAAGAACCCCAAGCCGGGCAGTATCCAGTGGAAGGAGCTGGAGCAGTTCCTTTTGGATCGGGCGATGGAGCACGACACTCCGAGTCTGCTGTTCCAGCAGGCGGTGGAGCACCTGCAGGCCGCCCAGGTGGTGCGGCCCGGTGTGGTCACGCTGATGGAGCTGGTGACCACGGCCCGCGCGGCGGCGGGGAAGCTGACCACTCAGAAGGTCGGGCATCTGCTGACCCGATCCATGCGGGCCGGCCTGGACGGCTTGCTGCTGGATGATCCGGAGATCGGGACGTCCCGGCTGCGGTGGCTGACGACGCCGGCGGTGGAGGCGAGTGTCCCGGCGATCGGGGTGTCGGTCGACAAGCTGCTGTATCTGCGGGGGATGGACGCCCACCAGCTGGACCTGTCAATGCTGCCCCGGGAGCGGCGCCGCTTCCTGGCCACGGTGGCCCGCCGGTCCACGGTGCAGGGCTTGGAACGGCGGGCCGAGCGCCGCTACCCGATCTTGCTTTCGCTGGTCGCGCAGTCGGCGGTCGACCAGCTGGACGAGGTCATCGCCTTGTTCGACCAGGCGGTATCGGCGCGCGAGTCCCACGCGAAGGCCAAGACTGACGAGGCCCTGGCGGAGCGGGCCAAGAGGGGCGAGGCCCGTCAGCTGCTGATGGATGTGATCTTGCCGATGCTGAACGACCCGGGCATCCCGGACGAGGAGGTCGGCGGTCTGCTGCGCGACCAGATCGGACTCGACAAGCTCCGCGAGGTCGCCTCGGTGTCGTGGAAGCCGTTGCCCCGCGACCACGGGCGGCTGGCGGCGCTGGAGGCTTCCTACACCTACCTGCGCCGCTTCACTCCGAGGGTGCTGTCAGTGATCGATTTTCAGGGTGGGCCCGGCGCCCAGGATCTGATGACCGCGTTGATGATTTTGAAGGAACTGAACCGGACTCACGGGCGCAAGGTCCCGGCCGAGGCGCCGACGTCGTTCGTTCCGGCTCGGTACGCCGACTACCTGGCTAAGGCCCGTAAGGCCGGTGATGACACGGCGTTTCGGCACTACTGGGAGCTATGCGTGGTACTCGCCCTGCGAGACGGGCTCCGCTCCGGAGATGTGTTCGTGCCCGGCTCGCGCCGGTACGCCGACCCGGGCACCTACCTGTTCACCCCGGAGCAGTGGGAGGGCAAGCGGGCGGAGTTCTGCCAGCTGGTCCGCAGGTCCGCCACCGCGTCCGAGGCGATCGACCAGGTCAAGGAAGAATTCCACCAGGCGTTGGAGGAACTGGAGGAGACCCTGGCGAACGCCGCTCCGAACGACGTGGGCGCGGTCCGCCTGGACGAGGAAGGTCGGCTGGTCATCCCGCCACTGTCGGCCGAGGACATCCCCGCCGAGGCCAAGGCGCTGCGGGAGGAGCTGGCGGGGATGTTGCCGTTCGTGCCGATCGCCTCGCTGCTGATCGAGCTGGACGTCCGCACGAAGTTCCTGGACTGCTTCACCCATGCCGGCGGCCGGAAGATCAACCTGTCAGTGGAGACCCGCCGCAACATCCTCGCGGTGCTCATCGCAGGCGCCACTAACCTCGGACTGACCCGGATGTCGGAGGCCTGCGGCGTCTCCTACGACACCCTCGCCTGGACCCAGGAGTGGTACGTGCGGGAGGAGACGCTGCGCGAGGCCAACACGGTGCTGGTCAACCACCACTACCAGCTGGAGCTGGCCGGGAAGTTCGGTGGCGGAACCATGTCCTCCTCCGACGGCCAGCGCTTCCCCATCCGCGGCAAGTCGTTGACCGGCCGTGACATGAACATCCACGGGGGAAAGGTCTTGTCGACCTACACCCATGTCTCCGATCAGTGGTCCACCTACGGCACCAAGCAGATCGTCCCCACCACCCGCGAGGCTAACTACACCCTGGACGAGCTGCTCGGCAACGAGACCGACCTGCCGATCCACGAGCACGCGACCGACACCCACGGCGCCACGCTCGTGAACTTCGGGCTGTTCGACCTCGTCGGCAAGGCGCTGACCCCGCGGATCCGCGATCTGGGGAAGATCACGATGCAGCGGGTCGACAACCCGACCGCCACCAACGCCCTCTACCCGCACGCCGGACCTTTGCTGGCCGACCGGTGGAACGAGGATCTGATCCGCGCCACCTGGGACGACATGCTGCGGATGGCCGGATCGCTGAAGTTCGGGGAGGCGACCGCGTCCCTGGTGGTCGGGAAATGGTCGGCGGCCTCACGGCAGAACACTCTCGCAGCGGCGATCAAGGAATGGGGGCGCATCCGCCGCACGATCCATGCCGCCCGGTACCTGTCAGACCCGGTGTACCGGCGGAAGATCTCCCGGCAGCTCAACAAGGGCGAGAGCTTGCACGCGCTGCGCCGGGACCTGCACTACGCCCAGCAAGGCACGATCGTCCGGCCCCACCTGACCGACCAGACCGAGCAGTCCTGGTGTCTGACCATCCTCACCAACGCCGTCATCACGTGGACGACGGAGTACTACGCAATGGGCATCAAGGAGCTGCGCGAGCAGGGCCGCGAGGTCCCCGACGAGCTGCTGTCGTTCATCGCACCAGGCCACCGAGAGAACATCAACTTCTTCGGATTCATCGAGGTCGACATCGAAGGCGAGACCGCCAAGCTCGACGACGGATGGCGGCCACTGCGCCCGACACTGGTGAACGAGGCCGGCACCACCTTCCTGCTCAACCCCTGACCTGGCGATTGTTATCTTGGGTTCGTGGCCGCTTCTCGCAGGCCAGCGCGAGATGATCTTTTCTTTCACGTGTGCCACGTTGGCTGATCTTCGCGGTGCTCAAGGTGCCGACGCCAAGAGTGGCACAGGCGTCGCCGATGAGATGGCGCAGGGCCCGGCGGCGTTGCATCATCCAGAGGGTTCCAGGCTGTCCCGCAACCAACGGTCCCGCCGACTGTAACGCTTTGCTGCTTTCGGCCCCGCTCGCGCCGGTTCGGGGGGCACTCTGGAGGCATGTCGAAGACGACGCCCGAGGCGGGGCGAGCGACGGGTTCGCGGCTGTGGCGCGGCATGGCGATCATCGCGTTGGTGGTGCTGGCGGCCTGTCTGGTGGCGGGGCTGCTGTGGTTCTTCGCCGACCCGCTGAACCTGCCCCCGAAACTGCTGGACAGTTTGGACCAGCGGGCCAGCGTGATTGGCATGTTCTCCGGCATGCTGCTGGGCGCGGCCGGGCTCGTGGTCGCGGTGCTGGCGTTGCGCGCGCAGGCCCGCGCCGGCCGCATCCCGGCCGGCATCGCCCCGCCCGAGACGGCAGCAGCCGCGCAGCAGGCTCCGCCGGTGGCGGCCGATGGCCGGCGACCGGTCTCCGCACCCGCCGACGCGGGCGACAACGGGGGCGACGAGCGCGCCCCGCAGCCTAGTGACACCGATGAGCCGTCCACCGGCACCGGCAAATACGTGGTGGACCTGCGGCATGCCCACGCCGTCCAAGTCGGTGAGCACCTCACCCAGCACAACACCTTCCACCCGCCCACCGACCCCGCCTGACCCGACCTGACCCCCGCAGGACACGAGGCCCCCGATGGATCCGCAGCCCGCTCCCGGCCCGCCTGCACCTCCTGCCGGGCCGTCCGCAACGCCGACCGCCGAGTCGAATGCTGAGCCGGGCGGGGACGGCCCGCAGTACGTGATCGACGCGCGTACCGCGACCGGGGTGCAGATCGGCGAGGGCAACACCCAGATCATCTACAGCTACGGCCGTCACACCTGGAGCGACACGGCGGGTGTGCCGCCGCTGGTGGACGTGCGCGGCACAGTCGACTCCCCCTACCGCGGACTGAACGCCTTCCAGGAACGCGACGCGGCCTACTTCTTCGGCCGCGAGCAGGTCACCGGCCGGCTCATGGCCCGCCTGTCCCGCCAGGCGGCGGCCGGCGGCCTGCTGATGGTCTCTGGGGTGTCCGGCGCGGGCAAGTCCTCCGTGCTGCGCGCCGGGATCCTGCCCCGGTTGCGCGGCAGCGGTCTGGACGGCGCGCCGCACGCGGCCCGCTGGCCCTGCCTGCTGTTCACCCCGACCCGGACCCCGCTGGAGGAACTGGCGGTCCGGGTCGCGGCCCTGGCCGGGACCGATGCCGGCACGGTCCGGCACGCCCTGGCCCAGGATCCGGAAGGGTTCGCCCTGACCGCCCGCCAGGCCGCCCTGCACGCCGGCGCCGCACCACCAATCCCCCCACCACCAACCCCGCCGGTGCCACACCCGCCGACATCAGAACCGGACGGGCAGGAGCCGGCAATCCCAGAACCGGATGGGCAGCGGCGGCTGGTCCTGCTCATCGACCAGTTCGAGCAGTTGTTCACCCAGTGCGCCGACGACGGCCAGCGCGCCGCGTTCATCACCGCGCTGCACGCCGCCGCCACCGTCGGGCACGGCCCCGACCAAGCACCGGCGGCGCTGGTGGTGCTGGTGGTCCGGGCCGACTTCGAGGCCCGCTGCGCCGACTACCCGCCCCTGGCCCAGGCGGTCCAGGACCGTCACCTGCTCACCGGAATGACCGAGCGGCAACTGCGCCTGGCCATCACCGAACCGGCCCGCCGGGCCGGCTCGGAGGTGGAGGACGACCTGGTCCAGACGCTGCTGCGGGAGATCCACACCCGCCAGCCCGCAGCACCCGGCCCGCCCTCCACCGCGGCGGCCGGCGGCGCCGGGACGCTGCCGCTGCTGTCCCACGCGCTGGACCAGGCCTGGCGCCACCGCACCGGCCAGCTGCTGACCCTGGCCGACTACGAGCGCACCGGCGGCATCGAAGGCGCGGTCGCCGACAGCGCGCAACGCGTCTACAACCGGCTCACCCCCGCCCAGCAGGACCTCACCCGGCAGATCTTCCTGCGCCTGACCACCACCGGCAGCGACGGCATCGACACCGCCGATCGCGTCCCCCGCGCCGCCCTGACCTACGGCCGAACCCCTGCCCAGGTAGGCGAGGTGGAGGCGGTGCTGGAGGCGTTCGCCGCCGAACGCCTGCTCACCCTGGCCGCCGACACTGTGGAGATTAGCCACGAGGTACTGCTGCGCGCCTGGCCCTTGCTCGGCGAGGAATGGCTGGCCCAAACCCACGCCGACCGCCTGATCCACACCCGGCTGCGCGCCGCCGCCGCCGAATGGGCCCCCAGCCGCGACCCGTCCTACCTGTACACCGGCAGCCTGCTGGAAACCGCCGTGGCCCGCCTCGCCGACCCCGCCTTCCCTCTGCCCCTCACCTCCGCCGAACGCGACTTCCTGGCCGCCGGCACCCATGCCGAGCAGCGCCGGACCCGCCGCCGCCGCGCCAGCACCACCGTCTTGGTGGTGCTGGTCGCGCTCCTGGCCACCGCCACGATCTTCGTCCAGCGCAGCCGGCAAGACGCCGTGCGCGAACGCGATACCTCCATCGTCGCCCTGCTCAGCAGCCAGAGCGAAAACACGGACGACAGCGACCCTGTCCTGGCCAAACGGCTGAGCATGGCCGCCAGCAGCATCAGCGACTCGTATAGCGAGGACAGCCCCACCGCGCAACAGGTCGACTACAGCCTCAAGGCCGCAGCCATCCGCCCCGGAATCGCCACTCTTGTCGGCCACCAGGGCGGGGTCTCCTCGGTGGCGTTCAGCCCGGACGGCCGCACCCTGGCCAGCGGCGGCGGCAACGACGGGACCCAGGAAAGAGCCCAGCTCCCCGGCCACCAGGACGGGGTCTACTCGGTGGCGTTCAGCCCGGACGGCCGCACCCTGGCCAGCGGCGGCGGCGACGGGACGGTACGGCTGTGGAACACAGCCAACCACCGGAAAATAGCCACGCTCCCCGGCCACCAGAGCTGGGTCTACTCGGTGGCATTCACGCGAGACGGCCGCACACTGGCCAGCAGCGACGGGACGGTGCGGCTGTGGGACGTGACCAGCCACCAGGAAAGAGCCCAGCTCCCCAGCCACCAGGGCGGGGTCTCCGAGGTGGCGTTCGCACCGGATGGCCGCACCCTGGCCAGCGGCGGCGGCGACGGGACGGTACGGCTGTGGGACGTGACCAGCCACCAGGAAAGAGCCCAGCTCCCCGGCCACCAGACTCCGGTCAACTCGGTGGCGTTCAGCCCGGACGGCCGCACCCTGGCCAGCGGTGGCAACGACGGGACGGTACGGCTGTGGAACACAGCCAACCACCGAGAAACAGCCCAGCTCCCCAGCCACCAGACCCCGGTCAACTCGGTGGCGTTCACGCCGGACGGCCGCACCCTGGCCAGCGGCGACGGCGACGGGACGGTACGGCTGTGGAACACAGCCAACCACCGAGAAACAGCCCAGCTCCCCAGCCACCAGGGCGGGGTCTCCTCGGTGGCGTTCACGCGGGACGGCCGTACCCTGGCCAGCGGCAGCTACTACCGGACGGTGCGGTTGTGGGACACGGCCAACCACCGGGAAACAGCCCAGCTCCCCGGCCACCAGGGCGGGGTCTCCTCAGTGGCGTTCGCACCGGATGGCCGCACCCTGGCCAGCGGCGGCGGTAAAGACGGGACGGTGCGGCTGTGGGACACGGCCAACCACCGAGAAAGAGCCACGCTCACCGGCCACTGGGAAATGGCCCAGTTCCCCGGCCCCCGGGGCGGGGTCTCCTCGGTGGCGTTCGCACCGGATGGCCGCACCCTGGCCAGCGGCGGCGGCGACGGGACGGTGCGGCTGTGGGACACGGCCAATGGCCGGGAAACAGCCCAGCTCCCCGGCCACACGGGCTGGGTCTACTCGGTGGCGTTCAGCCCGGACGGCCGCACCCTGGCCAGCGGCGGCGACGACGGGACGGTGCGGCTGTGGGACACGGCCAACCACCGAGAAAGAGCCACGCTCACCGGCCACCAGAGCCCGGTCAAGTCGGTGGCGTTCACGCCGGACGGCCGCACCCTGGCCAGCGGCGGCGGCGACGGGACGGTGCGGCTGTGGGACACGGCCAGCGGCCGGAAAATAGCCCAGCTCACCGGCCACCAGGACGGGATCTCCTCAGTGACGTTCGCACCGGACGGCCGCACCCTGGCCAGCGGCGGCGACAAAGACGGGACGGTGCGGCTGTGGAACGTGAGTTATCTCGTCAATACCATGTCGTTTCTGTGTTCTCAGGTGGGGCGCTCCTTTACTCCGGAGGAATGGAAGCGGTACGTGCCGGAAGGCCCGGCGTACCGAAACAGTTGCCCCTGACCGGGCATGCGCCCGGAGCCGCTCATCCAGCGTGAGTGCCCCGAAGCCCCTCAACCGGAGCATCAGCTGACCCAGCCACGCACGTCGCTGCGAACTGCATCACCTACCTGATCGCGCATCACAACGCGCCCCCTGCCCAGAGCGTTGCAGCGGGGTGCTGGACCTTTGGTAGAGGTCAATCGCCACACGGAACTCATCCGAACACCGGACCGTGCGCAGGCACGCCTGCTCAGGCCGCCTGGCCGCAATACCCGCGTTTCGCCCGACGTCCTCACCCGCCGGCAAGCCCGATCGGGTGGCCGCCTCCCACACCCGTACCGTCCTGTCCCAACCGGTGCCGGCCGAGAATCGCCGATACCGGGCAACCCTCATGCTCACTTCCGGCGCCGCCACTTGGATGTACGTGATAATGGCCTATTATCACGTACATGAGCGTTGAACAATCTTCGCCGGGCTGGGGATCCGCCCTCGCGGCCGGTGCGCGACTCGGGCACGTTATCCGGTACATCGCTCCCGTGTCGGGCGGCGAGCGGTGAGCGCGGCCAACGCGAAGGTCACCGCGCTACGCGGCACCGCGATCAACCTCGGCGACGCGGCCGACGAATTCCTGTCCACCCACCGGGTCGCCAACGACAACACCCGCCGCGCCTACGCCTCGGCCATCGACCGGATCATCGCCGCGGTCGGCGGCCGCGAGCGGCTCCTGGCCGACGTCGCCGACACCGAGATCGGCAATGCTCTCACCATCTTGTGGGGCGGATGCGCGCCGGCCACCTGGAACCGCAACCGCGCCGCCGTCTCCTCCTGGCTCACCTGGTGCGCCACCAAGAAGAGATGGGCGGCGCCGTCGGTCCCCGCCGACGTCGAACGTCGCCGCGAGAGCGTCGACCACACCAAGGCCGTCGCCAAGACCAAGCTGGAACGGCTGCTGTCCCGGCGCGACCTCCCGCTGCGGGACAAGACGCTCTACCGGATGCTGTACGAGACCGCCGCCCGCGCCTTCGAAGTCCTCTCGTTGAACGTCGAGGACCTGGACCTGGAGAACCGGCGCGCGCCGCTGCGGTCCAAGGGCGGCGACATTGAGTGGGTGTACTGGGACGCCGGCACCGCCCGCCTCCTACCCCGCCTGCTCCGACTGCCCAACGGCCACCCCGACGGGCTTGTCCGAACGCGCGGCCCGCTGTTCCTCGCCGACCGACGCCCTGTCCCCGCCCGGCGTCCCAGCCCCGAGCACATCTGCCCCCACACCGAACGACCCCGTTTGGGCTACGACCGGGTGCGCGTGCTCATGGAGCGGCATCTCGGCCTCGACCCGCACCAGCTGCGCCATTCGGCCGCCACCCACCTGGGCGAACAGAAAGTGCCGCTCCAACTCATCATGGCCAAGACCCGCCACAAGAACCCCCGCACCGCCATGCGCTACACCCGCCCCGGCGGCGAGGCCGTGGCCGAGATCACCAGCATCCTCGCCCCGCCACGCCGAACCCACTAACCGCAGGTCAGATCCATATCCGTTGGATTTTCGCTGTTCGCTACGGGGACCCCGTCCACTGCGGCGGCCACTGCGGTTGGAAGGCTCCAGTCGGTTGACGCACCCAGAACGGGCGCACATCCGTCTGGTGTCGGAGGTGTCGCTGCTCATGTCGAGGTTCACGGGGTGCTCGGGCGCGCCGGAAGGGTCATCGATCACTCGATGAGATTAGCAGCGTACCGTTTGCGAACGATTGGCTTTCGTACGCGAAAAAATGAAAATCTAAGGACGGCGCGAGTTCAGGCTGACCCGCGATAACCTCGCTTATCGCGGGTCAGAGCGGCCCCCGCAACGAGGCCTCCGGAGGCTGCCGAGTGACACATAACGGGCAGCACGAGGAGCCGCTCGCCGGGCGAATCGTCCGAGTGGGGGAGCAGGGCGCGGGGAGCGCGATCACGACCGCCGGTGCGAGGCGGCACACCGCGGCGGACTACGCGCTCAGCGACCAGGCCCGGGCCCGCATCGCCGACGGCGTACCTCCCAACACCCGGCGCGCGTATGAACGCCAATGGGCCGTTTTCTCCACCTGGTGCATCGAGCACGGCCGGGTCGAGTTGCCCGCCACCGGCAACACGCTGGCCGAATACGTCGAGACACTATGCGGGGCCGATCGGGCTCCGGCCAGCATCGAGCAGGCCATCGCCTGCGTGCGCACCATGCACCGCCTGGCCGGCCACCCCAACCAGCCCGCCACCGACGCCGCCCGCCTGGCGCTGCGCGCCTACAAACGCGCCCGCGCCGAGGCCGGCACCCGTGGCCAGCGCGAAGCCCCACCGGTTGGCATCGACGCGCTGCGCGCCATGGTCAGCGCCTGCGACCTGAACACCCGGATCGGCCTGCGCGACCGGCTGCTGCTGGTGCTGGGCCTGGCCCTGATGGGCCGCCGCTCCGAAATCGTCGCGCTGAACTGCGACGACGTCCGCGAAGTCCACGACGGACTGGAGGTCACCATCCGCACCTCCAAAACCGACAAGGACAGCCGCGGCGAGACCATCGCCATCCCACGCGGCAGCCACCCGCTGACCGACCCGGTGGCCGTCTGGAGAGACTGGACCGCCGTGCTCGCCGAGGCGGGGGAGACCTCCGAGCGGCTGCTGCGCCGCGTCGACCGCCACGGCAACCTCGGCCCCCGGCTGGGCGCCGACGCCGTCAACGTCATTGTCCGCGACCTCGCCGTCCGCGCCGCCGTCCCCGGCGCGGAGACCTTCACCGCACACAGCCTGCGGGCCGGCGGCGCCACCGTCGCCTACGCCGCCGGCGTCCCCATCTCCGTCATCGCCAAGCACGGCCGCTGGGCCCCCGCCTCCCCGGTCGTCCTGCGCTATATCCGCGCCGTCGACCGCTGGCGTGACAACGCCATGCGAGGCGTCGGCCTGTAACTCACGCAAAATCGGACGAAACTATCCTGGCCCTCACCGGCCAGACCAGCCAAAACATGCTTGTGACCTGCGCCGGTCCGCGCATTATCCGTTGCATCCAATTGGAGGGAGGACCTCATCACCGAGCGCAAGAGGCTGAAGGAAGCCGCCCCCTGCGCATCACGAGGACTTCTCTGAGCGTCCCTGAGACGCTCACGCCCTTCCGCCACAGCGGCCGTCGGCACCGGAGAACGCCCCTCCCGACACCGTGGCCCGCCCGGCCCAATGGGTACGGGCATCGAGCCTGACCAGATGAAGAGACGGGCATCCGACCCGATGAGCCACCCGTCGTTGACGGAGGCGTCACTGACATTCTGATGACGATTTCTACTGACAGCAGGTGACGAGCCCTAAGGTCAGAGCGTCTTTCCCCTCATCATGCCGTCCCGAAAACGTCACGTGATATCAGTGCCGCCGACCTGTCCCGCGCCGATCTTTAGCAGCAAAGAAGCTCTGTGCTGACGTAACGGCGAATCCTGCCACCGTCGCCCATGCTTTCATCGCTGAGCCAAGACGCGCCTGGGTCATGGTCCTGCGCTAGGCCGCGGCCGCCAGCGCGACCACACATCCTGCGCAGCGCCGACCTTGTAGCCAGCAGGCGCCTCCACCGACGTGACGCGGCCTCAGAGAAGATCACCGCAGGTGATCATCGGAAGTCGAAAGTGCCCTGACCTGCGCACTGACAGCTCATGCAGATTTCCACTGACATCTCGCTGCAGATTTGCACTGCAGATTTGCAGATTTGCAGCAGCCGCCACAGGCCTTCCCGGATTCTAACTTGCGGGAATTTACATTCCCGGTAGTTACCTTCGTGCGGCAGAGACGCAACAAATCTCATTTATTGATTTTGAATTTCTGGAAAATCAAAGATGCTACGCTGGGGTCATGCGAGAGTCAGTCGCGGTGACGCCGTGTAAGCACTGCGGGACGCCGATCGAACAGAAGCCCGGGCGGGGGCGACCAAGGGCGTACTGCGCGCAGGGAGACTGCCAGGCGGTGGCCAAGCGCGAACGCGAGATGCGACGGGCGACGCCGGGGCTTGAGGGGGCACTGGCCAGAGCCGAGGAGTTCTACGAGCGCATGGAGAAGGGAATGATCGCGGCGATAGCGCCGCTGGCGCAGGTGCTGTCCGAAGAGCTGAGCCCCGCGGGGGTGGAGGCCAAGGTGAGCGCGGTACAGGCCGAGGCACACACCCGGGTGGCGATCGCGCGCACCGAGCGAGAGCAGGCCTTCGAACAGGTACGGCTGGCACGCGAGGCCTCCGAACACGCCCGGCGCGAGCGGGATGCGATGACGCTTCAGGTGGAGGAGGCCAACGCCGAACGTGACATCGCGCTGGCCGACGCCGAGACCGCCAGGGAACAGGCACTGGCCGCCCTGCACGAGGCGGCCAGCACCGAACGCCGGGCCAGGCAGGCAGAGCAGGAGGCCACCCGCAGAGCACAGCGGGCCGAAGCGGCCAGGGACGCGGCGCTACGGGAGATGGCCGAGCGGGTGGAGGCCGCCGAGAACGAGGCGCATCGGGCCGGAGCGCAGGCCGTACAGGATCGACAGCTTGCCGAGCAGGCGCACGCGGAGCGGGAGCGGGCGCTGGGGGAGAGCAGGATCGCCCAAGACGCCAAGGGCGTTGCCGAACGTGCCGTCGCCGCGGCCTCGGCGCGAGCCGAGGCCGCCGAGGCCGAACGGGACAGAGCGCTGGCACGGGCCGACGCTGCGGCGACGGCAAGTGCCCAGGCTCTGGCCGAAGCGGCCGAGGCACGGACGCGGGTTGAACGGGCGGAGAACCAGGCGGCCGAACTGGAGAAGCGGACAGTGCGCCGGCTGGCCAAGGCCGAGGAACGTGCCGCCGAGAAAATCGCCGAGGCGCAGGATCGCGCGGCGGTCAAGGTCACCGAGGCGCTCGCCGAGCGAGACGACACGCGCATGCGGCTGGCCATGGAGCAGATGCGCCTGTCAGATCTACGTGAGCAACTGGAGACTCTGCGCGCCGAGACCGTCCTGCTCAGAGAACGCGCGATCACCGCGGAGTTGCGAGCACGGGACGGAGGATGAGGAACAGACACCTGAGACGTGATCCGGGGTTGAGGAATGTCAGCTTCTCAGCCCTGAAGAGCTGAGCTTGCAGCTCCTCGCCGTCGATGGCTTCGACGGTCTGGTCCGCGTCAGGCGGCGTGACTCACTGCCCAGCTTGTGACACCGCGTGCGGCGATGTCACGAGCCGCGTTGACGTCGGCGTGCTCAGCGAAGCCGCACGACGTACAGACGAAGGTTTCCTGGTCCGGCCGGTTGCGTTTGTCGACGTGGCCGCATGCCGAACAGCGACGATTCGGTGCTGGCCGCGCTGGCGCACGCCCGCGAGCACTCACCCAAGTGGCGCGACTTCATCCCGCTGCCGCGCCCGGTTGAGGAGGATGAGCCGGAGTCGGGCATCGCGTTCGCCTCGGGCAACTGGCGGCGCGCGGTGACCGACCGGCGCCGTCCCGGCATGGTGGCGCGCCGGCACTTCGAGGCGATGGTGTTCTGCTACCTGGCCGAGGAACTGCGCACCGGCGACGTGGCCGTGCTCGGCTCGAACGAGTACGCCGACTGGGGCGCCCACCTGCGCCCTGGCCGGAGTGCCAGTCGAAACTGGCCGCCTTCTGCGAGAAGGTCGGGCTGCCCGACACCCCCGCCGGCTTCGTCCCACCTCAAGGACGCCCACCTGAGCGCGGCCGCGCACCTGGACGCCGGCTACCTCGACAACGCCGACCTGGTCATCGACGAAGGCGGGGTGCCCACCCTCAAACGCCGCCGCGGTAAGGGCACCGACGCCGAGGCCGAACGGCTGGCGGCGGAGATCGAACGGCGCATGCCCGAACGCTCACTGCTGTCGATCGTCGCGCGCACCGCCCACTGGCTCACCTGGTATCGCCACTTCGGCCCCGCCTCCGGCTCCGACCCCAAGATCAAAGACAAGCTGGGACGGTACTCGCTGGCCGTGTTCACCGGCGGGATCAACATCGGCCCGTACGAGGCGGCCAAGCACATCGCCGGCGTCACCACTCGCGAGCTGTCGATGGTGCGCAACCGGCACATCACCCTGAAGAAGCTGAACGCCGCGATCGCGGATGTGGTCAATGCCTTCGCCGAGCTGGATGTGGTCAAGGCCTGGGGGATGGCAGCACGGTGGCCGCCGACGGCACGCAGGTGGACACCTACATCGATAATCTCCTGGCCGAGACCAGCATCCGGTACGGAGGATTCGGCGGCATCGCCTACCACTACATCTCTGACACCTACGTGGCGCTGTTCTCCCGGTTCATTCCGTGCGGGGTGTGGGAGGCGGTGCACCTGATCGAGGGGCTGCTGGCCAACACCTCCGACATCCAACCCTCCACCGTGCACGCCGACACCCAGGGCCAGAACTTCCCGGTCTTTGCCCTGGCGACGTTGTTCGGGTTCGACCTGATGCCGCGCATCCGCAACTTCAAGGACCTGATCTTCTTCCGCGCCTCCGAGAAGATCGCCTACCCGCACATCGACCAGCTGTTCGGTGAGAGCGGCCGCAATGTGATCGACTGGAAGCTGATCGAGAAGCACTGGATTGACCTGATGCAGGTGGCGATCTCCATCAGTGAGGGCCGCCTGTCCTCGGCCACGCTGATGCGGCGTCTGCGGTCCCACTCCCGCTAGAACCGCATCTACAAGGCCTTCCGGGAGGTCGGCCGTAGCGTGCGCACCGTCGCCCTGCTGCGGTATCTGGCCGACCCGGCGCTGCGAGCGCGGGTCACCGCGGCGACCAACAAGGTCGAGTCCTACAACGGGTTCTCCAAGTGGCTCGGCTTCGGCGGCGTGCTGGCCGACAACGACCCCGAAGAGCAGGAGAAACTGATCAAGTTCAACACTCTGCTGGCCAACCTGGTCGTCTTCCGCAACGCCCTGGACATCTCCGAGGTCGCGCGGCAGCTGGTCGCCGAGGGCTGGAACATCACCGCCGACCAGCTCGGCTAGATCGCTCCCTACCTGCGGGCCCACATCAGCCGCTTCGGCGCGTACGCCACCGACGAGGTTGCCCACGCGCCCGAGCCGTTGGACGCCCGCCACCACTGGTCAGCGACCTGGTCCACGAGCTTGTCCGTACTGGGCGCGCTTGAGGAGGTGGAGCGCGGTCGCCGCGACACTGTCGTGCTGTCGGATCGCTGACGACCGGCGTCCCGGAAATTCTTCAAAGAAATCCGGGTGGCGGTGTCGGATCGGGGTGGTGGTGTTCGTAGCAGGGGTGAGGCCGCCCACGGGGGGGTGGCGCCAAGTAGAGGAATCGCGATCATGAAGCTGACTACTATGACCCAGATCTCCATTGATGGAGTGATGCAGAACAACGGCGCCCCCACGGAGGACCACCCGAATGGATTCGAGCGCGGCGGATGGGCCCTGGGGAAGGGCGACGACGAGACCAGGGCGTTCATCACGCAGACCTACCAGCGCGCGGAGGCGTTCCTGTTCGGCCGGCGCACCTACGAGCTGTTCGCCGACTCCTGGGGATCAATCGACCAGATGCGCGCACATCCCATCGGCGTGGCCTTGAACGAGGCCCCCAAGTACGTTGCCTCGACCACGCTCACCGCGCCGCGTTGGGAGGACACGACCGTTCTCCGCGGTGACCTCGCGGCGGCCATCACTGAGCTGAAGGCCAAGCCTGGGGGCGAGCTGCAGGTGCACGGCAGTGGCGCCCTGGTCCGGTGGCTGCTGGAGAACGATCTGGTCGACGAGATGACTCTGATCGTGATCCCGGTGATCGTCGGCCTGGGCGCGAGACTGTTCCCGGAGACCGGTCCGGATCTTGCGCTCGACCTGATCGAGTCGCGGGTCGACTCGAAGGGCGTGACGATCCAGGTCTACCGGCCCGCCGGGCGCCCGCGGTATGCAACGGCCTGAAGTCCCTGACCACCGAACCACGCTGTCTTGACACCACAGGAGATGATCTTCAGATGCGGTACCTGGTTTCCGTGATCGATGACAAGAGCAATCCTGGCAGCACGGACAGGCGGCCTGCCATCAGCGCGTTCAACGAACGACTGATCGCCGAGGGCTACTGGGTTTTCTCGGGCGGACTCGCGGACACCGACGCGGCCACGGTCATCGACAACCGGGGCGAGCAGGCGGTGTTCAGCGACGGGCCTTTCGTGGAGTCGAAGGAGTACCTCGCCGGCGTCTGGGTGTGGGAGGCCCCCGATCTGGATGTGGCGCTCAAGCTCGCCGCCGAGGCGTCGAAGGTCTGCGATCGGAAGATCGAGGTGCGGCCGTTCCAGTGAGCGACGTCGAGGAGGCGATCACCCGGGCCCACCACGATGAGTGGGCCCGGGTGGTCGCCGCCCTGGCCAGGCGCTTTGGTGACCTCGACATCGCCGAGGAGGCGGTGGCCGAGGCGTTCGCGACCGCCGTGGAGCGGTGGCCGGCCGACGGCGTACCGCCCAATCCCGGCGCCTGGCTGACCACCACCGCCAATCGCAAGGCCATCGACCGGATCCGGCGTGAGAACAAGCGCGACGACAAGCACAGGGAGGCTCAGATGACGTACGACGACCCGCCCGAGCCTGTTGGCGCCATCGATGACGACCGGCTCCGGCTGATCTTCACCTGCTGTCACCCGGCGCTGGCGATGGAAGCCCGCGTGGCGTTGACCTTGCGCATGGTCGGTGGTCTGACCGTGCCCGAGATCGCCCGTGCCTTCCTGGTGCAGGGGACCACCATGGAGCGGCGCATCACCCGCGCGAAGGCCAAGATCAAGGCGGCTCGCATCCCCTATCGGATGCCGTCCGCGGACGATCTGCCGGCTCGCGTCTCCGGCGTCCTGGCCGTCCTGTTCCTCGTCTTCAACGAGGGCTACCTGGCCAGCGGCCCCGACACCGATCCCGTACGACATGATCTGACCGCCGAGGCGATCCGGCTCACCCGCCTGATCCGCGCGCTCCTGCCGCAGGACGGAGAAGTGGCCGGGCTGCTGGCGCTGATGCTGCTCATCGAGGCCCGCCGTGCCGCCCGGGTCTCGGCCGGCGGTGAACTGGTCGCGCTCGACGAGCAGGACCGTGAGGCCTGGGACGCGGAGCTGATCGCCGAAGGTCATCGGCTGGTGCGCGAGCGCCTGGCCGCTGCCGCTGCCGGGGTGGCTCCGGGTCGCTATCAGATTCTCGCGGCGATCAACGCGGTGCACACCTCCGCCCGCGACATCGGCGACACCGACTGGCCGCAGGTCCTCGGCCTCTACGACCAGCTCGTCCGCCTCGACCCCTCGCCGATCATCGCCCTCAACCGGGCCATCGCCGTGGCCGAGCTCGACGGGCCGGAGGTGGCGCTGGCCATCGTTGACGGTCTCGCCGAGGTGTTGGCCGGCTATCACGCCTACCACGCCACCCGTGCCGACCTGCTGCGCCGGCTGGGCCACAGCCGGCAGTCACGCGCGGCCTACGACCGGGCCATCGAGCTGGCCGGCAACACCGGCGAGACCGCCTACCTCACCCGCCGCCGCGACCAACTGCGGTAGCGCCCGCGTTTGAAGAGCGCACTTGATACAGAGATGAAGGGCGACGCGGAACGCTGCACCGTTGACATGTTCAGACGCCAACCCTTCTCGCCGAGCAACGGGGCCCCGGACTCCCGAAGCTGCGGCGGGCCGCAAAGACATCCCAGGAGCTTAGGTGTCAAGCGGCAAGGGGTTTGGTGTGGTGTGACCAGGCGGTTGCCTCGTCGTAGAGAGTCCTGGTCTTCAGGGTCGCCGAACTCTGCCAGCACCCGGGTGCCCAGGACCGGTCCCAGCCCAGGCTGCGACAAGACGATCTCAGCGGCCGGGTGCCGGTCGAAATGGTCCCCCACCTGCCCTTGCAGAGCCTTGATCTGCTCGCCCAGCACGGTGAGGACCGCAACCGCCGAACCCACCGTGGCGGCGTAGGCAGCGGTCACGGCCGTGGGCCGGCCCAGGTGCGCGGTGCGCAGCGCGGCCTGGATCGCGGCGGCCTTGCCGGTAACACCCTGGCGGCGAGCGCGTTTGAGCGCTGCGCTGATCTGGCCGATGGTCAGCTTGGCCGCCGACGCGGGATCAGGGGCCTTGGCCAGCAACTCCAACGTGTCGGCCGCGGCCAGGTCCTCGAACGCCTGCAGGGCGGCGGGGAAGTAGTCGCGCAGCGCGTGCCGCAACCGCTGAGCATGGCGGGTCCGTTCCCAGATCAATGCCTTGTGCGCCTGGGTCACCACCTCGATCGCCTCGGCTTCGGCGCTGTCGCCGGCGACCGGGCGCAGCTGGTGGGAGTCGGTGCGGACCATGTCGGCCAGCATGTGAGCGTCGGCCGCGTCGCTCTTGGCGCCCGAGACGTGACACTTATCTGGGGTATTCAAGCGACGTAGCTGGTCAGCCGCTTGACGGCCGTTAAGGGATGTAAGGCAAGTGGGCCGGCTGCGGCTGAGGCGTCTGGTGCCAACCAAAGGTCAGATGAGCGCCGTCAGCAGGCTGCAGGCGCCGGCGGCGATGCCCGCGCCGACCGAGCAGATGACGATGCCCTTGGCGAAGCCGCGCAGATGGAAGCCGAGGTCGCGGTAGTCGGACATGTCCTCGGTGCCGGGCAGCACGACCAGGGCGGGCCGCCAGGTGACCACGATGAGCCAGTCCAGCACGATCAGGTCGAACAGGTTGAAGGTCTGCAGGATGATCCAGGCGTAGGCGAAGGCGATCAGCAGCCCGGCGTCGGGGGGAGCTTGGTGAGGTGGGTCAGTGCGAGGGCCAGGATGGCGACCACGCCGATGGCGACGATGAGGCTGGCCAGGCGGGTGACGCGTTGCCCGCGCGGGCTTTTCGGGCCGTAGCGGTCGCGGATGGCGGGCGGGTAGTCCTGGACCATGAAGTCGCGGGCGGTCAGCGCGCCGCCGAACAGGACGGCGGTGAACAGCGCGCTGACCGCCAGTCCGTAGATCAGTGCCCAGCTTGTCAGCGCCGCCCACGGGGTCGCTTGCTCCACTGATGTGCTCCTCTGCTGGCGGTTCAGGCGGTCTGGAGCATGGCGGCCAGGTCGTCGGGGATGGGCATGGGCTGGGTGAGGCCGACGCGGGCGCGGCCGGTGTTGCCCTCGGGGTAGCGGCCGAGCGCCGAGCCTGGGGCGGCGACGATGATCCGGATCACCTGGCGGAACGCTTCGCGGCGGTCACGTTGGCGGACGGCGAGGATGAACATCGCGATGTGGTTGGCGGTGTGCGGCCAGGGCCAGGGCTGGGACAGGATGTGGGCGCGCTCCAGGTGCCACCAGTGCGCCTCGTCGTTGGTTGTTGTGCGGGCGGCGCGCACTGGCTCAGGCATCCGGCCGATCATCACGCATCCTGATCGTCGTGTCGATGCTGACGGTGGCGCGGGCGTCGCGCTGGCAGCACCCGTCGGCGCAGTCCTCCTCGCTCGCCGCGGCGGCCTCGCCCGCCTCGCCAGCGGGGGCGAGGGGGTGCGGGCAGCAGGCGTCCCCGCGCCAGGCTTCGCGGCCTTCCTTGACCGCAACGGCGGCGATGACCAGGGCGGCGATCGGGTCGGCCCAGGACCAGCCGAACAGGCTGTTGAGCGCCAGGCCCACCAGGAGCACTGCCGACAGGTAGGTGCAGAGCAGGGTCTGCTTGGAGTCGGCCACCGCGCTGGCGGAGCCCAGTTCGCGGCCGGCGCGGCGCTGCGCGGCCGACAGGAACGGCATGACGATCAGCGACAGGGCGGCCAGGATCAGCCCCGGGGTGGAGTGTTCGGCCTCGCCGACGCCGAGCAGGGCGCGGACGGCGTCGAAGGTGACGTAGGCGGCCAGCGCGAAGAACGAGATCGCGATGATCCGCAGGGCGGTCTTCTCGCGGCGTTCGTGGTCGGCGGCGGAGAACTGCCAGGCGACCGCGGCGGCGGAGGCGACCTCGACGATGGAGTCCAGGCCGAACCCGATCAGGGCGGCGGAGGAGGCGATGGTGCCGGCGGTGATGGCCACGACGGCTTCGATCACGTTGTAGGTGATGGTGGCGGCGACCAGCAGTCGGATGCGGCGCTGAAGGACGGCGCGCCGGTCCGGGGCGGGCAGGTTCAGCATGGTCACGACACCGCCTCCCCGTCGATCTTGCCGCCTGTCCGTTCGCCGAGGCGCTCAAGGTCGTGGTCGAACTCGGCCTGCAGAGCGCTGTGGGCGTCTGCCGGGCGCGGCTGGGTGCCGTGAACGGGGCAGAGCACCACGGCGTGGCCGGTGGCGGCCAGCAGGTGTTCGGCGGAGGCAAGCAGGTCCATCAGCTCGGGCCGGGTCAGGGAGTAGAAGGATTGGCGTCCTTCGGCGCGGTAGTCGACCAGGTCGCAGTCGCGCAGGCAGGCCAGGTGCTTGGACACCGTGGACTGGGCAAGCCCGAGCTCGGCGGTCAGGTCGACCACGCGGGCCTCGCCGCGGGCCAGCCGAGCCACGATGCGCAGCCGGGTCTCATCGGCCAGGGAGTGAAACAGCGCCGCCGCCGGAGAGATGCCCGCGGCGATGTCGGCGCTGACACACCGGCCACCATCAGAATCAATCGCCATATGACGATGATAGCCCAGTTTGGTTATGTATTGGCAGGGGTGCGCGAGGCGGAGCGTCCGGGACGGGGTGGGGCCGGGGGAGCCAGCGTGGGAGAAGGGCCGGTGGAAGCGCGAGGATCCCGGCAACGTGAGGGTTGCCGGGGATCTTGATGTGCAGAGCTTGGGCGGTGGATCCTTGTCCCGCGTCACTGAGCCGAATCCTGTCCTGTCATGTGCTCACCCATGCCCATCATCCGGTGACAGTCGGCCATCACGTGGTCATGTTCGCCGGTGGTCGGCGGGTCGGCGGGCATCTGGGCGAGTGTCCAGGTTCGCTGAGATCAAGCCTGATGACGATCTCCGTGAGGGCTTTGGCGAGGGTGCGTTCGAGGGTGGTCATGATCAGGGCTCCTGGCTGGTCGTCGAGGGGTGCGGCGCGGTCCGGGGATGGCCGCCATGACGCCAAGGCTGTCCTGGTCAACCTGCCGCCGGCTCGGCGAGCCGGGCCTCCAGATCGGCGATCATCTGGGACAGCAGACCGGTGTTCTCCTGCCGGACCACCTGCGGGCCGACCTTGTCGAGACCGGAGACCTTCGCGATGCACTCGTCAGCGGCTTTGGCCATCGTTTCGAACTCCTTGCGCGCGATCGAGTGCGGGTTGCCGGCCTCGAACGTGGTGGCGCGGTGCACGTCCTTCACCGACGTCATCGCCGCTCGTGCGGCGGCCATCGCGTCGCGGGCGCTGAACTCATCGCCGTGTCCGTTGCGCATGTAGCGGATCACCCAGACCCGGCGCCGGGCAGGGTCGGTCGACGGCATGAACCGCTCCAGACGATCGCCCCGGTTGGCCGCGATCACGCGGACAACGCCGACAGCCCGCCGCAGCCGGCGACCGTCGGGGATCATGACGCCGACGGCGATGTCGGCGTAGCTGACCTCGCGCCCGTGGTTGCTGCGCAGCCAGATCATCACGTCCGCGACGTCGTTCTCGGCCTGCGTCCAGCCCAGCCCATCGCGCCGCTCCGTGATGTCTGCCGTGGGCTCACAGCAGCTTGCCGTTCTCGTCCGGGAACTTCGCTAGCGCGGCGTTGTCCAGGGCGGAGCCGGTGGCGAGGTCGCGGACGGCGGTGATGGCCGCTTCGGCGCCGTCGCAGAGTTCGGCGATGGCTTGGGCGCGGTCGGCGGTGAAGCGGATCTGCTGTTTGTGCAGCAGCGACAGCGCCCGGGAGGCGGCCATGCGGATCTCGGCCATGGCGTTGAAGACGTCCATGGACGCATCGGCCTCGGATCCGTCACGGACCGCGCGGGCTTGGGCGGCGAAGGCCTCCCGCTCCGAGCGCCGGGCGCTGTCGTACTCGCTCTGCCGCTGCCTGGTGACCTCTGCGGCCGCGGCGCGGTCGGCCGCATCGGCGGCAGCCCGGCGCGCGTCGAACTCCTTCAGGGCCTCCCGCGCCGCCAATCGCATCGCCTCATCAGCCAAAAGCGCGGTCTTGACCGCCTTGGGGTGGGTCATGACGTAGGTGATGGCCGAGGGGCGGGTGCCGGACTTTTCCGCCTCCCGCTCGATCGCCTCGCGCCGCTCGGGCGAGATGTTGCGGGCGTCCCAGCTGCGGTAATAGCCGTTCTTGCCATAGAACGGATACTGCTTCTCATCGGGGAGTTCGACGTCCGCGCCCGGATGCAGGTCGAGGGCGAGCGGAACGATGCCGTTGGCGGCCAGCCGGTTCCATGCCTCCCAAAGGGCCATGACCCGCTTGGCGCTGGTGCCGGCCCGGCGGGCGAACTCCCGGGCGCTGATGCGCCGGAAAGTGTTTCGGTCGAAACACTTTGTGGACTTCTGTTCGAATCCGACGCCGTTGCCTTCCCCGGGTGTGACCCGCCGGGCAACCAGATAGGCCAGTAGCCACGAACCTTTGCGCTCCAAGGTGGCGAACTGGGCGATGTCCGCGCCGAGGGCATCCTCGCCGTCGTCGCCCTCGCTCTCGATGGCCTGCTCGGGCGGGTCGTCGCCCATCACGCTGCCGATCGTCTCGTCCATCACGTGGTCACGCTCTCGCGCCGAGCACGACGCTGCGCCGGGATGCCGACCGCGTGGATAGCGATGACCTGGCGTGCCCATTTCATGAACACGTCCAGATCGTCCAGCGCGACGGCGGCGTCGGCCTGCTGCGTGACATCCAGCTGCACCAGATGCCGGAAGCGCTTATTCCCGCAAGTTGCCCCCGGCAAAATCGGGGCAAAACGGACAACTTCCGCTCGGGTCGGTGACCGGGCCCGGCGCGCCTGCCGGGCGCGCTCCGGAGCCGTTCGCCTCCGGCGGGCTGCTCGGTCCGGGCGGGCGGAAGGTGACGCAGAGGCACTCAAGACAATCTCAAGCGTGACCTTCTACACCTACAGGGGTGACTACGACTCCGCCGCGGCAGCGCCGCTCACTATCTCGCCGCACACTGCTCCTGGGCGGACTCGGCGCCCTCGCCATCGGCGTACCGACCACGGTCGCCTGCACCCGCACCTCCGCCCCCACACCGAGCGCCACCGATCTTGTGCTGAGCACCACCCTCACCGGCCACACCGACAGTGTCTTCTCGGTGGCGTTCAGCCCGGACGGCACGACCCTCGCCACCGGCAGCCTCGACAACACGGTGCGGTTGTGGGACGTGGCCGGCCGCAAAACCGTCGCCACCCTCACCGGCCACACCAGCGAGGTCTGGTCGGTGGCCTTCAGCCCGGACGGCGGATTCCTCGCCAGTGGCGACGGCGGCGACGACACGGTGCGGTTGTGGGACGTGGCCGGCCGCAAAACCGTCGCCACCCTCACCGGCCACACCGACGATGTCTCCTCGGTGGCGTTCAGCCCGGACGGCACAACCCTCGCCACCGGCAGCCTCGACAACACGGTGCGGTTGTGGGACGTGGCCCGCCGCAAAACCATTACCACCCTCACCGGCCACACCGGCTCTGTCTCCTCGGTGGCCTTCAGCCCGGACGGCAAACTCCTCGCCAGTGGCGACGGCGGCGACAAGAGCGTGAAGTTGTGGGATGTGGCCGACCGCAAAACCATTGCCACCCTCACCGGCCACACCCGCGCTGCCTTCTCGGTGGCGTTCAGCCCGGACGGCACAACCCTCGCCACCGGCAGCGCCGACAAGAGCGTGAGGTTGTGGCCGACCCGCTGACCCAGTAGCTCATCACCACTGCAGCCCTACCGCCAACATCCGGTCCGATCCTCCCGAAGGCCCGCCCGGCGCGGCCGCGCTCCGGAGCTGTTCGCCTCCGGCGAGCTTCTCGGCCCGGGCG
>NZ_JOEQ01000033.1 GCF_000721075.1 Streptosporangium amethystogenes
GCGCCTGGAGTGCGACATGACGCAGCGACGGCTTCGGACCAGACTGCGTGGCGCGCGGCGGTTTCTGGGGTGACGTTCACCGGTGATCGCGGCCTTCTCCTGTCGGAACTTCGGTGGGGTGGCCGGTTCCGGTGCCGACCTCCACTTCGGAGATCCGCGCGACGTCGAGAACGAGGTAGGCATTCCCGCGACGGTGCCCCGCGCACTCTCGACCAGGTGACCGTCGAGCTGCGTCATCCAGGTCCTGTCGCGGTACACCAGGCATCCGGCGCGCTCGTGGACATGCGGGGCCAAGTAACGTGCCGGGCCCCGGCGATAACGGCGCCATTGATCAACCTGAGCGGAAATTCGGGCATGAGAGATGGAGCTTTTCCGAATTTCGCGACGGTGACAGAAGCGATCACAGGGCTATCAAAACATATTATCATGTGATATACGACCATTAGTCGCTTCACCGATTGGCCCGTGAGGTGGATTATGGTTCGTCCTTTTCTCATTCTCATGGTATCGCTAGCGGCATTTCTCCCTTTCACCTCCCCCGGAGGAGAATCCCCGGACGACACCGGCGACAGCTGCCTGGCGGAAGTGAATGGCCTGCGGGGGTGGCCGCTCCAGGAAGCTCGGCAGTGGCTCAGGACTCAAGCCCGAGACATCGACATCATTCTGAACCCTGCCGACGTCCCGGCCACATGGTCACCTTTGGTGATCAGCGCTCAGTCGGATTGCGACAGCGAGGCCACGCTCGAACTCGGCACCCGCGTGCCCAACCTGATCGGCTTCACCCTCCAACAGGCCCGCGACGAGCTCACCCAGATCGGGCTGATCCCCAACTCCCAGCCAAGCAACGCGGCCCCCGACTGGAAGGTAGCGAACCAGAACCCCGGCAAGGACGCGCTCGTGCCCTATGGCACGAGCGTGGACTTTGATGTGATGGCACCGGTCACCTCGCCGCCGGAGACCAGCCCGCCCAGCACACCGCAGACCTCGAAGCCCACGCCGAGCAGGTCGCAGCCGCCCCGCGTCGTCGTGCCGTCACTGACGGGCCTCGACCGGGCCGAAGCCAAGAAGAAGCTTGCCGCCGTAGGCCTGGTGTTGCGGCTGGATCCAGATTCCCCTCGTGCGGGCAAGGTCGTCACCCAGGACCCTTCAGAAGACAGCAAGGTCGCCAGAGCCACCAAGGTGACGGTGTGGCTTGAGGCGTTGGAGGATAACCCGAATCCGGGCAACGCCAGCGCGGAGCTGAGCCTGGAAGGCGGGGCCGCACTCGCCGGCCTGCTGCTGATCCTGCTCCTCGTCTGGTCGCTGATCCGCCGTCGCAGTACCCGCAAGAAGCGGGCTCGGCAGAGCAGGCCCCACACCTTCGCGATCCACTGCGTTCCTCACCCCGATCTCACGCCCGAGGTGGAGATTCACCGCAGCAGGTCGGTCAGCTCACCGGATATCCGAGTCGAGACATACGCCGACCCCGGTCGCCAGGAACTCAGAAAGGTCCTCCCGTGACAGTTTCCATCGAAACCGATCCGAGCACGGCCGACCTGCTGCTCTTCGGCGATCCCCGCTACGCCGCGGAGGCCCTGGGCGAGGCCATCGACGCGCAGCGGATGCTGCAGACGATCCGAGGCGGCGCCCGGCGTGCCGACACCGCCTTCAGGGACGCGCTCAACGGCAACGTCGCACAGGCAGGAAGCGAACTGCTGAGCGGCCTGGATCTGGGCACGTGCCTGCTCGGCGGCTGGTCGAAGTACCGCGAGCTGCGCCTGGCCGCCCGAAAAACGGTCGAGAACCCGGGCAGCACACAGTTGGTCCGCCTGGCCGAACACAAGATCACATCCAACCACGCCCCATACGTCGAGGTTTTCCTGGACGGCAAGCGAGTCGCCCGGGTCGATTTCGGGATCAAGTTGGAGTTCGACATCGCGCTGCTACAGGCGGGCGTCAGCCAGGGCCGGATAATGAGTTTTCACGCGCCCGCGTGCACGGCGAGCATCACCTGGAACGTGCGCGGTTTCACCATCGCGCGGAACGAGGCGCCGATCTCCTTCAAGGCGCGTGCCAATCTCGGCAAGGGGATCCCCCTCTACAAGGAGAATTGACCGGACCGCCCGGCACGACCGTTCTCCGGACCCGCATCCGACGGCCGGTCGTTCGGGCGAGAGCTGATGGTTGGCGCCTCATCTACCGCTCCCAGACCCTGCTCATCGCCACCCCGGACCGGATCTCATGCGATGTCCGCATACCTTCACCGGCTCACCAGCCTCATGGCATGACCGTGGACGACCTGTTGACCCCTTCCTTTTCCGGGGGAGGACACGCGGGAGGGATATCGCTCCAGCGGGCTGGGCTATCACGTGTGCGTCCTGCAGGCCGGCCAGGATTTTTGGGACGATCGCAGCGAGGAGATCGACGCCGCCCTCCGGACACTGGTGACCGCTCTGACGGCACGCTGGGGTGAGCCTGAGGCCATCGACCTATGGCCTTACCTGTGGGGTGAGAACCCAGCTCCGGAGCCGATGATCACGCTCTGCCAGCTCAGTGGCAAGATGCTCCTGTGGCGGCGGCCGGAAGCCGGCCGGTGGATCGCGCTCGCCGTCGGCCAGGCCGATCCGGAGTTCCCGATCGAGTTGCTCGCGGCGGTTGGTGAAACGCCGATCCCCACGCCGCCTGATCAAAACCGGCGAAGGTTCGTACTCACCCCACGAGGGTTCACGTCAAGCATCACAGGCAGCGGTCGTCGACTCCGTGAGGCGTCCTTACGCTGAGGTGCATGAGTCACCGGCGTCATCGGCAGCGGAGAGAGCGTCGGCGATCCAGCGTTGAGCCGGCATCCCCGGTGACGAATGTGGTGGTGGACGCCGACGTACTGATCGCCGGTCTGTTCTCCGCCAAGCGGAAGGATCATGCCGACCTCATGGATGATCTCGCTGCGGAGATCACCGAGTTGGGTGGGCGAGTCGTCCGGCGGTTCGTGCAACGCCGAGGCGTCTCGGGCGGCAAGAAGGGCCAGGCTCCAGGCGGTCAGGCGAACATGGATCAGCCCTACTCATCGCGAACGCTGATGAGCACCGGCAAGGTGCACGAGATCGCAGAGGCCTGTACGGAAACCCAGGCCGCGGCTGTTGTGTTCGCCAACGACCTGACCGGCAGGCAACGGACGGTGCTGACCGAGATCCTCGGCTGCCCCGCATTGAGCCGCAGCGACCTGCGACGCTCGGAGTGCTACCACCCTGGCGAGTGGTCTGTCCGGAATCTCTGAAGCACCTCACTCACACAGTCGCTGAACGAGGCGCGAAAACCGCTCGACGATAGAACAAGATCACCTCGACCCGATCACAGTCCTACGACGCGGTCAGGCATGCCCAGCCATGAGGCGGCCGTGCACCCGGCAAGCAGCACCGTGTTCCACCGCGAGGAACCACTGGGACTAACCCGGCCGTTAGTCGTGCGGGGGTGCTGAAAGCATGACACGAGTCTTCAAAGTCCTCTGGTTCATCGCGGGGGCGGTTATGGCCGTCCTGGCGGTGCTGCTGGGCGGTATGGGGTTTTCTCCGGCGGAACGCTGGATCCGGCGACCTATCCGCCACCCGGACGGATCGGTGACCGTCGAAGGGGGGATCGTTCGGCTTCCCCCTGGCAAGGAGTTCTTCGGCTTCGTGACGGTGTCGACGACGAAGGTCGTGCTCTCCATCGACAAGGAGGCGAAGTTCACCCAGGTCGTGATTCCCCTGGCGGGAGCGAAGATCAACGTGCTCGATCACGACGACAAGAAGGACTTTTGGGCGAAGGCCCTGGTGACCACCGCCGAGGGCGAGGAGTATCGGCTCTCGTTCCATCCCGAGCACGTCGAGGTCCTCCTCGACCTGTTCCGTGCGGCCGTCCCGTCAGAGTGAGCGGTAGAGCACCCAGGCCCGCCCGGCCTCGGCGGCGCGGGCCCGGAAATCGCGTCCTTCCACCGGGCCGAACCGCGCCTTGTACAGCCGGAACAGCGTCCACAGCGCGGCCAGGCCGGTCACCGCGTCCGCGGGTGCGGACCGCCAGGCCGGTACGCGGGCCAGCAGCGCCTCGGTCTGCTCCGGAGTGTGACCCGCCTCGATGAGACGGGGAGCGAGCATCACCGCGTCCACCCAGGCAGCACCGCGCACCGCGAACGCCCAGTCGACGACGTACGTTCGCCCGTCATCGATCCGGAAGTTGCCGGGGTGCAGGTCGTAGTGGAGGAGGGTGTCACCCTCCAACGCGTCGGGGCTGAACGTGGTGAGCGCCGTCTCGTACATGGCCCGGTACGGCAGCTCCCCGGCGAGCAGGCGCGCGGCCTTGGCCTGGAGTCCCGCGATGTTCACCGCGACCTCCGGAAGCTGGCCGGGGCACGGGGTGAGCATCTTGTCCAGGACGACCAGGGTGTCCAGCACGAGCGGCACGTCGGGCGAGCCGGGTGACAGGTCGGCGTCCCGGCCGTCGAGGTAGTCGTGCAGCAGCACGATCCATCCCTCCACCTCACCGCTCCAGCGCAGGCGGGGGGTGGGTAGGCCGGACGGCAGTACGGTGCCGGCTCGTCGTTCCCGCTCGTAGAGGGTCGCGGCCGGGGCGGCGGTGGAGACGGCCTTGAGGAAGACGGTTTCGTTGTCCTCGGTGTGCAGTTGGGCGGCGAGGCCGGGCATGAGTCCCTTGGTCACCGGTTCGGCCTTGAGCACCTGGCCGATCTGCTGCTCAACGGTGCCGCGTACGTTGCTGGGGAGGTCGTCCCAGTGTGGTTTCACGGTCAGCTCTCCCTCGGGTCGTCGGCACAGCCCGCTTAGCACTGGCTGCATTCGCTGGCGGGGATCCACAGCTTGGGGAGGACGGACAGGCCGGGCGGCTCGCATGGCCTTGACGGTAGTCCCGGTCGTAGTCACGGAGTGGGAAATCGTGTCGGCAGGGTGCCAACCAGCATGTTGTGAATGGACCCGTCGGCGAACCTCACGCAGAGTCATCTAGGCCATCTCTGAGAGACGGGCATATCCCCTCAGTCGAGTTCAGTCCAGGTAGGTATACGGGTAACGGGAAGAGCACCAGTTAAGAGCAGTCCTCGCGATGATCGTTGGAGTCCACTCTGGGCTCTTGAGTTGGACATAGCCAGACAAGCCCCAATTTGTCACCGCAGTGCCCTATCTTGATCAGCATGATCGATGACGGGTGGAGCACCCCTGTGGGCTCGCTCATGGGACGCAAGGAGCGCATGGCAAAGTACGGGGGCGCCAAATACGGCGGCATTGAGCCATCTAGGAAGACCCCGAATGTCTTTGTCTACTCAGACCCAGCCCGAGGAGAAGCCTATGGTTACAACTTCGACGGCTGGAATGAGGATCGCACTGTCTTCCTCTACACAGGTGATGGACGTATCGGTGACCAGCAGATGCGGGATGGCAACCGAGCCATCCTCGAACATCAAGCAGAAAGCCGTGCTCTCCGTTTGTTCATAGCCGATGGAATAATCCCTGACACACGGCAGAAGAACCATCGATATATCGGCAAGTTCGAATTAGACAGAGGGCAACCATATTTTCTGGAAGAAGCGCTCGACAAGAAAAAAGTTATGCGCACGGTCTTCGTATTTCGACTCCGCCCTCTGAATGAGATTCTTTACCGCGATATCGATCAGGGCCGCCATGGAGACATTCGAACTACAAGCGAAGCTGTACTCGTCCCATTAGAAGCACATGTATCGAAAACTTTCGAAAGCCCCGGAGTAGGAGCAACAACCGCTGCCCGCAGAGAAAGTGAGCTCTGCGCTCGATACATTTCTTACCTTGGCCGCCATTTTCAACGCTGGAAGATTTCTCCAGCTGGCCAGACCAGTCCTCTTTTTACAGACCTTTACGACAAGGAAGGAAACGAGCTGTACGAAGCTAAGGGAACTACGACACGCGATGCCATACGGCGGAGCGTTGGCCAGCTACTCGACTATCGGCGTCATATCACTCCTGAGCCTAGCTTGACACTCTTACTACCTCACCGCCCAAACGACGACCTAATCAATTTCCTTCGCGATGTAGGGATATCCTGTGTATACGAAGAGCCAGAGACAGGATTCTCTCGCATAGACTTCGCCGCCAAGAAAGATCAAAAAAAGAGCAACACGTAGACCTAAGTCACCATAGGCAAGCGCATCAAAATAATTCAATTTCATTCAGAATTAAAGCTCAACGCTCTACTACCCAAGAGGACTTTCGCTGTAGCTTTCCACTAACAAAGTCGCTTAGGCGGACAACAACACATGATTCCAGAATCGACCCGTGACCGTAACCTAATAGATACTCGCAAGTTCATGACATCTATGGCTTTCTATCGCTCCCGTGGGGCTATGCTAATCGCCAATCAAGGAGGTTTCCTCCTCGGACGACATAAGTTAGGAGACACCGACCTGTGGACGACGCACCAGTGCTGGGCTTATACGACTCTCTAGTCACCAACGAACTCGTCCAACAGATGGCTTCCTGGCGCAAATCGGGCTATCTTATCGAGGTTTCCCAGGTTGACCGAGAAGAGGTCGCTCACCTACTCGGCCGGTTCATCGGAGAAGCAGCCGCCCGGGCGATGGTCACGCTTAAGAACACCGACGAGCAAGTGGAGTTAGCCAACCGGATTTTGCTGCGTCTGGCCGAGCCTAAGTCCATCGAGGATGGCCCGAACAGGTTGTTATCGGTCATCAAGGACGCGCCCGGCGCGGTTCTTCCTGAGCGGCCGTTGACCTCGCTGTCGGAGGCGGCTCTACTTACCAATGCCAGGGAGGATCCGAATCTGGCCCATGAGCTGGCAGCTGAGCTGGCCAGTGCCGATCGGGTAGACCTGCTGTGCGCGTTCGTCAAATGGTCTGGACTGCGCATCCTAGAGAAGCCGCTCGCCGAACTGCGCCACCGAGGCGTCCCGCTGCGTGTCATCACTACCACCTATATGGGTGCGACTGAGCGACGGGCCCTGGACCGGCTCGTGGATGATTTCGGTGCAGAAATTCGGATCAGCTACGAACAGAATGCAACCCGCCTGCACGCTAAGGCATGGCTATTGCGTCGCCGTACCGGCTTCGACACCGCCTACATCGGCAGTTCCAACCTGTCACGTGCTGCCTTGCTGGACGGACTAGAGTGGAACGTCCGCCTGTCCTCGGTGACTACCCCGCGACTGCTGGACAAGTTCGAGGGCACCTTCGACTCCTACTGGAACAGACAACAGTTCGAAGCGTACGACCCAAAGACCGATAGTGAACGGCTTGATGAGGCTCTGTCCCGCTCAAAGTCAGGCGAGCGGATCTTCGACATCCCCGCGCTATTGCCTCATCCTTTTCCACACCAGATAGAGATGCTGGGGGATCTCGACGTCGAGCGGACTGTGCACGACCGGCATCGAAACCTACTGGTAGCAGCCACCGGAACCGGCAAGACGGTCGTGGCCGCCTTCGACTACCGCAACCTGCAACAGCGATTGGGCCGGCGCCCCTCTCTGCTATTCGTCGCACATCGCAAAGAGATCTTGCAGCAGGCTATGCGTACCTACCGGCAGGTCCTGGCCGCTCCCGACTTCGGCGAACTGCACGTCGGCGACGACCAGTCTCGGCGCTGGCAGCACGTGTTCGCCTCCGTCCAGTCCCTTAACTCGCGTGGCATCGGCACCTTTACCGCCGACCACTTTGACGTCGTGGTTATCGATGAGTTCCACCACGCCGCCGCCACCACCTACCGACGGATCATTGATCACCTCAAGCCTAAGGAACTCCTCGGCCTAACCGCCACTCCCGAACGGGCCGATGGCACCTGGGTTCAAGATGAATTCTTCGACCGGCACATCAGTTCTGAACTGCGCCTGTGGGACGCTCTAGACGAAGACCTGCTCTGCCCCTTCCACTACTTCGGTATCAACGACGAGACCGACCTCAGCAGCGTGGCCTGGTTACGCGGCTCCTACCTCGGTCGCGAACTCGACGAGGCCCTTGCCGGTGACAGCGACCGGGCTCGACTCGTGTTTAACGCACTGCTGGATAAGGTCAGCGATCTGCAGGCGGTCCGCGGCTTGGGTTTCTGCATCTCGGTACGGCATGCACACTTCATGGCCGAGTTCTTTACCGAGGCGGGCCTGGAATCGCTGGCCGTGGACGGATCAACTGATCCCGTCGAGCGCAGAGCGGCGCTGACTGCCCTGCGTGACGGGAAAGTCAAATTCCTTTTCGCCGTGGACCTGTTCAACGAGGGTCTGGACATCCCCGATGTGAATACGCTGCTCCTGCTGCGGCCGACCGAGAGCGCAACAGTCTTCCTCCAACAACTCGGCCGTGGACTACGCCGTACGCCTGATAAGGACGTGCTGACCGTCCTCGATTTTGTCGGACAGCACCGCAAGGAGTACAGGTTCGGGAACCGATTCCATGCGTTGACTGGGTTCACCAGAGGACGTCTGCAGCAGCAGGTGGACAAGGACTTCCCGCTGCTGCCTTCGGGATGCCAGATCGTCTTGGATCGGGTTACCAAAGACCGATTGATCGCCGAACTAAAGGTTCAGCTCAACGCCACCATCTCTACACTCACCCAGGAGATCCGCTCCCTCGCGGAGATGTCCCTTATTAACTACCTCGAAGCCACCGGCCGCGATATCCACGACATCTACCGCAACCGACGCTATTGGACCTCGCTGCTGCGCCGTACTGGGCTTATCAAGGAAGATGCTTCCCCCATAGAGGATGCACTCGGCCGTCGCGTGCGTGCTCTGCTTCATGTAGACGATCAGCGACGAGCCGAGGCGTACTCACGTCTGTTGCGCTCTGACGGTCCGTCCTATAGTCAGTGCTCCCTTGCCGACCAGACCTTCGCCCGCATGCTGTTCTTCTCCTTCTGGCGCGACGGGGGCGGCTTCAACTCCTACGACGAGGCTCTCGCACAGCTGCGCGCTGAGCCTGCGCTATGCGAGGAGATCCGGCAGGTAATCGCCTACGGTGCAGAGCGTCCTAGGTACGTTGCCAGACCTCTGCCCGAACCACTGGGACAGGTGCCTCTTGCGGTCAACGCCCGGTATTCGGCTGACGAGATCCTCGCGGCCCTCGGCTGGGCGAAGCTGGGTGGCTCCATGACGTCAACCATGCGCGAAGGTGTCGTGTGGATCCCGACCACACAGTGCGACGCGCTCTTCGTAACCTTGCACAAGAACGAGAAGGAGTTCTCACCACAAACCATGTACCGGGACTTCGCGCTCACCCCGACCCTGTTCCATTGGGAATCCCAGCACCGTACGAGCGCGCAGTCAGTCACTGGGCTCCGTTACCAGAACCACGAACGAGACGGCAGCCACGTGCTGCTATTCACCCGGGAACGCAAGGAAGACGAGAACGGCTACCCCGAACCATTCGTCTTCCACGGCACCGCCCGATACGTGGAACACCAGGGTGAGAGACCCATGGCCGTGACCTGGCGGCTTGATGAGGAGATGCCAGCCGATTTGTTCCGTCGCGCTGCTATCGCGGGGTAACACAGGGTCTCTGGCCATATAAAGACCGGCACTGATGTCTTCCATGAGCAGTAGAGCAATTAATTAAGCGACATTTTTCTTCCGCCAATGAGATGATCATCTCATTGGCGGAATTGAGATCTCCTGCTACAACCTCGAACGCACTTCCGGCAACATCTGTCACTTGCCATGGAGGATCCGGCTGAACCATTGATTAGCTAATCAGACCTCGAAGGATCCGTTCTTGATGCCGCCGATGAAGGTCCGCCATTCGGCGCTAGCAAAGCGCAGAACAGGCCCGTTCGGGTCTTTGCTGTCCCGTACGGCACGACCCCCGTCTGGGAGCTCTGCCATCTCTACGCAGTTGTCCTGCTGAGCACTCTTGCTGCTCTTGCGCCAGGTGAGTACAGGGGTGATTCGGTCCACGGTTGTTACCTCTCCTCCTGCTTTAGTTGATCAACCAGGGCAGTCACATAGTGTACGGACTGCTCGACGGTCAGAGCGGCCGCTACCACGCGATTAAACATGAGCGCATACGCCTGAACCTCCTCTGGGCGCTCCAAAAAGAGATTGTCTGTTGGTGTCTCCAGATAGACAAGTGATGGATCCAGATCGCCCATAAAGTCCAGGACGACGAATCCGCTACCCATCGCCGCATGTGCCCCGATCGAGTCAGGCAGCACCTGCACGGTGATATTGGGTTGTCTCGCCATGTTGACGAGGCGTGCGAGCTGTTCAGCCATGACGGCCGGGCCGCCAACCATCTTCCTCAGTGCTGCCTCATCGACGACGGCCCAGAGCTGGGGTGGGTTGTCGCGAGTGAGGATCGCCTGCCGAGCCAAGCGCGCCTCAACGTGCCGTCGCACAGCAGCCTGATCAAGAACCTGTCCAGCTTGGAAGACTGCTGTGGCGTAGGCGGCTGTTTGCAGCAGGCCCGGGATGGTCACGAGCTCGACAGTGCGGATCTGGGTCGCTTCCGCTTCGAAGCCAGGAAGGCTGCCACCGAACACATCCTTGTACTTGGCCCACCAGCCTTTTTCGCGGGACTGACGAGCAAGGTCGAGTATCGCCTCGCGCACAGCGGGATCGATGACGTTGTAAAGGTCTAGCAGGAGACGAACGTTACCGATATCGGGCAGAACCCACTTGTTCTGCTCCATGTGGGTGAGGCGGCCCCGTGACCATTCCAAGCGCTTGGCAACTTCATCGTGCGTGAGACCAGCTTGCTCGCGTAGCCGAATGAGCTCAGCACTCAGACGCCGTCGTTTGACAGTTGGACTGCCGATCATTGGCCCTCTTTTCACACGTCAAATGAGCGAATCACACAATTTAACCGCTGAAACCAGACAATATCGGCGATGAAATATTGGCCTTGAAAATTCTGCTGCCAGCCATCACCATGTGAGAGTATCCATCACCCAGAGTGATGGGAATGTAACTCTTGCCTAATGTGCCTTTTGGACTCTCGGGAAGCTTTCAGAGCTAAATACCCGCATGTGGGTCGTTATGAGCTCAGGTAGTCCAACAGCGCTACCACTAGGCCAGGAGGCCAAAAAACGGTTCTGCCAGGCGAATGGCGTCGCCTGGCAGAACCTCGTCCGCACATCGGAGGTGCGAACTGTGCTCCACAGTAGTAGGACCCCGAAGATCGTCCGGGTCCGCTGGCATGCCGAGCAGCCGCCGACTCCCCTCGGGTGCCGCTGGTGCGGTCATCCCCCGTACGCGCACGACGCCGCCAGCCTGCCGCACCGGCCCGGTCACCTGTGGGAGCAGCCCACCCCGGCCCAGGTCCGTACCCGCATGACGGCCCGGCGGCGTCTCGGACTCTGCGGTCGGCTACCCGCGCCTCCCGTACCGACCACCGTGACCCCGCGTCCGACGAACCGTTCTCCCATCGGCCGGGGACGCCACTCGCGACCGGCCGCACCGCCGTACGGGCGCGAATCGCCACCAGGCCTGCGGCCCGGCAGGCGCGAGGCGTACCGGAAGGGGATGACAGCATGAGCACACCTCTCGTCGAGACGGAGAACCTCTGGCACGAACCCGGCGACGACCCCCGCGCGCTGCGCACGCTGACGCTCCGCTTCCCCGACTGGCGTCCCTGGTACGGCAAGAGCACCGGACACTGGTGGGCCCTCTCCCCCACCCGCTACCGGCAGCACATCGGCCTCGTCGAGGCCGACACCCCCGCCGAGCTGGCCGCCCGGATGCAGCACATCGAGGACTTTCACCCTCGCCCCGACCACCGGACGATCGTCGCGGTGCCGCACCCCGAAAACCCCGACGGGGACAACGAGACCACAGGCAAGGGAGGTGACCAGGATGACCGTACGACTGCTGTCCGTCCTCGTCGGCGTGCTCGCTGACCGCCTCCGGACCACAACCGGCGACACCACCGGACCGGCCACCACGATGTGGTCACCGCACCTGGGCCGGATCCCCGGCTGGTCGACGACACCGAACCACACCCCCGTCATCTCCCAGCGCTTCTCGGCCACCACCGACCAGGTCAGACCCGCACGCACCTTCGTCGCCGACATCCTCGGCGACGACCACCCGCTCCGCGACGACGCCATACTCCTCACCAGCGAACTCGCCACCAACGCCATCGAACACTCCGCCAGGCCAATCGACGCCGAACCGGCCGGCGCCGGAACCGCGGACACCACACCACCGGAGTTCGTCGTCACGGTGGCCTTCACCCCGCACGGCGTCATCATCACCGTCCAGGACCCCGGCTCCGCCCAGATCCCCCGCGTCAGAACCCCCCGCCCCAACGCCACCGGCGGCCGAGGACTCCTCCTCGTCAACGAACTCGCCACCCGCTGGGGCTTCCACCGCGCCCCCACTGGAACCGTCATCTGGTTCGAACTCACCTGACAACCCGACGTGACGGCGCGAGCCTGGAGGAGCAGCGCCGTCACGTCCTCAACCAACTGAGCCACGCGGTTCGAGCACTGTCGGATATCAGAACTGTCCGAATGCCTGCTCTGTCGGCCTGTTCTGGTAGCGAAGGTGGACGACGTCACGCCTCCGCTGACCGAGGTACCAGTCGGCGGCCTCATCTGTGTCGATAGTTGCCCGCAGTATGCCGGTGCTGTTGGCGGGCAGTTCGGCGAGACCCTCTCCGCGTGGCGAGATGATCATGCTGGGGCAGTGCTGGTGGGGATCGGCGACGTTGGCGGCGAGGACGAACCGCTGGTTTTCTGCGGCTCGGCTGATCAGGTGGCTTCGCCAGACTCCGGCCGACTCGGTGAGATTGGCGGCATGGGTGAGGTAGATGAAGGCTTGTGCTCCTGCGTCGGCTAGGTACTGCCATTGTTCGGGAAAGCGGATCTCGCGGCAGATCTGGACGCCGACGGTGAGGGGGCCATCAGCCAGGCGGAGTTGGAGCGTGGTGAGCTCGGATCCGGCCTCCAGCAGGCCGCGCTCGTTCATCGCCAAGTTGATCTTCCGATAGGTCCATCTGGTGCCGTGCGGTGAGAAGTAAAGGGCGGTGTTCCACCAGGCACCGTGCTCGAAGAGCAGTGAGCCGCAGAACAGGTGCACCGCTTTCTCGCGCACCAACGTGGTGACATGGTCGATGGCGCGTGCGAGCGCCGTGGGGTCAAGGCGGCTGAGAACCGACAGGTCAGAGCCGTAACCCGACAGGGCGCCCTCGGGGAGCACGACGATCTCGTCCGGCTGAGCTTCGGCCAGGACCATCGCGATGGTCGACAGATTCTCTGCGATGTCCCAGGTGATGGGGATCTGCACAACCACTATCGACGCTTTCATGAGTTCTTCCTTCGGCGACTGACGTCGGCAGCGTAGGTTATCCAGTCGCCAGAGGAGGCTCGTTGCCAGGCGACATCGATGTGGATGCCGAGCATATGGGCGAGGATGGCGGCAGGGAGTGCCGATGCCACCTCCTCCGCTGAGCTGCTGCGCGAGACTCTCGTCCAGCAGTTGCGCAAGCGAGGATTCAATGGTCTGGTCACGATCTCCTGGCCTGCGACGAACTGAACGACGAACGGGTCAGGACGCGCTGTGACTTAGCACTTCACCTGGCGGGGCTGAGCGCTCTAGTTGGCGAGCTGATCTCTGTTTAGCAACGGTGCGGATGTCGTTGCAGAGTGGGCGCGTAGGGTCGTCGGCATGGCACTGCGACCTGTTCAGGTGAACATAAAGGCTCTTGATGCCTCGGCGGTCGGCCGATTCTGGGCGGAGGCGCTCGGCTGGAGCGCTTACAGCCCCGGCGTGACCACCTACGTCGGACCCGTCGGCGGCTTGGTCTGGCCGGACCCGGTCGCCGTCTGCATCGACGTCGTTCCCGTCCCGGAACTCAAGACAACAACGAAGAACCGTGTGCACCTCGATCTCGCCACCACCTCTGTGGCCCATCAGGCGGAGTTGGTCGCACGCCTCCAGGATCTCGGTGCCACGCCCGCCGACGTGGGCCAGGGCAAAGTGCCGTGGACGGTCCTCGCCGACCCGGAGGGCAACGAGTTCTGCGTGCTGGAGCCTCGGGAGATCTACCGGGACACCGGGCCTATCGCCGCGGTGGTGGTCGACTGTGAGGATCCGCGGGCCATGGCTCGGTTCTGGGGTGAGGCGATGGACTGGACCCTGCACGAGGTGACCGACGATCATGCAGCGTCGCGCTCCGCCAAGGGGGTCGGCCCGTATCTCGAGTTCCTCCGCACGCCCGGTGTGAAGACCGTGCCCGACCGCGTCCATCTTGACCTGCTGCCGTACCCCGGTGACGACAAATCAGCGGAGGTGGCCCGACTGCGGACCCTCGGCGCCACCGACCTCGACCTCGGCCAGGGCGATGTCCCGTGGACGTGCCTGGCCGACCCGGAGGGCCACGAGTTCTGCGTCCTCGGCCCGTCCTGACGGGGAGAGGACGGCGTTCCCAGTCTCCGAGGTCATCGGGAGGCGACTGGGACAGCTCCGCCCAGCCGCGCAACCACCCTCGGGTGGCGGAGGTCGGTGGCAGAAACTCCTGGGCCGGTTTGGGGGCCATCGAAATCCCGGTCGGCTTTACTTTCCCGGTCATTGGGTGATCCTCTGTCCGAGTGGACCTTGACCAGTTCTTTGCATTCGGACCCGAGGTGCCGTTCACCGCGAAACGGGTGTTCACCGACCGTGAGGAGTACATCCGGGCGTTTCAGCAGCGGCTTACCGGACACCTGGCCGAGGAGTGGCCCGTCGAGAGGCTGATGGATTTCCAGCGGCCCGTCCGAAACGTGATGGGACTGAACGGGGAGGGCGGCATCGGGAAGTCCACGCTGATCCGCCACCTCGCCGACCTCGCCCAGAGCGGCGAGTTCGACGGGCTCCCGGATGACTGCGCGGTCGCCGTCATCGACTTCGCGGACCTGTCGAGCCAGAGCTTCGAAACGGTGCTGCTCCGGGTACGCGCCGCGCTGGGGCGCCTGGGCAAGTCGTGGCCCGCTTTCGACATCGCGCTCTCGGCGTACTGGGAGCGCAAGCACCCCGGTGAGTCCCTGGTCCGCTTTCTGGGAAAGTCCTCCTCGGTCGGCGCCGTCTCCGATTCGCTGCGCCTTTCCGAGCAGGTCGCGTCAAGCGTCGACGGCCTGTTCGCGGGGCTCGGTGCCGTCACGACCGCCTACCGGGTGCTCGATCTGGTCGGCACGTCCGCACGGCAGTCGATCACCCTGCGGCGGCTCCGGCGTGACCTACCCGCGTTCGGCCCGATCCTTCAGGAGGAGGATCCGGACCGGATGCTCGGCTACCTGCCGATCCTGCTGAGCGCGGATCTGGAGCGGATCCGCCGGAAGGACCCGGTATTGGCGCTCTGCGTGCTGGACACGTTCGAGAACGTGCAGGTCCTGCCACCCGAGCGGGGCGGGCTGGAGGACCTGGTCGTCCGGATGGCGTACCTGATGCCCAATGTGTTCTTCACCGTGGGAAGCAGGCGCCCGCTGCAGTGGCATGAGCCGGTACGCGGCGTCGGGTTGACATACGGCGGGGCGCGACGATGGCCGGGGCTGGCCGATCTCACCGACCAGTTCCCGGTCGACGGCTTCGAGGCGACGGATGCCGACCTGTTCCTGCGGGAGCGGCTGCTCGTCGACGACGAGCCGGCCATGGAGGCCGGGCTGCGAGAGCGGATCGTGGCCGGTTCCGGGGGGTCACCGCTCTACCTGGAGCTGTCGACGGGCCTTTTCGAGCAGCATCTGGCCCGGGGAGAGGCTCCGGATCCGAAGATGTTCGGCGAGCCCTTTCCCGAGCTGGTCTTGCGGATGATGCGCGACCTGTCGGCCGAGGACCGTGACCTGCTCCGGGCCGCGGCACTGCTGGAGGCATTCGACGACCGGCTGCTGGCCGCGATCCTGCCCGAGGCACGCGGCAGGCGGATCGAGGACTTCATCGCCCGGCGGTTCGTACGGCACGATCCGACCGTGTGGCCGCCCTGCCGCCTGCACGAGAACCTGCGTCGCGGGATCACCGGCTGCGACGCGCACACCCCGGATGGATGGACCGCCCGAGAAAGGCGAGATAGGGCCTCGCAGGCGCTCGCGTATCTGACGGATTTCACGCTGTCGATCTGGGGTGACGACCCACCGGCCGGGCTGACCCCGGCCGACCACAGCCGCCGTACCGTCGCCGCCTTTCTTCTCACCCTGTACGGCGCCGCCGAGCATGACATCCTGCCACCGGGGCTGGGGCAGATGGCCTACACCATGCGCTATTTGGGGCACTGGCAGGTGCTGACGTCACTGCCCCGGTTCAGCGCGTCCCCGCAGCTGGCCGCGCTCGCCGAGGTGGCCAGGTTGACGGTCCAGGTGGACCGGGAGGCGACGGAGCGTCACATGGCCATGAAAGCGGCGGTCGGGAACACCGACGCGGGTCCGTACGCCGACTACTTCCACTTCGAACTCGGCAGCCTGGCCCAGTTCACCGGTGACCTGACCGACTCCGACCGCCATTTCGGCATGGTCGCCGACCAGCTCTCACCGGTTGGCGTCGCCGCCCGGTTCGACCTGGCGGGCAACGCCTTCCGGCGCAGTCGTTACCCGGAGGTCGTACGGCAGATCGAGAGAAGGTCGGCCGGGACGAGGCTGGAACGGATCGGCGCCGGTGACCTGATGGGCCACGTGTACCTGCACAACGCCCGCTTCCAGGAGGCGGCGGAGCTGTTCACCCGGGTCCTGGCCGAGGCGCGACGAGCGGACGCACCGCTCTGGGCGGCGCGGGCCGCGCGCCACCGGGCTCTTGCCTCCATGTGGTTCGATCCGGAGCTGACCCTCCGGACGGTTCCGGAGGCGCGTGAGCTCAACCAGTCGGTCGGGGAGGTCGTGGGGCTGGCCCAGTGCGACATGGCGGAGTCGATGGCCCACGCCATGCGGGGAGAGTGGGCCGTCGCCACCCGCCTGCTCGGCGAGGCTCGCCTGACCTTCGAGGCCGTCGGCGCCTCCGCCGAACTGCTGCCCATCGACGTGGTCGAGGTCCTGCAACTCATCGCGCGAGGCCAGGAGGAGCAGGCCCTGGCCGTCACGGTCCGCCTCGCGGAGACGGCCGGAGCCGAGGAGGCTTTCCTGCCCGTGTGGGCGGCGGTCACCGCGCTTTGGACCGGGCAGCCGGAGCTGCACGACTTCACCCGGACAAGGTGGTTGGATCTTCCTGAGACGACACGAGAGCGGTGGGTACAACCGCTCCATCGGCTGCGAGCGGGAGGCGGGTCATGAAGGTCTGCGGCCCGCTTGATGTCGGTGACAAACGAGGGCTCATCCCGACCGGCCGCGTTCCGGAGGCCGACATCGCCAAGGCGCGCGACGTGGCGCTCAAGAGTGCGGCGTTCGACGGTGTGGCCGGTCCGTACGATCCGGGGGCCACGGTGGTCCACGGTCGCCGGACGGCCGTCAAGGTCCAGCACCGCCTGCACGAACGCCTTGGCACCGCGCTGCGGATGGAGTCGATGCGCGAGGCCGCGGGGCTCAGGGTTCCGGCCCTGCTGGACGCGGGCACCGTGCGGACCGCGTCCGGGCCTCGATGGTGGCTCGTGCTGGAAAGGATCGGCGGTTCACCCGGCGAACGTCCGACCCCCGCTCAGCAGCGCGGCCTGGGCGAGCAGCTCCGCCGCTGGCACGGTGCCGCGGACCAGGGCGGGCTGCGCCTGGACGAGCCCGGCGCTCTCGGGGTGCTGCTCGGCTCCGCGCGCAATCTCGCGGCCCGCGATTACCCGGCCATCTCGCACCTGTTCGACCAGGCGTGCGCGGGACAGCCGATGGTGGCCATCCACGGAGATGTGGCGGTCGGCCACAACGCCCTCTTCGAGGGGGACGACCTGCTGGCCGTCCTGGACCCCGGTGCCGTGGAGGTTGGGCCGCCCGTGCTCGACCTCGCCTGGTGCCTGGCCGTCGACCTGCCACGCGGCGCTCATCCGCGATGGCTGCTGGAGGGGTACGGCACCGATGCGGTCGATCAGGAGGCTCTGGGCGCCCTGCTTCCCCTGATGATCCTGCGCAGGCTGATTGACTCTCACGCCGAAGGACTCAGCGAGGACTCCCGGTGGCTCGCCTCCTGGTTGGCCGCCAACGCCCCCGACCTCGCGCCTCTGGCCGCGCCGGAATCATCGCGGTGAGCGCGGGTCGGGCCGGCGGCCCGTTCGAGTACGCCATCCTGATCAGGCGCACGGAAGGGATCGCGATATGAGCAAGGCGACCACCGGCATGCTGCACCACGTCGAACTCTGGGTGCCCAACCTGCCACGGACCGTCGCCGGCTGGGGGTGGCCGTAAGAAGATGGATCCGGCGAACGGCCTTCATCGGTCGTGACAGGCGGGAACCCCGGTCTCCGGATGTCGGCCGTGAACGGGGTCAGCCGGCGCCGTGGTCCAGGGCGTGGCGCAGGTAGAGCTCGGGCTTGGCCAGGTAGCGACGCCAGTGGTCGACCAGCTGGAGCTTGTCCCACTCGGCGGTGTGGATCCCGTGGTCGTCGAGTTCGAGGATCTGGGCGCCGGGCAGGCCGGCGAGGATCGGCGAGTGGGTGGCGCAGATGATCTGACCGCCCTCGCCGCGTACCCGGTCCATCAGGCTGAGCAGCCGCAGGCACGAGGTGAACGACAGGGCCGCCTCCGGCTCGTCCATCAGGTACAGGCCGGGGCCGGCCACCATCCGTTCGAGAACCGTGAAGAATCCCTCACCGTGCGACTGCTCGGTGAGATCCTCCTGCCAGTAGCCGTACAGGCCGGACACATTGCGTCCCAGGTTGAACAGGGTTTCGGCGCGGAGGAAGAACCCGCGTCTCTTGAGCCGGGGACCGTGGATGAGCCGCAGCCCGAGCGAGGTCAGCTCGACGTCCAGGACCTCGCCGAGCGGGGTGGCCGCGGGTCCCCTGCTGGCATACTTCGTCCCGGCCTTCCCTCCCTCGGAGTTGATCCGGCACACGTCGGCGACGGCCTCGACGATCGTGGACTTCCCCGAGCCGTTCTCCCCCACCAGGAACGTCACCGGGGCGGTCAACTCGACGCCGTCGACCAGGTGGGCCACCGGAGGCAGGGTGAACGGCCACTCTCCGGGGCGGGGGTCGGGAATGCGCAGGTTCGTGATCAGCATCGCGGTCATTATCGCCGACCGCGATTTCCTGGACCTTGAGCCCGTCCGGCCACGAGCCCGCCTGGCCTGTGGAGTCCACCACGGCGCCGCTTCTGACGACGGCGTCGTCCCTGAGAACGAGCCGGTCGCCGCGGAGACCTCCGCTGGTCCTAGGTCCAAGGTCGCAGGCCATGCTGACCGGACGTCCGATGCCGTCGGCCACGGCGAGCGGCATAGTCGTCTCGAAGACAGCACGGAACACGCGGGGAAGGGAGGGGCGATGACCGGACCGGACGGACCGAGCCCGGGCGCCGCCCATCCCAGTGCCCTCAAGGGGTGTGCCAACAAATGTCCGCCGATCCCGGTGCAGCCATGACAGGCCACCGAACCACATACGGACGAAAGGCACACCCATGTCCACAGCCCAGTCCCCGGCCCGCGGCCGACGGCCGGGATGGAGCCTCGCGCTGCTCGCGCTCGGGCATCTGATCATCAGTCTCGACTTCACCATCATCTACGTTGCTCTTCCCGACATCGCTACCGATGTCGGCTTCACACCGCACACCCTGCAATGGGTGGTCACCGCGTACGTCGTCCTGTACGGAGGCTTCCTGCTGTTCGGCGGTCGGCTGTCCGACCTGGTGGGACGCCGGCGGATGTTCGTGCTCGGCATGGCGCTGTACGGCGTGGCCTCCGTGCTGGGCGGCCTGGCCACAGCGCCGGCGGTACTGCTCACCGCGCGCGCCCTGCAGGGCCTCGCGGGCGCGGTGCTGTTCCCCGCGGTGCTCGCCCTGGTCAACACCGCCTTCGCCGAGGGCAGGGAACGCAACCGCGCGCTGACGGTCTGGGCCATGGCGGGTGCCGGCGGGCTCACCGCGGGCGCACTGGCCGGCGGGGTGCTCACCCAGTCCCTGGGCTGGCAGGCCGTGTTCTACGTCAACGTCCCGCTGGCCGTCGCGGGTGCCCTCGCCGCCTTCGCCCTGCTGCCCCCCGACGGCCGCGTCACCAGAGGAAACGTCGACGTGCTCGGAACCTTGACCGGTACCGCGGGCATCACACTGTTGATCTTCGCGGTCGCGCACGGCTCCGAGGTCGGCTGGGCACGGGCCGAAGTGATCGCCGTAGCCGTTCTCGCGGCGGTCCTGCTGGCCACGTTCCTGCGCGTCCAGGCCCGGGGTCGGACACCGCTGATGCCGCTGCGGCTGTTCCACAACCGCGCGCTCAGCGGAGCGGTCGTGGTCATTCTCGTCTTCGGGCTGACGATGCAGGCCGTGCCGTACTTCCTGACCCTGTACTTCCAGGATGTCCTTGGCTTCAGCGCCCTGGAGACCGGGCTGGCGTTCCTCGGCCCGACCCTGTCGATCACGGCAGGAAACTTCCTCAGCGAGCGACTGGTCCACCGTTTCGGCACCCGGAGCACGCTGATCACCGGCATCGTCGTCAACGCCGTAGGCGCCGCGCTCCTCGCCCCCGGCATGCACGCGGACGGATCCTTCCTCACCGTTCTGGCCGGGATCGTCGTCATCGGTCTGGGCATGGGCATCACCTACGAGTCGATGTGGATCGCTGTCGGCACCGGCGTCTCGGCGGACGAGCAGGGTCTGGCCTCCGGAGTGGCCTCCTCCGCGCTGCAGGTGGGAACCGCCGCGGGTCTGGCGGTTCTCGTGGCTGTCGCCAACCACGGCATCGAAGGGCTGTCCGGGCAGGCGCTGCGCGTCGCCTCCGCCGAGGGGATGCGTGCCGCCGTCTACGTGCTGGGCGCCGTCATGCTGACGGCCGTCCTCGCCGCCCTCAGGCTCCCCGGTCAGCGTGCCCGGGTCACCGCGTCCCCGCCGGTCCCCGACCCGGACGCCGCCGACCTACGCCCCACCGGCTGACAGGACTGACAGCGTCCGCGGCTCCGGCGTCCGGTCGCCGTCGCCCTCCCTCACCTCTCGGCGACCGGTCCGGTTCGGACCCGTCACCGCCTCCCGGTCACGCGTCCCAGGTGACCGGGAGGCTTTTCACCCCGTAGATGTCCGCGGCCTCCGGACCCAGACCGACCTCCTCGGCCGGTACGGCCAGGCGTAGCGTGGGGAAGCGGTTGAGCAGCGCGGGGAACACGACCCGCATCTCGACGCGGGCGGCGATGGGCGGGCAACAGAGCACGCACGACGATCAATGGCAGTCACCGCGACTTCGGGCTTGTCGCCGAATTGCCCGACATCCTCGCCCTGGCCCACGAAGCGGCCGAAACCCGCATGACGACGGCCACCTATAGGCCGATTGCGGCTGACTCAGCCGACGCGATGACCGGGGCAGACCCTCCACGGGGGGCACCGGGAACGGGCCACGCCCCATAGTGGCCTCCTCAGCGGGGGTTCAGGATCTCGGTGATCCGGATGAACCCGTCTGTGCCGTGGCCCCGTCCGATGGCGCGGCGCGCCATGCCTTCGGCCGCACGCATCACACCCGCGTCGATGCCATGGGCCTCGGAGGTGTGGACGATATGGGCCATGGACGATACCGCCGAGGTGATCGGGTTGCCTTCGCCGGAGAACCGGCCGCTGTCCACTTCCTCCGCGGCCTCCTCGAAGATCGGCGGGAGGATCGCGCCGATGCCCTTGGCGAACGGTGCCAGCTCCCGTGCGGTGACGCCTTCTGCCCTCGCCACGGCCAGGGCGTGCGCATAGCCCGCCATCGCGGTCCAGAAGATGTCGAGCAATGCGATGTCGTATGCGGCCGCCCGGCCGATTTCCGCACCGAGGTGGGTGTGGGTGCCACCCAGAGCGTCCAGCACCGGCCGGTGCTCCCGGTAGATCTCCGTGGGGCCACTGTGCAGGAACACCGCGGCCGGCGTGCCAATGGTCGTGGTCGGAGTCATGATCGCACCGTCCAGGTACCCGATGCCGTGCTCGGCCGCCCAGGCCGCGGTGTTCCGGGCCCGGTCGGGGGTGTCGGCGGTCAGGTTCACGACCGTGTGCCCCTTGAGCGCGCCGGTGACCGCACCGCGCCGCACAATGCCGTCCACCGCGTCGTAGTTCACCACGCAGACCACGGTCAACCTGCTTGCGGCGACCGCCTCCTCGGCCGATCGGGCGCCGACCGCGCCCCGCTCGACCAACTCCCGATCCCTGCCCGGCGTCCGGTTCCAGACCGTGGTCAGCAGACCGGCGTCCAAGAAGGCGCCGGCCAGAGCCCGGCCCATCGGCCCCAGGCCGAGCACGGTGACGGCAGACTGTTCGGTGTGCGAGGTCATGCCTCAACTCCCTTGGAAATTAACGAATAGGACGAAGATGACGCGCAGTCGCGCCCAGGACCCGAATGTGTGCGGAGTGACTGCCGCGATCGCCGTGATCGACGGCAAGTGGAAGACGATTTTGCTCTGGCTCCTGGAGTCCGGTCCCCACCGCCCTGGCGAGCTGCGTCGGCGGCTGCCGGGCCTCACCGAGAAGGTGCTGACTCAGACGCTCCGGGAGATGGAGACCGACGGACTGGTCCACCGGGAGGTGCACGATGTTCGGCCACTGAAGACCGTGTACTCCCTGACCACGTTCGGCCGCGAACTCTCCGAAGCGTTGACGCCTCTTTCCGACTGGGGCCACCGCCGCTTGGAGAAGCTGGCCGAGGCCCAACCGGTCTCCTGATGCACCGCCAACCTCCCCGTCACACCTGGATCTGACGGCCCTCCGACCGCCCACGACCAAGCTTCAGGCCACCCCGGCCCGGCCGACAAGTACCCACAAAAAAGTGGCTACCACAGGTAGCGCGAGTGCAGGCGGTGATGTGACCGGGTACGGCGGAACAGGTGGTCGGATCGGTCAGGAATCGAGAAGCACCGGTCACCGAGCCGCGGATAACGTAATGGCCATGGACATCACCATTCACACGAGCTTCCTCCCGCACGACGACCCGGACGCGTCCCTGGCCTTCTACCGCGACACCCTCGGTTTCGAGGTCCGCAACGACGTCGGACAGGGCAAGATGCGCTGGATCACGGTCGGCCCCGTCGGCCAGCCCGGCACGTCCATCCTGCTGGCGCCACCGGCCACCGACCCCGGCATCACCGAGGACGAGCGCCGCACCATCGCCGAGATGATGGCCAAGGGCACCTACGGCTGGATCCTGCTGGCCACCTCCGACCTCGACGGCACCTTCGAGAAGGTGCAGGCCGGCGACACCGAGGTCGTCCAGGAGCCGACCGAGCAGCCGTACGGCATCCGCGACTGCGCCTTCCGCGATCCCGCGGGCAACCTGATCCGCATCCAGGAAGTTCGCTGAGCCGTCCGGTCATCGCCACCGCCTACCTCGGCGTGCGCCCCGGGTGCTCGCGGACATCGACGAAAAGGAGTTCTTCCATGTGTCACCCCTCGTGGGGGCGCGCACTCACCGCGGCGCAGCGCCTGAAAGACCTCGCGCGACTGCGCCGCGTCCGCGACCGGATCGACCGGGAGTACGCGCAACCGCTGAACGTCGAGGCGCTCGCCCTCGGCGTGCACATGTCGGCCGGGCACCTCAGCCGCCAGTTCCGGCTGGCCTACGGCGAGTCGCCGTACTCGTATCTGATGACGCGTCGCATCGAGCGTGCGATGGCGCTGCTGCGTCGTGGCGACCTCAGCGTCACCGAGGTCTGCTTCACGGTCGGCTGCTCGTCGCTGGGCACCTTCAGCACCCGCTTCACCGAGCTGGTCGGCATGCCGCCCAGCGCCTACCAGCGCCGCGCGGCGGGCGCCGCGGCGGGGATGCCGCCGTGCGTGGCGAAACAGGTGACCAGACCGGTCAGGAATCAAGAAGCGCCGGTCACCGAGCCGCAACTAGCGTGATGACCATGACATCCATCGAATCCGTCACCCTCGACGTGGCCGACCCCACGGCCGCCGACCGCTTCTACACCGCCGCCTTCGGTCTGGACACGCAGATACGCCTGCGTGCCTCGGAGGCACCCAGCACCGGCTTTCGCGGGTTCATTCTGGCACTCACGGTGTCCCAGCCGGCCACCGTCAACAACCTCGTCGAGGCCGCCCTCGACGCCGGCGCCACAGCGCTGAAGCCTGTCGTGAAGTCGCTCTGGGGCTACGGCGGTGTCATACAGGCCCCGGACGGGACGATCTGGAAGATCGCCACCTCGGCGAAGAAGGACACCGGTCCCGCCACCCGGCAGATCGACGAGATCGTGCTGCTGCTGGGAGTCGCGGACATGGCCGCGAGCAAGAAGTTCTACGTCGACCAGGGCCTGACCGTGGCGAAGAGCTTCGGCCGCATGTACGTCGAGTTCGCCACCGGGTCGAGTCCCGTCAAGCTGGCGCTGTACCGGCGCCGTGCCCTTGCCAAGGACGTCGGCGTCTCTCCCGACGGCACCGGATCGCACCGGCTCATGATCGGTGGCGATGCCGGGCCTTTCACCGACCCGGACGGGTTCGCCTGGGAGACCGCACCGATGACCGACGGAGCCCGTCCCCTGAAGGAAGGGCTCTCCACGTAGTGACTGGAGAAAGTATGACGGGCGCGCCGCCGCGTGGACCTGAGGAGCGGCTGCGGGACACTCTCGCGAGACTGGAGAGCGACGTCGATCTCTGGGTCGCGACGTCGGGCTCTCCGGGTGGCGTCTATCTCATCCCGCTCTCGTACCTCTGGGACGGGACCACGTTTCTCATCTCGACGCCGCGTGCCTCGGTCACCGGCCGCAACCTGCTGGCGGACGGCCGGGTACGACTCAGCCTCGGGTCGACGCGCGACGTCGTCATCGTCGACGGCACCGCCGAGCCGGTGGACCTCGCCCATCTCACCCCGGAGAGGGGTGACGCGTTCGCAGCCAAGACCGGTTTCGACCCGCGCGAGCTCGGCAAGTCCTACCAGTACTTCCTGATCCGGCCGCGGCGCATCCAGGCCTGGCGAGAGGCGAACGAGCTGCGGGGCCGCGACCTCATGCGCGACGGCCACTGGCTCGGCTGACCTCCGCCCCAGGAGAACGGTACGGCCGAGGACATGGACTTCCAGCTCGTGATGTTCGTACGCGGACCGGCTTGCCGGTGCCCGTCGCGTACGGCGACCGTTCCGATGGCGCGGTCGGGCCGGCCGAACACCGGCTCCCCCACCCCGACGTCACCTCCCGGTGCCGAATCGGGTCGGGCCGGAGTCCGGTTCGAGTACGCCATCCTGGTCGGAGGCACGGAAAGGGGATCGCGGGATGAGCAAGGTGACCACCGGCACGCTGCACCATGTCGAGCTCTGGGTGCCCGACCTGCCACGGGCCGTCGCCGCCTGGGGGTGGCTGCTGGGCGAGCTGGGCTACACCCTCTTCCAAAACTGGGCCGACGGGCGCAGCTGGCGGCTCGGCTCCACCTACCTGGTCCTTGAGCAGTCCCCCGCGCTCAGCGCGGACGAACACGACCGGCGCCGCCCCGGCCTGAACCATCTCGCCTTCCACATCGAGAGCCGGGCCATGGTCGACACCCTGACCGAGCGGGCACCGCGGCACGGCTGGACCCTGCTGTTCCCGGAACGCCATCCCCACGCCGGCGGCGAGCGGCACTACGCCGCCTATCTGGAGAACACCGACGGATTCGAGGTCGAACTCGTCGCCCCCGAAACATCACGCCAGGACTGACGCCGCCCCACGGCTCCGGCCGAGCACATGCGGCCGCCGCCACCCGGGCGGCGCGCTGATCACTCTTATCCCAACAGCGATACACCGGGCGCGCCGACTGGTGCCTGGTCAGAGACGCCGAACCACACGAGGCGGCCCGCGTCCTGTGCGACGAGGCCGCGCTGCGCGACGCCCTCGACAGGGTGGCCGACGAGTTCGGTCCGCCGGACGTCGTGGTGTACAACGCCGCGATCATCCAGGCCGACGCGCCGGGCGAGCTGTCGGTCCGCGCCCACCTGGACGCCTGGGCGGTCAATGTGATCGGCGACGGCGCTCTCGGTCACGTCCTGTCCCTCACGGCGGACGGCAGACCATGTCGCCGGTCAGGAAGGACGGCACCGTCGGCATCTGGGACACGGCGACCGGCCGACCACGGCCGGTGACGATCCGCATTCCCGAGCCGTACGCGGCGCTCGATCCCACGGGCACCCGTCTGCTGAGCTTGGCGGCCCGGACGGCCTGCCGTACAGCCGCCGTCGACGACCGCAGACTGACCGGCCTGCATCGGTCGTGACGGGCAGGAACCCCGGTCTCCGGGACGCCGGCCGCAACCAGGATCAGTCGGCGCCCCGGTCCAGCGCGTGGCGCAGGTAGAGCTCAGGTTTGGCCAGGTGGCGGCGCCAGTGGTCGACCAGCTGGAGCCTGTCCCATTCGGTGGTGTGGCTCCCGACGAGTACGACATGACCTGCTCCGACTGATCCGCAACCGGCTTCCAGGTGGTCCGCAGTTCCACCGTGATGGACTCGCTCACATTCCGATGAGGCGAGAAGGAGTCCTCGATGTCGCGTTTCTCCAAGCCCGGCAAGCGGATCATGGCCGTCGTGCTCGGCGTCCTCGCCGCTTTCGTGATCAGCGGCGCCACCTCCGCCCCCGCCCAGGCGCAGCCCAATGACGGCTACATCGTCTGGGAGTGGTGTTTCGACTGGGAGGACGGCTTCTTCGGTTAGTGCGGCCACTATCTGTGATCCGATGACCCGGGGTCCTTCGGGCCCCCGGGTCATCGAGCCGTGCGCGGGGACTCGGCGCGCATCCGTCGCCCCTGGTCGCCGGCCAAGCCCCTGACAGAACGAGATGACCCATCCTGCCCTACCTCGGAGGTAGGGTCACCCTTTACCTCGACGGTAATCGATGGATCACGCCCGGACCCGAGAGGCTTGCGACATGAGTAGTGACACCCGTGACATCGTGGAAGAACTGCTGCGTCGGATGGCGGAGGGGGATCACGACCGTACGGCTGAGTTGTTCGCCGAGCCGATCGACTGGCGGCTCGACTGGCCCGCCGAGGGGCATCCAGCGGTGCCGTGGATTCGCCCCCGGTCCAGCCGGGCCGATGTGGCAGACCACTTCCGGTCGCTGGAGGCCCATCACGTGCCCGAATCGAACGGCACATCGGTGACGCGGATCCTGGTCGACGGGGCGCACGCCGTCGTGCTCGGGGAGATCGTGCAGACGGTGCGGGACAGCGGCGCCGCGTACACCTCGCCGTTCGCGCTACACCTCACCGTTGAGGACGGGCTCGTCACCCGCTACCACATCTACGAGGACAGCCTCACGGTCGCGCGGGCCCTCAGCGCTTAAGCCTGATCACGGCGTTAGGCGCTGCCAGGACGGTCCTCCGCCCTGTGACAGCTCCGGCGAGATTCCCCGGATTGTGGACCCCGGTGCCAAGGTGTCACAAACCACAACACCGGCACTATTTGCCACAACGAGCGGTGTCGCCGTCGCCACAGCTCGCTGGAAGTCCTGGGGCAGCTGCGGCCGAGCCGACCTGTCATCAGGTGAGCTCGATGGCCGGCAGGCGGGACGTCGGGTACGACACTCAGTCGCCCATGCTCACTGCCGTCTGGCGCCCTTCCACGTCCGCTCGACCACCGCGTCTACGGACGCTGGGGCCCGCGGCCGAGCTGCCAGACCTCCCAGCCGGCGGCGAGCCACGGCCCCGGCTTGACCGCGTTGCGCACGTCCACCAGCACCCTGTGACGTACCAGGTCGGCGGTGTCCGCGGGGAGCTCGGGGTCGGCGGCGAACTCCGGCCACTCGGTGGCGAGCACGACGAGATCGGCGTCCGTGATGGCCTGCTCGGCGGTGTCGGCGTAGTCGAATTCGGGGTGCAGCTCGCGAGTGGCGGCGATGGCCGCGGGGTCGTAGATGACCGGTGTCGCGCCGCGTTCGGCCAGTCTCTCGGCCAGGCGCAGGGCGGGCGAGTCGCGTACGTCGCTGGTTCCGACCTTGAACGCCGTGCCGAGGAACGCGATGGTACGGCCGTCGATCGGACCGCCGTGTGCCTTCTCGATCAGTCTGATCGCCGCCGGGATCCGGTCGGCGTTGATCGATTCGACGGCCGTCAGGAATCCGTGCGCGTTCCGCGCGCCCAGCTCGCCGACGCGGTGCGTGAAGGCCGCCACGTCCTTGGGCAGGCACCCGCCGCCGTAGCCGATGCCCGGCCGCATCCCGTCGTGCCCGATCCGCTTGTCGGCGCCGATCGCGTGGGCGACCGTGTTCACGTCCGCTCCGACGAACTCGCACACCTCGGCTATCGCGTTGATGAACGAGATCTTGGTGGTCAGGAACGCGTTCGCGGCCGACTTGATCACCTCTGCCGTGGGCGGGTCCGTGAGGATCAGTCCCACCCCGTGGTCGAGGATCGGGGCGTACACCTCCTCGACAGCCTCTCGGGCCTGCCGGGAGGTCAGGCCGGCCACGATCCGGTCGGGGAACAGGGAGTCCCGCACGGCATGGCCCTCGCGCAGGAACTCCGGGTTCCAGACCAGCTCCACGCTCGGGACCCGCGCGTCATCATCGATGATCTTCTGGAGCCGTTCGACGGTGCCGACCATCACCGTGCTCTTGCCGACGATCGTGGCCGGCCTGCTCAGCAGCGGGACCAGCGACCGTATCGCGTCGATCACCTGGGCCATGTCGTAGCCGTGGCCGTCCTCGCGCAGCGGGGTGCCGACCGTGATGAAGTGCAGGTCGGCGAAGTCCGCGGCCTCCCCCAGGTCGGTGGTGAAGCGGAGCCGGCCGGAGGAGGTGTGCCGGACCAGGAGGTCCTCGAAGCTCTCCTCGAAAAAGGGGGCGATGCCGTTGCCCAGGGCTTCGCACCTGCCGGGGTCCGACTCGACGCCGATCACCTCGTGGCCGATCTCGGCCATCGCGACGGCGTGCGGAGCGCCGAGGTGACCGCATCCGATCACGGAAACGCGCATCTTGGGTCCTGTCCGTTGACTTCCTCGGGCGCATACGGGATGCGCCCCAAGAAGTTATCGCGTGCCGGGGTACCGAGGTGTCGGCTCGGCGGCTTTCACACCTCAAGTCCAGAGGTCGACGCGGCTCTTTGCCGCCTGATGTGTGCGGGCCGGCCGTACGGTCCCGTCGGCGGCGGCGCATCGAGAAACACGAACCGGTAACAACTCGCACCCATACGGTCACCGCACTTGACAGGAAGGCCCGCTTGCCATTTTATGCACTTAACCGACTTATTAAGTAGGAATTAAGGAGTAATCAATGAGGGTTCGCAGGCTCCGGGGGACGGCAGTGGCACTGGCCGCGGTCACGGTGACAGCCCTCGCGGCGGCCTGCGGAGGAGGCGGGGGGTCCTCCGGCGGCGACACGGCGAAGACGACCGAGGTCCGCCTCGGTTTCTTCCCGAACATCACGCACTCCACGGCCCTGGTCGGGGTGCAGAAGGGCTTCTTCGCCAAGGCACTCGGCAGCGACACGACGTTGAAGGTCTCGACCTTCAACGCCGGACCGGCCGCGACCGAGGCGATCTTCTCCGACGCCATCGACGCGACCTACATCGGGCCGAACCCGGCCATCAACGCCTGGGCGAAGTCCAAGGGCGAAGCCATCAAGATCGTCGCAGGCGCGGCGTCCGGCGGCGTGTTCCTCGTGGTCAAGCCCGAGATCAACAGCGTCGAGGACCTCAAGGGCAAGAAGATCGCCACGCCTCAGCTCGGTAACACCCAGGACGTCGCGCTGCGCTACTGGCTCCAGGAGAAGGGGATCAAGACCGACACCAAGGGCGGCGGCGAGGTCTCGATCCTTCCCCAGGAGAATGCCCAGACCCTGCAGACCTTCGCCACCGGTGACATCGACGGCGCCTGGGTGCCCGAGCCCTTCGCGAGCCGCCTGATCCAGGAGAGCAAGGGCAAGATCCTGCTCACCGAGGCCGACCTCTGGCCGAACAAGCAGTTCGTGATCACGCACCTGATCGTGCGGCAGCAGTTCCTCAAGGACCACCCCGACCTGGTGAAGAAGCTGATCGAGGCGCACGTCGAGTCCAACGCCTTCATCCAGTCGGACCCGGCGGGCGCCAAGGAGGCGGTCAACGCGGAACTGAAGGAGCTGACCGGCAAGCCCGTCGCGCCGGCGGTCCTGGACAGCGCCTTCGGCAACATCACCTTCACCAACGACCCGATCGCGTCCTCCCTCGTCGGCAGCGCCGACCACGCCCAGAAGGTCGGCCTGCTCGACCCGGTGGACCTGAACGGCATCTACGACCTCAAGATCCTCAACGAGGTCCTGGCGGCCAAGAGCCAGCCCGCGGTGAGCGACAAGTGATCAAGCACAGAACAGCAGAGTGGAAGCGGCGCCCCCGGTCACGGACCGGCGAGCCGCTGGTCAGGGAGGCGAAGTGACAGCTCCGATCCAGGAGCTGCGCCCCGGCCGGACCGACGGGCACGAGCCCGCGGTCCGGCTGGACGCGGTTTCCAAGGTGTACGGCAGGGAGCTCCTGGCCCTGGACCAGGTCGCGCTCTCGGTGGACCGAGGCGAATTCGTCTGCCTGCTGGGCGCGTCCGGCTGCGGCAAGAGCACGCTGCTCAACCTCGTCGCCGGTCTGGACCGCCCCACGGCCGGAGAGATCGACACCGGGGACGCCCGCATCGCGATGATGTTCCAGGAGCCCGCCCTGTTCCCCTGGCTCACGGTCTCGGGGAACATCGAGCTGGCGCTCCGGGTGACGAGCTCGGGCAAGAACACCACGAAGAAGGAACGCCGCGCGCGGGCGACGGAGCTCCTGGAGATCGTGCACCTCGGCGGCTTCGGCGACAAGCGCCCGCACGAGCTGTCCGGCGGCATGCGCCAGCGGGTCGCGCTCGCCAGGGCCCTCGCCCAGGAGGCCGACGTGCTCCTGATGGACGAGCCCTTCGGCGCCCTCGACGCCATGACCCGTGACCTGCTCCACGACGAGCTGGAGCGGATCTGGCGGGAGCGGGAACTGTCCGTCCTGTTCGTCACCCACAACGTGCGCGAGGCCGTACGGCTCGGCGACCGGGTCGTCCTGCTGAGCAGCAGGCCCGGCAAGGTGATCGAGGACTTCCCGGTGACGCTGCCGCGGCCACGTCGTACCGACTCCGCCGAAGTGGCCGAACTGGCCTCCACCATCACCGACAGACTGCGCCAGGAGGTGCTGCGCCACGCCAAGCCGGCGACGCAGCCGGCCGCCGGCGCCGGGATCGAGAAGTAGCGGGTGCCCAATGACTGCTGATCTTTCCCAGCACATCGCCGGTCTGGACGCGCTGGAGCTGTCCAACCGGGAACGACAGAGCCTGGCTTCGAGGATCTGGGCCAGGAGCTGGCCGATGATCTCGGCGATCGTCCTCGTCCTCGCCATCTGGGAGCTGGTCGTGCTCAGCGGGTGGCGCCCGGAGTACGTCCTTCCCGGCCCGGTGGCCGTCCTGGCGGATCTGTGGAACCGCCTCGGTGAGCCCGAGTTCTACGAGGCCCTGGGCGTGACGATGCGCCGCGCGATCACCGGATTCGCGATCGCGGTGCTGGTCGGGCTCGTGGTCGGCGCGGCCGTGTCCCGGGTCCGGCCGCTACGGGCGGCGCTCGGCTCCCTGATCACGGGCCTGCAGACCATGCCCTCCATCGCGTGGTTCCCGCTGGCGATCCTGTTCTTCAAGCTCAGCGAGAGCGCGATCCTGTTCGTGGTCGTCCTCGGGGCGGCGCCGTCGATCGCCAACGGACTGATCGCCGGCGTGGACTACACCCCGCCGATCCTGCTCCGTGCCGGGCACATCCTCGGCCTGCGGCGCCTGGCCCTCTATCGGCACGTCATCCTGCCCGCGTCGCTGCCGTCGTTCCTGTCGGGCCTCAAGCAGGGCTGGGCGTTCGCATGGCGATCCCTGATGGCGGGCGAGCTTCTCGTGATCATCGCCCACCAGGCGTCGATCGGCGAACAGCTCGACAACGCCCGGGAGCTCTCCGACTCGCCCGGCCTGCTCGCGACGATGATCGTGATTTTGGTCATCGGCATCGTGGTGGACATGTGCTTCGGCGCGGCCGACAACGCCCTCCGGCGTCGCTGGGGACTCGACCAGCGCGTCGGCTGATGCGAATCCCCCGCTCCGCGGGCCCCGTACCCGCAGAGCGGGGGTTTCGTGACCCCCGCTCCGGTGCCGGTGCCGGTGCCGAGAGGGGTCGTGGCCACGATCGCCGGCCCTGCATTCCGCACGTGACCCCGATCCACCCGGGGTGATTACCCGCTGCGCCGGATCAGGTATGGCTACCGACCCGCAACGACGCGGCACGTACGGAAAACGGGGTTAGCGCGTCAGGTGCCGTCCGCCGGCCACGGAGAGGACCTCGCCGTTGACGTGCCCGTTCGCGGCCGAGCCGAGGTAGGCGACCGCGGAGGCGACGTCCTCCGGCGTGCAGATACGGCCCGTCGGTGTCTTCGCGGCCTCGGCGTCGACGACTCCCTGCCCGAACCCGGGTGTGTTCAGCACCCGCTCTGTCAGGGTGAAGCCTGGTCGCACGACGTTGGTGAGGATGCCGTGCTGAGCCTCCCGGACGGCGAGCACCTTCGCGGCCGTCTCCAGCGCGCCCTTGGCCGCGGGGTACGCCACGGCCGCGGGCATCGGCTGATCGACCACGTCGGACGAGATCAGCACCAGCCGGCCCCACCCGGCATCTCTCATGCCGGGAAGGACTGCGTCGATCATCGTCAGCGTCCCCGCCGCGTTGAAAGGCCCGAAAGCTCGCGGCGCTCGGGCTGCACCCGGGGCAGGATGTGCTGCTCTGGCTCCTGGCCCAGGAACGCGAGGGAATGACGGTCTCGGAACTGGCGGCGCGGATCGGAATCGAGCCACCGACCGCGACCCGCAGCCTGGCCCGGCTGGAGAGTGGCGGATGGTTCCGGCGCGAGCCGGTCGCCACGGACCGCCGCCAGGTGCGCATCGTGGTCACGGACGCGGGTCACGAGCTGATACCCGGCATCGAACGCGCCTGGGCGGAACTCGCCGAGCAGGCGCTGGGCGGCGCGAGCGACGAGCAGCGCGAGATCGCGCTCACCACGCTCGAACGGGCCAACGACCGGCTACGCGGTCTCGTCGGTGAGGACGTCCTGGCCGAGGAATGACACACCCGCGCTTCCCTCAGCCACTTCAGGACCTCACCGAGCGGTGTGACCGCTCCGATACCCGCGTACTTTGTCCCGCGCGCGGTTCGAAGCGCGTGTGTTCGCGGTATCTCGGGTGAGAAACGCGTGAGCCCGCACGCCTTCCTCAGCTCATGACAGCAAGGCGTGCGGGTTACGGGAATCCGAGTCAGTGTCCTGCTATCGGCCGCGGGGCTTCATGGCTGCCGCCGCGTCAACCTGCGGTAGATGAGCCGCTGCCTTGACCAAGGGCAGGCGAACTCCTCGGCGTCATCGGGCACGCCTTCGCGGGTGGTCGCGGAGCTGCGCGCCTTCCTGCCTGAGTAGGAAGCGAACGGTGCGCCGGCTCCCGTACCGTCGTGACGGCTGCAGCGAGTCCGTTGTGGCCTTAGCCGTCCTGGCCGACGGAGATGAAGTTCGCGTATTCGTCGAAGCGGAAGTACACCGCGGCGTGCGCCTCGCCGCGCATGCCGTTCCTGGTGGCCACGTGCACGACATGCTGTTGGAGGACTTCGCCGGGCCGGGAGAGTTGGCGGACGACGTCGTAGTGCATCGATTCGAACTGCTCCCTTCCTCCGTCGCGAACGCTCCAAGGTGGATGGTTCGCGACGGTGTCCGCGCGGAGAGGCTGCGCGGGCTCAACACCCAACCTGCGAGGCTCGTGCTCCACAGGCATCACGCATTGCGCATAAGGCAAGGAGTCGGCGCCGACACTGCCTGGCGGACAACCCGCGTGGAGATTGCCGATCAGCTGAGGCGTGCGGCCCAGACGGTGCGTTCGGTGCGTACCAAGAGGTCGTCGCGGCGCAGGATGCTGTGAGGGCTGTCCGTGTCGAGCAGCCGGTCGAGCGCGGCGAGATCTTCGGCCGGGAGTGCCTCGGCGGCGGTGTCGCGGATGCGCCGCAGGGTGGCCAGGGCGTAGCGGCCGATGGCCTCGCTGCGGGAGCCTTCGATGTTCACGGCGACGGTGCGCTCACCTTCGATGGTGAACCCGGCGGCGACCAGCATCGGCCCCCAGTCGGCGCCGCGGTGGGGCATCTGTTCGGCGTGGAAGTGCTCGGTCGCGGCGTGGCAGCGGTCTTCCAGGCCGGGCCGGTCCTCCGGGGCATTCTCGGGCAGGAAGCGGGGGAATCCGGCCAGCTCGACGACGGCGAACAGGCCGCCGGGCGCGAGCATGTCGCGGACGTTGCGCAGGACGTGGTCGGGGTCGGCCATGTGGTGCATCGAGGCCGAGGCCCAGACCAGGTCCGGCGTGCCGAGGTCGGGCCAGTCTGCGGCGTCGAGGTCGGCCTGCACGGTGCGCACGCGGTCATCCGCGTCCTGGGCGCATGCCTTCTTCCGCAGGCGCTGCAGGTGTCCGGGCGAGGCGTCGACGGCGATGACGTGTGCCTCGGGGAAACGGTCGAGGAGGGCGAAGGTGCCCGCTCCGGTGCCGGAGCCCAGGTCGACGATCTGGCGCGGGCCGGTTTCCAGGGGCAGCCATGCGGTGATGGACGCGATGTGCTCGGCGAGGACTTCCGTGTCCAGGTCGAGGATCTCCGCCTGGCCGGCGTCGTCCTGCTGGTGGGGAATGTGCGGGTGTGCGTGGGTCATGCCGTCACCGTAAGGCGGGTTTGCCTACTCGGCACGACGGCTCCCGGGATGCGCAAGATATCGGCGCGTGGCGGTGCCCGACGCGCAAGGCGCACCCGTACCGAGGGTGCGCGTTGCCGTCATTCGGAGATGCTGGGGGTGTCGTAGTCGTCGCCGTTGGCGCGCTGGTGTCCGCGGCGGGCATCGCGGTCGAAGATGCCCAGAATCTCACACGGTCCGCCTTCGGCGCCGATGGCGTGCGGCATCATGGTGGGGAACTCGGCGGCCTGGTTGGCCTCAAGGCGGAAGCGCCGGTGGCCCAGCATGAGGATCGCGGTGCCGGAGAGTACGACCAGCCATTCCCGGCCGGGGTGGGCACGCATGCGGGAGGGGTTGTCGGGCGGCGGCTCGGTCATGCGCTGGCGTATGACGCTCATGCCGGGGTCGCCCTTCACCGGCCAGCGCATCAGGCCGTGGATGCTGTCGATCATCGGGCTGGTGACGACGTCGTCGGTGGCGGTCTCGACGAGCTGGTCGAGGGTGGTGTCCAGGGCGCGGGCGAGGGTGACGAGCTGGTCCAGGGCGAGGCGACGCCGGCCGTTCTCGATGCGGCTCAGTGAGGACTGGCTGAGGTTGGCGCGGGTGGCCAGTTCTTCCAGGGACCACCCCTGTGCGACTCGCAGGGCGCGGATGCGTTTGCGCACGAGGCTGTCCAGCTCTCCGATTTCTTGCGTCATGGGCAGCATCGTATGCCCATGACGCAAGGCTGAATCCTTTCCCCTTCCCGTGGCGCTAGCGGCGGTGTCTGTCGAGCAGCCGGCTTCCGACGTCGACATAGCCGGCGAACAGCCCGATCACGTCCTGGAGCCGGTCCTGCGCGGGCCCCGGACCCAGCAGGGCCTCGCCGTCGCGCAGGGCGGCGATCAGGGTTCTGGCCCGCGCGTGGCTGGCCTCCAGCAGTGACTCGATCCCTCCGGTGGCCTCCACCAGGAGCCTGCGGCTGCCGGGCTGCGGGATCACCTTGGCGAGTCCCCAGGAGTTCAGCTGCCGCACCGCGGTGCTCACCGCGCCCTTGCTCAGGTCGAGCTCGGTGGCGATAGCGTCGAGAGAGGCCGGCTCCTCGGTCATCAGGAGCAGGCCGTAGACGCGACCGGTCGCGTGCGGGAGGTTCCATGAGGCCAGCAGGTCGCCTACCGAGGTGATGAACGCGCTACGCCTGGTCGCGCTCACCGCTGTGCCCGCCCCGAGTCCGAGATCGCACGCAGGAACGCCTCGATCGCCGCGTTCACCGCGTGCGGATCGTCCTGGTTGGCGATGTGCCCCGCGCCGGGGACGACCACCTCCTGGACGCCTTCCGCCGCGGCCCACTCGCGCATGGCCGAGGCGATGTTGCCGGTACGGTCTCGCTCGCCGCGGATCAGGCACAGCGGCACCGGCGTACGGTAGCCGGGGTCCGGGTCGAGGAGTTCGACGGTCGCCCGCCACACCTGGACGAACTCCCGCTTCGACAGCAGGGAGAACGCCCGCCGCGCATCCGCCCGCGTGCCCTCCGTCACCGCGGAGGCCCTGGCCATCACATCGGGAAGGCGACCGGCCGGAATCATCGACAGGCTCGGCGCGGCCGCCCTCAACAGCAGGCGCTCCGTCCATGACAGCGGCTCGGTGTTCCAGGTCGAGCCGATGACGACCAGCGCCCGGGCGAGGTCCGGATGCCGCCGGACGACCGCCTGGCCGAGGTTGCCGCCGAGGGACTGTCCCACGAGTACCGGCCGGTCGAGTGCGAGATGCTCGATGAGCGCGCACAGGTCGTCGATCGCCCGCTCGGCGGTGAACGGAACGCCCGCCGGGCGAGAGCGGCCGTGGCCGCGCATGTCCCAGGTGACGACCCGGTATCCCCGGGCGCGCAGCTGCTCGCCCTGGGCGTCGAACATCGCGTGATCGGCCCCGGCTCCGTGCGAGAACACCAGCGGCACACCGTCGCCACCACTGTCGGCGTAGTGGAGGTCGCACCCTCGCAGCGAGAGCGTCGATGGCATATTCACCATTTACTAAATCTAGCAAATATGTCCGATCGACGAAGGGCCGGAGCGATGTGCGCTCATCCGCGGGGCGGCGGGGCGAGCCGCGCCGGCCGAGCACGCCTCCGGTGCGGCTCGTACCGACGCGCCCGGCCGCACACGACCACTCCGCCGGTGGGGCGGAGATCCCGGCTCGTCGTGCGCTGCGGGGGCACGGCGAGCCGGGAGGTTCAGGAGGCGGGTTTCTCGTCGGTCCAGCCGGCTTCGAGGACGGTCTCGGAGTTCCACACGGTGCCCGGCGCGAATCCGGCCTGCAGGCCGCCCGGCCGTACCACGACGCTGTCCCTGGCCAGTGCCCGCCCGGTCGCCTCGTCGAAGATCAGGCGGTTCCGCAGGATCCCCTCACCCGCCTTGGCGTCCGCCTTCGCCCTGACCCGTTCCTCGATGGCGACGGCACTGCCGGTACGGCCCTCCGCGTCGACAACATCCCGGACGACCTCGATGCTCTCCAGGTCGGCGAGCATCCGGAAGGCGGCGCCGCGCACCTGCGGGGTGACCGGCATGTCGGTGATCAGCCCGACCGTGACGGCGAACAGCCAGGCGTCCGACGACATCGGGTCGTCCGACTCGGTGCCGTGCCCCTCGTACGAGCGCAGCAGCCACGCCTTGAGCCTGTCCGGGTCGTTCGGCAGGTCGCGCAGGTCCTTCATGGTGACGTTGCGGCCCAGCCAGAACACCTTGTCCCCGTCGACGAGGGGGGCGTGGCCGTCCCGCGCCGCTCCCGGCTCGGTCGACAGGGTGAAACCTTTGGATTTCGGGCTGTCGCCCATCTTGGGGGACTTGACCTGGATCTCGGCAGGGGAACCGGCCCGCTCCCAGGCCGCCCTGTCGTCCGGACCCGCGGGCTCCGCGCCGAGGGATCTCGTCCGGCTCCACTGCTCCCCGCCGGTCGCCGACGGGGTCCATACCTCGTTCCGCTGCGGGTCCACGACGGTGTAGTCCCCGTCGGCCGCCTCGAACAGGTTCCGGCTCACCGACACGGTGTGCCAGTAGGCGCCGGTCACATCCGGCTGGCGGGCCGCCCCGTGGGCAGCGGCGAGCAGGATGGATCGCCCGGAGAGCTCGATTCGCGGGGTGGTGGTCGCCGGGCTTGAGATCACCTGGGCGGAGGGCGCGCGCGGGGCCGTACCGCCGGTCGCGGAGATCGTGACGGCGACCGCGGTCACGGCCGCGGCGGCTCCGGCGAGGCCGAGGCCCCACACCGGGCGTACGATCCTGCGCCTGGCCGGGGCCTGCCGGGGCCGCGCCATGGCTCGGGAGAGCTCGGCGGCCCTGGTCCGCGGGTCGACCGGGGTGTCGTCCAGGTGCGCGGGACGTGCGGCCCGCAGCTGATCGATGGGATTCATGACCACTCCTCGCTGAGGTTCCTCATCCGGGGCTCGGGACTCACTGCGGTGTCCATCCGCTGTTTGAGCCGCCTGCGAGCGCGGTGCAGCCGTACCCGGAAGGTGGTCGGAGAGCAGCCGACGACCTGGGCCGCGTCGCGGGGGGAGAGCCCCTGCCAGGCGGTCAGGATCAGGATCTCCCGATCGTCCTCCGACAGCCCGGTCAGCGCCTTGAGCACGTTGAGCCGTTCGGTGACCTGCTCCGCGACGTCGTCCTCGGTCCAGGCCCGCAACTCGGCGCTGAGCGCGTCCCGCCGGATCTCCGCCCGGATGTTGTCGCGCAGCACGTTGCGGGCCACCCCGAGGAGCCACGGCAGCGCCGGCTCCGGCACGTCCTCCAGCCGTCGCCAGGCGATCGCGAACGTCTCGCTCACCACCTCGTCCGCGACCTGCCGTCCCGCGCGGCTGACCACGTAGGCCCAGACGCGCTGCCGGCACTCGTCGTACATGCTGGTGAATCTCTGCGAGTCGTCCGTCACCGCCCCGCCCCCTTCGTCCCGGATGTGTTCTTCTGACACCGGGAAGTGGCCGGGGACCCCCGTTTGTTACCCGCTTCCTCGAAAAAGGGTACGGGCCTCCTGGGACCGCTGGTCAGTGGCGGTGGCGGCGAACAGCGGCACCGCGAGGAAGATCCTGCCGTCCCGCGCGCGCCCGGCCGCGCCGACCTGACGGGACAGGGGAAACAGCGGCTGGTCGCTCTCGTTGACCAGCCGCTGCTTCAGCCCGGAGAGAGCCCCGGCGTTCTCACGAACATTAAAGGCAGCACCGTGGCCCCATACGGCGGCGGTCCCCGGTCGCGTACGTACCGTGCCCCTCCCCGGGCGGCGTTCGCCGGCGTGATGTGGTCCCCTGATATTCAGCGCCGACAGGGACATCTTTCGGCATAGGCTGATGTTCTGGGAACCTGGAAGGTTCTAGGGTGCCAATAGGAGGATGGATGCGGACGATCCTCTTGCAGGCCGAGGCTCCCGGCGCTGGAGCGGCCGTCATCGAGCTTCCTCCGGGTCGCGAGGTCACCTTCGGCCGCGGATCGGAGAGCACCCCGGTCGACTTCCCGCTGGACCATCCGGGGATCTCCCGGCGGGCCGGGATCATCCGGGCCGTGGACGACTACTGGCTGCTCACCAACCTCAGCCGTGACGCCACCCTGGTCGTGGAGAACCCGGAGGGCGGTGGGGAGTTCCTCAAGGTGGCTCCGCGGCGGGCGGCGGCGCCCGTGCCGTTCGAGTTCGCCCGCGTGGTGCTCCCGGTGGCGGGTGGCGCCTGTTCCTTCCTGGTCTTCGCCTCGCAGCACAGCTTCATCGACCCCGACGCGCCCGAGAGCGCGACGGTCGGCGAGCCGACCGTCTCCGGCTTCCCCGTGGACGAGACGGCGAAGTACTTCCTCGTGCTGGTCGCGCTCTGCGAGCCGCGGCTGCGCGACGGCTCGTCCCCGATCATCCCGACGGTGCCGGAGATCCTGGAGCGGCTGCGCGACGTTCCCGGCGGCGCGGGCCTGACCCGGGCCGCGGTCAACTTCCACATCGACTATCTGGCGCGGACGAAACTACGCGTCAAGCCGCCGTCGGGCTCGCGCAAGGCCGACTGGCAGCGCGCCGCGCTGGTCTCCGTCGCGCTCCGCTTCGACCTGGTGCGGGAGGAGCACCTGAAGTGGCTGAACGGCTGACCGCGCCCCCGTACCCGATCGAAACGTCAACCCACCGGGCCACCCTCGCCGTTCCAGATCACGGCTCGTAGCCGGCCCGGTATCGCCGTACCAGGTCGGCGTGGGCCTGGAAGCGCTCGGGAATCCCGCCCTCCTGGCGGACCACGTCGTCGGAGGAGCGGAACGCCACCGCTCCCAGCAACCCGGGGTCTCCGGGCACCCCGGCCAGCAGCGGTATCCGTACGCACAGGTAGCGGCCGACGGCGGGGATGGTGTCCTCGGGTGACAGCGGCGGGGTGAGGATGGTGCCCAGGCGCTCGTTCGGCAGGTAGTACTGAAGCACCGACGGCGTCCAGCGCGCCAGGCCGTACTCGTTCGTGTCCATGTCGACCAGGTACGGGTCGAAGTCGCTCTCCACCTTCAGCATTCCGGCGACCAGTGCCGGGCTCAGGCCCGGCACGTCGCACATCGTGCCGGCCTCGACGATCAGCGCGCGGTACTCCCGGGGGATGTCGGAGTCGGAGCGCAACCACCGCCCGAACGGATCGGCCACCCGCGAGTCGACCACCCCCGCCCCGGAGGCACTCGCCAGCACGAGAGCGGCCGAGACCACGGCCTTCGCCATCCGGCGGCCCGTTCGCCGGGGCGCCCCCTTCAGGGTGCCGGCCAGCAGCCGCGCACGGTAGAGCTGACGGGCCGCGCTGGGCCTGGACCTCGGGTCGGGGTCCAGGCAGTCGCCGACCCAGGAGCGCCAGGCCTCGGGCAGCGAGACCGGCAGCGACAGGGGGGACTCGCCCGCCGCGTACTCGGCGGCGGCCACATAGCGCGCGCGAGCGGTGGGGGCGTTGAAGGGAAGGTGGCCGGTGAACAGCTGACAGGCCGTCACGCCCAGCGCCCAGATGTCGGCCGAGGCCCGCACCGCGTGCCCCTTCTCGCTCAGCGGCTCCCCCCAGCGCTCGGGAGGCACGTGGTCCACCGAGCCCATCGGGGGAAGGTAGCCGTGCGTCCCGTCCATCTCGGTGGCCAGGCCGAAGTCGGCGAGCCGTACCGAGCCGTCGGCCATCACCAGCACGTTGTTGGGTTTGAGGTCTCCGTGCACCCACCTCTCGGCGTGCATGTGCGCCAGCCCCTCGCAGATCTCGGCGATCAGCCTCGGCGCGTCGGGAACCGGAGCCCCCTCCTCGATCAGCTCGGCCAGCGACCGTTCCGCCAGGTCCATCACCAGCACGCAGGCGCCGTCGAGTTCGGAGTTTCCGGCGTCGTCGACGACGAGCGTCTCCCGCAGCCGGATCAGCCGGGGGTGCCGGAGCCTGTCGTGCAGGCGTATCTCCCGCTCCGTCATGTCCCGCAGGTGCCGTAACTGCCGCCGGGTGAGCGTGCCGGTGGGCAGGAACTTCAGCGCCGCCTCTTTCCCGTCCCGCGTTCCCAGGTAGACGCTCGCCCAGCTCCCCGTGGCGACGGGCCTGCCGACCCGCCAGTCACCGACGCGATACCCCGAGGAGACACTGACCGCCCATCCCTTGGTGTCCATCGTCCTGCCGCCCTCTCACATCACCGAGCCGGCGCGATGACCGCGGTCATCGCCCGGAACGTCGTGAACAGGTGGATGCGCCTCGGACGGATCACCGTACGGGGGCGTGCCGTCATGCTAGATCGAATACGAGCGCACGGAGCACCGTCACCGCGACCGGCTCCGCACCGCCGATCATCCGTCCGGCGGCCTGCCCGCTGATCTTTTCGGTCGGTCCGGTAGGAGCGTCTGTGTCGCCCTCATAAGGCCGGGATTCCGAGGCGCGAGCAGGTCAGCGCGGTGGGCGATATCGCGCCGGCCGGGATCCCTTGCGGGAGGGCGGCAGCTGGTTATCGTTTTTCCGGAACAATCAGGACGGCCGGTCAGCAAGGGAGCTACATGAGCGAGACTCCGACGCCTCCGTTGTACATGCGGCGAGCAGGGTTCGGCCCGGATCCGGAACTGGGAACGCTGCGGGACGGGGAGGGGATCGGGCGCGTCAGCACGCCGTTCGGCGTCGACGCCTGGTTGGTGACCCGCTACGCGGACGTACGGACGGTGCTGAGCGACCCCGAACGGTTCAGCAACGCCGTGGGGATCGACTTCGTGCCGTCCGACACGAAGATGAGCAAGGAGGAGATCGCGGCGCTGCGCGCGGGCAACATGCTCGCCCTCGATCCTCCCGAGCACACCCGGCTGCGCCGGACGCTGACGCCGGAGTTCACCATCCGCCGGATGCGCCAACTGGAGCCGCGGATCACCCGCATCGTCGAGGAGCACCTGGACGCGATGGAACGCGCCGGGTCCCCGGCCGACCTGGTGTCGTCGTTCGCACTGCCGATCCCCTCGCTGGTGATCTGCGAGTTACTGGGGGTGCCGTACGCCGATCGGGAGGACTTCCAGCGCAGAAGCAGCAAGATGCTCGATGTGGGGTCGCCCTTCGAGGAGCGTCTGGCCGCCCAGATGGAGTCGCGCGCCTACATCGGCGAGCTGGTCGCCCGCGCCCAGGTCGAGCCCGGGGAGGAGCTTCTCGGCACGCTGGTGCGCGAGCACGGCGACGACCTGACGGTGCACGAGCTCGTCGGCATCGGCACCCTGCTGCTGCTGGCCGGACACGAGACCACCTCCAACATGCTCGGGCTGGGCACACTGGCCCTGCTCCGCCATCCCGACCAGCTGGAGCTGCTGCGGAAGGAACCCGAGCGCATCGACGCGGCGGTGGAGGAGCTGCTGCGCTGGCTCAGCATCGTCCACTCCGGCACCGCCAAGATGACCACCGCGGAGGTCGAGATCGCCGGCCAGGCCATCGGGCCCGGCGAGCTGGTGGTCTGCGCGCTGCCCACCGCCAACCGCGACGCCGAGTTCCTGTCCGATCCCGAGACGCTGGACATCACCCGGGGCGCGCCCGGCCACCTGGCCTTCGGCCACGGCGTGCACCACTGCCTGGGCGCACCGCTGGCCCGGCTGGAGATGCGCATCGCCTTCCCCGCACTGCTCGGACGCTTCCCCGAGCTGCGCGCGGTCGAGCCCGAGGCGCACTTCCGCTCTTTCAGCGTCGTGTACGGCCTGACGTCCCTGCCGGTCGCCTGGTAGCCGACGGAACCGTCCGGAGCCGTGATCGCGGCTCCGGGCGGGTACGGCTCAGGCCGTGCCCGAGCTCAGGTCGCCGTCGAAGACCTTGTCCAGGAAGCTCTCCAGGTTGACGACGGCTCGCATGATCCGCTCCTCGTTGCTGAGCGTCTCGAACCGCACGCCGAGCTCCGTCTTCTTCACGTCCCGCACGTAGAGGGAGCAGGCCAGGTCGGCGCACATGTAGGTGCCGACCGTGTTGCCCTGGCGGCCCGCGGCGCCGACCCTGGGCGCGACGAACAGGGAGATCCCGGTGCCGGCGTGCGGTGTCACGCAGATCGAGCAGACCGTGCTCTTGGCATAGCTCCTGCGCACCTCCCGGCTGAGACGCAGAGTGACACCGACCAGCTCGCCGCGCCGCTCGACGACCAGGTAGCCGCGGTCGGGCGCGCCGGGGTCGAGCCAGCCCAGGAAGTCAAGGTCGGCCCAGGGGGTCTCCGGCAGGCTCCTGGGCAGGTTGATCCTGCGCGCCTCCCCCTTGGAGCAGTTGGCGAAGGATCCGCGTATCTCCTTCTCACCGACTGGAATCATGACTCACCCACTGTTGATCGACACGTCTGCTGAGCCCCGGCGGCGCGACCGGCGCTTCCTCGGGGGGGCAGGGCACGAGCGAACTGCCGGCCCCTGCTGGATCACTGTCTTTTCCGACATTCAGCGCCGACCACTATGTCAGCACGACATCGGGGGCGTCGAATGCTTTTCCCCGGTGTCAGGACACCTCCAAGAGGGTCCAAGACCGCGACGACGTCGCAAGCCGACGGTACGGGGCGCTCGCCGATGAGTCACAGGTCCCCGTGGACGGCGTGCACCGCCACACGGGGCCGCTCCTCGATCTCACAGCCGTTCTGCCGGAGGGTCGCTCGCCCCGTACCCGGGAGGATCCGGGGACGGGAGGATCCGTGAAACCCGGAACCGCGGGTCAGTCGTGTCGGCGCAGTTCGGCGTTGATCCGCAGGGCTTCCTGGAGCTGATCCTCCAGGATGATGATGCGGCAGGCGGCCTCCAGCGCGGTGCCCTGGTCGACCAGTTCTCTGGCGCGGGCGGCCAGGCGTAGCTGATAGCGGGAGTAGCGGCGGTGTCCGCCGGACGAGCGCTGCGGCTCGATCAGTCTCGCCTCGCCCAGGCTACGTAGGAAAGCCGGCGTGGTGCCGAGGATCTCGGCGGCACGGCCCATGGTGTAGGCCGGGTAATCGTCATCGTCGAGCTTGATCTCTGGGTTCTGTGGGGCTGGATCCATCGCACCTTTTTCATGTCACAGGGGCCCCGGTGCTGCAGCACCGGGGCCCAGAGTTATGGGTTCAACACCTTTTATCGACACGAGTGTCGATTTTTCGTATCCGCACCAGCCGCCGGAAAGGCAGGGAGTGCGGGGATCGCATATGCGTGACCGGAGACCACCTTCCAATCTGATGGGACTACGGCACCCGCCCGGCGAGACACAACCGGCAGCGGGCGATCCAACGGCGTGTGACCCTCCCCCTTTTCCTCTGATTTCCCTACGTACCTTTGCCATCGGCACCGGCTGGAACCCCTTGCAGGATCCTGGCTCCAGCACACCTGACGACGGCACCTCACGGGCTGTCCTCATGCCCGCCGGCCACCGCGTTGGAACCCGTGCACCAGTTGGCTCCAGCATGCCTGACCGTCTTGCCACTTCTTTGCGACAGTTCGTCATCTGCCGCGAGTTCTTGATGTTCTCTACTCTTCTGACACCTGAAATACTAACCCGGCCCGCAGCCAATGTCTACTGTGGCCACAACAGATTTTCTCTGCCGCTCGCGTGACCAACCGCCCCGTGTCCCGCCTGACGGGCATCGCCCCAGGACCGCACCGGACCGGGCCATCGGGATACGCTCGGCGTCATGATCGTCTGGCTGAACGGGACATTCGGTGCGGGCAAGACGACCACCGCGGGGAACTCGTCACGCTCATCCCGCAGGCACACCTCTTCGATCCCGAGCAGGCCGGTTACCTGCCGCGGGTAGCGAGAGGGCTCTTCACTCCGGAAAGCCATGGCGGGCACCCGATGCGAGGCCGGCGAGATTCAGACCGGCGACTGCCGCCGGATCCGGACCTCTGATCAGGCGTGAACGCTTCGGCGGCACGGTGACTTGTCAGCTTATATCCGTACAGAGCACTACGCTCGGCATATGTCTGACCAGCCGGTATGCCACTGTCTGCTCTGCGTCGGGCGGGAGGTGGAGCTCGACGAGGCTGATCTCGCGACGCTGCGGAGCGTCCGGGACCGGGGGTGGGCGATCGTCATGATCCCTGAGGACGAGGACGGTCCCGGCTGGGCATTCACCGTCGGGCTGTGGCACACGCTCCGCTCCCCCGAGGTGGTGATGCTCGGCCTCCGGGTGGACGTGATGGGCAACTGCCTCAGCACCCTGGCCGACCAGATCGCCGCCGGGCACCACCTGGTCGAGGGCCGGGAGCGGGATGACGTGATCAGGAACTACCCGGTCGTCGCCAAGACAGTGGACACCAGCTGGTACCGGTCGCTGTTCGGTACCGCGCTGCACTTCTACCAGGGACCTCCGCTGCCCTTCATGGAGATCGTCTGGCCCGATGCCGCGGGCCGCTTCCCCTGGAACGACGGCTGCGCCCCGCGCCTGCGGGAACTGCAGCCCGCGCTCTGGATCCCCAAGGACGACCACGCCCCGGGCCCCTGGACCAAACTCCCCTGACGGGGCCGTGCCGACCGGGCCTGACCCGCGTCCCGACCGGCCGCCGGCGACGCCACGCGGCGGCCATCCGGGGCGGCGCCGAGGGCGCGACAGGGCGGACGGCCGGGCCACCGAGGCCGCCCGGCGGAGACCACGGTCAATGTGAGACCACCGCGCGACAGAGGCCGGGTCCGACGCTGAGGCCACCGTACGGCGGGCGCCCCGGCCGGCGCCGTGTCATCCGGAAGACGTGAGACCCGGAGCGAAAGAAACCGCACCGGGTGTGCCCCGTGTTTCTCCGGCCGCCGGACCGGCACTTTAGCGAGATTTACTACCGATTTCAAGATGGCCTGTTTCAAGTCGCTCAACGGTCCTCACCAAGTCATTCACAAGTCCCCACCAAGTGGGAAAAAGGAGCCTCGACGCGGGCCGAAAAAGGCTTCGAGGGACGCGCCAGGAACACCAAAGGCGCTTCCCGGCATCAATTCTCTTCGCACATTCCCGTTGGCATGCATGTGAGGAAAAGTGAGGACTAAAAAGGCCGTTGACCTGGCGCGATGATCGACCACCGGACGAGGGACGGCTCGCACCCGGTGACCGCCGGGCGGCACACGGATCCTCACACGCTCCGACGTCATAAATGAATCGTTGAGAAAAACGGTCACCCAGATCTTTAAGTCCGGCGGGAGGCCCAGTGGAAGCCCGCGGGTCCACCGGGCCTCCCGCCTGGCAACGCCCACGAGGAGAAGCATGCACGTCAAACTCAACGAACCCGTCGTGGAAGAACTGCGCAGGGTGGTTTCAGAGCCGATCTTCAACCCGGTCCTCAAAACCTTCGTCGGGGAGGGGAAGCTGGAGTACGAGGTGTATGTGCGGACCTCGGAGTTGTTCTCCCTGCAACCCGCCACCGACGAACTCGTCTCCTCCGACGAGCTGATGTTCCAGATGGTCCACCAGGCCCAGGAGGTGTGGCTGAAACTCCTCGCGCACGAGATGACGGAACTGGTGGGCGACCTGGACCGGGACGCGCTCTGGGACGCCTCGGCGCGGCTGGACCGGATCGCGCGCATCGTCCGCTGCCTCAACGACGAGCTGGGGGTTCTGGAGACGCTGACGCCCGACTCGTACCAGACGATCCGGCAGCATCTCGGGAACGGCAGCGGGCAGGAGTCACCGGGGTACAACCGGCTGCGCGTGGTAGCCCACTACATATCGGACGCGCTCGACCGGCTGGTCGCCCGCCGCGGGGTTTCGGCCACGGATGTCTACCAGGCACGGGATGCCCGGCACAGCGACCTGAAACGCACGTTCGAGCTGCTCCTCGACGTGGACGAGGCCTACCAGATGTGGCTCGTCACCCACTTCATGCTCGTCCGCAGGACGATCGGCATCAGCCGGAACACCGCGGCGCTCGACGGCGTGCCGACGCAGGTGCTGACCGGCCGCATGACACAGCCCCTCTTCCGGCAGCTGTGGAAGGTGCGCGAGGAGATGACCGCCGCCTGGGAACGCGGCGGCGGGTACGCGCCCGGAGAGTCCAGGCACGCGGAGAAGAAGTCCTGATGACCCTCACCGACAAGACGGGCGGCGCGGACCACGACCGGGCCGTGAGGTCGCTGCGCGCCGAGTTCCCGCTGCTCGACACCTGTGTCTACCTCAACAGCAACTCCACCGGCGCCGTCCCCCGCGGCGTGCAGGAGGTGCTGCGCGGCTACTGGCGGACGCTGACCGGGTGGCGGGACGAGGTGTGGGGCGACTGGCTGGAACAGACGTCGGCCTACACCGACACCCTCGCCGCCTTCCTCGGCGCACCCCCCGGTTCCATCGTGACCGACGTGAACCTCAGCACACTGCTCGCCCGGATCGGCACCTGCCTGGACTTCGACGGCCCGCGCCGCAAGGTGGTCACCACCGGCATGGAATTCCCCACGGTGCCGCTCATCTGGCAGGGGTTCGCCCGGTACGGAGCGGAGCTGGAGATCGTGGGCTCGGGTCCCGGGTTCGACGAGGCCGCGCTGGAGGCCGCCATCGACGAGCGGACCCGGTGCGTGTGCGTCTCACACGGCAGCTATTCCACCGGAGCGCTGCTGGACCTGCGGCGGATCGTCGCCAGGGCCCACAGCGTGGGCGCGTACGTCATCGTGGACGCCTACCAGACCGTCGGCGCGGTTCCCCTGGACGTCACCGAACTGGGCGTCGACTTCGTGCTGGGCGGTGCTCACAAGTGGATGTGCGGCGCCCACACCGCGTTCCTGTACGTGCGCCCCGACCTCATTCCCGACCTGCGACCCGCGGCCACCGGCTGGCTGGCCGGCGCCGACCCGACCTCCTTCCGCTCACCGGTCGTGTTGGCCGGGGACGCCCGCCGCCTGGCCTCCGGCACACCGGTGCCGCTGGGACCGATGATGTCCAGGATCGGCCTCGACCTGCTGTCCGGCATCGGCGTCGAGACGATCCGCGGGCACTCGCTGGCGTGCACCGGCCGGGTGCTGGAGCGCGCGGACGCGGCCGGAATCGAGGTGGTGACCCCGAGGGAGCCACACCGGCGCGGCGGCATCGTCTGCCTGCGGTTCGACGGGGACGAGCGGGTGAGCAGGTCACTGATCGACCGGGGCATGGTGTGCAGCTGGCGCGGCTCCCTGCGCGTGGCGCCGCACATCTACAACACGATCGCCGAGGTCGACGCCTTCATGGACGCCGTCGAGACGGAACGGAAGCAGATCACCGCATGAACGTCACCACCCTGTCGCCACGGGCTCTGCTCAGCCTTCTGGCCAACGGCGCGAAGGCGATGGACGTCGTGGAGACCGCGCTGCACCTCGGCCTGCTCGACGCCCTCGACCCCGATGCCGAGACCGGCACTCGGACGGACACCGTCTCCCTGTCCGACCTCAGCCTGCGGCTCGGCGTCGTACCCGGCCGGCTGTACAAGATGCTCGACTGCCTGGAAAGCCTCGGTTTCGTCCACCGGGAGCAGCACGGCGACGAGCTGGACCTGGTCCGCTACCGGGCGGTTCCCGGCCTGAGACAGGCGGCCGAGGCCGTCGCCGGTCCCGGCTCGCTGGAGCGCGACCGCGACCGGTATCCGTGGCGCCTGCTCCACGGCAGGCTCGTCGACGTCCTGCGCGGCGAGATGTCGATCCCCGCGGCCACCTTCGGCTGGCCACCGCGCGACGAGGGGCAACTGGCCGACTTCGAGCAGAGCATGGCCGCGGGTCTCGGCCCGATCATCGAGACGTTCCGCGCGCATGCCGGGCGACTGTGGGGCGAGCGGGCGCTCCGGCTGCTCGACGTCGGCGGCGGCGACGGCACCCTCGCCGCCCACCTGCTGGAACGCTCGCCCGCCCTCCGGGTGGACGTGTTCAACCTCCCCGCGGCGGAACCGCTGGTGGACCGTACGAGAAAGGAGAGCGGTCTCGGCGGGCGGCTCGGATTCGTCGCCGGAGACTTCCTCGACGGCCCCCTGCCCGGCGGGTACGACGCGCTGTCGTTCGTCCGCGTCCTGCACGACTGGCCGGTCTCCACGGCACGGGCGCTGCTGCGGAAGGCCCACGCGGCCCTCGTCCCCGACGGGCGGATTCTGATCTGCGAGGAGTTCAGGACCCCCGACCGGCTCGCCGGGCAGTTCTTCTGGTCGTACTTCCTGATGGGTGTCGACACCTGCGTCAGCCGCCTCTACGAGATCGAGCACTATGTGCGACTGCTCGAAGAGAGCGGCTTCAGGGACGTCACCGTCCTGCCGGGCCCCTTCGAGCTGATCACCGCGACCCGGTGATCCCGGCGGCCCCCGCCGCCCTTCATGGAGATCGTCCGGCCCGATGAGGCCGAACCTCACGCGGGAGGTGCGTCGGCGGTCGTACGGCCGCGGCCGGAGACCACGACTTCTGGAGTACGGCGGGTGCCTCCCGGGGAGGGACGCGCGGGCGGGACCGCGCCGGAAGCATGAGCGGCATGGAGACGCTCGATCTCGCCCGCCTGCAGTTCGCCGTGACCTCGGGGGCACACTTCCTGTTCGTGGCCCTCACCCTGGGCCTGGCCACGGTGCTGGCGGTCACCCAGACCCGGGCGACGCTGACGCGTTCCGACACGCACCTGCGGATGACCCGGTTCTGGGGACGGCTGTATGTGATCAACTACGCGATGGGCATCCTCACCGGGCTGGTGATGGAGTTCCAGCTCGGGATGGCCTGGAGCGGGCTGACCCACTTCGCGGGGAACGTGTTCGGCGCCTCACTCGCGATGGAGACCCTCGTCGCCTTCTTCATCGAGTCCACCTTCCTGGGTCTGTGGATCTTCGGCTGGGACCGGTTGAACCGCTGGGCGCACCTGGGCGTGATCTGGGTGGTCACGATCACCGCCTACGCCTCGGCGTACTGGGTCCTGGTCGCCAACGGCTTCCTGCAGAACCCGGTCGGTGCCGAGGTCGTGGACGGGACGCTGCGGCTCACCGACGCGGCGGCGGTGCTCACCAACCCCGATGCGCTCCTCGCGTTCGCCCACATCCTCTCCGGCGCCCTGGTGACCGCCGGGTTCTTCCTCGCCGGGGTGAGCGCCTACCACCTGCGCCGCGGGACGGCCGAGCAGGAGTTCTTCCGCAGGTCCCTGCGGATCGGCGTGTTCACCACGTTGCCCGCGCTGCTGGTCAACGCGGCCTTCGGCGGCGTGCAGTTCCCGTCCCTCCAGCCGATGAAGACCGCCGTCTTCGGCGGGCGGGAGGCGGAGATCTCCCGGTTGCAGGCCGAGATGGTCGCCACCCACGGTCCGGGGGACTACATCCCGCCCACCGCGCCGACGCAGATCAGCGCCATGATCATGCTGGGGGTCTTCACGGTGCTGCTGCTCGTGTCGGCGCTCAGCGTCCTGCTCGCCTCGTTCCGCCGGATGGTCCTGGGGTCGCGGGCCTGGCACCTGCTGCTGATCGCGATGATCCCGCTGCCGTTCGTCTCCATGATCGCCGGCTGGGTGTTCCGGGAGGTGGGCCGCCAGCCCTGGATGGTGGAGGGCCTGCTCAGGACCGAGGACGCGCTGAGCGACCTGTCGCCGGGCACGATGGTCCTCTCGCTGATCGCCTTCATCACGCTCTCCGTCCTGCTGGTGGCCGTCAACACCTGGATCCTGGCGCGCAGCGCCCGCCAGGGCCCCGAGGCACCCGCCACCGGCCCGGCCCCGGCGGAGCCGGCTCCGGTCCTGGCCTTCTGACAGCCCCTCGGTCCACCGGCTTTCGCAAAGGGATATCGACATGGAAATCGCCCTGCTCGCGTTCTTCGCGGTCGGCTACTTCGTCCTCGCGGGCGCGGATCTCGGGGTCGGCATGCTGCTGCCGTATCTCGGCCGCACCCCCGAGGAGCGCGGCCGGGTGCTCGGCTCCATCACCCCGTTCTTCCTGACGAACGAGGTCTGGCTGGTCACCGCGGTGGGCGTACTGATCGGCGCGTTCCCCGTGCTGGAGGGGGAGATGTTCAGCGGGCTGTACCTGCCGTTCGCCGCGCTGCTGCTCGGCTGGGTCGCCCGCGACGCGGGGATCTGGCTGCGCGGGCGGGTGGACCGGGCCGCCTGGCGGGCCTGGTGCGAGGGCGCCGTGGTCGCGGGAAGCTGGCTGGCGGTGCTGAGCTGGGGGCTCATCCTCGTCGGGATGGGCGACGGGTTCACCGTCGGTTTCGGCGCGCTGGTCGCCGCTCCTCTGGGGGCCGTCCTGTTCGCCGCCCACGGACTGGCGCTGGCCGGGCTCCGGCTCGACGGCGCCCCTCTGGAGCGGGCCCGGCGGTTCGCCGGGCCCGCGGCCGGGCGTACGGTCTACGCCCTGACGTCGGGCGGGATGGCTCTGGTCTGCCTGCTGGCCGGGGCCCGCCTGCCACTGGCGGAGCACCTGGCGGACCCGGCGACGCTCGCCCTGCTCACTCCCTCGATGCTGCTGCTCACTCCCCTGCTGGTGGCGTCACAGGTGTGGCTGTGGTGGCTCTTCGGCCGCGTCCAGGTCAGGCAGTGATCATGAAAGCCAGCCCGAGCAGCACTGCCACGGGGATGACCCAGACCACGGCCTCGATTGCGAACTCCTTGTACACGGCGAGCTTCTCCCTTTTATCCATGAAAGCGGTGAAGCGCAGCATATGTGCACTTGGCGGCATCCTCACACCCGGGCTGGAGACCCGCCTCGGTCAGATGACGGCGCCAGGTAGTGGAAGCTCGGTTTCCGGTGCATCAGGAAATCGTGGTGGGAGATGTTCCAGGCGTAGGCGCCCGCCATGGTGAACTCCACCCGGTCACCGGGCTTCAGCGCGACGGGCACCCGGCGGGCCAGGACGTCCTTGGGGGTGCAGAGCTGGCCGACGATCGTGATCGGCTCGCCGGGCTCCGTGATGACCAGCGGCTGGTCGTGGCCCTTGGTGGCGGGGGTGCGGATGTGGTGGGTCCCGCCCGCCACGACCGCGAACAGCTCGCCGTGCACACGCTTGACATCGATGACGCGCGTCACGTAGCGCCCGCAGTAGACGGTCAGCGAGCGCCCAGGTTCGATCCTGAGCGTCTCACCGGGACGGCGCAGCCGCCCGAGGCCCTCCCCGTAGGCCCGCCAGTCGAACCGGGTTCCGGGGTCGGCGTACGAGACGGCCATGCCGCCGCCGAGATTGACCTCACTCACCCCCAGCGTCCGCGCGTAGTCCAGGACCGCCGCCGCCAGCTCCAGCATCCGGGGCGCGTCGAACCCGCTGGCCAGGTGGGCGTGGATCCCGCGCAACCGTACGGCGTCCTGGGGCTCAAGCAGCGCGACGCACTCGGCGATCCCCGCGGGATCCATCCCGAACGGCGTGGCGCCGCCGCCCATCGCCAGCAAGGCCCCCTCGATCGGGATGTCCAGATTGACCCTGAGCAGCACGTCGGCGGAGCGCCCGGAGGCGAGCAGGCGGCGCAGCTCGCCGGGACTCTCCACATGCAGGCGGGTGACCTCGCTGAACAGCTCGTCGTCCGTCTTGCCGGGGCCGCCCAGCGCGACCGGCGCGTCCGGGAAGTGCTCCCGCACATGCGCGAGCTCCCCGCTGGAGGCGACCTCGAAGCCGTCGAGGTGCGGAGCGAGCGTCCGCAGCAGCTCCGGGTCGGGGTTGGCCTTGACCGCGTAGTACAGCTCGACGTCTCCCAGCGCGGCCCGGACGGCCCCGGCATGGGCGTCGAGCTCGGCCAGGTCGTAGACATAGGCGGGTAACCGCCCGGTGGGAACGGCCCCGGAGGTCCGCGTCGCGGCCGTGACTGTCACAGCGTTCATCTCCGATCTCAACGGTACGGGGAGCCGGATCTCGACGATCAGGCAGCGGATGGGCGTGACGGTCGTGACCGGCCCGAGCCTGCCGGTCAGGCCGGTCAGAACTCGTCGTACCCGGAGACCTGGCCGATCGAGAAGATGTGCCTGTTCGCGGCGCAGATCGTCTCCAGGACGTGGACGGGTGTGTCCTTGCTGGAGTAACCGGCCCGAAGGACCTGCACGACCCACTCCCCCGGTTCGAGTTCCAGGGTGTCGTACTCGAAGGATGTCGGCGGGCGAGCCGTCAGGTTCTCCTCGGCATGGCCGAAGACGTGCCCGAGGGCGACCAGCGCCGACTGGAGCGACGGCCTGACGAACTCGGGCTCGGCGATGCGCGTCCCCCCGAACAGGTCCGCCCGGAAGTAGCTGGTGGCGATCCGTACCGGAACCTCGTTGGCCGTCATCATCTTCCGGCGGGCGATCACCTCGGTGCCGGGCTCGACGCGCAGGCAGGCCGCCACGTGATCACTCGCCGGCTCCGGGCCGACATAGAGCATTCTGCGGTCCGGCTTGATCCCCTGCCGCTCCGCCTCGACGAGAAAGAGGGACGCGGAGGCGCGCACGGCGGGGTCGGTCGGCAGCGCCCGCCGGACCAGCACCTTCGGCGCGCGGGCCGCCGCCTCGGGGGCACGGGCCGTCGGCCCCTTCCGCATCTGGGATATCCGGCCGGGGGAGACGCCCAGACGGGCTCCTATCTCCTCCAGGCCCATGCCGGAGTCACGGGCCTCGGCGATCGCCTGGCGGCGCATCTTCGCCGCCTCCTCCAGGCGCTCCTGCTCCTCGGTCATGAGACGGCCCAGAACCCGTGCGCGCTCGATGGGGTCACTCAGCTCCGAAACATCACGCAGCGTATTCAGATCCATCCGGGACCGTTCTCCTCGCACTCGACACCGACTGGGATTTTAGCCCCCCTACAACGAGAGAAACCGCAGCCGGGGCACCGATCCGGCGACACGGAGAGGAAAGTCACCTCGGCGCCGCCCAGGATGACGATGATGACTGAATGTAATGTGGTGACCACACCCAGAGGAGGCTGTCGTCGATGACAGATGCGAGTGCCGAAGAGCAGGACGTCGTCGCCGAGCGGCTCAGGTTCGGGACGGGCTTCGCCGAGAGCGAGCGTCAGGGGATCATCGAGCGGTTGGCCGGGCTGGGAAAGCGGCTGCTCTCCTATCCCGGTGACGCGGTGGAGTTGCGGCTGAGCGTCAAGGACCGCGACACGCCCCAGCAGCGGGTGACGCTCGAATGCGTGCTCCCGGGCACGGAGCCGCTGGTGGCCCACTCCTACGAGCAGGATCTGCCCGCCGCGCTCGCGGAGGTCCGCGACGAGCTGATCCACCACCTGGAGAGGCTCAAGACCAGGCGGGACCCGCGCCGCGACCATCCGCACCGGCCCTGAGCCCCGGCACCCCGGCGGTCGCCGAGAGCCGACCACGGAGGCGATCACGGGGGCGATCACGTCCTGAGCGCGCCTCCGGTCTCCTCACGGGGCGGGTCAGTTCTTGGCCGAGCCGCCCTTCGGGGACACCTCGGGGGCGGAGGCGCTGAGCCAGCGGGTGCCGTACGGCTCCAGGGTGAACTTCACCCGGCCACTGGCGGGCAGCCTGACGGTGCCGTCCACCAGCAGGTCGACCAGGACCTCGCAGTGGTCGAGACCGTCGAGCGTCAGCTCCACCTGGGCCTCGCGGTCGGCGAAGTTGTGGACGGCGACCACGGTGCGTCCCTCGGCGCCGGCCCGGTGGGCCAGCACCGCCTCGTCCCCGGCGTCCAGGACCTCGTAGGTCCCCCAGGCCAGCTCGGGCGACTCCCGGTAGCGCTCGGTCAGCAGCATGATCCAGCGCAGCAGCGAGTCGGGGTCGCGACGTTGGTCGGCGACGTTGACGTTGCGCGGGCCGTACTTGCCGGTGGGCGAGGCCACCGAGGTCTTCGGGTCGGCCGAGAAACCCCCGTCGGCCGACCACTGCATCGGGACCCGGACGGCCATCCGGCCCTCGGCCTCCAGGTTCTCGCCGAGGCCGATCTCCTCACCGTAGAAGAGCACCGGCGTGCCCGGCATGGAGAACAGCACGCTGTAGGCCAGTTTGAGTCTCCGCATGTCCCCGTCGAGCATCGGCGGGAGGCGGCGGCGCAGGCCCCGGTCGTAGACCTGCATGTTCTTCTGGGGCCCGAAGGCGTCGAAGACCTCCTGCTTCTGCGACTCGGTGAGCTTGTCCAGGGTCAGCTCGTCGTGGTTGCGGAGGAACATGGCCCACTGGGAGTCGTCGGGCGGCTCGGGCCGCTCGCGCAGGGCGTCGGCGAGGAGTTCGGGGTTCTGGCGGGCCATCGACAGATGGAACCGCTGCATGGCGATGAAGTCGAAGCACATGGTGACCTCGTCGCCGTTTCCGCTGTCGCCGAAGAACCTCATCAGGTCCGGGTAGGGCAGGTTGACCTCGCCCAGCAGGATCGAGGTGCCGTCCCGACGGTTCATGAAGGCGCGCAGGTCGGCGAGGAACTCGTGCGGGTCGCCGTCGATGTCCTCGATCAGGAACGGCACCGCGTCCACCCGGAAGCCGGACAGGCCGAGTTCCATCCAGAAGCCGAGGATGCGTGCGATCTCGTCGCGGACCTCCGGGTTGTCGGTGTTCAGGTCGGGCTGGAACCGGTAGAAGCTGTGGTAGTAGTACTGGCCGGTCTTCTTGTCCAATTCCCAGAGACTGTCCTCCTTGTCGGGGAAGACGATCGCGCCGGGGTCCACCGGACCTGGCTCGTCCCGCCAGATGTACCAGTCGCGCTTGGCGGAGTCCCGGCTGGAGCGGGCCTCGACGAACCAGGGGTGTTCGTCGGAGGTGTGGTTGACCACCAGGTCGGCGATCACCCGCATGCCGCGGTCCCTGGCCGTCCTGACGAACTCCACGAAGTCCCCCAGGCTGCCCAGGCGGGGGTCGACCGAGTAGAAGTCGCTGATGTCGTAGCCGTCGTCGCGGCTCGGGCTGGGAAAGAACGGCATCAGCCAGATGCAGGTCACCCCGAGCCGCTCCAGGTGATCGACCTGCTGGGTGAGGCCACGGAAATCACCGATGCCGTCACCGTTCCCGTCCTTATAGGTCTCCACGTCCAGGCAGTAGACGACCGCGTTCTTCCACCAGAGGTCGGCCGTATGGGTGAGTCGCATGCGTCCGCACTACCCTCCCTTGGCCGATTTATGGGGTAACGCGCCGTGGAGTTGGCGTGCGGGGGGTCGCAGCGGCCCCGACGGGCTACGGTGGACAGCGATGACGGCCAGGAGGAGATCATGCGACAGCTGAGGCGCGGCGCGCCTTTCGGCTGGCTGCTGGCCCTGCTGCTGCCGCTACTGGTCTCCGGAGGGCTGGGCGGGAGCACCGCCGCCCTCACCCGGCACACCTCGGTCGTCCAGGCCGTCGGCGAGCATCAGCCGCTGTCGCGCCCGCTCCTGGACGGCGTGCAGCGGCACTCCCTGGCCTCCGGATTCGCCGGCGCCGGGGCCGGTCTGGGCGGCGGGGGCGGCCACCCGCTCGCGACCCCGCCCACCGACCTCCGGCACCTGTTCCTCGCCACCGGCCCGCTCACCCGCCCGGCGGGTGACGAGGACACCCACCCGCTCGCGGCCCTGATCGTCAGGCCGGGGCGCGCACCCCCCGCCTCCACAGCCGGCTGAACCGACCCGGAACCGCTCCGGGTCTCTTCGCCGTACGGGAAAACGCCTCCGCCGCGAGCGAAGACGTCTTTTCCCGTACCCGGAAAACGCCTTCTCCCCAGCCGAAAGGCGTTCCTGCGGTACGCGAAGCGTGCCGCCGTCCCTGAACGCTCCTTCGGCGTGACCGAGGACAACTCCCCAGCCTGTGGAGGCTTCCATGTCGCGTGCCCCGGTGGTACGCGCGATAGCGGCGCTCGCCGTCATCGCCACCTCGCTGTACATAGCCCTGACAATGTCGCCGCGCCTCGGTCTCGACCTGCGCGGCGGCACCCAACTCGTCCTGGAGACCCAGGACTCGCCGACGGTCAAGGCCGACGCCGCGGCCACCGACCGCACCCTTGAGGTGCTCCGCCGCCGGGCTGACAGCCTGGGCGTGGCGGACGCGCCGCTGGCCCGCTCCGGCGAGCGGCGCATCATCGTGGAACTGCCGGGTGTGCAGGACCCGACCAAGGCCGCCGAGGTCATCGGCAAGACCGCGCAGCTCACCTTCCACCCCGTCCTCGCCGCCCCCGCCCCGGGAGCGGAGACCAAGCCGGGCAAGGGAGAGCAGATCCTGCCCGACGATCGCGGCGCCCCGCTGCACATCGGACCGGCCGCCCTCACCGGTGACGGAGTCGGCGGTGCCGAGGCCGGGATCGACGCCCAGCAGGGCGGCGGCTGGTTCGTCACCGTCGACTTCCGCGACCAGGGACGGGCGGCGTGGGCCAAGCTGACCGGCGAGGCGGCCTGCAACGAGCCGGGCGACCCCAGGCGCAGGATCGCCATCGTGCTCGACTCCAAGGTGATCGTCTCACCCCAGGTGAACGAGGACGTCGGCTGCAAGGTCGGCCTGCCGGGTAACACCACCCAGATCACCGGCGCCTTCACCGCCGAGGAGGCCTCGGACCTGGCCCTGCTGATCAAGGGCGGCTCGCTGCCGGTGCCCGTCGAGATCGTCGAGCAGCGGACCGTCGGCCCGACGCTCGGCGCCGCCGCGATCCAGGCCAGCGCCTGGGCCGCGGTCATCGGCATCGCGCTCACCGCGCTGTTCATCATCGTGATCTACCGGCTGGTGGGCTTCCTCGCCGCCATCGCCCTGGCCTGCTACGCCCTCATCTCGTACGCGGCGCTGGTGGGACTCGGTGCCACGCTCACCCTGCCGGGACTGGCGGGCTTCGTGCTGGCGATCGGCATGGCCGTCGACGCCAACGTGCTGGTCTTCGAACGGGCACGTGAGGAGTACGCCGAGACGCCCAACCTCGGGGGCTCACTGGAGAAGGGGTTCCGCAACGCGTGGAGCGCGGTGGCCGACTCCAACATCACCACCCTGCTCGCCGCCGGGCTGCTGTTCTTCCTGGCCTCCGGCCCGGTACGCGGCTTCGGCGTCACGCTGAGCATCGGCGTGATCGCCTCGCTGATCACCGCGATGGTCATCACCCGCGTCCTGGCCCAGTGGGCGGTGAGGTTCAAGGCGGTGTCCGCACGCCCCCGGATGACCGGCCTGTCCGACATCGGGCGGGTCCGCGCCTGGCTGAACATCCGCAAGCCGAACCTGATGAACCGCCGCGCCGGGTACTTCGCGATCACCGGCCTGCTGGTGGCCGCGTCCGTGGCCGGGGTGGCGGTGCGGGGGCTCGACTTCGGCGTGGAGTTCACCGGGGGCAGGCTCGTGGAGTACTCCACGACCACCCCGATGAGCGCCGACGCCGCCCGCGAACTGGTCAGCAAGGCCGGGTTCCCCAACGCGGTGGTGCAGGCCTCCGACGAGGACATCTCCGTACGTACGGGTCAGATCACCCCCGCCGAGGTGGTGCGGATCGAGAAGGCGCTGGAGAGCGAGGGCGGCCAGGTCACCAAGGAGCGCGACGAGCTCATCGGGCCGAGCCTCGGGGACGAGCTGCGCCGCAACGCGCTGATCGCGCTGGGCGTCGCGCTCGCCGCACAGCTCGCCTACCTCGCCTTCCGGTTCCGCTGGACGTTCGGCCTGGCCACGGTGGTGGCCCTGGTCGCCGACGCGACGATCGTGATCGGCGCGTTCGCCTGGCTGGGCAAGCCGGTGGACGGGGTGTTCCTGGCCTCGATGCTCACCGTGATCGGCTACTCGGTCAACGACAAGGTCGTGGTCTTCGACCGGGTCCGCGAGCTGTGGGGCGCACGGCCGAAGAGCTCGTTCGCCGCGGTGGTCAACACCTCGATCCTGCAGACCGTGCCCCGTACCGTCAACACCGGTCTGGGCGCGCTGTTCATCCTGGCCGCGCTGGCGGTGCTCGGTGGCGACTCGCTGACCGACTTCGCGGTGGCGCTGCTGATCGGAATCATCGTCGGCACGCTCTCCTCCGCGCTGGTCGCGGGGCCGATGGCGATCGAGTTGGAGAAGCGCAGGCCCGGCGCGCCGCCGCGGCCCAAGCGGAATGGCCCGGCTCCGGCCCGCCAGGGTTCGGGCGCCGTGCTCTGAGTGGCGGGGGACCCCGGGCCGGAACGCGTTCCGGCCCGGGGTCCGGTGGGCGGCTCCCCGCAGGATCTGGGAGGAGCCGTCCACCGCCATGACTTTCCCACTAACCCTACAGACCATAAGTGAATTTATGCACAAAACTATCGCGATGGGCTATTAAAGCCGCTTTTTTCAGGGAGGCCGAGGCGCGCGGCAGGGGCACAACACTGGTGCGAGATCTTCGGCCGTCGAAGCAGAGCGGTCACGAACACGAGGAGCAAGCATGAGCCATGCGGTGAAGATGAACCCTCAGGTACAGAAGAGCATTGACATGTGCCTGGAGTGCCACAGCCGTTGCGAGCAGACCATGACCTACTGCCTCATGCAGGGGGGCCGGTACGCCGACATGGCACTGATAGGCCCGCTCATGGACTGCGCCGACATGACCCGTCTCTGCGCGGACATGATGATGCGCCAGTCGCCGATGGCGAAGGAGATGGCCACGATGTGCGCGAAGGCCGCGAGCAAGTGCGCCGACGCGTGCATGTCCATGGAGAGCGACCCCATGATGAAGGAGTGCGCCGACGCGTGCCGGACATGGGCCGAGGCGTGCCGGACGATGGCGAACGCGCGGTCCTGATCAAACACCACTCACGGAACCTCCAGCCGTGGAGACCCGGAAAAAGGGGCGCCGCCGATCGAATCGGCGGCGCCCCTGCCCATGCGGTCCCCGGGCAGGGACGATCCGCCGAGTTCGGCCGACACCCGGAACGGACACGACCCACCGAACTCGGGCCGCGCCCGGGACGGCACAAGCCATCGAGCTGGAGCGGCACCCGGAACGGGGTTGATCCTCCGGGTTCGGCCGGGAAGGGCACCCCGAATGCCGCTAGTGTGCTTGCCGTCTGATTTCCCTGCTGCCTAAGGCGGATGCGATCGTGGCGGACGACTACGCGACAACTTTCAAGATCGTCGATGTTGACGGTGACGGCCTCATCTCGGTCCCCGAGCTGACCAAGCTCATGGAGGTGCTCGGCCAGCCGATCACCCCCGAGGCGGCCGCGACGGCCGTCGCCAGAATCGACCAGGACGGTGACGGCCTCATCTCCCTGGATGAGTTCGCCGGCTATCTCGCCCAGACCAGGGGCTGACCGACCTGACCCGATCGGGGTGCCCGCCCAGGCCTGAACCGGGCACCCCGATCAGGTCCGCTTCCCCGCCGCGGACACCCGGCCAACGCCGGGTCTCACCGCCGGCGGACCTCACCGGCCTCGCCGATCTCGATCTCACCGCCGGCACGCCCGCCGCCTCCGCGCCCCGGCGACGACAGGCCCCACCGACCCCGGCCCCACCGATCTCGGCCCCACCGATCTCGATCTCACCGCCGGCACGCCCGCCGCCTCCGCGCCCCGGCGACGACAGATCTCACCGATCGGCCCCACCGGCCCCGGTTTCGCCACCGGCACGCCCGGCCGCCTCCCGTACCCCTTGGCCAGGCACGGAACCGCTCAGCCCCGATCAGTCGCTCCCACCGAAGACGTCACATGTTGCATTTGAGACAAGAACAAGCGTTTGCTAATTGTCCAAAGTGTCAATTAGGTGAGAATCTGAGGCGCACTCCGACAGGAGGGTCTATGGCGACAAAGGAACACACCCGGATCGCTGTTCCAGGCTTGAACGGCCGAAGAACGAGATCTCACGACCTACCCGACCAGCGGCTGTGGCGTTCGGCTCCGGCCAACGTCGCGAAGCTCCTGAGGCCGGGCCTGGGCCAGGTCGCACACCAGGTGATCGACGAGATCACGGCACGGATCCCCGAATACGCCCGACCGGCCGACACGAACTACATCAAGGCCATCAGGCTGGCCGTGGACGAGGCCCTGCGCCAGTTCGTCGACCGGATCGAGAACCCCAACGCCCCGTGGGAGCCCGACGTCTTCCGGACGATCGGGCGCGGCGAGGCCAACGAGGGCCGCAACCTCGACCCCCTGCAGACCGCGATGCGCCTCGGCGCCCGGGTCGCCTGGCGGCGGCTCACCGAGCAGTCCGAGCACCTCGGCCTCACCCCGCAGCACCTCTACGACCTGGGGGAGGCCATCTTCGTCTATCTCGACCAGCTGGCCGACGCCGCGGCCGAGGGGTTCGAGGAGGCCAGGGTCCGTGCGGCCGGGGAGATCGAGCGCCGCCGCCACCGGCTGATGGACCTGCTGCTCAGCCAGCCGGCCGCGTCCCCCGACGCGATCGTCGACCTGGCCAAGACCGCCGGATGGCGGCTGCCCAGGACCGTGGCCGGGGTCGCGCTGGAGGAGCATCCCGGTGGCTACCGTCCCCCCTCGCTGCCGCCGGACGTGCTGGTCGGCCTCGACCGGCCGGGGCCCTGCCTGATCGTGCCCGACCCCGACGGCCCAGGGCAGGCCCAGACCCTGGAGAAGGGCCTGCGCGGCTGGAAGGCGGCCGTGGGTCCCGCAGTCCCGCTGGCCGCCGCCGCGACCTCGCTGCGCTGGGCCCGCGAGGCGCTCGACCTGCACAGGCGCGGCGTGCTCACCGAGCAGCGCGGCCTGCTCCGCTGCTCCGACCACATGGCCACGCTGATCGTGTTCAAGGACGAGGAGCTGGTCACCGCGCTCACCAAGGTGCGGCTGGCGCCCCTGGCCCATCTGCGGCCCAGCCAGCAGGACCGGCTGGCGGAGACGCTACTGGCCTGGCTGCGGCACGGCCGGGGGGCCGGGGAGGTCGCCGCCAGGCTCCACGTGCACCCGCAGACCGTGCGCTATCGCCTGCGGCAACTGGAGGAGCTGTACGGCGACCAGCTCAGCGACCCGGACGTCCGGTTCGAGCTGGAGATCGTTCTGCGGGCCCGCCAGTCCGCCGCCGCCGGAACGGCCTGATCATCGCGGACGACTCCCGGAAAGCCGGAAACGGTCTGGTCACCGCAGACCGTCCGGCAGACCGGAGACGACCGGCCGCGGTGGCGGAACCGGCGACATCGAAGAGTTCCGGCGGGCCCGCCCGGCTCGTACCGGTGCTTCGACGTCCTCCCACGGCTTGAAAGCCGGGGATTCCAGCACCCGATGGTCGGATCTGTCGGTTCGCGGTTCACCGGCCCGGGCGTCCCCGAAGCCTCCCCGCGCGGACACGGCACGCCCTGCCGCGTTCGCCCGGACACATCCCGCCTGGCCGTCGCGGAACACCCCGCCGCACCCGCACACCACACGAGACCGGAACGGACGCCCTCCGCCGCGTGATCATCCGATCCGGTGAACGTTTCCGGTCACTGCCAGCCTCGGAACAGCCTGAGCCGGTCCTCGCCGACGCGCTCCCTGAGCGCGTGGTCCTCGACGCCGAGGTCCTCGGTGGGCGCCAGGGCGAGCACGCCGACCTTGCCGACGTGCTCGTTGAGCTGCACGGCGCGGGCGGCGGCGCCGGTCTCGGTGAGCGGGTAGACGGCCGACAGGGTGGGATGCAGCAGGCCCAGCGAGAGCAGCCGGTTGACCTCGTGGCACTCCTGGTAGTTCGCCCCGTGGGAGCCGACGATCCGCTTGAGCTTCATCCACAGGTGCCGGTTGTCGTAGGCGTGGTCGTAACCGCTGGACGACCCGCAGGTGACGACCGAGCCACCGCGCCGCGCGACGTAGACGGAGGCGCCGAAGGTGTCCCGGCCGGTGTGCTCGAAGACGATGTGTGGGTCCTCGCCGACCTGGCGACGGACCTCGGCGCCGAACCTCCGCCAGGCCTTCTCATCGTCGAGGTGCTCGAACTGCGAGCGGTCCACGACGTGTTCGCAGCCCATCCTGCGGAGCAGCTCCGCCTTCTCCTCGGAGCTGACGACGCCCACCGGGATGCCACCGCCGTTCCGCACCAGCTGCACGCCGTACGCGCCGAGCCCGCCGGTCGCCCCCCAGATGAGCACGACGTCGCCCTGCTTCATCCGGGAGCCACGCTCGCTGACCAGCATGCGGTAGGCGGTGGAGGCGCACAGCATGTTGCAGGCGGCCTCCTCCCAGGTCAGGTGTCCGGGCTTGGCCAGCAGCTGGGTGGACTTGACCACCGCGAACTCGGCCAGCCCGCCGTAGTTGGTCTCGAACCCCCAGGCGCGCAGGTCGGAGCCGAGCATGGAGTCGGAGTGGCTGATCGGGTCCTGCTCGTCGACGTAGGCGGGCGAGACGACGACCCGGTCGCCGATCTTCCAGTGCCGTACCGCGGCGCCCATCCGGACGATCACTCCGGAGGCGTCCGAGCCGAGCACATGGAAGTCCTTGTCGTGCCGGGGGTCCTCGCGCCCGAACCGCTCCAGGAAGGCGAAGGTGGGGATCGGCTCGAACATGGCCGTCCACACGGTGTTGAAGTTGATCGCGCTCGCCATGACGGCGACCAGCACCTCGTTGGGACCGAGCTCCGGCATGGGCACCTCGCCCACGTGGACGGATCTGGTGATGTCCTTGTCGACGCCGTTCACACCGTGCCTGCTCCGGCCGAACATGCCCACCTCGCCCTTGCGGGTGTGCGCGGCCCTGAAGGTGGTGGGAACGTCGAGCCGCGCGAGCTCTTCGGGATCGGCGCCGTCGACGACGGCCTGTGCGAGGGTCATTCCTGGCCTCCAAGGTGAGCGGCGATGACTTCGACGTGCGGCGGATCGAGCAGGTTGAGGTGGTGCGAACCGGGGATCGTGACGATCTCCAGCGCCGGGCTGAACGGGCCGAACCCCCGCGTCGGGTCGTCGGCATGGGTGTAGCGGACGTCCTCCACGGCCCACGGGGTCGGTTCCGTCGAGCGGTAGAGCAGCACCCGCCCCGGATAGCTCCCCGCCCGGTACGCCTCCAGCGCCCGGGTGTCCTCGTGCGAGGTGATCTGGTGCCGCAGGATGGCCTCCCCCAGCAGGTCCAGCACCCCCGACTCGGCGACGCGCGCCTCCACCAGCGCGAGCTGCCCGGCCTCGTCCAGGGCCGCCAGCTCCTCATGGACGAGGTCGACCCGCACCCCGTAGGTCTCGTCGAGATAGGCGGCGAAGTCCGCGTACCGCCGCGCGACGATCTCCGCCCGCCCTGCCGCCTCGACCTCGTCGGGCAGACCCGAGTCGATCATCGCGACCAGTTCCACGTTCTCCGCGCCGAGCCGCCGTGCGATCTCGAACGCCAGGACCCCCCCGAACGACCAGCCCCCCAGCCGGTAGGGACCGGAGGGGCACACCTTCCTGATCTCCGCCACGTACCGGGCGGCCCGCTCCTCGACCCCGGCCTCGGGACCGAACACCCCCAGGTCCGCCGGGCGCTCCAGCCCGAACACCACCTGCTCGGCGCCGAGCAGCCCCGCCAGCAGCGAGTACACTCCCGTGGTCCCACCCGCCGGATGCCCCAGGAAGAGCGGCACCCGCTCCCCCGCCTCCGTGGGGCGGGCCGCCAGGTAGGCGTGGGCGGCGGGAGTGAGCGGGCGGACAAGGCCACGGGCGGCCTCCTCCTCGTCGATCTCCCGTACCAGGTCGGCCACCTGGGCACCGGTCCGCAGGCCGGCCCGTTCGCCCTCGCCCTCCCCCTCGCCCGCGGCGAGCGCGCGGCCCGTCTCCCGGCCGAGGACGTCGAGCAGGACCGGCAGGACGTCCTCGGGGATCTCCTCGGTCACCCCCGGCTCGCGCCCGAGTATCCGGGTGAGCGCGGCGACGACCTGCCGCTCCGCCGCGTCCCTCGGCTCCACCTGGCGGGCCGGGGCCGCCGTGCCGCCCAGGCCGAGCTCCGCGGCGACGGCCATGGCCACGTCCCCGAGGGTCGCCCCTTGCAGCATCGGCGCGGCGGGCACCGCCACCCCGAAGTCGTGCTCGATCGTGCCGCGCAGCCGGGTGGCCGCCAGCGAGTCGAGGCCCGCCTCGGTGAGCACGGTGTCCTCCTGGAGCCAGGCGGCGTCGACCCCCAGCACCGCCGCCGCGCGCTCCCTGATCTTGCCGACCACGACCTCGACGGCTCTGCCCGGCTCCATGCCGGCCAGGGCCTCGGCACCCGCCCAGCCTCCGGCGTTCGTCCCCGTGCCCGCCAGGTCGGCGAAGTACGGCATGCGCGCGATGCCGGGGAACAGCTCGACGGCGGTCGCCACGTCCAGCCGCAGCACGCCCGCCGCGTCCGCCTCGGCGGCGAGAAGCGCCTCCAGCGCCTCGACTCCCTCGCCGGGTGTGATGGGCGAGACGGCGGGCAGCGACGCCTGGCTCGCCCCGCCGACCTCGGCCCAGGTACCCCAGTTGATCGTCGTTCCCGGCAGTCCCTCGGACCTGCGCAGGTCGCAGAGCGCGTCCAGCCAGGCGTTCGCCGCCGCGTAGGCGGCCTGGCCGGGCGAGCCGAGCAGCGCGGCCGCCGAGGAGAACGCCACCCACCAGTCCAAACTCGGCTGCCTGGTCGCCTGGTGCAGTGCCAGACCACCGTGGACCTTGGCCGACCAGACCCGGTGCAGGTCCGGCGAGCCCACGTCGACGACGAGACGGTCGTCCAGCACGCCCGCCGCGTGCACCACGCCCCGGAGCCGCACCCCTCCGTCGGTCACGGCCCTGACCAGCCGTACGGCGACCCCCGGCGCGGCCAGGTCGCCGGTCACCACCTGGACGTCGACGCCCAGCTCGCGCAGCCGCTCGATCTCGGCGGCCCCCTCGGCGGAGGGCCCCGACCGCCCGCCGAGCACGATCCGCCCCGCGCCCCGCCCGGCCAGCCAGCGGGCCACGACCAGCCCCAGGCCGCCGTACCCTCCGGTGATCAGGTATCCCCCGCCGCGCCGTACCACCTGCGTCGCCCCGCGCCGCCCGACCGTGCCGGTGCCGCCCGCCAGGTCGGGTACGGCGGCGAGGCGGGCGGTGTACCGGATGCCGAAGCGCCAGGCGACCTCGTCGTCCGGCTCGTCGGCCGCCAGCTCCGTCAGGAGCGACTCCGTGTCGTCGACGTCCACCAGGCAGGCTCGCAGCTCCGGATGCTCGAAGGCCAGGACCCGGACCAGCCCGCGCAGCGCGGCGGCCCCCGGGTCCCCCGGCTCCCCGTCCAGTACGGCCTGTGCCCGGTCGGTGACGATCCTCAGGCGGGTCCCGGCACCACTCCCGGCACCACCACCGGGCCCCTCCCCGGGCCTCTGCGCCACGAGTTCGCGGACGGTCGCGGTCACGGCGAGGAGCAGCGCCTCGCTCCCCGCCGGGGTCAGGCCCGCGGGGACGAGCAGCACGACCTCGTCACTCGGCGGCATCCCGGCCGGGGACGACGGTACGAGGCGGGTCGCGGCGTGCGGGGCGGGTCGCTGGGCCGGTACCAGGGGCGAGGCCGCGGCAGGAGGCGGGGAGAGGCGGGGCATCGTGAGCGTGCGGGCGATGTGTCCGGCGGCGGCGAGCCCGGCGGCCAGGCGCTCGGCCCGCGGGTTCTCGTCTCCGGCCAGGATGAGCCAGCCACGGGCCCGAAGGGAGTCGAGTCCCCTCTCCGCGGGCCGATCATCGGTCCCCTCCTCGGTGGCCCAGACCCGCCTCACCAGCTTGCCCGCCAGGGGCACCGGTAGCGCGTCGGCCGGGACGTCCCTGGCCAGCAGCCCGACCGGGGTGCCGTCCGGCTCCAGCAGCTCGATCTCGACCGGCGTCCCCGCCGGTACGCGCAGCCGCCCGGCCAGCTCGGCCGGGCTCGGTACGGCGGCGACGACGGGCGAGTCCGCGACGATGTTCGCGGTGCCGTAGCGGACCCAGACCCCGGCGGCGTTCCTGGCGTCGATCTCGACCTCGCCCGAAGGGGTGAGGGTGGTGGTGACCGTGGCGGGCAGCGGCAGGAAGCCGTTCAGGGTGACGTCGGCCAGCTCGGCCTGACCGTACACGGCGAGGGCCGCCGCCTGGGCCAGGGCCGCGACCGCGACCAGCGGCATGACCGGCAGGCCGTGCGGCCGCCACGCCGCGGGCTCCAGCCGCCAGGGGACGTCGGACAGGTCGTCCAGCGTGGTCGTCCACACGTGCCCCGCCGGGCTCTCGACGTGCACCCCGAGCAGCGGATGGGTGCCCGGCGGGAGCGCGGACGACCTGGCGGCGGAGATCCAGTGGCGTTCGTGCCGCCAGGGTGACGGTGGCACGTCGGCGAGCGTGCCGGAGCGGGACGGCAGCAGCGAGGGCATCGCGACCACGGTCGCGGCGAGCTGGGCGCGGATCTCCTCGTCGTGGCCCCGGCGCAGGGAATGGGTGATCACCGTTCCGGAGGGAAGGCTCTCGCGCAGCGCTCCGGCCAGCACCGGGTGCGGGCTGATCTCGGTGAAGAGGGTGTGACCGTCCGCCGCGGCGGCCCTGATCGCGTCGAGCAGGCGAACCGGGCGGCGGACCCCTGCCGCCCAGTAGGCGGGCTCGAAGGTCGGCACCTCGCGGGGGTCGTCGAAGACCGTCGAGTAGAACGGGAGCTCCGGCTTGCCGCCCGCGATGCCCTCCAGGGCCTCGCGGAGCCTGGGCAGCAGCGGCTTGACCTGCGGTGAGTGTCCGGCGCCCTCGGCGGTCAGCATCCGCGCGAGCAGGCCGCGGGCCTCGACCTCGGCGGCGAAGGCGGCCAGCCGGTCGGGGTCGCCGGTGACGACGCACTGCCTGGGCGAGGAGTACACGGCGACGTGCAGGTCACCGGGCACCTCCTCGGCGGGCACCTCAAGCACCGCCATGGCCCCGCCGCCGCCGATCGTGCCGAGCAGCGCGGCCCGGCGGCAGATCACCCGTACCGCGTCCCGCAGCCCGATCCCGCCCGCGACCACGGCGGCCGCGACCTCCCCCATGGAGTGCCCGACGACCGCCGCCGGCCGTGTCCCGTACGCCGTCCACAGCCGGGCCAGCGCCACCTGCACCGCGAAGATCACCGGCTGCGCGACGGCCACCCCCGGCGCGTCCGCCCCCTCGGCGATGATCTCGCGTAGCCGGACGTCCGTCTCCTCGGCGAGCATCGGGTCCAGTTCGTCGATGGTCCGGGCGAAGACCGGTTCCTCCGCGTAGAGGCGGGCGCCCATGCCCGCCCACTGCGATCCGTAGCCGGAGAACACCCAGACCGGCCCGAGCCCTCCGGCCAGCGCCGCTCCGGTGACGCCCGCCCCGTCCCGTACGGCCCGCAGCCCGGCGACCAACTCCGCCCGGTTCGCGGCCACGACCGCGGCCCCCGCCCTGCCCCGCCCCGCCCGCCGGGCGAGGGTGTGCGCGACGTCGCCGAGCGAGACCTGCCGCCGAGCCCCCACGGCGGGGGTGCCCTCGACGGCGGGCGCGTCCGGGGAGGCGGCATCGGGCCGGGCGGGCTCGGCGAGTTCGGCGTCGGCCCAGTTCGCGAGCGTCCCGGCGTGATCCCTGACCCGCTCGGGAGACACGTCCGTGAGCAGGAAGATCTTCGCTGCCGGTCCCTCGGGCTCCGGTTCCCGCCACTGCGGGGCGGGTTCCAGGACGGCGTGGGCGTTGGTGCCGCCGAAGCCGAAGGAGGAGACACCCGCCAGGGGGTACCCGTCCGGCCAGGGGGTGGGGGCGGTGACGACCCGGAGATGTTCCCAGGGAATGTGCGGGTTGGGCCGGTGGAAGTGGAGGCTGGGCGGGATCACCTCGTGATGGAGGGCGAGGACCGTCTTGATCAGGCCGGTGATCCCGGCGGCGGCCTCCAGGTGGCCGAGGTTGCTCTTCGCTGAGCCGAGGAGCAGCGGCGCGGTACGGCCCTCGCAGAGGGCGGCGGCGACGGCGCGGGCCTCGATCGGATCGCCCAGGAAGGTGCCGGTGCCGTGCGCCTCGATGTAGCCGGGACCGCCCAGCCCCGAGTAGACGCCGCGCAGGAGTTCCTCCTGGGCCTCGGGGTTGGGCGCGACCAGCCCGTTCGACCGGCCGTCCTGGTTCACCGCGGTGGCGCGGAGCACCGCCATGACCCGGTCGCCGTCCCGCTGGGCGTCGGAAAGCCTCTTGAGCACGACGACCCCGCAGCCTTCGGCCCTGACCATCCCGTCCGCCGAGGCGTCGAAACTCTTGCAGCGCCCGTCGGGCGCGGTGCCGCCGCCCTGGTCGAACGCCATGGTGATCACGGGTGAGAGCAGCAGGTTGACCCCGGCGGCGATGGCCAGGTCGCTCTCCCCCGACCTGAGGCTGCCCGCGGCGAGGTGTGTGGCGACCAGCGAGGATGAGCACGCGGTGTCGACCGCCAGGCTGGGCCCGCGCAGGTCCAGCAGGTAGGAGAGCCGGTTGGCGGCGATGCTGAACGCCGCGCCCGTCGCCGTCCAGGCGTCCACCTTCGCGGTGTCGGCCGTGGTCAGGTAGGCGTACTCGTTGCCGGATATACCGACGAACGCGCCGGTACGGCTGCCGCGCAACGACCGAGGCGCGACGCCCGCGTGCTCCAGCGCCTCCCAGGCCGTCTCCAGCAGCAGCCGCTGCTGCGGGTCCATGGTCTCGGCCTCGCCGGGGACGATCCCGAAGAACTCCGCGTCGAACCCGGCGACGTCCTCCAGGAAGCCGCCGTGCCTGGTCGTCCTGGCCAGCGCCTCGGCGGTGCGGGGGGATCCGTCGTCGAAGGGCTCCCACCGGCCCTCGGGCACCTGGCCGACGGCGTCGCCGCCGGCCATGAGCAGCCGCCAGAAGTCCGCGGGGCCGCGTACCGAGCCGGGGAGGCGGCACCCGACGCCGATCACCGCGATCGGCTCGTCGGAGACGACCGGTCCGGCCTTCTCCGGGGCGGTCCGCGCGCGGGGCGCGAGCCCCCTGGCCAGGCGGTTGATCGTGGGATACTCCCAGACCAGCGTGGGTCCCAGCTCGCGGCCGAGGAGCACCTCCAACTCCCCCGCCACCGCGACGGCGTCGCGGGAGGAGAGCCCGAACTCCTCCAGGGGACGGTCGGGGTCGACATCCGCGGGGGACAGGCGACAGCGGGTCGCGATACGCCCCGTGAGGAAGCGGCGAATCTCGTCTTCACCGAACAGGTCCACGTGGCAGCTCCAAGAACACCCGAGGTGGTCGGCAAACTTACCCAGACATATCCGGATAAGGGAGCCATGGCAGACCACAATCCATCTCGGCGTTTTATAACGAACGTGATAACGCGCGATATCTGATGAGATTTGTGGTTAAAGCGCAAGTAGCAACGTCATTTCGTTGCGAATGCTCATAGCTGAGCGGCGACCATCCCGCCTAGGGTCGCCTGCCACGGCCACTGTCTCCAGGCCGGGTGGAGGAACGACCATGCGACCTGCTCGACGCGGACTTCTGGCACTGGCGACCGCGCTCGTCGTCGGATTCCCCTCGACCGCGCACGCCGCCCCGGCCTGGGCGTCGGCACCCGGCGACAGGAGCGGCGAGGCAGGCGCGGCGGTCGAGACCGCTCCGGAGGTGAAACCCGCGGGGGGCAACGCCTTGATCGCGAGACCGGGGGGCAGGACCGCCTCGGCGGTGAGACAGGCGGCGAAACCGCAGCCGAGCCCGAGCCCTTCCGCCGGCAAGGGTGGCAAGAGCCCGTGGGGGCCCTGGCCTGCCGCCAGGCCGGGCGCCGCGCGCGTGGTCAAGGAGATCTGGCTCGGCCCGCGCATGCTCGACCTGCAGATCTCGTCACCCTCGGTCAACGCGACCCTGCCGGTCCGCGTACTGGTGCCCAAGGGCTGGTCGAAGGGCGCGCGCCGCACCTGGCCGGTCCTGTACCTGTTGCACGGCGGCGCCGACGACTACACCTCGTGGACCCGAATGACCGACATCGCGAGCATGACCGAGAACATGGACGCGATCATCGTGATGCCCGAGGCGGGCCGGGCGGGCAACTACTCGAACTGGTACAACAAGGGCAAGAGAGGCGCACCCGCCTGGGAGACCTTCCACACCTCCGAGGTGCGCCGCCTGCTGGAGACCGGCTACCGCGCGGGGAGCCGCCGCGCCGTCGCGGGGCTCTCCATGGGCGCGTACGGCGCGATGAAGTACGCCGCGCTGCACCGGGGGATGTTCCGCTTCGTGGGCGCCTACAGCGGCATCATGTCCACCCGCCTGCCGGGCATCCCCGAACTCATCATGAACGCGCAGGCCTCCGAGGGACAGGATCCGCAGGCGCTGTGGGGCGATCCACTCAGGAACCGGGACGTCTGGAAGGCCAACGACCCCGCCGCCCACGCCAGGAACCTGCGCGGCATGGGCATCTACATCTCCAGCGGCACGACCAGCAGGCTGGGCGAACTCGACCCGCCGGGAGCCCCCTGGAGCCCGGCCCACCTCGGCGAGCCGATCTCCGCCTACACGGCCAGGGACCTGATCGCCAAGCTCCGCTTCCACGGCGTCAAGCCCGTGGTGCACCTGTACAAGGACGGCACCCACAGCTGGCCCTACTGGGAGCGCGAGTTTCGCAACTCCTTCCCGATGATCCTGTCCGCCCTGGGCCTGAAGGCCGCCCAGGACGACGACTCCGCACCCCGGGAGCAGGAGAACGAGAACGTCTGGAACCTGCTCGGCGGGACGTGAGAGCGGGATGTGAGAGCGGGACGCGCGGCGCGCCGGCGACACCGGCCGGCGACACCGGCCGTCGGTCCCGGCCGGACGATCCGCTGCCGGTGACGCCCCCCGGCGGCGTTCGGCGGGCCCCCGGGGAACGCCGCCGCCGAAGAGGCGGACCCGCCCCTGACGGAACGCCCCTCCTGTCGAACCCTCATCGCCGACCCGGTGGCGTGTTGACTCACCGTTGACCAGCCAATAACTTTGAGTAGTTGTTTCAACACCCAGCGTGGCGAACGTTCGAGGTCGCGCGTCAAACCCGGCGTTCCGTAACGGACGCCGGACGCGGATCCCCTTCCCGCAGGCGACTTCCGGTCTTACCCGCGAGGTCGTCCGGTCGCGTGCCGTCGTGTCCCCGCGAAGGGTGACCCGCGGCTCTCGCCTGACCGTCTCGGGGGAAGCGCGCTCACACAGGAAGAGGCAGCGACACTTGATGAGGAGCGCATTCAGCGGACGTGCCGGGGGCGCGCCGCACGACTCGCGCGGGGCCCGGCATCCGGTGACCGTCATGGCCGAGCAGATGACCGATGTCTTTCTCGACCTCGGTTACCGCGTCGTCGAAGGACCCGAGGTCGAGGCCGAGTGGTTCGCCTTTGACGCGCTCGACATGGACGACGACCACCCCGGCCGCGCCCCCGACCGGGTCTTCCACCTCGAAGACCCCGCTGAGCCCGGCGGGAGGTCCGGCCTCGTGCTGCGCACCCGCACCTCGCCGGCGCAGGTACGGGCGATGCTCGGCAGGACCCCGCCACTCCGCCTGGTCTGCGCGGGCCGCGCCTTCCGTCCCGACGCGGCCGACACCATCCACAGCCCGGTGTTCAACCAGGTCGAGGGCCTCGCCGTCGACCTGGGGCTCACCATGGTCGACCTGAAGAAGACCCTCGACCACTTCGCCGCCGCCGTGTTCGGCAGGGGCGCGGTGACCCGGCTCCGCACCCACCGGTCCGCCTACACCGACCCGTCGGCGAAGGTGTACCTGGAGTGCGCGGTCTGCCACGGCGTCCGAGAGGACGTCTCAGGAGAGGTCTCCGCGGGCCCGTGCGGGACGTGCGGCGGCGGGGGATGGGTCGAGTGGGGCTGGTGCGGCACGGTCCGCCCCCGGGTGCTGACCACCTGCGGCGTCGATCCGCACAGGTACGGCGCGTTCGCCTTCGGTGTGGGCGTCGAGCGCACCCTGATGCTCCGGCACGGTCTGAAGGACATCCGCGACATCGTCGGCGGCGACATCCGCTTCCCGCTCGGGATGGATGAGTTCGTCCCCGGCGGCAGGCCCGGGCCCGCTCCCCGCCCCTGGAGCACGGCCACCACCCGGGCCGTGCCGGCCGCACGGGCCGTGCCCGATTTGGAGATCATCCCGCTGACCCGAGGCGGTCACGGCAGGAGAGGCCCGCGGGGACGGGAGGCCGGCGGAGGGCTCACCCGCTCGCAGAGCCTGCGACGGCGGATCGGGCACGCGCTGGCGGGGGCGGGGTACGTCGAGACGCCGCGCTTCCCCTTCGTCTGCGACGCCGCGTGGGACGCCTTCGGCCTGGCGCCCGACGACCCGCGCCGCGCCACGCTGACGCTCAGGAACCCGATCAGCCCGCGCGAGCCGTCGCTGCGCACCACGCTCCTCCCCGGGTTGCTGGCCGCGCTGGGGCTCAACCTCGCCCTGGGAAATCACCACCCGGCGCTCTTCGAGCAGGGGGTGGTCTTCGCACCCCCCTCGCTCCTGGCGGACCGCCACCCCACCGCGAGCCGGCTCGACGCGCTGAACGCCACCGTCCCAGCCCAGCCCAGCCATCTCGCCATCGCTCTGACCGGCGAGTCGTCGTGGGCCCGCGCCGTCGACGCCGGGCGGACGGCCGCGCACGTCATGGGGGCCGGCCTGATCACGCGCCCCACCGAGTACGCGCCCTGGCTCCCTGGACGCTGCCTGGAGCTGCTCGCCGACGGGGCGGTGCTCGGTCACGCCGGCGAGCTGCACACCGCCACGGTCCAGGCCCTGGGCCTGCCACCGGGGACGAGCGTCATGGAGATCGATCTCACCGCACTGGAACATCTCACCGATCGCGGAAGCGCGTGACGTCCTGCCCGTCCGGCCTGGTGGTCATCGGCGTCCGGAAGGGGACTTCAGCGCTCGCCCCGCACGGTACCGGTGAGACCGGCCTGGGCCGCCTCACCGGGAGATCGCGGGAGTGTGTCAGGTGGTCGCGAGATAGATCTGGCCGAAAGCCTCGGAGAGCTTCTTGAGGTCGGTGGTCACGTCCACCTCGGGGTTGGCCGGGTCGTAGACGGCGGCCAGGCGGCGCTGGATCGGGGTGAGCTTCTTCAGCTGGTCCCAGGCGGTCAGCCGGTTCACCGCGCCCTGTGCGTCCTGGACGCGGGTCCAGACGTTCACCTGCTGGGCGGCGCCGTCCTTGACGGGCACCGACAGCCGGGAGGCGAGCTGCTCATCGGTCACCTGGCCGACGAGACCGGTCTCCTCCGCGGCGATCTGGGCCAGGACGTCCCATGACCGGGCACGGACCTGGATCCACTGGTTGCGGTGGGCCTGCTCGGCGTCGATCTTCCAGGTGTCGTAGCCGCCGTACAGCAGGCCGCTGTCCAGGGAGAGCTGGTCGACCCGGCCCGCGATCAGCGGGGACTCGACCTTCTCGGGGGCGAGCAGCGGATACCGCTTGCGCATCTCCGCCTTGCAGGTGTCGTTGGCGCCGCAGGCGAGCTCGGGGACCACGGTGTGGATGCCCAGCCGCTTGCCGGGCGCGGCCTGGCGGAGTGCGTCGGAGGCCGCGGTGACGAACTCGGTGATCTCCGCGTCCGTCTTGAACGTGCTGTTGTAGCCCAGCTGGGAGGTGAACCTGATGCCCGCGACCTCCGGACGCGCGGCAAGCGCGCCGATGCGCTTGACCGCGGCGGTGAAGGTCTCGGTGCCCGCCTTCCAGTCGTCGGCCAGTTCGGTGTCGATCCAGACCCTCAGCTGCTGGGCCTTCGCCGCGGTGATCGCCTGACCGGCCGGAGTCAGCGCGGCCGCCGCGACGGCGGGGTCCTGGGTGCTCGTGGAGGTCGGCTTGGCGGCACCGGTCAGTTCGGATCCGCTGACGGTGCCGTCGCCGCCCTGGTCGTGCCCGTCGATCGAGCACTGCTGGCCCGCCTCGCACTCGGGCGCGCCGTCCTCTCCCGCGCCCTCGGGGAGGGGGGAGTTCTCGTCGCCCTCGGCGCCGCCGCCGGGCGGCTCAGGGCAGGCGCCGGCCGAGCAGTCGATGAACTTGCCGTCGACCGGGTTGGCCTCCCTGAGATGGGCCGCGTCGTCGCTGCCCCAGAAGAGCGCGACACCGAGGGCCTCCTCCGGCTTGGCCAGCCAGTGGCACACGACGTAGGCCGGGGTGTCGGCCCCCATCAGATCGTTGCAGCTACGGGGATCGTCCTGCGAGTACGCGGCCCCGGGCGTCATGATTCCGACGAGTGCGAGCGCGGCGCCGACGGCGAGGGCCCGGCGCAGAGTAAGTCGCATGTCCTGAACTCCCCGGATGAAGCTGGTCAAAACGATCGATCCTCACTTTACCCAGATCGCAATGGGCTCAACAGCCCCGATCAAGGACACACAGGACTTCGATACCTTCCGGCTGATCCGGCGTTCCACGCGGGCAGGAGCCCGCTCGCCCGGGACCTCCCGGGCGAGCCTGACCCACCGGCCGATGGCCCGGTGGGACAGGCCCTCCGCTCACCCCGGCGAGCCTGCCGCGGCCGTCAGTTCTCGACCGGCACCGTCACCAGAAGCGATGTGCCCTCCTCCTCGGAACTCGTGATCGTCAGCCTTCCGCCGAGCGTCTCGACGCGGTCCCTGAGCCCGATGAGCCCCTGGACCGTGTGAGACAGCTGCTCCCTGAGCTCCGTCATCTCCGGCGGCACTCCGGCCTCCACCGTGCGCAGTTCGAGCCCGAGCGAGACCAGTCGCTGCTGGGCACCGTCGTGCAGGTCGCGCTCGATGCGCCGGCGGGTCCCGTCGGACGCGGCGACGAGGCGCGCCCGGGAGGCGGCGAGATCGGCGCGGGCCTGCGCGTTCGAGATGGCGGTCGCGATCAGCTCGGTGAAGTCCGTCATCCGCTCCTCGGCGCCTTCGAGCCTCGGCTCCCAGCGGCTGTAGAAGGCGAGCAGCACACCCCACAGCGAGCCGTCGACGATCACGGGAGAGCCGAGCGCGGAGGTGATACCCATCTCACGGGCCCACTTCAGGATCGTTCCCGAGGTCTCCTCGTAGTTCGTCACCCGTGCCGGTTCTCCCGTCCTCAGCACCATGCCGGAGACGACCGTCTCGTTGATCGGCCACTGCGAGCCGAGAGGCATCACCTTTCTCACGTCCTCCCGGAGGCTCCACGTGCCCACCACCGTCGTGTGGCCGGGGTCGTAGCGACTGACCGACACGTGGTCCGCCTTCATGAGGGAGCCCATCTCGCAGGCGACCGCGTTGAACAGCTCCGTCGAGGAGATGCCCCGTGCCACGAGCGTCGCGACACGCCGCAACGTCGCCTGCTCCCGCGCGATCCTGCTGAGCTCGTCACGACTGGACGCCAGGACGGCCCCGACGTTCTCTCGATCGCGGGCCGCCCGCAACAGCGCCTCCAAGGAGGGCGGCATCCGGTCGCGCAGACGTGTCCGGACGTCCTCCGGCACACCGGCGGGAAGGACGAGCACGCCGATCCGGCTGCCGCTCTCCACGAGCGGCAGAACCTCGCCGTCCCCGTCGGCGAAGACCTCCTCAAGCCGGATCTCCAGGCCCGGTGCCCCCAGTTCCTGTGCCAGGAGGCGCGAGGCCGGGGGCAGCGCCGCGCTCAGGTTCTCCGTACACAGCAGGATGTGGGCCAGTCGCACGGTGAGGTCCGCCTCACGGCGACGTTCGCTGGTCTGGATGCCCAGTGAGCGCACCCGCGCCGCGATCAAAGTGGTCGCCAGCCCGACAAGCAGGAAGATCGGAAGCGGGGTCCAGAGCCAGCGCTCCCCGGGGAAGAAGCCCCACAGGGGAGGAAGGGTGAAGTAGTCGAAGGCGACGGCGCTGGCCAGCAGGGTCACCATTCCGGGCCACAGGCCCCAGACGACCGAGACCAGCAGAACGCCGAGCAGGTAGATCCCGCCCAGGAAACCACCCGGTATCAAGCGGGCCAGAAAAAGGGAAAGCAAAACCTCCGCCGCGATGCACACGGCGCCGCATACGATCCCCAGCACGAAGGATTGACGCTTTGTGTACGGCAATGACGACAGCCGCCACTCCCGCATAACTACTAAGATACTCGCATGTCAACGAGATATTTCACACTTCGCTCCGGACCGTACCACGCCCGGAGGATTTACCACCAAAGGTCCAGAGTATTTGGAATTCACCAACCCTTAAGTGGCCATTCTTTTAATGACGGGTCCGGCGGGAGGAACACCACGGAAGGGTGATGATCGTGCACGAGAACCGGATACGCGTAGCAGTGGCGGACGATGACGTGCTTTTCCGCGAGGGGGTGTCGAGCCTGCTGGCCCGCTCGGGTCGGCGACTTCATGGAGACGCTTGAGCGCGTCGCCCAGGGCGGCTCGGTCGTCGATCCGAGCCTGGTGCGGGAACTCATCAAGACCCACCGCAGGGACGATCCGCTGGAGCTTCTCACCGCGCGCGAGCAGGAGGTCCTCGCCCTGATGGCCGAGGGTCGCTCCAATGCCGGCATAGCGAGCAAACTCTGGATCACCGAGGGCACGGTCGAGAAGCACGTGCACAGCATCCTGTCCAGGATGCGGATACCGGGATCGGGAGACGACCACCGCCGTGTCCTCGCCGTACTGGCCTTCCTCGAAACCCGCTGCCCCGGACCGCCTCCCGGGGAACGACCCGGTGCGACCTGGAGGCCCGATGCGGGTCCGGGGACCTGTGAGGCCGATGAGAGCGGGCCGGTGGGACCGATGGGACCGGCTTGGCGTCGCGGGTGGATCCGGCGGGAAACCCGCGGGGCACGCCCCGGGTCAGGTGGGGCCCGGATCCCCTTCGTCGCAGGCTTCCCGGAGAATGTCGCGGATCGCCGCCCCGGAAAGGGCTGACTTCGACAGGAACGCGACGGCGGGACTGGCCACGATCATGTCCGTGAAGTCCTTCTCGGCGTGGGTCGAGATCAGGATGATGTGCGGGCGGCCCTCGGGTGACACCCGCGCGAGCCGCTGGGCGACGTCGAAACCGTTCTCCTCACCGAGATCGACGTCGACGAGCGCGACGTCCGGCCGGGAGTCGCCGATCTGCCGTAGGGCCTCGTCGCTCGCGGAGGCCATGCCAACCACGGCGATCCCCTCCCGCTCCAGCAGCGCACGGGCGGCACGGCGGAAGTGATCACTGTCATCGATGATGAGACACCTTATGGCCACATGTCGAGAATCGCAGGAAAGCTGGGCCGGCACATTGCAGCTAGTGCCGTGACCGCATAGGTTCACCGGGTTGAAGTCGAACTGGTCCTCGTCGCCCGTGTGCCCCTGGCAGGATCTTGCCCATGTTCGAAGAGAAG
>NZ_JOEQ01000034.1 GCF_000721075.1 Streptosporangium amethystogenes
CAGGCCCGCTTTTTCGTGTCAAACCGGCTCGTTTTGAATCGATTGACTTGATCTTGCAGGTCTTGCTGGAATTTGGCGGCTCCGTTTCCAGAGCAACCCTTCTAACGTACTCGACCGTCTGATTCATGTCGAATCAGACCCCTTTGGAGATAAATATCCCCTTGGAGTGAAGATCGTTAGAGAGGCTCCCGAGGCCTCGGCGCCGCCGCCGTCTCCCTCGGGTCTGGTGAACTGTACGAACCTCGTCCCGCATCGTCAAATCGACCATGCCCCCGGAGAAGCCCGATCGCCCGGAAGATCGATGGATCGCACACTCAACCGGTGCTGACTCTCGAGCCACGGCGCCGCCGAAGGGGCTCGGTGGCAGGCGACGTCAGCGGGAGAGCGTGGCCGACATCGTCGCCACGATGACGCTGACCAGTCCCTCGACGACTTCGGCCCGGTCCACCTCGGGATGCTCCAGCCACCAGTCACCGGTGGCCTGAACCATACCGACGAAGGCGTGACCCAATACCTGGGCGCGAACCGGATCGGGCACCGCCATCTCGGCGGCGATCACTGTGCCGAGTTCCTCACCGAGGCTGCGCACGATCGCGGTCATCTGGGAGTGGGTCCGGCTGTCCTCCGCACCGGCCCGGTAGAAGAGGAACCGGTAGAGGCTCAGGTTGGCCGCGATCATCTCCAGGTAGGCGTCGATCGTCGCTCGGGCGCGACTGCGCAGGTCGGCCTTGGCCCGGTCGAACTCCGGCCGTAGCAGCCCGACCACGGTGCGGACATGCCGGTTCGCCAGGGCCTGGTAGAGCCCGCTCTTGTCGCCGAAGTGCCGGTAGAGGATGGGCTTGGTGACCCCCGCCTCGGCGGCGATCGACGCCATGGACGCCTCGGGTCCCTCACGCCGGATCACCCGGTCCGCGGCGTCGAGCAACGCTCGACGCCGATCCGGATCCCGTCCGCCCACCGATGCTCCCCTCACACGGAGAGGAACAGCATAGGCCGGGAGCTCCAGCCGAAAGCACCATGAACGCGAACAACGGCTCCGGTGGGGTAGAGGACGTGACCTCACTTCGCGAAGGACGGGCGGGACTGAGTCACCGGCGGTCCAGGACCGCCGTGATCCGTACGACGGTCTGTCAGATGGTGAGCTGAATGTCCGACGTGTGCGCTTTAACGAAAGTGGCTTCGGGAAAGGTGAACGACAGGGAATGCGGGACGGGCGGGGGCTCTCAGCATGTCGGGGAAGAACGCGAGGACGCGGCGAGCACGGATGGCCGTCAGGCGGGCGGCGTTCGGGCTGCTGCGGGCGCTCAACGCGAGGCGGGCGAGACGCGCTCCGGCGCCCGACACGGGAACCGTCCGGATCCTGCTGCAGCACGCGTACGGAATGGGCGGCACCATCAGGACCGTGCTCAACCTGGCGGGTCACCTGGCACGCGAGCGCGATGTGGAGATCGTCAGCGTGGTCCGGACGGCCAGGGAGCCGTTCTTTCCCATCCCACCGGGTGTGCGGGTGTCGTTCCTGGACGACAGGACCCGGCGGCGAGGCCCGGTGGGGTGGCTGCTGTCGCGCCTGCCGAGCATGCTGATCCCGAGGCAGGAGAACGTCTACCGGGCGGTCTCACTGCTGACGGACCTGCGCATGGTCCGCTACCTGCGATCCATGCGCACCGGCGTGCTGATCTCCACCCGGCCGGGATTCAACCTGGTCACCGCCCTGTTCGCGCCACCGGGCGTCATCACCATCGGCCAGGAGCACGTGGCACTCGACGTGCACTCCCCCGAGGTCGTCCGGCTCATCAAGCGGCGCTACGGCAGGCTGGACACCTTCGTCACGTTGACGCGGGTGGACCTGGAGCACTACCGCAGGGTTCTGCAGACGCCGCCCGGACGGCTGCTGCGCATCCCGAACGCCGTGACCGCGCTGTCCGGTGACGTCTCGAAGCTGGACGAGAAAGTCGTGGTCGCCATCGGCAGGATGGTGCACGCCAAGGGCTTCGACCTGCTGGTGAAGGCGTGGAAGCCCGTCGCCGCGGCGCACCCCGACTGGGTGTTGCGCCTCTACGGGCGCGGCAGGCCCGAGGCCGAACGGAAACTCCGCGCCAGGATCGAGGAGGCCGGGCTGTCGGACACGATGCTGCTCATGGGCAGCTCGTCGGAGATCGGCATGGAGCTGGCCAAGTCATCGATCTACGCCGTCAGCTCGCGCTACGAGGGATTCAGCATGACGATCCTGGAGGCGATGAGCAAGGGCGTGCCGGTGGTGAGCTTCGACTGCCCGCACGGCCCCGGGGAGATCATCGTGCACGAGCACAACGGGCTGCTCGTTCCGCCGAAGAGGCCCGCGGCGCTCGCCGAGGCGCTCTGCCGGCTGATCGAGGACCGGGAGCTGCGTGGCAGGCTCGGCGGCAACGCGGCGCTGACGGCGGCCGACTACAGCCTCGACGCCATCGGGGCCCGCTGGGACGCGCTTCTGGCGGAGCTCGGTGACGGACATCCCGGCGACCGGAAGCGGCGCCGGCCGGTATAACGCGTGGTTCGTGGGTGAAACTCCGGTAATCTGCCGCTCGTCTTCAGGAGGTGGCAGGTGGCCGGAGCGGGTGCCGTCGCCGTACCGGGCTACGAGGTGTCCGGGGTGCTCGGCCAGGGTGGTTTCGGGATCGTCTACCGGGCCAGGCAGTTGGCGGTGGAGCGTGAGGTCGCGCTCAAGGTGGACAACCGGGTGCTGGTCTCGGAACGGGATCGGCGCCGTTTCATGCGCGAGGTGACCTCGGCGGGCGCTCTCTCCGGCCATCCGCACGTCGCCCATGTCTACGACGCCGGGGTCCTGCCCGATGGGCGGCCGTACATGGTCCTGGAGCTGTGCCCTGGCGGGTCGCTGCTGGACCGGATGCGTGCGGAGGGGCGGCTGCCGGCGGCCGAGGTCACCGACATCGGCATCAAAATCGCCGGCGCGCTGTCGGCGGCGCACGCCGCCGGAGTACTGCACCGGGACATCAAACCCGCCAACATCCTGATCAACCGGTACGGCAATGCGGTGCTCTCCGACTTCGGCCTGGCCACCATGTCCTCGTCGGGCGGCGAGGCATCGGTGACCAGGGAGTCCCTCACCCCGGCCTATGCTCCGCCCGAGGCGTTCGAGCTGACCGAACCCGCCCCTGCGGGCGACGTCTACTCTCTCGCCGCCACGCTGTACGCGCTGCTCTCCGGGCGCCCGCCGCGCTTTCCGGAGAGCGGCGTGGTCAACATCGCGGTCATCATGGCCCTGCACCGCCTGCCCGTCCCCGAGATCCCGGGGGTGCCGCCGGAACTGACCGCCGTGCTCAGGGATGCCATGGCCGCCGACCCCGCGCGACGCACCCCCTCGGTGGCCGCGCTGCGCGACGCCCTCGCGGGACTGCGTGCGACGGGAGAGGTTCCGGCCTTCCCCGCTCATACCCCACGGCCCCTCTCCCCTCCCCCCGCTCCGGCTCCATCTCCGCCGTACGCCACAACGCCACCGCCGTACGGCGCGCCGCCGGTCCTGGGCGGGCCCGGCAGGGAGCCGATGCGGTCGCATCTGACGTCTCCGGGGGTGGGCGGTGCCAAACCGCCCGAGCATCCCGCCTCGTCGAACACGCGGGTCTTCGTCGCGGTGGCCGTGGCCTTCGTGATCCTGCTGCTGGCCGGGGCCGGGCTCATGTACATCGAGAATCGCGACCGGACCCCGGCCACCTCGCAGCAGTCGGGCCGCCAGGCGCTCCGGGACGGCACGGTGCCGACACTCTCTTCGCCCCTTTAGTCAGGGCGGGTGCGGCCTGGCATTCTTGACGTGAAGAATTGGATGAAGCGAAATGTGAACGCTCGCTTCAGGATCTGCGTACGTCACAAGCGGTGATGGCCCACGGACCGGATTCGCTCGTGCTTTCGAGAAACCCACTACGTGGCATCCTGTCGTGTTTTCTTTCCCGGTCATGAGGACCGAGGTCTCCGAGTTGGAGGTATGTGATGACCCAGGCACAGATCGGTGTGACAGGGCTGGCCGTCATGGGGGCGAACCTCGCCCGTAACCTGGCGAGGCACGGGCATTCGGTAGCGGTGCACAACAGGTCACACCACAGGACCAAGGCACTGGTCGAGGAGCACGGGGACGAGGGGACCTTCGTCCCCTGCGAGACTCCCGAGGAGTTCGTCGCGGCACTGGAGCGCCCTCGGCGCATCCTGATCATGGTCAAGGCCGGGGCGGCGACCGACGCGGTGATCGAGGAGTTCGCTCCCCTGCTGGAGCCGGGCGACATGCTGGTGGACGGCGGGAACGCGCACTTCCTCGACACGCGCAGACGCGAGGCCGCGCTGCGCGAGCGCGGCCTGCACTTCGTCGGCGCGGGGGTCTCCGGCGGGGAGGAGGGCGCGTTGCTCGGGCCGAGCATCATGCCCGGTGGCTCGAAGGAGTCGTACGAGGCGCTGGGCCCGCTGCTGGAGGACATCGCGGCGAAGGTCGACGGCGTGCCCTGCTGCGCGCACATCGGTCCCGACGGTGCCGGGCACTTCGTGAAGATGGTGCACAACGGCATCGAGTACGCCGACATGCAGCTCATCGCCGAGGCGTACGACCTGCTCAGGCAGGGGCTCGGCCGGACCCCGGCGGAGCTCGCGGACATCTTCGCGGAGTGGAACTCAGGCGAGTTGTCCTCGTACCTGATCGAGATCACCGCCGAGGTGCTCCGCCAGGTCGACGCGGCCACCGGCAGGCCGCTCGTCGACGTGATCGCCGACCGGGCGGAGCAGAAGGGCACCGGCCGGTGGACCGTGCAGATCGCCCTGGACCTGGGGGTTCCGGTGAGCGGCATCGCCGAGGCGGTGTTCGCCCGCTCCCTGTCCGGCCACGCCGACCTGCGCGCGGCCGCGCGCGGCCTGCCGGGTCCTTCGGGCGTACCGGCCGGCGCCGTCGGCGAGGACTTCGCCGAGGATGTGCGTCGGGCACTGTACGCCTCGAAGATCGTCGCCTACTCCCAGGGGTTCGACATGATCAGGGCGGGCAGCGCCGAGTACGGCTGGAACGTCGACCCCGGCGTGCTGGCCACGATCTGGCGGGGCGGCTGCATCATCCGCGCCGTCTTCCTGAACCGCATCCGCGAGGCGTACGCGGCGCCGGACAAGCCGGTCACCCTGCTCGCCGCCCCCTATTTCGCCGAGGCGCTGAGCCTGGCGCAGGACTCGTGGCGGCGAGTGGTGGCGAAGGCCGCCGAACTGGGCATTCCGGCGCCGGGCTTCTCCACCGCGCTGGCCTACTACGACGGGCTGCGGGCCGAGCGCCTGCCCGCGGCCCTGATCCAGGGTCAGCGTGACTTCTTCGGTGCGCACACCTACCAGCGGGTGGACCGCGAGGGCTCCTTCCACACCCTGTGGTCGGGCGACCGCACGGAGATCGGAAGCTGACATCCTCGGTGGGCGGCGGAAGGTCCCGCCGCCCTTCCCGCGGCCGGCCGTTCAGCTACGAGCCGCTGCGGTGCCGTGGACCGTGCGGGTCCGGGCAGTGCTGACGCGGTACGGCCTGCGCCGGGTCGGTCTCCTGGCCACCGGGATCCACCTGGAGGGTGGTGTGGTCGATGGCGAAGCGGTCCTTGAGCAGTTCCGCCAGCGAGACGCGCACCCGGTGGCAGTCGGAGCCGGGCTCGACGAGCACATGGGCCGACAAGGTCGGATAACCGCTGGTCACCGCCCAGACGTGTAGATCATGGACCTCCACCACAGCCGGCTGCCGAGCGAGGAGCGAACCGATCTCGTCCGGGTCCAGGTGACCGGGTGCCGCCTGGAGCAGGACCCGCCCGGACTCGCACAGCAGGTCGTAGCCCGCCTTGGCCATGAGGGCGGCGACGACAAGCGCGGCGATCGCGTCGGCCTGCCGGAAGCCGGTCAGCCACACCACCAGGCCGGCGATCGCGGTGGCGATGAAGGCGTACATGTCGTTGAGGATGTGCTGGTAGGCACCCTCGACATTGAGGCTCTCCCGGTTGGCCTTGGACAGCAGCCAGGTCGCCAGCGCGTTGACCGCCACGCCGATCAGAGCCGTGACGAACACGAGGGGGCCGATGACCTCCGACGGTTCGAGCAGGCGGTGCACGCCCTCGTAGGCGAAGTAGGCCACCAGCAGCAGCAGTGTGGCGCCGTTGATCTGCGCGGAGATGATCTCGGCGCGCTTCCAGCCGAAGGTGTAGGCCCCCCTCGCGGGACGGGCGGCGATGCGCATCGCGGTCAGGGCCAGCACGATCGCACTGGCGTCGGTCAGCATGTGGGCCGCGTCGGAGATCAACGCCAGCGAGTTCGCGACCAGGCCGACGACCACCTCGCCCGCCATGAACGTGACGATGAGACCGAGCGCTCCCAGCAGGTAGCGCCGATCGGACTCGGGGCTGACCGCGTGCCCGTGGCCGTGCCCGTGGCCATGCCCGTGGTGATCATGTTTGGCAGGCACGGCTCACCTTCCGGACGAGCCGCTCTCTGCTGGCTGTGGCACGCCTCTCATCCGGTTCGAGGGACCCCCGGGGGTCCAGACCGAAGAGCACCCTCATCGACAAAACTCCTGAATAGGTATTCATATATTGAACATCACCGTAATGGGGAGCCCGTTGACCACTTGAGTGATGATTTCCTCCTAGGTTGATGGGATGTAAGCCGTACTGAGTCACCGGACCGCTCTGACGATCGGTCCGGTGACGGTCGTCAGAGTCCGGCGGGGTCGTACGGAGCCGGGGTCTGGTACCAGTGGATGACGTCGTAGAAGTTGCCGATGGTGCCGTTCACCAGCTGCCCGGGAGCCTCCGCCAGCCCGGTCGCCAGAGCGAAGCGCTGCTGCCTCGCACCGACGATCACGAACTGGTAGGTGCTGGCCTCCGCGATCCGGTCGAACTTGGAGAAGCGGATCAGCTGGCTGTGGCTGTGCTCCTCGTAGAAGGACTCACGCAGGGTCGGGGGGACGCTGATCACGCTGCCGCCCGGAGTGGTGACCAGGATCTGGGGAAGGAGGGCGTTGGGGATCGTGTTCTCCGGGGCGAGGTCGGGCATGATGCCCTCGAAGTACACACGCTGCCCGGCGGTGAAGGTGAGCTTGAACGAACGCGTGTCCAGCGGCTTGTTCATCCAGCCGTAGAAGGCGAACGACACCCCTCCGTCAACGACCCGTGGGGCGTTGCCGGGGGTGTTGGCCTTGGTCAGGATCACCGTGTGGTGAGCCCAGGCCGGCAAGGCGACGGTCATCGCCAGGAAGGTGGTCGCGATCACGGTGAACAACCGCCGCAATCGGTGGGGATTCCGACATAGCATGGGTGTGCCCTTTCTAGTGGGGGGTTTGGGCCGCGGGGAAGAAGGCAGCTTCCCCGCGGCCACGCTCTAGGTGGACGCCCGGCCCGCGGTGTGCGGGACTGTCGGCTGGTCGAGGTCGTCGACCTGGCGGGCGTACAGGCGCGAGTAGGCGCCCTTCGCGGCGAGTAGTTCCTGGTGGGTCCCCTGCTCCACGAGCCGGCCGCGATCCATCACGAGGATCCGGTCGGCGTCGGTCACCGTGGAGAGTCGGTGCGCGACGACCAGGAGGGTCCGCCCCTCGGCGAGGTCGTCGATCTGCCGCTGGATCTCGGCCTCGGTGTGCACGTCGAGCTGGGAGGTTGCCTCGTCCAGGACGAGGATCGGGGCGTCCTTCAGCAGCGCCCGGGCGATCGACAGCCGCTGCCGCTGACCGCCGGACAGGCGTTCGCCCATCTCTCCGACGACGCTCTCGTAGCCCTCGGGCATCGCCAGGATCGTGTCGTGCAGCGCCGCCCTGCGACAGGCCGCCTCCAGTTCCTGCTGGGTGGCCTCGGGCAGGGCGATGCGCAGGTTCGCAGCGACCGTGTCGTTGAACAGATACGTGCGCTGGCCGACGACGGCGACGAGGTCGCGCAGTTCCTCCAGGCTCAGGCGGTCGATCGGGACGTCCCCGACGCGGACCGACCCCGAGGCCGGATCCCAGAAACGCAGCAGGAGCGAGATCAACGTGGACTTGCCGGAACCCGAGGTGCCCACGACCGCGTACCGCTTACCGGCCGGGACGGTGAACGAGACCTCGTTGACCGCGGGAGGGGTCAGGCCGGGCACAGCTGCCGGGTAGCCGAACGTCACGCCCTCGAAGGCGATCGACGGCTCGACCGGCACGGCGACGGGGACGGGCGGGTCGGCGACCACCGGGGGCTGGTCGGTGACCTCCCAGATCCGCCGGGCGCTGGCGAACGCCTGCTCCAGGTCGGCGATGAACTCCTCGACGCCGAGAACCGGCCCGAAGGTCGCCAGGCTGATCGCGACCACGATCGCGACGTCCTGCCAGGAGAGCCCCTGTGCGGCTCCGGCGAACAGCACCGCGATGACTCCGGCGGCCACCAGCAGTTCGTTCAGCCCGCGCCGTACCGAGATCATCGCGCCCAGCCGTCCGATGGCGCCCGCCCCCACCGAACCGAGCCCGGCGAGCTCGTCGAGCCTGCGGGGGCCGTACCCGAAGGCCAGCACCTCGCGGACGCCCTGAACACCGTCGGTCACGTGCTGGGAGACGTCGCCTCGGGCCCGCCGCAGGTCGGTGGCCGCGGTGGCGGCCGCCCGGTGACTCATCCAGGGGACGACGACACCCACGGCGATCAGGAACGGCGCCAGTACCATGGCGACGACGGGGCTGAAGCCCACGCCCAGCACCGACAGCGAGACGAGCGGGACGATCGTCGCGGCCAGTGACGGAGCGATGGTGTGGGCGTAGAACACCTCAATGCGGTCGATGTCCTTCATGACGCGGGCGAGCAGGTCACCGGTGCGGCGCCCCTCGATTCCCGCGGGGGCCTGCGGCTCGATCCGCGTGTAGAAGTCGTCGCGCAGCATGGCCAGCAGCTTGAACGCGACGAAGTGCCCGAAGTACTGCTCGACGTAGCGGAACAGACCCTTGGCGAACGCGATGACGACCATCGTGACGGCCACGGGCGTGATCGCCCCGGTGTCTCCGGAGGCGACGCGGGTGACGCCCCAGGCTCCGACGGCGTACAGGGCGATGTTGAGGCACATCTGCAGCACCCGGAAGGTCACCGACGTGGCGAGCGGGGGCCAGAGCGGGCGGCCGAAGTCGAGCAGGCGCCGGCTGATCCGGGCGCGGGTCATCTCCTCGGTGGTCATGAACTGGCCTCCGCCTCTGTGCGCTGCACGGCGCGGGCGTAGTGCCCGGTACCCGACAGCAGTTCGTCATGGGTTCCGTACTCGGTGACCCGGCCGTCCTCCAGGACCACGATCTGGTCGGCGTCTCGTACGGTGGACAGGCGGTGCGCGATCACGAGAACGGTGCGGCCGACGGAGAGCCGGTCCAGCGCGGCGAGGATCGCCGCCTCGGACTCCAGGTCGACGTTCGAGGTGGGCTCGTCCAGGATCAGGACGGGCGCGTCCTTGAGAACGGCCCGTGCGATCGCGACCCGCTGTGCCTGGCCGCCCGACAGCATCAGGCCGCGCTCGCCGGTCGGAGTGTCCAGACCCTCCGGCAGGGAGCGGACGAACTCGTCGAGGTTGGCGACGCTCAGCGCCTCCCAGAGCCGGTCGTCGTCGGCGTCGGGGGCGGCGACCCTGAGGTTGTCGCGCAGTGTGCCGGTGAACAGGTAGGTGGTCTGGGCGACGACGGTGATCTGCTCGCGCACCCAGTCGCCGGGCACCTGGGTGACGTTGTGACCGCCGATGCCGACGACGCCCTCGCCCGCGGCGATGTTGCGCTGGAGCAGGGCCGCGACGGTGGACTTTCCGGACCCGGACGGACCGACCAGGGCGAGTTTCTCACCCGGCGCGATCGTGAAGCTCACGTCGCGGAGCACCGGGGAGTCCGGATTGTAGGCGAAGCTCACGCCGCGGAACTCGACCTGCGCGGGGGCGTCGGCGGGGGCCGCCGTCACGGGATCGGGTATCGACGGCCGCTCGGCCAAAAGTCGCCTGATCTCCTTGGCCGCGGCGCTGCCGCCCATCCCGATGTAGAAGAACTGGCCGACCTTGTCCAGCGGCTCGACGAGCAGGGTGGCGAGCAGGACCAGGGCGACCGCCTCGCCGATGCCGATCGCGCCCTCCTCCAGCCGGACCATCGCCAGCACCGTGGCCGCGGTGATCATCCCCAGGGAGAACACCGTGTCGATCACGAACAGGATGACCTGGTTCCCGGCCAGCAACCGCATGATCGCCTGACGGAGATCCTCCGACGCCTTCGCCAGGGTCCTGCCGTGTGCGGTGCCCTGGTTGAAGAGCTTGAGCGTCGACAGTCCCTGTAGGGCGTCCAGGAAGCGGGAGGCCAGCCGGTTGGCGGTGTCCCGGTAGCCCGCGCTGACCTTGGCGAAGCCCCGTTCGAAGACGCCGACCGTGAGCGGGATCGCCGGTACGGCGATGGCGAGGATGAGCGCCGTCCACGGATCGACGAACAGCGCGATCGCGGCGAGGACCAGGACCGGCACCGTCATCGAGGCCAGGATCGGGCCGAGGAAGGTCGCGTAGTAGGTGGCGACCAGCTCGACCGCCTCGGTGGCGGTGGAGACCAGCTGGCCGGTCTGCTCACGTGAGCGCAGCGGCGCGCCCAGCCGGAGCAGGTGGCGGTAGATCCGCTCCCGCAGATGCACCTCCAGGAAACCACCGGCTCGGATGGTGACGGCCGGGATCAGCGCCGCGAACAGGGCTCGCAGCACGGCGGCCGCCACCAGGCCGATGATCAGCCCGCTACTCGGCGTTCGTCCTGCCGCGATCTCTCCGATCGCCGCGCCCACGAGCAGGAGAAGCGCCGTGGTGGCGAGCGCCTGCAACCAGGTGCCGAGTACGGACCACAGCACACGACCCCGGATCGCGCCCATCAGCGACTCCGGTTTCGGCGGCACGGGCGAGGCACCCTGCTCCGCCGACAGCGCATCCATCTATGCACCCTCCAACTCTTGTTTCCCCTAAGGGAACGATGTTTCACTATGAAGTCACCCGAACAGCCGCCCGGCCAACAGCCCCGGACAGCCACAGGCCCCCGAATCTTGTTTCCCCTATGGGGACGATGTTTCACTATCAAGTCATCTGAACAGATGCTCAGTCAATAGTTTTGAGCAAGTATGGAGGTCTCGCCATGGACCAAACGGTTTCCCGGCCCCCCGAAATCGAGATGACCGTCTATGCGGGCCGCCCGCCGCTACGGGTCCGGTTGAACCGCGCGGCCCCCCTCGGCTGGTGGCCGGCCGCCGTCATAGCGCTGGTCTCACTTGTCGACAAGGTCGAGTTCTACCTGGTCGCGGGCGCGCTACCACTGATCCAGGCGGAGTTCGGATTCAGTGACACCTGGGGCGGCGCGATCTCGACGGCCTCCCTCGTGGCCAGTACGATCTTGCTGCTGCCCGCCGGTTATCTGGCGGACACCGGACGGCGCACCGGCCTCATGGCGGCCGTTGTGGGGTCGTGGGCCCTGCTCACCCTGGGCTCCGGGCTCGCCCCGACGTTCGCCCTCTTCTTCGGCATGCGCGTCCTGCTCGGCGGTGCCAGCCAGCTCTACAGCCCGCCGGCGGCCAGCCTGATCGCCGACTACTATCCGCCCGGCTCGCGCGCCCGGGCCTACGGATTCGAGCGCATGGCCTACTTCGCCGGCACCCCCATCGGCGTCGTCGTGGGCGGTGCCGTCGGGCAGGCGTATGGCTGGCGCAACATGTTCTTCTTCGTCGTCATCCCCGGCGTGCTGATAGCCGCCCTCTGCCTGACGCTGCGGGAGCCGATCCGCGGGATCGGTGACCGCATCGGCAAGGCCCAGAACGCTTCCGGCGTTCCGGGACCGGACGCCGGCGCGGCGGCAGACGAGGTGACGGGCGCGGCGACGGCGGAAGCCGCCGAGAAGCCGCGGCTTCGCGAGGTGATCCCGCAGATGCGGTACGTGCTCACGATCCGGCCGGTACGCCTCGTCTTCATCGGTCTGGGGCTGCTCTTCTTCGGCATCAGCGGAATCATGTGGTGGCTGCCCACCTTCATGCAGCGCTTCAACGGCCTGGAGGTCGGAGCGGCCGCGGGCATCGCCGGAGGCTCCGGCCTGCTCGGCATCGTCATCGGCACCCTGCTCGGCAGCCGGTACGGCGACAGGTGGCAGGGCCGCTACCGGGCCTGGCGTATCACGCTCAGCGGTGGCAGCCTGCTCGCCGGCACGCTGTGCTTCGCAGCCGCGATCGGCGTGCCGTTCCTCGGGGCGCGCATCGCGATGTTCGCACTCACCAACGCCTTCTTCGGCGCGGCGATCGCCAACCTGACCGCAGGCCTGGCCGATCTGCTACCGGCGGAACGGCGCGGCGTCGGCTTCGCCGTACTCCAGTTCACCCTTGCCCTCAGCGGAGCGCTCGGACCGCTCCTGGTGGGTGCGGTGTCCGACGTGTTCGGCTCGCTGCTCTACGCCTTCACCGCCCTGCTGGTGCCCGCAGCGATCAGTGGCCTGGTCGTGCTGCGGGCGCGCTCCAGCTACGACACGGGAGCCGTCCGGACATGAGCGAGTGCTCGCCCGGCCCGGGTCAGCCGCCACACCGCCACCGCGAAGGCCGCCCAGACGCAGGTGTTGAGCGACTCCTCAAACCACTGCAGGGTGATGGTCTGCTCCGGCTGCCCGGCGAGCATTCCCATGCTGTAGCTACCGAGGATGTTGAACCCCAGCAGGGCCATCGCCACGCTGTCAGCCGACTTCTGGGCCAGCAGGATCAGTCGCACGGCCAGGAGCGTCGACGATGCCGTGGTCACGACGAGCAGCGGCCAGGTCGCTCCGACTCCGGCCGCGGCGACGACTCCGATCAGGGCGAAGGCCACGAACGCCCACAGCGGAGCGACCCTCCTGCCCGCATCGCCGGGACGGACGCTCAGCAGCGCCCAGGCGAGGAGGGTGAAGCCCGGCCCGAGCAGGAAGAACTGCGCCTTGGCCATCCAGACGACGTCGGGGCCGCCCAGCGCCACGATGGTCTTCCACGTGGCCTTGAGGGCGCCGCCGATCACGATGGACAGTCCTCCGAGCAGTGCGACACGCATCACCTTCGGCCCGGCGACGGCACCGACCCCGGGAACGAGCAGGGTGATACCGGTCGCCATGGCGAGAACCGGCAAGAAGTCCACAAGCGCCAAAGAGAGGGGGTATTCCACGGCACTACCATCCGATTCCCTATAGGAAACACTGTTTCCAAGGTAGGAACACGTGGAGACACCTGTCAATGACGGAACCGAGCCGCGGACCTGCTCCACACCCATCGGCAGCGGCTCTCTCGCGCGGGCGTGCTGATCCTCGGCCCCAACCGGGCGTTCCTGGGCTCCATCGCGGCCGTGCTCCCGGCGCTGGGCGAGGTCGACGTCGAGCAGACGACCGTGGAGGAACTGCCGACGGGCGAGCCGCTCAGGGGGTCCGACGGTGAGGAGGCCACGGCCGTCAAGCACGACGTCCGCATGGCGGAGGTGCTGCGCCGAGCGCTGTAGCGGCGGGTGACGACCCCGGCCAGCAGTCGGCCATCCTGTGGGCCAGGCCGCCGCGCTCGTTCAGGAGCGCCAGGTGGCCGGTGGCCGACGCCGTACTTCTCGACGAGGTCTCGGGCCTGCTGGAGCGCCCTCGCGGTTACGGTCAGGTCGTCGTCGACGAGGCGCAGGACCTCTCACCGATGCAGTGCCCGACGCGGCCCTCGGCGAGCTGGTGACGGCGCTGAGGGCCGGGGGCCGAGGTCGCCACGCTCGACGACATCGCCCCCGCGGCCCGCGTCACCACCGTCCCCGCGGCGACGGCCAAGGGTCTCGAATACGACCACGTGGTGGTGGCCGAGCCCACCGAGATCGCCGAAGCCGAGACCCGAGGACTCAACCGGCTCCACGTCGTGCCGACCCGGGCCGTCTCGCGACTGGACGTACCGCACACCCGCCCGCTACCCGCCTGGCTCGCGCCACCGGCCGGCGTTCAGGGCGGCCGTGACGATCGCGTCGTGCGCCTCGACGGTCTCCCGTACCGACTCGGGAGTCGCGTCCAGGGCGTGCGCCACGATGGCGTGGACGTCCCAGAACGCGGCGGCGAGCTGGGTGACCAGCTCGTTGCCCAGCGGTTCCTTGACCTCCTCCCCACGGCTGAAGCCGGGGGGACTCCAACCCTCACGGGTCGGGTTTCCTGCTTCGTCGAGCCGTGCCCTCGCCGCTTTCGCGGGTCGGGTCTCACCGGCCCTCCACAGGCGTTTCACCTCTCCGCCAGCCCGGCGGCGAGAATGTTCTTCGCGGCGTTCACATCCCGGTCATGGACGGCGCCGCAGGCGCACTCCCACTCCCGGACACCCAGTGGCATGGACTGAGCGATGGTGCCACACGTCGAGCAGAGCTTCGAGGAGGGAAACCACCGGTCCACGACCAGCAACTCCCGCCCGTACCACTGCGCTTTGTACTCCAGCATGGTCCGCATCTCCCGCCAGGAGGCGTCGGAGACGGCGCGGGCCAGGCTGTGGTTCTTCACCAGGTTGCGTACGGTGAGGTCCTCGATCGCGACCGTTTGGTTCTCGCGGACGATCGAGGTGGTGAGCTTGTGCAGGAAGTTCCGGCGCCGGTCGGCGATGCGGGCGTAAACACGGGCGACTTTGAGTTTCGCCTTCCGCCGGTTGGCCGAACCCTTCTCCTTGCGGGCCAGCGCCCGCTGGGCGCGGGCCAGCTTGCGCCGGTCGGCGCGCTCATGACGCGGGTTGACGACCTTGCCGTCCGCATCGGTCATTCCCCGGATGGGGCGGGAGAGCGTGACCAGCGCGGTGATCCCGGCGTCGATGCCGACCGCCTCGCCGGTCGGGTTCAGGGGGCGAATCGTGTCCTGGCACAGGATCGAGACGAACCATCGGCCCGCCGCGTCCTTGCTCACGGTCACCGTGGACGGCTCCGCGCCCTCGGGAAGAGGACGCGACCACACGATGTTCAGCGGGCCGTCCATCTTCGCCAAGGTGAGCCGGCCGCCCTGGTAGGTGAACGCGGAGCGGGTGTACTCAGCCGAGGCCCGGGACTTCTTGCGGGACTTGAACGCCGGGTACCTGGCGCGCTTGGCGAAGAAGTTCGCAAACGCCGCCTGCAGGTGGCGCAGCGCCTGCTGGAGCGGCACCGCCGACACCTCGTTCAAGAACGCCAGCTCGTCGGTGCGCTTCCACGCTGTCAGCGCCGCCGAGGACTCCACGTAGGAGACGCTGCGCCCTTCAAGGGTGTAGGCGCGATGGCGTTCCTCCAGTGTCCTGTTGTAGACCAGGCGCACGCAGCCGAACGTCCGGGCAAGCTCTTCGGCCTGCTCGGGGGTCGGGTAAAAACGGAATTTGAAGGCCCGCTTCAGGGTCTGCGCCATGCCTCACATCCTGCACGCCCGGCTGGAGCTCGCGCAGGTGTTCGACTCCCCAACCTGTGGCCCCAGGCCGCGTTTCCTCCCCACGCCTGAAGGCGGGGGTCTCCACGCTGGAGGTATCTGATGAAGGCCTCGCCGCGGGCCGCGCGTTCGGCCATTTGGGTGGCGAGGCCGAGCAGTTCGGCGTGGAGGGTATCGTCGAAGGCGGCGACGATCGAGCCGACCAGCCCCTGCTCTATCGTCTCGCGGACCTCGGCCAGCTCGGAGAGCACCCGGAAGTCGTCGGACCGGCTGAGCAGCCCCCGGAAGATCAGACTCTCGACGAGTGCGGCGAGGGACAGCCGCCCGACGTAGGTGCCGTGCCCGTGTCGCATCTCGACGATGTCGAGCGCGCTGAGGGTTTTGATCGCCTCCCGCACGCTGGAGCGACTGGCCCCCACGGCGGCGCACAGCTCCGCCTCGGCGGGCAGCGGGTCGCCGCGGCGGTCCTGACCGAGGGGGCGACCGCGCTCGGCTCGGCCGTCGGAGGTCTCATCAACGTCATCGACCCGGAGGTCGTCGTGATCACAGGAGGCGTCACCGGGTGCGGGGCGCCGTGGTGGGAGGCGCTGCGGGAGGCGGTTCACGCCGAGACGCTGCCCGTGCTGCGTGGCGTCCCGGTCGAGCCGGCCTCGCTCGGTGGTGACGCCGCCCTGCTCGGCGCCGCCCGGATGGCACTGGAGGTGGCGGCGTGAACCCGCTCCTCGCCGCGCTCCGCGGCCGTCTTGTGGTGTCCTGCCAGGCCTATCCCGGCGAGCCGATGCGGGACCCCGACACGATGCGCCGGGTGGCCGAGGCCGTGGCGGCCGGAGGGGCCGCGGGCATCCGCGCCCAGGGGCTGGAGGATCTGCGCCGGATCCGGGCCGCGCTCGACCTGCCGCTCATCGGCCTGTGGAAGGACGGCGACGGCGACGTCTTCATCACACCGACCCTTGAGCACGCCCTTGAGGTCGCCGCGGCCGGCGCCGACATCGTGGCCCTCGACGGCACCGGCCGTCCTCGGCCCGACGGCCGCACGCTCACGGAGACCGTCCGGACGGTTCGGGAACGCAGCGGACGACTGGTCATGGCCGACGTCTCGACGTACGACGAGGGCGTCGCCGCCGCCGAGGCGGGCGCCGACATCGTGGGGACGACGCTCTCCGGCTACACGCCGTACTCGCGTCGCGGCCCCGGACCGGACCTCGACCTGGTCGCCCTGCTCTCCCTCGACCTGCCGGTCCCGGTGATCGCGGAGGGCCGCGTCCACACCACCGGGCAGGCCGCAGAGGCCCTCCGCCTGGGGGCGCACGCGGTCGTGGTCGGCACCGCCATCACGCATTCGACCAGCATCGCTCGCTGGTTCGCGGCCGCCCTCGAAGACGCCCTGCCGCCGGACTGAGCGGAGGCGGCCCCGGCCGGGACGCCGGCCGGCAGCGGCTCGGCGGTCTCCGGTGGGTGGTCGTCCTTCTTCTCCTGCGACTCCCGGTTCAGGGATGCGGCTCCGGAGCAGTGGGACGCGCGACACCTGTCAGGTTCTCCAGGTCCAGCAATGAGTTACGTATCAAATGCCCTTTTCATCCCGTTATGTCAATGCGACGGCCGCTTTTAATACTGGAATTCACTGGAATTGAAGGGAGACCAGTGGAACTCCTGTTACGCTCCGGGCCGTGAGTGATTCACTGGACGCGCTGGAACGGCGAATAGCCGGCCTCCGCGCCGAGGTGCGACGGGCGGTCAAGGCGAAGGAGAACTCGCTCGCCCGATCGCTGCGCGGGGAGTTGCGCAGAGCCGAACAGGCCTGGGACGCGGCGATAAGCTCCGAGGCGCCGACGCCCGCGCGCGAGCCCGAGACCTCGCTGCTGCCCATCAGGGAGCAGGTGCACCAGGCGCTGGCCATGCTGGGCGTGCCGACCTCGGCCAAGCTCATCGTGGCGGTGAACGACGCGTTCTTCTCCCGCGAGCTCCGCGGCTCACAGCTGACCAGCCTGCGCCGAGACGAGGAGCGCTCGTTCCGCGGCGACCCCTACGCCAGGCCGTACTACCTGTGCGCCGCGCTGACCGACCGCCTCTCCCCCGCCCGGGGGCTGCTCGCCGACAGTACCTGGCCGGCCGAGTCACGGGTGCTGGGACCACTGAGCCCGCGCGTCGACTTCCTCACCTCGACCATGCGCATCGCCGAGCACCTGGCGCGGCTGGCCGAGCCGCCGGCGGGGGCGGTGCGGCTGCTGTCGCGGATGGCGCAGAACATCCCGGGCGCCGTCGAGGGCTTCGCCCCGGCCGACCCCGCGACCGCGATCCGCGCGGCGCGGGCCGAGCTGGAGGTGCATCGGGCCACCGACGCCGCGCAGCGGGCCGAGGTGGCGGCGCGGGCGACGAGGCAACTACCGGACGCCGAGCGCCTGTTCGGCGTCACCGCGATGAACACCTTGAGGGGGGCCTGTTGAAGACCAGGCTGGACGGGGGAACCCGCGCATGAACAGCCTTCGGGAGAGGGCCTTCCTGAACAGGCTTGACGAGCTGCGCGGGACGATGCCTGCCCGCCCGCACGACGCGCGGGCCATCGCGGCGCTGGCCGCCAACCCCGGCTGCGCGCGCCGGGCGGTGATGGACGCCGCGGGCGTGGACAAGGACCGCGCGGCCCGGCACGTCGGTTTCCCCGCTCCGTTCGGCCAGTCCCAGTTCGCGATCACCCGCGGGAACGTCTTCGAGTCGCTGGTCAAGGAGAACGGCTGCGCCGAGCTGCTGCGGCTGCTGCGCGAGCTGCTCGGCCTGTCCGTCGCCCAGGTCGGCTACCGGGACGTGGAGAGCGTCGGCTCCCACCTGCGCCACTCGCACACCCGGGCGCTGATCGACCGCGCGGCGCGCGAGGACGACGGGACCGCGGTGTTCTACGACCACCCGCTGTTCAGCCTGGAGATCGCCGGTCACACCTCCTACCTCGAACCGGACGTGGTGGCCTTCCAGATCGGCGGGCGGTTCCACATCGTGGAGATCAAGTCGTTCGGCATGATCGACGGCCAGGCCGAGCCTGACAAGGTCGCGGCGGCGGCACGGCAGGCGGCGGTCTACGTCCTGGCGTTGCGCACGCTCATGGCCGACCTCGGACACGACCCGGAGCGCGTCTCCCACGACGTGGTGCTCGTCTGCCCGGAGAACTTCGCCAACCGCCCGACCGCGGCACTGGTCGACGTGCGCAAGCAGCTGTCGGTGCTGGGCCGCCAGCTCACCAGGATGACCAGGGTCGAGTACCTGCTGGAGGGCCTGCCGGACGACCTCACCTTCGACCTGGCCCCCGGCGAGGACGGGGTGCCGACCCGTTCGGCGGACGAGCTGACCCAGGCGCTGCTGCAGGTACCCGCCCGCTACGCGCCCGACTGCCTGTCCACCTGCGACATGTGCATGTTCTGCCGTCACGAGGCCCGCGCCTGCGGATCCACCGACCTGCTCGGACGTCAGATCCGCGACCAGCTGGGCGGCGTCTCCGGCATGCACGAGGCGCTCGGCCTGGCCGAGGGCACCCGCGAGGCGGTCGAGGGCCAGGAGGAGATCGCCCGCCTACTCCGGCTGGCGGACCGGCTGCGCGAGGAGTCGCTGCGGTGAGGATCGTCGAGGCCACCGGGCCGGCCGCGCCGGGGGCCGCCGCGGCGAGGGCGGACGACAGGTGAGCGCGCTGACGGCGCTGGCACGGCTACGAGCCGTCAGGGACGGCGTCGCACAGCGGATCACCACGGTCAGGCACTGCCACATCTCCGACCAGCCACTGGTGCTCATCCCGCTCAAGCTCGCGGGCGAGGCCGCCGCGCCGCTGGCCGCCATGGTGGGCACCGACCCGGGCCACCCCCGGCTGCTCGTCGTCCCTCAGCCCCGCAACCGGGACCTGCGGTTCGCCTTCGCCGCCGGGCTGGCCGAGGTGCTGCTGCCCTACATCGAGGGGTTCGAGAAAAGCACCGAGACGGTCGAGCGCAGGGGCGGCGAGCCGTACGAGCGGTGTCTGGACGCGCCGCAGATCCTCGTGCCGAACCGGTCCGCCGCCTCGTTCACCGGGCTGCTCGGCCGTTCCACCCGATTCCGCAGGGCAGAGGGCCCCTATCCGGTGCACCCGTCGGTGCCGCTGCTCGGCCGGTGGCTGACCTACTTCGCCGACCGGTCCCAGCAGCCGGGCTCCTCGGTGCTGCTCGCGGCGACCGAGGCACTGAGCCTGCACTGGGCGACAGGGCAGAGCGGCCTGGAGGACGCCAACCTGGCGGCGCTGCTGGGATGGATCGACCCGCCGCCGGGAATGTCCGGGCACCGGGCCGCCGAGGAGGCCGAGGACCCGCTGCTCTGGCCGCCGGCGGGCCCCACCACCGACCCGGGCTTCGACAACGAGGTGCTCGCTCCGGCGATCCGCGCCTACGAGGAGGCGCCGACCGACCGTGCCGTCGACCGGGTCAGCCAGGCGCTGCGCACCCAGCTCGACCCCACCTGGCGGCTGATGTGGCGGGCCGTCGACCTGCTGCGGTCGCTGCCGGAGGGCTCGCGGGTGAAGGACCGCTGGGAGATCGACCGCGGTTCGTTCACCCGGTTCGTCGAGCGGATCGCCGAGGGGAGCCCGCCGCAGGCCCGCAGGGACGGAGCGGTGGGCGCCGCCGCGAGGCTGGCGGGGTTGGAGCGGGCACGGGCGAGCTACGACGTGCAGCGGGCCCACGACGACCCGCTGCTCATGGCCGAGTACCGGCTGACCGGTGAGGCCTTCGCCGGGACGGTGATCGCCGCCGACCCCGAGCACAGCGAGGGCGAGGGCCGCTCGCGCAAGCTCCGGCCCCTGATCACCGTGCGGACCGGCGACCCGGTGCGGCTCACGCCCGGTACCGTCGTCGGCAGCCCCGACCGGCGTGGCCACGCGGCCGAGATCGTCGAGGCCGTCGACGGGGAGATCACCCTTAAGATCACCAAGGGGATGGGGCGGGGCAGGACCCCGGCTCCGGGTTCGGTGCCCGAACCGGGCGAGCGGGTCTCGTACACCTCACTGATAGATGACTTCCAGTCGTCGGCGGCGCTGCCGGGCCCCGAGCAGACGCCGTGGACCCACGGCGGGCCGCCGGAGGAGTACGAGCCCGGCGACGACGACGCGCAGGAGGAATGGCTTTGAGCGTTCACCGGACCCCGCACGGCCGGCCGATGTCCCTCCCGGCCGTGCGTGCTCCTCGCTCGGCGGCGGCACCGGAAGCCCGGGCCGCCGAGGCCGGAACGGCGGGCCGCGGCGCCCGGGTGACGGGCCTCGGCACGGACCTGACGGGCAGCGGCGGAGGCGTGGCATGACGCCGCAGCAGGAGGCGGCGGCCGTGGTGGACGCCGTCCTGGCCGACCTGCCCCGTCACCGCGGCGTGGTCGTGGACTCGCCACCGGGTGCGGGCAAGTCCACGCTGGTGGTCAAGGCCGCAGGGCACATCGCCGAGACCGGCGAGCCGCTGATGATCGTCGCGCAGACCAACGAGCAGGTGGACGACCTGGTGGAACGGCTCGCGGCCGAGCATCCCGACCTGGGGGTCGGCCGGCTCTCGGCGAGCGGCTACATCACGCCCGGCCGTATCCTCGCCCTGCCCAACGTCTCGGTCGCGGGCAAGCTGCCCGACCTGGGGGACCCGGCCGTGGTGATCGCCACCGCCGACAAGTGGGCATGGATCGGCGACCGCACCTGGCCCTGGGCCATCGTCGACGAGGCCTACCAGATGCGGTCGGACAAGCTGCTGCGCATCGCCTCACTGTTCGAGCGGTCGTTGTTCGTGGGCGACCCCGGCCAGCTCGACCCGTTCTCGATCGTGGACGGCGACCGCTGGGCGGGCCTGTCATGGGACCCGGTGCAGAGCGCGGTCTCGGTGCTGCTGCGGCACAACCCCGACCTGCCGGTGCACCGGCTGCCGGTCTCCTGGCGGCTGCCCGCCTCGGCCGCGCCCGTGGTCTCCGAGGCGTTCTATCCCTTCACCGGGTTCCGCGCGGGGACGGGCCCCGCCGACCGGTCGCTGGAGTTCACGGTGAACGGCATGCGCACCCCCTTCGACCTGGCACTGGAGGAGGCGGCCGGGTCTGGCTGGGCACTGTACGAGCTGCCCAGCCGCCACACGGTGCGCACCGACGCGGAGGCCGTGCTGGCGACCGCGAGCCTGGCGACGCGGCTGCTCCAGCGGAGTCCGGTCGCGCACTCCGAGCGCGGCAGCCATCCCGTCACGGCCGACCGGATCGCCATCGGCGCCGCGCACCGCGACCAGGTGGCCGCGATCAGGGCCGCCGGGGTGCCGCCGGAGATCACGGTGGACACCGCCAACCGCCTGCAGGGCCGGGAGTACGACGTGACGATCGTGCTCCATCCCCTCTCCGGGCGGCGCGACGCCACCGCGTTCCACCTGGAGTCGGGGCGGCTGTGCGTGCTCGCCTCCCGGCACCGCCACGCCTGCGTCGTGGTGGCCAGGGCGGGCATTCCCGAACTGCTGGACGCCCACCCGTCTGCCGAGCCGGTCCAGCTCGGCGTGCCGGTGAAGTTCCCCGACGGCTGGGAGGCCAACCAGGCGGTGCTGGCCCACCTCTCCAAGCACCGGGTGACTCCTGACGACTGACCTCCCGCCGGCTCGGCCGCGCGTTCACAGCCTCCGCGGGGGAACGGGGTGCCGGTGGGAGTGGTCGACCGCTGGAGCCTCGGGGTGCGCCCTGAGCCGGGCGACGCGCTCGTGGCTCTCCTCGTCCATCGGCGTGTAGACGACCATCCTCGCCTCCTGCGGCGAGGAGAGCGCCATGCTGGTCGAGGTGGTGCGGATCTGCCCGACCGCGGAGTGACGGAAGATCTTTATGCGGTTGCCCGGCCTGGCCACGTCGTGGGTGGCCCACATCCTCGCGAACTCACCGCTGGCGGCCGACAGCACGCGGACGAACTCGGTCCAGGCCGGCTCCCCCAGATGCCGCCCGAACCCGGCGCGCAGGGTGGCGACCATCTGAGCCAGTTCCTCGGCCCGGTTGACGATCGGAGAGCAGCACTCCCGCGCGACGAAGAGCTGCCAGAGCGCGTTGCGGGTGGCGACCGGCTGGACGACGACGTTGGGGAAGAGGCAGCTGTAGGTCTCGTTCCAGGCCAGCAGGTCGTAGCGGCCGTTGTAGACGGCGGCGGGGAGCGGGTCGAGCCGGTCGAGGATCACCTGGGTGGCGGGCTCGAGCCCGCCGCAGGTGTCGGGCCCGGGCACGGCCGGCACGTCGGCGAGCCGGTAGAGGTGCTCGCGCTCGGCCTGGTCCAGCCCGAGGGTGCGGGAGATCGCGTCGAGCACCTGCACGCTGGCGTTGATCGGCCTCCCCTGCTCCAGCCAGGTGTACCAGGTGACGCCGACCCCGGCGAGCAGGGCGACCTCCTCGCGGCGCAGACCCGGGGTGCGGCGGCGCAGCCCGGGGGGCAGGCCCACGCTCTCGGGGGCGATGCGTTCCCTGCGGCTGCGCAGGAACGCTCCCAGCTCGGCGCGGCGGGTGCCCGGCACGGTTTTTTGTCTGCCGCCCGGAGTGGTCATGGTCACCCCTTCATGCTGGCCGATGGGCGCCCCGGCTGCCAGGTGCTGCCGGTACCAGGATCGGCAGGCTCTCGTTACCCGTATCCGCCAGGTCCCACAGTCTTGCTCATGACCGTGACATCGGCTCCGGCTCCGGCCGTCCGTACTCCTCCCCCGTGGCTGCTGACGGTGATCCTGACCGGGCAGTTCATGGCGATCCTGGACGTCTCCATCGTCAACGTCGCCTCCCCGGTGATCCGTGCCGACCTCGGCGCGTCGGGTTCGAGCCTCCAAATGATCATTTCTGGTTACACCATCGCCTATGCCATGTTGCTGATCATCGGTGCCCGGCTGGGCGGCCGTCACGGCGGGCGCCGCCTGTTCCTGTACGGCCTGGCGGGCTTCACCGTCGCGTCCCTCGCCTGCGGGCTGGCCGTCTCGGACGGGCAGCTGATCGCCTTCCGGTTCCTCCAGGGTGCGGGGGCCGCCCTGATGGTGCCCCAGGTGCTGAGCATGATCCAGACGAACTTCGAGGGGGCCTCCAGGGCCCGCGCGCTCAGCCTGTACGCCACGGTGATCTCGGGGGCCGCCGTGGTCGGCCAGGTGCTGGGCGGCACGCTGGTCTCCGCGAACCTGTTCGGCACCACATGGAGGCCGGTGTTCCTGGTGAACGTGCCGGTCGGTCTCTGCCTGCTCGTGCTGGGCGCGCGACTGCTGCCCGCCGACGGCCCGTCACGCCACCGTGCCCTGGATCTGCCCGGCCTGGTCACGCTCTCACTGGCGGTCAGTCTCCTGGTGGTGCCGCTGGTGCTGGGGCACGAGCAGGACTGGCCGCTGTGGGGATGGGTCGCCATGGCGGCGAGCGTGGCGCTGGCGGGCATCTTCGTGCTGGTCGAGCGGAGAGCCGCCGCACCGCTGGTGCCCGCGCGGGTGCTGCGGGCCCCGGGAGTGGTCACGTCGGCGCTGGCGATCTTCGGGTCGATGGCGACCTACGGCGGGTTCCTGTTCACCTCCGCCCTGCATCTACAGGGTCCGCTGGATGACGGCCCGCTGGCTGCGGGCCTGGCGTTCGTGCCCGGCGCGGTGGGTTTCGCCGTCGCCAGCCTCAACTGGCGCCGCGTTCCCGAACGCCTGCACCGCCGTATGGTCGTCACCGCCTTCGCCGTGGCCGGGCTCGGCTACCTGCTCATGTCGCTGGCGCTGAGCGGCGGGGGGCACGGCCAGCCGCTCCTGGCGGTGGCGTTCGCGGTGGCCGGGCTGGGCCTTGGTGGGGCGTTCAGCCCGGTGCTCGCGGTGGGGCTGGCCCACGCGGCCCCCGCAGACGCCCCCGACATCAGCGGGCTGTTCGTCATGGTGACCCAGCTCGGCCAGGTCGTGGGGGTGGCCACGTTCGGCACGCTCTACCTGAGCGGGGGGTCGGCGACGGGCACCGGCGTGGCCCTGGCCGTGACGGCCCTGCTCACCGGGGCGTGCGCGCTGCCGCTGCTCCGCCGCCGCTGAGAGCGCCTTCCCCGCTCGATGGCGCCGTACCGTGCGGCGCCGTGCGGCGCGGGTCAGATCGTGCGCCGCCAGACGTCGATGGCCAGCACCTGGCGCATGCCCACCGAGAGGTAGAGGTCGAGGGCTGGCGTGCTGTTGTTGGCGTCGACGTGCAGGTAGGTGCCGACCCGCCCGCGACGGGCGTCGTCGGCGAACGCCCGGCGCAGCATGAACCGGCCCAGGCCTCGGCCCCTGAAGGCGGGGAGCACCGCCAGCCTGCGCACGTAGCCGCAGTTCTCGTCCCCCAGGAAGGCGTTGGTCCCAAGCAGCATCGCCACGGGCTCGCCGTCGAGACGGGCGACCACCAGTTGCGACCAGTCGGTGTTGACCGAGGAGTTCAGCTCGTCGTGCCACTCGTCGTAGTCCTTCGGGGCGAACCCGAAGTGGTCGGCGAAGCCGGCCTGCTCCACGGCGTGGCCCTGGCGGCGCACCTCCTCGGTGAGCCCGTCGTGCATGGTCATCCCGGGCGGCGGGTCGGGGCGGCCGTCCGGCCCGGTGTGGTCGGCGCGGAGCCGGATGAAGCTGGTGGCGGCGCTGAAACCACGGGCGGCGGCGACGGCGCGCTTGCCGCTGTCCTCGCGGTAGAGACCGATGTCCACCACGGCCCGGTCGTGGCCCAGCTCGGCGGCGATCTGCCCGGCCCGCTCGGTCACGGTGTCCCAGAGCGGGCCGGTCAGCTCCGGCGCGCCGGGGTGCACGACCACGTCGACGTCGACGTTGTCACTGGCGCCCTTGCGGCAGGCCCAGGCCCAGGCCACCAGGCGCCCGCTCTCGTCGTGGACGAGCCAGCCGTCGGACTCCACGTCGAAGGACGAGTCGTTCAGCTGGTCGGCGACGTCGTCGAGGGTCATGTCGGCCTTGCCGATCACCTGGGTGTCACAGAGCGAGATCAGCTCGTGGATCTCGGGGGCGTCGGCGGCGGAAGGCCGCCGGGTGAGGTACCCGGCGGCGGGGATGGTCGTCTTCATGCCCCTCATCGTGGCGGGGGCGGGTTGGGAATCGCTGGGTCGGAACTTGGGATCGGTTGATCAGTCGAGCACCGGCACCTGGACCTCGGCCTCCTGGGCGCTCTCGGGGCCGCCGCGCAACGGGATCTCCTTGATGAACGCCGCCAGCAGCGGAACCAGGACGGCGAACACGATCGCCCACCAGAAGACGCCGGAGATGGAGTCGGCCAGCGACTCCAGGAAGCCGATCCGCACTCCTTCGGGCAGCTCGTGCAGGGCCGCCGGGTTGAACTGGGCGCCGCCGGAGGCCAGCTGCTCGCCCGCGGCGCCCAGCTTGCTCTCCAGGTTGGAGGTGAGGCGGTTGTTGAAGATCGCGCCGAACAGCGAGACGCCGAACGAGCCGCCGATGGAGCGGAAGAAGGTCGAGGCGCTGCTGGCGACGCCGAGGTCCTTCTGCTCGACGCTGTTCTGGGCGATCAGCATGGTGGTCTGCATCAGGAAGCCCATGCCGAGGCCGAGCACCGCGATGAACACGCCGGTCTGCCAGGCGGGTGTGTGAACGTCCATCAGGGACAGCAGCCACATGCCGATCGCCATGATCACGCCGCCGAGAACCGGGTAGATCTTGTACTTGCCCGTCTGGGTGATGGCGCGGCCGACGAAGAGCGAGACCACCATGGAGGCGCCCATCATCGGGAGCAGCAGCAGGCCGGAGTTGGTGGCCGTGGCTCCCTGGACCGTCTGCTGGAACAGCGGCAGGAAGTTGATGACACCGAACATGGCGAAGCCGAGCAGGAAGCCCACACCCGAGATCAGGCTGAAGTTGCGGTCCCGGAAGACGTTGAGCGGCATGATGGGCTCGGCGGCGCGCTGCTCCACCGGGATGAACAGCCCCAGTGTGACGACGGCGAGTGCCGCCAGGCCGAGGATCTGCGGCGAGTTCCACCCGTAGTCGTTGCCGCCCCAGGTGGTGATGAGGACCAGCGCGGTGATGCCGACCGAGAGCAGGGCCGCGCCGAGCCAGTCGATGCGGTGCTCGGTGCGATGCTTGGGCAGTTTCAGCTTGATCGCCAGCAGGGCCAGCGCGACGAACCCGATGGGCAGGTTCACGTAGAAGGCCCAGCGCCAGTCGAGGTGGTCGGTGATGAACCCGCCGACGAGCGGACCGGCGATCATGGCCAGCGACATCACGGCGGCCATGATGCCCTGGTACTGGCCGCGCTCGCGGGGCGGGACGAGGTCTCCGATGATCGCCATGGCGTTGACCAGCAGGCCGCCGGCGCCGAGACCCTGGAACGCCCGGAACGCGATGAGCTGCATCATCCCGTCGGACGGGCCGCCGAGCATCTGCGAGCCGGCCATGCCGCAGAGCACCGAGCCGATCATGAAGATGCCGATGGAGGCGAGGAAGATGTTCTTCCTGCCGTACAGGTCACCGATCTTTCCCCAGATGGGGGTCGAGACGGTGGTGCCGAGCACGTAGGCGGTCACCACCCAGGACAGGTGGGTGAGCCCGCCGAGCTCGCCGACGATGCGCGGCATCGCGGTACCGACGATCATGTTGTCGAGCATGGCCAGGACCATCGCGAGCATCAGGCCCGGTAGTACCACCATGACCTCGCGGCGCCGCCCCGGTGCGGCCGCGACCTCGTTCACTTCGCCCCCTAAAAGAGATCTTGCTTACTTGCCGACCGGTTAGTGTCGGATATGCTGGGAATGTAGGCCGCTTACTTGTCGGCCGTCAAGTTGATTTCTCGGCAAAGGGAACCATGAGGGAACACGTCGACACCCGGACGCGCATTCAGGACGTCGCCCTGACTCTTTTCGTCGAGCAGGGCTACGAGGCCACCTCGCTCCGCGAGATAGCCGAGGCCCTCGGCGTGACCAAGGCGGCCCTCTACTACCACTTCAAGACCAAGGACGACATCGTCGCCAGCCTGGCCGAGGACCGGGTACGCGCGGTCGAGGCGCTGCTCGCCTGGGCCGCGTCCCAGCCGCGCACCGAGGAGACCCGCCGCGAACTACTCCGTCGTTACTCCGACGACCTGCACCGGGACCGGCACCACGAGATCATGCGGTTCTTCGAGCGCAACCAGACCTCGCTCAAGAACCATCCGACGATGGAGAAGACCCGCCACCGGATGCTGGACCTGCTCACATTCCTCGTCGAACCGGACGATCCCACCGCCACTCGGCTGAGAAACTCAATGGCCCTGTTCGCGCTGCACGCCGCATGGATCGTCCTCGGGGACGACCCGATCTCCGACGAGGAGCGGCGGGCCGCCGCTCTGGAGGTCGCGCTCGACCTCGTCCGGCGGTGAGCGTACTCATCGACCCGCCCAACTGGCCGGGTCCGCACGGGCTGTTCTGGTCACACCTGGTCAGCGACAGCTCGACCGAGGAGCTGCACACCTTCGCGGAGGCACTGGGCGTACCGCCCCGCGCCTTCGACCGCGATCACTACGACGTTCCCCAGACCTTCTACGAGCGGGCCGTCGCGCTGGGCGCGGAGGCCGTCTCCTCACGTGAGCTCATCACCCGGCTCATCGGTTCCGGCCTCCGCCGTCGCAAGGTTCGTCCTGGGACCAGTGGCTCTCGCATAGATTCCGAAACCCCGGGAATGACGCCCTCCTGAAGACATCACCGCACGTCACAAAGGGGATGACATGCTGAACGCCAAGACGATCGCCTTCCTCGTGGCCCCGGAGGGCATCGAGCAGGTCGAGCTCACCGAGCCGTGGAACGCCGTCAAGCGGGCCGGGGCCACCCCCAGGCTCATCTCCACCGAACGGGGTCAGGTCCAGGCGTTCAACCACCTCGATCGGGCCGACCGGTTCCCTGTGGACGCGACGGTCGAGGAGGTCTCCGCCGCCGACTTCGACGGGCTGGTGCTGCCGGGCGGCGTCGCCAATCCCGACCTGCTGCGTACCGTGCCGGAGGCGGTCGGCTTCGCGAAGGGCTTCTTCGACGCGGGCAAGCCCGTCGCGGCCATCTGCCACGCGCCCTGGACGCTGATCGAGGCAGACGTGGTGCGCGGCCGCAAGGTCACGTCCTGGCCGAGCCTCGCGACCGACCTGCGCAACGCCGGCGCCAACTGGGAGGACCACGAGGTCGTGATCTGTACCTCGGGCCCGAACACGCTGATCACCAGCCGCAAGCCCGACGACCTCAAGGCCTTCTGCCAGGCCACGATCGACGCGTTCTCGGGCTGAGGCGAGAAGTCACAGGACAGCCGGCCGCCCGAAGCGGACCGGCTGTTCCGCTGCCCTGCCACATTTTTCATGCACCGAACTTTGCCGCCCCTTTCCGATATCCAGAGTCACGATCAACCATCTCCGGTTAGGACGGGGCGTGCAGGGCAAGCCTTTAGGAGACCGGCTGCGAAAGGAGGACACCGTGGAGGCCACTATCGCGTTGCGTCTGCCGCGTGACGCCGCCAGCGTTCCCGTGATCAGGCAACTTCTCGACGCCTCGCTCCGCGCTCTGGGCGTGGTGTCCCAGATCCGCGAGGACATTCAGCTCATGCTCTCCGAAGCGTGTTCCAACGTCATCAAGCACGCCACACCCAGTGACGACTACATGGTCAGCACCGAGCTGTCCAGGAACCGTTGCGTGATCAAGGTGGTGGACGCCGGCGACGGCTTCGACTTCTCGGGTCCCGCCTCCCCCGCCCCCACCTCCGAACACGGCCGAGGACTGCTGATCATGCGTGCCCTGGCCGACGACATCCGTTTCGTCAACAGGCACGAGCGGGGCTCGATCGTCTGCCTGGAGAAGACCCTGCGCTTCGTCAAGGGCGCGCCCGGCCTGTCACTGCTGCTCAGCGAGGAGCTTCAGTTCCAGCAGGGCGTCCCTGAGATAGTCGGTGAGGGCCCAGACGTCGGGAACCATCTCACGGCAGGCGATCACGCCGACGTCAAGTGAGCCGTCGTAGGAGAAGACCGTGATGTTGAGGCCGCCACTGGCGTCGGTCACCACCGAGACGGGGTAGTACGACAGCAGCCGGGCGCCGCTCACATAGAGGGGGAGTTGCGGGCCGGGCACGTTGGAGATCATCACGTTGATCGGGCCCGCGCTGTCAGCGAAGAGGTTGAAGGCCGCCCGGGAGGCCAGGCCGGTCAGCGCGGAGGGCATGATGTCGCTGAGCTCCTGAATCCAGCTGGCCGGGGCCAGCGACGAGCGATCCTTGATCAGCCGCATCGCGTCACGTACCGCCAGCAGCCGTTCCAATGGGTCGGCCACCTGCGTCGCCAGCGTCGTGATCATGATGGTGACCTGGTTGCCCGCGCGCCGGTCACCGGAGACGCGGAGCGAGAACGGCACCCCCGCTACGAGAGGCTGCTCGGGCAGCGCGTCGTGCTTGATCAGCCACTGGCGCAACGCCCCGGCGCACAGGGCCATCACCACGTCGTTCACCGTGACGCCGAGGGCGTTCTTGACCAGCTTGACGTCCTCCAGCGGCAGGGCCGCGTAGGCGAACCTGCGGTGCGCGCTGATCCTGCCGCTGAAGGGGGTACGCGGGACGGTCATCCGGGGCATGTCGGGCACCTCCGCGGTACCCGACAGACGGTTGGCAAGTTGCCGGGTGATCCGCGAGACCAGCCCGGCCCCGGGTACCTGGGAGATCAGGGGGATCTCGTCCAGGTGCGGGACGGCGTTGATCAGAAACCGTACCGTGTTGGCCGGGTTGACCACCGCCTTGACGATCCCCCTGGCGACCATCTCCCGGGTGTCGATCCGCTCCTCGGGCTCGGCCGCGGGCGCCATCTCGACCTCGACGGGCTCGGGAGAGGTGTCCAGCAGGCTGGCCAGCACGTCGGCGCCGGTGACGCCGTCGACCGCGGCGTGGTGGACCTTCGTGTAGAGGGCCGTACGATCTCCGGCCAGACCATGGATCAGATACATCTCCCAGAGCGGCCGCCGCCGGTCGAGGCAGCGGGCGTGCAGCCTGGCCACCTGCTCACCCAGCTGCTTGTCGCTGCCCGGGCGGGGCAGCGCGATCTCACGCACGTGGTAGTCGAGGTCGATCCTGGAGTCCTCCGTCCAGTACGGATGGTCCAGGCCGAACGGGACGGAGACGAGTCGCATGCGGAAGGGCGCTGCCAGGTGGAGCCGCCGGGCCAGCAGCGACACCAGGTCGCTCCGCGACAGCCTGCCCGACAGGATCGCGAGCCCCCCGATGTTCGCGACGTTCGTCGAGGTCTCGAAATTCAGGAACTGCGTGTCCACCGCGCTGAGTTGTCGCATCGTCTACCTCCGGGAAGTCGTTCTTCCATCCTGCTCCCGTGGTGTCGCCAGAGCCAACGCCGCGAGTGCGACGAGGACGACCACCGACACGATGACCAACGACAGCGGGATGAGCATGAGCACGATGACGACGGTCATGATCTCGCTGATCAACTGCGGCATCGCAGAGCTGTGCCCGGATTGTCCGGCCGTTACACCGCATTCCAGCGACCGAGCTTCAGCGCGAGATGAAGTTCTAACCTGTGGGTTCCGTTCTTGAGGTTGCGGTCGGCCAGCTGCTCGATTCTGGTGAGGCGGTAATAGAGGCTGGTGCGGTGCAGGTGGAGCAGCCGGGCGGTCTCCTGGGCGTCTCCCCCGCTGTCCAGGTAGGTCTCCAGGGTGACCAGGAGCGCCGGATGCTCCCGTAGCGCGTCAAGCGGACCGCCGAGCGTACCGGGAGTACCGGGAGTACCGGGAGTACCGGCGACCGGCTCGGCGAGCAGCCGGTAGACGCCCAGGTCCGGCCAGTGGGCGACCGGTCGCAGCGCCGGTTCCGCCGCCGCCGCCCTGGCCGCGGTGAGCGCCTCCTCATGTGCCCGTACGGCTGACTCGAGCCCCGGGTGCGGTGCGCTGACCCCGGCGCCCATGCGGGTCCGCGTGGCCAGCCGCTCCCCCAGCGCCGTCACGTCCTCGCCACGGTTGAGCAGCAGCACGGCGTGCCGGTCCAGGATCGTGAAGGCCGGTGGCCGGCGCGTCCTGGCCAGCTCGGCACCGACCGCCTCACGTAGGAAGGCCGGGTCGCCCCGCAGCGCCAGGACGCGCAGCGGCCCCTCCCCGAGCACCCCGGCCGCACGCCGCACCCCGATCTCGCCGGTGAGCAGGAGGCTCAGGGTGTGGGAGCTGCCGCCGTCGTCGAGCAGGGCCGCGATCGCGGCGGCGTCGCGCACGGCCCTGCCCTGCTCCTGCGGGTTCAACGGGCCCGGGCCCTCGATGATCCACAGGTAGCCGACACGGCGGCCCTGGTGGAGCAGGGGCACGCAGAGCCGGGCCGCCATGCCCAGCGAGGGATTCTCCGGAACCCTGACCGGCTCTCGGGTCGAGGCCACCCCGTGCCTCTCCTGCCAGGCCCCCACCGCCGTGGGAACCGACCGTGACAGAATGGCGCGGGCCCTGACCTGGTCGACCTCCCCGTGATGGGCGCTGTGCGCGACGACCCGGCCCTCCAGGTCGTCGACGGACATGCCCCTGCCCACGCTCGCGGCCAGCGCCTCCAGCAGGTCCTGAACATCATCCGCAATCACGTTCCAATCCTACAGATGTAGGAAGGATCTCCGCTGGCGGAACGATGACTCCCCCCGGCACTCGCCGTAGCGTCACAGTATTCGTTCTGGAGGGGTCCACCTCGTGAGAGCCGCCTGACAGCCCTGTGAAAGGAGCTTCGTGCAGGAGCGCAGCCGCGTCGCCCCGTGGGCACCGCCCCAGGCACAGCCGCGCCTGGCCGAGCTCGAGGCCGAGGTGTCGGGGTTGGGCCTGGACGCGGTGACCAGGCTGGTCGACGCGGTGCTGGCCGAGCACCGCGGCCGCCTCGACGAGGACGGTGTGGTCCTGTACGCCGGCACCAACACGATGAGCGAGCGCGCCAGGGCCGCCCATGAGATCTCCCTGGGCTGCCGGCCTTCGATGGGCTGGCCGGGGGACAAACGCCAGACCGGCCTGGAGGAGCTGGACGTGCTGGAGGTGCTGGTCCCGCTCCAGATCGCGGCGCTGATGGGCGGCGAGTTCGCCGAGGTGCGGCTGCAGAGCGCCACACTGGCCAACCTCGCCTGCTACAGCGCGTTCGCCGTCCCCGGCGACACGATCGCGGTGCTGCCTCGGGCCGTCGGGGGCCACACCAGCCACCACGCCCAGGGCGCCGCCGGGATCCGTGGCCTGCGGGTCGCCGACCTGCCCTACGACACCGGACGGCTCGATGTCGACCACGCGGCCCTCCCGGCGTTCCTACGCGAGAGGCGGCCCGCGCTGGTGGTGCTCGGGGCGAGCCTGATGCTGTTCCCCCACGACGTGGCGCGGGTGCGGGCCGCGTGCGACGAGGTGGGCGCCCTGCTGCTCTACGACGCCTCGCACGTGGCGGGACTGATCGCGGGCGGGCGGTTCCAGCGGCCACTGGACGAGGGTGCGCACCTGATGACCATGTCCACCTACAAGTCCTTCGGCGGGCCTCCCGGCGGGGCCGTCGTGACCCGCGACGCGGATCTCGCCCGGCAGGTGGCGGCGGCGGCCTATCCCGGCCTGACCGCCAACTACGACGCCTCCCGCCTGGCCCCGCTGGCCGTCGTCGCCGCGGAACACGCCGCGGGAGGTTCCGGGTACGCCGACCGCTGCATCGCCAACGCCGGGGCGCTGGCCGCCGCGCTGGACCGCGAGGGCTTCACTGTGACCGCCGCCCATCGGGGCTGGACCGTCTCGCACCACGTGGCGGTGGACGCGGGCGCGTTCGGCGGCGGAGACGAGGCCGCCCGGCTGCTGGCCGAGGGGGGCGTCTACCTCAGCGGCATCGGCCTGCCCGACCGGCCTGCCGAGGAACCCAGGAGGGGCCTGCGGATCGGCACCCAGGAGGTGACCCGCCGCGGCTTCGGCCCGGACACCATGGGCGAGGTCGCGGCCCTGATGCGCCGCCTGCTCGTCGACGGCCAGACCCCCGCGAAGGTTCGCCAGGACGCACTGGCCCTGCGCCGCGCCATCCCATGATCCCGGACCGGCCCGCTCGACCCCCGGGGGTGCGCCCCCTGGCGGGCCGGTCCGTCAAATCCCCCTGACCATCCCACCCGCGGGTACCCCTTCCGGCGGGCTCCGGCGGAACCGAGCTCGCGGGCGGCCCGGTTCGGCCGGTACGGGTTGCGGAGCAGCCCGGGGCCGGGCAGGACGGCGTCGGCCTGCCCGGAGGCGATGATCTCCTCGGCCTGCCGGGGCCGGGAGAGCCACGGGGCGGAGTACCGTCCTGTCATGTGCCGCAGCATCAAGACTCTTCGTGAGCCCTACGCCAGCGACGTGACCGACGACGACGTACGAGCCGCCGCGCTCCAGTACGTCCGCAAGGTGTCGGGCTTCCGCTCCCCCTCGACGCGCAACGCCGAGGCCTTCGAAAGGGCCGTGGACGCGGTGACCACCGCGACCCGGACCCTGCTCGACGAGCTCCAGCTGAAGCAGGTGTCCCGGGACTGACCGGAGACGTCTGCCCGCCCGTCGGCGACACGGGGGTGCCGGCGGGCGGGACCTCGGCATCGGGTCAGTCGCGTACGTTCGAGGAGCGGAAGAGCCTGCTCGCGAACATGACCACCACGCCCACCAGGCCGATGATCAGAGCCCACTTGAGGAGCGTGAACAGGAAGCCCAGAACCGAGCCCAGCAAGATGAAGGCGATCACCACGGCCGCCACGATCAGAAGAATTCGTCCCATGCCCGCAACGCTAGGCCCTGGCCGGGCCCGGCGGCAGACCTGCGAGCCGATGTCAGGGACAGGCCAGGGTTATCCCCCAGAAGGGCCCCGGCCCCGTCCCCACTCGGGTGTGCTCGATGGATACGACGGCCCGCCCAGGAGCGACGGCCTCCCCGATCGGGAAGCAGGCACACCGGGAACGTGCCCGCTCACCCGGATCGAGGTCGTGACCCTAGAGGGCGGAGCGGCCGCCGACGAGAGGGAGGGTGACCGAGCTGGCACGGGGGTCGACCGAGACGGCGGTGCCCGGGGGCAGGCGCAGCGTGAAGTCGCGGTCCGTGGAGATGAGCACGACGCCGATCCGGTGACCGGCCTTGACGACGTAGTCGCCGGGCTGGAGGTCGAAGCGGAAGTCGTAGAAGCGGTCCTCGCGCAGCAGTTCGGTCCTGGCCGCGGAGTCGCGGTTACGGACGTCCAGCCAGCCCCTTGTGATGATCTTGTAGGGGGCGGTCACCGTGACGTGCTCGGCCAGCCGGGCGCAGCCGGTGTCGCCGGGCACGCCCTGGCCGTAGCAGACCTGAGTGGCGCCGTAGGCGACATCACCGTAGGCGCGGGCGTCGGTTCCGTAGTCGACGAGCAGCGCCGTCAGGTACGGCGAGCGCCCGCCCTTGAACGCGGCCCGCACCGAGACCTCCGGGGTGCCGGACAGCCGCGCGTCGAGGGCCAGCGGACTCGACAGGTAGGCCAGGCGGTTGGGGTCGGTGCTCTCGGTGTTCTCGACGAGCTGCTCGGCACCTCGGGTGCTCTGGTCGACGAAGGACTCGACGGCGGCGCGGCCTCGGGGGCGGTCGGCGCCCAGGGTGCCGTTGCGGCCGTCCTGCCCGGCGGCCAGCTGGAGCCGTACGTCGCGGGTGCCCGGCAGCGGCCACGAGGCGTGCTGCGCCCACTGCCCCGGCCCCGACTCCACATCCGCCTGCGGCTCGTCCATGATGCCGTTGCGCAGGCCGTACAGGTGGAAGTCGAACCAGCGGTGGAGCTGGCGCAGCCACTCGGCGTTGCGCCCGGCGAAGGAGAACGGGTTGAAGTGCGCGCCCTGGTGGAGCCAGATCTTGCGGGGCACGTTCCGCTTCGCGAGGGCGTCCCACCACTGGACGGCCTGCTTGGTCTTGACGTTCCAGTCGTTGAGGCCGTGCACCAGGAAGACCGCCGCGCGGACCTTGCGCACGTCGTTGAGGTAGTTGCGCCGGTCCCAGAAGTCGGAGTAGTCGCCGGTGACCCGGTCCTGGTCCTTCTCTATCCGGTCCATCAGCGCGCCGCAGGCCTGCTGGGCGTTCTGACGGGTCAGCACGTAGCGGGCGAGCACGTCGGCGTCCTCACCCTGGTAGCCGCCGGGGGCCAGCACGCCGCCGTTGGCCCGGTAGTAGTCGTACCAGGAGGAGATGGCCGCGATCGGCACGATCGCCTTGAGGCCCTTGACCCCGGTCGCGGCGACGGCGTTGGGCAGCGTGCCGTTGTAGGAGACTCCGATCATGCCGACGTTCCCGGTGGACCAGCCGGCCTTGACCTCGTCGCCGGCCGCGTCGAATCCGCGGGCGCGGCCGTTGAGCCAGTCGATCGCGGCCTTGGGGCCCGCGGTCTCGTTGTCCAGGCCGGTGGTGGGACAGCCGGTCGCCCGGCCCGAGCCGAGGTTCTCCACCAGTGCGATCGCGTAGCCGCGTGGCACGAAGTAGTTGTCGTAGTAGCCGCGGAAGGGCGGAGCGACCGCGCGGGACGCGTCGAAGCCTTCGCCGAACATCTCGTCGTGCAGGTCGTTGAACTTGTTGCGCCGGTACTCCATGCCCGCCGGGTCGGAGCCGTCGAGGTCGACGACGTGGTTGGGCACGTCGTTGCCGCCCGCGTAGTAGGGGCTGGCCTCCATGATGACCGGGACCTTCGTCCCGGAGTCGGTCTCCTTGGGGCGCATGATGTCGACGGCAACCCGGTCGGGGAGCCCGTCGGCGTCGCTGTCGACCCCGGCGACCTCGACGAACACGGTCTCGGTCAGTGCGTCGGCTCGCGAGTAGACCGGCTGGGTCTCGCCGTTCTCTATCAGGGGGGCCGCGGATCGGGCGGCCACCGCGGGTGACACGACGGCCGGCAGGACACCGGCCGGCAGGATGACCGTCAGCGCGACGATGATCGTCTTCCATCTGTTCATCGGAGGAAAGCTCCCAGAGGGTCGCATAAAATCTGACAACTCCGGTCAATCTCCTGCGAAGCAGTCTTGACCTGCAAGATCAAAGATATAACGAATAGGCGGCTATCTCGCGTTAAGCAAGAGTTCCGGGGTGTATTCCGGGGAATCGGTCACCGCCCCCCGGTCGCTCTCGGGACACCGTCCGCCCATCGGACGGGGGCCGGTCTCCGCACCTGGCCTCTCCCCGTTCCGCTCCTCCCGCCGCTCACGGCCCCTCCATGCGCCCATCGAACGGGAAGGGTGCCGTTAAGGCAAGATTTAACGAAGGTTAGCCTTATTTCATGCCTTCCCTCGATACCGGTGAGACCGGCTCGATCGTCACGGTCAACTCGGAAGAAGAACTCCGCAGGATCGTCGGCGAGGTCGGCGAGGTCGTCCTGCGCAAGGACATCGGCCACCTCGACGAGCACGCCCGTGACTTCATCGCCACCTCGCCCTTCCTGCTGCTGGCGACCTCGGGATCCGACGGCACCTGCGATGTCTCCCCGCGTGGCGAGGAACCCGGTGGCGTGCTGGTCCTCGACGACCACACGCTGGTGATCCCCGAGCGGCCCGGCAACCGCCGGCTCGACAGCCTGCGCAACATCGTCGCCAACCCGCAGGTCGGCCTGCTGTTCGTGGTGCCGGGCACCGAGGAGACCCTGCGCGTCAACGGGCGGGCGCGGGTGGTCAGCCAGGCCCCGTACCTGGAGCGCCTGCGGGTGAAGGGGAAGGTTCCCACGCTGGCGGTCAGCGTCGAGGTGCGGGAGTGCTTCTTCCACTGTGCCAAGGCCTTCCGGCGCTCGGCGCTCTGGCAGCCGGAGCGATGGCCGGACCGCGGGGCGCGGCCCACCCTCGGCCGGATCCTCAAGGAGCAACTGGACCTGGAATGGCCGGCCAAGCTCATCGACGACGACCTGAGCATCGACGCCCGCGAGAACCTGTACTGACGCCGTTCCGGAGGCGCTCGCGTACGCTCCACGCGTGGTGGACGAGTGCCGGGAAAACCTGTACCGGTGCCGAGCACGGGGCTGGCAGGCTGTGCGGATGGAGGTCCGGTACGTCCCGGATCACTCGGTGCTGTCGCTGGAGGAGGCTCGGGACGCCTCCCGCCTTCCCGGCACCGCGTCGTCGGCGGACGCGGTGCACGATCTCGTCGTACGCACCCGTCTGTCGACGAGAACCGCGAGGGCCTGAAATCCCGCCGTGGTCGTCACGCGCACCCGGCCGCCGGAGCGACGGCCTGGAGTTCGTCGCTCAGAGTCTCAGGGAGGGCGGGAGCAGCGGCTGTCGCGGCCGGCGGCCCGTCTCGCCGCCGCGCAGCAGTTCCCACCAGCTCTCCAGCAGTGGGACGTCGGCGGTGTCGACGCGCTCGCCCGGGCGGGGGACGGCGAGGCGGACGTCACGGGCCTTGGCCTCGCGCCAGAGACGGTCGACCGGTTCGGCCCAGGGGTGCGTGGCCAGGGTGAAGGTCGCCCAGTGGACCGGGAGGAGCAGCCTGCCGCCCAGGTCGAGGTGGGCGTTGACCGCCTCCTCCGGGTTCATGTGGATGTCGGGCCAGGCGGCGTTGTAGGCGCCGATCGGCATGAGCGTGAGGTCGAACGGGCCGTGCGCGGCGCCGATCCCGGCGTAGCCGTCGAAGTATCCGGAGTCGCCGGCGTAGAAGACCTTCCTCTCCTGGCCGGCGATGACCCAGGAGCCCCACAGGGTGACGTTGCGGTTGAGGGTGCGACCGGAGAAGTGACGGGCGGCGGTCGCGACGAATCGCAGGCCCGCGACGCTCGCCTCCTCGTCCCAGTCGAGCTCGACGATCCGTGAGGCGGGCACGCCCCAGCGCTCCAGGTGGGCGCCGATCCCCAGCGGCACCAGGAACGGCGCGGCCTGCAGCGCGAGCAGGCCGCGTACCGTCGCGCGGTCGAGGTGGTCGTAGTGATCGTGCGAGATCACGATCGCGTCGAGCGGCGGAAGACCTGCCAGCGGCCCCGGCATCGGGTGCAGGCGGCGCGGGCCGACCAACTGGGAGGGCGAGGCGCGTCTGCTCCACACCGGGTCGACGAGCACGCGGTGGCCCTCGATCTCCAGCAGCGCGGTGGCGTGACCGTACCAGATGACGCTCAGCCCGGTCGGGGACGGCCCGCCCGCCGGCGCGGTCACCACCGGGACCGGCGTGGCCGGGCGGCGCTCCTCGCGGTTGTGCAGCATGTTCCAGGCGATCTCCCGCGCGCTCTGTGGCGAGGGTACGAAGGCGCTGGGCGTGGAGTTGCGAAAGAGGCCGTCGTGGAACTGTGGCGAGCGGCGCATCCGCTCCAGCCGCTCTCCCCTGGCTCTGCCCCCGAGTTCCGCCGGGATGTCCTTCAACGCCCACCCTGCGGCGGCCAGTGCCAGCCCGCCCACGAGGAGACGCCCGATCGATCTGCTGCCCGCCATGTCGGCCCACGCTCCTGAAGTCGTCAGTGCCTGCAGAACGATCTCGGCTCCGCGACTGTTCCCGGCGTGCCCTGGGCAGGACCCGCCCGGCAGGCATCGTTGAACGTGAGACACCGCGCGGCGACTTCACCGGTCACCAAAGAACTTCACCGGTCACCAAAAAAGACGAACAGTCCCAAAATATAACGTCATACTATAAAAGTAGCGATCATGGAGTTATGAAGGTACAAATGCCGCGCACTGTCACGGAGGCCGAAGCCATCCAGGACGAGCTCAGAGCACTGCTCGACCTGACCGGTCCGGGTCCCCGCAGTCCGGCCAGGATCGCGGGAGTGGACGTCGCCTACGACAGGGACCGGCTCGCGGCGGCGGTGACCGTGCTGGACGGGACGACGCTGGAGATCGTCGAAAAGGTCGCCGTCAGCGGGAGGGTGGCCTTCGACTACGTCCCCGGGCTGCTCGCCTTCCGGGAGGTACCCGCCCTGCTGGACGCCCTTGAGCGGCTCTCGGTAACCCCCGACCTGGTCGTCTGCGATGGATACGGCCTGGCGCACCCGCGCCGCTTCGGCCTGGCCTGCCATCTCGGCGTGCTCACCGGACTGCCCACGATCGGGGTCGGCAAGACCGCCTTCGTCGGCACCTATCCCACGCCCGCGCCCGAGCGGGGCTCGTGGACCGACCTGACGCTGGACGGTGACGTCGTCGGCCGCGTGCTGCGCACCCGGCACGGGGTCAAGCCCGTCTTCGTCTCCGTGGGACACCGTGTCGACCTCGCCACCGCCTGCCACAACGTGCTGAACCTGACACCCCGCTACCGCCTTCCCGAGACGACCCGCGCCGCCGACCGGCTCTCCCGCGAGGCACTGATCGAAAACTGTCGTCCGGACCTGGTTGGATCCGCTCAGTACGACGAAATGGGATGAAGTGAGCGACAACGAGTGGGCCGAGGACATCGACGCGTGGCGCGACACCAACCTGGCACGGATCCGCCGGCGGTTGGCGAGCGGGTTCGATCCCGGGCAGTGGCTCCCGTGGCTGCGCACGACGCCCCTGCACCGGGCCGCCCAGGAGGGTGCCGTTCAGGTGATGGAGCTGCTGCTGACCTCGGGCGCGGAGGTCGATCCCGTCGACGCCGACGGCGCCACCCCGCTCTGGGAGGCCGTGCGCCACGGCTGGGACGACGCCGTACGGGTCCTGCTCGCCGCGGGCGCGGACCCCTGGCGGCCGTGCATCGCGGGCCGCTCACCCGGCTCCCAGGCGCTCTTCACCGAACTGGCCGACCTGTTCGCCCAACTGCCCGGGGCCCCCACCATCAGCCCCAGGCTCCGCGAGCTCCAGGACACCGTCGACGCGATGATGTTCTCGTACGAGGACTACAACGAGGGACTGTGCGTCGCCTTCGTCGGCGAGGTGACCGAGGACGAGGTCATCCGCCGCCTGGGCGCCCTACCGGAGTCGTGCCCGCCGCTTCCAACCGGCGAGCTGTGGAGCGCCGAGCACGCCTCCCCCGTGGAGGTCCTGCGGGTGGCCAGCCCGCCGGGGGGTGGGGTGGTGCTCTTCCAGTCCGACGGCATCCTGCCGGTGCACGACGGGGTCGGCCGTGCCGTCACCTCGGGCGGCGGGGTGCTGGCCGGGGCCTTCCCGTTCACCAGCGCGTCCGTCGACATCTGGCGGGACGGGCTCCCCGCCGGACGGCCCTCGGTGCACGAGCAGCTCTCCGACAGCAGCATGGTCGAACTGTGGATGTGTCGTTTCGGCGACTGCGGCGCCCACCCCTCCACCGCGACCGAGCGCACCCTGGGCCTGATGACGCTGCTGACCTCCACCTACATCACCGAGGAGTGGCTGTGGAGCGCTCCGATGAGGCTGGTCCCTGTCACACTGCGGTGAAGTGGGTAGAGTCGCACAACGATGAGAATCCACACGATCACCGCGCTCTGGGAAGACATACCCGACGATGCCGACGACCTCGTCCTGGTACGCGGCGGGTTCCGGGTCTATCTCTGCCTGTGCGGCAGGCCGCTGGCCGACCGGACGGCGGCCGAGCTGCACGCGTCCGAGACCAACCAGTGCACCACCTGCCTGGGCAGCACCGTCGAGAACATCGTGCCCGACTTCTCCCAGCAGTGCACGGCCTGCGCCGGAACCGGCCGGCGCAGGGCACAGCTGACCTGGCAGCTCGCCCACGCCGAGGCCGAGACCATCATCACCATCGAGTTCGTCCGCGAGCTCATCGCCGGCTTCACCGAGCCGTTCCGGCTCTCCGAGGTGGCCGACCTGGTCCGCGACACCCTCAACCTCCCGGTGGGCCGGCTGCCGGTCGGCCCGCGGGTCCGCGACGTCCTGCGCACCCTGGAGGCGAGGGGTGAACTCATGCTGCTCTCCGCCCCCGACGAACTCCTGCGCGGCACCTCGGTCATGCTCTACCGCGACCCCTACTGGGAACACGTCACCGGTTGAGCGCCCTTCGCGGCTACATCTTCTCCGCCGCCGCGAGGTAACCCGCCAGCATGGTCAGCGCGACGTCGCGTACCGCGTCGTCGCCGGGCAGGAAGCCGGCGCTGTGCATGCGCACGTCCGTGCCGTCACCGACCCCGACGAACATCATCAGGCCGGGCAGCACCGCGGAGAGATAGGAGAAGTCGTCGGCGCCGAAGGAGAGCAGCGGCCGCGAGAGGGTGAGGCCCAGGTGGGTCAGGTGGGCACCGGCTCGGGCGGCGAGCCCGGAGTCGTTGCACAGGACCGGCTCACCTCGGGTGATGCTCACCTTGGCCTCGCAGCCGTGGGCCCGCGCGACCAGGTCCGCGACCTCCTCCAACCGGGCGTGCACCTGGTCGCGGATGCGCTCGCTCAGCGCCCTGACCGTACCGCCGGCCGTGGCCTCGTCGGGCACGACGTTGGGTGCGCTGCCGGCCGTCAGCATGGAGACGCCGAGGACCGCCGAGCTGGTCGGGTCGACGTCACGGCTGACCACCCGCTGCAGGGCGACGACGACGTGCGCGAGCGCGAGTACCGGATCGCTGGTCAGGTGAGGGTAGGCGGCGTGCCCGCCGCGGCCCCTGACCACGACCGTGAACTCGTCGGCGGCGGCGTTCACCGTGCCGGGGGTGGCCGCGACCTCGCCCCGCGGCAGGGTGGGCTGGACGTGCGCGCCGATGATGGCGGTGATCTGGTGCTCCGCCAGCGACGGCGACCGGGCGATGTCGTGGGCGCCGGAGGGGTAGGTCTCCTCGCGCGGCTGGAGCATCGCGACCAGCGGAGGGGCGCCGGGGGTGTCGCCGACCGCGTGGCAGAGCGCCACCAGGGCGGCGAGGTGCACGTCATGCCCGCAGGCGTGCATGCGGCCCGGCCTGCCGGACGCCCAGTCGACGCCGGTCCGCTCGGTCACCGCCAGCGCGTCGAGTTCGGCCCGTACGGCGACCGCGGGCCCGGGGCCGCCGACGCGCACCAGCGCACCCGTACCGGCCACCGCCTCCACGGGGCGTCCGGGCAGCTCGGCCAGGATCAGGTCGCGGGTCGGCCCCTCCTCGCCCGACAGGTCGGGGCGGGCGTGCAGCCTGCGGCGCAGCTCTGTCGCGGCGGGCATCCGCCGCTCCAGTGCCGCCCGAAGCCTGGCCTCGACGGAGTCGACGGCCGAGCCGAAGGCAAGAGGCTCGATCATTTGGCCGGTTCCAGACCGTAGACGCGCAGGGCGTTGTCCACACCGATCATGGTGGCCACCCGGACGGCCTCCGCCTCGGCCCACTCTCCGGCATCGACCCACCCGCGCAGCGCCCGGCCGAGCCCGCGGCGGAACAGGCGCGCCCCCAGCATGTGCAGCTCCGCCGGGCCCCAGGCGTCCGAGGAGAACAAGATCTTGGCGAACGGCGCGAGTTCCAGCGACTCGGCGATCAGCGCGTCCGACCGGCTGCCGGTGTAGTTGACGCCGAGACCGACGTCGAAGTAGACGTGTGGGAAGACCTGCGCGAGATAACCGGCGTTGCGGTGGTACGGGTAGCAGTGCAGCAGCAGGATGTCCACGCCGTGCGGCTCGATGAGCTTCAGCCAGCGGGTGAGCAGCAGCGGGTCACACATGTGCAGCTCCACGTCGGGGTCCCCGTAACCGGCGTGCAGTTGCAGCGGCAACCCGCGCTCCACCCCGGCCCAGAGTCCGAGGCGGAGCAGCACCGGGTCGTCCACCCGCCACTGGCCGCTCGCCTCGCCGGCGGACAGCCAGCGGCCCGCCGCCAGGGCGACCTCCCGGTCGCCGGGCGGTGCCGGGTCGAAGGCGAAGCCGTGCCGGTAGGCGACGATGCTCTTGAGGCCGACGGCGCCGACGGTGCGGCGCTCCAGCTCCTCGCGGAAGCGGCCCGGCAGTTCCGCAGCCGAGACCCCCGAGGCGGCCACCTGCTCCAGCACCTGCTCGATGCGGACCACCTCGTGCACGGGCCGCCCCGACGCCTCCGCCATCCCGGCCGGGTCCAGGACGTCGTCGCCCCGATAACCGGTCTCCAGCAGAAAGCGGCCGATACCGCTGGCGGCCAGGAGCAGCCGGTTGACCTCGGCGGCGCCCAGTTCGGTGCGGCGCGCCAGGTAGTCCTCCGGCGCCGCGTGGGCGGGCAGGCCGAGGACCGGCGCGCACCAGCGGCGGATCGCGAAACCCAGCTGGGAGTCGAACTGGGTCATGAACGCCGGGATCGGCCGGTCGGACTCGGTCACCAGCGTCTCGAACTCACCGCGGCCCAGCTCTCCCGAGGAGGCACCGTGCACATGGTGGTCGACCAGGGGAAGGGTGGCGAGCACGCCCTCCAGGTCGCCGGCCGCGTCCCCGGAGAAGTTCTCAGTAGACATCGGCGACCTTCCGGCAGAGCTCGTGGTCGGGCAGTCCCTTGACGCAGGCCAGCTCGGCCCGTCGCACGGCGAGGAACGTGTGGAGCAGTTCGTGGGGGAACCAGCCTCGGGCGACCTCGTCGGCCTCCAGCGCGGCGAGCGCCTCGGGCAGGGAGCCGGGGAGCGCGGGCTCTTCGGCCAGGTCGGCCTCGGACGCGGTCTCCGGCCACACCCGGGCGGGCTCGGCCCCGGCCAGTCCCGCGAGGCCGGCGCGGATCAGGACGCCGAGCACCAGCCACGGGTTGGCCGTGGCGTCCGCCGCCCGGTACTCCAGGTGGAGCTGGTCCGCGGGGTCGGCACCGCCGATCTCGACGGTCGGCGCGATGCGCAGCAGCGCCTCGCGGTTACGCTCGGCGAGGAAGACCCCGCCGGCGCTCCACCGGTGCGGGGTGAGTCGCAGATAGGAGCCGACGCTGGGCGCGGTGACGGCCACCACCGCACCGGCGTGCCGCAGGATTCCGGCCGCGAACCTGGCCGCGGTCGAGGAGAGCCTGCCGGGTGCTCCGGCGTCGAACATCACCGGGCCGCCACCGACCTCGCGGAGCGAGAAGTGCACGTGGACGCCGTTGCCGACGCCCGCGGGGTCGGCCAGCGGGACGAAGGTGACCGGGTGCCCCCTGCGGCGGGCGAGGTCGCGGACGAGTTCGCGCAGCAGGATCGCCCGGTCGGCGGCGACCATCCCGGGAGCGGGCCGCAGGGTGATCTCGAACTGGCCGTCCCCGTACTCGGGGAGCCAGCTCTCCGGCTCCAGCCCGGCCGTCTCCAGCAGCGCGACCAGGTCGGTGCCGAACGGCTCGGCGCCGCGCAGGCGCTGGAAGGAGAAGGGCGGCGCCTCGGCCTGGTCGCCGAGCATGAACTCGTGTTCGAAGGAGGCGTTCACCTCAAGGCCCGCGACCTCTCTCAGATCCGCCAGCGCACGGGCGAGGAAGCCGCGCGGGCAGCCGGGCCAGGGGCTGCCGTCCAGGCCGGTCTGGTCGGCGAGGTAGAGCCGGGTGCCCGGCACCGGGCCGTCGGCGGGCAGGTCGACGGCCGTCGCGGGGTCGGGGAGCAGCCGCAGGTCGCCCACCGAGCCGAAGACGTTGTCGTCGGTCAGGTGGCCGAAACAGGTCAGCGCCAGATTGGCGGGGACCCATCCCACTCCGGTGCGCAACGTCTGGTCCAGCCGGGCCACCGGGGTAGCCCGGCCCCGCATCTGGGCCGCGAGGTCACAGGTCGCCACGAAGGCGGTCCCTGTCGTCATCGGCTTTCTCCTCCCAGTCCGGTCCGCACCTCGCGTCCCGGCCGCCCTAAGTGAAACATATGGTTCATATGTATGGTCAAGGCGGTGGAATGAAACTTAGCATGCGTGTTACCTGATACCCCTGACAGAAACGCCCAGGTCATATGTGTCGAGCCGGCGGGAGGCCGCTCCCGCCCGGCATCACCGGAAGGCATCCCATGACGGACAACCTCTCTCCCGGCAGGTTCAACGGGACGGTCGTCCTGGTCACCGGCGGGGCCCAGGGCATCGGCCGGGGCATCACCGGGGCGTTCCACGAGGCGGGGGCGACGGTCGTCGTCGCCGACCTCGACGAGACGCGCACGGCGAGGGTCACCGCGGAGCTCGCCGCCGTCTCGGGGGGATCACCGGCGGCCTCGGCGGTGCGCCTGGACGTGCGTGACCCGGAGTCGGTGACCGCCGCCTTCGAGCAGGCGACCGCCCTGCACGGCGGAGTGGACGTGCTGGTCAACTGCGCCGGGGTCTATCCGAACACCCCGGTCCTCGACATGACCGCCGCGGAGTGGGACGAGGTGTTCGCCGTCAACGTCCGCGGCGTGATGCTGGCCTCGCAGGCCTTCGCCCGCACCTCCGGCACCCTCGGGGACGGGCGCCGGATCGTCAACGTCTCCTCCGGCGCGGCCCGTTCGGCCCGGGTGGGCGCCGCCCACTACTGCTCGTCCAAGGCGGCGGTGGAGATGCTCACCAGGGTCCTGGCGCTGGAGTTCGCCCCGTCGGGGATCACCGTCAACGCCGTCGCCCCCGGACTGATCGAGGTCCCGGCCACCGTGGCGCTCTCGGCCGAGTACGTGGCGGCACTGGTCGCCGGGCAGCCGGTGCACCGCATGGGCACGCCGGCGGAGATCGCGCGGGCGTGCGTGTTCCTCGCCGATCCGGACTCCTCCTTCATCACGGGGAGTGTTCTCGACGTGGACGGAGGCTTCCTGGCCGGAACGGCCCTGCCGCCGAGCTGAACCACGTTTTACGAGATCAGAGCGGTGCGGCGGATCGAGTTTAAGTAACAAACCTTTTACAGGTCTAGCCTTTGCCTCAGGATGCAACGTACGTTTCAATTGTCGACAGTGACAGAACGGTGCAAAACAGGCATGTGACGCTCTCCGGCATGTCCCGCATGCGTTCGTCCGCTCGTCCCACAGACGCAGAGAGGCTTCACCGTGGCCCGTTCCCCCTTCCTCCGTCCCCGGACGCCCACCCGGGCGATCACCGCCGTCGCGGTGACGGGCGCCCTGGCGGCGCTCACCGCGTGCTCCTCCTCCACCTCCCCCGACACCTCCGCCGCGGAGACCGGCGGCGCGGCCGGCACGAAGGAGATCCAGATCGGCCTGCTCGCCCCGCTGACCGGGGGCCTGGCATCCGACGGCCTGGGCATGAAGCAGGGGGCCGAGCTGGCCGTCAAGCAGCTCAACGAGGCCGGCGGCGTCAACGGGTACACGTTCAAGCTCAAGGTCGTGGACGTGCAGAGCCAGTCCAACGACGCGGTGACCAAGGGCGTACAGACCCTGACCGACGACGAGTCGGTGAAGGCGGTCGTCACCGGTTACGCCTCCACGTCCAACTTCGAGATCGACGAGTTCGCCGCGGCGGAGAAGGTCTACCTCATCGGCGGCAACACCGCGCAGACCCAGGCCATCATCGGGAAGGACCCGGCGAAGTACCCCACGGTCTGGTCGATCACCCCTGACTACGACGCCTACGGGACCGAGCCGGTCGACCTGGCGGAGTCCTGGGCCGAGCAGGGGCTGTGGAAGCCGCGCAACAAGTCGGCGTTCATCGTCCGCTCCGACAACCCCTACAGCGAGAACATCGCCGACGGCCTGGTCAAGCAGTTCAAGGCCAAGGGCTGGAGCATCGCCGGCCAGGAGAAGGTGCCGTTCGGCACGGTCAACGACTGGGGCACGGTTCTCGGGAAGATCCGCTCCGCCGACCCCGACTTCATCGTCAACACCGACTACCAGGTCTCCAACGAGGCCAGCTTCCTGCAGCAGTTCCTGCAGAAGCCCACCGAGTCCCTGGTCTTCATGCAGTACGGCCCCAACCAGCCCCAGTTCTTCGAGCTGACCAAGCAGCAGGCCGAGGGCGTGCTGTTCAACAACCTCGCGGGCATGGTGCCCTCGCCCAGCTACGCGCCGGCCGCGCAGCTGCAGAAGGACTGGCAGGCCGCGTACGGGACCGACAACGTCGACCCGCAGGGCGTGATGACCTACGTGGAGACCATGATCTACGCCGATGCGCTGCGCGAGGTCGGCGACCCCGACGACGCGTCGGCGATCGGTGCCGCCATCGGCAAGAGCGACAGCGAGCGGGCCTCCGGCCGGATCGCGTTCGACCAGACCACGCACCTGGCCAAGCAGGGCGACGACTACGTGCCGCTGCAGTCCTTCCAGTTCCAGGACGAGAAGCGAGTGCTGATCGCCCCTGAGAAGTACAAGTCGGGCTCCTTCCAGCTCCCGCCGTGGATGAAGAAGTGACCTCCGCCTCCCTGGCGCTGCCGCCGGGCAAGCGGATGGCCGTGGCGCTGACCTTCGACTTCGACGCCCATTCCCCCTGGATGGGCACCATGGGCCGCACGTCGCCGTCCTACCTGTCACGCGGTGACTTCGGCGCCGAACAGGGGGTGCCCCGGCTGCTGGAGCTGCTCGGCCGCAACGACCTGCCTGCGACCTGGGCCACCCCCGGCCACGACCTGGTGACCTTCCCGCACCGCATCGAGCAGATCCTGGCGGCCGGGCACGAGATCGCCGCGCACGGCTGCTACCACGAGGTCGTACCCGATCTGGGACCCGACGAGGAGCGCCGGCTCATGGAGGTCGCGCTGCGCCAGCACGAGCAGGTCGTCGGGCGCCGTCCCCGCGGCTACCGCTCGCCCGCCTGGGACTTCTCCGAGAGCACGCTGGGCCTGCTTGAGGAGTTCGGCTTCGACTGGGACAGCTCGCTGATGGGCCGGGAGTTCGAGCCGTACCGGCCCCGGCGGGTCACGGTGAACTACGAGTCGGCCAGCGAGTTCGGCCCGGAGAGCCGGATCGTGGAGATCCCCGTGTCGTGGTATCTCGACGACTGGCCCTCGGTGGAGTACGTCGCCGGGGTCTCCCCGCTGGGTTCCCACCGCGACATGGAAGACCGCTGGAACACCATCTTCGACTACGCCCACCAGCGGGTGCCGGGCGCGGTCTACGTGCTCACCATGCACCCGCAGACCATCGGCCGGGCCCACCACCTGCTCGTCCTGGAGGCGCTGGTCGAGCGGATGCTGGCGGCGGGCGACGTCTGGTTCGCGACGCTGAGCGAGATCGCCGATGCCTGGCAGGGCTGAGCCGGGCCCTCCCCCGGGAACCGGTGGGATGGTCACCGCACCCGACCCGAGGGCGGCGCGCGCGGGGGCGTCGATGCTGCGCGCGGGCGGCAGCGCCGTGGACGCGGCGGTCGCCACGGCCTTCGCCACCGGAGTGGTCGAGCCCTACATGAGCGGACTCGGCGGCGGCGCCTGGCTGGTGGTACGCGAGCCGGGCGCCCCGACCGCGACCGTCGTGTGCGGCCCGATCCGAGCCCCGGGCCTGGCGCACCCGGAGATGTTCGCCCCGGCGGCGTCCGCGACCGGCACCGGCCTGTACAACTGGCCGGCCGTACGCGACGACGCGAACATCGTCGGCCCGCTGTCGGTGGGCGTCCCCGGAGCGGTCGCCGCGCTGTGCCGGGCGCACACCAGGTTCGGCCGCCTGCCGCTGGCCCAGGTGCTCGCCCCGGCGATCGAACTGGCCGAGGCGGGACACGAGACCAACTGGTTCGCCTCCTCGACGATCTGCGCCGAGGCCCGGACACTGCGGGCCTTCCCCTCCTCCGCGGAACTCTTCCTGCCCGACGGCCTGCCGCTGCGCGGCCCGTCCCAGGGCCCCGGCGACCCGCTCGTCCAACCCCGGCTGGCCCGGGTGCTCCGCGAGATCGGCACCGGCGGCCCAGACGCGTTCTACCTGGGCCGGTCCGCCCGCGCGATCGCGACGGCGGTCACCGGGGCCGGTGGCCTGCTGTCGGAGAAGGATTTCGCCAGGTACGTCGCCGACGAGTCCGAGGTCCTTCCGGTCGAGATCGGCCCGATCCGGCTGTACGGCCCGCACGCCACCGGGGTGATCTCGGTGATCGAGGCACTGCAACTGGTCGAGGCCGCCCGGCGCCGGGGACTGGATCCCGGGGCTCGGCTGTGGGCGCGGGTGCTGTCCCACGCGTTCGAGGACCGGTTGCGCGAGGTCACCACCTCCCAGGAGGGGCCGGCGCCCTGGGCGCGGCTGGCCTCCCCCGAGCACGCCGACGAGGTGGTGGCCCGCTGGATCACGGGCGGGGAAGCCTTCCCCGCGCCCCCCGGCGGCTCCGCCAGGGCGGGCTGCACCTCGCACCTGTCGGCGGTCGACGACGAGGGCATGACGGTCTCGCTCACCCAGACGGTGCTCGACCTGTTCGGCTCCCGCATGGTGGAACCGGAGACCGGCATCGTGCTGAACGACGGGATGATGTACTTCGACCCCCGCCCCGGCCGGGTGACCAGCGTGGCTCCGGGCGCGGCCGGGCTCAGCGCGGTCAGCCCCGTCGTGCTGACCGGCCCGGGGGACGCCGAGGCGACGCTCGGCGCCTCGGGCGGGCGGCGGATCATCTCCGCCGTCGCCCAGATCGCCGCCCGCTGGCGTGACGGCGCGGACCTCCAGGAGGCGATCTCGGCGCCGAGGATCCACGCCGAGGGTGACCGCGTCTGGCTGGACTCGCGCGACGCGGGGGCCACGGCCGACCTCTCCGCCGCCGGGTTCGACGTCCAGGTCGTCAGCGAGGAGCCCACCACCTGGCACTTCGCCCGCCCCAACGGCATCGCACGGCGCGGTGGCGGAGCGTGGTCCCCCGGCGTCGACCGGATGAAGCCGTACGGGGTGGGCCTGCCCGGCGGATGAGACAGGCCGGCCGAGACGGCCACCCGGTCGCGGCCCACCACGGCCGACCAACACCACGAGTACCAGCAGATTGAGGGAGATATCGCGATGGCGAGCACTCTGACCGGGCAACGCGCCCTGGTCACAGGCGCGGCGGGCGGGATCGGCGCGGCCATCGCGCACCGCCTGCGCGCGGAGGGGGCGCGGGTCATGATCGCCGACGTCGACGTGGAACGCGGGACGCGTACCGCCCTGGAGTTGTCGGGGGACGGCCCCGCGTGCGTGTTCCAGGTGGCGGACGTGTCCGACGAGGACAGCGTCGAGGCGCTGTTCGCGCGGGTCTCGGACGAGTTCGGCGGCCTGGACATCCTGGTCAACAACGCCGGCATCGCGGAGAGCGGCGGCGGCGTCACCGGCGTGCCGATCTCCGAGTGGCGCAGGGTCATGGACGTCAACGTCACCGGGACGTTCCTGTGTGCCAGGGCGGCGTTCCCGCTGCTGGCCGCGGGCCGGGCGGGCGCCATGGTCAACCTGTCGTCCATCTTCGGGGTCACCGGCCTGCCGGCCTTCCCCGCCTACTCCGCGGCCAAGGGCGCCATCGCCAACCTGACCCGGCAGCTCGCCGTCGAGGGTGGCCCACGGGGAATCCGGGTCAACGCCGTGCTGCCCGGCTACGTCGACAACGACATGGGCGACTCGCGGAGCCTGCTCGACGCCGAGGCCGCCGCGGAGTCCCTGCGGCAGCGCGAGGCGGCGGCGGCCCGCCAGCCGGCCGGGCGGCAGTGCTCGCCGGACGAGATCGCCGCGGCGGTCGCGTTCCTGGTCGCCCCGGACGCCTCGTTCGTCAACGGCGTGCTGCTCCCGGTCGACGGCGGTTTCCTCGCCCAGGGCGACTGGCGCGGACCTGGGCAGGCCGCGTCGTGAACGGGAACTCGCAGGTCATCCTCGCCGCGCACGAGGTCGGCAAGTCGTTCGGCAGCCTGCGGGCCGTCGACGGCGTCTCGATGTCGGTGACGCGCGACGAGGTCTTCGGCCTGGCCGGCCCCAACGGCGCGGGCAAGAGCACGCTGTTCAACCTGCTCACCGGTATCCCGATCCGGCCTGACTCCGGAAAGGTGATCTTCGACGGCCACGAGATCCAGAACCGCTCACCGCGCTGGATCGCCAAGGCCGGCCTCAAGCGCACCTTCCAGACCGAGGCCGTCTTCGAGTCGCTGAGCGTGCTGGAGAACGTCCGCATCGGCTCGGCGTACGGCGGCGCGGGCAGGGCCAGGCGCTGGACCCCCGCCCGGTGCCGGGAGGCGCTGGACGCGGTGGAACTCGGCGGCGATCTGAACCGCCCGGCCGACGGGCTCTCGCTGATCGACCGCAAGCGTCTGATGATCGCCGGCGCGCTGGTCAGCGGCCCTTCGGTACTGCTGCTCGACGAGCCCGCGGCCGGCCTCGACCCGGCCGACCAGGACGCGCTGATCCGGTTGCTGGCCGGTGTGCACGGCACGGGCGTCACCATGGTGATCATCGAGCACGTGCTGTCGGTGCTGGAGGCGCTCGCCGACCGGATGGCGGTCCTCGACAGCGGCCGGATCATCGTGACCGGCAGGCCGGCCGAGGTCCTGTCCGACCCGAGGGTCGTCGAAGCCTACCTGGGACCGGGGGCCGCGCGATGAGCGATCTGCTGACCGTGGAGAACCTCACCGCCGGCTACGGCCAGGCGAAGGTGTTGCGCGGCATCTCGCTGCGCGTCGGGCAGCACGAGGCGGTCGGGCTGCTGGGGCCGAACGGCCACGGCAAGACCACGCTGCTGCGCTGCGTCTCCAACCTGCACCGGGCCGCCTCCGGCACGATCGCCTTCGCCGGGCGGGACACCAGGGGCGAGTCCCCCGGCAGCCTGGTCAGGCGCGGGCTCATCCACGTGCCACAGGGCTCGCGGCTGTTCCCGCAACTGACCGTGGAGGAGGCACTGCGGCTCTCCGCGTCCTCCAGCGGGCACTCCTCGACCTGGCGGGACGGGATCGACCAGGTGTTCTCGGTCTTCCCCAAGCTCAAGGAACGGCGCCGGCAACTCACCGGCACGCTCAGCGGCGGGGAACGCCAGATGGCCAGCCTCGGCATGGGCCTGATGGCCCGGCCCACGCTGCTGATCCTCGACGAGCCCACGCTGGGCCTGTCACCGAAGGTCAAGCACGAGCTGAGTGAGTGCATCGTGCGGGTCCGCGCCGAGGTCTCGTCGGTCATCCTGATCGACGGCGACATGGACCTGGTGCTCGACCTGACCGACCGCTACCACGTCGTCCTGCACGGCGACGTGGTGGACAGCGGCGCGTCGGACGGCAGCCGCAGCCGCGACGAGATGATGTCGCTCTTCCTGGGAGGGACCGCCGATGGACGGCATTAGTGTCATCGTGACGAGCACGCTCGTCCTCGGCGGCCTCTACATGCTCATGGCGGCGGGGCTGACGCTGATCTGGTCCACGCTGCGGGTCTTCAACTTCGGGCACGGCGCGCTGATGATGTTCGGCGCCTACCTGACCTGGACGCTGCTGGACGCCGGCGGGCTGCCGGTGGCGGTCGCGCTGCTCGGCGCCGTGGCGGCGATGGCAGTGATCGGAGTGGCCTACGAGTTCCTGCTGGTCAGCCCGTTCATCCGGCGCCCAGGAGGCGACATGCTGGTGATGGTCGCCACACTGGCGGCCACCATGCTGCTGCAGAGCGGCGCCCAGCTGATCTGGGGACCGGAGATCAAGCAGCTCCCGCCGTTCGGTGGTGCGCGCGTCGAGGTCGCCGGGGCGGTCGCCCAGGGCAGCCAGCTTGTCACGATCCTGCTGGCCCCGCTGCTGGTGGGCCTGCTGGCCCTGGTCCTCAAACGCACCGGCATCGGACTGACCGTACGGGCGCTGGAACAGAACCGCGAGCACGCCCAACTGCTCGGCATCGCACCGCGCCGGGTCTACGTCTTCGTGGTCGTGGTCGCGATCGGCCTGGCCACCGTGGCCGGGGCGCTGCTCGGCAGCATGCAGTTCATCTCCCCGGGTATGGGCGGCGACCCGCTGCTGCGTGCCTTCGTGGTGCTCGCCTTGGGCGGAGCCGGCAGCCTGACGGGCACCATCGCCGGCGCGTACGCCATCGGCCTGCTCGAGGCCGTCACCACCTACTACTTCGGGCTCTCCTGGAGCCCGGTCCTGGTCTTCCTCGCAATGATCGTGATCATGCTGGTCAAACCCGAGGGACTGCTGCGGACCAAGGTGAGGAGCGCGTGAACGTCATGACCAACCTGCGCTCCTGGGCCGGCTGGCCGGTCTACGCGACAGTCCTGGTGGCCCTGCCACTGGTCTTCACCGACCCGCACGCCCGGCTGCTGCTGATCCTCTTCACGATGTACGGCGTGCTCGCCATGAGCTGGAACCTCACCCTCGGTTTCGCCGGCATCTTCAACTTCGCCCAGATCGGGTTCTTCGGCATCGGCGCCTACACCACGGGCATCCTGGCCACCCGCACCGGCATCGACCCGTGGCTGGCCCTGCCGATCTCGGGGTTCTCGGCCCTGCTGGCCTCGCTGGTGGCGTTCCTGCCGGTGCTGCGGCTGCGCGGCATCTACGTGGGCCTGGCCACGTACGTCTTCTCCCAGCTCTGCATCTACCTGGTGCTCGGGCAGGCGGGCCTGACCGGCGGATCCAACGGCATCGTCGGCATCCCCCGCCTCAGCCTGGGCGACGTCAACCTGCGGGCCGACGGCCGGATCGGCTACTACTTCCTCGGCGCCGCGCTGCTGTTCGCGGTCACCGTGCTGGTACGGGTGCTGACCCGCTCGACCCTGGGCATGTCGCTGCTGGCACTGCGCGACAACGAGGCGCTGGCCACCAGCCGGGGCGTCTCCAGGGTGCGCCAGCACCTGATCGTCTTCATGGTCGGCGCGGCCGTGGCCGGGGTGGCCGGCAGTTTCAACGCCTTCCTCAACGGCGTGGTCAGCACCGACGTCTTCGGCTTCGGCTACCTGACCCTGCTGCTCAGCATGATCTTCCTGGGCGGCAGCGGCAGTGTCTACGGGCCGATCGTCGGCGCCGTGGTCGTCACCCTGGTCTCCGACGTGCTGCAGGACGCCGGGGCCTGGCGCGACATGGTGATCGCCATGCTGATCCTCGTGGTGCTCTGGATCGCCCCCAAGGGCCTGGCCGGCATCGCGAACTCCGTCCTCACCTCGCTCCGGCGGCCCCGCCCTCCCGCTCCGGAGCCCCTTCCCACCACCTCGAAGGAGACCGTATGACCACCGAACACGACGTGACCCGCCGGGTGCTGGAGCAGGTCGACCTGCTCGCCGAGCGGATGGTCTCCAGCCTGGCCGACGCGATCGCCATCCCCAGCGTGAACCCGCGCTACCCCGGCCAGGAGTACGACAAGATCGTCGGGGCGGAGGGCGACGTCAGCGCACTGCTCGGCGACCTGTACGCCGAGGCCGGGGCCAAGGTCACCAAGGTCACCGTGGAGCGGGGCCGCGACAACGCCTGCGGCGTCGTGTCCGGCGCGGGCGGCGGCCGGTCGCTGCTGCTCAACGGGCACGTCGACGTCGTACCGCCGGGCCGTCTCGACCGGTGGCGCGGCGACCCGTTCCGCGCCCAGGTCACCGACGACGCGGTGATCGGACGCGGCGCGACGGACATGAAGGGCGGCCTGGTCGCCGCGGCCTACGCGGCCCTCGCGCTGCGCGGGGCCGGCGTGCGCCTGGCCGGTGACCTGGTCCTGCAGGGCGTCGTCGGCGAGGAGGTCGGCGACCACGAGGCGGGCACCACCGCGGTGCTGGAGGCCGGGTTCGGCGCGGACGCGGCCATCGTCTGCGAGCCGTCCGGGCAGGCGGGCACCCTGCCGGCGTCGGTGCCGGTGACACCGGGCCTGCTCTGGTTCAGCGTCTCCCTGGAGGGCAAGACCGCGCACTCCGGGCTGCGGGGCATGACCGTGCACCCGACCCTGGAGGGCGACGCGCTCGGCGTCAACACCGTCGACAAGTTCTGGGTGATCTACCAGGCGCTGCGCGCGCTGGAGGACGACTGGGCCCGGCACAACCGGCACCCGCTCTTCCCTCCCGGCTACTTCAACCTGCTGCCCGGCGTGCTGCGGGCCAACCCCTCAGGCATCCTGGTGCCCTTCTTCCTCGCCGACGAGCTGGTCGTGGAGTACTGCGTCTACCACCACCCCGACCGGTCCAACGAGGAGGTCATGGCCGAGATCGAGTCCCGGGTCATGGACGCCTGCCGCACCGACCCGTGGCTGCGCGAGCACCCGCCGGTGTTCGAGTGGAAGCTGCTCTGGCCGCCGTACTCGCTGCCCGACGACGCCCCGCTGAGCGCGACGCTGGTCGGCGCGCACACCACGGCGACCGGCGGGCAGCCGCCGCTGACGACCGGTTTCATGGGCGTGTGCGACCTGACCTGGATGGACCGCAAGGGCATCGGCGGCCTGGTGTACGGCCCGGGCGTCGGCTACACCGCGCACGCGGAGAACGAGTACGTGGAGATCGCCCAGCTGGTGCAGTCGGCGAAGACCTACGCGCTGACCGCGATCGACTGGTGCGGGCTCGCGGACGAGCGGTGAGCACCGGACGGCCGCGAGGCTGCAGAGCGCCGGTGGACGGGGGACGTTCGCCGGGCGGCGCTCGACCCGAGGGCGGCGTTCTCTTTTCGTACGGTTCGTGGCATGATCCCTTCCTTGCGACGCGCCGCACGATCCGGCGGCCGCCCATGAGGAGGCAACATGCTCGGCACCCCTGAGCCGCGCACCGTCGCGGCCCAGCTCCGCGACGTGCTGCCCAAGCTGCCCCGTGCGGAGCAGCGGGTCGCCCGCACCCTGCTCGCGGGCTACCCGACCGCCGGTCTGGAGCCGCTGGCGACCGTCGCGAGCCAGGCTCAGACCAGCCCGGCCACCGTGCTGCGGCTGGCCTACCGTCTGGGTTTCGACGGCTACCCGGAGTTGCAGCAGGCGCTCAAGCGCGAGACCCAGCAGCGCTACTCCTCTCCCCTGGCCCAGTACGGCAGTGCCGAGGAGGACACCGGCAGGGTGCTGAGCCGGTCCCGCCGGGTGCTGCTGGACGCCACCGCCATGACCTTCGACCAGCTTCCCGAGGGGGAGCTGGTCAAGGCCGCGGAACTGCTGGCCGACCCCGGCCGCCGCGTCTCGGCGGCCGGTGGCCGGTTCAGCACCATCCTGGCCCAGTACCTCATCGCCCACCTGCACCAGTTGCGTCCCAACGCGACGTACATCGCCGGGTCCACCGCCGACCACGCCGCCCACCTGCTCGACATGGGCCGCCGCGACGTGCTGGTGCTCTTCGACTACCGGCGCTACCAGCGCGAGACGATCGCCTTCGCCCGCGCCGCCGCGGCGCGCAACGTGAAGATCGTGCTGTTGACCGACCCGTGGCTGTCGCCCGCCGCCACGGTGGCGGATGTCGTGCTGCCCGCCCAGGTCCGCTCGCCCTCCCCGTTCGACTCGCTGACCCCGGCGGTCGCGGTGCTCGAAACGCTGGTCGCCGCGGTGGTCGAGCAGCTCGGTGAGGCGGGCAGGAGCCGGGTGGCCGAGTACGACCAGATGGCCGACGACGTGCTGCGCGAGGACGACGGGCCGCTCACCCCTGCCGGGCCCGGCAGCGGCGCCGAGCCGCCCCGCGGGACCCGGACGACCGCGGAAAACCACTCCTGACGGTACTTCCGACGCCACTTCCGGCGGTGACCCGTACGCGCCGGCCGCCACCGTGTGCCAACGAGTACGGGTCACGCCCGATGCCTGCGGACGCTCGGCCGTCAGGCCGCGCAACCGGCGTACTCGTCGTGGCGCCGGAGCATGGCGGCCAGCATCAGCGGGAACATCGCCAGGTGGGCGAGCGTCATCACGGCACCGCCGTCGACGAGACCCAGCCAGAGCAGCGGGAAGAGCGGCACGACGGGGACGAACATGGCGGCGCACATCTCCAGGGTGGCCGCCCAGCCGTGGCCCCGGTAGCGCATCCAGATCGCCATGCCCACGGACATGTCGAACGCCATCAGCAGGTAGGCGAGCTCGGGCTGCCGCTCGTGGGAGAAGCCGATCCCGACGGCGGACAGGAGCATGCCCAGGACGAACATGCCGGCGAACATCGCGATGACCATCTCGACGTAGTGCCAGGCGAACCTGCGCCGGCGGCGGGTGACGGTTGCTGTCTGAGTCATGCCTCCACCGTGCCGCCGTACCGGCCGCGCACCAAGAAAGGCCGCCGCATAGGTCTGGAAACCTGGGATTCCTGTCTTTTCTGACATACGCTCACCCCGTGCTCGAACGCCGGATCGCCGTCATCGGATACGACGCGGCGGAGTTGCTCGACATCGCCTGCGTGACCACGACCCTGGAGAGCGCGAACTGGCATGGCGCCGATCCCTTCTACCGCCTTCGCCTGGCCACCCCCGGAGGCCGCCCCATCACCTGCGGCACCGGCCTGACGCTCCAGGCCCAGGAGGCCCTTGAACGGGTCGCCGGGCCGCTCGACACGCTCATCGTGTCGGGAGGCATGGGCCACGAGGCCGCGGCCGGCAACCGATTGATCGTCGCTCACGTCCGCCGCCTGGCACGCGAGAGCCGCCGCGTCGCGTCGGTGTGCACCGGAGCCGACATCCTGGCCGCCGCGGGCCTGCTCGACGGCCGGCGCGCCACCACCCACTGGCAGTCGGCGCACGAGATCGCCGCCCGCCACCCGAAGGTCGACATCGATCCCGGCCCGATCTTCATCCGGGACGGGGACACCTACACCTCCGCCGGCATCACCAGCGCGCTGGACCTCACCCTCGCCCTCATCGAGGAGGACCACGGCGCCGAGCTGGCACGGCGGGTGGCGCGGAGCCTGGTGACCTACCTGCAACGCCCCGGCAACCAGGCGCAGATGAGCATGTTCACCGCCGCCGAATCTCCGGAGAACGGCCTGGTCAAGCAGGTCGTCGACCACATCACCGGGCACCTGGACGCCGATCTGACCACGGCCACCCTGGCGAGCGGCGCGGGCGTGAGCGAGCGGCACCTGACCCGCCTGTTCCTCAGGCACCTCGGGCGGTCCCCGGGCCGGTTCGTCCGCCAGGCCCGCACCGAGGCCGCCGCGCACCTGCTGGTCTCCACCTCCCTGCCGATGGCCGGGGTGGCGGCCCGCTGCGGCTTCGGAACCACGGAGACGCTGCGCCAGGCGTTCGCCGACCGTTACGGAATCCCACCCTCGCGCTACCGCGCCACGGCCACCTCCACAGGGCAGGCTCACCTGAAAGTCGCCGGGAAAACCTCGATGCAGTAAGTGGCCCTGTCCAGGCGGCAGGCCTCACCCGACGATGTCGGCCCCCTTGAAGGCGGGCCTGCCTACGCCGCCGCGGAGCACGGAGGCGGGGCGATGACGGTCCCGAGAAAACCGAGACGGCCGTGGTGAAGGTTCAGGGAATCCCGCGCCGGGACCACTCCGCGCTCGGGCGACGCGATTACCTCCTCTCCCTGAGTACTTTCTTGTACTCAGCGAGAGCGGTACGGATGTCGGCGGTGGCGGTGTCCTTTCCGAACATGCTGTAGACGGTGATCTCGTGCTCCGCGGACTCGCCGAAAGGCTCGTCGCCGCCACCGTCGCTGTCCCACCGGCGCTCTCGCTGGTACTCGTCGTAGTGTCCGATGAGGGTGGCGCACCCGGCCTGGACACGTTTCGCACCCACCCAGGCTCCACCACACGCTGGACGTTCAGTGAAGACCCAGTCGAGAACGTATATCCTGGGCCACTCTTCCGTCCTCTTGAGTTCGGCGAGTCTCTCATTGAAATGAAAGAACTGATACTCTGAATGACTGTCGTTGACTCTGGCCTTCTTTCCGTAGATGCCGTACTCCACCATCACCCCAACGCCGGTGCTGGTCGCGGTGAGCACCAGGTCGGGGAATACATCCGGCGAACACAGGCTCGGATTTTTTTCGCGTCGGGTGAAATGGAACGTTGCAATGTTCTGGCCGGGCGTGACTCCCTCGCCCACGCGTAACCTGGCCGCCGCCGACGTGTATATACCCTGACCGTACGCCTCATTTTGCACCCATTCGTACTTCACGAACGCTCCTTTTCCTTACTGTCTTTCGCGACACTCGGACGTTACGTTATGGTATGTAGGCTGTCGAGGTTATGCATATCTCCCCCGAACGCCCATACCGCCGGTCACCACTCTTGTGCCACGGGGCGCCAATCACCCAGATTCGCCGTGACCATACTCCGCCAGCCCTCCGACTCGGCCATCAACACAAGAAGAAGTAATCGTGTACTTAATTCACGTAGGCTTCAGTGAAATCGGGAGACCGGCCGTACAATCGGATTGCCCCCGCCGCCAGGGCGAGTTGCAGGAAAAAAGCGAGCACCACACTAACCACGGGTTGAACATCTGCCGACCCACCCGTTCCTAACGTTTCCATAGTCGACGAAAAGTCGGCGTCGGATCGAAGGGGCGGGTCATGTGGCGACTGAGAAGTGAGCGGCGAAAGCCCGGTGTGATCATCCCTCTGATCGGGTTGACGGCGTGCGTCCTGTCCGCCTGTGCGGGCGGGCGGCCGGCGCCGGGCCCGCTTCACCACGCCGGGGCCGTCGGCGGGACGCCCTCCGCCGCATCGCCGGGCAGCGCGGCGAGCGCCTCGGCCACCCGATCGGCCACACCGGTGGACATCTACGCCCACGACCGGCCCGGGATGCTCAGCCCGGTCGCGGCGAGGTTTCCCGAGCGGGTCTATGTGCCCAACAGCGAGAGCGACACCGTCAGCGTGATCGACCCGCGTACCTACCGGGTGCTCCGCACCTTCACGGTGGGCCGGCGACCGCAGCACGTCGTCCCCTCGTGGGATCTGAAGACGCTCTGGGTCAACAACAACGACGGCAACTCCCTGACACCGATCAACCCCATGACCGGCAAGGCGGGCAAGCCGGTGTTCGTCGACGACCCCTACAACCTGTACTTCACCCCGGACGGCCGCACCGCCCTGGTGATGGCCGAGCGGGAGAACCGGCTCGACTTCCTCAACCCGCGCACCATGCGGCTCCGGCACTCGCTGCACATGCCCTGCCGGGGGATCAACCACGCGGACTTCACCGCCGACGGCAACCTCCTCCTCGGCAGCTGCGAGTTCTCCGGCCAGCTGGTGGTCGTCGACACAGCCGCCCGTAAGGTCCGCGCCGTCATCGACCTGGCGGACGGCACCACACGACGCAGGGGCATCCGGCGCGCGACCCCGCAGGGCGACAACGCGTCGTACCAGATGGAACACGACATGGCGCACGACGCCATGCGGCACGGCCACATGCCGTACCCCAACATGCCACAGGATGTGAAACTCTCCCCGGACGGCACCGTCTTCTACGTCGCCGACATGGCCAAGGACGGCGTGTGGCTCGTCGACGCCGGGGGGTTCCGGGTCACGGGTTTCGTCAAAACCGGCGCGGGCGCCCACGGCCTCTACGTCAGCCGGGACTCGAAGGTGCTGTACGTCTCCAACCGGGGCGCCGGGTCGGTCTCGGTCATCTCCTTCGCCCTTCGCAGCCCGATCGACACCTGGCACATTCCCGGAGGCGGCTCACCGGACATGGGCGGCGTGTCGGCCGACGGCCGCCACCTGTGGCTGTCCGGACGCTATGACGGGGTGGTCTACGTGTTCGACACCGAGAACGGCAGCCTCGTCCGCAAGATCGATGTCGGCGCCGGCCCGCACGGCCTGTCCATCTACCCCCAGCCCGGACGCTACTCACTCGGCCACACGGGGATCTTCCGCTGAAGCACGACGACGGCCCACCGCGGACCACGGACGACGCTGATACGGCCGACGGCAGAGGCTGATCCGGACCGGCAACGGCGCATCACGCCGTCGCGTCGGCCGGTGGCGGCGGGCGGAGACGCCATCGCTCCGGCCTGGGTGGCGAGGGGCGCCGTACCGGGGGCCGGACAGCGGTAAACCGGACACATGGGCGACCAAAGCATGAAACGTCCTGGTAACAGATGCAATCAGGCTATTGACCTCCCTTGCGGGAGCCTCTTATGGTTCCCTCCATATTCTATAGAATCCAGAATATGGAGGGGATGGATGAGGGCAGCGGCGCGAGCAGCGGTCGTCATGGACGCCGCAGGGCCGGTGGAGGTCCGGTCCTACCCCGTCCCCGCCCCCGGTCCGGGCGAGTTCGTCGTCAAGCTGGAACTGTGCGGCGTCTGCGGCACCGACGCGCACATCTACCAGGGACGCCTTGACAGGATCACCTTTCCCGCCCTGCTGGGGCATGAGATCGTCGGCACCCTGGCCGCCCTCGGCGAGGGAGTGAGCACCGATCACAGCGGGCAGCCCGTGGCCGTGGGCGACCGTGTCGGCGTCTTCCCCGCGCTGAGTTGCGGGCGCTGCTACCAGTGTCAGGTGCGGCACCGTCCCGCCAACTGTCCTGACCGGCGCCCGTCCTACGGGTTCACCTCACCGGTGACGGCTCCGCCGCATCTGACGGGTGGGTTCGCCGACTACCTGCACGCCGCCAACGCGGGCACGGTGTTCTACCGGACGGCCCTGCCCGCCGAGGTGGCGGTCCTGCAGGAGCCGATGTCGGTGGCGTTGCACGGGGTCACCCGGGGCTCGGTCGGCGTCGGCTCCACCGTGGTCGTCCAGGGAGTGGGCGCGATCGGGCTGATGGCCGTGGTCGCGGCCCGCGCGGCCGGAGCGCACCGGGTCGTCGCGGTGGGTGCCCCGGACGCTCGACTGGAACTGGCGGCGGCACTCGGGGCGGACGCGACGGTGAGCATCCAGGAGCTGACCGGCGTGGCCGAGCGCCGCAGTGCGGTGTTCGACGCGCTCGGCGCGCCGGGAGCCGACTGCGTGGTAGGCGCCAGCGGCTCGCCGGCCGCCTTCATGGAGGCCATCGGCCTGGTAGCCGACGGTGGCGTGCTCGCCGAGCTGGGCAACTTCACCGATCGAGGGACGGTTCCCTTCAATCCCTTCAGCGACCTGCTGAAACGGGACATCACCATCACCGGTGTCTATGGGGCGGGCCCCGACATGCTGCGCCACTACCATCAGGCGCTGCTCATCCTGGAACGCGGCGGCCGACCGTACGACCGTGTGGTCAGCCACCGGGTGCCGCTGGGGCGGGTGGGCGAGGCTCTCGCCGCCCTCGGCGACGGCTCCCCCCTCGACGGCCGGGACATCGTCAAGCTCGCGATCGACCCCGCCCTCTGACTTCTTCTCCGCAACACCCCTTTCCCCATCCTGTACAAACCCCGAGAGGAGGACCGGCCATGCGCCGTTCCCTCCGGTTGACCGCAGCAGCAGCCGCGCTCGGCCTGACCATCACAGCGTGCGGCTCGACGGCCCCCGAGGTCTCCGCCGATGGCGGCGGACTCGGCACGGCGGAGAGTCCCGTGTCCATCAGGGTCATCGCCAACGACGCCTTCGCCAAGCAGTGGCAGGACCAGTTGGTCCCCGAGTTCAACAAGAAGTACCCCAATATCAAGGTCTCCGTGGACGGCGTGCCGTACAACGACCAGCTCCCCAAGACCATGCTGGAGCTGACCGGGCCCACCCCGACCTACGACGTGGTGCTCGGCGACGACTCGTGGATCCCGCAGCTGGCCAAGACCGGCGGCCTGATGGACCTCAAGGCCGACGTGAGCAAGTGGACCGACGCGGGCTATGACTGGGCCGACTTCAACCCCACCCCGCTCGCCGCGGGTCAGTGGGACGGCAAGCAGTACACCGTCCCGGTCCGTTCCAACCTGCTGCTGATGTTCTACAACAAGAAGCTGTACAAGAAGGCCGGCGTCGCCGAGCCCACAGCGGAGACGACCTGGGAGCAGTACTTCGCCGACGCCAAGAAGCTGGTCCAGGACACCGACGGTGACGGTAAGGTCGACGCCTGGGCGATTGGCACCTACTTCACCAAGGACCCGCTCACCCCGACCGTCTGGCAGACCGTCCTGAACTCCAACGGCGTGGCGCTGCTGGACGACGACCTCAAGGTCGCGTTCAACAACGAGGCCGGGGTGAAGGCCCTGCAGACCCACGTCGACCTGCTGAAGTACGCTCCGCCGGGAGCGAGCACCTACCAGTTCAACGAGCCGCTCGAGGCTTTCCGCCAGGGCCGGACCGCCACCATGCTCATGTGGGGCAGCGTCTACAAGGGCACGGCCGTGGACGAGGCGTCCACCACGCTGAAGCCGGAGGACGTCGGCCTCACCACCCTCCCGGCGGGTTCGGCCGGTCCGGGCGCGCACCGCGGTGTGTGGTCGGCGGGCATCGCCAAGAAGACGCAGCACCCGGCCGCCGCGTGGACCTGGCTGCAGTGGATCACCTCCAAGGAGGGCGAGCAGTTCACCGGAAACACGCTGGGAACGTTCCCGGCACGCAACTCCACGCTGGACGGCACTCCGGCGGCCGAGTGGGCCGCCCCGGTCTATGAGGCGCTGAAGGCCGGTTACGCCGCGGTGGAGAAGAACAAGATGTGGCGGCCGCGGCTCCCCGAGGCCGACGCGGTCCAGCAGATCCTCGCCCTGCAGACGAGCCGGGCGATGTCCGGTCAGGCGACCGCCGAGCAGGCGATCGACGAGGCGGCCAAGGAGATCACCGAGCTGCTGAAGTCCAAGGGTTACCCGCAGTGAGTGTCTCCACTCGCACACCCCGGGCAGGGGCCGACAAGGCCCCTGCCCGGGGGTCCGGCCCTAAGACCGCCCAGCGGTTCCGGCTCGGCGAGCCGGGTACCGCGTGGTTGTTCATGACCCCGGCACTCGTCCTGCTGGCGGGCATGCTGCTCTATCCGATCTTCTACACGCTCTGGGTGAGCTTCTCCGACTTCGACCTGGCGCTCTTCGAACCCGTCGGCTGGGTGGGCTGGAAGAACTACGAGATGGTCCTGAGGGACCCGGGCTTCCTGGAGTCGCTCAAGGTCACCGGCATCTACCTGGTGATCGCGCTACCACTGCAGATGATCCTCGGGTTCGCCATCGCCTTCCTGCTCAACGTGGAGTGGCGGGGCCGCGGCGCGCTTCGCGCGCTGTTCCTCATCCCCATGGTGGTAGCCCCGGTCGTGGCCGGCGGTGTCTGGCGGATGCTGCTCGACCCGCTCTGGGGCGTGGTCAACTACACGTTCGGCCTGGTCGGCATCGGCCCGGTGGAGTGGATCGGCGACCCGACCCTCGCCATGGTCAGCATGATCCTGATCGACACCTGGCGGTGGACGCCGTTCGTGGTCCTCATCGCCGCGGCCGGGATCATGGCCCTGCCGGGTGACGTGTACGAGGCGGCCAAGTCCGACGGCGCCGGCCGCTGGCAGACATTGTGGCGTATCACGCTGCCGCTGCTGGTACCGGTGATGGCCGCGGCCTTCGTGGTCCGGTGGCTCGGTGCGGTGAAGATGTTCGACATCGCGCTCGCCGCGACCAGGGGTGGCCCGGGTAACGCCACCAACGTGGTGAACCTCTACATCTACGAGAAGGGCTTCCGCAGCCTGGAGTTCGGCTCGGCCTCCTCGATGGCGACGATCGTGCTGATCATCACGATCGTTCTCACCTACTTCCTGTTCAGCATCAGCCGTCGTCTGGAGAACCGATGGTGAGCACCGCCGCCCCCGCCTTCGGGAGCCGGAAGACCGGCCGGGCCCGCCTGGGGAGAATCGCGACGATCACCGCCGCGATCCTGGTCACGCTGGCCTTCCTGTACCCGGTGATCTTCATGATCAGCATCTCGTTCAAGCTGCCCAAGGACATCTTCACCGTCCCGCCGAAGTGGATCAGCGAGATCACCTTCGACAACTACGTCAGCTACTTCCACCAGGCCCGCATCCTGCCCCGCATGATCAACACGATCATCGTGGCGATGGGGGCGGCGATCATCTCGATGGTCGCCGGCTCGATGGCCGGCTACGCGCTGTCCCGGATGAGGATGCGCGGCGCGGGTGTCATGGGCGGCCTCATCCTGGCCTCACGCGCGGTACCGCCGATCGCACTGGTCGTGCCGATGTTCCTGGTGGCCCGCAAGCTGGGGCTGACCGACCAGTACATCACCGTGATCCTCGCCTACGTGACCTTCCTGGTTCCGTACGTCGTCTGGCTGATGCGCGCGTTCTTCAAGAGCCTGCCCAAGGAGCTGGAGGAGGCCGCGATGATCGACGGCTGCTCCCGGATCGGGGCGTTCTTCCGGATCATCGTGCCGTGCAGCCTGACCGGCATGGTCTCCACATTGATCTTCTGCATCATCCTGGCCTGGGAGGAGTTGCTGTTCGCCCTGATCCTCACCAACGACAAGGCCGTCACCATCCCGGTGGCCATCGCCGGAATCGCGGCCGACACCGAGAAGGGCGGGCTCTGGGGCCCGCTGGCCGCCGTGGGCACGCTCACCGTACTGCCCGTGGTGATCTTCGCGCTGGCCGTGCAGAAGTATCTGATCAAGGGTCTCGCCGATGGCGCGACCAAGGGATGAGGCGGCAATGAGGATCAGAGATGTCCGAGCACGCCTCATCGAACTGCCCTATCCACGCCCCTTCGCCCCGTCGTGGGCCCCCGAGGGCGCCCACCACAGCATGTCCGCCGTGATCGTCGAGGTCGAGACCGACGAGGGCGTGGTCGGCGTGGCGGGCGGCGACATGGGCCACGCCACCGGCCCGTTGCTGCTGGAGACCATCAGGGGATGGATCCGCCCCCGGCTGGTCGGGATGGATCTGTTCGCCACCGGCCACATCGCCAACCACCTGCGCTACGTGGCCGAGTACGTCTTCCCGCGCCCGTGGGTGGTGAGCGTGGCCGTCTGGGACGCCGTCGGCAAGGCCTGCGGGCGCCCGCTGTACCAGCTCTGGGGCGGGCATGCCGGCCAGATCCGCGCCTATGCCAGCTTCGGTGAGGTCCGCGCCCCCGGGCAGCGGGCCGAGGACGCGCTGCGCGTGGTGTCGGAGGGCTTCACCGGCGTGAAACTGCGCGTCCACGCCGACACGATCGCTGAGGACGTCGCCCAGGTGGCCGCGGTCCGCGAGGCCGTGGGCCCGGAGATCGCCATCATGGTGGACGCCAACCAGGCGGCGGCACGCTGGCGCTACCGGCCCGACGGCAGCCGCATGATGTGGGACTTCGACCGGGCCCTGACCACCGCCAGGGAACTGGCCGATCTCGGTGTCGCCTGGCTGGAGGAGCCGCTCCCCCGCCACGACTACCGCGCGCTGTGCGAACTCACCGCGGCCTCGCCGATCCCGATCGCCGGCGGCGAGCACAACCGGGGCATCGGCCAGCTCGTCCGGCTGCTGGAGGACGACTGCTTCAACATCTACCAGCCGGATGCCAACGAGAGCGAGGACATCGCGGCCCTGCGCGACTTCGGCGCGATGGCCGCGGCCAGGCACCGCCGGGTCGTTCCGCACGCCTGGGCCACCGGACTCGGGGTGGCGGGCAACCTGCAGCTCTGCGCCTCACTGCCCAACTGTGACTGGCTGGAATACCCCTACGATCCTCCGGTGATCGTTCCTGAGGTTTTCCACGTCATGCTCACCGAACCGCTGCTGCCCGATTCCAACGGGGTTGTAGCCGTTCCGGACCGCCCCGGTCTCGGTGTAGAGCTGGACCACGCGGCGATCGAGCCGCTGACCGTCCAACGGGTTTGAGGGGTGTCCAACAGCGATGACAGAGGTGTTCCCCCCGTCCGGCCGGCCGAAGCCGTTCCGTACCAAGGCGGATCTCGCGGCCGACCACATCAAGCAAATGATCATGTCAGGCCGGGCCCAGCCCGGCACGAAGATCATCACCAGGGTGGTGGCCGAGGCCGTCGGCGTCAGCGACACACCGGTACGTGAGGCCATCAAGCAGCTCGTGTCCGAGGAGTGGCTCGTCGAGCGCCCGCACATCGGCGCGGTGGTCGCCGAGTTCACCGTGGACAACGTGCGGGAGCTGTACGGCATCCGCGCCGCGCTCACCTCCCTGGCCCTCCAGCTCCACCCGGCTCCGCTCAGCGGCGCGAGGTTACTGGAGGTGGACACCGTCCTGGAGGCTTCGGTCGTCGCCATCGACAGCGGCGACGTCGCCGCCTTCGCCGGCCTGAACCGCCGGTTCCACTCGCTGATCTGCGACACCGAGAAGTCCCGCCTGGTGCACCGGATGCTGGTGGGCCTGTGGTCGAAGACGGAGACCGCCCAGCGCGGCTTCCGGCTGGTCCCCTGGCGGCTGCCGAAATCCCACGCCGAGCACGTGGCGATAAGGGACGCGCTCGTCGAGGGGGACATCGGCCGCGCGAGCGAGCTGCAGTACGCCCACGAGATGGCCGCGCTGGCCGCGCTGATCGAAGTGATGGAGGAGGAGAGATGAAGATGGGACAGGCCCTCGTCGGAGGGCACTGGCGGGACACGGCGGAACGCTTCGCGGTCACCGATCCGGCGACCGGCGAGACCGTCGCCGAAGTGGCCGACTGTGACCGGAAGCTGACCACCGAAGCCGTCGACGCGGCGGCCTCCGCGCTCCCCGGCTGGCGTGCCATGCCCGCGCACCAGCGCGCCGTGATCATGCGCCGGGCCGCCGAACTGCTGACCGGCCGGGCCGAGGCGATCGGCGCGGTGATGACCGCCGAGCAGGGCAAACCGCTGGCGGAGGCGACCGGCGAGGTGGTCGCGGGAGCCGACCACCTCCTGTGGTCCGCCGAGGAGACCCGCCGCGTGTACGGCGAGACCATCCCCTCCACCAGCACCGACACCCGCATCTGGCTGCTGCCGGAACCGGTGGGCGTCGTCGCGGCGATCACCCCCTGGAACTTCCCGGTCTCGATGATCACCCGCAAGCTGGGCCCGGCGCTGGCCGCGGGGTGCACCGTGGTCCTCAAGCCCTCCGAGCTCACCCCGCTGTCGGCGATCGCGGTCGCCGAGTGCCTGACCGAGGCCGGTTTCCCGCCGGGGGTCTTCAACCTGGTCACCACATCCCGGCCACAGGAGTTCGCCGAGACGATCATGGCCGACTCGCGGGTCAGGAAGGTCTCGTTCACCGGCTCGACGGCCGTCGGCAGGCAGCTGATCCGGCAGAGCGCCGACGACGTCAAACGGCTCAGCGTCGAGCTGGGCGGCCATGCCCCGGTGCTCGTCTTCCCCGACGCCGACGTGACCGCCGCCGCCGCGGGCGTGGCCCGGGCCAAGTTCATGAACGCCGGCCAGGCCTGCACCTCCCCGAACCGGATCTACGTCCACGAGTCCGTCGCCGCGGAGTTCACCGACGAGCTCGTCAGGCTGGCCGAGGCGATCACCGTGGGCAACGGCATGGACCCGGACGTCACGATGGGCCCGCTGATCGACGACCGGGCGCTCGCCAAGGTCAGGCGGCACGTCGAGGACGCGCTCACGCACGGCGCCCGGCTGGCGACGACCCACCGGGAGAGAACCGGAAGGCTGCACCCGCCCACCGTTCTGACCGGCGTCACCGACGAGATGCTCGTGTGCCGGCAGGAGACCTTCGGCCCGGTCGCCCCGATCCTGACCTTCGGCACCGGCGAGGACGCCGACGTGGTGGCCAGGGCCAACGCCACACCGTACGGCCTGGCCGCCTACCTGTGGACGCGGGACCTGGGCCGGGTCGTGCGCGTCAGCGAGGAACTTCAGTTCGGCATCGTCTCGGTCAACGGAGCCCCGCTCGCCCCGCCGCAGGGGCCGTTCGGCGGGGTCAAGGGCAGTGGATACGGCCGCGAGGGCGGCCGTCACGGAGTGGAGGATTTCGTGGAGTACAAGTACGTCAACGTGGGACTGGGCCGATGACCAAGGAGACCTCCCGCCGGATCGTCGAGCGTGAGATCATCAAACGGGTCGACCTCTGCCGTCCGGATGGGCGTCTCAACCCGGACGCGGTCGGCTGGAGCCGTACCCCGCTGCACCGGTCCAACATCCGGGGCTGGGGCCGTACGATGCGCTGGGACTACTGGTGCCTGACCAGTCCCGAGCACGTCTTCTCCTTCAGCGCCTCCAGCCTGGACTATCTGGCCGGTGAGTCCGTCTGGTACCTGGACCGCGCCACGAAGAAGAACGTGTTCAGCCGGAGCCTGCTCGTACCGAGCCAGGGCACCGGATTCTCCGAGCGGAGCGGCGAGGGCAGCGTCAGGATCGCGAAGGGCCCGGTCAAGATCGCCGTGGACGAGGCGGCCGTGGGAACCCGGCTACGGGTGAAGTCCCCCGAGTTCGAGGCCGACCTGCTCGTGCACCGCGTCGAGGGCCGTGACAGCCTGGGCGTGGTCGTGCCGTGGTCGTCCCGCCGATTCCAGTACACCGTCAAGGATCTCGGACGCCCCGCCGAGGGCACGCTGGTCGTGAACGGCCGCCGCATCGACCTGTCCGCCGAGGACACCCTCGCCACCCTGGACCACGGGCGTGGCCGGTGGCCCGGCAACGTGCTGTGGAACTGGGGCGCGGCGTCCGGGCGCTCCGGCGGCCACGAGATCGGCGTGCAGATCGGCGGTAAGTGGACCGACGGCACCGGCAGCGTCGAGAACGGGATCTTCCTGGACGGAAGGCTGCACAAGATCAGCGAGGAGCTGGTCTGGCGCTACGACACCTCCGACTGGATGGCCCCCTGGCAGATCACCGGCGAGCGGGTCGACCTGGAGTTCGTCCCCGAGTACGTCCGGTCCTCCGACGTCACCCGGCTGCGCTACATGCGCAGCCGGGAGGACCAGGCCTTCGGTCACTACCGCGGCACCGTCGTCGCCGACGACGGGACCGTGATCAGGATCGACGACCTGTACGGCTGGGCCGAGGAAGTACAGCGACGCTGGTAATGGAGCAGAACATGATGATCTCTGAGCGAGAACGTGAACCGTTCGCGGCCGGCCTGCCCTTCGGAGCGGGCGGCAGCCTCGATCCGCTGCGCCGTGACTGTGACCTGACCGAGTTGACCGGCGGCCTGCTGGACGTCCTGGTGGTCGGCGGCGGCGCGACCGGCGCGGGCGCGGCACTGGACGCGGCCTCACGTGGGCTGACCACGGCCCTGCTGGAGGGCGGCGACCTTGCCTCGGGAACCTCCAGCAACTCCAGCCGCCTGCTCCACGGCGGCGTGCGCTACCTGGAGCAGATGGAGTTCGGGCTGGTCCGGGAGGCGCTGCACGAGCGCGGCCTGCTGCAGGACCTGGCGCCACACCTCGTCCAGCGAATGTCCTTTCTCTATCCGCTGACCCACCGGGTATGGGAACGCGGCTACGTGGGCGCCGGGCTGACCCTCTACGACGCGCTCGCCGGGATCGGCGACCGGCACGGCTTCCGCCGGCACCGGCACCTGACCCACCGCGCCCTGCTCCGCGAGGCGCCGCAGTTGCGCCGTGACGCCGCCGTCGGCGCACTGGCCTACGACGACGGTCACGTGGACGACGCCCGCCTGGTCACCGCGCTCGCCCGCACGGCCGCGCGGGAGGGGGCCACCGTGCTGACCCGGGTCCGGGTCAACGCCCTGGCCTCCCGCTCCGGCCACACGGTGGCCACCTGCGAGGACCTGCTCACCGGTACGGAGTTCACGGTCCGCGCACGCCGCGTGGTGCTGGCCACCGGCCCCTGGTCGGGTCTCACCCAGCAGATGCTCGGCGACCAGCAGGTGGGGGTCCGCGCCTCCAAGGGCGTGCACCTGGTCGTGTCACGCGAGCGGCTGAGGCTCGACAGCGCGCTGATCGCCCGCACGCCCCACTCCGTGCTGTTCCTGATCCCGACGGGGGACGTGGTGCTCGTCGGCACCACGGACACCCCGTGGGAGATCGGCCCCGGGCCGGTGCTCCCCACCGGCTCCGACGTTCGCTACCTGCTGGACCAGGCCAACCAGTGGCTGAGCGATCCGCTGACCAAGGACGACGTGCTCGGCGTGTACGCCGGTCTGCGTCCCCTGGTGGACCAGCCCGACCGGAACTCCACCACGGCCATCAGCCGCGAGCACGTGGTCAAGGAGGTCGCGCCCGGCGTCGTGGTCGTCGTCGGCGGCAAGCTGACCACCTACCGGATCATGGCCAGGGACGCGGTCGACGCGGTGCTGCGCGGCCTGCCGAAGGTCCGCCCGTCGGTGACCGAGCACCTCGGGCTGGTCGGCTCCAACGGTTACGCCCAGGCCTGGGCGCGCCGCGACTCCGCGGCCGTGGCCGCGGGGCTTCCCGTGGCGGCGGTGGAGCGGCTGGCGCGCCGTTACGGCTCCGACTACCCGGCCCTGCTGGCCATCGGCCGCCAGAACCCGGAACTGCTGGAACCCGTACCGGGCACGCCCTCGCTGCTGGCGGCCGAGGTCCTGTACGCCACACGGCACGAGGCCGCGATGACCGTGGACGACATACTGCGCCGCCGCAGCCGCGCCGGTCTGGAGACCGCCGACGGAGGCGTGAGCGCCGCCCCCCATGTGGCCCGTCTGCTGGCCGGCGCGCTGGGCCGTACCGCGAGCTGGGCCGCCGAGCAGGCCGGGAACTACACGCACGCGGCCGAGGTGACCCACTCGGCGTTGGACACCTCCGCCGACGCCGAACTCGTCCCCCTGCTCGCCGACCTCGCCGGCCGATGGAGCGGTGCCGCATGAGCGTTCTGGCCATCGACGCCGGGACCACCGGTGTCACCTCACTCGTGGTCGCGCAGGACGGGCGTGTCCTGGGCCGCGGCCACCAGGAGTTCCCGCAGCACTTCCCCGCGCCCGGCCTCGTCGAGCACGACCCCGACGAGATCTGGGCCGCCACGCTGCGGGCCTGCTCGGACGCGCTCGCCGCGGCGGCGGTGCCGGTCTCCTGTGTCGGGCTGACCAACCAGCGCGAGACCGTCGTGCTGTGGGACCGCGCGACCCTGCGGCCGGCGACCCGGGCGATCGTCTGGCAGGATCGCCGCTCCGCCGGAGAGTGCGACCGGCTCAGGGAGCACGAGCCGCGGATCCGCGAGCTCACCGGGCTCCCGCTGGACCCCTACTTCTCCGCCACCAAGCTGGCCTGGCTGCGCGAGAACCTCCCGGAGGTCTGGGCCGGGGTGCGAGAGGGCCGCACCTCGGTCGGCACCGTCGACTCCTACCTGCTGGCCCGGCTCACCGGCGGCCGGCTGCACGCCACGGATCCGTCCAACGCCTCCCGGACCCTGCTGTTCGACCTCGCCACGGCCGGCTGGTCCGCGGAGCTGACCGAGCTCTTCGACGTGCCACCGGCCGCGCTGCCGGAGATCGTCCCTTCGAGCGCGTCCATCGGCCGCACCGCGCCCGACCATTTTCTCGGGCTGGACCTGCCGATCAACGGAGTGGCGGGAGACCAGCAGGCCGCGCTGTTCGGCCACGCCGCGTTCACTCCCGGCGCGATGAAGTGCACCTACGGCACGGGCAGCTTCCTGCTGGTCAACACCGGTGACCGATTCGTCCCCGCCGACGCGGGACTGCTGTCCACCGTCGCCTGGCAGCTCGCCGGCGAGCCGGTCCAGTACGCCGTGGAGGGATCGGTGTTCGTCACCGGAGCCGCGGTGCAGTGGCTTCGTGACGGGCTGGGCGTGATCAGTGACTCCGCCGAGAGCGAGCGGCTGGCCGCGTCCGTACCCGACAGCGACGGACTGATCTTCGTCCCCGCGCTCACCGGCATCGGCACGCCGCACTGGGATCCGCGGGCCAGGGGCGCCCTGCTGGGCATCACCCGGGGCACCACCGGCGCCCATCTCGCCCGTGCCGTCCTCGACGGCATCGCCTACCAGATCCGCGACGTCGTGGAGGCCGTCAGCGGTGCGGCGGGCATTCCCGTCTCCCATCTGGCGGTGGACGGCGGAGCCGCGTCCAACGACCTGCTCTGCCAGATCCAGGCCGATCTCCTGGGCCGGCCGGTGGTACGGCCGGACACGACCGAGGCCACCGGCCTGGGCGCCGCCTTCCTGGCCGGCCTGGCGGGCGGGGTGTGGCGCGACCCGGCCGAGATCTCCGAGGTGAGAGGTGGCGGCCGGGTCTTCGAGCCCCGCGCGATCTCTCCGGAGGGGTACCGCCGCTGGCTCGACGCGGTGGACGCGGCCCGGCGGTTCGGGTCATGAGTGAAGCCGGCCCCGGCCGCCGGTTCCCGTGGGAGGGACGATGACGGGTCCGCTCGACGGGATCCGGATCGCCGACTTCTCCCGGGTCCTGGCGGGGCCGTACGCCACCATGATCCTCGCCGAGCTCGGCGCGGACGTGATCAAGGTTGAGCATCCGGAGCACGGCGACGACACCCGGGCCTGGGGCCCGCCGTACGCGGGCGGCGAGGCCGCCTACTATCTCGCGGTGAACCGCGGCAAGCGGAGCCTCGCGCTCGACGTCAAGCATCCCTTCGGCCGTGAGGTCGCCCAACGGCTGTGCGCCGAGGCGGACGTGGTCATCGAGAACTTCCGCCCCGGGGTCGCCGAGCGCCTGGGCATCGGATACGAGGCGGTACGGCAGGCGAACCCGGGCGTCGTGTACTGCTCGATCACCGGGTTCCCCGGCGGCGACCGGCCGGGGTTCGACGCGACGATCCAGGCCGAGAGCGGCTACATGCACATCACCGGCGAGTCCCCGAGCAAGGTCGGGGTCGCGATCACCGACGTGCTCGCCGGGCTCAACGCGGCCGTCGCGATCCTGGGCGCCCTGCACCGCCAGGCGACCCGGGGACAGGGCGAGCTGGTTGAGGTGTCGCTCCTGGGATCGGCGCTGTCCGGTCTGGTCAACGTGGCGCAGAGCGCGCTGGTCTCAGGTGAGGAGGCTCTCGCCTACGGCAACGCGCACCCGACGGTGGTGCCTTACCAGACGTTCGAGGCGGCCGACGGCAGCCTCGTGGTCGCCGCGGGCAACGACCGGCTGTTCCGCGCGCTGTGCACGGCGATCGGACGCGACGACCTGACGGGCGATGCCCGTTTCCGCACCAACGACGGCCGCGTCCGCGCCCGCGACGTGCTGGTCGCCGAACTCGGCGCCGTCTTCGCGACCCGCACGGTGGACGAGTGGATCGCGCGGCTCGACAGCGCCGGAGTTCCCTCCGGCAAGATCCGGGGCGTCCTGGACGCGATCCGCACGGCCGGCGACGTGACCCTGCGGCTCCAGCACCCGACCGCCGGACCGCTGGAGCTCGTCCGCACCGGATTCACCCTGGAGAGCGTCTCCGCCGACCGCGACATCGCTCCCCCGCCGCTTCTCGGCCAGCACACCCGCGAACTGCTGGCCGAACTCGGCATCACCGACGACCGCGTCGCCCTCCTCCGGCAGGCGGGCGTCATCCATCAAGCCGTCCAGTCAGCGAGGCCCCCTGTTGAACCCGCATGATTTCCTGGAAGTCGACCGCGACCTGAACGACGAGGAGCGAGCGATCCGCGACGCCGTGCGCGACTACTGCCGCGCCGAACTCCGGCCGCACGTCGCCGGCTGGTTCGAGGCGGGCACCATCCCCGACCCGCACGCGGTGGCCAGGGGCCTGGGCGCGCTGGGTGTGCTGGGCATGCACCTGGAGGGCTACGGGTGCGCGGGCACCAACGCGGTGAGCTACGGGCTGGCCTGCCGCGAACTGGAGGCCGTTGACAGCGGACTGCGCAGCCTGGTGTCCGTCCAGGGCTCGCTGGCGATGACGGCGATCCACCGGTTCGGCTCCGAGGAGCAGAAGCGGGAGTGGCTGCCGCGCATGGCGACCGGTGAGGCCATCGGCTGCTTCGGCCTGACCGAGCCCGACTCGGGCAGCGACCCGGGCTCGATGCGTACCCGGGCCCGCAGGGACGGGACGGACTGGGTCCTCGACGGCACCAAAATGTGGATCACCAATGGGTCGGTCGCCGACGTCGCAGTCGTGTGGGCGCGGGCCGAGGACGGCATCCGCGGCTTCCTCGTCCCCCGCGACGCCGCGGGTTTCTCCGCCACCACACTGCACGGGAAGATCTCGCTGCGCGCCTCGATCACCTCCGAACTCGTCCTGGACGGCGTACGGCTCCCGCACGAGGCGGTGCTCCCCCTCGCCGAGGGGGTCAAGGCTCCGCTGTCGTGCCTGTCCGAGGCGCGCTTCGGCATCGTGTGGGGAGCCGCGGGAGCCGCCCGCGACTGCTTCGAGGCGGCGCTGGACTACGCGCTGACCCGTACCCAGTTCGGCCGGCCGATCGCCGCCTTCCAGCTCACCCAGCGGAAGATCGCCGACATGCTGGTGGACGTCAACCAGGCGAACCTGACGGCCCTGCGGATCGGCCGTCTCAAGGACGAGGGGCGGGCCCAGCACTCCCACATCAGTTTCGGCAAGCTCGCCAACGTGCGCGCCGCCCAGCGGGTGGCCGCCGTCGCGCGCGGCGTGCACGGGGCCAACGGGATCACCCTCGAATACCCGGTGATGCGCCACATGGTCAACCTGGAGAGCGTCGCCACCTACGAGGGCACCGAGGAGATCCACGCCCTCACCCTCGGCCGGGCGGTCACCGGCCACTCCGCCTTCCGCTGACCGGCAGGGCGGGGCGGTCCTCCGCCTGGCCGGCCTGCCGGTCATGCCGAAGGGCGCGCGATCCCGGGGGCAGGGATCAGACGCGGCGTACCTCGAACATGAAGCAGCCGAACACCACGGCCCGTACGTGCACCAGTTCCACCTCGGGGTCGGCGAACTGTTCGGCCAGGATGGCCTCCGACGCGATGGCGTCACCGCTGACGTGGTGCTCCACCAGCCGTCCGCCCAGGATGCCGCCCTTGGCGTCATAGGCACGGAAGACCCGCAGCTCACCGCCCATCTCAGCGGGAAAACCCGTCCCGCCGAACCCCTCGCACGGCTCGGCGTGCACGAACACCGGGCCCACCTCCTCGTACGGGCCGGGGTCGGCTCCGGTCCGCGCCGCCCACCGGCGCAGTGGCGCGTACGAGAGCAGGGCGAGTTCCTCTCCGGGGAGGCTGTGGCGCAGGCAGCAGCGCAGCGGGGAACCTCCCTCGGTGTCGGTGACCAGACGGGGCGGGCATCCGGCGTCGTCACGGACCCGCAACCCGGCGACGACCTCGGCATCGATGGCGAAAGTACGGAAGGGGCTCACGGATCAATGCTCGGCCCTGACCGGTCGGTGCGCTGGCGGGAATCAGACCTGGTTGTAGGCGCTGTTCCCACACGGTTCAAGGTTCCCGTACGGCTCAAGCCGGCCGGTGAACCGCCGGGGCGATCCGAGGGCACGGGTCAAGGATCGACATGAGACCCCGCCCCGGTTCACCGGGCCGGCACCGACACCGGGTCGGCACCTGCCGACCCGGTGTCGGTGCCGGCCGCTCAGGCCGCGCTCACCGCGCGGTTCAGCAGCTGGCCCAGGGTCGGTGTGTCCACCTCGGGCTCGTTCTCCGTGGGCTCGGGGGTGTCCGTCGTGACCGGGTCGGGGACGTCCACCACCGAGGCGTCGGGGTCGTCCGTGGGGTCCGGGACAGGGGTGGGCGTCTGGCCGGGGCCCTCCTCGTGCGGGAAGTCCGAGGGCTTGGGCGGCCTGGGGGTCTCCGGCTCGGGCTCCTCCTCCACGGGCGGCGGACCGCCGTTGAGGATCTGGTTCACCCGCTCCGGGTTGTCCATGAGCGGTGCGATGACCGGCTCACCCGGCGCCTGCTCGACGAACACCCCCTCGCCGATCGGTATGTGCACCGAGGCCAGGTAGCCGGCCAGTGCCTGGGGCACGGCCCGTCCCTCGGCCTGGCTGCGCTCCAGGGCGTTGTGCACGTAGAACAGCCCGTGCCCCGCGCTGCCGATGGAAGTACGCAGGAGGTCCAGCGAGATGTGACCGGGCTGCTCGACCTGCAGCCGGATCTGACCGTTCTGCACTCCGAGGCCGAGCCGTCCGGACAGCGTACGGTCCACCCTGACGACGAGGCAGGCGTAGCGGACCGCCGCGTCGGGATCGTCGTAGCCGACGACGGGCGCGGTGCCGGTGCCGTCGTCGGAGCCGAAGGCGATCCCCGGCTCGATGCCGACGACGGTGCCCTCCAGCATCGCCGCCGCGGGAACGAAGGCACCGGAGGCGGGCGCACCCGGCGCCAGGTCGTCCAGTGAGTCGTAGAGGTACTCGCCCGTCGACTCGCCCACATCGGAGCGCATCAGGGACCAGAACGGAGGAGCGGGGTCGTTGGACCGGGCGGCGGACACACCGACGGCGGCCAGCAGGCAAGGCGGAACCGGCGGTGTCGAGCAGGGGCCCGCCGATCTGCTCAAGGGTCCGCACATCCCACAACCGCACCACGCCCTCAACGCTGCCGGTGGCGAGCGTCTGCCCGTCCGGACTGAACGCCACCGAGGCGACCAGGTCGGTCCGGATTGCACCGACCTGCCGACGAGCCCGCGCGTCCCACAACCGCACCGTGCCGTCACGACCGCCGGTGGCGAGCGTCTGCCCGTCCGGACCGAATGCCACCGAGGCGACCGGGTTGGTATGGCCTGCCAGGATCGCGCGCTCCGGGTTTCCGGCAGCGGTGAGCATGCCGGCGCGGGCCTCGAGGGTGGGGTTGACCCGCCAGGCCGCCACCGCCAGCAGCGCCGACAGGCGGGGATCGCCGGCCAGGAGTTCGCTCTGCGCGGCGAGCCGGCGGGAGACGGCCACGTCGCGCTGGTGGTCGGCCTCTCGCTGCGCCCGTACGGCCAGGGCCGTCGCCACCAGGGCGACGGCGAGGAGTGCGGCCAGGAAGATGGTGAGGGCCTGGCGGCGCCGGATGGTGCGGGTCTGAGCCCGGGTGGCAGCGTTGAGGAACTCGGTCTCCAGCCGGTTCAGTACGAGATGCCGATGGCCTGTGGTGACCCAGAGCAGGGCCTCTTCCAGGCCTCTGCCGCCGAGTACGTCTCCCGGTCGCCGGCCGTGGGTCTCCCACGACTGTGCGGCCTGCCGGATCCGCTGATGGGCGGGCAGGCCGTCGCGCTCGGCGTCGAGCCAGCCGCGCAGCCGAGGCCAGGCCCTCAACACCGCGGGCCTGACGAGGGTGATCCGCCCATCGGCATGAGTGACCACGTCACGGAAAGCCATGAGCAGGTTGTGCAGCGCTCGCTCCTCCGGGGGGTCAGCCCGTCGAAGAGCTCGGCGTGCGAGATCGTCCGGGGCGAGAGGTCGCCGTCGTCGGCGACCGTCACCAGGCGGAGGAAGACCTCCGGGACGCGGTCGCGTTCCTCGGGGGCGAGGGAGGCGTAGGCATCCTCGGCGAT
>NZ_JOEQ01000035.1 GCF_000721075.1 Streptosporangium amethystogenes
CATCTACGGGCTGGGGCGTACCAGCGTCTGCGCCGAGCCGGGCGACTCGGGTGGCTCGTTCATCTCGGTGGACCAGGCCCAGGGGGTCACCTCCGGCGGCTCCGGCGACTGCACCACGGGTGGTGTCACCTACTTCCAGCCGGTCAACGAGATCCTCACCGCCTACGGCCTGACCCTGCTGACCGACAGCACCGCCACCCCACCAGGCGCCGCCTCACCCGCTCCGGAGGTCTGCGCCGGCTACCCGAACACCTACACCGGCACGCTGAACAACGGTCGGTCCGTCTCCCAGCCGAGCCGGTACTACCGGGCCGCCGTCGCCGGCACGCACTCCGCCTGCCTGGACGGCCAGATCAGCTACACCGGCCCGCCCGGCTTCTACCGCTACCGGGTGGTCTCGGTGAGCGGCTCCGGCCCCTACACACTGAAGGCCAAGACGCCCGGCAGGTAACACGTCATGTCTCGCGGAGTGAGACAGATGGCCGGGGCGGCGGTACGGCGATGTAGAGTGCCTAAGACCTGCTTGTCAGGTTTCCAACTGAATATTTGCTCATCCAGAGGGGTGGAGGGATCGGCCCTGCGAAGCCCCGGCAACCATCCCGGTTCAAGACTCGTGATCGACACGAGGTCGGCCGGGACAGGTGCCAATTCCGGTCTGTGACCAGGGTGGTCCGCAGACGAAGATGAGGGAAAGGCCTCGCTTCATGGCGCTCGCAACCACTGAGAACACCACCGCCTCGCTCAGCCGTGTCGAAGACACGCAAAACCAGCACTTCGGCCCCGCCGTGGCCCTGTCCTGTCGCGAGTGCGGTGCCCGCTACGACCTCGGCCCGAGCTTCGCCTGTATCGAGTGTTTCGGGCCCCTTGAGATCGCCTACGACTTCGGGCGGGTGACCCGGGAGCAGATCGCCGAGGGGCCGGCCAACATCTGGCGTTACCGCTCGCTGCTGCCCGTCCCCGCCGACGTGGCCTCCAAGCCCAACATGGAGCCCGGCTGGACCAGGCTCGTCAACGCCGGCAACCTCGCCCGCGAGCTGGGCATGCGCTCGCTGCACGTGAAGGACGACTCCGGCAATCCCACGCACTCCTTCAAGGACCGCGTGGTGGCCATCGCCGTCGAGGCGGCCCGTAACTTCGGCTTCCACACCCTCTCCTGCTCCTCCACCGGCAATCTGGCCGGTGCCGCCGCTGCCGCCGCCGCGCGGGCCGGGCTGGACGCCTGCGTGTTCATCCCCGCCGACCTGGAGGAGGCCAAGATCGTCATGGCCTCCGTGTACGGGGGCAGGCTCATCGGCATCGAGGGCACCTACGATGATGTGAACCGCTTCTGCTCGGAGCTCATCGGCGACGAGCTGGGCGAGAAGTGGGGATTCGTCAACGTCAACCTCCGGCCGTACTACGCCGAGGGCTCCAAGACGCTGGCGTACGAGATCGCCGAGCAGCTCGGCTGGCGCGTTCCTGACCAGATCGTCGTGCCGGTCGCGTCGGGTTCCCAGCTCACGAAGATCGACAAGGGTTTCAAGGAACTGATCGAGCTCGGTCTCGTCGAGGACAGGCCGTACAAGATCTTTGCGGCCCAGGCCGAGGGATGCTCCCCGGTCTCCGCCGCCTACAAGGCGGGCCACGACGTGATCCGCCCGGTGAAGCCGGACACGATCGCCAAGTCGCTGGCGATCGGCAACCCCGCCGACGGTCCGTACGTGCTGGACATCGCCCGCCGCACCGGCGGCGCGGTCGAGGACGTCACCGATCCCGAGATCGTCGACGCGATCCGGCTGCTGGCCAGGACCGAGGGCATCTTCGCCGAGACGGCCGGAGGTGTCACCGTCGGCGTGCTCCGCAAACTGGTCGCGGCGGGGAGGCTCGACCCGGAGGCGGAGACCGTGGTTCTCAACACCGGCGACGGTCTCAAGACCCTCGACGCGGTGGCCGCCGAGGCGCGCCCCACCGCTGTGATTCGCCCCTCCCTTGACGCATTCCGTGCGGCAATCGCCTAGAAATCGTGAAAGGTACTGAATTATGAGCGTTTCTGTGCGGATTCCGACGATTCTCCGGACTTACACCGATGGTGCTGCCGAGGTGAGCGGAGAGGGCGAGACCCTGCGCGGCGTCCTCCAGAAGCTTGACGCGGACTTCCCGGGGATCGGTGCCCGAATTCTTGATGAAACGGGTAAGATCCGCCGTTTTGTCAACGTCTATGTCGGAGATGAGGATGTCCGCTTCGCTGACAACCTCGACACGGCCACGCCCTCCGGTGTCCAGATCTCCATCATCCCGGCGGTCGCCGGGGGCTGAGACCCACCGCCGCCGCACTCTCCCAAGGGTGCTCGCGACGCCTCTCCATGACACCCGCCCGGCTCCGGCCGCGTGCGGGTGTCATGCTTTGTGGCGTAAACCGGTATTTGCGGTGGGGAAAGATGATGTAATCTTTAACTAACTAATAGTGATAGTCAAACTATGTTCTCGTACTAAATGCTCTTGTAAAGAGCTAGTTTGGTGCTTGACTCTGTTGCCCAACCGGTTCCCACAGGTATGGTCGAGGACGATCGATGTGGCGAAGTCTGCCCCGGAGATTGAGGACTTCGCGAGAGGAATGGGCGTCGTCCTTAAGTCCAGTAAGAGGAGTCGCAAGTGGCGCAGGGCACCGTCAAATGGTTCAACGCGGACAAGGGCTACGGCTTCATCGCGGTAGACGGTGGTAAGGATGTGTTCGTCCATTACTCCGCGATCATGATGGATGGCTACCGTGCACTCGAACAGGGCCAGCGAGTCGAGTTCGAGATCACCCAGGGGCAGAAGGGTCCCCAGGCGGAGTCCGTCCGGGCGGTCTGACATGGCCGTCCCGTGACCCCGCGGGAAGGCTTCGGTGGACCCCGCGGCAGCGCAGCCCGCCGGATCCACACCACCTAGGCCCGGCTCGCCTCCCCAATCGGCGAGCCGGGCCTTCGCTTTGCGCGGAACACACGCCCGCATGGCGCGGCGTATGCACTGACGTGGCCCGGAGCGGATGCCCGCCTCGGGCGCGACGCAGGTCAAGGGATCGTGGCTTGCACTCGACAGGGTAGAGTGCTAAACACATTGTTGGCACTCACGCATAGAGAGTGCCAACCCTGGATCGAGGCGATGGGGCCCACCGAACGGAGTCGTGGGCCCACATGCCGTCGCGGGCGTCGGCTCGGTCCGGTGCAAGCCACCCTGTCTCTGGGAGGTCTAGCCGTATGGCAGCCAAGATGATCGCGTTTAACGAGGACGCCAGGCGCGGTCTCGAGCGTGGCATGAACCAGCTCGCGGACGCCGTTAAGGTGACCCTCGGCCCCAAGGGCCGCAATGTCGTTCTGGAGAAGAAGTGGGGCGCCCCCACCATCACCAACGATGGTGTCTCCATTGCGAAGGAGATCGAGCTCGAGGACCCGTGGGAGAAGATCGGGGCCGAGCTCGTCAAGGAGGTCGCCAAGAAGACCGACGACGTCGCGGGTGACGGCACCACCACCGCCACCGTGCTCGCTCAGGCTCTCGTACGCGAGGGTCTCCGCAACGTCGCCGCCGGCGCCAACCCGATGTCCCTGAAGAAGGGCATCGAGGCCGCCGTCGAGCGTGTGTCGGAGGAGCTGTCCAAGCTGGCCAAGGACGTGGAGACGAAGGCGCAGATCGCCTCCACCGCTTCCATCTCCGCGGGTGACCCGCAGATCGGCGAGATGATCGCCGAGGCGATGGACAAGGTCGGCAAGGAAGGCGTCATCACTGTCGAGGAGAGCAACACCTTCGGCCTGGAGCTTGAGCTCACCGAGGGCATGCGCTTCGACAAGGGTCTCACCTCGATGTACTTCGTGACCGACCCGGAGCGTATGGAGGCCGTCCTCGACGACCCGTACATCCTGGTCGTCAACTCCAAGGTGTCCGCCAACAAGGACCTGCTCCCGGTTCTCGACAAGGTCGTGCAGGCCGGCAAGCCGCTGCTGATCATCGCCGAGGACGTCGAGGGCGAGGCCCTGGCCACCCTGGTCGTCAACAAGATCCGCGGTCTGTTCCGCTCGGTCGCCGTCAAGGCGCCCGGTTTCGGTGACCGCCGCAAGGCCATGCTGGGCGACATCGGCATCCTGACCGGTGCCCAGGTCATCAGCGAGGACCTCGGTCTCAAGCTGGAGTCCACCACCCTGGACCAGCTCGGCCGTGCCCGCCAGGTCATCGTCACCAAGGACGAGACCACCATCGTCGACGGTGCCGGTGACGCCGAGCAGATCGCCGGTCGGGTCAACCAGATCCGTGCCGAGATCGACAACACCGACTCCGACTACGACCGCGAGAAGCTCCAGGAGCGTCTCGCCAAGCTGGCCGGCGGCGTGGCCGTCATCAAGGCCGGCGCGGCGACCGAGGTCGAGCTCAAGGAGCGCAAGCACCGCATCGAGGACGCCGTTCGCAACGCGAAGGCGGCCGTCGAGGAGGGCATCGTCCCCGGCGGTGGCGTGGCCCTGCTGCAGGCCGGCGCCAAGGCGTTCGACAAGCTGGAGCTCTCCGGCGACGAGGCCACCGGTGCCGCGATCGTCAAGAAGGCCCTTGAGGAGCCGCTGAAGCAGATCGCCATCAACGCCGGCCTTGAGGGTGGCGTCGTGGTGGAGAAGGTGCGCAACCTTCCCGCGGGTGAGGGCCTCAACGCCGCCACCGGCGAGTACGTCAACCTGTTCGAGACGGGCATCATCGACCCGGCCAAGGTGACGCGTTCCGCTCTGCAGAACGCGGCGTCCATCGCGGCGCTGTTCCTCACCACCGAGGCCGTCATCGCTGAGAAGCCCGAGAAGGCTTCGGCCGCCCCCGCCATGCCCGGCGGCGGCGACATGGACTTCTGAGTCCAACCGCTTTCGCATAAAAGAGGCGACCCTGAGATGTCGGGGCCGCCTCTTTTGCGTGTTTCCCGAGGTCTCGTCCTGACGGCCGCCACAGGAGAGACCGTGAGCTGTGGTATTCGATCAGGAAGCCACCCGTGCGGAACCGCGGGGCTCGAAAACCTGGCCGACAACACAGAGAAGGGGAGGCTGTGATCACATCCATGCCGTTTGACTGACTTCGGCACCATCGAGCAATGAATGGACAGGGCGGGCGTACCAAGGGCTCAAGCCAGCGTGTCGTTTCCGGGACATGATGCCGTGCGGCCATAGAACGAAGTCCCTGCTGTGGGGATGGGGTTCTTGGAGGTACGGCGGTAGGTGAGGGGAACGATGGATCATAACCACTGGAAACCATCTGGTCGGTTACCGGGGGGTGGGTGGCGGTCGCGCGTCCTTCCAGCCATGGCGGTGCTGGTCATCATGGCCGGCCTGGCGGTGCCGACGGCCACGGTCGCGGCGACCACGCCGCCGGAGAACGTCGTCTACGTGACCAACTCGCAGTCGAACACCGTTTCGGTGATCGACACGACGACCAACAAGGTCACCGCCACCATCCCGGTCGGTGAGAACCCCATCGGGGTGGCGGTCGCTCCCGACAACGCGCATGTCTACGTGACCAACGCGCAGTCGAACACCGTTTCGGTGATCGACACGAGGATCAACAAGGTCACCGCCACCGTCCCCATCAACGGCCACCCTGTCGGGGTCGACGTCTCCTACGGAGGCACCCGTGTCTACGTGACCAACTCGCAGTCGAACACCGTTTCGGTGATCGACACGGCGACCAACAGGGTCATCGCCATCATCCCGGTCGGCCACAGCCCGTTCAGGCTCACCGCCATTCCCTATCGCCGTGTCTACGTGGCCAACCAGGACTCCAACACCGTGTCGGTGATCAGCACGGTGACCAACAGGGTCATCGCCACCATCCCGGTCGGCCGCAGCCCGTTCGGAATCAGATTCGCCCCCAACCGCCTCCGCGTCTATGTGGCCAACCAGGACTCCGACACCGTGTCGGTGATCAGCACGAGGACCAACAAGGTCATCGCCACCATCTCCGCCGGTAACAATCCCTCCAGGGTCGCGGTCTCCGCTGACAGTGCCCTCGTCTACGTGACCAATCTGCTCCCGAACCTCGTGTCGGTGATCGATGCCAAGACCAACAAGGTCATCGTCAGGATCCCGGTCGAGGGCGCTCCCTTCGGGATCACGATCTCCCCTGACGGCGCCCAGGTCTACGTGACCAACCTGGACACGGACACCGTGTCGGTGATCGACGCCAAGACCAACAAGGTCATCAGCGTCATCCCGGTCGGCAGGAATCCTTTCGGGATCAGAGCGGCGAACCCCGTGCGCAGGCCGAGGAACCTTCCGTACCGCTCGGCGCCGGCCTCCCGGGACGCGCCGATCAGGCGGTCACCCGGTGAGCTGGGTGGGAAGCTCCCGGGCGTGCAGGACGGTCAGTGAGGTGACCGCCCGGGTCAGGACCACGTACAGGCGGGCCAGGCCGCGGGGTTCGGCGTCGACGATGTCCGCGGGTTCGACCACGATCACGTGGTCGTACTCCAGGCCCTTGGCCAGGGTCGCCGGGATGACCAGGATGCGGTGGTCCTCGACGGTGTCGGGGCTCAGCACCCGGTGGTCCAGATCGGACAGGGCCTCGGACGCGGCGCCCACCAGGGCGTCGGGGACGATGACGCCGATCGAGCCCTGGCGGGCGAGTGCCTCCCGCGCGGCATGGGCCAGCGCCGTGGCCAGGTCGGGGGCCGGCCGCACCGACAGGGAGCCCGCGCCGGGGCGCAGTGACCGGGGGGCGGCCAGGTCCGGAGCGACGGAGGGCAGCAGCCTGGCAGCGTAGTCGAGGACCTCGCGGGGCACGCGGAAGCCGAGGGTCAGTTCGGTGACGACGCCGTCCTCGAAGCCCAGATGACCCAGGACCTCGCTCCAGGACCGGGCGGACCAGGGCGTGGTGCCCTGGGCGAGGTCGCCCAGGACGGTGGCGGAGCCGGTGCGGCAGCGCCGGCCGAGGGCGCGCAACTGCATCGCCGACAGGTCCTGGGCCTCGTCCACGACCAGGTGGCCCAGCGGGACGGTCCGCTCGATCATGTCGCCCAGCTCGTCCATCAGCGCGCCGTCGGCCGCCGACCACTTCGCCGAGCGAAAGGACTTGGCCGGCTTGGGCCAGAGCAGCAGCGACTGCTCGGCGGCGGTGAGATCGTCCTTGGCGGCGGCGGCGAGGAAGGCGGGGTCGCTGAACAGCCGGTGGAGCACCTGCTGCGGAGTCAGCTTGGGCCAGACCGCGTCCACGAGCTGCCTGACCGGCTTGGACCTGGCGACCGCGTCCTGCACCCGATCGTCGGGAGACTCACCGCGCTGCTCCATCCGGACGAGCACCAGGTGGGCGAGCCGCTGGGCGAGCGTCGTGCGCCCCGGACCGTAGCGGGTGGTGCCGCGGAGCGAGGCGACGATCTCGCGGACCTCGTGGTCCGCCACCCGGTAGCGGTTGATCCCCTTGGTGAACAGCACGCCCTCGGTGGGCTTGACCACGTGCGCCCACAGGGCGCGTCGGAGTACACCGACAATCTTCGCGTCGCCCTTGAGCGTGCCGACCGCGGGGTCCTCGGGCGCGGAGTGGTCGCCGAGGATCCCGGCGACCGTGGTCTGGTCGACCTTGACCTCGCCCAGCGCGGGCAGGACCGAGGAGATGTAGGAGAGGAACGCCCGGTTCGGGCCGACGATCATCACGCCCGACCTGGCGAGCCGCTCACGGTGGGTGAAGAGCAGGTAGGCGGCCCGGTGCAGGCCGACGGCGGTCTTCCCGGTGCCGGGGGCACCCTGGACGCACACCGTCCGGCCGAGTTCGGAGCGGACGATCTCGTCCTGGTCGGGCTGGATCGTCGCGACGATGTCGCGCATCGGTCCCGAGCGGGGGCGCTCGATCTCCTCGGTGAGGATCCTGCTCTGGGCGGGGGCGGCGTCGCCCGAATCGAGGCGCTCGTCCTCGTAGGCGGTCAGGTCGCCGCCCTGGTAACCGAATCGGCGGCGCAGCACGACGCGCATCGGATCGGACGGACTGGCCTGGTAGAAGGCCCGTGAGACCGGGGCACGCCAGTCGATCACCAGGGGGCGGCTGCGGTCGTCGTGGACGTGTCTGCGTCCGACGTAGACCGTGCCGGGAAGGTCGTCGCCCGCCTGGCGGTCGAGGCGGCCGAAGAACAGGGGCGTGCCCGAGTGGTCGGCGAGCGCCGCGACCCGCTGGTCCAGCAGCGCCTGCAGGATCTGCTGGGAGACCCAGTCTCCGGCGGCGTCGGAGGAGAGGGACTGGGCGTGCTCGCGCATCGCGCGCAGCGCCGTTCTGGAGGTGGCCAGGTGCTCGCGCTCGGTGGCGAGGATCCGGGCGGGATCATCGGTTATGTCAAGGGCCAATTGATGTGCGGGCACGCTGAAGCGCCTCCCATTCGATAAACGGAGGTGGTGGTCATCGGGTAGCGAATGGACCAGCTTAGCGGCGATGCGGGTGTGTCTCAAAAGGATTAACGCCGGACTGGGGTGCGGTGAGCGCGGGTATCCCGATGGTCGTGCGGATCTCCCCTGTCATACCGACGGTCGCCAATCTTCTACTGGCCGCGCTCTGGGGGCTTTCGGTGTTCGCGGGCTGGGGAACGGAGGCGTTCTGCTCCGACCCGGGCTGCGTGGCTCGGCTGGGCGGGGTGGCCGGGGCGTCGGCCCTGTTCGCGGTAATCGCGGCCGGCTGCACGGCGGGCGCCTGGCTGGTGCCCCGGATTCGCGATGACGAAAATCGTTTTATCACCCTGATGATCGCTGCGGTGATCATGTGGATGATCGCGGAAAGCGTTTTCTTTGTCGGCGGCCTGATCGTTCGGTAATCGTCCTGGCACCCTCCGTCATTCTCCTGGGAAATGGTGAAAAAGCCAGGCGAACATGGTGACTCCCGCAGATCATGGGGGTATGTCGCCAGTGGCCGTAAGGCCTAGCGAGGGGGTGGTTTGTTTGTCGAAAGCCCGCGGGATTTCGTGGACCTGACACAAATTGACGGCGTGTTCGCCAGGTGGGGCTATTCTCCGGCGAGCACGTCGTCCGCGTCGATGATCTGATACGCGTACCCCTGCTCGGCCAGGAACCGCTGCCGGTGGGCGGCGAAGTCCTGATCGACCGTGTCGCGGCTGACCACCGAGTAGAACCGGGCCCCGCCTCCGTTCGCCTTCGGCCGGAGCACCCGGCCGAGCCGCTGCGCCTCCTCCTGCCGCGACCCGAAGGTGCCCGAGACCTGGATGGCCACCGCCGCCTCCGGCAGGTCGATCGAGAAATTGGCGACCTTGGAGACGACCAGGACCTGGATCTCCCTGTCGCGGAAGGCCTGGAAGAGCCGCTCCCGCTCCTTGACCTTCGTCTCCCCCTTGATCACCGGCGCGTTCAGGTGTTCGCCCAGCTCGTCGAGCTGATCGATGTACTGCCCGATGACCAGCACCTGCTCGCCCGGGTGCTGCCGGACCAGGGCCTCGGTCACCCGCGTCTTGGACGGTGTGGTCGCGCAGAACCGGTAGCGCTCCTCGGACTCGGCCATCGCGTAGGCCAGCCGCTCGGCGTCGGTCAGCGTCACCCGCACCTCGACGCAGTCGGCCGGGGCGATCCAGCCCTGGTTCTCCATCTCCCGCCATGGCGCGTCGTACCGCTTGGGGCCGATCAGGGAGAACACGTCGCCCTCGCGGCCGTCCTCGCGCACGAGCGTCGCGGTCAGGCCCACCCGCCGCCTGGCCTGCAGATCGGCGGTCATCCGGAAGATCGGCGCGGGCAGCAGGTGCACCTCGTCGTAGACGACCAGGCCCCAGTCGCGGGCGTCGAACAGCTCCAGGTGCCGGTAGACGCCCTGCCTGCGGGTCGTCATCACCTGGTACGTGGCGATGGTGACGGGCCGGATCTCCTTCTTCGTGCCGGTGTACTCGCCGATCTCGTCCTCGGTCAGCGAGGTCCGCTTGAGCAGTTCCTGCTTCCACTGGTGCGCCGAGACCGTGTTGGTCACCAGGATCAACGTCGTCGCCTTGGCCTGCGCCATCGCCGCCGCGCCCACGATCGTCTTGCCCGCGCCGCAGGGGAGCACGACGACGCCGGAGCCGCCGTGCCAGAACGCCTCGGCGGCCTCCCGCTGGTAGGTGCGCAGCTCCCAGCCGTCCTCGGTGAGCGCGATCGGGTGGTGCTCACCGTCGACGTACCCGGCCATGTCCTCGGCGGGCCAGCCCAGTTTGAGCAGGTGCTGCTTGATGTTGCCGCGCTCGCTCGGGTGCACGGCCACGCCGTCGTCACCCAGCCGCTCGCCCAGCAGCGGCTGGATCTTCTTGGAGCGCAGCACCTCCTCCAGCACGGCCCGGTCGGTGCTGGTCAGGACGAGCCCGTGGACGAGGTGCTTCTCCAGGCGGAGCCTGCCGTACCGTGACATCGTCTCGGCGACGTCGACCAGCAGCGCGTGCGGCACGGGGTAGCGGCTGTGCGCGATCAGCGCGTCGATCACCTGCTCGGCGTCGTGCCCGGCGGCCCGCGCGTTCCACAGCGCCAGCGGGGTGATGCGGTAGGTGTGCACGTGCTCGGGCGCGCGCTCCAACTCGGCGAACGGGGCGATCGCCTTGCGGCACTCCCCGGCCTTCTCGTGATCGACCTCAAGGAGCAGGGTCTTGTCCGATTGGACGATCAGTGGTCCGTCAGTCACAGACTTCTCCCTATGGTCACTGCGGGTTACGGTGGATCAGCTCATGGTCGCACTCGCGGGTGCGCCCCCGCTCCATGTCTCCTGTGTGCAACGGGCGGAAGCGCCCAGGCAGTCCCGTCTCCCGCCCGGCGTGATCGATCTCACCGCCCGGCCATCCCTCGCCTGCCCGGTCTACGGCACCCGTGCGCGACCACAGCCGTGGATGGCGATCCCCGGAGATGTTCAGTCGAAGGCGCCGTTGATGCCGGCGATGATGAAGGCGGCCACACCCAGGATGATCAGCCCGATGTTGATGCCGATGCTGATCCAGGTCCACTTGAGCAGGTTCCTGGCGGCTGGGGGGTCGGTGTCCACCCTACCCAGGGCGACACTCGACAGGATGACGCCGATCAGGCCGCCGAGGGTCACGTAGCAGCTCAGCGTACACACGATGCTGATGACCATGGCGACGATCGCGTGGGTCCTGACACCCTCGGTGTTGCGGTACGGGGGCGCGCCGTAGCCCTTTCCGTAGCCGGGCTGGCCGTAGCCCTGACCGTAACCGGGCTCGCCGTAACCAGTCTGGCCGTAGCCGGGCTCGCCGTAGCCGGGCTGTCCGTAGCCGGGCTGGTCGTAACCGGGCTGGTCGTATCCAGGCTGTCCGTATCCAGGCTGGTCGTAGCCGGGCTGGCCATAACCGGGGGCCTGGTAGCCGGACGGCTGGGAGTGCCCGGAGTGGTGTCCCTGCTGGGGTTGGCCGTAGCCGGGGGTCTGGCCGGGCCCCGTGTTGTAGGGGCTCTTCCAGTCGTCCGGGTTGGTGCTGGGGCCTTCGGAGTGACCGCTGCTCACTGTGGATCTCTCGCTTCTGTGGAGCTCGGAACATCAACAGGTATCACGATATGGGGCATGAGCCGTGCGCCTTCGGAGAATGGACTCGGTCGGGTTCCGGCAGCCAGGCCCTACCCTCTGGGACCTCTGCCCATCGCGGCCGCTCAGGTGGCGCCCCGCCGTGTCGCCGGCCACCGCGGCCCCCTCCCTCCGCCTTGCGAGGCTCACCCGACCGATCCTCGCGATGGCAAGGTCCGCGGGACAGAGCCCAAGGCCGAGATGAGACTGAGAAGGGGCCCTCGCGTCCCGGCGAGTGACGCGGTCCCGCGGGACCGGTGACCGAGCCCGCGGCGGCCCCATCCTCGGATCGAGACTACCCCCGTGGCCTTTCCCCGGCACGCCGGGGCCGCGCCCCGATCCCGGTCGGCCCCACCGAGGATGTCTCAGGCGATGTCGGCGATGCCGGTGATGCGGTGCAGGGCGAAGCGGTGCACCGCCGCCCGGGTCTCGTCGTAGGCGGTGAGATAGCCGCCCTCCATCCGGGCCGGTTCGAGGATCCGGCTGGTGGCGTTGCCCTGGGAGTCGAGGTAACCGATCCAGACCTGAGAGCCCTGCCGGATGGCCTCGCGCAGGGCGACGATCGTCGAGGTGGCGGGGGAGCGTGGCACCTGGCCGCCGGGGGCTGCCACCGGGGCCCTGCGGGCCTGGTGGGCGGCGTCACCCGCGCGCACGGCGCGGACGGCGGCCGCCACCACATCGGCCTCGGGGCCGCCGAACGTGACCGGGGCGCGGGCCGCCAGGGTGCTCTCGGTCCTGTGGACGTCGAGCTGGGTGATGATCACGTCGCCGTCGAGGGACTCCGCGGCCGGGGCGTACCCCATCGCGCGGAGCGAGTCGACCAGCGTCGGCCGGGAGGACTTGGAAGCGATCACCGTGGGGGCGAGTCGCCGCAGCCGTAGCGGGATCGCCCGCTTGTCGGCCATCACCTCGTCCAGCAGCGAGGAGTCGTCGCATCGCACGTACGCGCTCGCCGTGCCGACGCGCATCCGGCCGTGGCGCCGGGCCACGTCGGTGACCAGGTAGCTAAGCGGTTGCGGCACCGGCGTGGTCGAGTGGCGCTCCAGCATGGCGAGCATCTCCTCGGCGCCCTGCCCGGCGTCCAGCGCCCGCCGGATCGACCGCTCGTCGAAGCGGTAGACCGTCGCACCGCCGGTCGACTCCACCTCGGCCGCCAGCGCCAGCCACCGTCTCAGGTCACCGGTGAGCGGCCCGGGGGCGACGGCGGTCAGGTCGGCCTGGAGGAGCACATGGTCGAGCGGCTCGGGCAACAGCGGGAGCAGCAGGCGGGCGGCGGAGGCGACGCGGCCACCACCGGGGTCACCGGAGACGCCGGGGCCGTCGAGGGTTTCGGGGAGCAGGGCGCGGCCGTGGCCGGAGAGCAGCCCGAGGCCGGTGACACCGATCTGCTCGGCCTCGCGCAGCGTGAACTCCACCAGCTGGTCGCGCTGGCCGCCGCGACGGCGGGGCTGCTCCCAGGCCAGACGCGCCCGTACCGCGTCGAGAGTGGGTGCCACCCCCGGCGTCGAGGCGAGCATGGCCAGGGTGGTGGCGCGGACCTCGGCTGCGGCGGCGCGGCGCAGATCGGGGTGGAGGGCGTTGAGCAGCCGGTCACGCTCGTCGCGCTCGCCGATGACCCCCGGCACCCGGTCCATGGTGAGCCAGGCGCCCGCCAGCATGGCCCAGCGGTCCTCGGTGGCCTTCACCCGCCAGCCGTCGTAGCCGGGGGTGGGCATCCACTCCCCGTCGACCGCGCCGCTCGCCGCGACCAGCCCCGCCGCGTAGCACACCTCGATGATCAGCCCCGCCACCCACTCGGGCAGGTCGAGGAGGGTCGCGACCCGTTTGAGATCGCGCACGGCCAGGCCGCCGCCGCGGAGCACGCCGGGCGGGTCGACGCTCCAGCGCTCACACAGTTCCTCCACCGCGCGGGTGAAGGTGAACGCCTGTCCGGCCGCGGTACGGTCGGCGAGCCTCTGGTCGCGCTCGGTGCCCCCGGTCGCGGGCGGGAGGGGGGACAGGTCCCGGTGGATCCGGCCGTCGCGCAGGAACAGCGCGACCTCGCGGGGCAGCACCACGGTCTCCTCACCGGTGGCGGCCAGCAGCGCGCGGGAGAGGAGCTGCTCGATCGGCGACTGCGCGCCGGCGGCCCGAACCTCGCGGCGGGCGTTGGGCACCCGGCCGCTGGCCGGCCCCCAGGCCAGCTCGTTGAGCGCCGACCGGGCCTGCGGCGAGACCTCCTCGACCAGCCGTCCGACGATCTCCGGGTCGCCGAGCAGCGCGGCGAGGGCCTCCCTGGTGTCGCCGTCCCCGCCTCCGATGTCCTGGACCAGCTCGGCCAGCCGCTCGGCGGAATGGTGCCGGAACGCCTCCTCGGCGGGCGGGCCGAGCCCGGCGGGACCGTCCAGCACCTCCCGTACACCGGGGGCCGGGGCCAGGGCCCGGTCGGGCCCGTAGACCAGCGCCATGGTGCGCAGCCGCTCGACCGCCTCCTTGAGGGCGCTCTGGAACGCCGGGCCCGCCGTCCCCGGCAGGGCGCGGGCCAGCTGGGCGCGTAGTGACCGGTAGGGGACGGGAGCGCCGAGCACGACCAGCGTCTCCATGACCGCGAGGGTGAACCGGTCGAGCCGGTCGAGTGCCCTGCCCACCGCCGACGGGCTGCAGGCTCGCCCGGCCAGCCCCTCCAGATGCGCGGGCACGGGGGTGATGAGCTCGGGGCGTACGGAGACGAGCGCCCGCAACCGGTCGTCGCTCTGACTGCGCAGCCACTCGGTGAACTCCGTGCTCATTCCGTCAATGGTAAGAGGCTTGACCGACATCATGCGGCCTGAGCGAATTTCGTGATCACACAAAGGGGGTGAATCGATCACGTGATGGGTGGTGAATGGGGGAAGAAGCCCACGAGCGAGACGATGTCGAGAGAGGATGGCCAGCGTGATCGAGCGTGCCGACCAGCTCGTCCTGGACTACGTCAGCAAGGCGGCCGACGCCGCCCAGGGCGTGCTGCAGCCGAGGCAGCGGATCGACTTCGTCACGGTGCTGCGCAGGCGGATCGACGCCGAGCGGGCGGGGACGGACGACCCGGTCGTCGTGGAGAGGGTGCTGGCCCGGTTCGGTGACCCCGCCGCGCTGGTCCGCCGCGAGCTGCGCCGCCTGGGCGTCCAGCCGCGCTCCCGGGCCGCGGGCGTCGTCGCTCCGGCCACGCCCCTTGCCGCGCCCACACCGGACGATCCCGCCCTCGGTTCCGATCCGGCGGACCCCGACGAGACCACGGATTTCGGCGTCCCCGCTCCCCGCCGGCCCGTGCGGGGGCATCCGTACGCCTCGACGGGAGTCCCCTCGGACGCCGCCGAGCCCGCACCGGGCGATCCCGGCCCCTCGGCCGCTCGGGTGTCGGGGCGAAGGGACCCCGACGACGGCCCGGGTGGCGGAGAGGAATCCGTGGACGAGTGGGAGGACATCGTGGAGGGTGATCCGCCGACCGAGGAGATACCGCTCATACGGGAGCCCTTGCCGCGGGAAGCGCAGGACGCGCGGGGAGCCCCGGCTGAGGCGCGGGAGGCCGCACCGGCGGCACCCGCGGCGTCGGAGACGCCTCGGCCAAAGGACACGGGGCCACGGCCCCAGCTGCCGCCCGGTGTGGTCAGGGGCATGCGGGAGGCGGAGGAGCTACTGGCCGGGCGGCGGGTACGTGGTCAGCGGGGGTGGCCGCGCCGGCGAAGCCCGGCTCGGTCGCGAGAGGACGTCGCCCCCGGCGCACGTGACACCCGGGCGATCCTGCTGAGCCACCGGCGTGAGACGGTCGGCTTGGGCCTGCTCGCCCTGGCGGGACTGCTGATCCCCATCCCTTTCCCCCCGATCGCGATCTTTCGGATCCCGGTGCTGGTCTGGGCCGTCGCGGTGCTCGTCGTGATCGCCTGTCAGAGCTGGCACACCTCTGACAAGGTGCTCGGGATGGCCGCTCCGATCGTGAGCTACACCCTCGGTGGCGGCCTGGTCGCCCTTGTCCGGGCCAGGAACGACCTCGGCACCGTGGTGGACGAGTTCTTCGGCATCAGCGGGCTCATGTTCCTGCTGGGCGCGGCATGGGGGGTCTTCTGGCTGGCCTACCGCCTGTTCGACTCCGAGATCACCCCGGGGCGGGGAGGCAGGTGACGCTCCGCGGGCCGTGCCGGGCCGCTCAGCCGATGGCCTGGACCGCCGACCGGGGCAGCAGGCCGAGCGCGAGGCACACCCAGGCGGCGACGAAACGGTCGCGCTCCGCGCGAGCGGGGGGTTCGCCCACGGTCTCCTCGAACAGCCGGTAGTGGACCACCGCCCCACCGAGCACGGCGCCGATGGCGGGCCAGTCGGCGTCGGCCCCGGCGTACTCGGGCTGGGCGCGGAACCAGGTGGTGATCGCGTCGAACATGGGCTGCAGGAGGCCCTCGCGTACGGTCGCGACCAGCTCGGGGAACTGGCTCAGGTCGCGGAAGAAGACGCGCGTGAGATCTCTCTCCTCGCGGACCTTGGCCAGCCCGGCCCTGCACAGGTGGGCCAGCCGCTCCTCGATCTCGGTCGAGGTGTCGACGGCGCTGAGGTCGGCCAGGGTCTCGGCGATCTGCGCCCGTGTTCTGGCCGCGTGCTCGTTCACCGCCGCGGCCAGCACCTCGTACTTGGACTTGAAGTGCCGGTAGAGACCCCCGGCGCCCGGTGACAGCCCGGAGGCGGCCTCGATCTCGGCCACCGAGGTTGCCGAGTAGCCCCGCTCGGCGAACAGCCGCAGGGCTTCGTCGATGATCCGCTCGCGCGTTGATCTGGTCATTTCTCTGCCGATACCTCCACCATGACCCTATCCAGTGCCGACCGTGCCGGGTCGCACCGCGCCGGTCCAAGCCCGCTGTGAGGGCGCGTTCGCCGGGAGGGCACGCCCGCCGTCGGGCGCTCAGGGGAACCGGCCGGGGAGGTTTGCCCACCGGATAAGTAAACCCTTCTGGTGAGGGGTTCCACAGTGGGCGGCGTCATGTACAACACTTAGGATTGGCCATATTTAGGGGGATTTGGCATTCTTTGAGGGCTTCTCGAAGAAACCTCTTCGAGTAGCCGACAAGGAGCGGTGAGTGACCCGATGAACTCGGTGGGATTCGATCTCGACCTGACGCTTGCCGACACCCGCGCGGGCATCGCCGCCGTTTACGACGAGGTGGCGTCGCGCACCGGCTTCTTCATCGACAGCGACGCCGTGCTGGCACGGCTGGGGCCGCCGCTGGAGTGGGAACTGGCCAACTGGATGCCCGCCGCCGAGGTCTCCGCGGCGGCCGACGTCTACCGGCGGCTCTACCCGTCGATCGCGGTCCCGGTCACCACCCTCATGCCCGGTGCGCGCGAGGCGATCGACGCGGTACGGCGGGCCGGGGGCAGGGTCACCGTGGTGACGGGGAAGAACGCCCGCGACGCGGCGCACACCGTCGAGTTCCTCGGCCTGGAAGTGGACGAGCTCGTCGGATCGGTCTTCGGAGCGGCCAAGGGGCCCGCGCTCGCGACTTTCGGCGCCGCCGCCTATGTTGGAGATCATGTCGCGGACATCGAGGCGGCGCGAGCGGGAGGAGCCGTCAGTGTGGCGGTGGCAACGGGCGTCTATCCGGCGGTGGAACTGCGTGATCACGGAGCGGATGTGATCCTGGGCGACCTGACCGAGTTCACCGAATGGTTCGACAGCTGGCGAACTCCTACGGCTCTTGTGTAATTCGGGCCCCAATACACGGTCGCTCTCAGCGTCCGCTGGGCATAACCTACATCCATTCCTTTTCACGACAGTCTGAACGAGGTCACCCTGTGCCGAGTGGCAAGGTCAAGTGGTACGACGCCGACAAGGGTTTCGGTTTCCTCACTCGCGACGACGGCGGTGAGGTCTTCGTGCATTCTTCCGCGCTGCCCTCCGGCGTGGACTCCCTCAAGCCGGGCCAGAAGGTCGAGTTCGGTGTGGCCGAAGGGCGCCGCGGCCAGCAGGCGCTCTCGGTTCGACTGATCGACCAGCCCCCTACGCTCGCCAAGACCGCCAAGCCCAAGGGCAAGCGCAAGAAGCCCGACGAGATGGTCGTCATCGTGGAAGACCTGATCAAGCTTCTGGACACGGTCTCCACGTCGTACCAGAAGGGCAAACACCCCGAGGCCACGCACGCGAAGAAGATCGCTGCCGTGCTCCGGGCGGTGGCCGACGACCTGGACGACTGACAGCCCGCCCCCGCGTGCCCCGGCTCAGCCGTGGGGGGTGGTCAGCGGTCTGGTCCGCTTCTCGGTGGGGGCGTTCTCCGGCCGCACGACCACTGTGGCCGTCCCCGCGGCCCGCGGCCTGACCCACTCCGCGGACACCCCGTCCCGTGCGAACCGCTCTGTACCTTCGGCGGGACGGGGCCCCGAGTGGGAGGTGTCCGGACCTCGGGCGGCCTCGACCCTGGCGTCCACCTCCCGGACCCGCCTGCGGCGACGGACCAGCAGCCAGCCGAGCGAGCCCGCCAACACCACGGTCATCAGAGCCAGCCCGGCCGATCCGCCGGCGAACAGCGAGAGCAGCAGCCCGATCAGGCCGCCCAGCACCCAGGAGATCTGCAGGAAGGCCTCCACCACGCCGAACGTGGACGAGCGCACCTCCTCGCCGATCTCCCGTTGCACGATCGCGTCCAGCGCGAGCTTGCCCAGGCCCTGGGCGAAGGCGGCCACCAGCGCGACCGCCACCGCGCTCCACAGCTGGAAGACGACCGCGGCCAGCACCGTGATCGTGGTCGTCACCGCGAGCGTGGCCAGCACGATGACCTGCGGGGAGTGGTTGCGCACCCAGGAGGCCACGGCCGTGCCCGCCAGCCCGCCGGCACCGGCGGCCACGGCCAGCACACCGATGGCGACCGTCGGCGGCAGGCCGGGCAGGTTCCTGTCCTGCACGAGGAAGAGCAGGTAGAAGAGGAGGAACCCGGAGTAGAGGCGGATCGCCACGTTGGCCCACATCGCCTCGGCCACCACCGGGCCCACGTTCAGCATCGTGCGCCAGCGGTGCGGCCGCTCCTCGCCGCTCTCGTCCAGCTCCTCCAGGTCGGGGGAGTCGACGTGGCGCGGGAGCCGTACGGCCAGCACGCCCTGGAGCAGGAAGAGCACCGTCGCCCCGCGCAGCACCCACTCGGCGCCGAGCCAGGCGCTGACGCCCGCGCCGACCGGCACCGCGACGCCGGCCGTGACCAGTGCGAACAGAGCGACCCTCGCGTTGGCCGTGACCAGTGCGATATCGGCGGGCAGCACGCTCGGCATGATCGCCGCGCGGGAGACGTTGTACGCCTTCGACAGCACCAGCACGGCCAGCGCCGCCGGGAAGATCGTGAACACGTCGCCGGGGACGATCGCCGCCGCCATCGCGAAGCAGAGCAGCCCGCGGCCGAAGAGGGTGCCGGCCATCACGAAGCGCCGCCCCGAGCGAAACCGGTCGAGGACCGGGCCGACGAAGGGCGCGACCACCACGAACGGAATCATCGTGATCAGCAGGTAGAGGGCGACCTGGCCGCGGGCCTCGTTCACCGGGAGCTTGAAGAGCGTCCCGGCCAGGGCCGCGGTGACCAGGGCGTCACCCGCGCTGTGCGCGGCGGTCAGCTCGATCAGCTGACCCAGCCCGGTGCGGCCCGCGCCCTGGGCGTGGGTCAGCCGTCGCGCGGCCCGGCCCACTCGCTGGGTGCCGTTGACCGCGCCCAGGGCCGCCCGGGTCGTCGCCCGGCCCGTGCCCCGGCCGGCGCGCGCGCCGGCTCGGCCCGCGGCGGCGGCCGACCTGCCGACCCGCCGAGAGGCGTCACTCACCGTCTTACGAACCCGCTCCCACCCAGCTGCCACGTATCCAGTCATACCCGAAGGGCGGGGGAGTTGTCCGATGCGCCTGGTCACTCCCCGGGCTAACGGGAGTCCACGGTGCCGTTCGCTCCGGTCATGGGTGAGAATGAACTGTGAGCGCAGTGAGCGAGCGAGCCAGTAGGGACAGCAGCCGTCGTGCTGCGGGGCTGACGGGAGACGACTCGTGAGCCGGACTCGATCCCGCGCCGTGGTCCTTGACCAGGCGTGTGTCGCGGCCGTCGACCTGGCCCGTGCCGCGGTCGAGGAGAACGTCAGGCCGGGCGACGTGGGCGAGCACCTCGGGGTCGAGGGCGAGGGCGACCGTGTCGTCACCCACTACTTCGCATGTCTCGACCGCGCCTACCGCGGCTGGCGCTGGGCCGTCACCGTCGCCCGCGCCTCGCGGGCACGCAACGTGACGGTCAGCGAGGTCGTGCTCCTGCCGGGGGCGGGTGCGCTGATGCCGCCGCAGTGGGTGCCCTGGAGTGATCGGCTCCGCCCGGGCGACCTCGGCGTGGGCGACCTGCTGCCCACCTCGGAGGACGACGACCGGCTCGCGCCCGGTTTCACCGAGACCGGTGACGACTCCGACCAGCAGATGATCTTCGAGTACGGCCTCGGCCGCGCCCGGGTGCTCTCCCCGATCGGCCGGGACCGAGCCGTGCGACGCTGGCACTCCGGCGAGTCGGGACCGCACACCCCGCTCGCGCACGCCGCCCCGGCCCAGTGCTCGACCTGCGGTTTCTACTGGCCGCTCGCGGGTGCGCTGCGTACCGGCTTCGGTGTCTGCGCGAACGAGTACGCCCCCGACGACGGGCGGGTGGTCGCCGCCGACCACGGCTGCGGCGCGCACTCCGAGGCCGCGGTGCTGCCGCACCAGGTCGAGCCGACCGCGCCGATCCTCGACGATCTCTCGCTCTCGTACGACACCGCCGAGGACGTCCCGCAACCCGACCTGACCGGGTCGGTGGACGATACGGCCTCCGAGCCGCTCGGTCACTCCTGACCCGGCGCCGCCGGGTCTGTTCCGCCCCGCAGCCGCCCTCCCGGCGGTCCGCCTGGTCGTCGCCGTTCGGGCGCCGCTCCCGCGGTGTCCCGGCCGGGGCGCCCGGCCGCGGGGCCCCGACCTTTGGAAGATCGCCTTGACTGACATCTTCGGCACCGAACGACTGCGTTCCACCGTCCTGGCCGCGTGGAAGGCATCGCCCGCGCGTTTCCGCGAGGACGCCAACGCGGAGGAGGACTTCGCGCTCGGCGGCTACCGTGACCGGCTGATCGTCGAGCTCGCCCAGAACGCCGCGGACGCCGCGCTCCGCGCCGGGGTGCCGGGAAGGCTACGTCTCTCGCTGCGCGAGGGCGTGCTGTCGGCGGCCAACATCGGCGCTCCCATCGACACCCACGGGATCGAGGCGCTGTCCACGCTGCGCGTCTCCGCCAAGCGCGGCGACGCCCACGCGGCCGGCCGGTTCGGCGTCGGGTTCGCGGCCGTGGTGTCGGTCTGCGACGAACCGGTGATCGGCTCGCTCGGCTCGGGGGTCGTCCGCTGGTCCCGCGACCAGACCGCCGCCCTGGTGGCCGCCGAGCCCGAGCTGGCCAAGGAACTCGCCGAGCGCGGCGGGCACGTCCCGCTGCTGCGCCTGCCCTTCCCCGCCGGCCCGATCGAGATCCCCGCCGGGTTCGACACGCTCGTGCGGCTGCCGCTCCGGGACGGGGCGGCCGAGGACGCCGTCAGAGCGATGTTGAGGGAGACCAGCCCGGCTCTGCTGCTGGGCCTGCCCGCTCTGGAGATGATCGAGGTCGACCTGGACGGGGAGACGAGGATCGTCACCGCGGAGGGCTGGAAGGTCGTCTCGGTCTCCGGGCGGTTCACCCCCGAGCAGATGGCCGAGCTCTTCGCCGACCGCCCGACCGAGGAGCGCTCCCGGCCGCACTGGCTGGTCCGCTGGGCCGTACCCGTGAGCGAGGCGACCGGGGAGCCCCGGCCGCTGCCCGCGCTGGTGCCGCCCGTGGTGCACGCGCCCACGCCGAGCGACGAGCCGCTCGACCTGCCGGCGCTGTTGATCGCCTCGCTCCCGATGGCCACCGACCGGCGGCACGTCGCACCGGGCCCGCTGACCGACTTCCTGGTCGAGCGCGCCGCGGACACCTACCTGGAACTGCTCGCCGGCCTGCCGCGGACGCCCCGGCTGCTCGACCTCGTCCCCGGCCTGATGGGCAAGGGCGAGCTCGACGCGAGCATCCGCCGGGCGATCCTGCGCAGGCTCCCCGACGCCCCGCTGCTCCCCGCGCTCTCCCTGCCGGCCGGCCAGGGTTCCGAGGCCGGCTCCGGCGAGGCCGGAGCCTCGCTGCTGCTTCCCGACGACTTCGCGGAGAGCGCCGGCGCGGCCTGGGCTCCGCCCGCGGTCGGCGCGGACCTGGTCATCTCGGGGCGGCAGGCGTCCGTGGTCACGGCCACGGCCGAGCTGCTGGAGAGGGTCGCCCCGATGATCGGTGGGCTGCTGCCCGCGGGGTGGCCGTCACGGCATCCGGCGATCAACGCGCTCGGCGTCAGGCGGGTGCGGCTCTCCGACATCGTGGACATGCTCTCCGGCGACGCCGTCAAGGACAGGGATCCGGCCTGGTGGCGGTCGCTGTACGAGGTGCTGCCCGCCGACGACCCGGAGGCGCTCGGCGCGCTGCCGGTGCCGCTCGCCGACGGCCGCCTGGTCAGAGGGCCACGCGGCACGCTGCTGCTGACCGACGGCTCCGCGCTGGATCCGGCGGTTCTCGCCCCGCTCGGGCTGCGCGTGGTGCACCCGGACGCGGCCCACCCCCTCCTGCTCAGGCTCGGCGCGGGTGAGGCGACGCCCCGCACGGTCCTGGAGGATCCGCTGACCCGCTCCGCCGTCTCGGAGTCGATGGAAAGCCCCGACCCGGAGTCGGTGGCCCAGGCGGTGCTCGCGCTGGTCGACGCCGCGGGGCTGACCGCAGGCGACGCGCCCTGGCTGGCCGAGCTGGCGTTGCGTGGCGCCGACGGCGAGCTGTACCCGGCGGGCGAACTGCTCCTCGCCGACGGGGCGCTGGCCGGGCTGCTCGACGCGGAGACGCACTTCGGCACCGCCGCGCCCGAGCTGGTCGAGCGGTACGGCCGGAGGGTACTCGCCGCGGTCGGGGTGCTGGACGGCTTCGCCGTGGTCAACGACCACGATGTCATGATCGACCCGGACGAGTGCGACCACGACCTCGACCGCGAGGACGAGTGGCTGGAGACGGTCCTCGACCTGCTGCCCGAGATGAACGTGCCGCCGGTCGCCCGGGAGTTCTCCGCGGTCCGGGACCTGGAGTACGTCGCCGACTGGCCCGCCGCCCTCGCCCTGCTGTCCCGTCCGCCGCTCCGCTCGGTCCTGCACCCGCTGCGGGTCCTGGTGTCGGGGGAGGTCGTGGAGATCCCGTCCTACACCGCGTGGTGGCTCTCCACGCACCCGGTGCTCGGCGGCAGGCGCCCCACGCAGCTGCGGCTCCCGGCGGGCGACCCGCTGCTGTTCGGCCTGTACGGGGACGCCCCGGCGGATCTCGACGAGGCCGCGCTGGCGATGATCGGCGTCCGGAGCACGCTGGCCGACCTGCTCGCCTCCCACGGAGGTCCGGACGAGCTGCTCGATCTGCTGGGCGACCCCGCCGTGGAGGTGGACCGGGCGCAGCTCCGCGCCCTGTGGGTGGCCCTCGCCGCCGTCGACCCCGCCCGTGTCGCGCCCCCGCGCGCCGTCCGCGCGGTCCTGGGTGACGAGATCGTCGTCGTCGACGCCGCTGACGGCCGGCCGGTTTCCGCCGACGCCGGTTCGGGGAACGAGGGCGCGGGCGAGCCGGTCGTGGTCGAGGCACCCGACCTGCTGCCGCTCGTCGCGGGACGGCCGTTGATCCTGGCCCCGTTCGACCTGGCGGAGGCGCTCTCCGAGCTGCTCGACCTGCCGCTGGCCGGGGAGGAGGCGGCCGGGGAGGTGACGTCCTCAGGCGAGGTCCGCGATGTCCCGCCCGCGGTACGGTCGCTGCTGCCGACCGCGCCGGCGAGCTACGTGGCGCACGAGCGGCTGCTGGTGGACGGCGTCCCCGCGGCCTGGCGGTTCTTCGAGGGCACGGTGCACGCCTCGGATGTGGAGGGGCTGGCACGCGGGCTCGCCTGGGCGTCCGGCCAGTGGGGCGACCGGCTCGCGGTGGCGGCGCTGCTGCGCGATCCCGCGGCGGTGCCGTTGCTGCTCGCCGAGGCCGACCTGGACAGCTGGACCGCCTCGACCTAGGGGCTCGCCTGGATGCGCGTTTCCTCGTGCGCCGGGCGAGAATCGATCGGGTGATGCGCCTACACTTCGCCCCCACGGACCTTCAACGGATCACGTTCGCACCGGCTCCGAACCAGCTGCTGGAGTCGGTGCTGAGCGTACGCGGCATGCGTGTCACGCCCACCGCGGGAAAGCGGCCACGGCCGGGTGTCAGGGAGTGGCAGAGGAGGATGAACGGCAGCCTGGTCGCCAGGGCCGGCATGCTCCCCGACCTGGTCGGCACGCGGGCCTTCCTGCCCGACTTCCTGTTGCAGCCGACCGCGCCGGACTTCGCCTCGGCGGTCGAGCTGGCCCGGCAGACGCCCGAGGCGCAGCTGGTGGCCGACCTGGAGGGGCTTCCCCCATCCCGGAGCACCGAGCGCTGGCGGCTGGAGCTCTCCGCCGGTGCCGCGGGAACCTGGTGCAGGCTTACGAGTGACCTGCGTGATTACTTCAGCTCCTCGCTGGAGCCGCTGTGGCCCCGCATACGAGCCGCCGGTGCCGCCGATCGCGCGTTGCGCGCCGAGACCCTCCTGCGCGGCGGGACCGACGCGCTGCTCACCACGCTCGGCACCAACTGGTACTGGCGGCCACCCGTCCTTCACGTACCGGCGTCCAGAAGCTACGACGTCAAGTTGTGCGGGCGCGGATTGCTGCTGGTTCCCTCGTACTTCGCGCCGGGTCCCCTGCTGATGTACCGGCCGGACCGGTCAACCGTGCTGGTGTATCCGGTATGCGAGGAAGACGCGCCGGCCGGGGCGGCCGACACCCTCGGCCCCCTGCTCGGGCGCACCCGGGCGGAGGTGCTGGCCACCCTGCGCGACCCGGCCACCACCACGGTCGTGGCCGAGCGGGCCGGTGTCTCCCTGGCCTCCGCCAGCCAGCACACCACGGTGCTGCGCAACGCCGGGCTCATATCGACCACCCGGATGGGCGGCTCCGTCCTGCACACGCTGACTCCGCTGGGCGCGGCGCTGCTCCAGGGCGACGCCGCCGCCCGTTGAGGCCGTGCCCCCGCGCAGCGGCGCACCGCTGCGCGGGGGCCTCCGATCAGATCGGCCTGAGGTAGAAATAGACCGTCTTCTGATTCTCGCAGGTTCCGCCCCCGCCTCCGTTGAGGGCGAACTGCTGAGTGAAATAGAGCTTGCCGTTGCTGCCGAAATTCACGGTGCGGTTGAAGGTGAAGGTCTTGGTGATCCCGGCTGAGGACACGGGGCCGACGCTTCACAGCCCGTGCCACCTGTTGCCGCCGTTGCCGTCGACCAGGTCCGCCGCCCCGAGGGTGGCACCGGAGGCGGCAGGCGTGAAGGTGATCTTCAGCGTTTTCACGTACGCCGACGACGACGTGACGTTCGAGACCGTCCAGGTCGGATAGAACTTCGCCGACGCCGTGGCAGGGCAGCCGATGCCGAGATCGCTGAGGTCGTACCAGATACTCGGCGCGATAATGGTCCGCGTCGCCGCCACCTGCTGGGCCGTTCCGTTGGAGAACTCCTGGTGGGCCAGCGCGGGGTTGGCCATCAGGAGTACGGAGATCGCGGCGATCCCCATGACGAGAGCGTTTCGCCTTCCGTTCCTCCTGCGGCGCGACTTCGCCCCATGCCCCCGCCGGGTGCGAAGAGATCACCGCAAGACCCTTGTCATGGCGTTTCCTTTCAGGATGTGTCGAATGGCCGCCGACGGGTGCCCCCCTGCGGAAGACCTCGGCTCGGAGGTCGTATCCGAAGGCGGCCCGACCATCGTGTGATCGGTGGCTTGTCGGTGTCGACGCCTTTCAGCCCAGTCCGAAAGGGTTGACCTCACCGGCTCGGAAGAGCAGGGTGTCGGATCTCGCCGACACCGAGGACGCCGGGGCGCCCCGGACGGCTCAGGGCTCGAACGCCAAGGGACGGTAGCCGTCCGGCTGGACGTGGGGGCCGGAAGCGGCCGAGATGGGGCCGGTGGTGAGTTCGCCCATGGCGACTCATCCGTCGTTGGGTCGCGCGGTGGCTCAGCCGGTTATGGGGTCGCTCGGATGATCACAGGATCGCCGTGGTGGGCTCGATCGGACCCTCTGACGGGGGCGGGGGGCGGCGGTCGCGGCGGCGTACGAACCAGAGGCCGAAGAGGCCGCCGCAGATGCCCGACACGCACATCCAGATCCACCAGCGGTGCTCGGGGTCCGGCTGCACGATCAGGAGGACGACCAGGGCGACGGCCCACAGACCCGTACCCGTGAGGATCGTGAGCGTGTCGTTGGTCTTCAACGGCTGCAGATCCGGGAGGCGTGGCTGGTTCACGCGCTCCAGACTAGGCGACAGGGTTGCAGGGTTCGCAAAACGGATTACGTCAAAGCGCGAATCCATCTCGAAACCATCACCATCGGCGACCAGGTCTTCCCGAAAGAGGGACTCGCTGTCACTCTGCGTGAGTGAAAGATAGTAAAACCTCCCAAATAAGTGGACTTGACCGTTTCTTCCACATCTCCGACCGGGGCTCCTCTGTGGGCAGGGAGGTGCGCGGCGGCCTCGCCACGTTCTTCACGATGGCCTACATCGTCGTGCTCAACCCGCTGATCATCGCTACCGTCCCGGACATCGAGGGCCAGTTCATCGGCGACGGAAGCGTGCCCAACATCCCGCTCGTCGCGGCCGGTACCGCCTTTGTGGCGGGAGTGCTCAGCATTCTGATGGGGGTCGTCGGCAAAGTCCCCTTCGCGATGGCCGCGGGCCTCGGCCTGAACGCCTTCGTCACCTTCGGCATCGCCTCGCAGATGTCCTGGGAGTCGGCGATGGGCCTGGTGTTCCTGGAGGGTGTGATCATCGGGCTCCTGGTGCTGACCGGATTCCGCACCGCCGTGTTCAACGCCATCCCACCCCAGCTCAAGACCGCGATCAGCGTCGGTATCGGCCTGTTCATCGCCCTGATCGGTTTCGTGGACGCAGGCTTCGTCCGCCGCGTGGCCGCGGGACCGCCGCTGGAACTCGGCATCGCGGGTTCGCTGGCCAGCTGGCCGATCTTCGTCTTCGTGGTCGGCCTGCTGCTGATGGTGCTGCTGGTGGCGCGCAAGACGAAGGGCGCGATCCTGATCGGCATCATCGCCACGACGGTTCTCGCGATCATCGTCCAGGCCGTCACCAAGGTCGGTGCCGCGACGGTGCCGGGCCAGGACCCCAATCCGGCGGGCTGGCAGCTCGTCGTTCCGGAAATGCCCAAGGAGATCTTCGGGTTCCACAACCCGCTGGTGCTGTTCGCGGAGTTCGACCCGATCGGTGCCTTCGGCTCGGTCTCGGTCATCGTGGCCCTGCTGCTCATCTTCACCCTGCTGATCACCGACTTCTTCGACACCATGGGCACGATCGTGGGCGTCGGCGGACAGGCCGGACTGGTCAAGGAGGACGGCACCCTGCCCAGGACCCGGGAGATCCTCCTCGTCGACTCGATCGGCGCGGCGGCCGGAGGCGCGGCCTCCGTCTCCTCCAACACGACCTACATCGAGTCGGCCGCGGGTGTCGGCGAGGGTGCGCGCACCGGCCTCGCCAGCGTCGTCACCGGTGTCCTGTTCCTACTGGCGATCTTCTTCTCGCCGCTCGTCGCGGTCGTCCCCTACGAGGCCGCCGCCCCCGCCCTGGTCGTGGTCGGCTTCCTGATGATGACCTCGATCCGCGAGATCGACTTCACCGACTACGAGATCGCCATCCCGGCGTTCCTCACGATCGTCCTGATGCCGTTCACGTACTCGATCGCCACCGGTATCGGCGCGGGCTTCGTCACCTTCGTGCTGATCAAACTGATCAAGGGCAAGGCCCGCGAGCTGCACATGCTGATGTGGATCGTCGCGGCGCTGTTCGCCGTCTACTTCGCCCTCGGCCCGATCAAGTCCCTGCTCAACCTGGGCTGAGCAGCCGCGTGGAAGCCGTCACGGTGCTCGATCCTCCTCGGTCGCCGTGGCGGCTTTCGCGTGTCAGGGGTGGCTGCTTCACGCCAAGATTGGCGGGCCCCTGACCGTTCGGCACGCTGTGCGGCCCGCCCTCGGCAGGAAACCCCATGGAGGGAATCACGTGCGGTCGTATATAGTTAGCAAAGGTAATGACTTATGACAATGAATCATCCCAGGAAGGACCACGTCGCGAACCTGCGAAGCGACGCCGGTCTGGCTTCGGCCCTGCGCGTGTCGCTGGCACGACTGAACAGGCGCCTGCGCAGGCAGGCCGCGGTGCACTCGTTGACGCCCACCCAGCTCGCGACCCTCGCCGCCGTGGAACGGCATTCCGGGATAACCCCCGGAGAATTGGCCGATCTAGAGAAGGTGCAGCCGCCCTCGATGACCCGCGTGATCGCCGTGTTGGTCGAGCGGGAGCTGGTGTCGCGTACGCCGCACCCGACCGACCGGCGCCAGGTGACCGTGAGCGTGACCGGCCAGGGGTCGGCGCTGCTGAAGGAGGAGCGCCGTCTCAAGGAGACGTGGCTGACGCGGCAGCTGAAGGAGCTGACACCCGAGGAGAGGGCGACGCTCAGGCAGGCGGCCCCGATACTGGAGAAGCTCAGCCGGATCTAGCGGACCCCGAGGAACCCGGGGCCCCGGCGGTCCCGCGTGACGCCGGGGCGTCCGCCGTGCCAGGCGGAAAGTCCAGGAGAGGGCCCGGAAGAGGGCTCGGCCTGAGGGCGCGGATGCGTCGGCGGGCCGCGAGAGCCGCCGTGGTGAACGAGCTCCAGGCCACCGAGAGTGGATCGGCCCAGGCCGTGCCCGAGACGCGGGACGGGATGTTCCGGTCGCTCCGCGTCTACAACTACCGGCTGTTCGCGGCCGGAGGCGTGGTCTCCAACGTCGGCACCTGGATGCAGCGCACCGCGCAGGACTGGCTGGTGCTCGACCTGACGAAGGGCAGCGCCGCCGCGCTGGGCCTGACCGTCGCGCTGCAGTTCCTGCCGCTGCTGCTGTTCGGCCTCTGGGGCGGTATGCTCGCCGACCGCTATCCCAAGCGGGTGCTGCTGATCGTCTGCCAGTCGCTGATGGGCCTGCTCGCGCTCACCATGGGTGTGCTCACCGTGACCGGCTCGGCCCAGGTCTGGCAGGTCTACGTGATGGCCTTCACACTCGGCCTCATCGCCTGTGTCGAGGTGCCGACCCGGCAGGCGTTCGTCGTCGAGATGGTCGGCCGCAAGGACCTGTCCAACGCGATCGCGCTGAACGCGTCGAGCTTCAACCTGGCCCGCGTGGTCGGCCCGGCCGTCGCCGGTGTCCTGATCCACGCGCTGGGGGGAACCGGCCCGATCTTCCTGATCAACTTCGTGTCGTTCGCCGCGGTGCTCAGCGGGCTGCTGCTGATGCGCACCTCCCAGCTGGCCACCCCCGAACCGGTGCCGAGGGCCAAGGGTCAGCTTCGCGAGGGTCTGCGCTACGTGATGGCGCGGCCCGAGCTGCTCATGCCGATACTGCTGATCGCCTTCGTCTCGATGTTCACCCAGTCGTTCTCGATGTCGATAGCGCTGATGGCGCGCGAGACCTTCGGGGCCGGCGCCTCCTCGTTCGGGCTCGCCTCCAGCATGTTCGCGGTCGGAGCGCTGGCGGGAGCGCTGATGGCGGCGCGGCGGGTCAAGCCGAGCAGGCGTCTGCTGCTCGTCGGCGCCGTCGCGTTCGGCCTGTTCCAGATCGCCAGCGGCCTGGCGCCCTGGTATCCGCTCTACCTGATCCTGCTCGTGCCCACCGGCGTCGCGCTGATCTCGATAAACACCGCGGCCAACGCCAGCGTGCAGCTGGCCACCTCGCCGGAGATGCGCGGCCGGGTGATGGGGATCTACGTGCTCGTGTTCACCGGGGGAGCCCCCCTCGGCGCGCCGCTGCTCGGCTGGATCTCCGAGCTGGGCGGGGTGCGTACCGGAGTCGTGATCGGCGGGGTGCTCACGCTGATCGGCGCCGCTGCGGCGACAATGCTGACAAGGGTGATCAGCAGGAGGTCGCATGCGGCTGTTCGTGGGATTACCGCCGCCACCGCCGGCGCGCGATGAGCTCGTCCGCGCCCTCGAACCTCACCGGGCGCGATGGCCGGGGCTGCGCTGGCTGGACGCGGAGAACTGGCATGTGACGCTGTCGTTCCTGGGGGAGGTGCCCGACCGGGCGCTGCCCGAGTTGCGGACGCGGCTCGCCAGGGCGGCCGCGCGGCACGCCCCGATGACACTGTCCTTCGCCGGCGCCGGCGCGTTTCCCTCGGCGGGCAGGGCGCGGGTCTTCTGGACCGGGCTGTACGGTGACCGGCTCCGGCTGGGCCGTCTGGCCGACTCCGTGGCGGCCGGGGCGCGCCGCGCCGGAGCCGGCCAGGCGGAGCACCGGAGGTTCACGCCGCATCTGAGCCTGGCCAGGTGCCGCCCCGAGACGGACATCGGCCCTCTGGTCGAGGCGTTCGGGTCGTTCTCCGGCACCGAGTGGGAACTGGAGACGGTGCACCTGATACGGAGCAACCTCGGGGCCAAGGTCCGCTACGAAACGGTCGAGGAATGGGACCTGGCGGCGCGGGCACCTCGTAGGCAGGGCTAGGCTCCTGGGCGTGGATCGTCCCCGTCGCTGGCTGCTGCCCACGGTGCTCGTGCTTCTCGTGCTCCTCGTGGTGATCGGCGCATTCGTGTCCTAGCCCTTGGATCTTCCGCCTGTCGTGGCCTCCTCCTAGGTCTCGGGAGAGGCCCCCTGACCAAGCCCGGCCACGGCGAGGTCCGCGGGACAGGACGCCGGCCGCTCATCGGCGGCCGGCCCGGCGACCTCGCGGGGGTCACCGTTCGGGCACCGCCTACCAGGCGTACTCCTCCGGCGCCGTCTTGAAGCCGGGGAAGATCTCGTCCAGGCGGGTCAGGGCCTTCTCGTCCAGCGTGATCTCCAGCGCCTTGACGGTACCGTCGAGCTGTTCGAGCGTGCGCGGCCCGATGATCGGCGCGGTGACGACCTTCTGGTGGAGCAGCCAGGCCAGCGCGAGGTTGGCCGGGTCCACACCGAGTTCGTCCGCGAACGCCTCGTAGCGCTCGATCTTGTCGCGGTGCTTCTCCAACTGGGCGGTGATCTGCTCCGAGGCCGACCGGCCCTTGTCGATCTTCTTGAGGATGCCGCCGAGCAGGCCGCCCGCGAGCGGGCTCCACGGGATCAGACCCAGGCCGTAGTCCTCGGCCGCCGGGATGACCTCAAGTTCGGGGGCGCGGACGACCAGGTTGTAGTGGGACTGCTCGGAGACCAGGCCGAGAGTGTTGCGCCGCCGCGCGCTCTCCTGGGCCTTGGCGATGTGCCAGCCCGCGAAGTTGGACGACCCCACGTACAGGATCTTGCCCTGCTGCTTGAGGATGTCCATGGCCTCCCAGAACTCCTCGAACGGGGTGTTCCGGTCGATGTGGTGTGCCTGGTAGAGATCGATGTAGTCGGTCTGCATCCGCTTCAGCGACGCGTCGGCGGCGCGCCGGATGTTGAGCGCGGACAGGCGCCCCTCATTGGGCCAGTCGCCCATGTCACCGTAGAGTTTCGTGGCGAGCACCGTCTTCTCGCGGCGCTCGCCTCCCTTGGCGAACCATCGACCGATGATCTTCTCGGTGATGCCCTCGCCCTTCTTCCAGCCGTACACGTTGGCCGTGTCGAAGAAGTTGATCCCCAGCTCATGGGCGTGGTCCATGATCGCGAAGGAGTCCTCCTCCGAGGTCAAGGGGCCAAAGTTCATCGTGCCGAGGCAGAGGCGGCTGACCTTCAGGCCGGTACGGCCAAGCTGTGTGTAATCCATGCGCCCACCCTAAATACCTGGAGTGCACTCCATGCGAGGGGATTAGCGGGGAAATCCGTGTCGGCCGACCCCGTCGCGTCTGTGCCGCCCGCCGGTGTCGCCGGGGCATGATGGCTGGATGCTGAGTAAGCCGGGGGAAGTCTTGGTTCGCGCGTTCGCGGTGACCGGCCTGACCGCGGTCGCGGTCTTCGCCGGGCAGAGCGTGTCGGTGGGCGACGGGCGGGCGGCATGGGCCGACGCGGGGCAGGGGCCGAGGGCGGACGACGAGGAGCGGGTCCTTTTTCACTTCAAGGACAGCCGGATCGCCGAGTCGAGCGGGCTGGCGGTCTCGCCGACCCACGAGGACGTCTACTACACGCACAACGACAGCGGCGCCGGGCCGGTCTTCTACGCGGTCGGTCCCAACGGTCGGACCCGCGCGACCTTCACCCTGCGGGGGGCGGAGGCCCGCGACTGGGAGGGCATGGCCGCCTCCATCGACCAGAAGACCGGCCGGGGGGTGCTCTGGTTCGCGGACATCGGCGACAACTTCGACGGGGCCTGGCCTGACATCTCGGTGTACAAGGTCGCGGAGCCCACGGCGCTGAGCGACGCCGCCGTTCCCGCCGTGCGCTACCGTTTCCGCTACGAGGACGGCGGGCACAACGCCGAGAGCATCATGGTGAACCCCCGCACCGGGCGCCTCTACATCGTGACCAAGCAGTTCGCCGGCGCCGTCTACGAGGCACCGAAACGGCTGCGCGCCGACAGGGTCAACGTGCTCCGCAAGGTCGGCACGGCGCCCATCATGGCCACCGACGCCGCCTACGCCCCCGACGGGTCGAGCTTTGTGATCCGAACCTACTTCTCCGCCACGGTCTACCGCGCTCCCGGTGAACAGATCACCCGGGTGACGATGCCGCAGCTGGAGCAGGCCGAGTCGATCGCCTACACGCGTGACGGCAGGTACCTGCTGACCGGTAGCGAGGGGAAGCGCAGCCCGGTCTACCAGGTGCCGCTGCCCGAGGAGGTGCTCCGTGAGGCGGCTCCGGGATCCACGACCGCCCTGCGGCGGGCGGCTCCCACACCCGATCCCACGCCGGATCCCAAACTGGCCCCCACGCCGGTCGCCGGGGCGAAAACCGAACAGGACGACGCGGGGGTGCCGACCTCGGCCGTGCTGCTCTGGCTGGCCATCGCCGCGGGCGCCACGGGCACCATCGCCCTGATCGCCCGTAACACCCGCTGAAAGGCGATCAGTGCAGGTCGCCGGGGGCGCATGATCGTCCGCGACGTCCGTTGGGAGGCTCCTGGCTCAGTCGGGGAGTCGCAGGTCGCGAGGGGCGGCTTGAGTCAGGGAGGCCGCCACGTCGGCGTCGACGGGGAACCAGGCGGACAGCCCGGTTATCTGCAGGAGACGTCCCAGGATGTCCGACACCCTGGCCAGCCGCAACCAGCCGCCCGCCTCCGAGGTCATGCGCGCGCCACGGAGAAGCACCCGCAGTCCGGTGGAATCGCAGAAAGTGATCTTCTGGGCGTCGATGACGATCCGCGGGCGGTATTCGGAGATCAGCCGCTCGATGGTCTCCCCGAGCAGTGCGCTGGAGTTGTGGTCGATGTCGCCCGCGACGCTGATCACGGTGCAGCCGGCATGCTCGTGGTGGTCGACGCCGATGGAGAGTTCTCTGCTCATCGCCTCGCATTTCCACCCGGTGAAGCCGTCGGTTTCGGCGGTCGTCCGACCTGATCAAGGTATACCCCGCCGGACCGCCGGGGTGGGCGACGGGCGGGAGACATGTGCGTAACGGCTACGTGGAGCATCGTTCGTCTCCCGTATCGCCGGCCGGTCCGGAACGTGACCCCGTACCGAAGATGAATGACCACATCCAGATTTATTGCCCTGACATATTCGGGTATTCCTCAACCGTCCCGGATAGATTTCCGGCAATAGGCAATGATGGTTAAGAACCAGAGGGGTTATCCCTTCTCTTCCGGTGAGGATTGCCGCTAACTTTCGAAGATGCGCGTTCTGGTAACCGGGGCATCAGGTTTCGTCGGTTCGCATGCGGTCGCCGCGCTTCTCGCCGACGGGCACGATCCGCTTCTTCTCATACGCAATCCAGAGAGAACGCGCGAAGTGCTGGCCGGTGTCGGGGTGACGGAGCCGATTCCCCTGCACAGGGCCGATGTCCGCGACACGGCGGCCGTGCGGGACGGGCTCGAACAGTGCGACGCGGTCATTCACGCCGCCGCGGAAATCGGGGTCATCGGCCGGGTCGGCGACCTGGCCGGTACGAATGTGACCGGAGCGAAGAACGTCCTCGGGCAGGCCGTCGAACTCGGTCTCGACCCGGTCGTGCACATTTCGAGCATCGGTGTCTTCGTGCCCCCGACCGGCCCGGTGATCACGACCGAGAGTCCGCTCTCCACGCCGAGGAACGAGTACGGCAGGAGCAAGATCTCCGCCGAGCACTACGCCAGACGGCTCCAGGAGCAGGGGATGCCGCTCACGATCGTCTATCCGGCGGCGGTCGCCGGGCCGTGCCAGCCCTCGCTGGACGCGCTGATGGACGGGCTGCGCGCGGGGCTGGAACAGGGATGGCCGATCACCGCCGGCGGCGTCGGCGTCGTCGACGTACGGGATCTGGCCCTCGTGCTCGCCCGCTGCCTCGAACCGGGGCTGGGGCCTCGCCGATTCATGCTGGGCGGGCACTACCTCACCTGGGCGCAGCTCGCCGACGTCTGCGACGAGGTGACCGGGAACCGCTGCCGGAGGTTCCGGGTCCACCGCTCGGTACTGCGTGGCGCGGCGGCCGTGGTCGACGCGATGAAACTGATCAAGGAGATCGACTACCCGCTGACCAGGGACGCCGTCGAGATGATGGTCACGATGGTCCGCGCGTACGACACCCCGACCCTTGAGGCGCTCGGCGTGGGGCTGCGGCCGGTCCAGGAGACCGTCACCGACTCGCTGCGCTGGCTGGCGCAGGAAGGGCATCTCGGTCTGGACAAGGTCGGCAGGCTGGCGGGTAGTGTCACGCGGTAACGCGATCCCTCCAGCGCGACGGGGGTGGCGGCGGTGACCACCTCACAGTCAGGAGTCGGCGATGGACGTCGGGGTCGTCGGTGCGGGGATCGTCGGTCTGGCCGTTGCCAGGGAGGCGGCGCTGACCCGCGGGGCCAGGGTGACGGTGCTGGACAAGGAGGACCGCGTCGGAGCCCACCAGACCGGGCACAACAGCGGCGTCGTCCACGCCGGGATCTACTACCGGCCCGGATCGCTCAAGGCCACGCTCTGCCGTGAGGGCGTGGCACTGCTGCGGCAGTACTGCGCCGAGCACCGCATCCCCTACGACGAGGTCGGCAAGCTCGTCGTCGCCTCGACCTCGGCCGAGCGGCCCGAGCTGCGGCGGATCGCCGAGCGGGCCCGCGCGAACGGGGTTCCCGGCATCGCCGAGCTGGACGCGCTGGCCCTGCGGGAGATCGAGCCGCACACCGTCGGCACGGGTGCCGTGCACTCCCCGCGCACCGCGATCGCCGACTTCCCCGCCGTCGCCAGGCGTCTGGCCGCGGACGTGGCGGAGAGCGGCGGATCGGTGCTGCTCTCCCATCCGGTGCGCGCGGTACGGGAGACCGCGAGCGGGGTGAAGGTCCTGGCGGGGGAGCGGACGCTGAGCTTCGACCGGCTGATCGTCTGTGCCGGGCTCGGTACCGACACCGTCGCACGGATGGTCAAGGCCAGCGGGGACGTACGGATCGTCCCTTTCCGCGGTGAGTACTACGCGCTGGCCGGCGCGGCGAAGGAGCTGGTCCGAGGGCTCGTCTACCCGGTTCCCGACCCCCGCTACCCGTTCCTCGGCGTGCACCTGACCCGCAGGATCGACGGTGAGGTGCTGGTCGGCCCCAACGCGGTCATGGCGCTGGCGCTGGAGGGTTACTCCTGGGGGGACGTCGACCTGGCGGAGCTGGGCCGGATTCTGGCCTGGCGTGGCACCCGGCGGCTGGCCGCCCGGCACTGGCGGACCGGTATCAGGGAGGTGGCCGGTTCGATGGGCAGGGGGTCGTTTCTGAAGGCCGCGCGCCGCTACGTCCCGGCCCTGACCGCCGCCGACCTCGTCAGGACCACCGGCGGCGTGCGCGCACAGGCCGTGGACGCCTCCGGCGGCATGCTGGACGACTTCGCGATCGACGTGCACGGCCGCGTCGCCCTCGTGCGCAACGCCCCCTCCCCGGCGGCGACCTCCAGCCTGGCCATTGCCAGACATATTGTGGGGTTAGCCTCTGTGTTGACCAGTTAACTGCTTTCTCATGTGGGCCGGTGAAAATAGACCAGTGACCGACTCACCCGAGGCACGTCTGCTGATCGTCGAGGACGAGCCGAACATCCTTGAGCTTCTGGCCGCGAGCCTGAGGTTCGCCGGGTTCGGCGTCAACACGGCGGGCAACGGTACGGACGCCGTCGCAGCCGTCCAGCGGCACCGGCCCGATCTCATTGTGCTTGACGTGATGCTTCCGGACATGGACGGCTTCGACGTCGTACGGCGCCTGCGCGGCGGCGGCAGCGAGACCCCCGTGGTCTTCCTCACCGCGCGTGACGCCACCGAGGACAAGATCCGGGGGCTGACCCTGGGCGGGGACGACTACGTGACCAAGCCGTTCAGCCTGGAGGAGGTCGTGGCCCGGATCCGGGCGGTGCTGCGCCGTACCGGCTCCGGCGACCTCGTCCCCCGCCAGCCCCGGCTCAACTTCGCGGACATCGAGCTCGACGAGGAGAGCCACGAGGTGTGGCGCAAGGGCAAGGCGGTGGCACTGTCGCCCACGGAGTTCAAACTGCTCCGCTACTTCATGGCGAACGCGGGGCGGGTGCTGTCCAAGGCCCAGATTCTCGAGCACGTGTGGGACTACGACTTCCGGGGTGATGTCGGGATCGTGGAGTCCTACGTCTCCGTGCTCCGTCGCAAGATCGACAACACGGACCCGCGGCTGATCCACACGCTGCGCGGCGTCGGATACGTATTGCGCCTGCCGCCGACGCCGTGATGCTCAACGCGACCCCGCTACGGGTGAAGCTGATCGCCGTCATTCTGGCTCTGCTGACGATCGCGCTCACCCTCATCGGGATCGGCAGCGTCTCGATCATGCGTGGTTACCTGATCGACCGGGTCGACACCCAGATCGACATAACGGTCGACACCGCGCTGCGCCGGATGAACCGGGGGGTCATCCCGATCGGCAAGCCGCTGTCGTCCGACGCGAGGTTGGAGCTCCGTGACTCCAGCGGCAGGACCTTCGACATCTACAGCGGTATTGACGTGGAGGGCAAGCCGGGGCCACGGGTGCCCCCGGGTCAGGGCATCCGGCCGTTCGACAGCGGTGACTGGAGGGTCCGCGCGATCCCGCTGAGCGATGGTGGAAACCTCGTCGTCGCCGTTGACATGGCCGAGGTCCGGCAGATCGTCGGCCAGCTCGCGCTGGTGGAACTGCTCGGCGGCGGCGGCCTGATGCTGATGCTCGCCGGGGCAGGGGTGTTGATCATCCGCAGGAGCCTGCGTCCGCTGGAGGAGATCGAGCGCACCGCCGAGGCCATCGCCGCCGGCGACCTGAGCCGCCGGGTCCCCGATGCCGACCCGCGCACCGAGGTGGGCCGCCTCGGCCGGTCGCTCAACGGCATGCTCGCCCAGATCGAGACCGCCTTTCGGGCCCGTTCGGAGTCGGAGTCCTCGGCTCGCAGGTCGGAGGAGCGCATGCGAAGGTTCGTGGCGGACGCCTCGCACGAGCTCCGTACGCCGCTGACCTCGATCCGCGGGTTCGCCGAGTTCTACCGGCAGGGGCCGGGGATCGACGCCGCGCCGCTGATGAGCCGGGTCGAGTCCGAGGCGGTCAGGATGGGCCTGCTCGTCGACGACCTGCTGATGCTCGCCCGGATGGATCAGCAACGGCCGCTGGTGATGCGCCCGGTCGACCTGCTCGCCATCGCCGCCGACGCCGTCCACGACGCCCGCATCCTCGCCCCTGAGCGCGAGGTCACGCTCTCCGTGGACGGTTCCGCGCTCATCGTCTCCGGCGACGAGGTACGGCTCCGCCAGGTCGTGGGCAACCTCATGACCAACGCGCTCACCCACACTCCCGAGCGGACGCCGGTGCGGGTGGTGCTCTCCGCCGATGGCGGGATGGCCGTCATCGAGGTCGCGGACGAGGGGCCCGGCCTCACCTCCGAGCAGTGCGAACGCGTCTTCGAGCGGTTCTACCGCGTCGACTCCGCCCGGGGCCGCCGCGCCCCCGAGGACGGCGGGAGCGGGCTCGGCCTGGCCATCGTGGCCGCGATGGTCGTGGCTCACGGCGGCAGCGTCGCGGTGGACTCACAAGTCGGCAAGGGGGCGACGTTCCGGGTGCTCCTCCCCCTCGCCCCCGAGTCCGACTGACCTCTGTCCGGTACTCCGGTACTCCGGTATGACGCCGTCCGTTCGGGGTGGGGCCGGTTGGCGGCCCCACCCCGGCTCTCCTGCCGGCGGTGGTCGTCCGGGCTCAGCGGGCGCCGGTGTCGGCCTCCGGCCAGCTGCTGTCGGGGAACTCCCCGCCGGCCGCGCCGCCGGGCACCACCACCCGGTCGTTCTCGGCCAGCCCCGAGGTGATCTCGACGTACTGGTCGCCCCGGACGCCCGTCTCCACGACCCGCTCGACGCCGCCCTGCACGGTGACCCGGGAGACCCCCGCGCTGGTTCTCACCGCCTGGGCCGGGACATAGAGGGCCTCCGCCGACTTGGCGACGGTCACGGTGACCGAGGCGGTCTGGCCCACCATGAGGTTCGCCGGGGGCTCGTCGAACGCGATCGTGACGCCGTACCTCACCAGACGGTCCGTGGTGGTCGCGGTGGGGGCGATGCCGGTCACGGTGCCCGTGTACCGCTTCCCCTGCCGGGTGGCCAGGGTGATCGCCGCCTGCTGGCCCAGCTCCAGGCTGCCGATGTCCGACTCGGTGAACAGCGCCTCCACCTGAAGCTCGTCCAGGTCTCCCAGGGTGAGGAAGGCCCCGGTGCCCGCGCTGTCGCCGACCGCGCCGGCCACGGACATGACGGTGCCGTCGGCGGGAGCGACGATCCGCACGCCCGCCAGTTCCTCCTTGGCATCGGTCAGCTCCGCCCGGGCCTGCTTCACGCGGGCCTCGGCCTGCTCCACGCTGAGCGTCCCCCGCCCGGCCCCGCCGCTCTGCCCGGTGTTCGGGGCGGTGCCCTGCTTGGCGGCCTGCCCGGAGTTCCGGCCCGCGCCCGCGCCCGCGTTCGTACCGGTACCGGTGTTCGCGCCCGGCTTCTGGGTGGAGCATCCGGTGGACCCGGGAGTCGGCGTTCTGACCGTGGTGGGCCTGGCGGTCGCCGTCGGCCTGGCTGTGCGAGTGGGGGCGGCCGTCGGCTCGGGGTGGGCCGTCGGTCCCGCGGGCCCACCCGGGCCGGTCGTCGGACCGGAGGGCTGGGTCGTGGGCGCCGGTCCCGAGGTCGCGGGCGGCCCGCCACCGTCCGGCCGCGCGGTCACGGTGACCGTCGCGGTGGCCGTCACCGTCACCGTCGGAGCGGCCGTCACGGTGACGGTGACCGTCGGGGCGGGCTCGCCTCCCGGCCGTTCCGTCGCCGACGGGGTGGGGATGGGGGTGGCCGTGGGCGTCGCGGGCGAGGTCCGCGTGAGCGCGGCGGCCGGAGCGGAGGAGCGCGCCGGGTCAGGTACGGGCGTCGGGGTGACCGGTGCCGTCATGAGGCGATATCCGATGGGTGCGACACCGGCGGCCGGGACGACCCGTACCTCCCGCTCGGCTCCGGTCGGCTCGGGCGCCGGGGCGCTCGTCCCGGTCGGTGCGGGGGTGGCGCTCGCCTCCGGGGGACGCGTCGCGGTGGGCTCGCATCCGGTCTGCCCGGTGGGATTGGAGCGGTCGGTCCCGGTCTGGCTCTGTGTCGGCTGCTGCTGCTGGGGAAGTCCTGTGCCTCCGGTCGTGCTTCCGGCCTCCTCCAGCGCCTCCTCGGCCGCCGCGAGTTGCGCCTTCGCGGCGGCGTAGCGCTCGCGTGCGGGCGCGGAGCCGATCCTGGCGAGCACATCTCCCTTGCCGACCTTGTCCCCGGCCTTGACATAGACCTTCGTGACCGTTCCCGATCCACCGAAGGCCAGGTCCCGGGTGCCGTCGTCCACGGTGTTGCCCGCGGCCGACACCGCGGCGGTCACCGTCCCGCGCCTGGCGGAGGCCAACTCCACCCGGGGGGCCTGGTCGGAGCCGCCGTCGAGCACGACGATCGCGCCCGCGCCCACCAGGACGAGGGCGGCGAGGGCAAGTCCTCCCACGCGCAGGTTCTTCGACAGATGGGTCGGTCTCATGGCGGACAATCCTGGACCGTCTGATTCACAGCATGCTCACAGGTCCCTGAAGGTTTGCTGTGCATCCTGAGCGGCAAGACACGGTCTACAGGAAATCTTCAGCCTTTGTCAGGGTAGGCCCAAGCCTGGTACGCCAGGGTCGAGCGCTGTGAAGCTGTCGACCAAGCGCGGAGCGCTGATCGTGAACGGGGCCCTCGGGGTCCTGTTGCTGGGCGGCGCGGTGATCGCCTACTCCTCCCTCGGCGGGGAGGCCTCATCCGCCGAGGCCGCGGTGCGGACCGTGCAGGTGACCCGGGCCACCGTCACCGCCTCCGTCTCCGCCTCGGGGACCGTGGCCAGCGCCCGCGCGCGGGCGCTCGATTTCGCATCGAGTGGCACCGTCGAGAAGATCTACGTCAAGGTAGGGGACAAGGTCACCAAGGGCCAGATCCTGGCCAGGCTGGACGACGACTCGGCACAGGAGAGCCTGGACGCGGCCGCCGCCGCCCTCGACACCGCGGACGACGACACCTCGACCGCCGCGGCCTACGCCCAGTACGTCACGGCCAGGAACACCTACCGGGCCGCGAAGCGCGCCGTGGACGGCACGGTCATCAAGGCACCGTTCGCCGGTACGGTCACCGCGATCAACGGCACGGTCGGGGGCTCCTCGGGCTCCTCGGGCTCTTCCGCCAAGGCCACGGGCAATACGAGCGGCGCGGCCGGCTCGGGTTCCTCCAGCGGTGTGGCGAGCGGCTCGGGCGGTTTCGTCGACATCGCGGACACCGGCAAACTCCAGCTCGTCGGCACCTTCACCGAGTCCGACGTCACCCGGCTCAAGGTCGGCCAGGTGGCCTCCATCGGGTTCGACGCGCTCAACGGCGTCACCGCGGCCGGGAAGGTCACCCAGATCCAGCCGACCGCCACCACCAGCAACAACGTGGTCCAGTATCCGGTGACGATCTCCTTCACCGAGGTGCCGGACGAGGTCAGGCTGGGCCAGACCGCCACGGTCAGGGTCGTCGTCGAGAGCGTGGAGAACGTGCTCGCGCTCTCCTCCACGGTGATCTCCACCACGGGTTCCCGCAGCACGGTGACGGTCCTGCGTGACGGGCGGCAGGTGCCCGTCCAGGTGGAGGCCGGGGTCAAGGGCGACACGCTCACCGAGATCAAGTCCGGACTGAACGAGGGCGACCAGGTGGTCCGCCCGGCGGCCACCGGGACCACCCAGCAGGGCGGAGGCATCCCCGGCCTCGGTGGCGGGGGCGGCGGTCGCAGTGGCGGCATCGGTGGCGGGGGCGGCGGCTTCGGCGGCGGGGGAGGGACCGGCAGATGACCGTCCCCGTCCTCTCCCTGAAGGACATCACCAAGGTGTACGGCCGAGGAGACGCCGAGGTCCGGGCGTTGCGCGGTGTCTCGCTCAGCGTCGAACGGGGCGACTACGTCGCCATCATGGGCGCCTCCGGGTCCGGCAAGTCCACGCTCATGAACATCCTGGGCTGCCTGGACGTGCCCACTTCCGGCAGGTACCACATCGACGGCACCGATGTCGGCTCGCTGGACGAGCGCCGGCTCGCCGTGCTCCGCAACCGGAAGATCGGTTTCGTCTTCCAGTCGTTCAACCTCATTCCCCGGATGAGCGCGCTCGCCAACGTCGAGCTGCCCATGGCGTACGGCGGGGTCGGCGCCGCGGATCGGCGGGCCCGTGCCCTGGCGGCCCTGGAGCAGGTCGGTCTCTCCGACCGGGTCCGCCACGAGCCGAACGAGCTCTCCGGTGGCCAGCAGCAACGGGTGGCGGTGGCCAGGGCGCTGGTCACCGCGCCCGCCCTCCTCCTCGCCGACGAGCCGACCGGCAACCTCGACACCGCCTCCACCGAGGACGTGCTGGGCATCCTCGACGGGCTCAGTGCCTCAGGCAGGACAATCGTGATCATCACCCATGAGGATGACGTGGCCGCTCACACCAAGCGGGTCATCCGCCTGGTGGACGGCCAGATCATCGAGGACCGCCGCCAGGCCCCCGTCGACGGGCTCCCGCCCCGCATGCCGGAGGTCATCGCGTGAGCCGACTGGAGATTCTGCGGTTCGCGCTCCGCGGGCTGGCCGCGAACAAGCTGCGCAGCTTCCTGACCACGCTCGGCATCCTGATCGGGGTGGCGGCCGTGATCCTGCTGGTCGCCTTCGGCGAGGGAGCCTCACAGAGCATCCAGCAGTCCATCCAGCGGCTCGGCGCCAACACCCTCACCATCTCGGCGTCCTTCGCCGGGGGCGGTGGCGGTGCCGGGGGAGGCCGGGTGAGCGCGGGACAGAACGCCGGCCCGCGTACCCAGGCCAGGTCGCTCACCCTGGAGGACGCCAGAGCGCTGACCGACCGCGAGCAGGTGCCCTCGGTACGGAGTGTGTCGCCCGTGGTGACCGCGAACTCGGCCACCGCGGTCCACGAGGGCGCCAGTCACCCGATCGCGCAGCTCGTGGGCACCTACCCCAGCTACTTCGAGGCGACGAACAAGCCCGTCGAGAGCGGTACCTACTTCGTCAACGACGACGTGATCGCCGCCAGGAAGGTCATGGTGATCGGGCGGACCGTGGCCGAGGGGCTGTTCGGCACCGCCGATCCGGTCGGCAAGCCGGTCAGCGTCTCAGGCGTGCCGTTCACCGTGATCGGGGTGCTCAAGGAGTCGGGCTCCACGGGCATGCAGGACGCCGACGACGTGGCCATCGTGCCGTTGCCCGCCGTGCAGCAGAGCCTGACCGGGTTCGGCGCGCTCGGTTCCATCATCGTGCAGGCGACCGGCGCGGACGCCACCGACTCGGCGCAGGCCGAGGTCACCGCCGTACTCAACCAGCGGCACGGCATCACCCCGACGGGCACCGCGGACTACCGGATCCTGAACCAGGCCACCCTGCAGGAGACGGTCAGCTCGACCATCGGGATCTTCACCGCCCTGCTCGGTGCGGTCGCCGCCATCTCCCTGCTGGTCGGCGGCATCGGTATCACCAACATCATGCTGGTCACCGTCACCGAGCGGACCAGGGAGATCGGCATCAGAAAGGCCATCGGCGCGCCCAGGAGCGCCATCCTCGGCCAGTTCCTGCTGGAGGCGACGGTGCTGAGCCTGGTGGGCGGCCTGGTGGGCGTCGCGATCGCGTTCGCCGGCACCCGCTTCACGATCGCCGGGATCTCACCGGTGCTCGTACCGTCCTCGATCGCACTGGCCCTCGGCGTCTCGGTGGGCATCGGGCTGTTCTTCGGCGGTTACCCGGCCAACCGGGCGGCCAAGCTCCGGCCCATCGAGGCCCTGCGCCACGAGTGACCCCGTACGGCTTAGGCAAGGAGAGAGACATGGGCGGCAACGCCGACGAGACGGTCCCGGCGGGGAGATCCCTGGAGGGCTCCCCGTTCCAGGGGGATCTGGACAGCGAGCTGGCGGCCCGGCCGCCGCGCCGGCTGTCCACGCTCACCCTCGTGCTGGGCGCCGGGGTGATGCTCGTGGCAGGGGTGGTCGTGGGTATCCAGATGCAGAAGGCGATGGGCGTCACATCCGGCCCGACCGGTGCCCCGGGAGCCGCGATACGGCAGGGCGCGGGGCCCGGTGGTTCCGGGGGATATGGCGGTTTTGGAAACGGGCAACAGGGCCAAGGGCCGGGGCAGGGCGGTGGCGGCCGAGGTGGCATGACCGTCGGCACCGTGCAGCGGGTGGAGGGCGAGAAGGTCTACCTCCAGACGACCGACGGATCCGTCGTGACGGTGAACACCACGGACGAGACGTCCGTGCGCCTCACCAAGGAGGGCAAGGTCGCGGACCTCAAACCCGGTGGCACGGTGGTCGTACAGGGAGCCAAGGCCGAGGACGGCTCGGTCAGCGCGACCGCGATCAACGAGGGGGGCGGCCGGCGGTGAGCAGGTTCCCAGGAAATGTTCAGCTTCGGCTGAGCTTCGTTCCAGAGAGGTGAGCGAGCCTCGGGGGGTGCTGGACAGAGTGGAAGCCCGATTGCTGGTCGTGGACGACGAACCGAATATCAGGGAGTTGCTCTCGGCCAGCCTGCGACTGTCCGGGTTCGAGGTGGTGACCGCGGTGGACGGCCGGGAGGCCATGCAGTTCGCCGAGCGCATCCGCCCCGACCTCGTCGTGCTGGACGTGATGCTGCCCGACATGGATGGTTTCGCCGTGGCCGGGCGGCTGCGGGAGATGAGCGGGCAGATGCCGGTGCTCTTCCTCACCGCGCGGGACGGCACCGACGACAAGGTCGCCGGGCTACGCGTGGCCGACGACTACGTGACCAAGCCGTTCAGCCTGGAGGAGGTGCTCGCCCGCATCCGGGCCGTGCTCCGGCGTACCAGAGGAGACCTCGACCTGCCGGCCCGCCTGCAGGTCGGTGACCTGGAGCTGGACGAGGAGGCGCACCAGGTCTGGCGCTCCGGCGTTCCGGTGCGGCTGTCGCCCACCGAGTTCAAGCTCCTGCACTACTTCATGGTCAACAGCGGCAGGGTGCTGTCCAAGGCGCAGATCCTCGACCACGTCTGGAACTACGACTTCGGCGGCGACGCCGGGGTGGTCGAGTCCTACGTCTCCTACCTGCGCAGGAAGGTCGACACGGCCGAGCCGAGGCTCATCCACACCCTCCGCGGGGTGGGGTACGTGCTGCGCCCTCCGCACAGTGATTGAATTTTCAGCCGATATTCAGCTCTACCTGACCTGATTCTGAGTTTTGTGTGTTCAAATAGACACTGCACGACCCCCGATCTCCTCGGAACCATCCGATGGACTCGGGCTCGCCTCCAGCTGCGGGGGAGACGAGTCCGGCACGGTCCGCGGCTGGGATCCGAGGGCTGGGCCCCACCGCTTTACCGAGTTCGCCCCCGTAACCCGGTCAGGCGGTGGGGCCAATTTCGTCTGAGGGGGGCCTCGCGGCGAGGTACCGACCGTGTTCGCCTCCATGACCCGGGCGAGCGGTGGCACCGATCGCGTCTAGAGGGGCATTCCGTCGGGCAGGATCGACCGTATGGGCGACAACGACGGTCTGCTGGAGACGTTGCGAGAGTTGCGGCGACATCTCGACCGTGACCTGTTCCCCCTGGCGATCGGCGACGTGGCGGCTGACCGCCGGGCACTGCGCGAGCTGACCGGCCAGCTCGACGACTACCTCATCCCCCGGCTGAGCGCCATCGACGCCCCGCTGCTCGCCGTCGTCGGCGGCTCCACCGGGGCCGGCAAGTCCACGCTGGTGAACTCCCTGGTCGGTACGGACGTCTCCGAGCCCGGCGTGCTGCGGCCCACGACGATGGCCCCCACCCTGGTCACCAGTCCCGCCGACCGCGACTGGTTCACCGCCCAGAACATCCTGCCCGGCCTGCCCCGCGTCACCGGGAACGGCAGGGGCGAGCCCGGCACGCTCAGGGTCGTCACCACCGGGGCACTGCCGCCGGGACTGGCCCTGCTGGACGCCCCCGACATCGACTCGGTCGTCACCGCCAACCGCGAGCTGGCTGCCCAACTGCTCGCCGCCGCCGACCTGTGGCTGTTCACCACCACCGCCGCCCGGTACGCCGACGAGGTCCCCTGGAGTTTCCTGCGCTCGGCCAGGGAGCGGAGCACGGCCTTGGCCGTCATCCTCTCCCGGGTGCCGCCGGAGGCGCTGGGCGTGGTGCGCAAGGACCTGGCCCGGCTGCTGGAGGCCAACGGTCTGGGCGGAACCCGGCTTTTCGAGGTGCCCGAGCTGGTGCTGCCCGAGGAGAACGCCCGGCTGCCGCGCCAGGCGGTCCAGCCGGTCGCCGACTGGCTCGCCACCATCGCCGCCGACTCCCGCTCCCGCGCCGACGTGGTGCGCCACACCCTGTCCGGTGCACTGGAGAGCCTCTCCACCCGTGTTCCGGCGCTCGCCGGAGCGGTCGAGCGCCAGCAAGCCGGGGCCGCCGAACTGCGCTCGATGGCGGACGCCGCCTACGCCGTGGGCCTCGCCTCCTTCGACGAGGGCATGCGGGACGGGTCGCTGCTGAGGGGGGAGGTCCTGGCCCGCTGGCAGGACTTCATCGGGACCGGTGACCTGATGCGCTCCCTGGAGAGCCGGGTCGGCCGGCTCAGGGACCGGGTCGTGGCGTTCGTCACCGGACGGCCCGCGCCGGAGAGCGAGCTGCGGGTCGCGCTGGAGAGCGGGGTGGAGGCACTGATCAGGGCCTCGGCCGACGGTGCCGCCGAGCGCCTGATGGAGTCGTGGTCGTCGCACCCGTCGGGACGCGCCCTGCTGGAACGCGAAGGGGTCGCCACCGCGGGGCGTCTCGGCCGGGCCTCCGCCGACCTGCCCGCCAGGGCGCAGGAGGCGGTCAGGGGCTGGCAGTCGTACGTGCTCGACCTGGTCAGAAAGGAGGGGGCGGACAAGCGGACCACCGCTCGCGTCACCTCGTTCGGACTCAACGGCGCCGGGCTGCTGCTGATGCTCGCGGTGTTCGCCTCGACCGGTGGCCTGACCGGCATCGAGGTCGGCATCGCCGGAGGCACCAGCGTGCTCAGCCAGAAGGTCCTGGAGGCCGTCTTCGGCGACCAGGCCGTCCGCACCCTCACCGTCAAGGCCCGCTCCGACCTGCGCGCCCGGGTGGCGATCCTGCTCGGTGCGGACGCCGACCGCTTCACCGCCCTGCTGGACGCCGTCCAGCCGCCCGAGGGCACCGCCCCCGCCCTCCGTGCCACCGCGGACGCGGTACGCGAGCACCTGCGCGAACTGCCCGTCGCGGACCGCCGGGCCGCCCTTTCGCCGGGCGCGGGTTCCGCCGCCTCAGCCACGACGGCGCCTGAAGAAGGCTCGGAGACCGTGCGCGATTCCCGGCGACGGTCCGGCGGCGTCCAGCATCCGGCAGAAAGGCCGGATGTCCCGCACGCGACCGGTGGACCCGGTCATCCGCGCTCGCCGGGCGGATCCGACGGTGCTCCACGGGCGGACGGTGAACCTGATTCTCCACGTCCGCAGAGCGGACCTGATGACGGGGGCCGGTGGGCTCCCGGCGCGGGAGAGGTGGGCGAGGCGTGAAGCTGCTGCGCAGGGAGAAGGCGGTCTCGCTGGACGACCGGCTGGCGGCGCTGGCGCGGGCCGCCGACCTGGCCGACGGGCGGCTGGACGCCGAGGCGGTCGCCATGGCGCGTTCGGTGGTCTCCCGCGCCGGGGTACGGGCCAGCCTGTCGGTCGACCACACCGCGGTCGCGCTGGCCGGAGCCACCGGCAGCGGTAAGTCCTCGCTGTTCAACCTGCTGTCCGGCACCTCGCTCGCCACGGTCGGGGTCACCCGGCCGACCACCTCGACCGCCCAGGCCGCCCTCTGGGAGGGCGGCGGCGCGGGACCGTTGCTCGACTGGCTGGATGTCCCCCGCCGCCACGAACTCCTGGACACCTCGGGCTCGGCCGGCATCGCCCCCGAGGGGCCTGTCTCCGGTGGTCACCAGGCCCGCTCCGCCGGCGTCGTCCCTGGGGGACACGAGCCTCCCGACGTTTCCGGTTCCGGCGTTTCCGAGACGCCCGCCCCCGGTGGTCACGAGGCGCGTTCCGCCGCTCTCGTCCCCGATGCTCCCGTGCCCGCCGGTCAGCCGTCCGGGATGGACGGGGAGGCCGCCGGACTGATCCTGCTCGACCTGCCCGACCACGACTCGATCGAGCCTTCGCACCGGCTGGAGGTCGACCGGCTCGTCGAGCTGGTCGACCTGCTGGTCTGGGTGCTCGATCCGCAGAAGTACGCCGACGCGGCGGTCCACGACCGCTACCTCAGGCCGCTGGCCCGGCACCGGGAGGTCATGGTCGTCGTCCTCAACCAGATCGACCGGCTCTCCCCGGCCGCCGCCGAGCGGTGCCTGAAAGACCTCCGGCGGCTCCTCGACACCGACGGGCTGACCGGGGTGCCGGTGATCGGGGTCTCCGCCCGCACCGGCGCGGGCATCCCCGAACTGCGCTCCCTGCTCGCCTCCCGGGTCGCCGGCCGGCGATCATGGGCCGCCCGCCTCGCCGCCGACACCGGCATGGCCGCCGACGTGCTTGGAGAGGTGTCCAGCGCCACCGCTCCGGGAGAGAACCGCTCGATGGACGAGCTGGTGAAGCCGCTGAGGGACGCGCTGTCGGAGGCCGCCGGGGTGCCGGTCGTCGTCGAGGCCGTGGCCAGGTCCTATCGGCACCGCTCGGTCGCCGCCACCGGATGGCCACCCACCCGGTGGATCCGCCGCCTGCGGCCCGATCCGCTCCGCCGCCTCCGCCTGGACGCCACCAGCCGTGCCTTTGGGGAGTCGGGGGAGCAGGGGGACATCGTCGGGAGGACCTCGATCCCGGTGGCGACGGTCGTCCAGCGCTCCCGGATGGACAACGCGATCAGGGAGGCCGCGAGGGGCGCCTCGGCCGGGCTGCCCGCGCCGTGGACGGCGGCCGTGCGACAGGCGGCTAGGTCACACGGGGACGAACTGGAGGACGGCCTGGACCGAGCGGTCGCCACCACCTCTCTCGGTGCCGCCCGGCGGCCCCTGTGGTGGCGGCTGGCCGGGCTGGCGCAGTGGCTGGCGCTGGCGACGGTGCTCGCCGGAGGGGCCTGGCTGCTCGCCCTGGTCGCCATCGACTACCTACGACTTCCGCAGCTCTACCTGCCGACCGCGGGGGAGCTGCCCTGGCCCACCACACTGCTGATCGGGGGTGTCCTGCTCGGCCTGCTGATCGCGCTGCTCTCCCGGGTGGCCTCCTGGCTCGGCGGCCGGCGCCGCGCCCGCAGGGCGGCGAGGGCGCTGCGGGCGAGTGTCGACCGGGTCGCCCGCGAACTGGTGCTCGACCCGATGGAGGAGGAGCTGTCCCGGTATCACCGCTTCGCCGAAGCGGTCGCGCTGGCCAGGAACGGGACTCGCAGGTGAGGGCGGGCCTTGGGGCCTGCCTGGCGAAGCCTGCCGAAGGTCACCAGGATGCCCCGGCCTTCAGACCGGAGAGGAATCGGGAGCGGGAGGGCCGCCAAGGCCCGGGAGTGTCCTGACCGGTCGGTCATTTCGGTCGGCTTCTGTCCGGCAGGGGTCTCGATGCGCGGGGCAGGGAGCAGTCCGGTGACGTGCGGTTTCCGGCGGATGCTCTGGGGGCGAGCGCCTCCCGGTAGAAGGGGACGGACACGGAGAAGGGATCGGTGTCCGTCACGCAGGAGGCGCTCAGTTGGGCCCTCACCATGGGGCCGGACCGGTCGGAGCCGGTCGGGGCGTCAGGTGAGGAGGCGGATCAGGCGACGAGGTTGACGTAGTACGTGGAGTAACCGTTCATGTCGATCAGACGGGTGCCCACGCGCCTGGCGGCGGTGCTGCCGATGTTGATGCAGGAGTCGAAGGCGTTCTGATAGACGTACATCGGGCCGTAGGGGCCGGTCCAGACGGCCCCGTTGGCGGCTTCGGCGTAGAAGGCGGCGTAGCGGTTGTTGGTGTTGAGGACGAACGCCTCGCCGCCCGGGTCGATGGCCCACCAGCCCCGGGTGCCCCACTGGCCGTAGTCGCGGCAGCCGTCGGGGCTGTAGAACATGATCGCGACCCACACCTTGGAGCTGTAGCGGTTACGGAAACGCAGCTGCATGTCTACTCCTCCGCTTCCGTGAATCGCAGGGCCAGGGGCCTGTCGTCAAGCGCCTCGCCGGCCACCGGGGGAAGGTGGTCATCGCTCTTCGCGACGACCGCGACGCGGTCGGCCGCTCCCGGCCGCTCGCTCGACTCTCCCGTGCTGGCCGCCGTGGGGTCCGCGAACGCCACCCGTGGGTCCGGGGGGTGTTCGGTGCCGTTGTCCGGCATGGTTGCTCACCTACATTCGTTTGAGTGCGTAGGGTGATCGGACAACAACATACAGTCACATTCAAGGTCATGTAAAGAATCGTTTTCATTTCCGCGGTGGGTAGGGGGGCGGCAACGCCTTCGCGGAGATCTCGGCCCTACGCCGACGCCCGGCCCAGGGGGAAGGCATTGATTCAGGTGACGTCCTCCGCCGTACGAACAGGTGTCAGCGGCGGACGATGAGCCACGTCGCGACGGCGGTGACGGTCTCCGAGCGGTTGCTGATGATGTGCGGGCGGCCGCAGGGGTTATGACCGGGGTGCGCCGTACCAGCGCCAGGTGGTCAGACGCGGGTGCCCGGGGAGTTCGGCGCGTCCGGTGGCCCACAGCAGGGTGGGCCAGGGGTCCGTGCCCGTCGGGGCGTCCGGGAAGAGCCGGGCGAGCACCCGCGAGCACAGGTCCGCGGGCGGGGTCCAGGTGAGCCCCAGCCCCTCGGCCAGATCGTGGGTGTGCACCAGGGTCTCCACGATCCCCATCGCGGCGAAGCCCTCCGGGTCCGACGTCCCGTGCACGTGGTGGGCGCGAATCTCCGGCGGTGTCGTACGCACCATGGCGACCAGCAGCGCGCCGCTCGCCTCCAGCACCTGCAGCAGCCCGGCCGGCCCCGCCGCGCGGTCGGCATGAATGGCGTTCGCCGGACCCCGGGGTCTTCTGCGCTCCCAGGCGAAGGGCACGACGCCGTCCAGGGGCGGTGTCCTGGGGCCCAGCTGGGCGGCGTACGAGAAGAGGTCGTCGCTGAGGTGCTCGACGGTCTCCCAGCAGGTCCACTCCAGCGAGCCGGCCTTGCCGTCCCAGGCCGGCGCGGGCACCTCCCGGAGGGTGCCGACGGCGAGCTGAACGGCCAGGTCAAGGTCGTCCGCCGTCACGGGGGAAGATCCGGCTTCGGTCGATCGGCACATGGCGGGAACGATACCGCCGCCCCTGAGAGCGTGGTGGATCCGCAGGTGTCGACGCCCAGATCCGCCGGGTACTCATCGCCGATGATCATGTGACCCGGTTCGTGAGCGGTGGTCGCTCGACGTCTTGCCGGCGGGGCGTCATCCCTCGCCTCCGGATGGACGACGCCCCGCCCGGCTCACCAGGTCTTGCCGGCCTGCTCGCGAATCGTGCGGTTGATCCGGTTGAAGAAGTTGGTCAGCGCGATCTCCAGGTTGAGCGCGGACAGCTGCTTGTCGTCGAAGTGGGCGGCGGCGGCGTCCCAGATCTCGTCGGTCACACCCGGTGCGCCGTCCTGGATCCGGGTGGCGGCCTCGGTCAGCGCGAGCGCGGCCCGCTCCGCCTCGGTGAAGAACGGTGTCTCGCGCCAGGCGACCACGCTGTGCAGCCGCTCATCGGTCTCTCCGTTCTTCTTGGCCGACTCGATCCCGGCGAACACGCACGGGCTGCAGCCGTTGATCTGGCTGACCCTCAGGTGGACCAGCCCGAGCAGGCGCGGGTCGACGCCGCCGGTGTGAATCGCCTTGTAGAGGTGCTGGATCGCCGTCATCACGTCGGCGCTCGTCCTGCTCTTCATCCGTGCTTCCATGGGCCTTGCCCCTTCATCGGTTACCTGCGCCCGTCCGGGCTCGTCATCACCCATGACGGAGCAGATCCGAGGAAGGTAACAACATGTCCGACACCAGCCCGACCGACCCGGTGGCCACGGCGTTCGAGGCCCAGCGCGACCGGCTGCGCGCGGTCGCCTACCGCATGCTCGGATCGCACGCCGACGCCGAGGACGCGGTCCAGGAGGCCTGGCTGCGGCTCTCCCGCCAGGACACGGCGACCATCCACAACCTCGCCGGCTGGCTGACCACGGTGGTCGGCCGGATCAGCCTGGACGTCCTGCGATCACGCCAAGCCCACCCTGAGGCCTCCTACGACGACCGGCTGCCCGAATTCGTCGTGACGGTCGACGACGGCCCCGCGCCGGAGGACGACGTGGCGCTCGCCGACTCGGTCGGACTCGCACTCCTCGTCGTCCTCGAATCGCTCGGACCGAGTGAGCGGCTGGCGTTCGTGCTGCACGACCTGTTCGCGGTGCCGTTCGACGAGATCGGCCAGATCCTCGGCAGGTCCACCGACGCCACCAAGATGCTCGCCAGCCGCGCCCGCAGGAAGGTGCAGGCGACCGAGCAGCCGACGGGCACCGGACGGGAGCAGCGACAGGTCGTCCATGCCTTCCTGTCGGCGGCTCGCCGCGGCGACTTCGAGGGGCTGCTGCGCGTGCTCGACCCCCAGGTGAAACTGACCGTCGAGAGCTCCGACGGTGTGGTCGTCACCCTCGGCGCCACCAAGGTCGCCGCCGGTGCGCAGCTGTCCGCCGGCGCAGTCGCACGAAGGCGAGCGGTGCTCGTCAACGGCCTTCCCGGGGTCGTGTCCTGGCGCGAGGACGGCGCCCCGTTCTCGGTCGTCGCGTTCACCGTCGTCGACGGCCGGATCGCCGGCATCGCGATCGTGACCGACCCGGCCAGGCTCGCGTCGATGAACCTGCCGGATCCGGGGTGAGTCACCGCCGAGCCGGTCGTCACGGTGTGGGCAGGTGGCGATACCGCATGAGATTTGTGCACGGCGAGCTCCTTCGCCCATGCGGAGCAATCCTGTGGGTCCGGGGTCCGTACCGGCCCTGGCGACCCGCCGCGGTCCGCAAGACGGGTGAAGAAATATGACATAAGGTGTCGGGTTTTAGGGCGAGCATGGGTTCACCGGTCGGCGTCGATGGCGGGCGTGGACCGGGCCCTACGGATAGACAAGGATTTCAATGCGCGAAACGCCAGAGGAGATCAAGGAGTTCCAGGCCCTCCTCGACGCCTCCCTCTCCCGCTCCACCTCGTACCTCCGCTCGATCATCAACAGCGAGCGCACCCTGACCGCGGAGCAGCTCACCGAGGTCCTCACCGGCATGTGCCCCCTCGCCCTGTCCACCGTGACGGCGAAGGGCGAGCCGCGGATCAGCGGTGTGGACGGGCACTTCCTGCACGGAAAATGGCACTTCGGCACGGCGCGCAACGCCGCCAAGGCCCGCCACCTCGCCGCCAGGCCCGCCGTCAGCGCCGCGCACATGCGCGGTGAGGAACTGGGCGTGTTCACGCACGGCACGGTGGAGATCCTCAACCCCCAGGACGGCGAGCCCGCCGCGGACTGGCCCTACCTGCTCGCGTACTTCAAGGACTTCTACGGCGAGGGTGCCTTCGACTGGGACAACGACGTGGTCTACTACCGGCTGCATCCGCACTGGGCGACCGTCTACGCCTCCGACGTCGCGAAGCTCACCGCGGCACCCCAGCCCTGATCCGCAGCACAGTCCTTAGCGAGACCATGCCCTCCCGACGGGGCCACTCTGAACCTCCGCAGCCAACGAGTCGTCAAGCCGTCGTCGGTACGTCTCTTAAGGCCTCTGGTCCGCAGGGGGCGGGTTGAGAGAGTCGCTGTCCCAGCCGAGCCGGTGGTCGGCGCCGACCTTCATGACCTCCAGTTCGTCATCGGCGACCAGTGTCGCGATGCATTTGTGAGTGCCGCCGACATAGGTGGTCATCAGGTCCACATCGGTGGCGACACACCACGCGCGGTCCCGCGGCCACCACAGGCTGGCACGCTGGTCGAACCACGACGGCTCGCCGAGTGAGGTGGTCGCGGCGGACAGCGGTCCCGACAGCAGCAACATCGGCCGGGCGGGCATCTCCATCCTCGGGATCTCCTCATCCTCCACGGGGAGAGCGAGCCCCCCGAAGCCCTCCCAGACGGCGAACCAGCACTGCTCAGGGATCACGGTGTACGCGGCGAGGATCCGGGCCAGTCGTGCCGCCTGCCGCACCGGGAGGGAGCCCTCCCTCGGAGGCGTATCCCACAGTCCTGGCTGATGATCGGAGAAGAGGAACCGCCAGGAACCGCTGATTGAAGGCCATTGCATCGCCGGATGCGTCAGGCGCCCGTTGGCGCTGGCCACCTCCGCCCACGACACCTCCTCGGTCCGCTCACCGTCCTCCCGGAGGGCCGGATGGAAAACACGCGCATAGGCCGCGAAGATCGGCGGGACGAGGCATCCCACGACGTTGTCGTTGAAGTTCCGGGCTGTGGCCACCGCCCAGTCGCCGGCGCGCACATCGGTCCGCAGGCTCAGGCCGCCGATGGTGAAAGGTTGGTCCATCCCGCGATTATGAGGGCCTAGCTGACGCTTCCCGAAGGTTCGAGGTCCGGTTCCTCGATCTGGCCACGCATGAGTTCCACGGCGCGGGATGTGGTCATCCGGTTCTTCTTCCATGCCTGCAGCACGGCGTGAGCGTACCCCGGCGGCACGAGCACCGCTTGGAGATCAGGCTGTGGCGTCCAGCCCACGGCCTCCATGAGTTCGGCGCGCGTTGGATTCTTCCGTCGCAGATCCCTGGCGTCCCTGTCCAGGACTCCGGCTGCGACCGCTTGGCGGATGGCCAATGACCAGGATGTTCGGTATTTGGCGGCGAGGACTACGAGGGGTCTCGTAAGGAATCCTCGTTTCCCGAATAACCGTTCAGCACGGATTCGATGGGAAGAAGAAGTTCCGCGGCGAAAGCGTCGATCACCAGTTCTCTTTCGGCGCGAGAGGTGTTGACGCCCAGATCCGCCGGGTACTCATCGCCGATGATCATGTGACCCAGTTCGTGAGCGGCGGTCGCTCGACGTCTTCCGGGGTCCCCTGGCTGCTGACGACCGCCACCGCGATTCCGCCCTCGATCAGAGAGGCTCCGTCTCCCGGCGTGTCGACCACCGCCACCAGTTGGCCGAGCCCTTCGCAGACGCTCATCAGCGAACTGATCGGATCAATTCCAAGGCCGAGTTTCTGCCTGGCCCACCTGGCCGCCTGGCGAGCGGTCTCGACGTTCTCCACGGCACCGCGGAATCTCTCGGGCGCGGGAGGAAAGAACTCTTGTAGCTCGACGAGTTGCCGGACATCGTCCAGCCACATCGCCAGAGCTGCTTCAAGCCGATATGACCGGCAGGTGGCGTCCGTTGCCGGGTCGTCGATGAGCTCGGTACGACGTGATACGACCGCTGGAGGCCGGCGCAGGAAATGCGTCAGCGGAACGCCGAGGAACCCCGCCTCCGGGCGGACCGGGTATGCCTCCTGATGGAGAACGGCCGAGGGCTGGCCATCGTCGGCATGCTCTCCGGCGGAAACTGGGGCTACCGCTCCCACGGCCGCGAACCCGGCCGGACCGTCTGGTGCGAGCTTCCCGCGAATCCGCCGCACGCTGACGAGGGTCCCGCCGGGAGATCAGCCCCGTCGTCTCCGGATGATCTCCTTCCCGGAGTGCAGAGCTCCGCTCAGCCGAGGTGACACACCGCTCCCAGCACCCGTTGGGAGCCGGCGAACCACCCCCGGCGGGTGGCGGCACCCGGATTCGTCCCCCACGAAAGAACCTGCGTGCCGCTCCGGCTCCACCTCCCCCGTTGGAGCACCCCGCCGGGGGGCTCTCATCCCAATGCCGGAACCTGCTCACGAGCCTCGCCACATGGGAACGATGAGTGCATCACGACGGCCGCCGGCCTCGATCATCAGGCGCGACTCCGGACGGGCCCGGCTGTCAACCCGTCTCAGGCCGGTTCTTCCTGCCGTCCAGCCACAGCGTGTCGGACTCGTCGCGATGGGAACCGGAGGTGCCGATATGCTTCGCGTCGATCTTCGGGCCCTTCTTGATCACATGCACCAACGCCATCGCATGTCCGCGCCCAAGATCATAATCCTGCTTCAGCCACTCGATGATCGCCCCCGCCTTCGTGGACGGGTCATCGAAGCCGCGCTCGTTCGCCAACGCGATGAACTCTCGCGGCGTCAGTCCGGTCTTGTCCTCGATGTTGTCCAAGTACGCCTGGAACGACACAGCTCTCTCCACTCGTCATGGGATATCGCAGCAGTAGTTTCTCATTGGCGCCAGATGTCAGCTGCGGCCAGCCTGTTCGCCTGACATGGCTTAACGACCTTTGACCGGCTGACCGGCTAAAACGCCTGACAACCCCAGATGGCGATCGAGCTCCTGGAGCAGTACCGGCAAGCCCTCGCTGAGCTGATCAGCCAGTGCGCGCAGGAGGAAACCGACCCCGAGCGGCAGCCGATGGTCCGGGAAGCGCCGGTACCCCTGACTCTCCCGGTCGGAAAGCCCTGAACCGGGAGAGAATTGGCTACCGTTGCTCCGCATGACGCACGCCGAGATCGAGATCAGCGCGGAGTTGGTGCGGAATCTGCTGCGCGACCAGCACCCCGACCTGGCCGATCGCCCTGTGTGGCTCGGCGCGCGTGGCTGGGACAACCAGCTTTGGCGGCTCGGCGACGACCTCGCCGTCCGGTTGCCCTGGGCGACGCAGTCTGCGGACGCGCTGCTGCGCAAGGAGCACACCTGGCTGCCCGCCCTCGCCCCGAGCCTTCCGCTGCCGGTTCCTGTCCCGCAGCGCCTCGGTGAGCCCTCCGTGCGGTTTCCGCGCCCCTGGATCGTCACCACCTGGGTGCCGGGCGAGCCGGCCGACCGTGCTCCCGTCACGCGCGCCGCGGAGGCGGCCACCACCCTGGCCGCCTTCCTGACCGCTCTGCATCAACCTGCCCCCGAACAGGCGCCCGCCGGCCGCTTCGGCCGCGGAGGGTCGCTGGCCGACTGCTCTGAGGGGTTTGCCACGCAGCTCGCCTCGGCCACTGAGCTGGGGCTCATCCCCGACCCGGAGGCTGTTCGCGCTGTCTGGGACGACGCCGCCGCCGCGCCCGACTGGGCAGGCCCGGCGCTATGGCTCCACAGCGACCTGCATCCGGCCAACATCCTCACCGCGGACGGCACCATCTGCGGCGTGATCGACTTCGGCGACCTCTGCGCCGGCGATCCGGCCTGCGACCTCGCCGCCGCGTGGGCTCTGCTGCCGGACGGCGCCGCCGACCTCTTCCATGCCGCCTACCAGCCGGCCCCGGACGCCGCGACCCTGCGCCGCGCCTGCGGATGGGCGGCGGGGCAGGCCCTCAGCGGCATCCTCATCGGAGACGCCGGCGTCCACGGCCGCCCAGGCGGCAAGCCCACCTGGGGCCCACCCGCCCACGCCGCACTGCGACGCCTCACCGAAGCGGCCCATCGCTGATCGGCGGACTCCGCCGCGATCGGCACACGTTGGGGTCTCTTCGCCCTTGGAAGTCATTCCAGGGAGTCGGCGAAGATCACTATTTCGTCGATGTCGCCCTCGACGGTGACGTGCACCACGTCCATCCCGGTCAGCAGGCTTCGGCCGGTGGCGTCCTCGTAGCGCCACCCGAAACGCGCCCACTCTCCCGGTGCGTCCACCCTGGTGGTGCGGACCATCCGGCAGGGGCCCGACGGGTGCCCCTGCACCACCTCGGTGATGAAGTCCTCGACCGCCTTGCGCCCGACACCTCGGCCCAGTGGACCCCAGAAGACGACGTCGCCGGTGAGGGCACGGCTCAGCAGCGTGGCCCGTCGCGCCGGGTCATCGGCATTGGTCGCCGCGATGAACGCGTCAACGGCATGGTCATGGAGGGCGTCATCCGTCACGTCGCGATACTAACCAGCGGATCCGCGTCGCGAAGATGGGAACGATGGGCGCTGCGACGCTTCGGGTGAACCGAACATCGATCGTCGCATCGCGATGACGGCCGATGGGTCTGCGTCGCCGAGCGCCTTGCCGAGGGCGTCGACGAGGAGGCCGATCCGCTCTCCTGTGCCGTGTGGTTCGGGAGTGCCCCGGCCATGTTCGCCGACGAAGATCTGTTGGAGACCACCGGGTGAGGCCGCCGTCAGGGGACTCGTGTCTTGAGTCGTCTGAGGAAAAGGGCAGGTCATGACGCATCCATGAGCCCGCCGGTCAACGAATAAGCTACCTAAAGGGACTTTTTGGACAGGCGGATGACATGTATCCGGTGATTCAGGCAGTGATCGTTGGAATGGGCTCGGCGGTCGCCCTGATGACGGCCGTCGTGGGTCGCCATCTTTACCGTCGTGGACACCTTCGCCTCCTCGGGCGCCTCCACCGCCTTCTGCGCGAGGGAAGACAAGGACGGCCCGGTCCTGCCCGGCATGTGGAGGGCGGAGGCCCGCGGCAGGGACGATCTCCAATCGGTATCTCGGCGCGGGATGTCACGGGATCCGGTGACGACGGGCCCTCCACCGGGGACTCAGCGGCGACCTCGTCACGGTGACGAGGTCCGGTCCAGGGTCGTCGCGGTGCGCCGGAGGGCGTCCAGCAGGGGGATGAGCAGGGGGTGCCGTTCCGCGCCCCGGCGTACGGCGGTGAAGACCCGGCGTTCCGGACCCGCGACCCGGCGGATCTCCACGCCGGACAGGTCGGTGCCGCGCAGGGCCAGGCGGGGCACCATCGCCACCCCGGCCCCGGCGGCGGCCAGCGCGACCACCGCCCTGAAGTCGTCGGAGGAGTGGGCGAACTCGGGGGTGAAGCCCGCGTGCTCGCAGGCCAGCGCGATCACGTCGTGGCAGGGATTGCCCGGATAGGGGCCGATCCAGGTCTCCCCGGCCAGGTCCGCGACCGTCACCTCGCGCTCCGAGAGAGCGTGGTCCCTGGGGAGCACCACGTCGAACGGCTCGGAGTAGAGCGGGATGCGCGACAGGCGCCGGTCGTCCTCGGCGGGGGCACCGCGATACTCCACGGCCACGGCCGCGTCCACCGCGCCGTCCAGGACCATGGTGAGGCTCTGGTCGCCCTCGGCGTCCAGGACCCGCACCCGGATGCCGGGTTCGGAGTCCCGCAGGACGCCGACGGCCGGGGCCACCAGGAGCCCGATCGCGGTGGCGAACGAGGCCACCTTCACCTCGCCCGCCGTACCGGCCGTGTAGGCGGCGATGTCGGCCTCGGCCCGCTCAAGCTGGGCGAGGACCTCGTTGGTGTGGCCCAGCAGGATGCGGCCGACGGCGGTCAGCCGTACCCCCCGGCCGTCGCGGTCGAGCAGCCGGTGGCCCACCTCGTGTTCCAGGGCGGCGAGCTGCTGGGAGACCGCCGAGGGGGTCAGGTGCAGCGCGACGGCGGCCGCGGTGACCGTGCGGTGATCGGCCACCGCCCGCAGGGTCCTGAGCCGCCGTGTCTCTATCACCTGCGTATTCTCGCCGAGGTCGTTCGGACGGTCAGCCGCGGGCCGTGGCGAACGCCTTCAGGGCCCGGTCGACGTCCTCGGTGGAGTGGGCCGCCGAGAGCTGGACCCGGATGCGGGCCTGGCCGTGCGGGACGACGGGGTAGGAGAAGCCGATCACGTAGACGCCCAGCTCCAGCAGGCGTTCGGCCATCGCGGCGGCCTCGGCGGCGTCGCCGATCATCACCGGGACGATGGGGTGGTCGCCGGGCAGGATGTCGAACCCGGCCGCGATCATGCCGGAGCGGAACCGCTCGGTGTTGGCGCGCAGCCGCAGGCGGGCCTCGTCCGAGCCGCTGATCAGATCGAGGACGCGCAGTGACGCGGCGGCGATCACCGGGGCCAGGGAGTTGGAGAACAGGTAGGGGCGCGAGCGCTGGCGGAGCAGCTCGCAGATCTCCTTGCGGGCCGCGACGTAGCCGCCGCTGGCCCCGCCGAGCGCCTTGCCGAGCGTGCCGGTGAGGATGTCGACCCGGTCCCGCACCCCGTGCAGCTCGGGGGTGCCGCCGCCTCCGCTGCCGACGAAGCCGACGGCGTGCGAGTCGTCGACCATCACCATGGCCCCGTACCGCTCCGCCAGGTCGCAGATCTCCGCCAGCGGCGCGACGTAGCCGTCCATGGAGAAGACGCCGTCGGTGACGATCAGCCTGCGCCGGGCGTCGGCGGACTCCTTGAGCCGTGCTTCCAGCTCGGCCAGGTCGCGGTTGGCGTAGCGCAGCCGCCGGGCCTTGGACAGCCGGATGCCGTCGATGACGCTCGCGTGGTTGAGCGCGTCGGAGATCACCGCGTCCCGGTCGTCGAGCAGGGTCTCGAAGACGCCGCCGTTGGCGTCGAAGCACGAGCTGTAGAGGACGGTGTCCTCCTGGCCGAGGAAGGCCGACAGCCGCGCCTCCAGCTCCTTGTGCACCTCCTGGGTGCCGCAGATGAAGCGGACCGAGGCCATGCCGAAGCCCCAGCGGTCGAGGGCCTCCTTGGCGGCGGCGATCACCTCGGGGTGGTCGGCCAGGCCCAGGTAGTTGTTGGCGCAGAAGTTCAGCACCTCACCGCCGCCGGCCACGGCGATGTCGGCGCGCTGCGGGGTGGTGATGACCCGCTCCGGCTTGAGCAGCCCGGCGGATGCGATCTCGTTCAGGGTGGTACGGAAGTCGTCGCGGACGTTGTCGAACATCAGGCGGTCCAATCTAGGGTGATCTTGCCGGTTCCGCCGCCGCGGGCGGCAGTGTCGAAGGCGGTGTCGAGGACGGTGCCGAAGCCGCGGTGGGAGCCGGACAGCAGGTGGTCCCGGTCCAGGATGATCCTGCCGGTGACGGCGTCGAGGTCGCGCCGGACGCCGGACATCAGGCCGTCCAGTCCAGGATGACCTTGCCGGTCCTGCCGCCGGCGGCGGTGTCGAAGGCCGCGTCGAAGTCGCGGTAGGAGAAGCGGTCGGTGATCACCGGGGACAGGTCGAGGCCCTTCTCCAGGAGCACGGACATGGCGTACCACGTCTCGTACATCTCCCGGCCGTAGATGCCCTTGATGGTGATCATCGAGGTCACGATGGTCGCGAAGTCGACGGCGAACTCCTCGGCGGGCAGCCCGAGCATGGCGATCTTCCCGCCGTGCGACATGTTGGCGATCATGTCGCGGAGCGCCCGCGGGTTCCCGGACATCTCAAGACCTACGTCGAAGCCCTCCCGCATGCCGAGTTCCCGCAGGCCGTCGGCGACGGACTTCTCGGCGACGTTCAGCGCCAGGGTGACGCCCAGCTTGTTCGCGATGGCCAGCCGTTCGTGGCTGACGTCGGTGATGACCACGTTGCGGGCGCCCACGTGGGTGGCCACCGCGGCGGCCATCAGCCCGATCGGGCCGGCCCCGGTGATCAGCACGTCCTCGCCGACCATCGGGAACGTCAGGGCGGTGTGCACCGCGTTGCCGAACGGGTCGAAGATCGCCGCCACGTCGAGGTCCACCGGGGCCCGGTGCACCCAGACGTTGGAGGCCGGGAGCGTCACGTACTCGGCGAAGGCGCCGTCCCGGTTGACCCCCAGCCCGACCGTGCTGCGGCACAGGTGCCGCCGTCCGGCCATGCAGTTGCGGCACTTGCCGCAGACCAGGTGCCCCTCGCCGCTGACCAGATCACCGGGGGCGATGTCCTCCACGCCCGGCGCCACCTCGACGACCTCGCCGCAGAACTCGTGTCCGACGACGAGCGGCGTCCGCAGGGTCTGCCGGGCCCAGGCGTCGAAACTCCGGATGTGCAGATCCGTCCCGCAGATCCCGGTCCGCAGAACCTTGATCAGCACCTCTCCGGCGCCGATCGACGGTTCCGGTACGTCGACCAGCCACAGGCCGGGTTCGGCCCTCTCCTTGACCAGCGCTTTCATCACGGTTCCCCCCTCAACTCCGAACCCTACGCACTGTGCCCGGCCGCCTTCGGGGGTGTCCATCGCGGTTTTCTTAACCCCGCCCACAGCATTGCTTCACACCCGGCCCCCGAGAACTAACGATGTACCCGGGCATTTGACCTTAAATCGGACAGGTGCCCGGCCTCTGTCGTCCGACGGACGCTCCCGCTCCGGCGGTCGGCGGGCTCGGCGACGGCCCCCCGGATCGAGGCCGGGAATTCGGCGCCTCTTTCTGGGTGATGCCTTTTCACTGGTTGCAGGCGGAATATATCGCTCGGTAATCGGTCGTACATCGCTCGCGCGGATGCTTGTGCGAACCACAGGGAAAGGCACGCCATGACCGATCAGCCGCACGTCGCCCTGCCCACGGTGGGCGACCGGGTTCCCACCACAGGCATCAAGGAATGGGCTTTCGGCGCCCGGACACTGCTGGACGGATTCTTCAGGAAGATGACGATCCTGAACATGGAGAAGGACGGCGTCGAGCTTCTGATGAAGAGGCTGTCACGCCTGGAACTTGCGATCATCGAGGGCACGAGCGAGGCGAGCGCGCGGGCGGCGTTCATCGACTGGGTGGAGGAGAACGACGGGGGCGGCTGGACCTACTACCTGACCAAGAAGGCCGAAGTGGACCGGCAGGAGGCCGAGGCGCAGGCGAAGAGACGACACGAGATGATCATCGCCAGTGCCCGGGAGGAGGCCGTCGGCCTACGCAAGAAGTACCCCGGCGGGAAGGGGGCCACGGTCGGTACGGTGATCGTGGGCCTCGCCGACACGACCACCGGCAAGACCTACACCGGCACCAGTGGCGCCTACGTCCACGCGGATAAGCGGCATTCGGTCATGGAGGCACTGCTGGTCGGCGTGCCCCAGGTGGAGGACTGGCCGGTCAACGCCTGCGCGGAGGTCGACGCCATGAACAAGTTACTCATCGCCAGGGAAATCACGAAAAAGTCTGAAATCCAGGTGGAAACCCTTTATTTCCACGCCGAGACCTGGAACGGCAAGGCCGGGAAATGGCAGGCGCGCAGCGCCTGCAAGAACTGCGACGTGTGGTTGAAGAAGATCGGCGCCTGCCGCATCTGAGACGCCCGCCGTATCTGAGACTCGGCATTCCCGTCCGAACCGGTACTCTCACCGGCCCCGCGCACGACGGTGATCGTCGCCGGAACCACGGGGCCGGGCCTGCGTTCGCCCGTCCGAACGCTCGGGCGAACGCTCGGGCCAACGGGGGCGGGACTCAGGGAGTGGTGCGGTGGTGCTCCTCCTGGGGGACCGAGAGGCCGTCGGTGGGCAGCGAGGGCGGGGACGCGTTGAGCTGGCGGGGGCCCAGATCGGCCTCGGCGGCCTCGGCGACCGCCTCGGCGGCGGCCTGCTCGGCCTTGGCCGTCTCCCTGGCGGTGTCCTCGCTGATCGCGGGGGCCTCGCGGGTGGCGGCCGACTGCGGCAGTGCCTCGGTGAACGCCTTGGAGACGCCCTGGATGGCCGAGGTGACCTCGCTGGGGATCACCCAGAAGGTGTTGTTCGGGCCCTTGGCCAGCTCCGGCAGCACCTGGAGGTACTGGTACGCCAGCAGCTTGGGGTCGGGGTCGTTGCGGTGCACGGCCTGGAAGACCTCGTCGATGGCCTGGGACTGGCCCTGGGCCTTGAGGATCGCGGCGCTCCGGTCACCCTCGGCCCGCAGGATCGCGCTCTGCTTGTCACCCTCGGCGGTGAGGATCTGCGACTGTCGCTGGCCCTCGGCGTTGAGGATCGCCGCACGCTTGTCCCGCTCGGCGCGCATCTGCTTCTCCATCGCCTCCTTGATGCTCTTCGGCGGGTCGATGGCCTTGATCTCCACCCGGTTGACCCGGATGCCCCACTTGCCGGTCGCCTCGTCGAGCACGCCCCGGAGCTGGCTGTTGATCGTGTCACGCGAGGTCAGCGTCATCTCCAGGTCCAGCGAGCCGACGACGTTGCGCAGCGTGGTGACCGTGAGCTGCTCGACGGCCTGGATGTAGTTGGCGATCTCGTACGCCGCCGCCCGGGGGTCGGTGACCTGGAAGTACAGCACCGTGTCGATCTCGACGACCAGGTTGTCCTCGGTGATCACCGGCTGGGGCTGGAAGGAGACGACCTGCTCGCGCAGGTCGATCATCGGATAGACCCGGTCGATGTACGGGATCACGAAGTTGAGACCGGGCTTGAGCGTGCTGTGGTAGCGGCCGAGCCGCTCCACGTTGCGGGCCCGCGCCTGCGGGACGATGCGCACCGAGCGAACCACGGTGAACACCGCCAGCAGGACGATGAGAAGCCCGGCTATGAGCACAGCGTCCATGAAGTCACTCCCGGGGATACACGAGAGCGGTCGCGCCCTCGATCTCGATGACGTCGACGGTCGTCCCGGCGGGTATCACCAGGGTCTCGTCGTAGGCTCTGGCGGACCACTCCTCGCCGCCGATCCGCACCCGGCCGTCCTGGCCGGTCACCTCGCGCAGCACGTACGCGGATCTGCCGACGATCGCCTGGATCCCGAACCGCTGGCTCCGGGGCTGCAGCCCGGTGAGGTGGCGTTTGGCGATGGGCCGGACCGCGACCACCCCCGCGCCCAGGGAGACGATGAAGGCCAGGAGCTGGAGCGGGATCGGCAGCCCGAGGCCGGCGACGACGGAGGCGACGAGGGCGGCCCCCCCGAGCAGGCCGAGAGCAGTGGTCAGGGTGAAGATCTCGGCGATTCCCAGCACGAGCGCCAGGATCAGCCAAATGACCCAGTAGTCCATGCTCCGGCCCTCCTACCTTGTTCAACGGGTCGGACGTCGGGGAGGTTCCTTTCCCTACCGTATGTCTTCTGCGCGACGCCTGTCAGAGGAGGTCACCACGCGCTTACCTCGCGGGTGAGATCCTTCCCGACACCTCGCCCAGAGTGATCACGGTTCCGTCGGGTCCCGAGGCCGTCGCGGTGATCGTAACGGTGTCCCCGTCCTCAAGGAAGGTCCTGACCGAGCCGTCGGGCAGCTTGAGCGGCTCGGTCCCGTTCCAGGTCAGTTCGATCAGCGAGCCGCGCTCGCCCGGCCCGGTGCCGGAGACCGTGCCGCTGGCGTAGAGATCGCCGGTGCGCAGCGCGGCGCCGTTGACGGTCATGTGGGCGAGCATCTGGTCCGGTGTCCAGTACATGTCCCGATACGGGGGACGGGAGACGACCTCGCCGTTCACCGCGACCTCCAGCCGCAGGTCGAGCCCCCAGGGCTCGTCGCGGCGCAGGTAGCCGAGCGGTTCGGGATCCTGCGCCCTGCCCTCGACGCGGGCCTCGGACAGGGCGGCGAGCGGGGTGATCCACGGTGAGATCGAGGTGGCGAAGGACTTGCCGAGGAACGGGCCGAGCGGGACGTACTCCCAGGCCTGGATGTCGCGGGCGCTCCAGTCGTTCACCAGGGTCACGCCGAACACGTGGTCCTCGAAGCGTCCGGCCCGGTCGCCCAGGGCCGTCGGCACGCCGACGACGAACCCCAGCTCCGCCTCGATGTCCAGCTTGACGGACGGGCCGAAGACCCCCGCGCCGCGCTGCCCGGACGGCCGGGTGATCGGGGTGCCGGAGGCGACGACGGTGCCGGCCCTGCCGTGGTAGCCGACCGGCAGGTGCCGCCAGTTCGGCTTGAGCGGCTCCTCGTCGGGGCGGAACATCCGGCCCAGGTTGGCGGCGTGCTCCAGCGAGCAGTAGAAGTCGACGTAGTCGGCCACCTCGATCGGCAGGTGCAGCGTCACCTGCTCCAGCGGGACGAGGTGCGGCTCGACCACGGACAGGTCGGTGCGGAGCTTGTTCTGGATCAGGGCGCGGGTGTCGCGCCACGCGACCGGGCCCCTGGCCATGAAGGCGTTGAGCGAGCCGGTGGCGAACACCTCGTCGTGCAGGGCCCCGGCCAGGTCGACGATCTGATCGCCGTACCGGACGCCGACGCGAGGGGTCTCTCCCTCGTGGCGGGAGAAGACTCCGTAGGGCAGGTTCTCCAGGCCCCAAGCCATCACGTGCTCTCCTTCGTTGGGTGGGTGGTCGTGCTCGGGCGCCGGGCGACGAGGCCCAGGGCCGTCAGGTCCTCGATCGGGGTGCTCGTGCTGCATGATCCGTACGAGACCAGCAGTTCCCTGGCGCGCGTCGCGGTCTCCTGGGGCACGGCCCGCGCGAGTCGCACCAGCTCGCCGACATCCGTCAGCTTCAGCACCGGCACCGGGTCGCGGCCCTCCGTGGCCGCGCAGACCGCGAGAACCAGGTTGAGGAAGCCGTGCCGGTCCACACCCAGCGCGGAGTCGAAGTGGCGGACCGCGTTGTGCAGGCCCGCGGTCGCCTTGAACGGCACCCCGTACTCCGCGCAGTGCGCGATGAGGGCGCCCAGGTCGACGGCGCTGGGAAAGGCGTCGGCGGTCAGTCCGCCGCAGCGGAACTTCAGGCCGGGGCCCGAGCCGTCACGCGGCAGGGGGCCTCGGCCGTCGAGGGGCACCTCGACGAAGAGCCTGGCCCCGTCGGGCAGCCCGCCGGCCAGTCGCTCCGACACGGCCCCAGGCGTCTCGTTCGGCGCCTGCCGCACCTCGACCAGCTCGACGGCGAGGCCGTCGAGTGGCGGGAGGGCCGGGGTGTCCATGATCAGGCCGAGCCGGATCGGGAAGGTCAGGTGGTCGCGGAGCTCGGCCAGGCGGCCGGCCGGGCAGAGGAACCGGTGGGTGAGCACCGGATCGTTGCCGGCCAGGTCGTTTCGGTGCCGCTCCAGGGCCTCGGCCATCGGCAGTCCGGTCGGCGGGAACAGCCCGGCGTCGTCGACGAGCCCGCGGAAGAGCGCCGCCGTTCCCATTCCCACGTCCGTGCTCAAATCTGTAGCCATGGTTTCGCCCCTACCCAGTGACGGGCCCGTGGTCATGTCCCGGGGCCCGCCGGTCAACGAGCCCATGTCCACGCGTAGCCGGGGTCCTCCACCGACAGGCCGGCGGGGCCGAGGTCGAGGGGGCGGAAGGTGTCGACCATCACAGCCAGCTCGCTCGTCTGGGTGTGGCCCTGCCGGACCGCCTCGATGACCGCCTCGACGGCGCCCGGCTGCGGGCCGTGGGTGAACCCGGCCGGGTGCAGCGAGACCGAGCCGACATCGATGCCCGAGCCCCTGCGCGCGGTGTAGTCGCCACCCGCGTAGAACATCAGCTCGTCGGAGTCGACGTTGTGGTGGTTGTACGGGATCGGGACCGCGTCGGGGTGGAAGTCCAGCGGCCGGGGGCAGAACGAGCAGATCACGAAGTTCGGGCCCTCGAAGGTCTGGTGCACCGGCGGCGGGGCGTGGGTGCGCTTCACGATCGGCTCGAAGTCGTTGATGTTGAACGCGTACGGGTAGAGGCAGCCGTCCCAGCCGACCACGTCGAACGGGTGGTCGCGGTAGACCAGCCGGGTCAGCCCGCCGCGGGTGCGGACCAGCACCGGCACCTCCTCGCCTTCGACGACGAAGGGCTCGCCGGGGGAGCGCAGGTCGCGCTCGCAGTAGGGGGCGTGCTCCAGGAACTGGCCGTGGGTGGACAGGTAGCGCTTGGGGGGGCGGATGTGCCCCGCGGCCTCGATGGTGAACGCCGTGACGCGGCCCTGCGGCACCCAGCGGTGGATGGTCCCGGTGGGGATGACGAGGTAGTCGCCCTCCCCGGCCTCGATCACCCCGTATGTCGACTCGAACCTGACCCGTCCGCTCGCGATGTAGACGCACTCGTCGCCCATGGAGTTGCGGTAGAGCTCGCTGGGCGTCTCGCTCGCGGCGTACGACATGCGGACGTCGGCGTTGCCGGCGAGCAGCCCGCGCCCGGTGACCAGGTCGCCTCCGACCGGCAGGTCCTGGGTGCGCAGGTGACGGGGGGAGAGCGGCAGGTTGGGGACGAGCCGGCCGGCCTCGGTCGGCTCGACGGCCTCGGCCTTGAGGATCGCCGTGGGGAGATGGCGGTGGTAGAGCAGCGACGCGTCGCTGGAGAACCCCTCCTCACCCATCAGCTCCTCGGCGTACAGCCCGCCGTCGGGCCGCCGGAACTGCACGTGCCGCTTGCGAGGTATCTCCCCCACGACCCGGTAGTACGGCATCCGCTTCTCCCACCCTGTCCGTTTATCGGACACACATGTCCTTTATACGAACAACCATCCGCCAGGGCGGGATGGATGTCAAACGTCGTCCGCCGGTTCCCGGTGTGCTGGACGGCCTGCCAGGCGAGCGAGCCGGATGGCTCGGGGGTCGACGAGATCCGGGGAAGGACCACGCCCATCGGACCGTCAGACGAGCGAGCCGGACAGTTCGGCGGCGGCGGCGGCCACCCGGGGGCCGACGGAGTCCAGGTCGAGGGGGGTGAAGGCGACCACGCCCACCGATGCCTCCAGCCAGGGGAGGCCGGGCACCGGGGCGGCGACGCCCCGGGCGCCCTCCTGGAGCTGTCCCTCGGAGACCTGGTAGCCGGTGCGGCCCTCGCGCAGGGCGAGGATGGCCAGCCCGGCGGCGCCCCGGGTCAGCGGGTGGCGGGACCCCTCGCGGTAGGCGACGTGCATGTTCGTCCAGGAGGGCTCGACCACCGCCACCGCCAGGCCCTCGTCGCCCTCGGCCACCGTCAGGTGCGCGGTCGCGCCCACCTCCTCGGCCAGCCCGCGCAGGGTGGGCAGGGCGCCCTCCCGGAGCAGCGGCTGCACGGCACGGGCCAGGACGAGAACCCCGAAGCCCAGGTGGACCCGCCCGGCACTGTCCCGGCGGACGAAGCCCTCGCCTTGCAGGGTGGTGAGCAGGCGGTACACCGCCGGGCGGCTCAGCTCCAGCTCGACCGCCAGCTCCGTGGGAGTACGGCCCCGGCGTCCGTCGGCGAGCAGGCGCAGCAGCCGCAGGCCGCGCTCCAGGGTCTGCGAGGATTCGGCCGCCATCTAGGGCACCCGCCGGGCTGCAACCATGCCCCGATTATCGCCGCACCCCCGGCACCGGCCGGTAGGTCCCCTGCCGAAGGGGCGGAAACCGTCACCCCGCAGGGTCCCGTAGCCGAGGGTGGTGTCACCGCCGTACGGGTGGGGACCTACCGTGAGCTTGGACGATCCGCGGTGGAGCGGGGGCCGGGGGAGGGATTTTGCGGTGAAGTCGGTCATCGTGGTCGGAGCGGGGATCTGGGGCACGTCACTGGCGTTGCGGCTGGCGGAGTCGGGCTGGAGGGTGACCCTGGTCGAGCAGTACCAGCCGGGCAACCTGCGGCAGGCGAGCTCCGGCGAGACCCGGCTGCTGCGCGTCGCGCACGGCACCGACGAGTGGTACGCCCGGATGGCCGTCCGGGCCCGTGAGCTCTGGCTGGGCCTCGGTGAGCGGACCGGCGAGGAGCTGTACGCCGAGACGGGCGCGCTCTGGTTCGCCCGCCGGGACCAGGGCTGGGAACGGTCGAGCGCCGGGGTGCTGGACCGGATCGGCATCCCGTACGAGATCCGCGACCCCGCCGCGGCGGGGGCGGCCTTCCCCGACTTCCGCGCCGACGACCTGAAGTTCGTGCTCTGGGAGCCGAGGGCCGGGGTGCTGCGGGCCCGGCGGGCCACCCTGGTCACCGCGAGGCTCGCCCGCGACGCCGGGGTCACCGAGGTCAGGGGGCGAGCCGAGCCGTACGGGAACGCGGTCCGGATCGGGGACGAGGTGCTCCGGGCCGACCGGGTGGTGTGGGCGTGCGGCGCGTGGCTGCCCCGGCTCTTCCCCGGCCTGATGGACCTCCAGGTGACCAAGCAGGACGCGTTGCACTTCGCCGCCCAGGAGCCGTGGGACACCCCCGCGTGGGGTGACTACGACGGTTCGGTCTACGGACACGGAGACCTCGACGGGCTCGGGATGAAGGCGACCTCGGACCTGGAGGGCGAACCGTACGACCCGGAGACCGGGGACCGGCGGGTCTCGCCGGCCAGCGAGGCGACGGTCCGGGCCTACCTGCGGCGCAGGTTCCCGAGCCTGGCAGCGGCGCCGTTGCTGCTGGGCCAGGCCTGCCAGTACACCCTCACCAGGGACGGCGAATGGGTCATCGCGCAGAACCAGGACGGGGCCTGGGTGCTCGGTGGCGACTCCGGGCACGGTTTCAAGCACGCTCCGGCCCTGGCGGAGTACGTCGCGGAGATCCTTGAGGGGGCTCGGGAGCCCGAGTCCCGCTTCGGCCTGCACGAGCGGATCCCCGCCCGGGGCCTGCGCACGAGCGGTCAGACGGATCTGTGATCAGTTGTCATGCCGGTAATAACCGGCAGTCGGGAATGTGGAGTGCTTTGGCAAGAATTGCGAGATACCCCTGACGTAGGTTGCTAGGTCCCTGTACCTCGGCGAGGGGACCTTGAGCATGAGCGAGACGCTGATCGCCCAGGTTGAACGGTGGGCACGGGAGATCCCGGACGCTCCGGCCTACACCTTCCTTGACTACTCCGCCGGACGCGACGGGGTGCGGCACACGCTCTCCTGGGCGAAGGTCGACCTGCGGGCACGGGCGCTGGCCGTACGGCTGCGAGAGGTGACGCACCCGGGCGAGCGGGCGGCGATCCTGGCGCCTCAGGGACTGGAGTACGTGGTCGCGATGCTCGGCGCGATGTACGCCCGGGTGATCGCGGTACCGCTCTTCGCGCCGGACCTGCCCGGTCACGCCGACCGGCTGATCCGCGCCTACGCCGACGCCGACCCGGTGTGCGTGCTCACCACGACGCCCGCGCTGGAGGGGGTGCACGCCTTCCTGGACGGCCGCTCCGCGCCCCGGCCCAAGCGGATCATCACCCTGGACACGGTCTCCGACCTGCTGGCCGACGAGTGGGAACCCGAACCGATCGGCCCCGACGACCTGGCGTACCTGCAGTACACCTCCGGCTCGACCCGCGCTCCGGCAGGGGTCGAGATCAGCCATGGCAACTTCACGGCCAACGCCAGGCAGTTGTGGACCGCGTTCCGCGCCACCCCCAGGGTGTCCACGGCCGCGCTCTGGCTGCCGCTCTTCCACGACATGGGCCTGATCGCCACCATCGCCGCGCCGATCGTGGGCGGCAACCAGTCGATGTTCATGGACCCGGTGGCGTTCGTCATGCACCCGGTGCGCTGGCTGCGGATGCTCTCCGGGCAGGAGGACGTGTTCACCGGCGGTCCCAACTTCGCCTACGAGTACACGGCGAGCCGGGTCACCGAGGCGGAGAAGGCCACGCTCGACCTGTCCGGAGTGTCGATCATGCTCAACGGCGCCGAGCCGCTCCGGGGCAGCACGATCGACCGTTTCTCCGAGGCGTTCGCCATCTGCGGGCTGCGGCCCGAGGCGCACACCCCCGGCTACGGCCTGGCCGAGGCGACGGTGTTCGTCACCGCGATGGACCGGGACCTGCCCGCCCGCGTCACCCTGTTCGACCGCGACGCGCTGACCGCGGGGCGCGCGGTGCCGCACACGGGACGGGGCCGGGTCAGCGACCTCGTCTCCTGCGGGGTGCCGACGGGCCAGCGGGTGGTCATCGCCTCCGTGCCCGACCCGACGTCCGACCCGACGTCCGACCCGATGTCCGGCACGGCTTCCGGTACGGCCAGACCCGACGGTGAGGTCGGTGAGATCTGGGTGCGGGGGCCCAACGTGGCGCGGGCCTACTGGCGGGACACCGAGCGCAGCGCCGAGGTCTTCGGCAACGTCCTCGAAGGGGAGGAGGGCACCTGGCTGCGTACCGGTGACCTGGGCGTCATACACGGGGGTGAGCTCTACATCACCGGACGGATCAAGGACCTGATCATCGTCGACGGGCGCAACCACTATCCACAGGATGTGGAGGTGACCGTGCAGGAGGCCGAGGAGGCCGTCCGCAGGGACCATGTGGCCGCGTTCGCGGTGCCGGGGGAGGAGACCGAGCGGCTGGTGGTGGTGGCCGAGCGGTCACGGAAGGCCGACGGGCGGGACATCGACGAGATCGCGGCCAACATCCGCGCCGCTGTCACGAAAAATCATGATCTGCGGCTGCACGACTTCGTACTGGTCGAGGCGGGGGCCGTACCGCGCACGTCCAGCGGGAAGATCGCCAGACGTGCCTGCGCGCGGGCCTACCTGGACGGCGCCTTCCCGACCGGCGCCTTCCCGACTGACGCCTTCCCGGCCGATGCGCCTCCGGTCGATGCGCTTTCGGCTGACGGGTTCTCGGCCGACGGGCAAGGTGCCGACGTCTGATGTTCGAGTCGCTTGGGCGGGCCGTCTACCGAGGGCGCTGGTCCCTGCTGGTCCTGGGGACGGCGTTCGCGGTCCTCGCCGGCTACTTCGGGCTGGGGTTGTTCGGCAGGATGTCCGACGGCGGCTTCGAGGATCCGGGGGCCGAGTCGACCTCGGCCGCCGAGTGGAGCCAGAAGTGGTTCGGCGGCAACTCACCCGACGTGGTGGCCCTCTACACGCATCCCAGCTACGAGGCCGCCGACGAGCGGTTCGAGAAGGACGTGCGGGAGGCGCTCCGCGCGCTGCCCGCCGAGCAGGTCGCGAGCACCACCACCTACTGGTCGACCAAGGCCGGGGAACTCGTCTCCGAGGACGGGCACTCCACCTACGCGCTGATCACCCTGCGCGGCGGGCAGCTGACCAAGCAGAGCGGGTACGAGAAGATCAGGGACGAGCTCCGCAGGGCGCCCGCCGGATACACGGTCAAGATCGGCGGCAGGATTCCGCTGCTCAAGGACCTCAACGCGCAGACCGGCGCCGACCTGCAGCAGGCCGAGGCCATCTCGATGCCGGTACTGCTCGTCCTGCTCGTCATGGTCTTCGGCAGCCTGGTGGCGGCGGGCCTGCCACTGGTCGTCGGGCTGCTCTCGGTGGCCGGGGCGCTGCTGCTGCTGAGGCTGCTCACCGAGGTCACCGACGTCTCGGTGTTCTCGCTGAACGTCGTGACGATGCTCGGGCTCGGCCTGGCCATCGACTACTCGCTCTTCGTGCTGAACGCCTTCAGGGAGGAGATCCACCGGGGGGCGTCCGCCGAGGCGGCGGTCGTGCGGACCATCGCCACCGCCGGACGCACCGTCGCCTTCTCCGGGTTGACCGTGGCGACCTCGCTCAGCGGGCTGCTGCTCTTCCCGCAGATGTTCCTGCGGTCGATAGGGCTGGGCGCGGCGGCGGTGGTGCTGGTCGCGATGGTGTCCGCGATCGTGGTACTGCCCGCGCTGCTGGCCGTGCTCGGGCCGAAGGTGGACGCGATCAAGGTCATGCCCGACTTCGGCGGTCGCAGGGGCGGGACCTGGCACACCATCGCGTCCAGTGTGATGCGCCGTCCGGTCGCGTACCTCCTCGGGGTCGGGCTGCTTCTCGTCGCGCTGGCCGCGCCCTTCGCGCACGCGCGGTTCGGCAGCGTGGACCATCGAGTACTGCCGGAGGGGTTCGAGAGCCGCCAGGTGGCCGAGGAGATCAACACGAGGTTCGCCAAGAACGCCCTCTCGCCGATCGAGGTCATCGTGCTCGTCGAGCGCGACCTGGTCGGGCCGATGACCGCGTCGGCGCCCGGCGCGCTCACCTCCGAGGTCGGTACCCAGCGCGGCCCCCTCGGCGTCGGAAACTCGGGGATCACCCCGGTCACCCCGGTCGGCCCGCTGGACGTCAAGGTGTTCGCCGAGCGGCTGGAGGCGCTCGACCACGTCACCGGCGTCGACGTCACCGGCGTCTCCCAGAACAGCGGCGCCGTGCGGCTGGCGGTCCGCTACGACAGGGACCCGATGTCGGACGAGGCCCGCGCGCTGGTCGACAGGATCCGGGAGCTGCCGCCCGAGCCGAACTTCCAGGACGTCGTCGTCGGCGGCCCCACCGCGGCCCAGTTGGATCTTCAGGCCAGCCTGCGGACCACTCTGCCGTGGACCGCGCTGGTGGTCTGCCTCATGACGGGCCTGCTGCTGTTCGCCGCCTTCGGCTCGATCCTGCTGCCGGTCAAGGCGATCCTGATGAACGTCGTGTCGCTGGGGGCGTCGTTCGGCGTGATCGTCTGGGCCTTCCAGGACGGCCACCTCGCGAGCGTCCTGGGTTTCACCCCGACGGGGAGCATCGAGGCGACGATCACGGTGCTGATCCTGGCCGTGGTGTTCGGGCTCTCCATGGACTACGAGCTGTTCCTGCTCAGCCGGGTCCGCGCGGAGTGGCTCAGAACCGGCGACAACACCGTGGCCGTGGCGGTCGGGCTGGAGCGGACCGGAGGGGTCATCACCAGCGCGGCCCTGCTGCTGCTGGTCGTCATCGGGGCGTTCTCGACGGCCGGGATCACGATCGTCAAGATGCTCGGCGTCGGCATGTTCGTGGCCATCGTGGTGGACGCCACCCTGGTCAGGGCGCTGCTGGTGCCCGCGACGATGCGGCTGATGGGCGAGGCCAACTGGTGGCTGCCGAGCTTCCTGCGCGGCTTCCACCGGCGGATCGAGATCCGCGAGCACGCCACGGACGAGCTTCCCGCCACGTACGTGATGGTGGAGCGCGCGGGTGCCCCCGGTGCCCACCGCGCCGCCCCCGCGCGCCGTCTCGCCCCCTTCCCGCGGCCCCCGCAGATCGCCGCCGGAACCTCCGCTCAGGTTCCCGCCGGGCCTCCCCCGCCACCGCCCGCCGAAGCACCGCCGATCGCCCCCGCCGTTCCGGTACGCGTCATCAGGACCGGCCGCGACGGCGACTGGCAGTGGGCCGAGGAGTTTCCCCCGCCCCCCGCCTCACCTCTGGACCCGCATGTTCCGGTGCCGGATGTCCACGCGGCAGAGCGGGGATCCTGGGACGCGCCCATGGACCCGCGCGTTCCGGCGCCGGGTGTTCGCGCCATGGGGGAGGGGCCCTGGGTCGTCCACCTGGACCCGCACGTTCCGGTGCCGGAGGTCCGTGCCGCGGCAGAGGGGAAATCCTGGGGCTCGCCCGTGGACCCGTACGTTCACGCCGCGGAGGAGGGGGCCTGGGGGGCGCCGGTGGATCCGCATGTTCCGGCGTCGAACGCCCGTGTGGTGCGGGAGGAGACCCGGGGCGCGCGCCCGGACCCGGCGGTCCCGCGCAACGGGTCCCGCACCCCGTCTCCCGAGCCCGGTACGGCACGTACCTGGCGGTCCCGGATCTCGGACGCCTCCTTCCGGCAGAACCGGTCGAATCCCTACCCCATGCCCGGGCTTGACGCCGAGCCGCCCCCGCCCGCCCGGCCGACGTCCAGGCCCGCCGCCGCGTCCACCGCACCACCGACGTCCGGACCCGGGCCGGCCGGGGGCAGGACCAGGAAGGTCATCAAGCCGAACCTGGACGGTCCCGGCTGGCACTGGGCCGAGGAGCAGGAGAAGCCGTCCCCACCGGAGCCCCTGCTGACCGTGCGGGACGCGATGGAACAGTCTCCCCGCCCGGCCCCCGCCCCTCCCGCCGCCCCCTCCGGGTCGCCCGCCTCGCTCCCGCAACGCCATTCCGCGTTCGTGCCACCTCCGCCACCCCCGGTACGGCCCGGCCCCGTCATCCGGGCGCGTCCCGAACCCGCGCCCCCGGAGCCCCCCAGGCCCGTTTCCGAGCCCCGGCCGGTTTCCGAACCCTGGCCCGCTCATGCGGCCCGCTCCGGTGACCTCCCGCCGCCCCCGGCGGCTTCCGAGCCCCGGCCCGCGGGGCTGCCGGCAGCCCTTGGTACGCCACCCGCCACCCCGTCTCCGGCACTCGTACCCGAGGAGGTGGGGAGGCCGGAACCCGGGGAGGGGGCGGAGGACGCGCACCGCGTGCCGAGCCTGCCGCCGGTCAGCAGCCATCTGATCGACCAGTTGGAGCCGCTGGTACGGCCGGTGGCCGGGGCGATCGAGCCGGGACCTTCGGCGCTCCGGCAGGCGACCTCGGCATCCCCGCAGGCTTCCCCCTCGGACCCCTCCCCGCCTGCGGTTCCGCAGACCCCGGCCCCGGCCCCGGTTCCGGCCTCCCTGGTTCCGCGACCTCCGGCGGGGGGGCAGCGAAGGGCGACGGTCCCCGCTTCCCCGCCCGCTGCCGTACCGCGTGGTGAGGCCGTACCGCGTGGTGAGGGGGAGTCCGTGGGCAGGGCGCCCACGAGGCGGGAGGCGGAGGAACCGGTGGGAGGCTGGGTCGCCGTGGGCACCAGAACCACGCGGGTCGTACGCCCCAAGGCCGACGGGTCCGGCTGGGAGTGGACCGAGGTGGACGAGTGAGCGATCGGGCCGTACCGGGCGCGCAGCCCAGGCCAGACGCACAGGTCGTACCGGCTCCGTCCGCCGCGTCACCATCGGAGGCGCCACCAGGGTCACCATCAGGGGCGCCGACAGGAGCACCGGCAGCGCGACGAGGGCTGTTGCTACTGGTCATCGGGCTGGCTGGATTCGTGACGACCCTGGACAACACCGTCGTGACGGTCGCGCTGCCCACCCTGCAGGTGGAGCTGGGCGCGTCGCTGGCGGCACTCGAATGGGTCGTCACCGGCTACGTCCTCACCTTCTCCGGCTTCATGCTCGCCGGCGGCAGGCTGGCCGACGTCTACGGTCGTCGCAGGGTGCTCGTCGCGGGACTGGCCGTCTTCACGGCGGCGTCCCTCGTGGCGGGGCTGGCCACCTCGGTGGGCGCGCTCGTCGCCGCCAGGCTGGTGCAGGGTTCCGGGTCCGCCCTGATCCTGCCCGCGATGCTGGCGATCGTCGCGGTCGGCAACGACGAGCGGCAGCGGTCCGTCGGGGTCGCCGTCTGGATGGCGTCAGGGGCGGGCGCGCTCGCCCTGGGGCCGGTCGTCGGCGGTTATCTCACCCAGCACTTCCACTGGAGCTGGATCTTCCTGCTCAACGTCCCGCTCGGCGTCCTCATCATCGCGCTCGCGACCGTCGCGATCCCTGAGTCGCGCGACGAGCGGGCCGCCCGGGTGGACGTTCCAGGGGTCGCGTCGTCGGTGGTCGTCCTGTCGGCGGGTACCTTCGCCCTGACCTTCGGGGCCGATCTGGGCTGGACCTCGCCGCCGATCCTGGTCGCGGTGCTGTCCACGGTGGCAGCCGCCCTGGTCTTCGCCATCGCCGAGAGGCTCGGCGAGGACCCGATGGTGGACCTCGCGCTGTTCCGGTCGCGGACCTTCACCGGCGGGGTGATCGCCCAGGTGCTCTGGGGACTCGGGGTCAACGGGGTCTTCTTCTTCACCGCGCTGTTCCTGCAGGGCGTGCTCGGTTTCAGCCCCACCGCGTCCGGGCTGGCGTTCGTGCCGCTGGCGCTGCTGGTCGTCGTGGTCACACCGCTGGTGCCGTTCGCGGAACACCGGATCGGCGCCGCGCGCACCGTGGCGCTGGGGCTCGTCCTCGTCGCCGCGGGCATGGCCGCCGTCGCGTTCCTGCGCCCGGGGGACGGCTGGGCCGAACTGCTGCCGTCGGTATGCGTGATCGGGATCGGCTCGGCGCTGACCATGCCGCTGGGGTCGGCGGTACTGGGTGCCGTACCCGAGTCCAGGGCGGGGGTGGCAGGGGGGGTGTTCAGCGTGGCCCGGGAGATGTCGGGGCTGTTCGGCATCGCGATCATCGGGGTGATCGTCAACAGTTCCGTGAGCTTCACGGCCGGCTACTCGACGGGCCTGCTGGTGGCCGCGGGGCTGGTCGTCACGGGGGCGGCCATCAGCCTGGTGACGCTCCGATGAGCCGCCGGACCGGTGAGTTTCGGCGGGCCGTCGGTTCGGGGAGGCGCCGGTGAGGATCGCGGTCCTGGCGTTCGGCTCGCGGGGTGACACCCAGCCGTGCGTCGCGCTCGGCGCCGGGCTCGCCCGGCGGGGACATCGGGTCATGATCGTGGCGGCGGGCCGCTACGGCGGGCTGGTCGAGGAGGCGGGGCTGGAGTTCAGCCCGGTCAGCGTGGACCCGCTGAAGATCATGGAGTCCGAGGAGGGGCAGGCGTGGCTGCGGAGCGGCCCCGCCGGGTTCGCCAGGGGGTTTCGCACGATCGTGGAACCGTTCGCCGAGCGCCTGGTCGCCGAGGTGGACGCGGCCTGCGCCGGAGCCGACCTCGTCCTGTCACCCGCGCTGGGTGGTTTCGGGCACCATCTCTCCGAGCGGTACGGCATGCCGTACGCGCTGCTGCACTTCCAGCCCAGCGAGCCCACCCGGGCCTTCCCCAACCCGCTGGTGCCGTTGCGCACGCTTGGCGGAGCCGGCAACCGGGCCAGCTACGCGCTGGTCGAGGGGTTGAGCTGGCTGCTGCTCGGCCGCATGGTGAACCGGCTGCGGGGCCGGGTGCTCAAGCTCGAACCCATGCGGGGCAGCCCGTTCCGGCGGGCACGGGCCGATCGGGTGCCGGTGCTGTGCGGGGTCAGTCCCTGGATCGTCGGCCGCCCGCGGGACTGGCCGGACTACGTGCACCTGACCGGTTTCTGGTCGCTTGAGCGCGCGCTGCCTCCCTGCCCCGAGATCGTGGCGTTCCTCGACGCGGGACCGCCACCGGTCTTCGTGGGCTTCGGCAGCATGGTCCCGGCCAACCCGGTCGCGACGGCGGAGACGGTGGTGGCGGCGCTGCGCAGGGCCGGGGTGCGGGGAGTCCTTCAGGGCATGCCGTACGAGGGCGCCGACGACATGCTCGTCATCGGCGATATCGATCATGGATGGCTCTTCCCGCGGATGGCCGCGGTGGTGCACCACGGCGGTGCCGGGACCACGGGGACGGGCCTGCGGGCCGGGGTGCCGGGGGTGATCTGTCCCTTCTTCTCCGACCAGCCGTTCTGGGGGGCACGGGTGGCGTCGCTGGGGGCCGGGCCCGCGCCGCTGCCGATCGGCAGGGCCACCGTGGAAGCGCTGGCCGCACGGGTGGTACATGCCGTACGGGATCCGGGAACGCGGGCGGTGGCGGCGCGGCTGGGGGAGCGGCTGCGGGCCGAGGACGGGGTGGGACGCGCATGCGAGGCGCTCGGAGCCTGACCTGAAGGCCCAGGCCGTCTCGGGCCTGGACGGCGTGAGGTTCGCGGTGGCCCGCCGGAGGGGCTCCACTCATGCCGGCGACCTTCCGATTTTCCGGCTAGTGCCGTGACCGCATTGGTTCGCCGGGTTTGTCAGGCTGCGGCCTTGAGAGGGCGTCCGCCCCAGCGGATGCCCTTCTCGCCGCGGATGCGTAC
>NZ_JOEQ01000036.1 GCF_000721075.1 Streptosporangium amethystogenes
ATCGAGATGCGCGACACCGACGAGGACGTCTTCCGCGCCGCGGAAGAACTCGGCATCGACCTGTCCCGGCGCGAGCCGAGCAGCGTCGAAGAGGTCTGACGGTCTCCATGCACGACCTGCGGGTGCCGGTCCGCGACGGAGGGAAGGTGGTCCTCTTCCGGCGCGGGCCGACACACCGCGGTGGAGCAGAACCCGCGGGTTCGCGAAATGACCCATCGCAGACCTGCTCGGCACGGGCCCGGCGGCCGGCAACGCGGTCGCCGCCCGGGTACGGACTCCGGGTGGGCCGTCGCGGAGGACTATCCCTCGGCGGCCGTGCCGGATGATCCGGTGAGCGGACGTTCCTTGAGCAGCAACGCCAGCACCAGGCCGGCCCCGAACACCACCGCCAGCCACAGGAAAATCGGCACCAGGCCATCGGCGTACGCCCCGGCGACGAGCGCACGGCCGGCGGGAGGCAGCGCGGCGGCGGCCTCCGGCGTCAGACGGGACGGGTCACCGGCTCCGCCGAGCACGGGCCCCAGCCCGGAGGCGATCCGGTTGGCGAACACCGAGCCGATCACCGCCGCCCCGACCGTCACACCGATCTCCCGTACGAAGACGACCGTGGAGGTGGCGGTGCCGACCGAGGACTGGGGCACCGCGATCTGCACCGCGGTGATCGAGACCTGCATGAAGCAACCGACCCCGAGGCCGAGCAGCACCAGGTAGGCGGCCAGCAGCCACGAGGGCGTCTGCGTGGTCATCGATCCGAGCAGCAGCATCGCGGCGGTGGCGAGGGCGGTGCCGGCGATCGGGTAGATCTTGTAGCGCCCGAACCTGCTGATCAGGAGACCGGTGCCGATGTTCGCCGCGAGCAGGCCGAGCGTCAGCGGCACCAGGAACAGGCCCGCCGCGGTGGCGCTCATCGAGTACACCATCTGGACGTACGACGGCACGTAGCTGACCACGCTGAACAGCCCGGCGCCGACCACGAGGCTCAGTCCCCCGGCGATCAGGACCGTGCGGTCGGCGAGGAGTCCGAGCGGGATCAGCGGATCGGCGGCGCGGCGCTCGGCGAGCACGAAAAGGAACGTTCCCAGCACGGCGAACGCGACCAGGCCCAGGATCGTCGGCGACGCCCAGCCGTGCAGCGTGCCGCCCCAGGTGCCGATCAGGACGAGCGCGGTGGTCGTGACGGTCATCAGAACGGTGCCCGTCACGTCGAGGGGGGCCGAGAGGCGCCGCTTGGGAAGGTGCAGCGAGGTGGCGGCGAGGACGAGCGCCACGATGCCGAGCGGCAGATTGATCCAGAAGATCCAGCGCCATCCGGCACCGTCGGTGAGCGTCCCGCCGAGGAGCGGGCTGACCACCGTGGCGACACCGAAGACCGAGCCCAGCGGGCCGAGGAACCTGCCCCGGTCGCGCGGCGGGACCAGGTCGGCGACCACGGCCTGTGACAGGATCATCAGTCCCGCGGCGCCGAGACCCTGCAGGGCGCGGGCCAGGACGAGCTGGACGATGTCCTGGGCCGCACCGCACAGCACCGACGCGACCAGGAAGACGACGATCGACCCGAGCAGCAGCGACTTGCGCCCCAGGGCGTCGCCGAGCTTCCCGAAGACCGGCATCGCGACCGCCGCGGCGAGCGCGTAGGCCGCCACGACCCACGACATGTGTTCCAGGCCGCCGAGCTCGCCGACGATGGCGGGCAGGGCCGTGGCGACGATCGTCTGGTCCAGCGCGGACAGGAAGGTGACCAGCAGCAGGGCGACGAAGACCCTTCCGAGCCGGGGGGCGGGCGCCTCCGGTCGGGCGCCTGAGGAAGCGGAGGCGGGAGTCTCGGACAGGGATGAGGGAGAAGGAAGAGCCCTGGGCTGCGCAAGGGCGTCGGGCGTGACAGGGGGGTGATCCACGAGAGGCTTCTCCGCGGGTCTCCGCTCGCGCTGTGCGGCGGTGACGGCGGCAGGAGGCGCGGCACGGGGCATGATCGTCCCGGGCCGACGGGCTGCGATGTCAACAACGCGCCCCGTCGTCCTGACAAGTGTCCCATGCCCCCTTCCGCATCATCCGCCCCGGGTACGCCTTCCGCCGCCGCGCCGTGGACGGGCATGGTTCCGTGCCGGAGCCGGGACCACGCCGGAGCCGTCCCGCGTCGCGGTCCCGATTCGGCGGCCCGTACGGGGAGACCTCACGCGCCGGACGAACACCGGGGATGAAGGCAGTGGCCGCCGCGACGGGAAAGGGCCTCACGCGTCAGATCACCGGTCTCGGCCGTCTCCGTGATTCACGTCTCCGGATTTTACAAAACAGCGCCATTCAACCGATAAACACTTTGTTTGTTAACTCTATGTTCTCCGGGAATTTCGAGCATGCCGGGTGTTCGTCACCTCGACGGCGGGCGCCCCTCCACGCCGCCGTTCCCGCACCGTGCATTTGACCTGGAAAAACGGACTCCCGCCCGCCGGTGACAGCGCCCCTCTCCACCGTGCGGGTGATCGGTGATGGCCCTCTCCTCCCCCGCACGGGTGATCCGGCATCCGCCTGGAGAGTGATGCCCAGTAGGCGAACGGATGATGAATATGTCGTTAGATATCACGTTGTCCCGTTAGATATCCCATTGCTTCGTTTCCCGGGGGGAACAGTTGTGCTGAACACCGGAACAGATTCGGTAAGCGAGCTGACCGTGGCCGAGTTTCTCCTCGAGCAGCTCGACGCTCTGGGGGTGGACTCGGTTTTCGGCATTCCCGGCGGAAACATATCTGCGTTCATTCAGGCGCTGCGAGAACATCCGAAGATCAAATTCATCATCGCCTCTCACGAGGGAGGAGCCGCCTTTATGGCGGACGGATACGCGCGGTCGACGGGAAAGCTGGGCGTGTGCCTGGTCACCGCGGGCCCCGGCGCCCTCAACGCGCTGACCGGGGTCGCCTCAGCTCACCGTGACCAGGTTCCGCTGCTGGTGGTGGGCGGTCAGGTCCGGACGGATCTCTTCGGCCTCAGGGCGCTTCAGGACAGCAGCGATCTCGGCACCAACATGACCGCGATGTACTCCCACGTCTCCGGGTTCTCCACCGGCCTGAGCGACCCGGGCTCCTTTCCCCGGATCCTCTCCCAGGCGATCAACGTCGCGACCGGTCCCCGCCCCGGTGCCGCGTACCTGTCGGTTCCCGCGGACATCGCCCGGATGCCGGTCGGGGACGAGAAGGCCACCGTGGTGGCCCGGCGGCCCGGCATGGAACTCGACCCCGCCGAGGCGCGGCGCGTCCTCGGAGCGCTCTCGCAGGCACGACGTCCCCTGATCTTCCTGGGGAACGGAGCGCGGCAGGCGCTGCGCTCGGATCAGTCGTCGCTCCGGGAAATCGCCCACACGCTGGGGGTTCCCGTCGTGACCAGCATGCGTGCCAAGGGCGTCTTCCCCGAGAGCGACGACCTCTGCCTCGGCGTGCTGGGGACGGCGGGCACCGAGCGGGCGGCGAGTTACGCCGCGGCGGGGGTCGACGCCCTCCTGGTGATCGGCAGCGGTCTGGGGGAATGGGCGACCAGGAGCTTCGACCGCGATCTCGCGGCCGTCTCGTCGTACTTCCACGTCGACCTGGATCCCACGGTCTTCGCTCAGTTCCTCAAGGGCGGCGAGCACATTCAGGCCGACGCGGAGATCTTCCTGCGTGGTCTGCGCCGTGAGCTGCCCGGGCTGGGCGAGGTGAAGCGGGCACCCACGCTCTCGCCCTCCTCCTCGCGGCCGACGCCGGTGCCGCTTCCCCGTGACAGCGGGACGGGCGTGTCGCCGGCGGCGGTGATGCTCGCCCTCAACGACCTGCTCACCGGTCAGGACGACCTGTACATCGACATGGGCAACTGCACGGCGTGGGCCACCCACCATCTGGTGATCGATCCGCCGACCCGCGTCTTCTACCCGTGCGGCCTGTCGTCGATGGGCTGGTCATGCGGCGCGACCGTCGGCGGGAGGATCGGTGACGGCAACCGTGTCGCGACCGCGCTCGTCGGCGACGGCGCGTTCCTGATGAACGGCAACGAGGTCAGGACCGCCGCCAAGAACCGGGTGGGCGCGATCTTCGTCGTCCTCGACGACGGCTACCTGGGGATGGTCAACCACGGAGAGCACGCGCAGAACGGTGGACGTTTCTCCCTGGCAGACGACTTCTACGGGCTGGGGGCGGTGGATCTCGCCCAGTTCTCCCGCGCGCTCGGCGCCGACGCCTACGTCGTCGAGAAGGCCGAAGCCCTGCGGGGGGCAATGGGCGAGGCCAGGTCGGCGGCGGCCAGGTGGTCACGACCCCAGGTGGTCGTGGTCAAGATCGACTACCGGGTGAGTCCCCCCTACGGTGAGCGGTTCGCCGCGGTCGCGGGGGACGCGCGATGACCGGGGAGACGCGTTCCGGCATCGGCGTCGCTGGACTGGGATCGGCCCTGCCGCCGACCGTCGCGGAGGCGGTCTCCACCGGGAGCGGGCCCTCGGCCGAGAGCGGGCTGTTCAGCGGGGCCCGCAGCCGCCGGGTCCTGATGGACGGCGAGGCGATCGAGGATCTCGCGGTGTCGGCGTGCCGCGGGGCCCTGGAGGAGGCCGGTGTCCGCGCGAACGAGATCGACAGCCTGTACGGATACATAACGGTCTCCGAATTCCTGAGCCCGAACGGGCTGTTCCGCGTGCACCGCGACCTGGGACTGGGGAGCCACGCGCTCGTGGTACCGGTCAACTGCGAGTTCGGCACCTTCGTCATGGCGCTCGCGCTCGCCTGGGAGTCCATGCGGGCCGGGCGTTTCACCCACGCGCTGGTGAGCGTCGGGACGAACTGGAGCCGTCACGTGGACGCCCGAAACCCGCACGCGGGGATGATCGGGGATGGCGCGGGTGCGGCCGTGCTCCGCCGGTCGGAACGGATGGTGATCGTCGACTGGATCCACGAGACGCGCAGCACCGAGTACGGCGCCATGACGATGGCCGTCCGCCGGGACGCCGGTGACACCGTCCGGCCCGTCTACCGCATCGAGCCCGACGCGGGGGTGGGAGCGTTCCGGTCCACGGGGATGGACGGGCCGCCGGACCTGATCCGGAGGCTGCTCGGACGTCACGGGATCGACCTCGGGGAGGTGACCGTGATCGGCCACCAGGCCTCCGACGTCCTGTTGGAGCACTGGCGGAACCTCCTGCGTCCGGCCCGCTACCACGACACGCTGAGCGACTACGGCAATCTCACCGTCGCCTCCGCGGCGGTGACGCTCGCCGCCGCCGCCGACGTCGTCGACACGCCCTACCTGGTCTTGTTCGGGGTGGGGATCGGCTCCTACCAGATCGCGTTGTTGATCAGGAGGTGAGAGACGGGTGGCCTTCCCCGGCCGCCCCGGCGAGTACGTCCGCCACCGCCTTGGGCACTTTCGCCCATATGGAGATCATCGCATGGGACGTCGGCCCCGGGGCTCCCGCGGCGGCCCCCACCGTCGTCGCGGGAGTCTCAAGGCCGGCGTCCCATGCGCGGCCGGGGGAAGCCCCGTCGTCAACACTCCGTGGTCGGCAGAGGCTCGTCCGGCCGCCCGAGTACGAGGACCTCACGGGTGAACGCCATCCGGTACGTGCCGATGAAGACGTGCTCGTCGGGCAGCAGGACGTCCTGCCGGGCCTGGAGCAGCGCCATGTGGTCGGACACCGGGTTGTCGACGGCCAGTTCGGCGATGCCGTCGTAGGCGGGGGCCTCATAGGGCGACCAGCCGCGGAAGTCGGCGGCCAGGCCGACGTTGGTCGTGTAGCGGACGAGTGTGTCGCCGAGAACGTCCCGAACGAGAGGCATGTGCCGCTCGCGCCAGTGGGCCGCCGTCTGCGCCGGGGTCATGTCGGGCCGGCGCGCCAGCATGAACAGCACCTTGACGCCTCGGTGGGCACGCGCCCTGTCGACGTGGACCTGCTGGTCGGTGGCCATGTGCTGAAAGGTGCCCATGAAGTCTCGCTCGCCGTCGCGCAGCCGGTCGGACGTCTCGGCGACCAGAGCGGCGAGCTCTGCCGGGTCGTCGACGTCGTACCAGCCCTCGGCGACGCCGTCCCAGGCGGGGGCCTCGTCCGGGGCCCAGCCGGAATAGTCGGCGGGCATCCCGACATTGCACGCGTAGCGCAGTAACCGTTCGCCATGCGCCTCCACCACCTTCGGGGCGTGCACCCGCGTCCAGTAGTCGACGGCCTCCTCGTGGGTCTGGTCGAGACGCCGGTTCCACAGCGTGAACAGCTTGATCACATCGCACTCCTGTCGGTGTTCGCCGGCGGGGACGGCACGGACGGTCTGGGTACTTCCCTGTACCGGGACACGCGGGCGGCGACCGGCTCGACCGGTCGCCGCCGGCACGTGCTCACGACCGGTGCGTCCGCTCCCCCGTGAGCCGTTCGCGCAGCCGGAACTTCTGCACCTTGCCCGACGCCGTGAGCGGCAGCGCCTCGACCACGGACCACTGCTTCGGGACCTTGTGGCGAGCGAGCCGGGCCAGGCAGTACTCGCGCAACCCCTCCACGTCCGGCGTACGACCGGGCGCCGGGCGGACGAAGGCGGCGACCTGCTCACCCCACGTGTCGTCCGGTACCCCGACGACGGCCACGTCGGCCACGTCGGGATGCTGGAAGATGACGTTCTCGATCTCGCGGGGGTAGATGTTCTCGCCGCCTCGGATGATCATTTCCTTGAGGCGTCCCTCGATACGGCAGTAGCCGCGCTCGTCCATGCTGGCCAGGTCGCCGGTGTGCAGCCAGCCGTCGGCGTCGATGGCCGACATGGTGGCCACGGCGTCGTCGAAGTAACCCGTCATGACGTGATACCCGCGGGTGCACAGCTCTCCGACGGTGTCGACGGGGAGGGTCGTGCCGTCGGAGGGATCGACGATGCGCACCTCGGTGTGGGGCAGGGGCCGGCCGAGGGTCTCCATCCGGTCCTGCCCGCCGTCCTCGGACGAGGTCGCGGTGATGACCGGCGACGCCTCCGTCTGGGCGAAGAGGACGCTGACGACCGCGGGGGTCCGGGTCTCGATACGACGGACGAGTTCGGGCGGCACCACGGCTCCCCCCGAGATCACCCGGGTCAGCCCGGACACGTCCGTACGGGCGAACTCCGGGTGGTCCAGCATCCCGATGAGCATGGTGGGCACGCCGATGAGCGTGTCCGCCCTCTCGGACTCGACGAGATGCAGCATGAGCGCCGGGTCGAAGGCGGAGGGGAGCACGAGCGTCCCGCGAACGGCGAGCGCGCCGAGCACGCTCACCACGCAGCCCGCAGTGTGGAACAGCGGCATCGGGCTCACCTGCACCCCGCCGGGAGTGAGCCGGCATCGCTCGGCGTAGAGACGGGCGTTGTTGACGATCCCGCGATGGTGCAGCACCGCGCCCTTCGGGGTCCCGGTGGTTCCCGAGGTGTACTGCACCTGCGCGGCGCTGCCCGGGTCGACCCTGGGAAGCGGGGTGTCCGGCCGCCCGGCCGACAGGAACCGTTCCCAGTCCGCGAAACTGACGACCTCCCGCAGGCCGGGCAGGTCCGGGCGTACCTTCGCCAGGATCCCGGCGAGATCGGAGCCACGGTAGCCGGGAACCAGGAACACCCCGGCCGCCCGGGACTGCCTGAGGACGTGACGCAGTTCCTCCGCGCGCAGCGCCGGGTTGACGGTGACGATGGTGACGCCGGCGAGTGCGGCGCCGTACTCGAGGAGCACCCACTCGGGCAGGTTGTCGGCCCAGACGGCGACTCGCTCGCCGGGCCTGAAACGGGCGAGCAGGCCGCGGGCGACGGCCTCCGCCTGCTCGAGCAGTTGCGCGAACGTCCACCGGCGGCGTTGTGCCGCGTCGGGTACGCCCTCGACGAGGGCGACGGAGCCGGGGCTGTCCTGCGCCGCGGCGCGAAGCGCGGCGCCGACGGTGAGGTCGGCGAGCGGCGATGTCACCTCGGCGGGCCACCAGGATCGGGTCAGCGGCGGCCTCGGCTCTCCCGCCTCGCCGGCCGGGTGCGCGTACGGTGTGGGAGTCATCGCGGAATCTCCATCTGAGTCTGGCGGGCCTGTTCGGAGGCCGGGGCGGCGGGAATTCGTGGCCGCCATGGCCACGGCCGTGGTGGTGCGGGGATCTCTCGCGTCAGGAGGCGAGCGACTCGATCAACCCGGCGACCGTGGCCGGCATGACGCGTACCGCGTCGTGCGGGCCGGCCAGCTCGTAGTAGTCCCAGTCCGGCGACTCGCGCGCCGCGCTCGCGTACGGTTCCACGATCCCCAGAGGGCGGGCGTTGCAGTAGACGAAGGTACGGCGGGCGGCCGGTTCGGCCGGCGCCCGTACCGGTTCCTCCATCGTGCCGATGGGGTGCGAGGTCAGCCGCCGCGCGATCGCGGCGGCGCGCTCACCGGACCAGCCGGTGGTGTCCTCGATGGGGAACATCGGCGGGATGAGTGAGGGGGTGCCCGCGGCCTCGGCCAACGCCCGGGCGGCCGCGGTGAAGTCCGGGCCCAGCAGGTCGCCCACGGACTGGCCGTCCTGGGGCACGAAGGCGTCCAGGTACACCAGCTCGGCCAGCCGATCGCCCCGCTCGGCCGCGACACCGGTGATGACCATCCCTCCGTAGGAGTGGCCGACCAGTACGACGTCGTCCAGTCCGTGCTCGTCGATGACGCGAACGACATCGGCGACGTGCGTCGACATGTCGGTCTGGGCGGTGGCCTCACCCGCCCGCTCGGCCAGACCGGTCAGCGTCGGCGCGTGGACGTCGGCGCCCGCGTTCCGCAGCCTCGCCGCGACGTCGTCCCAGTGCCAGCCGCCGTGCCAGCCGCCGTGTACCAGCACGCAGGTGCGAAAGGTCATGTGAACCTCCTGAGATGGCCGCGGCCGTGGCTTCGACCAGCGAGGACTGGCCGCCCGGAGGCGCGGCGGGTAAGGTGGGCCCACTATCACTCGAACGGTGCTCGTGTGTCAATATTCTTGTTCCAGAAGCGCGATCAGCGTTCCCGAGCGGCTGCCGGGCGACCCCGACGCCGCTTCCACGGAGGCACCGGCGAGTGCTCCCGCTTGTTCGATCAGCAAGGAGCGGTGACGCTCCCCATCGCAGAAGAGGAGTCCGATGAACACCCTGGCCACCCCTGACGACCGCGCGTCCCTTCTCGACCATGACCGGCGTTTCTTCGACGCCCTGGTCGCCGGCGACGCGGCCCGCCTGAGCGAACTGCTGGCGGGCGACTTCATCCTGGTCAGCGTCAATGACGGCGCGGCGGTGCCCGGCTCCGTCCTGCTGGACGCGGTGTCGTCGGGAGCCGTCCGGTTCCCGGCCGTCCAGTCCTTTCCCGACGAGGCCGTCGTGCGCCGGATCGGCGATGTCGGCATCGTCGTCGGGCGGACCGGGATGAACTTCACCAACCCCGACGGCAGCACGTTCACCGGCGGCAGCAGGTACACCCATGTCTTCGTCGCCGGCTCCGGCGCCGGATGGCGCCTCGTCTCCGCCCAGGGGACGGAGATCAGGGCCGGGGCCTGACCTCGCCCCGTCTCCGTGCTCTCCTGGTCACCCGGGTACGGAGACGGACTCGGGTCGCCCCCCGGCAGAGGCCGCCACGACATGATCGCCGAGAGCCGGATCGAGTGACAGTACACTGCTCGTGTGTCACGAGCAGAGTTCGAACCAGAGCGGCGCCGGTCGGATTCGGCCCGCGCCAAAGGCCGGCTGACGTTCACCCGCATGGACGTGATCAGGGCCGGAACCCGGCTTCTCGACACGGAGGGTGTCGAGAAACTGTCCATGCGCAAGCTCGCCAACACGCTGGGCACCGGCTCGTCGACGCTCTACTGGCATGTCAGGGACAAGGACGAGCTACTGCTGCTCATCCTCGACGAGACCCTCCGTGAGGTCACTGTTCCCGCCGCCGGCACCTGGGACGTACGGTTGCTCGAGACCCTCGTCCGTTGTCACGAGGCACTGCTGCCACGCCCCGCGCTCGTCGACGTGCTCTGGCGCGCGGCCTGGGAACTCGGGCCCGAGACCTTGAGGGTGGCGGACGCCCTCACCGGGCTCGTCGCGGAGAGCGGCCTGCCGGATGACGAGGTGGGCGACTCCTACATGGCGCTCATCACCTTGCTGTTCGGGTTCGTGGCGGGCGAGCGCACCTCGCCGGGAAATCCCCGCTACAGCGAGGCTCGGGCGGAGGGCGAGACCGCGGGTTCCGGGCCGCCGTACCCCAACCTGATGCGATACGCACCGGGTGCGGGTGTGGAGACGATGGCGCGCCAGTTCCGCTACGCCGTCGAGCGATTCATCACGGGAATCAAGCTCCGCGTGGCCGAGCACGAGCGGGCGGCCGACGCCCCTCGGAGCTCGTGACGAGACCGGGCACCCGATCGGGCCGGCGGGCCGCGATGGCGACAACGCGGCCCGTCGTCCCGGCGAGTGCGCCCGTGCCGGGTCCCCGTCAGCCGGTGGCCGCGGGCCGGTCGGGGTCGTTGGACCACTGCGACCACGACCCGGCGTACAGGGCCGCGCCGATCCCGATCCGCTCCAGCGCGAAGACGGTGTGGGCGGCGGTCACCCCCGAACCGCAGTAGACGCCGACCGCGGTGCCCTCCTTCACTCCGAGGGCGCCGAAGCGGGCGGCGAGCGCCTCCTCGTCGAGGAAGGTCGCATCCGGCGTCAGGTTCTCCCCGGTGGGGGCGTTGACCGCGCCGGGGATGTGGCCGGCGCGCGGGTCGACCGGCTCGGTCCGGCCGAGGTAGCGCTCGGCCGCCCGCGCGTCGAGCAGCACGCCGGTGCCGGCGAGTTCGGCCGCGGCGTCGGCGTCGAGGACGGGCAGGGCACCGGAGGTCAGCGTCACGTTCCCCGGTTCGGGCCGGACCTCGCCGGTCTCCACCGGATGGCCCGCCGCCGTCCAGCCCCGCAGGCCGCCGTCGAGCAGCCGCACCGAGGACACCCCCGCCCAGCGCAGCAGCCACCACGCGCGCGCCGCGGACAGGCCGCCACCGGCGTCGTACGCGACGACCTCGTCACCGTCGTCCAGCCCCCAGCGGCGGGCGGCGCGCTGGAACGCGTCCGGGTCCGGCAGCGGGTGCCGCCCGGCCTCGGCAGAGGGCGGGGCGGCCAGCTCGGTGTCCAGGTCTACGAAGACGGCCCCCGGCAGGTGCCCTTCGAGATAGGCCCGGTGACCGTGTGGGTCACCGAGCTGCCAGCGAACGTCGAGAAGCCGGACACGCGACCCCGACCTAAGCCGTTCGGCCAGCTCGTCCGCACTGATCAGTCCGGTCGGGCTCTCACTCATCGAATACTCCCAGCGTGGCGACCCCGTCCTTCAGGGCGGGGCGGATGTCGACGTTCCGTCCTTCTGACATTTGACTACGGTGTGGATCAGACCTTGCGGCCTGTTTCCTGAATTCGGCCGGGACTTTGGAACCAGTGGGTCACCCAGGCGTCCGGGTCACCGGCGAGTTCACGAACATGACCGGGCAGTGCTCCCCCGGCGATGTCGGCGAGTGTCACCGATTCGAGAATGGATCTGAGGGTGGCACGCATGGCGATCCACACGATCTGCAACCCTTCCGAGGGCGGGCCGTACTCGATGTCCTGAGGACATTCTCCGCGAATGACGGTGAGCGGCCCGTTGAGGGCGCGGATGACATCGGCGATGACGACCTGGTCGGCGGGGAGACGGAGCCGGTGCCCGCCTCCGGTGCCGCGCTGACTGGTGATGAACCCGGTGCGCCGGAGCTCCGCCATGATCGCTTCGAGGAACTTGTGCGGGATCTCCTGCCCCTGCGCGAGTTCCTCGGAGCTGACCGGGCGATCCGCGTGCGCCGCGAGCTGTGTGAGGGCGCGCAGGGCGTAGTCGGTCTTGGCCGAGATTCGCACCTGGGCCTCAGTGGGCCCGGTCGCACTCGGGCGGCTGTGCCCGGGGGTGTTCAGGCATCCGTGGCCGCGCCGTCATGGGGGTGTGTCGCAAAACCCTGTTCCTTCCATGCGCTGAACCCGCCAAGAATATGGGTGACGTTGGTGTACCCCAACTCCACGAGCTTCTGAACGACCGGCCCCGAGCCGCGTTCCGACGAGCAGAAGACGACGATCTGCCGGTCGGGATCGGCGGCGTCGGCCAGCAGTTCCGGGGATTCCCGGTCGAAACTCTTCAGGACGTCGACCTTCTCCACGGCGACGGCCGTGGGCAGCAGGCCGTGTTCGGCACGTGCCTCGGGGCGGCGTACGTCGACGAAGAGCGCACCGGCGGCGAGTTTTCCGGTGGCCTGCTCGGGGTCGATGAGCAGGTCCTCGGGCGAGACGGTCATGGTCTTCCTCTCAGTGAAGTGGCGACGGTGTGTCGAGGGACAGGTCGAAGTGGGAACGCAGGGTGGCGCCCTCGTAGCCGGCGCGTACCAGGCCGCGTTCCCGCAGGATCGGCACGACGTGCTCGACGAAGGACTCGATGCCGCCGGGGGCGATCGGCATCATCAGGTTGAAGCCGTCGGCCGCCTCGTTCTCGAACCAGTACTGGAGCCGGTCGGCCACCTGCTCCCCGCTGCCGATGAGCGCCCACATTCCCAGCGGGGCGAGGCCACCGAGGCGACCGGCGAGCCGGCCGAGGGTGAGACCCTCGTCGACGGCCATGGTGCGCAGCTCGACGAAGCCGGTTACCGAGCCGTTGAAGTCCTCCGGAGCGGGGAGCAGGTGCACGGGGACGGCGTCGTCCGGGGAGTATCCGGACAGGTCGATGCCGAGCATCGCGCCGAGGGCGGTGAGGGCGTTGGGGTTGGTCACCAACCGGGACTCGATCTCCCGCACCAGCCGCCTGGCCTCGGCCTCGGTGGCCGCGACGTAGGGCACCACGCCTGGCAGGACCCTGATCGAGTGCGGGTCCCTGCCCAGCTCGGCGGCCCGCGTCTTGATGGAGCGGTAGACACCTCGCGTCTCGTCGATCGACATGGAGCGGGCGTAGACGGCGTCGGCGTGCGCGGCGGCCAGCTCGATCCCGGCGGGCGAGGCCCCGGCCTGCACGATCGGGGGGCGTCCCTGCGGCGAGGGCGGCACGGTCAGCGGCCCGGCCACCGAGAAGTGCTCGCCGACGTGGTCGACCGGGGTGATGCCACCGGGACGGATCATGGTGCCGGCCTCGCGGTCGGCCAGGATCGCGTCCGGCGCCCAGCTGCCCCACAGCCGCTCCAGCACCTGGACGAACTCCCGGGCACGGGCGTAGCGGTCGGCGTGCGGGATGTGCCGCTCTCTGCCGTGGTTGCGGGCGACGTGGTCACCCGCGGAGGTGACGAGGTTGACCCCGGCCCTGCCCTTGCTGATCAGATCGAGGGAGGCGATCTGGCGGGCGACGGTGTACGGATCGCTGTAGCTGGTGGAGACGGTGGGGATCAGGCCGATGTGGGTGGTGCGGGTGGCGATGGCCGACAGCAGGGTCAGCGGTTCGAAGGGGGTGTTGGCCAGGGCGTCGTTCAGGTCGCCGCGCAGCGCCGGGGTGTCGGCGATGAAAATCGAGTCGAACCCACCGCGCTCGGCGGTCTGGCAGAGCCGCACGTAGTACTCGACGTCCAGGGCCTGGTCGGTCCGGCTGTCGGGGTGGCGCCAGGCGGAGGTGTGGTGGCCGACGCCGCTGAGGTTGAAGTTCAGCGACATCGTACGGCGGGGCGGGGTCACCTGACATCTGGGGCGGACGCCCCGTCCTTCAGGGCCGGGAGGAAGCCCATCTCGTTGTCCATATTTTGTCGGTGCCTTTCGGTAGGTTGATCGGCGTGTCCCGTTTCCGGCTTCAGCCTTCGCCTGTGCAAGAGGCGAAGCTGGCCGAGCATTGCGGGCATGCGAGGCTCGTGTGGAACCTGGCGGTGGAGCAGCACGTTCACTGGAAGCGCGGCCGGAAGTCGGCGCCGGGGTTCGCCGAGCAGTGCCGCCAGCTCACCGAGGCGCGAGCGGAGTTCGAGTGGCTGCGCGCCGGGTCGATCATCGTGCAGCAGCAGGCGCTGAAGGACTTCCACCAGGCGATGGCGAACTTCTTCGGCAAAACCCACCGCAGGCCGACGTGGCGCAGGCGCGGGCAGGCTGAGGGGTTCCGCATCGTCGCGGTCAAACCCGGCGACGTGCGGCGCCTGTCGCGTCATGTTGGTGAGGTGAGGGTCCCCAAGGTGGGGTGGGTGCGGTTTCGCTGGTCCCGCAACGTGAGCGACGAGACAAAGTCGTTCCGGATCACCCGTGACCGGGCGGGCCGCTGGCATGTCGCGTTCGTGGCGATCCCTAAGCCGATCCCTGCACCCGGAACGGGCGAGGTCGTCGGCGTGGACCGGGGAGTGACCGTGTCCGCCGCCCTGTCCACGGGCGATCTGCTGAACGTCCCCACGCTGCGTGAGGGGGAGAAGGGCCGGCTGTTGCGTCTTCAGCGCAAGCTGGCCAAGGCCGGGCGCGACTCGAGGCGGCGTGAGCGGGTGAAGGTGGCCATCGCGAAGCTGAAGGTCCGCGAAAGCGACCGGCGCAAGGACTGGGTCGAGAAGACCAGCACCGATCTGGCACGTGACTTTGACGTCATCGCGGTCGAGGACCTCAAGATCGGTAACATGACTCGGCCGGCTCGCGGCACCCTGGAGGCACCCGGGAGGAACGTCCGTCAGAAGGCGGGCTTGAACCGGGGCATCCTCGCCGCGGGGTGGGGGCAACTCGTGGCCCGGCTGGAGCACAAGGCTCCGGGGCGGGTGATGAAGATCGATCCGCGGTACACGTCGCAAACCTGCAACGCCTGTAGGCATCTCGCCAGGGAGAGTCGTGAGAGTCAAGCTCTCTTCCTGTGTGTGGCCTGCGGGCATCGGGACCATGCCGACGTCAACGCGGCCCGTAACATCAGGGATACCGCCGTGGGGCAGACGGTGGCTGCGCGGGGAGGCGCCGGGTTGCCGGAGCCTGTGAACCGTGAACCTCAACGCGACCTCCTCCTGGTGGGGTAGTCACTGTTGGAATCCCCCTCCTTCGGGAGGGCGGAGGATGTCAAGTCCAGGTGCCTTTCTCGTTCAGTCCGAGGGCTGCGCGGCCGACGGCGTCGATCACGACGTCCTCGTTGGGCGGGTTGAACAGGGCGACGCGCAGGTCACGGAAGTGGCGTCCCAGCGGGGAGGCGTTCCAGACGGAGGCTCCGCCGACCAGGCGGCAGGCGTGATCGACGGCGTCCGAGGCGTGCCGGTGGACCAGGAGCTTGGTGGCGGTGGCCTGGACGACGTCGGCGGGTTCCGGGACGCCCTCGCACCGGCGTACGGCGTCCTCCAGCAGCAGACGCGCCTGGAGCAGGGCCAGCTCGATGCGCGCGGCGTGCTCCTGGGTGCGGGGTTGCTCGGCGCGGCTGCCCGGACGGCCGTCGCCTCGGGGACCGGTGGCGAACACGAGGGCCACCTCGCGGGCCGCCTCGGCGATGCCCAGGTGGATCGAGGCCAGCAGCAGCGCCCACCAGGCGCCGAAGGTACGGGTGATCTCCGGGGCCACCTCGGGGTCGTACGCCTCCGCGACGGCGTCCGCGGGGACGGTGACGCCGTCGAGGATGACGTCGTGCGAGGCCGAACCGCGCATGCCGAAGGTGTCCCAGGTCGGCTCGATCCGCACCCCGTCCGCATCGGCCGGGACGACGAAGGTGCGCGCCACGGGCTCGGCGGCGGTGTCGTCGTCGCCGTCGTTGTCCACCGTGGCCGACACCAGCAGGTGATCCAGGGCGATGCTGCCGGTGACGTAGCGCTTGTGACCGCTCAGCAGCCACGACCCGTCGTCCCCGCGAGTGGCACGGGTCTGGACGGCGCCGCCCCTGCTGGGGGCGCCGCTCAGCCGCTCGCTGCTGGCGAAGTTGACCAGGCCGTCGGTGGCGGCGAGGGTACGGCCCAGCTCGGCGGCTCCCCGGCCGGGGACCTGTGGCGAGAGCAGGCGCGTGCCGTGGATGTAGTGCATGGTGAGGACCAGCGCGGCCGAGGCGTCGGCGGCGGCGAGGGTCCGGATCACCCGGCTGGCCTGGGGCAGGGCGGCACCCCCGCCTCCATACGCGGCCGGGATGACGAAGGAGGGCAGGCCCGCCGCCCTGAGGTCGGCGAAGGTCTCCGCGTGTGGCCGGTCCTCCCCCGCGACCCGGGCGGAGATCGCCGGGACCAGTTCCCGCAGCGCGGCGAGGACCTGCCGTTCGGTACGCGCGCCGGTCAGCGGGCTCACCATCGGAGGCTCGTGTCCGCGCCGTGGTTCAGCCGTCCGGGTACCGCCATGAGAAGTTCCTTCGTGTAGGAGTGGTGCGGGTTGTCGAAGACGCGCTCGGCCGGACCGCTCTCGACCACCGAGCCGGAGCGCAGGATCGTGACCTCGTGCGCGATCTGGCGGACGACCGCCAGATCGTGGGAGATGAACAGGTAGCTCAGCCCCAGCCGCGCCTGCAGTTCGACGAGCAGCCGCAGGATCTGGTCCTGTACGGAGACGTCCAGTGCCGAGACCGGCTCATCGAGGACCATCAGCTCGGGGCGGAGCACCAGCGCCCTGGCGATGGCCACCCTTTGCCGCTGACCGCCGGACAGCTCGGTGGCGTGCCGGTCGAGAACCGACGAGGGCAGGGCGACCTGGTCGACGAGCTCGGCGACCCTGCGGCGCCGGGCGGCGCGGTCCCCCTCACCGAACGCGTCCAGTGGCTCGTCGATGAGCGCCGAGACCGAGAGCCTCGGATCCAGGGAGGCGAACGGGTTCTGGTAGACGGGCTGGAAGCGCCGCCGCAGCGGACGCAGTTTCCCGCGGGTGGCCGTGGTGATGTCCACGCCGTCGAACAGGACCCGCCCCCGGGTGGGGGCCTCCAGCCGCAGCGCCATCCGCGCGGTGGTGGACTTGCCGGAACCCGACTCGCCCACCAGGCCGACCGTGCGGCCCCGGCCGACGACGAGGTCCACGTCGCTGACGGCGACGGTCACCGAGGCGGCGCGCTTGAACTCCTTGGTGACACCCCGAAGCTCCAGCAGCGGCGCCGGTACGGTTCCGCTTTCCGGCGTCTTCTCCGTGTCGGTCTCCGGACGCGGACGCGATTCCAGGTGTGGTACCTCCGGGTTCGGCCCGGCCTCGGGACGTGATCGCGGCTCCGGGCGCGGCTCCGGGTTCGGCCCAGCCTCCAGAGGCGACTCCGGGGCCGCTTCCGCCTCGGGGCGCGGTGACGAGGTGGCGATCAGCGTCGGCCCGGTCAGGGTGGGGACCGCGCCGAGCAGGCGGCGGGTGTAGGCGTGCCGGGGGTCGCCGAGAATCCGCTCGGTCGGCCCCTGCTCCACGAGGAGGCCCTCCCGCATGACCACGATCCGGTCCGCCCGGTCGGCGGCCACCCCCAGATCGTGCGTGATCAGCAGCACGGCGGTGCCGTTCGCCGAGGTCAGGCGCTGGATGTGGTCCAGGATGCGGCGCTGGACGGTGACGTCGAGCGCGCTGGTCGGCTCGTCGGCGATGACCAGCCGGGGTGCGCAGGCCAGCGCGATGCCGATCAGCACCCGCTGGCGCATGCCGCCCGACAGTTCGTGCGGGTAGCGACGGGCGTAGTCGGCGGGGTCCGGCAGCCCGGCCTCCTCCAGGATCTTCTCGACCAGCCCCCGGACGTTCCTGCGGGTGGCCCGGCCGTGCAGCAGCAGCACGTCGGCCACCTGGTGCCCGATGCGCCGTACCGGGTTGAGCGCGACCGCCGGGTCCTGGGGGATGAAGCCGATCTCGGCGCCGCGCAGGTGGCGCATCGCGCGGTCCGGCCAGCCGGTGATGTCCTGTCCGCCGAAGTGGACCCGTCCCGCGCTGATCCGTCCGGTGGCGGGTAGCAGCCCGTTGACGGCGTGCGCGGTGGAGGACTTGCCCGAGCCGGACTCGCCCACCAGTGCCACCGTCTCCCCCCGGTCCACCCGCAGGCTGACGCCGCGTACCGCGTCCGTCTCGTGCCGGTCACCACCGCGCCGGGCAGGCCCGTACCCGACCCGCAGGTCGGTCAGGCGCAGCAGGGGCTGTGTACTCAACGGTCGTCTCCCCTGCCGGTGTCCAGGGCGCGGGCGACCCGGTTGGTCGCCAGCATGGTCGCCACGATCACCGCACCGGGCAGGGTGGTCAGCCACCAGGCGCTCACCAGGTAGTTGCGCCCCTCGGAGACCAGTGACCCCCACTCGGGAGCGGGCGGCGGCGCGCCGAAGCCGAGGAAGCTCAGCGAGGAGACCGCCAGGATGGCCGTGCCGAACTCCAGGGCGGCCATCACCAGCACCGAGCCCACGGCGTGCGGCAGCACATGGCGGATGAGGGATCTCCACCGGCCGACCCCCAGTGCCTCGGCCGCCTCGACGAACACCTGGGTGCGGGCGCGCAGCACGTCGGCCCGCATCACCCGGGCGAAACCGGCCACCGCCGCCACGCCGACCGCGACCGCCACGTTCAGCGTGCCGAAACCCAGCACGGTGACCACCGCCAGCGAGAGCAGCAGTCCCGGAATCGACAGCAGCACGTCGACGCAGCGCATGACGGCGTCGTCGAACCGGCCGCCCACGTACCCCGAGAGCAGGCCCAGGGACGACCCGACGAGGAATCCGACCAGCACCGCCAGGGCGGTCGCGGTCAGCGAGAGCGAGGCCCCGTGCACGACCCGGGAGAACAGGTCGCGCCCGAGATGGTCGGTGCCGAACCAGTAGGTGCCGTTCGGGGGCAGCAGCTTGTCCTTCGGCGAGCCGACCAGCGGGTCGAAGGGGGCGAAGATCCCGGGTGTGAGCGCCCAGGTCAGCACCAGCGCCAGGAACAGCGCGGAGAGCACCAGTCCGGGGCGCCGCGCGACCGCGCGTGCCCCGCCGGTGCCACGGCGCGACCGGTCGAGGCCGAGATCGGGACCGGAACCGGGGCCCACCGGGACACTCGGCGTCCCAGGGCCGGATGGCTCGTGCGGTGCGGGACCGCCGGGCAGGGTGGTGGCGGGATCGGACACGCTCAACTCCTTCACGTGACCGCTCGCGACGGCCGGATGCGCGGATCGAGCAGCGGGTAGACGGCGTCGACCACCAGGTTCACCACCACGAAGACGAGGGCCGACAGCACGACCAGGCCCTGGATCATCGGGATGTCCTGCGCGGCGACGGCCTGCTCGACCAGGCGGCCCACCCCCAGCCGGGAGAAGACCGTCTCGACCACGATCGCCCCGGCCAGCATGTTGCCGACCGTCATGCCGACCAGGGTGAGGCTCGGCAGGCTCGCGTGACGCAGCACGTCGACGAAGAGGATGCGCAGCCTGGAGGCGCCCTTGGCGGTGGCCGTGACCACGAACGCCTCGTCCCAGGTCTGGCGGAGGCTCTTGATCAGGACCTGGGCGATGATCGCCGCGGTGGGCAGGGCCAGCGTCACCGCGGGCAGCACCAGCGAGGCGAGGCCCCGGTTGCCGATCGCGGGAAACCAGCCGAGCCGGAACGAGAAGACCTGCAGCAGGAGCAGCCCCGCCCAGAACGACGGGATCGACACCAGCAGCGGGGGCAGCGACAGCAGCAGCCGCCGCAGCCGTCCCCCGCGCAGATAGCCGGTGAGCAGGGCCAGGCTCCCACCGAGCAGCACGGCGATGACGAAGGCCAGCGCGGCCAGGCCCGCGGTCTCCGGCAGCGCCTGGCCGATCAGCTCGGTGACCGGCAGCCGCTGGGGAATGGAGGTTCCGAAGTCGCCCTGGACGAACCGCCACAGCGCGATGCCGTACTGGACGTAGAACGGCTCGTCGACGTGGTACTCGGCGCGCAGCGCGGCCACCGCCCCGGGATCGAGCTCGCCCATGGATCCGGTGGAGGCGAGCATGATCTCCACCGGGTCGCTGGGCAGCAGGTAGAGGATCACGAAGCCGGCGGTGAAGGCCGCCCAGAGCACGAAGGCGCCCTGGGCCGCGCGGCGCAGCAGGTAGCGGGTCATGGTCAGCCGGCCAGCCAGGTGTCGTGGAAGAAGTGCGCGGCGTAGGTGTCCAGGCCGTAGCCCTTGACCCGCGGGGAGACCGCGACGACCTTGGTCTGCTCGCGCAGCGGGATCCAGTGGCCGTGGTCGATGACGTACTTCTGCAGGTCGTCCGCGGCCTTCGTGCGGGCCTCGGGGGTGGCCGCCTCGTTCAGCGCGTCGGCGACGGCCTCCAGCTCGGGCTGCTCGGCGTTGAGCAGCGCGGAGTTGCTCTTCTTGAACAGTCCGGCGAGGAAGTCGATGTCCTTGCTCGCGCCCGAGCCGGTGAGGAAGTCGTAGTCGGCCTTGGAGATGTCCTTGAGCATCGCGGCGTTGTCGGCGGGGGTGTTGGCCTTGATCTCGACCTTCACCCCGATCCTGGCGAGCTGCTGCTGGGCGAGCTCCAGTTCCTGCTGGGTGGCGCCGAAGAAGTTGCCGATGATGTAGGTGATCTTCGGCTCCAGGCGTACGCCGTCCTTCTCCCGGACCCCGTCGGCGCCCGGCTTCCAGCCCGCCTCGTCAAGGATCTTCTTGGCGCCCTCGGGGTCGTAGGCGAGGTCTGTGCCGAAGTCCTTCCAGCCGGCGGTGCCGGAGGAGACGATGCTGGTCGGGGCCTTGTAGATCTCCGGGTAGAGGGTCTCGGTGATCTCCTTGCGGTCGGTGCCCTTGAGGATGGCCCGCCTGACCGCGTCGTCGGAGCCCAGCGGGCTGTACGGGTTGGGGCGCATGCCCGGGACCAGGTTGGGCACCACCCGCGAGACGATCGTCTGCCCGGCCGAGCGGAGCTGCGGCAGGTCGGTGATCGGGATGTCGTCGCTGATGTCGAACTGGCCGCTGACCAGGCCGCCGACCCGCACCCCCGACTCGGGCACCGCCTCGAAGACGATGCCCTCCAGGTACGACGGCCCCTGGTGCGCCACCACGCCCTCGGCACCCCACCTGTAGTCCGCGCGGCGCTTGAGGGTGACGGACTTGTCCTTGACGATCTGGTCGAAGACGAAGGGGCCGGTGCCGACCAGCTTGCCCGCGCAGCGCTCCTCGGTGGTCGTGGCCAGCGTGGCGGCCGACAGGATCGCCAGGTAGGGGTCGCTGGCGTTGCGCAGGAAGCCCAGTTCCGGCAGTTTGAAGTTCAGCGTGACGGTCAGGGGGTCGACCACCTCGGCTCCGGAGAAACTGTTGAGCGCGTTCAGTGTCAGGGTGTCGGTCTTGCCCTCGCCGACCAGCTTGGCGAGCGTGGTGAAGTTGTCGGCGACCACCTTGGCGTCCAGGGGGGTGCCGTCGCTGAAAGTCACGCCCTCGCGCAGGTGGAAGGTGAAGACGGTGTAGTCGTCGTTCACCTCCCACTTGGTGGCCAGCCGAGGGATGATCTCGCCCGTCTTCGGGTCCTGGTCGGTGAGGGTGTCCAGGATCTGGTGGGTGACCGTGCTGTTGCGTCCGCCGGTGAGCGAGACGTCCAGGCACGGCTGGAAGCTGGAGACCGCGATGGTCAGGTTGCCGCCCTGCACCGGCGCGCCGGTGTCGGCGCCGCTCGCGCCCGCGGTGGCCTCGCCGCCCGAGGAGCAGCCGGCGGCCAGCAGCGCGAGCGCGGCCCCTGCGGCTGCCGCCCGGACGGGGGAGGTCGAGAACAACGGATATCCGAACATGAGAAACCCTTGTCAAAAGGACGACCTGGAAAGGTCGTTGAAGGAGAGAAAGACCGAGGTCAGAACAGTGACCGGTCAAAGGACCGACCGGAGGTCTGGTCGGGGATCAGGGCGAGGGCCTGGGCGAACCGGTGGCAGGCCGCCGCGACGCGGGATTCGCTCGCGTCGGTCAGGCTGACCCCGCAGGAGTGCCGGACGATGTCGGTGTCGAGCACGAACGCCCCCGGCCCCACCTGCGAACAGCCCAGCGCGCTCAGCACCGGCCACAACGTGTGGTCGACGGCCGGCAGGCGCGCCCGGCTGCCGCCGTTGACCAGCGGCAGCGCGACCTTGCCCGCGAGCGCGCCCGGCGGCAGCACGTCCAGGAACGTCTTGAGCAGCCCCGAATAGGACGCCTGGAAGATCGGGGTGGCCACCACGACCCCGTCCGCCTGCTCGATCAACTCGGCCGCGGAACGGATCTGCGGATCGGCGGAGTCCCCGGCGATCAGCGCCGCGGGCGGCAGGTCCGCCGGGCTGATCAGCACCGTGGTGTGGCCCTCCAACTCCAGCCGCTCGGCGATGTTCTCGACGAGGGCCGCGGTGGCGGAACCCGGGGTCGGGCCGCCGATGACTGCTACGACAAGGGCCATGCGAAAGATCTCCTACGGCGTGCTCGCCAGACGGATGGAGAAAGAGACGGGGTGCCCCCGCGACGTCGCGGTCAGGGCGGGTGAGGACGGCTGTGACCGGCGCTTCACGACAGACCCACGGGGCCGTCGTTGACGCTCGGTGATGGGTGGCCTCAGCGACAGATGGCGCCGTCGGTCCGTACGAAGTCGACGAACAGGCAGCGCACCAGAATGATTTCCGGCACGCGACGCCTGTTGTACGTGGTCAGTGCCGCGAACATAAAAACCATACTTCCATACCGGTTTAGTAGGTTTCAAGTCGTAACCCGAGCCCGATCCCTCGACGCTCGTGACGGAACGTGTCCACGACGGCCTCGCCCCACCGCCGAACGCCCCGCATGGACGCCCTCCTGGGAGCGACCACCTGTCCCGAACCCACCCGGGTCGCCGACCGACCGCGGCGCGGACAGAGCCTGTCCCCACCCTGGTGGGCGCCCCGCGGAACGGCCCGGGTTGACACCTCGGCAGGTGACGGAAAGACTCCCCGCCGGGGAGAGTGTGATCTTAAGGAAAGTCCACGATGTCACTACGCCAGTCATGGACGACGGACCATGACCCGCTGTGCCTGGGGTACTCGCCGGGTGACAACCTGGCTCTGCCCATTGAGGAACTCAACCTCACGATCCGTGCGTACAACTGCCTCAAACGGGCGGACATCCATACCTGCGGCGAACTGGTCGCCCTCAGCGAACGGAATCTGCTGGCCATCAAGGGCCTCGGCTCCGGGCTGGCCGAGGAAACCAAGCAGAGGCTCGCCGACATCGGCCTGTCCCTGCGAGCCGCCCTGCCCGACGGCGTCCGGGAGCACTCCGCCTTCGTCCGGCGCGACTCCCGGGCGTCCGTCTGCTCGGTGGCCTTCCACCCTGGCGGCCGCCTGCTGGCCACCGCCGGTTGGGACGACACGGCGCAGTTGTGGGACACCAGCACCGGCCGGCCTGTCGGCGCCCCCTTGTCCGGCCACACCGACACCGCGCCCCTCCGGCCTGACAGCGACCACACGCGGCTGTGGGACACCACCGCCAAGCGCACAGCACGGCTGTGGGACACCACCACCGGCCGGCCCGTCGGTGTTCCACTCACCGGCCACACCGAGCCGGTCCACACGCTGGCCTTCCACCCCGACGGCCACCTGCTGGCCACCGCCGGTGCGGACGACACGGCACGGCTATGGGACACCACCACCGGCCGGCCCGTCGGCACCCCGCTGGCAGGCCACATCAGATCTGTCTGGTCGGTGGCCTTCCATCCTGAGGGCCACCTGCTGGCCACCGCGGGCTGGGATTACGGGGTACGGCTGTGGGAGGTCTCCACCTGCAGGCTCATCGCCCTGTTCACCGGCCACACCGACACCGTCTGGTCGGCGGCCTTCCGCCCCGACGGCCACTACCTGGCCACCGCGAGCGAGGACGGCACCGTACGGCTTTGGGACGCCACCGGCCAGACCGTCGCCCTGTTCAATCACACCAAGCCGGTCCACACGCTGGCCTTCCACCCCGACGGCCACCTGCTGGCCACAGCGGGCGAGGACGGCACCGTACTGCTGTGGGACACCACCACCGGAAAGCCCGCCGGCGCCCCGCTGGCCGGCCACACCGACTACATCTGGTCGGTGGCCTTCCATCCCGGGGGCCACCTGCTGGCCGCCGGGGGCGCCGATCACACGGCGCGGCTGTGGGACACCGCCACCGGCCGGCCCCTCGCCGTATTCAGCGGCCACCTTGGACCCGTCGCCTCGGTGGCCTTCCACCCCGACGGCCACCTGCTGGCCACCGCGGGCCACGACAGCGCGACACGACTATGGGACATCTCAGCGCCACATCCGTGACCTGTCAGAGCGGAGAGTCGAAACGCACCAGGCCCTGCCTGGCGGATTGCCGTGGCGAGGATCGGTCAGGCGGTGCCTCGACCGCAGCGGGGACAGGGCCTGGAAAGAACCTCACAGCCACACCTCGCCCGGCGTGGAGGCGGCGGCCCCGCCGATTCAGGTTCGGGGCTGCTCTTCCCAAGGAAGACGTACACACCGCGCCTGTCCAGGACCGGGTTTTGAGCGCATTCCTTGCTTGAAGAAAATCACCGAATGCTACGACTCCGGCTGGACGGTGGGAATGGCATACGTATCCGTGGGAATTTCATCGGAGCCTGAGGGATTCGCCGGGATCGCACACCATACCGTCCGACCGCCGGCCCCGAAGTCACGAATGCCCCAGTTTCCTGATGAAAGCTGGTTGACAATGAAAAGCCCTCGTCCGTCTTCCGCATTCGTGGATTGATTCTCCCGTATGTGTGGTTTGCTGGACTCGGAACCGGGGTCGGTGACCTCTATCTGGACGAAGTCGTCGACCACCTTCAGGACGACCATGACCAGGTCCCCCACCGGTCCGGACTCCGAGTGTTCGACGGCGTTCGTGGTGATCTCGGAGACGGCCAGTCGCACCTGCTCGTAGGCCGGATGATCGGTGCCGAGAAGATCGAGCACCATCTCTCGTGCGCGCGAAACCGATTCGGCTTCTCTCCGCAGGAAGATCTCCGCTGACTTTCTGATCGGCTGCATCACGACGCCCTTTCCGCTAACCCGCAGATCCGCCCTTCGGACTTTCTCGCCATACATCCCGGAGACTGCCCGATGCCATTCCGAGATTCCAAAAAAAAGGCTACGCTCGGTAGTAACCCCGGACTCACGGTCACTACACAGATATATGTGGAGGGCCGTGTGTTGATGAAAGGAAGGGAAATGTCCATCTCCCCGAGCATTAGCCCCACAGTCTCCCCAAAGGAATATTTCGCCGCAGAGCTCCGCAAATACCGCAAGCAAGCGGGGCTCAGCCAGAAGGAGCTGGCGGACCTCATCGGCTGGTCGACCAGCCTGGTCAGCATGGTCGAGCTCGGACATCGAAAGGCGCCCCGGGAGATGGCCCAGAAGATCGACGAGGTCCTGGAACTCGGCTCCGCCCTCACAGACCTGTGGGACCTGCTCAACCACGTGGGCAGCCACCTACCCGACTGGTTCAGATCCTGGATCGAGATCGAGCGGGAAGCCGAGTTCTTCCGGACCTGGCATCCTCTCGTCGTTCCCGGCCTGCTGCAGACCCGCGACTACGCCGAAGCCATGCTGCGGGGCGAGCCCCGCATCACCGCCGAGCAACTGGAGGAATACGTGTCGGCCCGAATGGACCGCCAGACCATCCTCAACCGGCCGACCCCTCCCATGCTGTGGGCGGTCATCGACGAGGGCGTTCTGCTCCGCCCCATCGGTGAAGACGGCGTGATGGCGGCGCAGCTCCGGCACCTCGTCGAGATGGGCGAGCGTCCCGACATCGCGATCCAGATCCTCCCTCTCGAAGCCCGTACGACGACAGGCATCAACGGAGGGTTCGTCATCGCGCAGGCACACAGGGGTGTGCTCAACGCGGCCTACGTCGAGTCCGCCAGTGCGGGTCAGGTAACCGATCGACCCGACGAGGTCGCCGCCCTAGCATTGAGATACGAGGCGATCCGCGTCGAAGCACTGTCCCAGCGCGAGTCGCTGAAGCTGATCAAGGAGACGATCAAGCAATGGACCTGAACCGGGAACTGGCAGCGGCGACGTGGACCAAGTCCACCCGATCGGGGAGCAACGGCGGCGAATGCGTCGAGGTCGCCAAGCTGTCCGGCGGACGCCACGCCGTCCGCGACAGCAAGAACACCACCGGCCCCGCCCTCATCTTCACCGCCCCCGAATGGACCACCTTCATCAACGGCATCAGGAACGGCGACTTCGACTGACCTCGCGGAAGGCCCGACGCCGGGCAGGTCCCGCCGGCCTTGCCCGGCCTCGTCGCCGCCCGATCGCGACGAGACGGGCCGCGACGGGCTGCCCGAGGAGGATGCCGACGAGGGTCAGCGCCAGCCCGCAGAACTGTTGCGCGGTGAGCACCTCTCCGGCGATCGTCGTGCCGAGCAGCACCCCGGTCACCGGGTTCAGCAACCCGACGAGTCCCACCGTTCCCGCCGACAGGTGCCGCAGTCCGGCGAACCAGGCGACGAAGGCGAGAGCCGTCGCGATGACGCTGAGATAACCGAACCCGAGGATCTCGGGTCCGTCCAGGCTCGGCGGCGAGCCCTCCAGCGCGACGGCGAAGGGCAGCAGGACGACGCCCCCGGCGATGAGCTGCCACGAGGTCGACGACAGCACGTCGACCTCGGCGCTCCACCTCTTGGCCAGCACGAAGCCGAACGACGACATCACCATGGCCGCGACGGACGCGAGCACGCCCAGGGGGTCGACGGCGGCCGCGCCGGTGAACAGCATGAGGCAGACACCCGCGATGCCGATGCCGGCTCCGGCCAGGTGCAGGACCTTCGGGTGCTCCGAGAGCAGTGACCAGGCCAGCAGCATCATCACGACGGGCGACGTCGCCATGATCGTCGAGGCGACGCTCGTCGGAAGCAGCTGGGCCGCCAGGTAGACGAGCGCGAAGAACGCGCTCATGTTGATGGTGCCGAGGAGCAGGGATTTCCACCACCACGCCCCCCGGGGAAGCTTCCTGCCGATGAGGAGAAGCAGCAGTCCCGCGGGCAGCGCCCTGATGACCGCCCCGTACAGGGGGTAGCCGGGCGGGAGGAACTGGTGGGTGACGAAGTAGGTCGTCCCCCACGCGATCGGCGCCATCGCCGTGACCAATGCCCAGCGAAAATTAACTTCCATGGAAGGCAATATAGCTTCCTTGGAAGCTATACTCCAGACATGAGCGAACCTCTGGATCATGTAGCCCGCATCCAGCAGGAATGGGCTCGCGAGCGGCCGGACCTGGACGTGAGCCCGCAGGGTGTGATCGGGCGCCTGCACCGCCTGGCCGGACACCTCACCGAACAGCTCTGTGTCGTCTACCGGCGATACGGGCTCGGGGAGGGAGAGTTCGACGTCCTCGCCACCCTGCGACGCGGCGGCGCGCCGTTCGAGCGCGCCCCCGGAGAGCTGGCCGCCTTCACCATGGTCACCACCGGTGCGATGACCAAGCGCGTCGACCGGCTCGAACGTGACGGGCTCGTCACCCGCCGCCCGAGCGAGAGCGACGGCCGCGGCCGGGTGGTCGCGCTCACCCCCGCGGGCAGGGAACTGATCGACCGGGCGTTCGCCGAGCACATGCGCAATGAGCGCCGGCTCCTCGACGAGCTGACCCCCGAAGAGGCCGCGCAGCTCGAATCACTCCTCGCCACCTGGCTGGCCCGCTTCGAAACGCCTCTCCGGACGGACGAGAGCGGGCCCCCGCTCGAAGAGCGAGGGCCCGGTCGTGGTCCGAGTCGGTCAGGCGGAGCGGTGGACACGGCAGGTGGCGCCCGGCCCCGTCAACGCAGGTAGAGGCGGAGCAGGTCCTCCTCGGTCTCCCGGCGCACGATCGCCCTGGCGACCCCGTCGCGGACGGCGACCACCGGGGGCCGCGTCACATGGTTGTAGTTGCTCGCCATCGACCGCTGGTAGGCCCCCGAGGCGGGGATCGCCAGCAGGTCGCCGGGCCGTACGTCGGCGGGCAGCGGAAGGTCCCGGACGAGCACGTCACCGCTCTCGCAGTGCTTGCCGACCACGGTGACCTTACGCGGGGGGGCGTCCGAGGAGCGGGAGGCCAGGAGCGCGGTGTAGGCGGCGCCGTACATGGCGGGGCGCGGGTTGTCGCTCATCCCGCCGTCCACGCTGACGTAGGTGTTGACGCCGGGGATCTCCTTGACCGTGCCCACCTCGTAGAGGGCGACGGCGGTGGGTCCGGCGATCGAGCGGCCCGGCTCGACGGCGAGCCGGACCTGGGCGGGTACGGCCTCACGCAGCGCCGCGACCACCTCGGCCGGACGCGGCGGGACCGGGTCGCCGGGCCGGTAGACGATGCCCAGGCCGCCACCGAGGTCAAGCTTGGGGATCGTCACGCCGTGCTCAAGCTCGCAGGCCAGCAGGAAGTCGGCCATCCGGCGGGCGGCCAGGGTGAAGCCGCCCAGATCGGTGATCTGCGAGCCGATGTGGGAGTGCAGCCCGGTCAGCTCCAGTGAGGTGGTGGCCAGGACCCGGCGGACCGCCTCGGCCGCCAGTCCGGCGCTGAGCGAGAACCCGAACTTCGAGTCGTCGCCCCCGGTGGCGATGAACTCGTGGGTGTGCGCCTCCACCCCGGGGGTGACCCGGATCATCATGCGCTGGCGTATCCCCGCCTCGTCCGCGAGGGCGGCCAGGCGCTCGATCTCGGTGAAGGAGTCCACGACCACGCAGCCGACGCCCCAGGTGACGGCACGGCGCAGCTCGGCGACCGACTTGTTGTTGCCGTGGAAGACCACCCGCGCGGGGTCCATGCCCCCGGCCAGGGCCACGGCCAGCTCGCCCCCGGTGCACACGTCGAGACAGAGCCCGGCCGTGTCCAGCCAGCGCACCACCTCGGGGCAGAGGAAGGCCTTGCCGCCGTAGTGCACCTCTCCGTCGGGAAGCGCCTCCCGCCACTCGGCGCAGCGGCCCTGGAACTCCTCCTCGTCGAGGACGTAGGCGGGCGTGCCGAACTCGGCGGCGAGTTCCCGCACGCCGATCCCGCCGAGGCGGAGTTCCCCGCCGGTCCATGCCGCAGTGCGCGGCCAGCCGTTCTCCATCACCAGGGTCATGGTGTCGAAGGTAGAGACTCGCGGCTTTTGTCCGGTCTTAGCGGCGAAGTTTTCGATGCTAAGACTCGCAAGCATTCATGTGTGTTGGGGCTGTTACCTCCCGTCGACACCATAAACTCAGCTATTCGCAAACTGGGAGGTTCCGTGACAAAGCGCCTGTATTCGGTCATTGCTGTCGCGCTGGCGGTATCGGCATTCGCCGGCGGTTGCGGGCGCTCGTCGTCGGGAACCGACGCCGGCGCGGGCGCCACCTCGGCGGCCGGCAAAACCGCCAAGGAGCTGGTGCCCGAAGCCGTCCGTGAGAAGGGCGAGCTCCGGATGGCGACCTCGGAGGGCTACCCGCCGATGGAGATGTACAAGCCGGGCACCCAGCAGCTCACCGGCGTCGACCCGGACCTCGCCGAGGCCATCGCGGCCAAGCTCGGCCTGAAGGCCAAGGTGACCAACGCCGCCTTCGACGGCCTGATCCCGGGTCTGCAGGCAGGCAACTGGGACGTGGTGATGTCCTCGATGAGCGACACCGAGGAGCGCCGCGCGGCCGTCGACTTCGTCGACTACTTCAACGCCGGCGGGGCCATCATGGTCAAGAAGGGCAACCCCGAGGGCATCAAGACCCTTGAGGACCTGTGCGGTCGTACCGTCGTGCTGGCCAAGGGCAGCTCGAACCTCGCGATCGGGCAACGGCAGGACGAGAAGTGCGCCAAGAAGATGCAGATCATGCAGAGTGAGGACGCGCCGACCGGCCTGCTGAGCATCGACTCCGGCCGCGCGGTCGCCACCATCGTCGACTCCCCCGTCGCGGCGATGTACGCCAAGGAGACCGGTAAGTACGAGGTGCTGTCCGAGCAGTACGACGCCGGCCCCTGGGGCATCGCGATCGACAAGCGCAACACCGCGCTGCGCGACGCCGTGGCCAAGGCCATGCAGGAGCTGACCGCCGACGGCGGCTACCGGGCGATCCTGGAGAAGTACGGCGTCGCGAGCAACGCCGTGCCCGAGGTGATGGTCAACACCAAGCCATGGAAATGACCGGAACAGCCTCGGACACCGAGGATCCGCACCTGCCGATCGACGCGCTCAGCCCGCCCCGGCCCGGCCGGTGGATCATGGCGGCGGTCGCCGGGCTCATCCTGGTCTGGCTGGCCTACACGATCATCGTCAACGAGAACCTGCACTGGGACGTCATCGCCGCGTACCTGATGGACGGCAGGATCCTCGGCGGCCTGTGGGTCACGATCCAGCTCACCGTGCTGTCGATGGTGATCGGCCTGGCGCTGGGCGTCCTCGCCGCGGTGATGCAGCTGTCCGGCAGCCCCGTGCTGCGGGGCGCCTCCGCGCTCTACACCTGGTTCTTCCGCGGCACCCCGCTGCTGGTACAGCTCATCTTCTGGTTCAACATCGGGCTGGTCTTCCCCTCCTTCGGCATCGGCCTGCCGTTCGACGGCCCCAAGCTGATCGAGTGGCAGGCCAACGAGCTGATCACGCCCTTCACCGCGGCCCTGCTCGGTCTGGCGATCAACGAGGGCGCCTACATGGCCGAGATCGTCCGGGCGGGCATCCGCTCGGTGGACCCCGGCCAGCGTGAGGCGGCCGAGGCGCTCGGCATGTCACACCGGCAGGTGCTTCGCCGGGTGGTGCTTCCCCAGGCGATGCGGGTGATCATCCCGCCCACCGGCAACCAGTTCATCTCGATGCTCAAGACCACCTCGATGGTCTCGGTCATCGCCGGGGCCGAACTGCTGACCGTCTCCCAGCGCATCTACCTCGGCAACTTCGAGGTGATCGCGCTGCTCATCGTGGCCTCCATCTGGTACATCGTGCTCACCACCATCGCCAGCGTCGGCCAGCACTTCATCGAGAAGCGGTTCGAGCGCGGCCACCACGCCCTGCAGGTCAGGGTCCGCCGCAACCTGCGGCCGTTCAGCAGGGGGAACGTCTGATGGCCGAGCCCATGGTGAGCATCCGCTCGGTGCGCAAGCGCTTCGGCTCCGTCGAGGTGCTCAAGGGCATCAGCCTGGATGTGCCCGTAGGCGGCGTGGTCTGCGTCGTCGGCCCGTCCGGGTCCGGCAAGTCAACACTGCTGCGCTGCGTCAACCGGCTGGAGACCATCGACTCCGGCCGTATCCGGGTGGACGGCGACCTGATCGGCTACGCCGAACAGGGCGACCGGCTCCACCACCTGAGCCCCGCCCGGCTCTGCCGCCAGCGACAGGACATCGGCATGGTGTTCCAGCGCTTCCACCTCTTCCCGCACCGCACGGCGCTGGAGAACGTCATGGAGGGCCAGGTGGTCGTCAAGGGCGTCTCCAAGAGGGACGCCAGGAGCAGGGCACTGGAACTGCTGGAACGGGTGGGCCTGGCGGACCGCGCGGACCACTATCCCGCCCAGCTCTCCGGCGGCCAGCAGCAGCGCGTGGCGATCGCCCGCAGCCTGGCCATGGACCCCAAGCTCATGCTCTTCGACGAACCGACCAGCGCGCTCGACCCCGAACTGGTCCAGGAGGTGCTCGCGGTCATGCGGGATCTGGCCGCCAGCGGGATGACGATGATGGTCGTGACCCACGAGATGAACTTCGCCCGCGAGGTCGGCGACAGCCTGATCTTCATCGACGGCGGGGTGATCGTCGAGCAGGGCCACCCCCGCGACGTGCTCGCCAACCCGCGCCACGAACGCTTCCGCGCCTTCCTCGGGCAGGTCCTGTGACCCAATTCGACCTGCTGCTCCGGGGCGGCCTGGTGGTCGACGGTACGGCGGCCCCCGATGCCGCCCGCCCCGCCGACGTCGGCGTCCTCGCCGGTCGCCTCACGGTGCTGCCCCCGGGAACCCCGGCCGGCTCCCGCCACACCGAGGACGTGACCGGCCTCGTCGTCGCACCCGGTTTCATCGACGTGCACACCCACTCCGACGGCGTCACCCTGATCGACGGGGAACCGGGCGGCGACCTGACCTGGGCCGCCGTCCTACAGGGGGTCACCACGGAGATCTGCGGCAACTGCGGCTCCAGCCTCTTTCCCGCCCTGCCGGAACGGCTGGCCGCGATGCGCGCGGAGAGCCGGGTCTACTTCGGCGGCGACGTCGGGATGTACGAGGGCTTCGCCGAGTTCGCCGCCGCGCATGCGGCCGTACCCCGAGCCAACCATCTCACCTCCCTCGTCGGGCACGGCACGCTCCGCGCCGGAGTGATCGGCCCCGTCGATCGGGCCGCCACCCCCGGCGAGCTGGAGACCATGTGCGCGCTGCTCGACCGGGCGCTCTCGGCGGGCGCGGCCGGGCTCTCCAGCGGGCTCATCTACACCCCCGGCACCTACGCGAGCACCGACGAGGTCGTCGCGCTGGCCGCCGTCGCGGCCGGGCACGGCAAGCCGTACGTCACCCACCTGCGCGATGAGATGTCACGCGTGGAGGAGGCTCTGGAGGAGGCCGTCGAGATCGCGCGCAGGAGCGGTGCCCCGCTGCACATCTCCCACCACAAGACGGCGGGCAAGTACGCCTGGGGACGCACCGAGCGCACCCTGCCCAGAATCGCCGGGCTGCGGGCCGAGGGCATGGACGTGACCTGCGACGTCTATCCCTACACCGCGGGAAGCACGGCGCTGGGCGCGATGCTCCCGCCCTGGGCCTCGGACGGCGGGGTGTCCGCGCTGATGGCGCGGCTGGCCGACGCCGGCCAACGCGATCGGATGCGCCGGGCCATCGCCGAGGGCGTCCCCGGCTGGGAGAACACCGTCGGCAACGGCGGCTGGCACCGCATCTCGATCGCCTGCGCGCCACGCCACCCCGAGACGGAGGGGCACACGATCGCCGAGCTGGCCGCCGCCCGCGGCCAGGACCCCCTCGACGTGGCCGCCGCCCTGCTCGTCGCCGAGCGGGGCGAGGTCACGATCATCAGCCACTCCATGGTCGAGGACGATGTACGGCGGGTGCTGGCCGCGCCGTACTCGATGATCGGCTCCGACGGCGTGCCCAAGCCCGGCGGCCGTCCCCACCCGCGCTGGGCGGGGACGTTCCCCCGCGTGCTCGGGCACTACACCCGGGAGCTGGGACTGCTCGGCCTGGAGACGGCGGTGCACAAGATGACCGGCATGGCCGCGGCCAGGTTCGGGCTGACGGGGCGCGGCGTGATCAGTGACGGCGCCCACGCCGACCTGGTCGTCTTCGACCCCGGCTCGATCGCCGACGGCGCCACCTTCGCCGCGCCACTGGTCCCGCCGACGGGGGTCCACTCGGTGATCGTCGCCGGCGAGAGCGTGGTCCGCGACGGTGCCGTGACCGGCGCCCGGCCGGGGACGGTGCTGGCCACGTGATCGACGGTGACGGTGACCTTGGAAGGATGGGGCGATGACAGAGTCCGGCCTGCGGGATGAGAGCGGCGCCGCCGCGGCGACCACCAGGGTGGCCGTGTCGGTGCCGGGGCTGATCTCCATTCACGAGGACGCCGAGCTGACCCTCGCCAGCACCGGCAAGCTGCTGCTGCTCGCCGTGGTGGCCCGGGGGATCGCCGAGGGGGAACTCGATCCCGCCGAGATCGTGGAACTGCGGGACGATGACCGCTGCGGGGGCTCCGGTCTCCTCGGCGTCCTGTCCGGCCGCCGCTGGTCGATCGGGGACCTCGCCGTGCTCACCGCGTCGGTGAGCGACAACACCGCGACCAACGCGCTGCTGCGCCGGCTCGGCCTGGACCGGGTCGCCGAGGGCGCCGCCGCGCTCGGCTTCGCGCGGACGCGGATCCTCGACCGGATCCGCGAGCCGCGCCTGCCCTCGCACCCGCCGACCTTCGCCGTCGGTACGGCGGGCGAGCTCGCCCGGTTCGCGGCCGGGCTCGACGGGCAGCGGGAGTGGACCCGGCTGCTGCTGGGCTGGATGGCCTGCAACACCGACCGGAGCCTGGTTCCCGCCCTGCTGCCGAGCGAGCCGGAGGAGCGGGAGATCCCCGGCTCCGTTCCCGCAGGGACGGTCTGGGTGGCGAACAAGACCGGCACCGACGTCGGCGTGCGGGCCGATGTGGGTGTGATGATCGGCGCCGGAGGCCGGGTCGGCTACGCCGTACTGGCCAACGGGCCCGCCGGAGGCGAGCACACCCTGGTGGAGCGGGCCCGCCAGGCCGGCTTGGCCATCGGCCGCCTGGCCGGCCTGCCTCTCGACAGCTGACCCGGGACACGCCGGCCGACCATGCCGGCGTGTCCTCCCGGCACCTCGGCAGGGACGGCTCCGCCCGCGCGGGCACCAGCGGCGCCGCCGGAGGCCGCTCCGCTCGACGGCTTCGGCGACTCGCAGGGGCTCCGCCACGCCCGGCGCCGCGGGTCCGATCCCAGGTTCGGCCGGGTCGCCGAGGAGTCAGGAGAGGTCAGCGCAGGGCGTTGCGGATCTGGGCCGAGGCGTCGCGCAGATAGTCGATGAAGGAGCGCAGCGCCGGGTTGGGATTGGTCGGACGGGTGGCGGCGCCGATCCTGCGATAGAGGCGGGGCCCGTCCAACCTGCACACCTGGATGCCCGAGGCCCCCTGCGCGCCGAGGCTGGGCACCAGCGCCACCCCCAGCCCGGCCCTGACCAGTCCGAGCGTGACCTCGTAGTGGTCGCTGCGACAGCGGATCATCGGGTTGAATCCCTCCAGCGCGCTGGCACGCTCCAGCACCGAGACCGGGGTGTCGGTGCCGTACGTGGTGATCCACGGCTCGTCGGCCAGGTCGGCGAGTCGTACCCGCTGCCGCTGTCCCGCCGGATGGCCCGGCGGCACGACCAGAAGCTGCGGCTCGTCGAACAGGTGGATGACCTCGACCCCCTCCGGCGGCTTCCAGGGATCGAGCGCGTGCTCGAAGACGACCAGGATGTCCAGCGCGCCACGCTCCAGGTCGGGCAGGAGCTCGTGTGGCTGGCCGAGCACCAGGTCGAGCTCCACGGCGGGGTGGCGGGCGGTGAAGGTCGACAGCGCCAGCGGCAGCAGCCGGTATCCCGCGGAGGCGAAGAACCCGATCCGCAGTTGCCCGGCGTCGGCCCTGGCCTGCGCCAGTAGATCCTTCTCCGCCGCCTCGATGATGTCGAGCACCTCCTGCGCCCGGGTCGCGAGCCGCCGCCCGGCCGCGGTCAGCCGCAGACTCTGCGCGCCCCGCTCGACCAGGCCCATGCCGGCCTCCTCCTCCAGCTTGGAGAGCTGGTGGGACACGGCGGAGGGCGAGAGCCGCAGGGTTCGGGCGGCTCCCGCGATGCTTCCCGTCCTGAAGATCTCCAGAAGCACCCGCAGGCGTTGGCTGCTCAGCATCGTTCCAGTATCGGCACCGGCGACGCGGCCGGACGGCCGGGGTCCTCGTTGGTCAGGACGCGCGCGACAGGCGAGAACAGCGCTTCCGGATCCGGTGTCGTCCCCCTCCCCCTCTTCAGGGGCACGAATGTGCCCCTGGGAGCCCGCTGCCGCGGTACCTCCGCTGCCGCGTCGAAGAGCCGGATTCCGATGGACAGGTCGGCCCGTGCCGGCAGTCACGTTCTGCCTGTTCGGCAGCACGTGTCAACGCGCGCACGGCTTGTCAGCCATCCAGACGGACGGTGACGGTGACGTGACCCGCTTCGTCACGTCTGGAAACCGCGTGCCCGGTGCGGTCGATCCCATCCAGCTGTAGCGATATCGGACCGCCCTCGGCCAGGAAGTTGCGCCACCACACCTTGGCGTCGGGGAACTGAACGCCGATCGTGACAGTGTCGGCCGAGCGCCGGAAGGCGACGGGTGTGCTGAAGGTGCGCCCCGAGCGGCGTCCCGTGTAGGTGACGACCGTGAGGTGTCCGCTGATGAACCGACCCCATCGAGGCGAGGAGCGCAACGTCAGGACACAGGAGTTGAAACGGCCGACCGCTCGCTTCGGAAGCACTCTCCGGTATCGCACAGAACCTCCATCACGACGGGTGTCTCTTACCGGCCAGCGTAACCCGATAAGTGGAGAGACCTATCCACTTGGCCTAAAGTGAGAGACATGCGCGCTAAGACCTCTCGTATGCCGGCCGTCCCCGACGCGGCCGTGGGGTTGCGCGCCGACGCACGGCAGAACCGCGACCGCATCGTCGAGGTCGCTCGCGAACTGTTCGCCGACCGCGGACTCGACGTGCCGATGGCCGCGATCGCCCGGCATGCCCAGGTGGGGATCGCGACGCTCTACCGCCGTTTCCCCACGAAGGAGTCGCTGGTCACCGAGGTGTTCGCCGATCAGTTCGAGGCATGCGTGTCGGTCCTCGACGACGCGCTGGCCGATCCGGACCCGTGGCGCGGGTTCTGCACGGCCATCGAGAAGGTGTGCACCATGCAGGCCGTCGACCGTGGCTTCAGCGCGGCCTTCATCGCGGCGTTCCCCGACGCGGTCGACATCGAACAGGAACGCGACCGCGCCATACAGGGCTTCGCCGAGCTGACGCGACGCGCCAAGGAGACCGGGCGGCTGCGCGCCGACTTCGTGCCGGACGACCTCGCCCTACTGCTCATGGCCAACAGCGGCATCATCGCCGAATCCACCGAAGCGGCCCTGGCCGCGTCCCGACGACTCGTCGCCTACCTGCTCAGCGCCTTCCGCGCCGAACAGGCCGAGTCCCTCCCATCGCCCGCCCCGCTCAATCTGCATGACGTCCTGAACTCACCGGCCTCCACCCCTCGTCCCGCACCGCAGGCCGGCACCAGCCCCGGCGACCCGCCCCAGAGCAGATCACGGAACCGCTGACCGCTCGCTCCTCGGCACGACCGGACATTCGCCTCCGCCCCGTAGGCGTAGGCGAGGTTGTCGCGGCCGGTCGGCGTGCCGGGGTGTTCGGCGCCCGATCGATGGCGCGGGACAGCTTGGCCAGGCCAGTCAAGTAGTGCCCCACCAGCCTTCCCATCGGCTCACAAGCGTTTTCCAAGCATGACCACGCACTCTGCGACAGGACATCACGTGTTCGGGACGCGATTCTCGCGGGAGTCGCCTTTCAGATGGCACGTGTTTCTTCTACGAAGGGCAGGAAGAAAATGAGAGCTCGTCGTCTGGCCACAGCGGCGCTGATGGCCGGTGGACTTGTCTTCGGCACCATGGCCGGCCCCGCCGCAGCCGCCACCACCACCACGGCGGCCTCCGCGCAGGCCGCCCCGTCTTGGCACCTCGCGGGCTACTACCAGTACAAAAACGACTGCAACAGAACCGGTTTCACCGCCATTACCAACGGCGGCATCGTCCAGTCTTACAGGTGCGATCTCGAAGGCTCTCGCTTCGCCCTTTATCTCTACTACTGAAATAGCCTGAGAAAACGTCGGCTCGGGACGGATCTCTCCGTGAGTCCGTTCCGAGCCGACCGTCCGCGGCCGTGTTCCCCTCAGGCGTCGAGGCCGGGGTCACGGCCGGCGAAGGCGGCCTCGCCGCTCAGGTCGAGCGGTTCGCCCGCCCGGTCGTTCGCCGGACGTCGAGGCGGCCTTCGTCTGATCATGTGCTCCGGCCAGGGTGCACGTGACCACGGCAAAGGCGGTTGCCTGAACACCGCTGCGGACACGAACCGATCAGCTCTCCTCGTCGTCGGTGAGCAGGAAATCGGGCCGGAAACGATCCCAGCCCGGCACGTTCAGCGCGTTGAGCGCCGAGACGATGCGTTTCTCCTCGTAGACGAAGTGCGTCTCCATCAGCGCGGCGAGACTGTCCAGCTCGCCGCGTACCTGGACCGGATCCGTCTCCTGGTCCAGGCTGCCGACGAGCGCCTCCAGCCTCCTGAGGGAGTCCTCCACCAGCCGGTGGTCGCGACGCAGTTCGTCCAGCACCGGGCGCAGTTCGGGAAACCGCTCGGCGAGCTCGGGGAACGCGCCGTCGTCCTCACCGGTGTGGTGCCGGTGCAGGGCGGAACAGAAGGTCAGGCAGTGGGCCCGCAGTTCGCGGGGGCGCACGCCGCCGCCGAGGTAGGCCTCGACGTTCTCGCGGAGTGCGGCGAGCTCCTCGCGGAGCCAGAGATGTACTTCGATCAGTTGGTTGCCGAACGCCCTCAGGCGTCCATCGGGTGTTTCCACGGTCGTCCAGTGTTCCGGCGCCTCCATGCCCTCGGCGATCTCTTTGCCGGGTGCACCGCGACGCTGGCACAGAACCTCATCATCATCGCGATGATCAGTCAACCCGCACTCGCACCGGCCGGAGAAAGGGCGACCCACCCCGTTTCGTTCCCACAGTGAGGGGGGGCCGGTGCGATCCACGTACAAGATCGTGTTCATGATGGAGACAGATCTCCCTGTCCGGCGAGACCGACGACCTCGTCGGCCCAGCGATCCAGCAGGATCGGGTCGTGACTGATCGCCAGTACCCTCGCCCCGGTACGCTCCCGGTAGGCGTTCACCACCCCGACCAGGTGTGCCTGTGTGGAGGCGTCCAGCATGGTGGTCATCTCGTCGCAGATCAGGTAGCGGGGTTCCAAGGTCAGCGCCCTGGCCACGCAGGCCCGCTGCAACTGCCCGTCGGAGACCTCGTGCGGCCATCGGGTGAGCAGGTCGCCGGTCAGACCTGTCTCCCGGGCCAGTTCGGTGACGCGCCCCTCGTCCGGCCGGCCGTTCGCGGTCAGTGGCTCGCCGATCACTTCGGCGAGCTTGAGCCGCGGATCCACCGCGAGCCTGGGCTGCTGGTAGATCAGGGCCACCCGGATGCGCAGCTCGCGGGCCGCGCGCTGCCGCCAGCGCGTCACGATCGTGCCGTCCACGGTGAGCGTGCCCGACGCCGGACGCAGCATCAGCGCCATGACTCTGGCCAGCGTCGACTTCCCGCAGCCGCTCGGCCCGGCCAGGCCGGTCACCTTACCCGGCATGATCGTCAGGGACGTCTCGTCCAACGCGGTGTGCCTGCCGTACCTGACGGTGATTCCGGACGCCTCAAGCATGCCTGTCCTCCAGGGCGTGGTGGCAGGCCACGCCGCCGTCCATCGGTGGCGGCACCGCGCACCGCTCGGTCTCGTGGCCGCAGCGCGACCGGAACGCACATCCTCCGGGCAGCCGGGTCAGCTCGGGCGGCAGGCCGGGGACGGGGACGAACGCCCGATCAGGCTGGGCCGCCACCAGCCCCGCCGTGTACGGATGGCGGGGGCGCCCGAGCACCTCGGCCACCGGCCCCACCTCGACCAGGCGGCTGGCGTACATCACCGCGAGGTCGTCGGCGACCCGTTCGGCGGCCCGCAGGTCGTGCGTGATCAGGAGTACCGCACGTCCCTCGTCGCACAGCTCGCGCAGCGTCCCCATCGCCCGGTCCACCAGCGGCCGGTCCAGCCCGCTGGTCGGCTCGTCGGCCAGCACCAGCCACGGGTCGCCCGCCAGCGCGATCGCGTTCGCCACCCGCTGGGCCATGCCGCCCGACAGCTCGTGCGGGTAGCGGTCCAGCTCCCGCGGGCGCAGGCCGTACCGCGCCGCCAGGTCATCGGCCGTGGCGTGCGAGCCGAGCTCGCGCACGGCCTCCTGAAGTTGCGCCCGTGCCGTGCGCACGGGCGTGAGGTGGGTGGCCGGGCTCTGCGGGATGAGCCCGATCTCGCGCCCGCGCACCCGCCTGGCCAGTACGGCCTGCGAGGCGCCGAGGAGTTCCACCGGCTCCTCGCCGTGCTCCAGCCATGCCTGGCCGGAGACGGTCGCGTTGTCCGGCAGCAGGCCGAGCAGCGCGTGCGCGAGCACCGACTTGCCGCACCCGGACTCTCCCACCAGGGCCAGGCAGCTACCCGGCCGTACCTCGAAGGTCGCCTCGCTGACCGCTCGCACCGTCGCGCCCGGGATGCGGAAGCTGACGCTCAGCCCCTGGACCCGTAGCCGTCTCCTGCCGGTCACAGTTCCAGCTCCGATCTCCAGCGGGGGCTGCGGCGGTCGCGCCAGTGCTGGGCCAGCACCGACACCGCCAGCGTGGGCACCAGGATGAACAGGCCGGGCATCAGGCTCGACCACCAGTCGCCGGTGAGCAGCGAGCGCTGCCCATCGTTGATCATGTTGCCGAGTGAGGCCAGATGCGGCGGGAGTCCCAGGCCGAGGAAGCTCAGCGCGGTCTCATGCCAGATCGCGTGGGGCATCATCAGCACCGTCGCCAGCGTCAGGTGCGGGAAAAGGTGCGGTAGCAGATGGCGGCGGACCACCCGCATCCTGGTCGAGCCTCCGGAGATCGCCGCCTCCACGAACGGGCGCGAGCGCAGCGAGAGCACCTCGGAGCGCACGATCCGCGCCGCCGTGGTCCAGTGCGTCACCCCCACGGAGATCACCACGGCGGTGGCGCTCGGCGCGAACAGCGCGACGATGAAGATGCCGAACAGCAGGTGCGGCAGGGCGTTGAAACCGTCCACCACCCGCATGAGCAGGCGGTCGGGCAGTCCTCCCAGAGTGCCCGCCGCCAGGCCCATGAGCCCGCCGATCACCATGCTGACCAGCGCGGCCACCAGGCCGACGAGAAAGGAGACGCGCAGGCCGTAGATCGACCGGATCAGTACGTCCCGCCCGACCTCGTCGGTGCCGAGAGGGTGCGATAGAGAGGGCGGCTGCCCGGCCGCGCGCAGGTCCACCAGGCTCTGGTCGAGTTGCACGACGGGCGGCACCAGGAGCACGGCGAGCGCCAGCAGCACCAGGGTGCCGGCCGCGAACCTCACCGGCATTCAGCCCACCCCCAAAGTGCGCACCCGCGGATCAGCCACGGTGTAGGCGATGTCGGCGAGCAGGTTGCCGGCCAGCACCGCCGCCGTGCCCAGCAGCGTGAGCGCCGCCAGCAGCGGGAAGTCCACGGCCAGCGCCGCCTGCACCGAGGCCGCGGCGACGCCGGGCCAGGAGAAGATCGTCTCGACCAGGATCGCGCCGGTGACCAGTTCCGGCATCCGAGCGCCGAGCAGGGTGAGAAAGGGCAGCAGCGCCGACCTCAGCGCATGCCGCACGATCACGGTTCGCTCGCGCAGGCCGCGGGCGCGCGCGCCGATCACGAAGTCCTCCCGCAGCACCCCGATGACCGACTCCCGCACGTAGAGCACCAGCCACGACGACTGGGAGATCGCCAGCACCGCGACCGGCAGGACCAGGTGCGCGGCCACGTCGGCGGGGTCGATCGTGGTCGACGCCGCGTCGGTCAGGCCCCCTGCCGGCAGCCAGCCCAGCTGGACCGCGAAGACCCAGATGGCCAGCAGCCCCAGCCAGAACACCGGGGCGGCCTCGTTGGCGAACGCGCCGCCGGTGATCACCCGGTCCACCCAGGAGCCGCGCCGCCAGGCGGCGAGGGTCCCCACCACCAGGCTGCCGGCGAACATCAGTACCAGCGCCGAGCCGGTGGCCAGCAGGGTCCAGCCCAGCCGCTCGCCGATGATCTCGCTGACCGGCCGGTGCAGGGAGCGCGACTCGCCCAGCTCGCCGCTGACCAGGTTGCCGAACCAGGTGGCGTACTGCTCAAGGACCGGCCGGTCCAGGCCCCAGTTCTGCCTGATCGACTCGACCACCTCGGGAGAAGTGACCAGCGCGCGTTCGCCGAGGTACTGCCTGACCGGGTCGAAGGGGGAGGCCTGGGCCAGCGCGAACATGACGATCGTGACGGTCACCAGCAGTGGCACCGCGAAGGCCGCCCGCCAGGCGACCATCTTGAGTACCGCTCTCACGCGGCCGGCTTCCAGGTGTGGATGCCGGCGAACAGGCCTCCAGTGGCGTGCTCGTGGCCGTCCACGCCCGGCACGATCCCTTCGTACCTGCCGCGGATCACGTACACGTGTTTGAGGAAGACCAGGTACGAATAGACCTCGTCGTCCCTGACGACCTTCTGGAAGTCGGCGTAGATCCGCTCGCGTTCCGCCTGCTCGCCCGAGGCCCTGCCCTGCTCCAGCAGCCTGTCGGCTTCGGGATTGTCGTAACGGCCCGGGTTGAAGAAGCCCTGGCCCTTGAAGTCGGAGTGAAACAGCTCGTAGTTGACGTAGTCGGGGTCGTACGGGCTGCCGAACCCCATGACCGCCGCGTCCCTGTCCAGTCGCGCTTCGATCGCGTCCCAGTCCAGGCCGATCGGCTCGACCCGCAGACCGATCCTCTTGGCGTCGGAGGCGGCGGCCAGCGCGAGTTCCTTGCGCAGCGAATCGCCCGCCGGATACATCAGAGTGAACTCGGCGTCCCTGCCGTCCTTCTCCCTGATGCCGTCCTCACCCATGATCCAGCCTGCCTCGTCGAGCAGCCTCCCCGCGGCTTCGGGGTCGGTGCCACCGGTCACCTCGGGGTCGTGCCATCCGGTGTCGGGCGAGATCGGCCCGTAGGCGGGAACGCCCGCGCCGGCCAGGATCGTGTCGACCATCGCCTGCCGGTCGAGGGCCAGGCCGAACGCCCTGCGTACGGCCCGGTCGCCGGTCACCGGCTGGGTCATCGGGAACACGATCGCGCGATAGTCGGCGCTCGGCACGTCGTACACGCTCAGGTCCTGCCGGCCACGTAGGCCGGCGGCGGCCTTCGGCGGCAGCACGGTGGCGTCGAATTCGCCCGCCCGGACCCGGGTCGCGCGCACGTTGTCGTCGGGTGCGAAGGCGAGCACCAGCCGGGAGATCGCCGGAGCGCCACCCCAGTACTCCTTGTTCGCCTCCAACACGATCTTGTCCCCGGGCGTCCAGGAGACGAACCGGTAGGGGCCGCTGCCGACCGGTCTGGTCTTCTCCATCGTGCCCATCGGCACGATGCCGAGCGTGGTGCGCTGCACGAACGGCGCATAGGGATACCGAAGACCGAACACCACGGTCCGCGCGTCGGGAGCCGCCACATCCTTGATCGCCGAATAGTCGCTCCTGATCGTGGAGCCGTTGGCGGGATCGAGCAGCGCCTCGTAGGTGTACTCCACGTCCTTGCTGGTCAGCGGCTTTCCGTCATGGAACTTCAGCCCCTCTTTCAGGGTGAAGGTGACGGTCGTCCCGTTCGCGGAGACGGTGGGCGGCTCAGCGGCGAGCGCGGGCTTGATCGTCAGATCGGGTGCCCGGCTCATCAACCCGTCGAAGATCAACGAGCCCCCGTCAGGGGAGAACCCGAGCACCGGGCTCAAATTGTCGAATTCCGAGCTCAGACCGATGACGAACGTGTCATCCGGCGGGTCGGCCGCGCCCCGAGGGGCGGAGCAGGCCGCTCCGGCCAGAGCGAGGACGACGCACAGCGTGGCGGACTTCTGGAGAAGTTTTGTCACAAGAGAACTTCTATCACTTGCAACTAACTCGCAATAACATGGGATGGACTTCCCGTGGAGCTCAGGTTGCATCCGCCCGCCGCCCGACCGCGGCGGCAGGGGGCCGCGCCACATCGGCGCGATCGAGAAGGTCTCGCCGCCCGGCGGCGCAAGTGGGCCGTGCCCCAGGGCGACCGCGCCTCTCCCCGGCGCCCGCCTTCCGGTTCCGTGATGTCCGGTGGGAGGATCGATTGTTCCCACAGGAGGATGAGCACGGAATTGAAGATCGTAGTTGATGACCTCTCCGGTCCGGAGATCGCCGGATTCCTTGACGAGCACGTCCAGGAGATGCGGTCCATCACTCCGCTGGAGAGCAAGCACGCCCTCGACCTGGAGGGCCTGCGCAGGCCAGAGATCACCTTCTGGGCCGTCATGGACGGTGACATCCTGGTCGGCTGCGGCGCGATCAAGAGGCTGGACGCGGGCCACGCGGAGGTCAAGTCGATGCGCACCAGGCCGACGCGCAAGCGGAGCGGAATCGCATCCCTCCTCCTGGAGCACATCGTCACCGAGGCCAGACGGATGGGATTCACCAGGCTGAGCCTCGAGACCGGGGCGGCCGAGTTCTTCCTGCCGGCCAGGAAGCTGTACGAGAAGTTCGGATTCGAGTACTGCGAGCCGTTCGCGGACTACAAACCCGACCCGAACAGCGCGTTCATGACGAGAGCGCTCTGAGGACCTGTCCAGCCGATCCTTTCCGGATCGCTGACTTCCCGCGAACGCCTCACCGCCGTCGTGCCCTCCAGAACCCGCACCCGCGGGACCACGCCGGCCTTTCTTCTCGTCTGCCGTTTCCGATGTGCTCCCGGTCGTGAGAGGCCATCGGATCGATCGTTTGATCCCCCCGTACGGCCTTCGAACCGGCATGGTGGCAAATGGAAGCGACCGGGCCCCGCTCGGAGAGCGGGGCCCGGTCGCTTCCTGGCGGAACCGGTCAGGCGATGCCGGTGGGGCGGTGGATGTAGCGGCCCACCGGGTCACCGACGATCTTGCCGGCGTCGAGGACCCGGTTGCCGCGGACGAAGGTGTCGGTGACCCGGGCGGTCAGCTCGAAGCCCTCGAACGGGGTGTACTCCTGGGTCGACTCCGAGTCCGCGGCCCGGACGGTCCAGGTCTGGCCCGGGTCGACAAGGCACAGGTCGGCGTCCAGGCCGACCGCGATGGCGCCCTTGGTGCGCAGGCCGTAACGGGTCGCCGGGTTCTGCGAGGTGAGCGCCGCGATCCGCCCGTAGGACAGGCCGCGGCGACGGCCCTCGGTGATCATCCCCGGGAGCAGGTACTCGGCTCCGCCGAAGCCGGACTTGGCGACGAAGATGTCGTCACGCGGTTCGCCGAACTTCGTCTCGTCCCGGCAGCAGGCATGGTCGCTGACCACCCAGTCGACGGTGCCGTCCAGCACGTACTCCCACAGCGCCTCGACGTCCTCGCGGGGCCGCAGCGGCGGGTTGACCTTGCCGCCGAGGCCGTGCGCGGTGGTGATGTCGGCCAGCAGGTGGCCGACGGTCACCTCGCGCCGGAAGTTGATGTGCGGGAACGCGCCGGCCATCCTGACCGCGGCGTCCACCGCCTTCCGAGACGACAGGTGCAGCAGGTTGATGGTGGGCAGGCCGGTCTCGTGGGCCAGATAGGAGGCGATGGAGACCGCCAGGCCCTCGGAGTGCGGCGGCCGGGAGGCGTGGTAGGCGGCCAGGCCGCTCAGGTCTCCGGCGTCCTCCACCATCTTGGTGTACGCGCTCATGATCTCGGCGGTCTCGCAGTGCAACGACAGCGAGATCTCGTCGGCGAGGTCGGGGAAGCGCTCCCTGGCCGCCTGCACGCCGCGCATCACGAACTCGAAGTGCGCGTAGTCGTAGCGCTCCCCTGGCGGGATCATCAGGAAGGAGTTCTGGTCGGCGGAGCGACCGTGCAGGCCGTGGCTGCCGTAGAACATGAAGACCTTGAACGAGGTGACGCCGAAGCGCTCGATCAGGTCGGGGATCTCCCCGATGTGACCGCGCGACATCGGCGCGAGGTGGAAGCCGTAGTCGATGTAGGCGCGGTCGGCGGCGGCGTCGAGCACCTCGGGGAAGAAGTCGGCGTACTCGCCGCCCTTGTTGAGGTAGTACTGGCCGGTCCGCATGTAGGTCAGCGCGGTGGTGACACCGCCCTGGGCGCTCGCCCTGCTCTCGGAGACGGTGTCCTCGCCCAGCGGGTTGTAGATGCCCCAGTGCTGGTGGGCGTCCACCACGCCGGGGAAGGCGAGCTTGCCGGCGCCGTCGACGACCTCGCGGGCCGCCGAGGCGTCCAGGCCGGGTTCCACCCTGGCGATCCGCCCGTCCTTGATGGCGATGTCCGCCTCGACGGGCTCGTCGCGGTCGTGCGAGACCACGCGGACATTCTTCACCAGCAGGTCATACTCAGTCACGGCCGTCTCCTGTCGCGTGCTGCGGCTCCGCCACCAGGCGGAGCAGGTCTCCGATGTTGTCCAGCTCGTCGAGCCGTGCCACCCGGTCGGTCACGGCGTCCATGGCGGCGGCCGGCGGCCGCCCCTCGGCGTTGTCGCCGAATTTCGCCGCCGGCTCGCCCACCGAGAACGGCCGCTGGGAGCTGCCCCTGTTGGTGGACGCCTCCTGGCTCCGCTCCCGGCCGTCGGCGTCGCGGGCGCGCGGCACCGCGGGGAACCGGACGCTGTCGACGGCGAAGCCGGCCGGTTGGCGGCCGGGCGTCGGTTCAGCCACGGCGACCGCCCCGTCCTTCGGCCTCGGAGCCCCGCAGCGGCGGGCGTCCGACCAAAGCGAGGGGCCGCACCGGGGAGCCGGTGGCGCCGAAGAGCGCCAGCGGCGACAGCACGAAGGTGAACTCGTGCACGCCGTGCAGGGCCGGCTCCTCCAGGTTCATCGTCTCGATGAGGTAGATGCCGGACTCCACCAGCAGCACCCGGTGCGCGGGCAGCACGCTGTGTCCCTGTCCCGGGGGCAGGCACTCGAAGGCGATGGTGTCGGCCCCGGCGGCGCGCACCCCGCGCTCGGCCAGCCAGTACGCCCCAGCCTCCCCCACCCCCGGGACGCCGGACTCGGAACCGATGTAGACCGTGCGGTCGGGATCGGAGAAGCGACCGCCCCACCCGCTGCGGATCAGCACGACGTCACCGGCCTCGACCTCGGCGCCCTGTTCCCGTACGGCCCGGTCCAGGTCGGCCGGGGTGATCTCGTAGCCCGGCTCGCAGGAGACCACTCCGAGCGCGGCGGGCAGGTCGAGCAGCACGCCCCTGCACACCATCGGCGCGACCGTGTGGACGCCGTGCTCGGGGTAGCGGCCCCCGACACAGGCCGCCGCCGCGTCCGCGCCGCCGTGCAGCCTGCCGTCGTGGGACACATGGGCCAGCGCGTCGATGTGCGTGCCCACGTGGGTGCCCATGACGAGCATGTCGTTGGCCGCCGACCCACCGTCGGGGCGCACCTTGTCTCCGTGGCGGCGCGGGAGCGTGTGGGTGTACGCGGGATGGTTGGGCGACTGTGGCATGCCCGCGTAGAACGGGCGACCCAGGTCGTACACGGTCACGCCGCCGCGTACCGCCTCCAGCAGGGGGTCGCGTACCGTCTCTCCCGGCAAGGTGGCCAGGGTGGTGGATGTGCTCACGTCGTCTCGTCTCTCCCGATGTCCGCCTGTCCCCCGATCGACGCGTCACCGCGCCGTCGCGGATCAGGCGATGATCTTTCGTTCTCGTAGGTCACTCAGGGTGGCGGGGTCGCAGCCCAGTTCCTTGACGAGCACATGGTCCGTGTCGGCTCCCAGGTCACGGCCGGTGAATCGGATCCGGCCCGGTGTCCGCGACATCCGCCACATCACGTTGTGCATCAGCAGCGGACCGAGGTCGGCGTCGTCGACCGAGGTGAGCATCTCGGTCTCGCGGACATGGGGATCCTCCACGAGGTCACGGGCACTGTAGACGGGGGCGATCGCGGCGCCCGCCGCGGTGAACTCCGCGACGACCTCCTCCCTGGTGCGCTCGGCGACCCAGTCGCCGAGCAGCCTGTCCAGTAGTTCCACGTGCTGGACCCGGCCCGCGCCGGTGGCGAACCAGGGCTCGTCGATCACCTCGGGGTGCCCGACCAGGCGCATCACCCGTTCGGCGATCGTCTGGGCACTGGTCGAGACCGCCACCCAGTGGCCGTCGGAGGTGAGGTAGGTGTTGCGCGGCGCGTTGTTGGTGGAACGGTTGCCGTGCCGGTGCGCGATGGTCCCGAGCTGCTGGTAGACGGTCGGCGAGGGGCCGACGGCCGTCATGATGGGCTCCAGCAGGCTCATGTCGACGACCTGACCGCGCTTTTCCGGGTCACGCTCGCGCTCCCACAGCGCCATCATCGTCGCCGACGAGGCCGCGATGCCGCAGATGCTGTCGGCCAGCCCGAAGGCGGGCAGCGTGGGCGGTCCCTCGGCCTCCCCGGTCAGGTGGGCGAAGCCGCTCATCGCCTCGGCGAGCGTGCCGAACCCGGCCCGTCCCGCGTACGGCCCCGACTGCCCGAAGCCGGTGATCCTGACGATGACCAGCCCGGGATTGACCTCGTGCAGCTTCTCGGGGCCGAGCCCCCAGCGCTCCAGGGTGCCCGGCCGGAAGTTCTCGATGAGCACGTCGGTGCGTTCCATCAGCCGCAGGAAGAGCGAGGCCCCCTCGGGCGCGGACAGGCTGAGCCCGATCGTCTGCTTGTTCCGGGAGATCTCCTTCCACCACAGCGAGACGCCGTCCTTGGACTCGCCGTGGCCGCGCATGCCGTCGCCCGCCGTCGGATGCTCGATCTTCACCACGTCGGCACCGAAGTCGCCGAGGATCTGAGCGCAGAGCGGCCCCGCCAGAATCGTCGAGGCGTCGACGACTCGCAGACCTTCCAGTGGTCCGTCGCGCATGCTCACTCCCAGTTCAGAGATGGTTGTGCTGATGTGTGAAGAATGTCTTCGCGCTCACGGGACGGACGTCGCGCGACGCCCGTCCCCCTCCGCCGTACGGCAGCCGAGGTCGGCCGAGATGTCGGCGGCGGTGGCGGCCGCCCACTCCCCGAGCGACTCGCTGCGGCAGCGGGTGAACATGTCCTGCGACCCGCACACCGACACCGAGCCGACGACCTGTCCGGTCGCGCCGTGGAAGGCCGCCGCCACACTCGCCGCCCCCGACTGCCGCTCACCGGAGCTGACCGCGTACCCGAGGGCGCGGATCCGGGCGATCTCCCCGCTCAGCTCGGCCGTGGAGGTGATCGTGGCGTCGGTGACGCTGTCAAGCCGGTGGTGGGCCACGTAGTCGGCCACCTCCGCGTCGGGCAGCGCCGCGAGGATCGCCTTGGAGGAGGACCCCGCGTGCAGCGGATGACTGGTGCCCAGCGCCACCGACATGCGGATCTCCTGGTCGGAGAGGACCTGATCGGCGTAGATCCGCGACCAGCCCTGGCGGAGCGACAGGGTCGTCGTCTCGCCGGTCCGTTCGGACAGCGCCACCAGATGGCGATGGGCGATAGCCGGCACGTCGAGCTCGCGCATGGCGGCCAGGCCGACGCTCAGCGCCCCGGGACCGAGGCGATAGAGCTTCCGCTCCTCGTCGAAGCTCAGGAACTGGCCGGTCACCAGCTCCCGCAGGATGCGGTGCGCCACGGCCTTGGGCAGTCCGGTGCGCCGGGCGATCGTCGAGACGCCCTGGGCCTGAGACGAACTGCCGATGACATCGATCACAGCGAGAACCCGTGCGATACCGGAACGGGCACGTCCGGGTTCCTGCTCCTCTTCGAGCTCCTCGGCGGTCACGGTTTCCTCGGCTGATCAGGGGGCGGGGGACCGTGACCGTGTGAGCCCGCAGGGATTCCATGATTCGGATTCCATCGGCGTTCCGGTCAGCGGTACGACGTTCAGCTGAACCGAACGGCGTGAAACGAATAGTAAGCAGCGGCACATGCGGAGTCAATGCGTGATCCGAAATGCCGGGCGGCTCTCCCGGCGCTCCGTTCCTTGGCGGAGGTCACGAACGCGCGAATCTCACCGCGCCGTCGACGGAAGCGCTACCGAGTAACCGGGGACGGTCACTGACGGACCGTCGAGCCCCGGCGCTCCTTGCGGATGTGCAGCTGGGCGGGGACCCGGGTGCGCAGCTCGGCGACGTGGCTGACGATGCCGACCGCGCGGCCGTTGTCACGCAGGCCGTCGAGGATGTCGAGCACCCCGTCGAGGGTGTCCTCGTCCAGGGTGCCGAAGCCCTCGTCGACGAAGAGCGTGCCGATGTCGACTCCGCCGGCCTCGGCGGTGACCACGTCGGCCAGGCCGAGGGCCAGGGCCAGGGAGGTGATGAAGCTCTCGCCACCCGACAGGGTCGCCGGGTCGCGGCCGACGCCGGTCCAGCTGTCCAGGATGTGCAGGCCGAGTCCGCCGCCGGACCTGCTCCGGTCGCCGGCGGAGCGGTCGCGGTTGTGCTCCAGCAGGTAGCGCCCGCCCGACATGTGGTCGAGCCGCTCGTTGGCCGAGGCGACCACCTGACTGAGGCGCTCACCGAGCACGTATGAGGAGAGCCGCATCCTCCACCGGTTGTCGGCGGAGTTCCCGCCGGTCAGGGCGGCGAGCCGGTCGGCCAGGCGGTGCTGCTCGTCGGCGGGCCGCCAGCGTTCCAGGCAGGCGGCCAGCTCGGTGCGGAGAGCGGCCAGCCGGGTCAGCCGGCCCTCGGCCTGGCTTCGCTCGGAGAGCAGGCGGGCATGGGCGGCGTCGGCCGCGTCCCGCGCCTCACGCAGGCTCGACAGGTCGGGTTCCGGCTCGGCGGCGGCGGTGACCAGCTCGGGGTCGGCGAGCATGGCGGCGACCGCGGCGCTCTCCGTGGCGAGCTCGTGGAGGCGGGCGGCCTTCTCCTCCCGCTCGGCGGGAGAGCGTACGGCCGCGCGGGCGTCGTCCAGCCCGAGGAAGCCCGCCTCGACGACGGCGCTCAGCGCCCGGTCGCGGGCGGTCACCAGCTCGGCGGCGCTGACCCGCTCGTCCCTGACCGCCTCGACGGCCTCCCTGAGCAGTTCCGCCTCGTCGGCCAGCCGGTCCAGCCTGGCGGTCAGTGTCGGGTCCTGGCCGCGCGCCTCGTCGATGCGCCCGGCCAGCCGCTCGGCGTCGGCGCCGAGCCTTTCGACGTCCGTACGGCGGGCCGCCAGGTCGACGGCGAGTTCGCGCGAGCGTTCCCGGAGCCGCTCGGACTCGGCGGCGATCACGGCCGCCTCCGCCGCCAGCGCCGGCTCGGCCTCGGCCGACTCCCGGAGCCCGGCCAGCACTCCCTCCGCCTTGGCGAGCTCGCCCGCGGCGTCGGGCACGGCCAGGTCGGTCCGGTCGCTCGCCTCCCGGTGGGCCGCGGCGACCTCGACGGCGTGGACGGCTGCGGCCAGGGCCGTGGAGAGACGCCCGGCCTCCGCCGCCAGACGGTCGCGGCGGGCCTGGACCGTGAGGTCGTCGCCCCGGGCCCGGTCCAGGCGGGCGGTCAGGCGCTCACGCTCGGCCCGCCATCCCGCCAGGCGGGCACGGCCTTCGGCGAGCCGCCGGGCGATCTCCTCGATCCGGGTTCTCGCGTCGTCCAGCTCGGCGGTGATCCGCTCCACCTCGGTGGCGAGGGCGTCCTCGGTGCTCGCCGTGGCGGTCAGTGCCTCCAGTTCCCGCTCGGCCCCGGCGAGGGTCTCCCCCGCCCGTTCCCCGGTCTCCTCCCCCGCGACGGTGCGGACCTCGCCGAGACGGGAGAGCAGCACCGTGACCGCGCTCTCCGCGTCCCGGCGCCGTTCCTGGGCCGCCTCGTAGGCGCCCTGGGCCGCGCGCTCGTCCTCGGCGGTGCGCGCCTCGTCCGCGGGGGCCGCCGGGGCGGGGTGGTCGGGCGAACCGCAGACCGCGCAGGGGTCGCCGGGGGCGAGCTTGGCGGCGAGCTCGGCGGCCATGCCCTCGATCCTGGACCGCTGGATGTCCTGGTAGCGGTCGCGGAGCGTCTGCGCGAGGTCGGTGGTCTCGACCTGGGCCGCGCGCGCGACCTCCAGCTCGGCGCTGAGCGCCTCGCGGCGCCGTACCGCGGCGAGCACCGCGGTGGCGGCCTCGGCACGCGCCCGCGCCGCCGGAAGTCCCGCCCCGGCGGCCCTGGCCTCGTTCAGCCGTGCGGTCGCCTCCGCCGCCTCGGCGGGCAGCGCCTGCCGGAGCTCGCGGACCTTGTCCTCCTGCCGGGCCGCCTCCGCGAGCTCGTCGTCGAGTACGGCGATCAGCCCGTCGAGTTCGGCCAGCCGCGCCTCCTCGACCCGCAGCCCTTCCAGTCCGGCCAGCTGTCGCCCGCACTCCCTCTCTCGGGCGGCGAGGAGCTCGCGGATCTCACCGGGCTCGACGGACAGGCCGGCGTCCTCACGACGGGTCCCGAGCACGTCATGGGCCTCACCCGGAGGCAGGTCACCGCTCACGGGAGTGGCGAAGGCGTCGCGGACCCCTGGCGGGAGAGCGGCAAGCCCGGTGGCGAGGTCGGCGCGGGCCGCGGCCAGGTCGGCGGCGAGGCGGTCGCGCCGCTCGGCCGCCCGGAGGCGGGTGGCGGCGCCCTCGACCGCCGACTCGGCGGCGGGGACGCGGGCGGCGTCCAGACGGGCGGCGGTGAGACGCTCGTCCACCTCCCGCCGGAGCTCGGGGATGACCTTCAGGCGGGAGTCGGCCATGGCCTGCGCGGCGGCCAGCTCGACGATCTCGCGAGCGGCCCTGTCCCGCTCCCTGACGATTCCCGCCAGGCGTGACTCCTCCGTGCGCAGCTCGCCCAGGCGAGTGATCTCGCTCCGGCGATCGCGTTCCAGCTCGACCAGGTGACCGAGAACGGCATGACGGCGGTCCGTGTCGGACTCCGCCCGATGCCGGGCGTCGTCGCAGAGCGCGTCGGCGCCCGTGCGGTCGCGGACGACGTCCCGGGTGGCATCGATGAGCGGGAGTGCGCGGGCGACGGCGTCGGCGGCCAGGCTTCGGGCCTTGGTCGCGGCCTCGGCGCGCTGCTCGGCGCCCTGGATCAGCGGCAGCACCCGGTCGGCGGCCGCCGCCTCCTCCAGGAGGGTCTCCAGGTCCGCGCGTTCCTCGGCGGTCTCCTCCAGCGCCCGGCTCCTGGTCAGCGCCTCGGCGTGACGGCGGCGTCGGTCGGCCAGCGCGGTGCCGCGTTCCAGGCTCTCACGCGCCTGCCGTACGGCGGCCTCGCTGCCAACGCCCACACCGCCCAGCCGGGTGACCTCCCGTGCCGCGAGTTCCTCGACCGCGTGGGCCCATCCCAGCGGGTCGTCCTCCACCGAGACCTCCACCGAGGTCTCCGCCGAGGTCTCCGCCGAGGTCTCTGTCAACGCGGCCGAGAGCGCGGACCCCGCGGCCTCCTCAAGGCGTTTCACCGCGAAGTCGACCTCCTTGCGGAGGGCCTGCTGCTCGCGGAACGCCTCGGTGCGCCGGTCGGCGAGCCAGGACTCGGCGGTGGCGTAGACCTTCACCGAGAAGAGGCGTTCCAGGACCTTGCGCCGGTCCTCCCCGTCCGCACGGAGAAACTTCGCGAAATCCCCCTGGGGCAACATCGCGACCTGGAGGAACTGCTCGGCGTTCATGCCGAGCAGGGTGCCGATGAACTCCCCCGCCTCGTCGACCCGGTTGGTCAGCCCCACCCACTCCCCCGAGGGAGCGAGTTCGGCGAGCAGTGCCTTCTCGTTCTCCCTGGTCGTGCCGGTGCCCCTGAGCTTGGGGCGCTGCCAGCCGGGCGACCGGGTGATCTTCAGTCGGCGCCCCCTGATCGTGACCTCCAGCGCCACGCTGGGCCCACGTCCCGAGGGCGCGTGGTCGCAGCGCAGGCTCTTGGCGCTGTCGCGCCTGCCCGGTACCCTGCCGTACAGGGCGTAGCAGAGCGCGTCGAGCACCGTGGTCTTGCCCGCCCCCGTGGGGCCGTGGATCAGGAAGAGCCCCGCCTCGGCGAGGGCGTCGAAGTCGACCTGCTCCTCACCGGGGAAGGAGCCGAAGGCGGTGATCCACAGACGGTGCGGGCGCATCTACGCCATCGCCTCCTTCGCGCGGGAGGCCTCGACGGCCCTCTGCAGCAGTTCGGTCTCGGCGGGGTCGGCGGCCTCGCCGCGCACCTCGCGGACGAAGTCGAGGGCGACCTCGATCTCGGGGCGCCCGGTCACCCTGGGCCGGGTGACGGTCTCACCGACCCCGCCCTCGGGTTCGAAGGACAGGGCGAGGGTGTGCGGGAAGCGGGACCTGAGCCGCTCCATCGCACCCTTGGGCCGGATCCGGTCGACGAGCGTCACCTGGAGCCAGTGGTCCTCGTAGCGGGCGTGCTCGGGTGCGGCCAGCAGGTCGTCGATGCGACCGGTGAGCCGGCCGACCGGCCTGGGCACCGGGGCCTCGGCGAACTCCGCGCGCTCGTACCCGCCGGGGCCGATGTCGACCAGCCAGGATCCCTTCACCTGGCCGGCCTCGGAGAAGGAGTAGGCGATCGGGGAACCGGAGTAGCGGACGGTCTCGCTCATCCGCTGACGACCGTGCAGGTGGCCGAGCGCCACGTAGTCGACACCGTCGAAGGCGGACACCGGGACGTGCGCGACTCCTCCCACGCTGATGTCGCGCTCGCTGTCACTGCCCCGCCCCCCGGTCACGAACGCGTGGGCGAGGACCACCGACCGGGGTCCGCGCCGGGTGAGGTCGGCGCGGATCAGGGACATGGCGTGCCCGATCGCGGCGGTGTGGGTGCGCTCGGGCAGCTCCCAGGGGGCGCGCACCAGCTCGGGCTCCAGGTAGGGGATGCCGTAGAAGGCGACGTCGTCGACGACGACCGGCTCGCCGACCCGCTCGGGGTCGGTGCGCAGGTGGACGCCCGCCGCGTCGATGAGGTGCGCGCCGAAGCCGAGGCGGCGCGCCGAGTCGTGGTTACCGCTGATCAGCACGGTGCGCGCCCCGGTGTCGACCAGCCGCCGCAGCGCCTGGTTGCACAACTCGACCGCGTCGACCGAGGGCAGCGCCCGGTCGTAGACGTCACCGGAGACCGCGACCACGTCGATCCGCTCCGATCTGACGGTCTCGATCAGGTGGTCGACGAAGGCACCCTGGGCGGCCAGGAGACTCTCCCGGTGGAACGAGCGGCCCAGGTGCCAGTCCGATGTGTGCAGCACCCGCATGTCGCACGAAGCTAACAGGACTCAGCGACAAATGTGGCCACTCACATCACTCGCATCGCCCGTTCCGCTCAGGGTTTTCGTCCATGGGTACGCTTGAAGATCAGAGGGAACGATACCGGGAAACGACGATCACGGAGGCGAGTGACGATCGGGGATCGGATCGGCAACCAGGCCGGCCGTGGCGTTCTGAGCGTCGCCTCCGGCCTGATTCTCGTGGTTCTCGCGACGGTGGGCTACACCCTGCCGCCGCCGTTCGACCCGACCCCGCTCCGCGCCGACCCGGTCTTCCAGACCCTTCCTCCCCAGCCGCTGGACGAGGTCAGGCCGGTCGCCGCGACCAGGCAGATCACCACGCAGGACGTCACCGTCACGGCCGAGGACGGTATCCCCCTCCAGGCGACGATCCGCGCGCCGGTAGCCCCCGGGCGCCACCCGGCGCTGGTCTTCGTGCAGGGGGCCGGGCCCGGGGTCAGGGGAGAGTTCACGACCCAGGCCGAGTGGCTGGCCAGGGCCGGGATCGTCACCCTCGTCTACGACAAGCGGGCCGTGGGCTACGACTTCCGCAGCCGTGACTTCGGCCTGCTCGCCCGCGACGCCCTGCTCGTTCTGGAGGAGTTGCTCGTCCGCGACGACGTCGACCCGGCCAGAGCGGGACTCTGGGGGGTGAGCGAGGGCAGCTGGGTGGTACCCATCGCCGCCACCAGGAGCAGCGCCGTCGGGTTCACCGTGCTGGTGTCGGCCCCCAACGTCTCCCCCATGCGACAGGTGACCTGGGCGCTGGGCGAGCAGCTCGAACGGCTGTACGCGCCCAGAGGGGTACGCGAGCTGCTCACCCGCGCCATGGGCGCCGTGGACATGAACTTCCTGCGCTACGACGGTCTGCCCGCGCTGCGCGGGATGCGGCAGCCGGTCCTGGCCCTGTACGGCACGCGTGACCCCTCGATCCCGTTCGTGGAGAGCAGCATGGCGTTGACCGGCGCGCTCGCCGAGGGCGGTAACAGCGACTACACCATCCGCTACCTCGACCGCGCCGACCACGGCATGCGCGTGCACGGCGGCCCGTTCGCCCCCGGCTACCTGCAGACGCTGGCCAACTGGGTCCTGGGCCTGCCCGGCACGGCCAGGCCCGCGGTGCGCATCGCCGGTGCCACGCCGATCCAGCGCCTGGAGGCCAGCGACGTTCCCGCGGCTCCCTGGTACGCCGGGGGGACCGTCATCGGGCTGACGCTCTGCCTGGCCGCGGTCGGCTACGTGGTCGGCCCGGTGGCCGAGATGGTGGTGCGGCTCCGCGGCCGGTCACCCGCTGCGGAGACCAACGCCCGGATCTGGCCGCCGGTCCGGCGGCGGTTACGCCGGATGGCGTGGACCGGGGCCGGGCTGCTCGTCTCGGTGGTGGCGTTCATCACGCTGCTCGTGCTGTTCTCGGTCAACCAGGCCGGGGCGTGGCCCGCGGTGCTCACCGGGTGGCTGGTCATCAGGATCCTGGCGCTGCTGATGCTGCTGCAGGAGGTCACCGGCGTGGCGGCCGTCGCCGCGGGGTTGCGGGAGGGCTGGGAGCCCTCACGCCCGCAGAGTTTCGCGATCGCCGGGGTGCTCGGCGGCACCGCCCTGCTCCTGGTGGCCGCGGCCTACTACGGCCTGTTCGCCTTCCCCTGGTGATGTCCTGCCGGCGGGTTCCCGTTCCCCCCACGCCGCCTCCCGCATCCTGACCTGACGGCGAGGCCCGGAAGGTCAGCGAGGTTCGTAAGGGTTGTCCGGCCAGGAGGGGACCGCGGCGGAGAGGTCGTGGGAGACCTTCATCGGGAACTTCGCCGGCCGCTTCTCCAGGAAGGCCGTGACGCCCTCGACGCTGTCGGGCGCGGAGCCGAAGTCGCGCATCAGCATCGAGTCGGCTCGGTGGGCCTCCCAGGGGGAGGCGGCCGACAGGCCCGACCACATGAGCCGCCGGATCGCGGCGACCGAGACGGCGGAGGTGTTGTCGGCGATCTCGCGGGCCAGCGCGTGGGCGGCGGGGAGCAGCTCGCCGGGGGCGACGACCTTGGAGACCAGACGCCCCTGGAGCGCCTCGGCGGCAGGGAAGACCCTGCCGGTGACGGCCCATTCCATGGCCTGGGAGATGCCGACGAGCCGGGGCAGGAACCAACTGGAGGCGGCCTCGGTCACGATGCCACGCCGGGCGAAGACGAAGCCGAACCTGGCGGTGTCGGAGGCGAGCCTGATGTCCATCGGGAGCGTCATCGTCACCCCGACGCCCACGGCGGGACCGTTGATCGCGGCGATGACCGGCTTGAGCGACCTGGCGATCCGGAGCGCGACCGTGCCGCCGCCGTCGCGGGGCGAGCCGTCGACGGTGTCCTCACCGCCGAACATCTCCTCGCTCCTGTCGTGGTTGAAGGTGTCACCGCCACCCCCGAGGTCCGCGCCCGCGCAGAAGGCGCGGCCCCGGCCGGTGACGATCACGACGCGCACCTCGTCGTCGGCGTCGGCCAGGTCGAAGGCGTCGATCAGCTCGCGGCGCATCGTGTAGGTGAAGGCGTTGAGGCGGTGCGGACGGTCGAGGGTGATGGTGGCGATGCCGTCAGCCACGCCGTACTCGATCTCGGTGAAAACCATGACCGAATCTTATTCCAGTCAAAATCACAGGATAAAGCCTTGCCGACTTCCCGAGTTGTTCACCGACTTGTCGCCCGCGACCTGGTTTCGCCCCCCTACCATCTCCCTGCAGCGGTCAAGCCCGAGTCAGGCGCGAGGAAACGGGGAGCAATTGCGGGACAGATCAAAGCCGCCCGGCGTCGGTGCGGTCATCGGCTGGACGGCGCTGGCCGCCATCGCCCCGGGCGCCGCGCATCTGCGCGCCGGATGGCGAAGGACCGGACTGGCGCTGCTGTGCGCGTACGCGGCGCTGCTGCTGCCCCTGCTCTGGATCGCGCTCGCCTCCGACCTCGGTGACCTCGCCGGGCGGTTGGTCTCCTCCTCCTGGCTGACCGGCGTCACGGTGGCCTCGCTGGCGCTCGGCGTCGCCTGGTTCGTCCTGGTCGTGCACTCGTTCGTGGTGATGAACCCCGGCACGCTGCCCGGCGCCGGGCAGGCGGTCGCCGGGGTTCTGGCGGGAACGCTCGCGGTGACCGTACTGCTGCCGTTCGGCCTCCTCGGACAGTACGCGGCGGTCTCGCAGTCGGCACTGGACGACGTCTTCACTGCCCCGTCCACCTCACGCCCCACCGGCGGCGGGGGTGGAGAGGACGACCCGTGGGCGGGCCGCGACCGGGTGAACATCCTGCTGCTCGGCGGGGACGCCGACACCCACCGGGTGGGCGTGCGGACCGACAGCGTCAACGTGGCCAGCATAGATGTCAAAACCGGCAACACCGTGCTGCTGAGCCTGCCGCGCAACCTGGAGAACATCCGCTTCGTCCCCGGCTCCCCCATGGCGAGGCGCTTTCCCGACGGATTCAGGCTCCCGGCCAATCCGGACGGCTCGCGCGAGGACCTGCTCTTCGCCGTCTGGGAGTACGCCGACGCGCACCCGGAGATCTTCGGGGGCCGCGGGAAGCAGGGAGCGAAGACGCTCATCGACACGGTCGGCTACACACTGGGCCTGAAGATCGACTGGTATGCCCTGGCCAACATGTGGGGCTTCGCCCGGCTGATCGACGCGATCGGCGGCGTGACGGTGACCGTGCCCCAGGACGTGGTCTTCGGCAAGTACGACGAGGGCCTGGTCAAGGCGGGTACCCGCAGGCTGCGCGGCGCCGACGCGATGTGGTTCGCCCGCTCGCGCACCAACAGCGACGACTACACCCGGATGGGGCGCCAGCGGTGCGTGCTGGGCGCCCTGCTCTCCCAGGCGGACCCGGCGACCGTGCTGTCGCGGTTCAACCAGGTCGCGCTGGCCACCAAGGAACTGCTGCGGACCGACATCCCGCGCCCGATGCTGGAGCACCTGGTCCCGCTGGCGCTGAAGGTCAAGAACGCGAAGGTGACCAGCGTCCAGTTCGTCCCGCCGCTGATCAACACCGGCTACCCCGACTGGAGCAGGATCCGCACGATCACCGCGAAGGCCCTGCACTCCTCGGCCGTCATCAGGCGTCCCCTCACCGCCACCGCGCCCCCCACGTCCACCCCTCGGGCCACGACCTCCCGCACGCCCCTCCCCAGGGCGAGCAGCACGGCGAAGCCGGACCCGACCGCTCCCAAGGGCATCGCCGAAGGCTGCGGCTGAGCGGGGCCGTACTACCTGAATGCGGGCCGGTGCTCCAGCCTTCAGAGTGGGGAGCGCGTCAAGCCGAGTACGACTCCTTGGCCAAGCGGCGGACACGGGCCTCGTCGATGCGGTGGCCCAGGCCCGGCTGGGTGAGTGGCACGGCCACCACGCCGCCGGAGGCGCCGACCGGCGGGTCGACGATCTGCGCGCTGCGCGGCGGTTCGGCCACGTCGCAGGGCAGGGTGCAGCCGGGCAGGCTGGCGGCGGCGACGGTGGCCGCGCGGGCCAGCCCGGTGCCCCGGCCTCCGGCGCAGGCGATATCCCATCCGGCGCGCATCGCACGGTCGTGCACCCGCCGTACCTCGCGCAGGGAGCCCAGGGCCGACGGGCGGAGCAGCAGCGCCCTGCCCGCCCCCGCGGCGATCGCCTCGTCCAGCTCCGCGGCCGAGGCGACCTCGAGCAGGACCGGGGCGGCGACGCGCTGCTGCAGGTCGGCGTGGTCGGCCAGACCGGCGGGACCGGCGAAGGGACGTTCGATGGCGGAGAGCGTGTAGGCGTCCAGCGCCTCAAGGGCGGCGACGTCGCGGTAGGCGCCGCGGGCGTCCACGCTGATGCCCAGCACGGGGTACGCCTGGCGGACGGCGCGCAGCGGCTCGATGTCCCAGCCGGGGTGGACATCCAGGGTGACGTGGGCGTACCCGGCGCAGACGTGCCGGTTCACCCGGGCGACCAGGCTCTCCAGGTTGCGGTCGGCGCCGATCCTGACGGTAGCCGTGAGGGAGGTACGGGTACCGCCCAGCGCGTGGGCCAGCGGCACTCCGCGCATCCTCGCCCACAGGTCCCAGCAGGCCATGTCGGCGGCGGATCCACCGGGGACGGCGCCGAGCTCGTCGGGGTGCTCCCAGTCGACGCCGATCAGCGCCTGCGCGAGCCCCTCCTCCAACGCGACCCAGGTCTTGGGGTCGGCGTCGACGACCTCGCCCCACCCGGTCATGCCCCCGTAGTCGGTGATCCGGACGAGGATACTCTCCGGCCGCCTGCCGTACGGCAGCACCAGCCGGAACACCTCAAGCTCGCGGACACGCGGCATGACCCCCCCTTGACCTCTCCGAACCCGGAGAATTCAAGCTCCTAAAACACGAATCCCGCCCGAGGGCGGGACTTCTCTCAACACCACCGGGAACGGCGTTCTTCCATGGTGCCACGGCGGCCCGCGAATGCCCCCTGCTTGCGAGGGTGGGATTAGGTCAGGTTTTTTACGATATTTCTGGCGCTTTCGGTGCGGAGAGAACTCAGGTCGGGTACGGAGGCAGACCCAGGAGGAGCTCAGCCCCGGACAGGGGCGTCGGCTCTGACCCGGGCGCCGACCAGGGCTCCGGTGGTCGCCATCAACGCCGCCAGCCCGAAACAGAGCAGGTAGGCGACGGCCGAGGCACCCAGTGCCGCCAGGAGCGCGCCGGCGACCGCGACGGAGACGACCGTGTACACCGACTCCGCGACCCCCAGTGACGCGCTGTTCTCCCCCTCCTCCCCCGGGGGTGACAGCTCCAGGACGAGCACCGACAACGTCGGGTACACGATGCCCATGCCGAGCCCCAGGACGATCTCCCCGAGGAACGCGGCGGCGACCGGGACGACGGCGAAGACGGTCAGGCCCATCAGCACGAGTCCCACGGCGATCAGCACCGAACCGCAGCACAGCACCAGGACCCGGTCGAAACTCCGGCGACCCACCACCCACGAGCCGAACGACCAGCTCAGCGCGCCACCGGTGAGGGTGAGCCCGGCCATGGTCAGCGACAGGCCACGCTCCTCGTTGAGCATCAGCGGCAGGAACGCCTCCCCGCCGATGGCCGCGCCCGCCGCGATGCCCCGCAGTGAGATCACCGAGGGCAGGCCCCTGGCCGCGCGCAGGGTTCCCTCAGGGAGCAGCCGGGGCAGCGCCGCGACCAGCGTGGCCAGCCCGACGACCAGCAGGACGAACCCGGCGCCGCGCGCCGCGCCCCCGTACTGCATCAGTGCCGCGCCGACCGCGACGAGCACCGCCCAGCCCAGCCGTCGCGCGATCGAGGAGCGCGGGCCGGTCCGCGGCCGGTCCGACATGGGCGCGGCGGCCAGCCCTCGCCAGAGCAGCAGCGCCGCGGGGAGGAGGAGCACCGTCACGCCGATGAAGACCCAGCGCCAGCTCGCGTGCTCCACCACGAGGCCGGTGATCACCGGCCCCACCATGGAGGGCACCACCCAGGCCGTCGCGAAGATCGAGAACACCCGGGGGTGCGTCTCGGCCGGGTAGACCCGCGAGACCAGCACGTACATCGCGACCTGGAAGACGCCTCCGCCGAAGCCCTGCACGAAACGGCCCACGACGAACACGTCCATCGTCAGCGCCGTCCCGGCCACGACCAGCCCCGTGGCGAAAAGCGCCACGCCGACCCAGAGCGGCGCCACCGGCCCCCTGACGTCGCCCCAGCGCCCGCCCAGCACCGTCGCGATCACTCCGGCCGCCATCGCCCCGCTGAACGCCAGCCCGTACAGCGCGTGACCGTCCAGCTCGTCGGCCACGACCGGCATGGCGGTGGCCACCGCCAGGTACTCGAAGGCGACCAGGGAGATGAGTGCCACCAGCCCGACGGTCAGGGCACGGTGCCGCGCGGCGAATATCCCGACGGCCTGCTTTTCGCCCGTGATGGTAATCATGGGCCGACGGTACGCCCGGCGCCTCACCCCCGGCATCGGGCCTCCGGGTCAGTCCTTGGTCGTAGGACCGGCCTCCCGGATGTGCGAGACCAGCCCCCTCAGCAGCAGGTCGAGCCCGAACTCGAACCGCTCCGTGCCGTTGGCGTCCATCAGGTCGTCGATCCGGGCGACGAGGTTGGGGAACCGGTCGACGGGCAGGCCACGGTAGAACGTGGCGATCTGGCCGAAGAACTCGCTCATGAACTCCCCCAGCTCCTTGCCGCTGCCGCGCTGCCGGCTGACGTAGAGAGAGCCCTCGTAGGCGTCCGAGCAGACGTACAGGCCGAGACGGTCGATCATCATGGCGGCGGACTTGGGCGGCACCCCGCCCGCGAGCATGATGGCCAGCTGTCCCTCGGCCACCCGCAGCCCGTTGGGACCGGTCGGGATGGTGGCCAGGCCGACCCTGGCAATGTCGGCGTGGGCCCTGAACACCAGAAAGGCCTGCATGATCAGCTCCCTGATCTGCTCAAGCCAGCGCTCGGGATCAGGCTCGGGCACCCGGATCTCACTCATGACCTCGTCATAGATCAGCTCAAGCAGTTCCTCCTTGTTCGCCACATGGGCGTAGAGCGAGGCGGGGCCGGTGTCGAGTGCTTGGGCGACGCGGCGCATGCTCAGCGCGTCCAGGCCCTCGGCGTCGATGAGGCGCAGCCCGGTGGCGACGATGAGATCCCTGCTCAGGACGGTTCTCGGGGCACTCGCCTTGCGGGTCTTGCGCCACGGCGGGGCGGGGATCTGGGTCACCCGCCGATCCTATACCGCAACGAATCGCGTTCACGAACACCGTACTTAGCGCGAACAATGTACTTGACACGAACAGTGTTCGCCCATAAAACCATGTTCGTATAAAACGAACAGCGTTCGTCGATCATTCGACCTCCGATCGGAGCCCCCCATGACCCACACGGTCGAGACCGGCCCCTCACCCGTCGGCGCGGAGCCGTACCGGTGGCGCTGGGTCGCCCTCTGCGTGGTCCTCACCGCCGAGGTGATGGACCTGATGGACGCGATGATCACAACCATCGCGGCGCCGTCCATCCAGAAGGATCTGGACGGGTCGTCGAGCATGATCCAGTGGCTCAGTGCCGGATACACCATGGCGATGGCCGTGGGTCTCATCACCGGAGGCCGTCTTGGCGACCTCTACGGACGCAGGCGCATGTTCACCATCGGCGCGCTCGGCTTCACCCTGTGCTCGCTGCTCTGCGGACTGGCCGTCTCACCGGAGATGCTGATCGTCGCGCGGGTGCTGCAGGGCCTGGCCGGCGCGGTGATGGTGCCGCAGGGCCTCGGCGTGATCAGGGAGGTCTTCCCGCCCAAGGAGCTGGCCGCCGCGTTCGGCGCGTTCGGCCCGGTCATAGCGTTGTCCACGGTCGCCGGACCGGTCCTGTCGGGCTGGCTCGTCGACGGCGACTTCTTCGGTACCGGATGGCGCATGATCTTTCTGATCAACCTGCCGGTCGGCCTGTTCGCCCTGCTCGGCGGGCTACGCTACCTGCCCGCGTCACAGCCCTCAGGCGCCTCACGGCTGGATCTGACCGGGATGGGGCTCGTCTCGGCCGCCTCATTCCTCCTGGTCTTCCCTCTGGTCCAAGGGCGCGACCTCGACTGGCCCGGGTGGACCTTCGTGATGATGGCCGTCTCGATCCCGGTTTTCGCCCTCTTCTGCCTCCACCAGTCCCGCAAGGAGCGCGCCGGCGGCGCCCCGCTGGTCGTGATGAGCCTGTTCCGCAAGCGCGCCTTCGCCGGCGGCCTGGTCACCGGCCTCGTCTTCTTCACCGGGATGGTCGGCTTCTCCCTGGTGTTCGGGCTCTACACCCAGATCGCCCTGGGCTACGGCCCGCTGAAGGCCGGCCTCGCCGGCCTGCCGAACGCCATCGGCACGCTGGTCGGATTCATTCTCGTCAACGCCTCCGGGCTGGCCCGGAGGGTGGGCCGCAGACTGATCCACATCGGCACGGTAGTGATGGCCGGGGGCGTCGCGGGGGTCGCCCTCACCCTGAACGTCGCGGGCATGGGCGTCACGCCCTGGCAGCTCGCCCCCGCCCTGCTGGTCACCGGTATCGGGATGAGCCTGATCATGGCGCCGTTCTTCGACATCGTGCTGGCCGGGGTGGAGCCTCACGAGACCGGCTCGGCCTCCGGGACCCTCACCGCCATCCAGCAACTCGGCGGCACGCTGGGCGCGGCCGCGATCGGGACGCTCTTCTTCGACCTGCTCAAGCGGAACTGGAGCTTCGAGGACTCGATGCTCCTGACGATCTGGGTCGCGGTGGGCCTGCTCGTCGCCACCTTCGCGGCCGTCTTCCTGCTCCCCCTGCGCGCCCGGGACGAGCAGGACACCGCGCACTGACCCGCGCACTGACCCGCGCCCGTTCCCGTGACCCGCCGATGTGCCACGGGATCGGGTGGCGGCACCCTCGCGGGGAGAACCGACCTCCCCATGGGTACAGTGGCCGGTGGTGCGCCGGGAAGTCTGGTCGGCAGTGGCCGACCCGACCCCGAAAACGGAGCACCGATGACCGAGACCCCACCTGGCACGTCCCGCCTGCTCGGCCTGGGCTCGTGGCCCGAGGCCCGCCGCATCGCCGGCATCCTCCGCGAGGAGACCGTCGGCGGGGCGCTGCTGCTGGCCGGTGCGATGGCCGCCATGATATGGGCGAACTCCCCGTGGTCAGGAACCTACGAGGCGCTGCGCGCCTTCAGGATCGGCCCCGCGGCCCTGCATCTGGATCTGAGCCTGGCGAGCTGGGCCGCCGACGGGTTGCTGGCGATCTTCTTCTTCGTGGCCGGCCTGGAGCTGAAACGCGAGTTCGTCGCCGGTGACCTGCGCCAGGTGCGGCGGGCCGCGGTGCCGGTCGCGGCCGCGCTCGGCGGAGTGATCGTCCCGGCCGTGCTGTACCTGCTGTTCACCCTGGACGCCGACGCCGGTGCCGCGAAGGGCTGGGCGATCCCGACCGCCACCGACATCGCGTTCGCCCTGGCGGTGCTCGCGGTCATCGGCCGGTATCTCCCCACCGCGCTGCGTACCTTCCTGCTCACCCTGGCCGTGGTCGACGACCTGGTGGCCATCATCATCATCGCCGTCTTCTACACCGAGCACCTGTCGGTGCTGCCGCTGCTGGGCGCGCTGGTACCGCTGGCGATCTTCGCCCTACTGGTGCAGCGCCGAGTACGGTCCTGGTGGCTGCTGCTGCCGCTGGCCGCGGTCACCTGGGCGCTGATGCACGCCTCGGGCGTGCACGCCACCGTCGCGGGTGTGCTGCTGGCCTTCACCGTGCCGGTTCTTCGCAGCGAAGGCGCCGGCGGTCCGGAGGCCGGGCCCGGCCTGGCCGAGCACTTCGAGCACCGCCTGCGGCCGCTCTCGGCGGGGGTGGCCGTGCCGGTGTTCGCGTTCATGTCCGCCGGGGTGGCCATCGGTGGTCTGAGCGGCCTGGCCGACGCCCTGAGCGACCCGGTCGCGGTGGGCGTCGTCGTGGGCCTCGTGGTGGGCAAGCCCATTGGGATCATGCTCGCGACCTGGCTGGTGGCCCGCTTCACCCATGCCCGGCTGGACGAGGGCCTGGCCTGGGTGGATGTGGCCGGGCTGGCCGTGCTGGCCGGTATCGGGTTCACCGTCTCCCTGCTCATCGGGGAGCTGGCCTTCGGGCTCGGCAGCGAGCGCGACGCCTACGTCAAGGTGGCGGTCCTGTCCGGCTCCCTGATCGCGGCGCTGGCGGCGACGGTGATCCTGCGGCTGCGCAACCGCGTCTACCGGCGCATCCACGAGGCGGAGACCGCCGACCTCGACCACGACGGCATCCCGGATGTTTACCAGGAGCGTTCCTGAGGGGCCGGGAAGCCTGCCGATCCCCTCGACGTGTCGTCGAGAGGCCACCGGGCGAAGAATCGTCCGAGACGACGGCTGATCCGTCGGTGGGTGCCGGGCCGCCGCGTTCGGCCCCTGACGTCCTGGAGAAGGTGGGCCCCCGCGGCCTTGCCTCCTTCACCAGGACGGGATCAGGTGGCGGTGCGCTCCAGTCGGCGCTCGGCCCACTGGCCGATGTCGCGGCGCTCGATCGCCGCGGCCATCAGGTCGGGGAAGGCGTCGGGGGTGCAGGCGAAGGCGGGCACCCCCATGGCAGCGAGCGCCGCGGCGTTGTCGTGGTCGTAGAAGGGCGCGCCCTCGTCGGAGAGCGCGAGCAGCACGATCACCTGGACGCCCGCCGCGGTCATCTGGGCGACCCTGCGGAGCATCTCCTGCCGCACACCGCCCTCGTAGAGGTCGCTGATCAGAATGAAGATCGAGTCGTTGGGGCGGGTGATGAGGCCCTGGCAGTAGGCGATGGCCCGGTTGATGTCGGTGCCGCCGCCGAGCTGGGTGCCGAACAGCAGCTCGACCGGGTCGTGGAGCTGGTCGGTGAGGTCGACGACCGCCGTGTCGAAGACGACCAGCGAGGTCCTCAGCGAGCGCATCGAGGCGAGCACCGCGCCGAACACACTGGAGTAGACGACGGAGGCGGCCATCGATCCGCTCTGGTCGATGCAGAGCACCACCTCTCGCTGGACCGCCCGCTGCCTCCTGCCGTATCCGATCAGCCTGGACGGGATCACGATGTTGCGCTCCGGCAGGTAGTTCCTCAGGTTGGCACGGATCGTTCGGTCCCAGTCGATGTCGGCGACCCGCCTGGGCCGGTGGGTCCTGGCCGAGCGGTCCAGGGCGCCGGTCACGGCGGCCTTCGTCTTCTGAACCAGCCGCCGCTCCAACTCGGAGACGACCTTGCCGACCAGCGCCCTGGCCGACTCCCGTGCCTTCTCGGGCATCACCCGGTTGAGCGACAGCAGGGTGCCGACCATGTGCACGTCCGGCTCGACGGCATCCAGCATCTCCGGCTCCATCAGCAGCCGGGTCAGGTTCAGCCGCTCGACGGCGTCCTTCTGCATGACCTGGACGACGGTCGAGGGGAAGTAGGACCGGATGTCGCCCAGCCAGCGCGCCACCCGGGGCGCGGAGGCGCCCAGGCCACCGCTCCGCTCGGCCGCTCCCGCACCGGCGCTGGCGCCGTCGTACAGCGCGGCCAGTGCCCCGTCCATCTGGGCGTCGATGCCGGCGAGCGAGCACCCGGTGCCGTCGGCGTCACCGCCCAGGACCATCCGCCAGCGGCGCAACCGCTCATCCATCGCTGCTCCCCGTCCTTCCCAGAATCGCCAGCACGGTCCGCACGGCCGCCGCCGCGCGTTCCTCGTCGAACTCCTCCGCGTCCGGTGCCCGATCCGCGCCGCCAGAGCCGAGAGAGCGGACGCGCGAGCCGATCGAGCGCCGCTCGGGGGCGGCGAAGGCGCCGAACGTCCTGCGGAGCAGGGGCAGCACGTCGACGAAGGTCTCCGGGGCGAGGCCGGTGAGCCACTCGTCGACCAGCCCGAGCAGCCGGGAGTCGTGGACGAGCAGCAACCCGCCCCCGGAAAGGAACCCCTCGATCCAGGACGCCGCCCTGGCCGGCGGGTGCCCCGCCGACATCGCCAGCGACATCCGGCGGCCCGCCTCGGCCGTGTCGAGGTCGGCCGCGTCCAGCAGGATCCTGGTGAGCCGGCCCTCGATGAGCCCGTGCAGGTCGCCGCGGCCACAAACCCCGCGCAACGCCACCAGCCACCGTCCCTGCGGAGACTCCTCCTCAGGGCGGACAGCGCCTCCCGAGGATCCGGTGCTCCTCGTCTCCTTCGCACCCTCCGGACCGTCCAGGCCCACGGAGCCGGCGGACGCGCCCGGATCACCCTGAGCCCCCGTCTCCCGTGAACCACCGAAGACGTCAGGACCGGTGGGCACGGCTTCGAGCAGGGAGACGGCGGTGTGGACGGCGTCGATGTGACGGATCAGGTCACGGGCGGCGTCGTCGTCGAGGCCGGTGACGGCGCCACCGAGTCCGACGCAGATCCTGGTGAGCATGGCCCCGACGATGGTGGCCAGGCCGGTGGCGGGGGTGCCGCGCACATCGCCGTATCGCTGGGCGCGGACCATCGCCGGGAGCGCCGCCATCAGGTGCGTGACGTCGCCGTCGAGCGCGGCCCGCGCCGACAGGGCGTCGAGCACGTGCGGCAGCGCCTCCGGCAGATCTGCGAGCAGGCAGTGCTCCACCAGGCCGGTGAGCCCGGCCAGCGTGACGCCTCCGGACGCCCCGCCGCCGGGCGGTCCCCCGGTCCCGGCCGCACCGCCTCCCCGGCCCGGCATCCCCGAGCCGGAGTTCCCGCCGGACACCCCGCCCCCGTCGGCGAGGTCGCGGACGCGGGCGGCGGCCGCCGCCGGGACGGTCGTTCCCCAGGAACTCGCCTCGATCAGGTCGATGTCGAACTCGGGCCGCCAGGCGAGCGACCACGACTCGCGGAAGGTGCCCTTGCTCCGGCTCTCCTGGGGAGTGCCCCAGGAGACGCCGAGCAGGCGGAGCCTGTGCAGCAGCCTGCTGCGCTCCAGGTCGAGGGGTTTGCGCAGGTCGAGGTCGTACTCACGATCGAGCGCCTCGGGCTTGAGCCTCACCCGTCGCTGTTCCTCGCGCAGATGGCGCTGGAGGGGGACCATCGGGGTGCTGTCCGGCACCTGGCCGAGCCGCTCCCCCACGACCATGCGCCGCTGGATCAGCTCCACCGGCAGGTCGTCGCCCTCGCACAGCACCGCCCTGACCGCCTCGGTGACCTCCGCCAGCCCGGCCAGGGGCCGCCCCCTGAGCACGGCCAGGCTCTCGGCGAGCCGGACCGCCTCGATGACGTGGGCGGAGGAGACCGGCAGGTCCTCCTCGCGGAGCACTCCGGCCGCCCCGGTCAGCCACCGCTCGACGGGGCGGTCCGGGGAGGCGAACAGATGGTGGTACCAGCCGGGGGAGGTCACACCCGCGCCGTACCCGCTCCAGGAGGCCAGCCGGCCGTACGTCCACGGCACCCAGGTGATCTCGGCCCTGACCTTGGGCAGCCCTCTGAGCAGCGCGTCGTCGGCCTTCACGGTGGGCAGCCCGGCTCCCCAGGGCGCTCCCTCACCCGCCGTGCCCGCCAGTGCGGGGACGTGCCAGGCCCCGCAGACCACGGCGATCCGCTCGAAGCCGTCCCGGATCGCCCTGCGGATCGTGCGCCGCATGAAGGCCTCGCGCCGCGCCTCGTACCCGTCGGCGACGTGTCCCTCGCGGACCGCCTCCACCGCCTGGGCGATCATGTGGAACGGGGTGTCGCCACGATGCTCGACGGCGTCCTCCCACCACCGCTCCGGGTCGTCGTATCCGGCGGCTCGGGCGAGGGCTCCGATCGGATCGACCTGTACGGCCTCCGGAATGGCTTCGCCTTTCCCGTCGTCATCCGCCGTTTCACGATGAAGGCCGGAAACACCGGTGTCCGGCTCCGCTCCGGGCCGCGGCTCGGCGTCGCCGGTCGCGCCGGGGCGGGAGGCGAGGCTGTGCGCGGCCGGCAGGTCGCAGAAGCGGACCGGGATGCCCGCCCCGACGGCGTGGCGGAGCGCCTGCCACTCGGGGGAGAACACCGCGAACGGCCAGAACGCGGCGGTGGACGGCTCGCCCGGCACGTGAGCGAGGAGCGCCACCGGCGGCCGGAGGTCGGGGTCACCGGCCAGTTCGACCAGCTCATCCGCCTCGGGTGGGCCCTCGATGAGCACGATGTCCGGCTTGAGGCGGTCAAGCTCGTCGCACAGGGACCGCGCCGACCCGGGTCCGTGGTGCCGGATCCCCAGCACGGAGACGCTCATCGTTTCCCCCTGACCGGTGAGGAAGCCGGCTCACCGACCGGCGGCACCGGCGGCGTGACGCGGTGGCGACCGCGCGGGGTGGCCGCGGGTGTGCCACCCGATACGAGACCGAGGCCAGGTGGGGAAGCCGGCTCACCGACCGGCGGCATGGCGCGATGGCGACCGCGCGACCTGATCACCGGTGTGCCACCCGGTCCGGGGCCGGCGCCCGGGACGGAGATCGGGAGCGGTCCCCTCCCGGGGGTCATCGCCTCAGCCCGCGTCACGGCAGGCCCGGTAGAAGTCGCGCCAGTCCTGGCGCTCGCGCACCACGGTCTCCAGGTACTCGCGCCAGACGACGCGGTCGGAGACCGGGTCCTGGATCACCGCGCCGGCGATCCCCGCGGCCACGTCGGAGGGGCGGAGCACCCCGTCTCCGAAGTGCGCGGCCAGCGCGATGCCGTTGGTGAGGACGGAGATGGCCTCGGCGGTGCTGAGCGTGCCGCTGGGGGACTTGACCTTGGTGCGGCCGTCCTCGGTGACGCCGGCGCGCAGCTCCCGGAAGACCGTGACGACGCGGCGGATCTCCTCCAGCCCGGTGAGGGTCTCGGGCAGTTCCAGGGAGCGGCCGAGCTGGCCGACCCTGCGGGAGACGATGTCCACCTCCTCCTCGGCGGTGGCGGGCACCGGCAGCACGACCGTGTTGAACCGGCGGCGCAGTGCGCTCGACAGGTCGTTGACACCGCGGTCACGGTCGTTGGCGGTGGCGATGATGTTGAAACCTCGCTCGGCCTGCACCTCCCGGTTGAGCTCGGGAATCGGCAGCGTCTTCTCCGACAGCACGGTGATCAGCGCGTCCTGGACATCGGAGGGCATCCGGGTCAGCTCCTCCACCCGGGCCAGCCGCCCCTCGGCCATCGCCCGCATCACCGGGCTCGGCGTGAGCGCCTCCATGGACGGCCCCTCGGCCAGCAGCCTGGCGTAGTTCCAGCCGTAGCGGATGGCCTCCTCCGCGGTGCCCGCCGTACCCTGCACGAGGAGTGTGGAGTCACCGCTGATCGCGGCGGCCAGATGCTCCGAGAGCCAGGTCTTGGCGGTGCCGGGCACGCCGAGCAGCAGCAGCGCGCGGTCGGTGGCGAGCGTCGCCACGGCCACCTCGACGATGCGCCGCGGCCCGATGTACTTGGGGGTGATCTGGTCGCCGTCACCGAGGATGTAGGTGGTCACCGCCCAGGGCGACAGTTTCCAGCCCGGCGGACGGACCCGGTCGTCGCCCTTGGCCAGGACCGCCAACTCCTCGGCGTACTGGTCTTCGGCGTGGGCCCGCAGAACCGTTGTCACTGTGTGAGCTCCTTCAACATGTCGTCACGGAAACGCAGGAGGGCGGCGACCTCCTGGATGGGCGGCTCCAGGGAAAGCCGGCCGGCCATGTCGTGCAGTGCCGGATCGATGCGCTCACCGGCGAGCTTGGTCAGCTCGCCGAGATTCCACGGCTGGGTGCCGGCCACATCGATGATCTTCTGGAGGACCGCCGTGGCCAGGGCCGGCCCCCACGGGGCCGCGGCCCCACCGAGAACCATGATCAGTTGGCCGTCCAGACCGTGCCGCCGTACGAAGTCGGCCGCGACGATCTCCTGCCTGTCGCGGGGCAGCGCGGCCAGCAGGTCGGCGATCGGGTCCCAGGCGAAAAGCTCCAGCGCCCACTCCGGGTCCCCCTGGAGCACGGCGGCCCTGACCCAACCGGCCATGACCTCGCGATGCCAGTCGACGATCTTCATTCGGACCAGTTCCCCGGGCGGCCGGCCGAGCAGCCGGGGCCAGACGCCGAGCGGGGTGCGGGCCACGGCCTGCTGCAGCCACCAGCCCCGCTCGCCGGTCCCCCGGGGCGCCTTCGCCCGGATGCCGTCGCGCTCCATGGCGCTGTCGCAGGCCACCGGCGGGTCGACGTGGATCTCACCTCCCACGACGGTGACATACCGGGCGACGCGCTCTGCCATGCGCAGGGCCAGGCGCGATCCGGGGAGCCGGGTGAGCAGGTCGGCCGCCTGGTGACGGACCTCGCGGCGGCGGTCGTCGAGCGCGGCCTCCAGGAACGGCTCGTCCTCGAGCGACAACCCCGTGGTGAGAGCCTCCAGGAACGCCGCCCTGTCGTCGGGCCCCTCCTTCTCCCAGGTGGCGGCGAGCAGTTCCCTGGCCCTCGCCGGATCGGCCGCCCGCAGCTCGCCCAGATGGACGCGGCGGTCACCCGAGGTGCCGAACTCCCAGACCTGCGAGGTCGGCCCAGAGTCGGTCGCAGGGCCGGTCACGGCCACTCCCGTGACCTCCTCAAGCAGGAAACCCCACGCCGGGTTCAGTCCCGCCAGCCAGCGTCCCCGGTTGCCCGCCAGGACGCCGAGGTACGGCCGGATCGACCTGTCCCTGACCGCGTGGTCGAGAAGCTCGGGCAGCAGGTGGGGCGAGAGACGGTGTCCACGTCCGGCCGCGATCTCCAGCCATTCGGTGAGCAGTCTCGGCTGCTCACCACCGAGAACCCGGGCAAGCCGGTCGCCCGCGGCGCGCGAGACCTCCGGCTGCTCCTCGGGCGCCGCGAGACTCGGCGGCTCGCCCGGGGCGACCGGCCGCCGCCCCGCGCGCATCCGCAGCGTGTGCACGGCCGCGCGCCCGAGCAGCTCGACCTCGCTCGCCCCTTCTCCTGGCAGCGGGCGCCGGTCGGTCCCGACGAGCGCGGTGGACACCAGTTCCTCCCAGTCCGCGGAGGCGTTCACAGGGCGATCACCCGGCCTTTCTCATCCCAGGTCGTGAGGGGGCGCAGGCCCCTCGGGGTCCATTCGGCGGCGACGGTCAGCGGGTGGCCGCCCGAGGTGGCGACCAGCCGCCACGGGGTTCCCGCGGACGGGTGGAGCGGCAGCCCGCCGGAGGGCCCGGCCAGGAGCCGCGAACCGCTCCCCGCCGGGGTCACCCCCTCCAGCACGAGCGGCCAGGAGTCGAGCCAGGGATCGCCCGCCAGAGCCTCGGCCACCTCGTCCAGTGCCCGCTCGATGCTCTGGCCGGGCGGCGGACCGGCCGGGGCGGCGTCGTGCCGGGCGGCGACCACCGCGCGCAGCGGAGTCGAGCCGGGGTAGAACGCCAGGTCGGCGTCCATGGTCGTGCCGGTGACGAGTGAGGCGTCGAGAGCCTGTCCGACCGGCGCGAACGAGAGCACCAGCGCCGCCCTGCCCGTCTGGCGCCCGCGCAGCCAGACCCGGCGCGCGATCAGCCGGTCGTGCTCCTCGTCACGCCGTCCCAGCACGTCCCACAGGTCGCGGACGACCTCCCCGGCGAGCGCCTCCTCCTTCGTCACCGAGAAACCGACCCGGTCGCGCACCCTTTCCCGGAGCCTCGCGGGCCCGGCCTCCGGCACACCCCCCGGACCGTCACCGGCTCCGGCAGGCGAGGAGGCCGGAGCCGCGAGGTTGCGGTGGGCCACGCAGAGCAGGTGCAGCAGCGCGTACTCGCTGAGCAGGCGGGCGGGCCAGTCATCGCCGTCCAGCACGGCGGGCAGACGCGACAGCGAGCCCGCGACAGCGGGCGCCTGGGCGTCGATCAGGCGCTTGACCAGGTCGTCCCACTGGTCGTGGCGCCGTGACCCGGCGAGACCCTGCCTGACCTGGTCGGCGAGCCAGCGCTCCAGATCCGACAGACCGGCACTCACACGCTGCTCGCGCAGCGCGGCCCGGCGACCGTCGGCGAAAGGCGCCTCGGCAGACCTGACGGCGCGGGTCGCCCCGGCCTCCGCCGTCCTGGCCGCGCGGTCGCGCCGTCCGTCGAGCCACTCACCCACCCAGTCGGCGACCTCCTCCGCGACGGGGACACCGTCGGCCGACCACAGGAGCAGCAGTCCCAGAGCGTGCTTGCACGGAAACTTCCTGCTGGGGCAGGTGCACCGGTAGGCGGGCTCGGACAGGTCGACGCAGGCCCGGTAGGGCTTGGAGCCGCTGCCCGCGCACTCACCCCACACCGCGTCGGCGGTGACTCCGGTCCCCGACCACTTTCCGGGGGAGGAAATTGTCCCGGCCGCTTTCTGGGACGAGGCGTCGGGCGCGAGCGCCAGCACCTGATCCCGGTTCCACCGTTCGATCACGGACCGAACCTAGCCAACCCCTCCGACAAATCCGGACCGTCCACCCCGCAGGGCGATCTCCGTCCCCACGGTGACTCCCGCACCGATCGGCGACCCTCGTCGCGCCCCGTACGCGCGCGCTCGCGCGCCCGCCCCACCGATCGTCCAGACGGCTTCCGCCGCGGAGACGCCCGTACCGTCCCAACACCGCCCCATGCCCGCGCAATACGTCGGTGCGCACACGAACCTCACACGGTCCGCCCAAGGAGCCGGGTCCCTAGAATCGGTGCGATGACGACCTCTTCGCGTCCTCCGCTCGCCGAGACCCTGGACCTGCTGCCGCACCCCGAGGGCGGCTGGTTCCGCGAGACCTGGAGGACCTCCGTCGACCTCACCCCGCCCGGGTACACCGGAACGCGGGCCACCGCGACGGGGATCTACTTCCTGCTGGGGCCCGGCGAGGAGTCGCGTCCACACGTGGTCGCCTCCGACGAGGTGTGGCTCTGGCACCGGGGCGGCCCGTTGACACTGATCCTCGGCGGCCACGAGGGCCAGCCCATCCACTCCGTGACCCTGGGTCCGCTGGTGGAGGAGGGCCAGGTCCCGCAGGCGCTGGTGCCCGGCGGCACCTGGCAGGCCGCCCGCCCCGCCGGCGACGAGGCCGTACTGGTGAGCTGCGTCGTGTCCCCGGGTTTCGACTTCGCCGACTTCCGACTGATGTGACGACCTCGTCCTTCACGGGGAGAATGCGGTCACAGGTCCATACCGGGAGGTCGAAGGTGACCAGCGAGATCGTCTCCGTCATCGGCGGAAAAGAAGCGTCCAACGGCACCGCCTACGAGTCGGTCAACCCGGCTCGCCTGGACGAGGTGGTCGCGCGGGTCCGGCTCGCGGACGCGAGCACGTTCTCCTCCGCGTGCCGCACGGCCACCGCGGCCCAGCGGGAGTGGTCCCGGGTTCCCGCGCCCGTCCGGGGGCGGGTGATCGCCTCCATCGGGCGGTTGGTGGAGGCCAACGCCGAGGAACTGGCCCGCCTGGTCACCCGTGAGATCGGCAAGCCGTACGCCGAGGCACTGGGCGAGGTACGCGAGATCGTCGACACCTGTGACTTCTTCCTCGGCGAGGGCAGGCGACTGTACGGGCAGACGGTCCCCTCGGAGATGCCGGACAAGAACCTGTTCACCTTCCGGGTCCCCGTGGGAGTGGCCGCGGTGATCACGGCGGGAAACTTCCCGGTCGCGGTGCCGTCGTGGTACCTGGTCCCGGCGCTGCTGTGCGGCAACGCGGTGGTGTGGAAGCCCGCCGAGTACGCGGCGGCCTCGGCGCACGCGCTCTACCGGCTGTTCACGGCGGCCGGGCTGCCCGACGGCGTGCTGAACCTGGTTCTCGCCGACGGCGCCACGACGTTCGAGGGCCTGGAGTCGGCGCTGGCCGAGGGCACGATGCACAAGGTCGGGTTCACCGGGTCCACCGCGGTGGGCCGCGCCGTCGGCGAGCTGTGCGGGCGCCATCTGCAGTCCCCCTGCCTGGAGTTGGGCGGCAAGAACCCGATGGTGGTCATGCCGGACGCCGACCTGGACCTGGCCGTGGAAGGCGCGCTGTTCGCGGGCTTCGGCACCGCCGGGCAGCGTTGCACGTCACTCGGCACGGTGATCGTGCACGAGAGCGTCCACGAGGAGTTCCTCCGCCGGTACGCGCGCGCCGTGGCGGAGGCGGCGATCGGCGACCCCGCCGGGGACGTGCTCTGCGGCCCGCTGCTCGACGAGAGGTTCGCCTCGCGCTACGAGGAGTACCTGGGCTGGATCCAGCCGCACCACACCGTCGTCTCCGGTCCCACCGGCCGCATCACCCCGGACAACCCGCGCGCCGGCTTCACCGGGGAGGGCGGCCTCTACTACCACCCGGTGGTCGTGGACGGCGTCCGCCCCGACGACCGGCTCTTCCTTGAGGAGACCTTCGGCCCCATCGTCGGTGTGACCGCCTTCGACACGCTGGAGGAGGCCGTCGAGTTGGCCAACCTTCCCGGCTACGGGCTCTCCTCCTCCATCTACACCACCGACCCGAAGTCGGCGTTCCACTTCCGCGCCGGCATCGGCGCGGGCATGGTGAGCGTCAACAACTCCACCTCCGGCGCGGAGGCTCACCTGCCCTTCGGCGGCAACGGCAGATCCGGCAACGGCAGCCGCCAGTCGGGGGTGTGGGTTCTCGACCAGTTCACCCGCTGGCAGGCGATGAACTGGGACTACTCGGGCAGGCTACAGAAGGCCCAGATGGACGTCGCCGAGATCGTCCCCGACCTGGACTTCCGCCTCTGACGCCCGCTGATGTCCGCTGATGTCCGCTGACCGTCCGGCCCCCGCCCCATGGCGGGGGCCGGCGGTCCGTGGCGGCGGGTTCAGTGGTGGGGCACCACGTGTTCGAAAAGCTCGAAACTGGTGAAGAGCAGGAACGCGACCGCGATGAGGGAGTACAGCAGGGCCGGCTGCGACAGGTGGCGACGCGGCCGGGGCCCGGCGGGCGAGGCACCGGCTCCCACCGCGGGGACCGGGGCCGGACCGGGACCGGGGGCCGGGGCCGGGGCGGGTGTGAAGGCGGTGGTGGGAAAGAAGGCACCGTCCCGGGGGTGCGCACCCGCCGGGAAGACGCGGACACCGCCGCTGCCGCAGGCGGGACAGCTCATTCCCGACCACGGGGGCTGGACCATCACGCCCGACCTCAGCCAGAGCACGACGTCGTGTCCGTATCCGTCGGTCAGGTGACGGACGAGGTACTCCTCCTGCCAGAGGTGCCCGCAGTGCGTGCACCCCAGTGGCCAGGTCTCGTGAGCGCTGAACTCCTCATGCACGAGGATCACCCCCATTGCGTCAGCGAACATCCCATCTGAGTGTGGGCGCCCTCCCTCGTTACAGCAAGCGATGAAAAGGTGCGAAATCCGTTACGACCATCCAATGAGACCATATAGTGAGACGATTCTTCTTGAAATATGAGATTCCTGCTACGGTCGGGATCGATGGAAAGAAGAAGGGGTCTCCCATGACAGGCAAGGACGCCGTCTACACGCACGGACACCACGAGTCGGTGCTCAGGTCCCACAGGTGGCGTACCGCGGAGAACTCGGCCGCCTACCTCCTGCCGCACCTGAGACCGGGCATGACGCTGCTGGACGTGGGCTGCGGGCCCGGCACCATCACCGCCGACCTGGCGGAGCGGGTCACGCCCGGCACTGTCACCGCGGCCGAGATCAGCGAGGAGGCGCTCGGACTGGCCCGCGCGGAGGTGGAGCGGCGCGGGCGCTCCGGCGTCGAGTTCTCCGTGGCGGACGTGCACGAACTGTGCTTTCCCGACGACACCTTCGACGTCGTCCACGCCCACCAGGTGCTCCAGCACGTCGGCGATCCCGTGTCGGCGCTGCGCGAGATGCGGCGGGTCTGCAGGCCGGGCGGGATCGTCGCGGTACGCGACAGTGACTACACCGCGTTCACCTGGTTTCCCGAGATGCCCGAACTGGACGAGTGGCTGGACCTTTACCTGAGAATGGCGAGGGCCAACGGCGGCGAGCCCGACGCGGGGCGGCGACTGCTCTCCTGGGCGCACGCGGCGGGGTTCACCGACGTCTCGGCCACCTCCTCGACCTGGTGCTTCGCCACACCCGAGGACCGTTCCTGGTGGGGCGGTATGTGGGCCGAGCGGATCCTGAAGTCCGACATGGCCCGCCAGGCCCTCGCCTCGGGCAGCACCGAGGAGGACCTGTGCCGCCTCTCGGCGGGCTGGCGCGCCTGGGCAGGGGAGCGGGACGGCTGGCTGTCGGTGCTCCACGGCGAGCTGATCTGCCGCGTCTGACCGGCGCCGAGCCTACCGGCGAATGGCTCGGGGCACCCTCGGCGAAGGCGCCCCGAGGGAGGGTCAGGGTTGCTGAGTGATCTTGACGTTGTCGATGCCGGCCTCCACCAGGGAGGCACCCGAGGCGTCGGCGGCCTCGATCAGGATGCGGACCGTCTGGCCCGCGAAGGCGGAGAGGTCGGCCGTGGCGACCGCCCAGGCGCCGTTGCGGTTGGAGGCCGCGCCGAGCTGCTGGAACACCTGGGTGGTGGTGGAGCCGACGACCTTCACGCGCAGGAAGTCGGCGGTGGAGGATGGCCGGTGACTGGACGCTGGTGACCCCTCCGTCGATGTCGTAGTCACCCGCCGCGGTGCCCGCGAGCCTGCCGGTGACCAGGTCGTTGGTGCCGCTGACCGTGGTGCCGAGCTGCTTGGCGCCGCTGGAGGTGGTGGCCTGCGGGCGGAGTACTCCAGGAAGCGGAGCACGGCTTCGCGGTTACGGGTGGTCTGCGGGACGATCTGCTCGTCGGGAGGATAGAAGCCCGGTGAGGAACCGGTCGGGTACATCTCGATGGTGTAGCTGAAGATCTTGAAGACGCCCCACAGCCAGTCGTCGATCGTGCCGTCGGTGATGTAGAGGTCGCTGGCCTGTTGGGGGGTGTAGCTGTTGGTGGCGGCCATGTTCTGGCCCAGGGTCGCGTGGGCGTCACGGTCGTCCTGGGTCAGGCCGGGGCCGGTGTCGTTGTAGGTGTAGCCGTACGGCCACAGGATCAACTCGCTGTAGGTGTGCCAGTCGATGTGCGCCTTGATCTGCTGCACGCCGCCGACGACCCTGCTGCGGACCCAGTTGGCCACCGCCCTGACCTCGGGAGCCGACTCGGCCGCGGAACCCCGGTAGGTGTCGCTGGAGGCGGAGCCGGAGGAGCCACCGCAGCAACCCCACTGGTAGCCCCAGTTGCGGTTGAGGTCGGTGCCCACGTACGACGAGCCGGAGTTGGGCTGCCGGTTCTTGCGCCAGGAGCGGTAGGAACCGGTGGCGATGTCGTACTCGCCACCGTCGGGGTTGAGGTCCGGCATGATCCAGATCTCGCGGGTGTTGACCAGGTTGGCGATGCGACTGTCGGTGCTGTAGCCGTCGGTGAACAGGTTGAGCAGGTAGATCGCCATCTCGACGGTCATGTGCTCGCGAGCGTGCTGGTGGTGCGTGAACAGCACCTCGGGCTCGTTCTCATCCGTGTTGACGTTGTCGCTGATCTTGACGGCGATCAGGTCGCGCCCCTCGTACGAGGTGCCATAGCTGATCTTGCGGGCGATCGTCGGGTGGTCGGCGACGATCTGGTTCACCGCGGCGGTCATCTCGGCATAGTTGTGGTAGCCGGAGTCGGCCGAGGGGAAGTCCGAGCGCTGTTCGGGCCCGGTCGGGGATAAGGACCTGGGAATCCTCGTGACGGTGTGGCCGAGTTTCTTGATCGCGGCGACCTCGGCCTCGCTGGCGGTGACCACGACCGAGTCGGTATCGACCTGATCGATCGCGGCACCGGTGGCCGCGATCGCGCTCCGCTGCTGGGAGGTGCTCGGCCCCTGGACCTTGTACTGGCTGTTCGGTTGCGGCTCGGCCGAGGCGCCCACCCCATTCACACCAAGACATAACAGCGCCAAAGCGGCGAACACCACGATCAGACGGCGTCTCACCTGCGTCCTCCTCGGGCACGCATTCTAGGGATTTGTCGCGTGCCTCCACCGAGAGTCAGACAGGGAGGTTGATTAGCAAAGGCCCAAATTTCAGGAGCCGTATCCCCTCCGCCCCGAGATCAGAAGACGACCTCGAACCAGAGCGTCCTGGCGCCCTCGGGAACGTCGTCCTGGATGCCCCAGTTGTCGGCGAGCAGGTCCACCAGGAACATGCCTCGCCCGCCCTCCGCCTCGGGGTCGTTGCGCACGTGCGGCATCGACGCGCCGGACCCGGCGTCACAGACCTCGACCAGCACCGCGGCCGATCCCACCGCCACGGTCATCGCGACCTCTCCGCCCTCTCCGGACCCCGAGTGGAGCACGGAGTTGGTCACCACCTCGCTCACCAGGAGAATGACGTCGTCCGACGCAGGGTGTCCCTCGCCCAGAAGCTCCCTGACCCGGCTTCGCGCCATCGACACCGACTCCGGAACCCCCTTGAGGGTCACCGTGGATCGAGGTGAGACGGCCTGCCGTCCGGTCGTCATGGTTGACCTCACTCCCTGACACGCATATCCCATGCACATCGCCCTCTGAGATGGCACACTCACTCACGGTGAACTGTTCTATCAAGGACTGCAATACCTCATGTTGAGATTCCACAGATTTGCTATCAAAGGACGGAGGGAGGTAGATGCGTGGCCTCTCGACACAGCCCCACGGCCCGTCATCGCCGCCTGATGGCTGAACTGAACCGTCTGCGAAAGGACAGCGGGCTGACACGGGTGGAGGTGGCCGAGCGAATCGGCTCCACCGACACCACCGTCTGGAGATACGAGACGGGCCTGACCCGTCCCCGCCCCTCGGACGTGTCGGCCCTCACCGATGTGTACGGCGTGACCGGGGAGGCACGTGACTCCCTGATCCAGATGGCCGTGGAGGCCCGGCGGCGAGGCTGGTGGCACCCTCACCGCCAAGCCCTTAAGCCGGGCTTCGACTCCTACATCGGGCTGGAGGCGGAGGCGTCGCTCGTGCGCTCGTACGAGCCGCTCGTCGTTCCCGGCCTGATGCAGACCGAACCGTACGCACGCGCGGTGATCGAGGCGACCTCCGTTGTCCAGACCCCCTCCCAGGTCGAGGAGACGGTCTCCGTACGCATCTCGCGCCAGCGGTTGCTACACGGACCCGGTGACCCGATCCACCTCGTCGCGGTGCTCGACGAAGCAGTGATCCGGCGTCAGATCGGCGGGCGCGACGTCATGTCGGAGCAGTTGGAACATCTCGTCCAGCTCGGCGCGCTGCCCAACGTGGAGATCCGGGTCGCCCCGTTCTCCGCGGGGGCGCACGCGGCGATGGACGGCAAGTTCTGCCTGCTCAGCTTTCCCGAGCCCGAGGTTCCCGACCTGCTCTACCTGGAGCAGGCCTCAAGCGGGCTCGTGCCGGACGACCCGGAGCAGGTCAGCCGATACGCCTCCATGTTCGAGAGCCTCTGCGAGATGGCACTCGGCCAGGAGGATTCGGCGGCCTTCATCGCCCAGATGGCGAGAAGGTTTTCCTCCCCCTAGCCGTAGAAGGAAGAAAAAGTGCGAGGGTCCACGATGGATCTGTCCGACGCCGAGTGGCGTAAGAGCGGTCGCAGCACCAACGGAGGCGACTGCGTGGAGGTGGCGGTCGTCCCCGGTGATCCGGCCGTCGCCCGGCACAAGGCCGACGCCGATCGGCTTTACCTCGTCCGCGACTCCAAGGATCCGGGCGGCCCGGCTCTGGCGTTCACCCGGAGCGAGTGGGACGCCTTCGTCGGCGGCGTGAAGGACGGCGAGTTCGACTGACGGGCCTCCGGGGGAACCGGCTCACCGACTCCCCCGGGACCTCCCGACCGCACAGCCCGCCCGCGGCCTCGGCCCGGCGGGCTGTGCGTGTTCGGAACCGTCAGCGCGGGGGCCGCTCATCGGTGCCCTTGTAACCGAGGACCCGCATGGCGACCTCTGGGTCCATCGCCGCGGCGAGCAACTGTGCCCGTTCCACGGCGTTGTCACGCTGGGCCTCGGCCCTGGCCCTGGCGGCCTGCGATCCCCGGGTGACCGCGGCGACGATGCCCGCTCCCACGATCGCGGCCAGTACGGCGACGAGCACCACCGGGAGCGTGCCGGACTGTGGTGAGCCCGCCCCACCCATCACGACACTCCCGCCGTTGAGCGTGTACACGCCCAGCAGCGTGAAGGCCGCCAGCGCCACCAGGCTGACCACGACCAGGAGCACCACCTTCAGCCGCCCGCCCCGCGGCGCGGGAACACCGGACGGCGGAGGCTGCGGCAACGGCACGGGCGGTGGCGATGACAGCCGGGGCACCGGACCGCCGTCACCCCACGGCACGAAGTCCGGCTCGGCCGTGAGCGCCGAGGCCGGCCCGGCCGGCACCGCGGCGCCGTGGCCGTTGCCGTTGCCCATCACCGCTCCCGGTACGACCGCGACGGCGGGTTCGAGCCTGAGCAGGGCCGCCGGGACGGGCAGGGTGCGCGACACGTGGCTGTGTTCGCGATGCGCCCGCGCCGCCTCCAGGTGATACTCCTCGATCTCGGCGTAGAAGTCGTCCGAGAGATAGACCGAGCCGTCGACCAGCGGCCCCTGCCTCCGCTCCAGGATCGCGACCACGTCGTCACCGTTGAGCGTCTTGTGCGTCTCCAGCGCGTGGGCCAGACACAGGACGTCTCTCCGATGCTCCCGTAGCAGTTCCTCGGTCCGGTCCAGCAGGCGCACCAGGTTGAACTCGATGCGCTCACCCAGCACGTCGGGGGCCAGCGGTTGCCCGCCTCCCGGAGTCTTGGTGAAACCGATGCCACCGCCGCCGGGCTTGGGCATCGACTTGCCTCCCATGATCTCCAGTTCCTGCAGCGCGGGCACCGAGGTCACCCCGCGCCCCATACCCCAGTGCGCCTCCATCAGCGCGGTGAGGTACGTCGCCGAGAACAGGTCACCCGAGACGCCGGAGGAGTTGTCCTCCCCAAAGAACATCCGCTCTCCCGCCAGCGAGGCGAGCGAGACCATGATGTCGGCCTCGTGCTCGGACTTCCAGCGGGTGAACTGGTCCTCGGGCTTGATGCTCGCGACCATGCCGAGATAGTCGGCGCCCTTCTCTATCGTGGCGATGTCGATCTCAAGGTGGTAGCGGGTGCGGTAGGCCGCCACGGCGTGGCAGGCCTCGTGCACGGCGACCGCGTGCCGCTCGCGCTCGATGTACTCCACGTCCTCGGGCGGCCCGAGTTGCTTGAGCCGTTTGGCCCTGGTCACGTCCGACCAGGTGATGACCTCCCGGCCATCGCGGATCGCGGTGATCAGCGACTCGTTCACCAGGTCCTTGATCGTGGCACCGGTGGCGTAGGGCGTGATCGTCGCCAGCTTGTCCAGTTGCTCGTCGGTCAGCTCGTGGTCGACCTTGTCGAAGTAGCCCCGGTAGGTGCGGACCCGGCCCGCCTTCGACGGGTAGCCCACCTTGTAGATGCGGTCGATGCGGCCCGGCCGCAGCAGCGCCTCGTCCAGCGAGTTGGGCATGTTGGTGGCCATCATGACCAGGATCCGGTACTTCGGCGGCGGCTTGGGCCGCATGCCGAAGAGCCTTCTCACATGCCGGTTGACGAGGCCCCGGGGCTTCTTCAGACCCGACAACTCGGTGAGCAGCGCCTGCAGCGTGCCCGGGTCGCCGCCTCCGCCTCCCATCCCGCCCATCATGAAGCGGCTGCGGCCGGTGTCCGGTTCCTTCCGCTCCGCCGCGCCCTTGCGGGTCAGCAACCAGCGGGTGTCCTCGCTGAGGTAGCCGAATCCATGGCACCCCGCGACATGCGGGGAGAATCCGGGGCCGCCCCTGGGCCCCTGCTGCGCCAGCGAGCCACGCCGTCCGAGGGAGTCGGCCTCGTCGAAGAAGACGATCACGCCCCCGTATCGCAACGAGAGCTTGCGGAGCTTCCTGAACAGCGACTTCACCTTCAGGATGCCGATGCCCATGAACATGTTGACGAACGCGCCGGGGTCGACGAACACGTACGGCTTGCCGGTCTCCCCGGCCACGGCCTCGGCCATCAGGGTCTTACCGGTGCCCGGCGGGCCCCACAGCAGCAGGCCGCTGGGCACGTAGCCACCACGCTCCTCGATCGCGTCCGGCCGCTCCAGGAAGACGATGTTCTCCTTGACCCGCTCGACGACGTGGTCCTGGCCCCAGACGTCGGTGAAGCGGGTCTTGATGTCGTCGGGGAAGTAGGTCTCCACGCCGCCCCGCGACAGCAGCCAGAACAGGCCGATGAACTGGAAGGCGATGAAGAAGAACGCGAAGGCGAGCTGCGCCACGTATGGCAGTGCCTGCCAGAGCAGCGCGGGCGCCTGGAACAGCGCGAGCGCGGGAGAGGTGTCCAGCACCTCGCCGAGGATGAGGGCGAGCACCGCGATCCAGAACAGCCATTTGATGGCGCGCGCCATCCTGAAGCGGTTCCAGTCCGAGAAGCGGCGATGGGTCCAGCGTTCGAAGCCGCCGAACACACCGCGCGTCCAGAACCGGTTGTATCCGGCGGAGCGCTCGCTGACGAAGAAGTGGAGCTGGCGCAGGAACTCGGCTCCCAGAAGCCAGAAGATCCACGGCGCCGCGACAGCGGTGGTGACCATCGCATCCTGGAACGTCATGATGCCCTCGAATGAGGCCATCTCGCTCCATACCAGGATGAAGTAGATGATCGTCAGGATGAGGAGGAATTTGATCCGATCCCAGAACGGCATCTTCTTGCGCTTGTCGGGATGCGGGTCCGTCGGACCCGAACCGGGGGCCCGTAGTCCTTCGAAGGTGGGGGGCGGCGGAGGTGACTTCATGTACGGGCTTCTCCTCACCCGGTGAGTCGTTTGACCTTGAAAGATTGCGCGATCCGGTCGAACTCCCCGGCGCGCTTCCGGTAGCAGGCCGCCGAGCAGCGGATCAGCAGGGTGGAGATCTGCTTGCCGTCCTGGGCCAGATAGGAGGTGAGGTCGAAGGTCTCCGTCCCGGCGCCCTCGATCGCGTAGTTGAACCGCACGTGCACCCCGCGCAAGCCGTCTCCGGGCTGGAGCACCTCATCGGCGAGAAGCTCGAAGTCCTTCAGCGGATAGCCGGGGATCTCCGCGTACTCCTTGCGCACCGTCTCGGTGACGGGCAGGACGGAGTTGCGCATGCTGTTCAGGGAGAGCGCGTCCTGCTCCTCGGGAAGGAGCTTGGCGATCCGGGCGAAGACGAATGGTTCGTCCTCGGTGCCGTAGCCGAGCAGGTGATCTGGAGACGGTTTGCTGTGGGCGTCGTAGGCGGTCGACCAGATGAGCTGTTTGCGCAGCTGGGCGGTGGCCGATTCGAGGTCGGCTCCGATGGTCGCCTTGTCCAGCGCCGTCTGGTCGACCTTCTGCCAGGCCGCCGGAACCTTGAAGTATGTCTGCCCATCGTCGTGGCGGACGTAGGTGAACTCCGCACGTGCACATCCCGTGAGCCCGCCGACCATGGTGGAAACAACCACCATGGCAACCACGGCAAACCCGGCCCTCGATCTTCTCACCAGGGCTGTACCTCCGCTTTACGGGTTAACGAGGTGGTTGTTCCCGTTTTTTAAGCGCCCCTCTCCTTTCTCGGCTCATTCGTCTTGGAAGTCTTGACCAAATCTTTCCGAGAACCTGGCTTCACTTGTTACAAAGCTCCGCCGTTGACCCCGACACATCATTGAACTCTCGACCTCCGCCGTAGGCCAGAGGCGGACGGAAGGGTGTTTCACCTCCGGCTCACGACGGGAATCCACCCCCGGGTAGGCCCAACCAGAACAATATCCCTTTTGTCCCCTTTTTGCCCATATGTGTTTTTGTGGGGGTTTTCCAGGGTAGGAGGAAATGAAATTGTGGGAACCGGATGCTCTTCCCATATTCACCGCAACGGGCGTCAGCTCTGGTCAATGTCGTCTTTCTCTGTGATGCACCGACGGGGTCTGGCCCCGAGGACTCGAAAGAGATGAGACGGACTCCGCAGCAGGACAATCGACAGGGAGTGGTGATCGTGAACAACATGGTGCGAATGGCCCTTGCCGTGGCCGGAGGCTACCTTCTGGGGCGCGGGAAAGTACGGCTGGCCACGGTGCTGGCCATCGCCGGCGTGACCGGCCACCTACGCGGCGGCAAGGGCGACCTGTTGCAGCAGGGGCTGAAGATACTCGGTTCCTCTCCGGAACTGGAAAAGATCACCGAAAGCATTCGCGGCGACCTCCTGGAGGCGGGCAAGGACGCCGCCAAATCCATGATGACCAGACAGATCGACTCGCTGAGCGGCAAGCTGCACGACCGAGCCGAGTCACTGCGGCACCCCGAGGAGGCCGAGGAGGAACCGGAAGAGCCCGAGGAAGGCCGGAAGCGTCGAGGGAAGCCCGCGAAACCCCCGAAGAAGTCCCAGCCCAAGGACGAAGAGGAAGAAGAGGAGGAAGAAGAAGAGGAAGAAGAGGAAGAGGAGCCTGAGGAGGAAGAGGAAGAAGAAGAGGAGGAGGAGGAAGAGGAGCTGGCACCGGCCAGGTCCAGAGGCCGGGGCTCAAGTCAGCGCAAGCCCGAACCGTCGCGAACCAGGCGGGCGCCCGCCAAGTCACGGGGGTGAGCCCCATGGCTGAGGCCTCCAAGGGCCAGACCGACCAGAAAGAGCAGCGGCCCGAGCACAACGGCCAGGAGAACTCCATGGACCGGCTCACCCACGAGTTCCAGAATCTCCTCGGCGCCGTCGGCGAGCGGGCGCTGTCCACGGTGGGCGACAAGGTCAAAGGAATGACCGGCAAGCTGACCGACTATGCCGGAGGCGGTGGATCGGGCCTGCTGAGCACGCTGACCGGCTCGGGGGGATCCCTGGTCGGCGGCCTGGTGAAGGGACTGGGCAAGAAGGCGATCGGCGGCCTGGTCAAGAAGATCACCGGAGGCGGCAAGGGTGGGAAAGGCGGGAAGTTGAAGATAACCAACATCGTCGAATCCATCGACATCGGCGTTCCGATACGCATGGTCTACGACCAGTGGACCCAGTTCGGAGACTTCCCGAAGTTCATGAAGAAGGTCGAGAACGTCGACCAGCCATCTGACGAGAAGCTGGAGTGGAAGGCACAGATCTTCCTGTCCCACCGCACCTGGGAGTCGACGATCATCGAGCAGGTGCCCGACAAGCGGATCATCTGGCGCTCGAAGGGGGCGAAGGGGTACGTCAACGGCATCGTGACCTTCCACGAGATCACCCCCGACCTCACCCGGGTTCTGGTCACCCTGGAGTACTACCCGAAAGGCCTGTTCGAGGGCACCGGCAACCTGTGGCGCGCCCAGGGCAGACGGGTGCGCCTCGAACTCAAGCACTTCCGGCGGCACATCATGAACCAGGTGCTCCTGAAGCCCGACGAACTTCAGGGATGGCGTGGCGAGATCCGCGACAGCAAGGTCGTCAAGGACCAGGAGACGGCCCTCCGGGAAGAGGAGGAGGCCAAGGAACAGGCCGAACAGGAGAGCCCCGAGGAAGAGGAGAAGGGCGAGGAGGAACAGGCCGAAGAACCCGAGGAAGAAGAGGAGGAAGAGGAAGAGGAGCCCGGCGAGGAAGAGGAGGCGGAAGAAGAGGAACCTGAAAAACCCGCCGCGAAGGAGCCGTCCAAGCGGCCCGCCCGTCGCCGCAAGACCTCCGCCCAAGTGTGACCGGACACGTCGCAGCGGATAACCAGAGAGGAACGCCATGACCGTCGTTCAGGGGGGCAGGGCCGCCGGCTACCGATCCGCATCGGGGCTGGCCGACGTCGTCGACACGATCCTCGACAAGGGGATCGTGATCGACGCCTACATCAGAGTCTCTCTCGTTGGAATCGAACTCCTGACCATCGACATACGGATCGTGGTGGCCAGCGTTGACACCTACCTGCGCTTCGCGAAGGCCGTCAACCGCCTCGACCTCACCCAGACCGGCTCCCAGAAGACCCTGCCGGAAATGGTGCAGGACATGACAGAAGGGGGCGGCAAGTCGGTGGCCAAGGGAGCGACACACGGGGTGCTGGACGCGGCCAAGGAGAAGCTCAGCGGCCTGACCGGCGAATCCGAGGAGGAGCCAGAGGAGGAGCGCGAAACGGTACCCCGGCCCAGACGACGGAAGGAGCGGTGAGATGCACGCTTCCAGCGCGAAGCCGGAGGCCGCCCGGTCCGGCGGGTCCACGTCCGGCGCTCGCGCCACCCAGAGACGTTCCGCCTCCGAGCGGCGGGGGACCGCCGGCGCCGGGGGGGCCGGCGCCTCCAGGCCCGGCACCAGCGCCTACATCTACGGGATCGTCCCGGCGGACGTCGAACTGACCTCGGACACCCTCGGGGTGGGAGACCCGCCGGGCGCGGTCAGGCTGGTGCGGTACGGCGAGATCGCCGCCCTGGTGAGCGACGTGGCCACCGACCGCCCGCTGGGCAGGCCGAATGACCTCATGGCCCACGAGCGACTGCTGGACGAAGCCGCCGCGGAGGTGCCCGTGCTCCCGATCCGTTTCGGGGCGGTGGTGACGGACACCCGGGCGGTCGTCGACGAGTTGCTCACGCCGCACCACGACGAGTTCCTCGCCACGCTGAACGCCCTGGAGGGACAGGCGGAGTTCGTGGTGAAGGGGCGCTATGTCGAGCAGACCGTCCTGCGGAAGGTGCTGGAGGAGAACCCCGAGATAGCGAGGTTGCGCGACGAGATCCGCGACCTCCCCGAGGAGGCGACCTGGGACACCAGGATGCGGATCGGAGAACTGATCAACGCGTCGATCACGGCCAGACGTGAAGCCGACACCGCCGCACTGGTCGATGCCCTCGCTCCGCTCTGCGTCGACATCGCCGTGCGCGATCCCACCCATGAGCAGGACGCCGCCCACCTCGCCCTGCTCGTGCGGACCGACCGGCAGCCGGATATCGAAAAGGCCCTGGACGTGTTCGGAAAGCGCTGGGAGGGCCTGGTCGGGCTACGACTGCTGGGCCCGCTGGCACCGTACGACTTCGTCAGGACACAGGAGAGCGGGTGATGACGTGGGACCACTAGGACTGATCCTGGGTCTGCCGTTCGCACCGGTCCGCGGGCTGGTCCGGCTCGCGGAACTGCTTGAGGAGCAGGCCGAGCAGGAACTCTGGAGCCCCATGGCGGTCAGGCGCCGCCTGGAGGAGCTGGCAGAGGCGAGGGCCGCCGGTGAGATCTCCGAGGAGGAGGAAGCCCAGGCCGCGGAGGAGATCCTCCAAGGGATGATCATTTAGCCGGTGCGGCTCCGCCGGCCGGGAGACGATGAGGAGAGTGAGCCCGTGCCTGTCAAACGCAGCCCTCGCAAGGAGCGCCCTACCGACGATTCCTACGATGACGAGGCTTTCGACGAGGACGAGGAGTCGTATGAGGACACAGAGGACGGCGAAGAGGAGGAGGGTCCGGACGGTGACGGCCGGTCGGTGAAGTCCGCCCGGCGACCGCGGCGGCGCTCCCACATGCTGTCCGCGACGACCGCCGGAGCGGCCGGTCGGCGGCACATCGCCGAGCTGATCGACAAGGACACCGAAGGGGTGACACTGGTCCGGCCGGAGAAGGACGGCTGGCTGGTCGAGGTCGAGGTCGTCGAGGACCGTCACGTCCCCTCCTCCGGCGACATGCTCTCGCTCTACCGGGCCGAGATGGACGCCGAAGGGAACCTCCTGTCGTACCGCAGGGTGCGACGCTACCGGCGAGGCAGGCCCGACAGCGGCGAGGTGGGCTGACATGGCCGAGGTGGGGCGATCCGGCGCGCTCCCCAGGGCCTACGGCGGAGGCCTGGCGAGCAACGGGGGTCCCGCCAATCTCGCCGACATCCTGGAACGGGTGCTCGACAGAGGCATCGTGATCGTGGGCGACATCCGAGTGAACCTGCTGGACATCGAGTTGCTCACCATCAAGCTGCGCCTGCTCATCGCCTCGGTGGACACCGCCCGGGAACTGGGCATCGACTGGTGGGAGCACGACCCGTGGGTCACCGCGCAGGATCGAGACCTGGTCGCGGAGAACCGTCGTCTCCGCCGTCAACTGGCCGCCGCCGGGGAGGGCGGGGAAGGCCGGCCAGACGAGTGGGAAGAGAGATCCCCCAGGAAGGTCAAGGAGTCGAGAGGTGCCAGAGGGCCACGGGAGTACAGCGAACCTGACAGGTTCGGGAAGCGGGAACGCGATGGCTGAGGCCGGTACGTATCTCTACGCGATCTCCCAGGACCTGGGCCGCGCTCTGCCCGCCGACGTGTCGGGCGTGGCCGGGGCCCCCGTACGTGCGATCACGCACGAGGGTCTGGTCGCGTACGTGAGCCCGGTTCCCCTGGACGAGTTCGGCGAGGAGCCGCTGCGGCGTTCCCTGGAGGATCTGGACTGGGTCGGGGAGACGGCCCGCGCTCACCATCGCGTCGTGGAGGCCGTGTCACAGCAGGCTCCCACGGCACCGGTCCGGCTGGTGACCGTCTACAGCACCGAGGACCAGATCCGTGACCTGCTGCACCGCAGGCATGACGACTTCGCCGCGGTGCTCGCCCGCATCACCGGTCGCAGGGAGTGGGGAGTGAAGGCGTACGCCTGTGCGGCCGCGGCCGACTCCCCCTCGGCCGGGTCCGCCGACTCCGCCGCGGAGCCGGAGGACGACAGGCCGGGCACGGCCTACCTGAAACGTCGCCGGGCGAATCTGCGCGACCGGGAGGAGACGTGGCGCCTGACAGCCGAGCGCGCGGAGCACATCCATGCCACCGTGGCCGCCACCGCCGTCGCGAGTCATCGTCACCGGCCCCAGGATCCGGAGCTGTCCGGCCGCGAGGACCCGATGGTGCTGAACGGCGCCTACCTCGTCGACGAGGACCGTGCGGAGGAGTTCGTCGCGACCGTCGACGGTCTGCGCGGGCAGGGGATCGACGTGGAGCTCACCGGCCCCTGGGCGCCCTACTCCTTCACCGCGCTGGATCTCGGCCCGGCCGACCGGGAGACCTCCGATGACACGTGACCACCGCCCGCGCGGCGCCGAGCTCGCCGCCCAGGGACGCATTCCCGCCGAGCGCGTGGCGCTCGTCGACCTGCTCGACCGGCTGCTGGCGGGCGGGGTCGTCGTCAGCGGCGACCTCGTGCTCTCCATCGCGGACGTCGACCTCGTCCGCATCTCCCTACGCGCCCTGATCACATCCGTATGGGCGATCGACCCGGTCCCCTCCGCGAACCCGCCCGGCACGGTCACGGTCGTACGGACCTCCGGCGCGACCGCCCCGGCGAAGGCGCTCGACTCACCGGACCAGGGGTTCCCGCGGTGAACCGCCCGTCAGAGAAGAAGCTCCGCAAGACGGAGGTCCCCGGTGTCACCCGGGAGAGACCCGGTGCCGCCGTGGAGGACCCACGCCCCGCGCGGCAGGCATCCGGCAGGGCGCGGGTGCCCGCTGAGACCTCACCCGGAACTTCCGGAAACACCCGGAGGAGCTCCGGCGAGGTGAGCGGGGCGGGCGGGGTGTGGCAGGAGGCCGGTGGGGTGTGGGAGAGGACCGATGGGGTGTGGGAGGGGGCCGGCGGCGTATGGGAGGGTTTCCGGAACACGCGTAGAACGGCTCGGGGAACGGCACGGGGGACGGCGCGGAGCGGCCACTGGCGGGTGAACACCGATCCGGAGGCGGTCGAGCGGGACCTGACCCGCCTCGTGCTCACCCTCGTCGAGCTCATCCGGCAACTGGTGGAACGCCAGTGCGTGCGCCGGATGGACCGGGGTGACCTGTCGGACGAGCAGGTCGAGGTGCTGGGACTGACGCTCATGCGTCTGGAGGAGGCGATGACCGAACTGTGCGAGCGCTTCGGACTCTCCCCCTCCGACCTCAACCTCGACCTCGGGCCGCTCGGAACCCTGCTGCCCACGGACTGACCCACCTGCCCGGGACCGGAGACGCGAGGGACAGGTCTCGGTGGCCGGACCACCGAGACCTGTCCCTCGGATCTTTCGTGCGAGAGAAGACCTAGGTCAGGTCCTCACACTTCCTGGCGTCGGGGTCGTTGGCCGCCTTCGGCACCCAGCGGACATTGGCGAACGAGGCGGAGAACGCTCCGTCGGTGTAGACGAGGAACGGAGTGTTGACCACCTCCAGGTCGAGGCCCCCGGCGGCGAAGCAGGCGATGGGAATCTTGACCGTCGATTTGCTCCCGGCCGGGAGTCCCTGGAAGAGGGAGGTCGCCACCACCTCGGAGAAGCACGGATAGACGCAGTGCACGCTGAGCACCGTCCTGGCGGCCGGGGCCTGGTGGACGATCGTGTCGAAGACCAGAGCCGCATCGGCGTTGAGGTAGCCCCGAAGATCGGAACCGCCCGCCGGGTCCTGCAGGTAGATCTGGGCCGGACCGGTGCCGCTCCAGGTCGCCTTCAGGCCGTCCTGCTGCACGTTGACGTCTGACTGCACCACGGAGATCTCGGCGTGCGACGCCTGGCCGTCGGCGCCGATCTCGGTGCCGCCCCAGTTCTCCGCCGAACCGATGAAGCTCTTGTAGGGCGCGATGTCGGTCCGGTTGAAGATCTCCAGATCCTCGCTCGCCTCACCGCCGCCGCCCTGCCCGCCACAGCCGAACTCGGGCGCGGTCTCGTCCAGCGTGCCGACCGACCCTGTCTGGCCGTTGCGCAGGCCGTAGCCGAGCGGGAAGAGCGGGTCATAGCCCTCGGTGCCCGCGTTAAGCGGCGTCTGGCAGGCACTCTTGGGCCAGGAGTAGGGCAGCTTTCCGGTGAAGCCGTCGCGGTACCTGCCCCGGACGAGCACGTCGGCGACACCGCCGCCCTCGGTGCCCGGCAGCCATGCGGCGACGAAGGCGTCGGAGCGGTTGAGCTCCTTGTTGACCCAGAGCGGCCGGCCGCTGACGTAGACGGTGACGACGGGCGCACCCTTGCCGCTGACCCGATCCAGCACGGCGCGGTCGGCGGGGTAGATCTTGGCGGCCTCCAGCGAGCGCCGCGCGAGGTCCCCGACGCCCTCGGCGTACGGCGTCTCGCCGATCACCGCGATGACCGCGTCGTACGACGAGGGGTCGACGCCCTCGCCGGTCTCGTTGAAGGTGACGTTGGCCGCGCCGAGCGCCTCGCGCAGGCCGCCGAGGATCGTCGTACCGTTGGGGAAGTCGGCGTTGACGTTACCGGTGCCCTGCCAGGTGAGGGTCCAGCCGCCGGTCTGGTTCTGCAGGCTGTCGGCGCTCTTGCCGACCACGAGGACCTTGGAGTTCGCGGCCAGCGGCAGCACCTTGCCGTTGTTCTTGAGCAGGACCTGCGACTTGCGCACCGCTTCCCTGGCGAGCTTCCTCGCCTGCAGCGCGTCACTGGAACCGGCGAAGGCGCGCTTGGAGGGCTTCGGCCCGTCGAGCACGTTGGTGCGCAGTTTCACGCGCAGGATGCGGGTCACCGCGTCGTCGATGCGCGCCATCGGGATCTCACCGTTCTGGACCTGGGCGATCGTGTTGGCGATGAACGCCTTCCAGTCGTTGGGCACCATGACCACGTCGATGCCCGCGTTGATCGCCTGCGGGCAGCTCGCGTTGGTGCATCCGGCGACCTGGCCGATGCCGTTCCAGTCGGAGACGACGATGCCGTCGAAGCCGATCTTCTGCTTGAGGATGTCGGTGAGGGCCCGCTTGCTGCCGTGCAGCTTGCCCTCGTTGATACCGAGGTCGGCGTTGGTCCAGCTGTTGAACGACGCCATCACGCTCTGGGCGCCGGCCGCGAGCGCGCTGTAGTAGCCCTGGCCGTGCACGTTGATCATCTCGGCCTCGGACGAGGGGTTGACGCCCTGGTCCACACCCTTGATGGTGCCGCCGTCACCGATGAAGTGCTTCGCGGTGGCGATGACGCCGTCGGAGCCGATTCCTCGCGGGTGCCTGCCCTGCAGCCCCTTGACCGCCTCGTAGCCGTACGCGCGGGTGATCCGAGGGTCCTCCGAGAAGCCCTCGTAGGTACGGCCCCACCTGTCGTCGAGGGGGACGGCGAGGGTGGGCGCGAACGCCCAGTCCTGGCCGGTGGCGCGGATCTGCCTGGCGGTCGCCGCCCCGATGTCACGCACCAGGCACGGGTCCTGCGCGGCGCCCAGGCCGATGTTGTGCGGGAAGACCGTCGCACCGTAGACGTTGTTGTTGCCGTGGACGGCGTCGATGCCCCAGATGACGGGGATCTTCGTCCGAGTGGCGGCGGAGGCGTTCCAGTAGGCGTCGGCGAGGTCGAGCCAGTCCTTCGGCGCGGCGTGCTTGTCGCGGTTGGGCCACGCGCCGCCGCCGTTGAGCACCGAGCCGATGAAGTACTGCTTGACCTCGTCGGGAGTGATCGCGCTGATCTCCGGCTGGGTCATCTGGCCGACCTTCTCGGCGAGCGTCATGCCCGCGAGGATCTTCGCCACCCGCTTCTCGTCCGACCGGTTCTGGCCGATGGCGCTGTCGACCTTGGGCCACTCGGCGAGGGTGGGCAGCTTCTTCTCGATACGGGCGCAACCGCGGGCGTCCAGGGCCGGTTTGCCGATCACCGGTTGCCGGCCGCCCGTCGCGGTCTCGGCACCCGCGCTCGGGATCCCGGCGACACCGGCCGCCAGGACTGTGAGGCTCGCCAGCACCGCGAGCCGGCTCCGGTTGGCGCCCGGCCGGGCGAAGGGTCTGATCATCGAAGGTCCGTTCTCCAGGCACAGCGACGGTCGTGGCGGCCCCCCGAGTCCGCACTTCGCAGATCCTTACGCTGTGACGCTGCCGAGTCAATAGTTTCGCGAGAGCGCTCTCTCGAATGAACACCTGTTCGATACCTGACCTGCGGTTTACAAACCCCGCTCACCATGCCCTTCACAACGCGATACGACCACATCACCCCTGGCCGGGCGGGCCAAACCCCATCCTTCTGAGAGCGCTCTCAAGAGCTGGGTGCGCACTGTCCGAGCCGGACGAGCCGGCGGACCGTCAGGACATGGGCCGACGACCGGCGCTCTCGCGACGGCTCGGACAGGGGGCCGGGGGCACGCGAACCGCAGGCCGCAGACGGGTGCCGGCCGGAAGCGGGATCAAGGTGACCGGGGGGCGGGGCGGCGGCCGGCGGGCCTCAGGACATGGTGTTGCCGCCGTTGACCGCCAGGCGCTGGCCGGTGATGAAACGGCCGCCGGGCGAGGCCAGGAAGGCGATCGCGTCGGCCACCTCGGTGGGCACCCCCATCCGGCCCAGCGGCAGGCCCGCACGGTACTCCTCGACGTCCATTCCCTCGTGGCGCTCCACCGGTATCCAGCCGGGCTCGACGGTGTTGACGGTGATGCCGTACCGCCCAAGCTCGTTGGCCCAGGAACGGGTCAGGCCGTGCATCGCCGCCTTGGCCGCGACATAGTGCCCCATCTCAACGTTGCCCAGGTCGACGACCTCGCTGCCCACGTTGATGATCCGGCCCGAGCCGGCCTCGCGCATCGCGGGCAGCACGGCCCGCAGGATCAGCAGCGGCGCCTTGACGAAGAACCGGAGCTGGTCGAGGTGATGCTCCCAGGTCTGCTCGGCGAGGGGGACCAGCGGCTGGGGTCCGGTCGCGTTGTTGACCACGACCTCGACCGGTCCCGCCTTCTCGGTCAGCTCCGCGATCCCCCGCCGTACCGACTCCTCGTCCGTCACGTCGAAACGGGCCACGCACGCCCGGCCCCCGGCCGCGGAGATACGCTCGGCGACGGCCGTGGCACCCGCGGTGTCATGGGCGTAGTTGACACCGACGGTCCAGCCGTCCTCGGCGAGCCGCACGGCGATGGCGGCACCGAGCCCCCGCGAGGCCCCGGTGACAAGCACGCATCCCATCCGCTTCCCCTTTCCTGACTTTTCTGGATTCCACGGCTCCCATGCCACGAGTGGAGTCGCTCCCATTGTGGCGGGCCGTGGCACCCGTGCCCCGTACCGGCCCTGTGGGGGCGGGAAGGTTCGGAGACACCCGCCCCCTCCGGGAGTTTGGGACTAGGCAAGTGACGGGGTGTGGGCTAGCTTCTGGACAGGTGTCCAGTTTGAGGAGCGACAATGCCCAGGACCACCGAGCCGCCCCGGGCCCGGCTGTCGGACCGGCAGGCCGAGACCGTGCGCCGGCTCACCGAGGCGGCGGTCGAGGAGGTCGCCGAGCACCGGTACGAGGGGTTGACGGTGCGCGGGGTCGCCAAGCGGGCCGGGGTCGCGCCCGCCACCGCATACACCTACTTCGCCTCCAAGAACCACCTGCTGGCGGAGGTGTTCTGGCGGCGGCTGCGCGACCTGCCGGAACCGGACCCACTCCCCGGCGGCTCCCCCGCCGACCGGGCCGCCGGGGCGCTGAGCGCGGTGGCGCTGCTGGTCGCCGACGACCCGGCGCTCTCGGCCGCGTGCACCACCGCGATGCTCGCCGACGAGCCCAACGTCCTCCGGCTGCGTGCCCGCATCGGGCTCCGCGTCCACGAGCGGATCTCCGGCGCCACCGACGCCTCTCCCGCCGCCCTGCAGGCCTTCGAGCTGGCCTTCTACGGCGCGCTGGTCCAGGCGGGAATGGGCCACCTCTCCTACCTCGACCTCCCCGACCTCCTCGCCACCACCGCCAGAACCATCTTCCCCGCCGAGGAAACCCTGTGAGGCCGCGCCGGTGACTGGACTGAGGAGTGAAGGAGCGAAGCGGATGAACGACGAGGGAAGGAACCGGATCCCAGCGGCCGAACCGCGACGCGCCGGCGTCGCCGACAACACGGAGCGAAGCGGATGAACGACGAGGGAAGGAACCGGGTCCCAACGGCCGAACCGCGACGCCCAGCGTCGCCGACAACACAGCTTGTTTACAGCCCCTATGACTACGCGGTTCATGAGGATCCGTATCCGATCTACGCCAGGCTCCGGGAGGAGGCGCCGCTCTACCGCAATGAGGAACTGGACTTCTGGGCGCTGTCCCGGCACGACGCCGTGAGCGCCGCGTTCAGGGACACCTCGACCTACTCCAACGGGTACGGGGTGTCGCTGGAGCCCACCGCATGGGGGCCGAAGGCGCACCGGACGATGTCCTTCCTGGCCATGGACCCGCCCCGGCACACCAGGATGCGGGCGCTGGTCTCGCGGGGGTTCACCCCGCGCCGGGTGGCCGCCCTGGAGCCGAGGATCAGGGAGATCACCCGGCTGTACCTGGAACCGGCGCTGGAGTCCGGACGGTTCGACTGGGTCACCGCCGTCGCGGGACGGGTGCCGATGGACGTGATCTCCGAGTTGATGGGGGTGCCCGAGGCCGACCGGCAGGAGCTGCGACGATTGGCCGACGTGGTGGTGCACCGCGACGACGGCCTGCAGGACGTGCCCCAGGAGGGCATGGCCGCCTCGCTGGATCTGGTCGTCTACTACTCCGACATGCTCGCCCGACGCCGCGCGCACAGGACCGAGGACCTGACCAGCGCCCTGCTGGACGCGGAGATCGACGGTGACCGGCTGACCGACGAGGAGATCATCGCATTCCTGTTCCTGATGGTGGTCGCGGGCAACGAGACCACCACGAAGCTGCTCGCCAATGCCCTGTACTGGGCGTACCTGAACCCGGCGGAGGGCGCCAAGGCGCTGGGCGGGGCGATCGGGCCGTGGGTGGAGGAGACCCTTCGCTATGACACCTCCTCGCAGATGCTCGCCAGGCGCGTCACCGGCGAGGTGGAGATGTACGGTACGCGACTGCCGGCCGGTTCCCGGCTGCTGCTCCTGGTCGGCTCGGCCAACCGCGACGGGCGGGTGTTCCCCGACCCCGACCGCTACGACCTCGACCGTGACACCGGCGAACTGATCAGCTTCGGCCGCGGCGGCCACTTCTGCCTGGGCGCCTCACTGGCCCGGCTGGAGGCGCGGGTGGTGCTCGGCGAACTGGCCCGGCACATCACCGGCTACGAGATCGACCTGGCCTTGGCGGAACGGGTGCACTCCGCCAACGTACGCGGCTTCGCCCACCTGCCGATGAGCGTGACACACCGATGAACCGCCACCGAGGTATCCGGAGCGCCTCCCGCCTCGTACGACGTCCGAGGCGCCGGCCGGGGTCCCGAGCGCCCCGCACCGTGCTGCCCGCCCGGCGCCCGGGCCACCCGAGCCCCCCGCCGCCCCCGATGACCGAGCCATCCGCGAGCCGCTGACCATGGAGGTTCCCCATGCCGAGAATTCCCCCGCATCCCGAACGCAGGCCGGTCCTGGTCACCGGAGCCTCGTCGGGCATCGGCGCGGCCGTGGCCGTGAGGCTGGCGGAGGCCGGGTATCCGGTGGCGTTGGGAGCGCGCCGGACGGCGATCTGCGAGGAACTGGCGGCGAAGATCCGGGCCGGGGGCGGGGAGGCGGTGGCGCTGCCGCTGGATGTGACCTCGGACGGGTCCGTCTCTTTTTTTGTCTCCGAAGCTGAGCAAGCGTTAGGTGAAGTAGAGGTGGTGGTCACCTGCGCCGGAGAGGTGACGCCGGAGAACTCCTACCAGACCTCCGTCCCCTCCTTCGAGGCCCAACTCCAGCTCAACCTCGTCGGCACCCAGCGGTTCGTGTCCGCGGTGGTCCCCGCGATGGCGGCCAGGGGCCGCGGTGACATCGTGTTCGTCACCTCTGACGTGGTACGCCTGCCGCGCCCCCGGATGGGCGCCTACGTCGCCGCCAAGAACGGGCTGGAGGGGCTGGCCAGGGCGATGCAGATGGAGCTGGAAGGCACCGGGGTACGCGCCTCGATCCTGCGCCCAGGGCCGACCCTGTCGGGCATGGGGTCCACCTGGCCGGTGGAAGTCCTGCAACCGGTCCTGGACGACTGGACCAGGTTCGGGCTGGCCAGGCACGACCGCTTCCTCAAACCCCTCGACGTGGCCGCCGCCGTTCTCGCCGTCGTCTCCATGCCCCGCGGCGCCCACATAACCCTCCTCGAAATCGAACCCGAAGCCCCCCTACACCAAGAACACCCATGAGGACGCGCCTAGGACATTCCCCTGAGGGACTACCCGTGAGGCCGCGCCGGTGACTGGACTGAGGAGTGAAGGAGCGAAGCGGATGAACGACGAGGGAAGGAACCGGATCCCAGCGGCCGAACCGCGACGCGCCAGCGTCGCCAACAGCAGGCCTGTGGTTTCGGGGAGTGAGCATTTAGCGGAGTTGCGCACCGATCCGATCGGGTTGATGCGGCGGGTACGGGAGGAGTGCGGGGACGTCGGCGCGTTCGCGCTGGCGGGGCGGCCCGTCGTGCTGCTGTCCGGCGCGGAGGCCAACGAGTTCTTCTTCCGCTCCACGGAAGAGGATCTCGACCAGGCCGAGGCGTACCCGTTCATGAAACCGATCTTCGGGGAGGGCGTGGTGTTCGACGCCCCGCCCGAACGGCGTAAGGAGATGCTGCACAACCAGGCGTTGCGGGCCACCATGATGCGCGGGCACGCCGAGACCATCGAGCGGGAGGTCAGGGAGCTGGTCGCGCTCTGGGGCGACGAGGGCGAGATCGACCTGCTCGACTGGTTCGCCGAGCTGACGATCTACACCTCCTCCTCGTGCCTGATCGGCCGGAGGTTCCGCGAACAGCTCGACGTGCGGTTCGCGCGCCTCTACCACGATCTTGAGCGCGGCACCGACCCGATCGCGTTCGTGGACCCGTACGCCGACATCGAGTCGTTCCGCCGCCGCGACGAGGCCAGGGTGAAGCTGGTGGCGCTGGTCCAGGAGATCATGGACTCGCGCCAGGAGAGCGGCCCGGTGACGCGGGAGGACCGCGACCTGCTGGATGTGCTGCTCTCGGTCAAGAACGAGGACGGCACGCCACGCTTCGGCGCCGACGAGGTCACCGGGATGTTCATCTCGATGATGTTCGCCGGGCACCACACCACCTCCGGCACCGCCGCCTGGACGCTCATCGAGCTGCTGCGCAACCCGGCAGTGCTGACGGAGGTGACCGGGGAGCTGGACGCGCTGTACGCCGACGGCTCCACGGTGAGCTTCCAGGCGCTGCGCGAGATCCCGGTGCTGGAGTCGGCGATCAAGGAGGCGTTGCGGCTGCACCCGCCACTGATCCTGCTCATGCGGATGGCCAAGACACCGCAGCGGGTGTGCGGGTACGACATCGAGCCCGGCGAGCTGGTGGCCGCCTCCCCCGCGATCTCCAACCGGCTGCCCGGCGACTTCCCCGCGCCGGACGAGTTCCAGCCGGGGCGCTACGCGGAACCGCGCCAGGAGGACCTGGTCAACCGGTGGACGTGGATCCCGTTCGGGGCCGGCAGGCACCGCTGCGTGGGAGCCCAGTTCGCGATGGTCCAGCTGAAGGCGATCTTCTCGGTGCTGCTGCGGGACTGGGAGTTCACACCCGCCCAGCCGTTGGACAGCTACGAGAACGACCACAGCAAGATGGTCGTCCAGCTCCGGCAGCCCTGCGCGGTCCGCTACCGCAGGCGGGCCCGATGAGGGTCGTCCTGGATCCCGACCTGTGCCAGGGGCACGCCGAGTGCGAGTTCGCCGCCCCGGAGGTCTTCTCCGTGCCCAGACGCGGCGTGGTGGAGATTCAGCGAGGCGCCCTGCCCGACTCGCTGCCCGACACCCTGCTCGACGCGGTGCGCGAAGCCGTGCGGAACTGCCCGACCCGGGCCCTGCGACTGGAGGACTGATGTATCCCCGCGAAGAGCTGGACGAGATGGTCCGGCTGTGGCTGTCGTCCAACCGGGAGTGCGAGCGCCTCGGCGACTGGAGGCCGCTGGCCTCCCTCTACACCGAGGACGCCACCTACGGCTGGAACCTCGGGCCCGAGCTGGAGTTCATGGCCGTGGGCCGGCAGGAGATCCGCGACATCGCGCTCGGCCAGGAGATGGGCGGTCTCGACGGCTGGCGGTACCCCTACCAGAAGGTCCTCGTCGACGAGGTCGCCGGTGAGGTGGTCGGCTTCTGGAAGCAGGTCGCCGAGGCGACGCGCCCCGACGGCACGCCGTACGAGGTGGCGGGGATCGGCGGTTCGTGGTTCAGGTACGCCGGTGAGATGAAGTGGTCGTGGCAGCGTGACTGGTTCGACTTCGGCAACGCCACCGCGCTGTTCGTGGAGATGATCCAGGCGGGCGTGCTGACCGACGGCATGAAGCGCCGGATGGAGCGCGCCGGCGGCAGACCCGACGGCTGGTACCGGTTGGGCGGCGCCCCCGTCGCTCTCTGGGACCGCCCGTGAGCCGCCGTCCCGGCCGTGCGCCGCGCCGGGTTCCGGAACGGGCCGCGCCACCCTCCGATCGCGCGCCGGAGCGGGCTCCGGCCGTAAGGGGGCGGCGATGAGCGGCCGGTTCGCGAGCGTCAACCCCGCCACCGAGGAGGTGGTCGGCGAGGCCCGCGACGGGACGCCCGCCGACATGGACGCGGCGATCGGCGCGGCGCGGGAGGCGTTCGACGCCGGGGTGTGGTCCGCCGATCCGCGGCTGCGGGCCCGCTGCCTGCGCCAGCTGCGAGACGGGCTCGTCTCGCACGCCTCCGAACTGCGGGAGCTGACCGTGGCGGAGGCCGGCTGCCCGGTCTTCCTGACGTACGGCCCCCAGCTGGACGCCCCGGTGGCGGACCTGGGGTGGTTCGCCGACCTCGCCGAGTCCTACGAGTGGTCGCGGGATCTGGGGGTGGGCGCGCCGATGGGCATGACGTCGCGGCGTACCCTGCTGCGCGAACCCGCCGGGGTGGTCGGCGCGATCACCCCGTGGAACTTCCCGCACCAGATCAACCTGGCCAAGCTGGGCCCGGCGCTGGCGGCAGGTAACACCGTGGTGCTCAAACCCGCCCCCGACACTCCCCTGGTGGCCGAGTTCATGGCGCGGATCGCCGCTGAGGAGACGGACTTCCCGCCCGGCGTGCTGGGCGTCGTCACCTCCTCCTCGCATGCGCTCGGCGCCCAGCTGGTCGCCGACCCCCGGGTGGACCTGGTCTCGTTCACCGGTTCCACCGCGACGGGCCGCTCGGTGATGGCCTCGGCGGCGGCGACCGTGAAGCGGGTCTTCCTGGAACTGGGCGGCAAGTCCGCCTACGTCGTGCTGGAGGACGCGGACATCGGTTCGGCCGCGGCGATGGCGGCCTTCGCGGTGGCCACCCATGCCGGACAAGGGTGCGCGCTCACGACCCGGCTGCTGCTGCCCCGGGCGCGGTTCGACGAGGGTGTGCACGCCGCGGCCAGGACACTGGGCAAGCTGGGGGTGGGCGACCCCGCCGACCCCGGGACCGTCTGCGGACCGGTGATCTCGGCCGTGCAGCGGGACCGGGTGGAGTCCTACCTGCGGCTGGCCGTGGCCGAGGGCGGCGCGTTCGCCTGTGGCGGTGGGCGGCCACCGGACCGGGAGCGGGGCTTCTGGATCGAGCCGACCCTGATCGTCGGGGTGCCGAACTCCGCCAGGGTCGCCCAGGAGGAGATCTTCGGCCCCGTCCTGGTGGCCGTGCCGCACGACGGGGACGACGACGCGGTGCGGATCGCCAACGACTCGCCGTACGGGTTGTCGGGCGCGGTGCACGGGGGTGACGAGGAGCGCGCGCTGGCGGTGGCCAGGCGGCTGCGGACCGGAACGGTCGGCGTCAACGGCGGGCAGTGGTACGGCGGGGACGTGCCGTTCGGCGGTTACAAGCAGTCGGGGATCGGCCGGGAGATGGGCGTGCTCGGCTTCGAGGAGTACCTGGAGAGCAAGGTCGTCGCCACCCCTCACGGAGGTCAGTGATGCGTTTCGAGAACAGGGTCGCGATCGTCACCGGCGGCGCGCGAGGAATCGGCGAGGCCTACGTCCGCGCCCTGGCGGCCGAGGGCGCGAAGGTGGTGGTGGCCGACCTGGAGACCGAACTCGGCGAGCGGGTGGCCAAGGACGTCGGCGGGGTGTTCGTCAGGACCGACGTGGCCGATCCGGAGTCGGCGAGGGCGATGGCCGAGACGGCCAGGGAGAGTTTCGGCAGGCTTGACTACCTGGTCAACAACGCCGCGATCTACGGCGGGATGAGGCTGGACTTCCTGATCACCGTGGACTGGGACTACTACCGGAGGTTCATGGCGGTGAACCTGGACGGGGCGCTGAACTGCGTGCGCGCCTGCTATCCGCTGATGGGCGAGGGCGCCTCGATCGTCAACCAGTCGTCGACCGCCGCGTGGGTCTACTCCGGGTTCTACGGCCTGGCCAAGGTCGGGATCAACGGCCTGACCCAGCAGCTCGCCCACGAACTCGGCGGCATGGGCATCCGGGTCAACGCGATCGCCCCCGGCCCCACCGACACCGAGGCCACCCGGGCGGTGGTCCCCGAGGGCTACCGCAAGCGGATGGTCGGCGACCTGGCGCTCAAGCGGCTCGGGCGGCCCGAGGACCTGACGGGGATGTGCCTGTTCCTGCTGTCGGACGAGGCGGGCTGGATCACCGGGCAGATCTTCAATGTGGACGGCGGGCAGGTGATCCGGTCATGAGCGGCGCGACCTGGACGCAACCCCAATCGAGTGACCTTCGAATCAACGAGGGGGTTCTCCAATGAGACTCGGATTCATCGGGCTGGGGCAGATGGGCGCGCCGATGGCCACGCACCTGGCCGGCTGGCCCGGAGGGCTGCTCGTGCACGACATCAGGGCCGAGGCGTGCGCGCCGGTGGTGGAGAAGGGCGCGCGGGCCGTACCGGACCCGTTGGAGATCATGGCCGAGGCCGATCTGATCGAGGTGATGGTCCTCGACGACGAGCAGGTACGCCAGGTCGTGCGCGCCGGGCTGCCGGCCGCGAGGGCGGGCACGGTGATCGCCGTCCACTCGACGATCGCCCCGTCCACCGCCGAGGAACTGTCGGCCGAAGCCGAGCCGTACGGCGTGCACGTCGTGGACGCCCCGGTGAGCGGCGGCTTCATGGGCGCGCACCAGGGCAGGCTGGCGGTGTTCGTGGGCGGCCCGCAGGAGGCGGTCGAGCGGTGCGAGGAGCCGTTCGGACGCTGGGCGGAGCTGGTGCTGCACGTCGGCCCCGCCGGGGCCGGCACCAGGGCGAAGCTGGCGCGTAACCTGCTGCACTTCGCGTCGTTCGCCGCGGCGGCGGAGGCTCAGCGGCTGGCCGAGTCGTGCGGGATCTCACTGAAGGCGCTGGCGCGGGCCGTCAAGCACTCGGACGCGATCACCGGCGGTCCCGGGGCGATCATGTTGAGGAAGACGACGGGACCTGTAACGCCGGACGATCCCTGGTACGACATATTGCTACATGTTAGGACTCTGGGTGAGAAAGACCTTACCCTCGCACTGGAACTGGCACGGGCCAGAGGGGTGGAGACCCCCCTGGCCGCCCTCGCCCTCGAACGGCTGGCCGACGGACTCGGAGTGCCCCATGAGCGATCACACGAATGACACTCCTGACCGCCGGAGGCGCGGATTGGAGATCATGAAACAGGTCTACGGCTGGGATCACGTCGGGGACGGTCCTGGCGATTTCTTCGGGATGACCGTCGAGCACCTGTTCGCCGAGGTGTGGTCCAGGGAGGGGATCTCGACCCGCGACCGGCGGCTGCTGCTGGTCGGCCTGCTCGTCGGGCAGGGCATGGACGACGTCGTCGGGCTCCAGCTGGACGCGGCGCTGAGGACCGGTGATCTCACCCCCGACGAGCTGCGCGAGATCGTCATCTTCCTCACCCACTACGCCGGGTGGCCCCGGGGGGCCAAGCTCAACGGCCAGGTCGAGGAACTGATCGCCCGCGTCATGAAGTCCTGACCCGCCGCGGAGCCGCGGACCCCGCGCCGAAAGGTCACAGCCTCTCGACGTTGGGCCCGCGGCACCGGTTCCGGGTGTCGAGGACGAAGGCGCTCGCCCGCTGGACGAGCTCGTAGTCGAAGCGGTCGTGGTCGGTGAGGACCACCACCACGTCCGCCGCCGCCAGCTCCCGCTCCGAGAAGGCGACGACCTCGACGCCCTCCGGCAGCAGGAAGCAGTCCACATGCGGGTCCGCGGCCCGCACGTCCGCGCCCAGCTTGCGCAGGCCCCTGACCACGTCGATCGCGGGCGACTCGCGGCAGTCTCCGGCGTTCTTCTTGTACGCGAGGCCGAGCGCGAGCACCCGGCTGCCGTTGACCGGCTTGCGCAGGCGGTTCAGCGCGAGGCCGACCCGGCGCACGACCTGGTCCGGCATGTGGTCGTTGATGTCGTTGGCCAGCTCCACGAACTGGAAGTTGTGCCCCAGGCTGCGCTTGACCTTCCAGGACAGGTACGAGGGGTCGATCGGCAGGCAGTGCCCGCCGACCCCGGGCCCCGGGGTGAAGCGCAGGTAGCCGAACGGTTTGGTCGAGGCGGCGTCGATGGCCTCCCAGACGTCGATGCCGAGCTGCTGCGCGAAGATCGACAGCTCGTTCACCAGGGCGATGTTGACATGCCTGAAGGTGTTCTCCAGGAGCTTGCACAGCTCGGCCACCTGTGGCGAGGAGACCGGGACCACCTCGTCCACGATCCTCGCGTAGAACGCCCTGATCCTCTCCAGGGACGCCCCGTCGATCCCGGAGACCACCTTCGGCGTGTTCTCCAGGCGCCAGCGCGCGTTGCCCGGGTCGATCCGTTCGGGACTGTAGCCCAGGTGGAAGTCCTGCGGTGCCCGCAGCCCGGAGCCGTCCTCCAGCAGTGGCAGCAGGTACTCCTCGGTGGTTCCCGGATAGGTGGTGGACTCCAGCACCACCGTGGCGCCCCGCCGCAGCAGCGGGGCGAGCGACTCCCCCGCCGCACCGATGTGGCGCAGGTCGGGAACGCCTTCGCGCAGCGGCGTCGGCACGGTTATCACGCAGACGTCGAACCCCTCGGCGTCGGCGTAGTCGGCGCTGGCCAGATAGCGCCCCGACCGGTGGGCGGCGGCCAGCGTCTCGTCGCCGACGTCCTCGACATAGGACTCGGCGGCGTTGAGCCGCTTGACCCGCCACTCGTCCAGGTCGATCCCCACGACGTCGAACCCCGCGTCGACCGCCCGCATCGCCAGAGGCAGGCCGACGTAACCCTGGCCGACAACGACCAGCTTCTCTCCCATGTCAGGACCCCCGTCACTTCAAGTGATATATGACCTGACTGTAGGAGCCGAGTGTTCTCACAACATTGATTTGGGCCCCTGGGCGTGTCGCCTCCGCATTTCGCCGGTCCGCTGCATGTCGATTCAGGATGGCGAGAACGACAACAGTAAGGTCGATTTCTCAGGTGCACATCGATTTCAAATTACCAGACAAAGGGACAATCTTATGATAAATAGTGATCGCCCTCGCGCTCTCCGTCGGAATGGCCTCAGCCCCTACCTGGAAGCGGCTCTCGCAGCCTTCCTCACATTGGGCACACCCCTTGTGATGCCACTCAGCGCGAACGCAGACATACAGCCGGTAACCCTCGGGCAAGCCGAGGACTGCGCGGTCATGGCCGGCAACGCGGTCACAGGCACGGATCTCACCATGATCATCGGTACGGTCGCCTTGAGCCCGGGCATCACGATGACCGGCTTCCCACCGGGGATAGTGCGCGGAGAGGTGCACAAGAACGACGCAGCGGCGCAGCAGAAAAAGGCCGACGCGGTCGCCGCCTACAACGACGCGGCCGGGCGGACGCCCACCGCCACCATCCCGCCGAACCTTGGAGAAGGGGCGACCATCACGCCGGGTGTCTACGACACTCCCGGAGGCGTCTTCAAGCTAGCCGGGACGCTCACACTCGACGCTCAGGGCGACCCGGACGCAACCTTCATCTTCCAAGCCGATTCCGCTCTCAACACAGCAAAGACCAGCAACATCGACCTCACGAACGGCGCCCAGGAGGACAACATCATCTGGCAGGTCGGCGATTCGGCGACCCTGGGGGAATACTCCACCTTTCGGGGGACCGTCCTGGCCCTGAACGATGTCAAGGTGATGACGGGCGCGGCGATGCACGGCCGTGCCATGGCGCTGAACAACGTGGTCACCTTGAACGGCACGACCATCCTGCCGACCACCCAGATCATGCTGCCGAACGCCCCAGAGACCGAGACGTCTCTCACCTCGTCGTTGAACCCGTCCCAATTGGGGGATCCGGTCACCTTCGTCGCCAAGGTAAGCGGGGACTTCCATGGGGTCAGCCCCACTAATACCGTGCTCTTCAAGGACGACTCCGTCGTCATCGGCTCGGCCATGCTCGACGACCTCGGCGTCGCGACGTTCACGACCGCGGAACTCACCAGTGGCGTGCACCCCATCACGGCTGTCTACGTGGCCGGTGGCACCTCCGTCGGCGAGGCCTGGGTCGAATTCGCCCCGAGCGAATCACCCGTGGTGAATCAGCAGGTGCTCGACCGCGGGACGACATAGATCAGCACCTTTTCCTGACTCCGGCGTTCTCAGATCGTGAGATCGGGGATGCCGAACGGGACAGCGCCCGCCGACTCCGACGGCAGCACCCACCGCCTTGCCGTACCCCCAGAGCCGTCGGCACCCGTTCTGGTGCGCCGACCCGCCCACTGGCCGACGGACACGGCAGAGTCAATGACGACGAGGCTCCGCAGGAACAGGCGCCATTGACAATCACCTGTTCGCGGGGCCTCATGACGTCTTGCCCTGCAGGCAACTCGTGACCCGCACCGCCATATCCGATGTCTCATCAGCCGGGCACTCCGGAACCACGGCATGCGCCTGTGCCTGGACCTCGCCTCCCACGGTAACCGGATAACGACACAATGGTGCGCGTTCACTAAATGAGTTGAGATCACGAAAGATGCCGACCAAACGGACACCTTTTATCTCGGCGTGTCGTTTGTTTGCCCCAATCGTAACTTCGATCAAGCATCACCACTTCATGAATGGGCATCTCTCGTTTGCACCGCCATGCAATGCGGTGACTCGAAAATCCGATTTTCGCCGTAGGGAGAACCCATTGATTCCTCGCAGGAACACGGCGGTCGCCGCATCGGCGACAGCCTGCGGAACACTGGAATCCCCGGCTCCGGGAGCGACCTCGGCAAGTATGACCGCCGAAACGGCCGGGACCACTCTCCTGGACCGGCAGACGGATGGAGGCGCCGCCCTCCATCCGGCCTGCGGACATCGTCACCGGAAGTCCTGTCGGTGCCTGTGTGATCGGTGCGGGCGCCGGCGGGACGGCCGGCGCCGGGGTCGCCCTGTCCCGCCGGCACCCCTGCCCGTTGCCATGCGAAAGTGCGCCCCCTGATCGCCTTGAGCGCCCTGGCCGGGTAAGCGGCCATAAGTGGTCATCCGAAGCGGATTCTCTCATAAAAACAATCAAAGACACTGTAATCCGCCAGGGAAGCCTGCAGCTGGACAGCGAACCCACTCAGGGCACTGGCCACGGAAGATATCCGCAGGTTAACCCTGCTTTAAACAAGCGTCGATGGAATTCGACCCGCGATTCACTGCAGACATATAATGACATCGTCAAAGCCTTGTCCGCCCTCATGAGTCGCGGCGCCTTCAACGGGAACCAAGATGCCAGGTCGGCGTTTCTCACCGCCAGCATCTTTAATTTTTATTAAAAACAGTGACCGACCGGGCAGAAGTAAGCAGGGATCGCGAGGTTGATCCTTAATGTACGGACTGCACGCAAGGTCCGACACCTGAGATCACCGGAGAGTTGACTCCCATGTCCAAACCCCATTACAGCCCACCCGAGCAACCGGCCAGTACGACTTCGCCGGCACAGCTGAAGCGTGAAACCGGTCACCGCGGCTTTCTCCGGCGGAGCGTCGGTCGCTCTTGGCTTGTAGTACTGCTGACAACTGTCCTGTCGATGGGCGTGATCGTCGGAACGCCACACAGCGCGAACGCGGATCAGGCACCGGTGAGTCTCGGCGACGCCGCGCCCTTCGGCGTTCTGGCCGGGACCGCCGTGACGAATACGAATCTCACGGCGATCACCGGAGACCTCGGAGTGAGTCCGGGCATCTCGGTGACCGGATTCCCACCCGGCACGGTGAGCGGAGCCGTCCACGCGGGCGACGCTACGGCGTCCGGCGCCAAAGCCGACCTGGTCGCCGCCTACAACGACATCGCCGGGCGGACACCTGTCGTCACCATACCGACAGAGCTCGGCGGCACGACCAGGACCCCGGGCGTCTACAACTCCGCCGACGGCACCTTCGGAATATCCGGGACGCTCACACTCGATGCCGACGATGATCCGGACGCGGTCTTCATCTTCAACGCGTCCACCCTCTCCGCGGCAAACGTCAGCAACATCAACCTTGTGAACGGCGCCCAGGAGGACAATGTCTTCTGGCGAGTCAGCGGCTCCGCGACGCTTGGAACGTTCTCCACCTTCCGGGGAAACGTTCTGGCGCTGACATCGGTGACGGTGGGCCCCGGCGCCACCCTCAACGGCCGCGCCTTCGCGCTCAACAACACGGTCACGCTCCAAGGCGCCAGTGACCCACCGAAAACCCGTATCAGCGTGCCGAACGACCCGCCGACCACGACAACCCTGACCACGTCGGCCAACCCCTCCCAGCAGGGACAACCGGTCACCTTCACCGCCGTGGTGAGCCCGGTCACGGGCTCGCTCGTCCCCCAGGGCGAGGTGGTCTTCAAGGATGGCTCGACCGTCATCGGCTCGGGCTGGCACGACAACTCGGGCCCTGCAACCTTCACGACCTCGAGCCTGGCCGCCGGGCAGCGTTCGATCACCGCCGTCTATCTCGGCGGCGACACCCCCGACGGTGAGGCCATCGTCCATTTCGCCCCGAGCAAGTCGCCCGAACTGATCCAGACCGTGCGGACCAGCCTATGGGACAACACAGCGGTCCCGGCCGCCCAGTCCTACCCCGATCCCAAAGCCAGTACGGCCGGTGTGATATTCGGTAACGAGGCCCTACTTCACAACGCAATACACGAACAGCCCGCTCCTCGCGCTCGCGAACGGCGCGGAAGGCGGAAACGGCGTATACAAATACGGCGCCACGGACTCCTTCCCAACCGCCGGCTATCTAGCCAGCAACTACTGGGTGGATGTCGTGTTCACCCCTGCGAATAACTCTTGAACGACGCGGCGCTCCCGGCCGTCCAACGTGATCCCGTCTCCAAGGCCGTTACGCTCGGCGTCAAATTCAAGACGACCACGACCGGAGCCGTCAACGGCATCCGCTTCTACAAGGGCACGCAGAACACCGGGACGCACGTCGGAAGCCTGTGGACCGGCGACGGCCAGCTGCTCGCGCTCGCGAACGGCGCGGAAGGCGGAAACGGCGTATACAAATGTTGCGCGAAGAACTCCTTCCCGACCGGCGACTACCGGGTCGACGTGATGTTCGTTTCGCCTTAGCCTCGATCTTTCCTGGCCAAAGGTGTGGTCGGCTGACGCCGTAGCCGATCGCTGATTTCGGTGTCCGGGCGGCGTGGCGGCCCGGCTCACGCCTGCCGGGCGAGGTTCCACGCGCCCGCAGATGTCCTTCTGATCGTCCGGACGGCTTGCCGCCGGCAGGCTGGTGCGGGCAATGCCCGCAGCCCGCACGACGGCCATGGTGACCTACTCGGCCCAAGGCCGTCGTGCGGCGCGGGATCAGGCGAGTGCGCGTGGACATGGAGAGCGGAGAAAACCAGACGCGCAGCCGTGCGGATGTATCACCGGGACTGGACGCGGGAGGGGCGGCCCGCGATGCGGCGGAGTTCGGCGGTCACGAGATCGTCGTCGCGGCACAGCAGGCAGAACCAGGCGAGCAGATCACAGCTGATCGCGGTGGCGGTGCATCAGATCCGGTCGATGGCGAACTGCCACACTCACGGCCTCAGCCTCGAGATCCGAGAGCGTCGGCTCACCGCCACCCGTCTCGGCGGCGCCACCGCCGTCCATGAGGCCCGGGTCCGGTCTGCTGAGGGCACGTCACCAGAGTCGACCCGGCCGTCGGCGCGGGCTGCCTTGACGCGGCCGTCAGGAGTGTCCCCTTCAACAGAGGCTCAATAAAGGTCTGGCAAGGACATCCCCAGGTGGGAGCGTCTCTGGCCCCTTTCGGTCATCAGATCGTCAGGCTTTCAGTTGTCTAGTCATCTAATGCGATGGTTCGAGTGAGGAGTTTAAGTGCCAGACGACAAGCAACAGTCCGGTCCGAGGTTGCGGCGGATTCTCCGGAGCGCGATCACCTTCGGAGGCGGCGCGGTGGCCATGCTCAGCTTACTTGGGGCGGCCTTACCTCCTCCCCCCGCATCGGAGGCCGCATCGCCGACCGTGATGGCGGCGGCAGGCCTGATGGAGAACGGGATGGAATCCGCCAGGCCGGCGCCGAGCAATTCCAGGCTCATCCCCTCTCCCTCCCCTTCCGACGAGGTGTCGCCCGTCAAGGGCGCAACTGACAGCGCACACGGCACGAAGATCAGGAGCCGGTCTCCCCATGCCCTGAGACGCAGAGCCGACTGCCCGCCCACTTCTGTCATCTGTATGGAGAACAGTCTGCCTGGCAGTCCTCCCAGCGAGTGGGACGTACCGACCCAGAGCCGCAACATCGAGGGGTACGCCACTCAAATGAGCGTGAACAAGGGGGAGGACGTCCAATTCAAGGTGAAGACCGATGCGACCGATTATCGTATAGATATTTACCGCATTGGATATTATGGCGGCATGGGCGCACGGCTGATAACGACGATCCAGCCCTCCGCTGCCTTGCCCCAGACGCAACCGACCTGTCTGGGTGACACGACGACCGGCCTAATCGATTGCGGAAACTGGGGACTGTCGGCCTCCTGGCCGGTGCCGAATGACGCCGTTTCCGGAGTCTATGCTGCGAATATGATACGGGAAGACGGCACGACCGGGGTCAGTCAGATCCTATTCGTCATCCGGGATGATTCCCGCAATTCGGATATCTTACTTCAAACCTCCGACACCACATGGCAGGCGTACAACCAGTATGGCGGTAACAGCCTCTATGTCGGCAAGCCGGTGGGACGCGCCTACAAGGTCAGCTACAACCGCCCGCTTTTTACGCGTAGCAGTTTCTTCATGGCCGAGTATCCTCTGGCCAGATGGATCGAGGCCAACGGGTACGACGTCAGCTACACCAGCACTGTCGACACGGCCAGCCGGGGAGCGGAGCTTCTTGAACACAAGATATTCGTCTCCTCCGGACATGACGAGTACTGGTCCAATGAAATGCGAAGCAATGTCCAGAACGCCCGGGACAACGGGGTGAGTCTCATCTTCCTCTCTGGAAACCAGGTTTTCTGGAAAACCAGATGGGAGAACTCTCTGGATGCAACGGGTGCCCCTTTCCGGACACTGGTCTGCTACAAGGAGACTCACGCCAACGCCAAGATCGACCCGAGTCCACAGTGGACCGGGACGTGGCGCGATCCCCGTTTCTCCCCTCCATCGGATGGCGGAAGACCCGAGAACGCCCTAACGGGGCCGTTGTACATGGTGAATACCCCGGCAAACGACGCCATCGCCGTTTCCGCCGAATATCGCGACATGCGACTGTGGCGCAACACGTCTATTGCCAACCTGCAACCCGGCCAGCAGGCGACCTTTCCCGTTGGAACGCTGGGGTACGAGTGGGACGAAGCATCCGACAACGGGTTCGCACCGGCGGGGTTGGTGAAGTTCTCCAAGACAACCTTGATCAAATCATCGACGTACCTGCTTAACTTCGGCAGCACCTACGGCGCCGGAACCCCGACACACAGCCTTACGCTCTACAGGCATACGAGTGGCGCGCTGGTCTTCGGCACGGGGACCGTCCAGTGGTCCTGGGGACTCGATGACAATCATGATTTGAACCCCGCAGGCGGCGGCCGCTTGGGCGGTACACCCCCCACGGATATCCGGATGCAGCAGGCGACAGTCAACCTTCTGGCCGACATGAAAACCCAGCCGGCCAGCATCCAACCGGGTTTGGTTCCGGCGGTCGCGTCAACGGACACCGCTCCGCCCACATCGGCAATCACCTATCCGGCAAGTGGCGGCACCGTACCCGCTGGAACCGTCATCCCCGTTCAAGGGACGGCGGCTGACACCGGAGGCGGGGTCGTCGGCGGAGTCGAGGTTTCATTTGACGGCGGGACGAGATGGTTTCAGGCAACGGGTCGCACTAGTTGGCGATACAACTGGACAACGCCCAGCAGCGGAACGGTAACGGTCAAATCCCGAGCGGTCGATGACATCGGAAATATTCAGGGGACTCCGACGGAAATGACCGTCACCGTCGTCCCAGGGTGTTCCCCCTGCAGCATCTGGCCACCGTCGGCCGTGCCGGCCGTCCAATCCCAGCCCGATGCCAATGCCAGCACGGCCGGCGTGAAATTCAAGGCGGCCACGGCCGGAACCATCAACAGCATCCGCTTCTACAAGGGTCCGCAGAACACCGGGACGCACGTCGGAAGCCTGTGGACCAGCAGCGGCCAGCTGCTCGCGAGCGCGACCTTCACCAACG
>NZ_JOEQ01000037.1 GCF_000721075.1 Streptosporangium amethystogenes
GCGTTGAACGCCTTCGCGATCACCTTCGAAGGTCGCCTGTCCCCGAGTTCTCGATAGAAAAATTTCAAAACCGAGTTACACCGTTAACTGGACACACCCAGGCTGGGATTGCTCAGGCCTGGCCGTTCATGCTCGGCGAGCGACGGTCGGGTATTGAGATGCCTGACAATCCCCTAAACTGTGGAGACCACCGCCCGAGCCCGCCGCGCTCAGCCGTATGGCACACCTGTCAATACGACGCATTGCAGCTCAAAGCCATGCTGCACCCCGCGAGTTCGTGTTAGAGGCTGAGAGAGTGGTCTGGTAGCTAATGCGACCAGTCAGGTCTCACAGATCTTGAGGGGATCCACGCCGCGAGCGTACTGCGACCATTCCTCCGAGCTGAGCTCTCGATCGAGGATTGCACAGGCGGCGTTCAGTGGTCGTGCGGTAATTTCAGTTACGCTGGTCAGATCCCAAACGATCGCGATGCCATCGAAACTTCCGGTGATCGCGGTGCGTCCGTCGGAAGTTAACGCCACCGCGTACACAAGGCCGGTGGGGTCTTTCATGGTGGTCACCCTGGCGGGTTGGGCGCGGTTGGTCAGGTCCCATACGATCGCGGTGCCACCATCGCCGGTGATCGCGGTGCGCCCGTCGGGAGTCACTGCCACTGCGCTCACGGGGCCGGTGTGGCCTTTCAGGGTGGTCACCTTGGCGGGTTGGGCGCGGTTGGTCAGGTCCCACACAATTGCGGTGCTGTCGTCGCTCCCGGTGATCGCGGTGCGTCCGTCGAAGGTCAACGCCACCGCAGACACGTCGCTGGTGTGGCCTTTCAAGGTCGTTAGTTTGGCCGGGTGGGCGTGGTTGGTTACATCCCACACGATCGCGGTGCTATCAACGCCGCCGGTGATCGCGGTGCGCCCGTCGGGAGTCACCCCCACTGCGCTCACGGGGCCGGTGTGGCCTTTCAGGGTGGTCACCCTGGCGGGTTGGGCGCGGTTGGTCAGGTCCCACACAATTGCGGTGCTGTCACCGTCGGTGATCGCGGTGCGCCCGTCGAAGGTTAGCGCCACTTTTATCGCGGAGCGGGTGTGGCCTTTCAGGGTAGTCACCCTGACGGGTTGGGCGCGGTTGGTCATATCCCACACGGTTGTTGCGAGATCAACGCTACCGGTGATCGCGGTGCGCCCGTTGGGAGTCACCCCCACTGCGCTCACGGGGCCGGTGTGGCCTTTCAGGGTGGTCACCCTGACGGGTTGGGCGCGGTTGGTTACATCCCACACGATCGCGGTGTTATCAACGCTGCCGGTGATCGCGGTGCGCCCGTCGGAGGTTAGTGCCGCCGCGTGCACGGGGCCTGTGTGGCCTGTCAGGGTGGCTATCTTGTCGGGTTTGGTGCGGTTGGTCAGGTCCCACACCACAGCGGTGCCATCATCGCTGCCGGTGATCGCGGTACGCCCGTCAGAGGTCACCGCCACTGCGGACACCGAGCGGGTTTGGTCTGTCAGGGTGGCCAGTTTGGTGGGGTGGGCGCGGTCGGCCAAATCCCACACGATTGCGGTGCCGTCGTCGCTGCCGGTGATCGCGGTGCGCCCATCAGGAGTCACCGCCACTGCGGACACGGGGTCTGTGTGGTCTGTCAGGGTGGCCAGTTTGGTGGGGTGGGCGCGGTCGGCCAAATCCCACACGATTGCGGTGCCATCGCGGCTGCCGGTGATCGCGGTGCGCCCGTCAGAGGTCACCGCCACCGCGGACACGACTTTGGTGTGGCCTTTCAAAGTGGCTCGGTAGTGGTTGCCGACTAAGGTGGCGACCAGGGCGGCCCGGTTTTCGGCACTGGGATTGATCCTCATCGCGGCCGCGCCGAGGCGCAGGGCGTTACCGGGGTCGTCGTCGCGGAGTGCCGCAGCAACTAAGGACAGCTTCTGCGCCGCCGTGGTGCGCTGCTCATGGCCCAAGTCGACGCTCTGTTGCTGGAGCGCAATGCCGACTGCGGCGAGGGCGATCACGAGTACAGCCAGGACGGCGGTCGCCCCGGTGCGCAGCTGGTTGCGGCGGCGAGTGGCGCGCTGCTCGGTCAGGTCGGCTTTGATGGAGGCGGCCAGGAACGCCTGGCTGAGAGGGCCGAGCCGGTCGCGGTGTCGAGGGTCGGCGGCCCAGTCCGCAGCCAAAGTGAGCCGAGAGCCCCGGTAGAGCCCAGCCGGGTCGCGGCCGTCGTGGTCCCAGGTGCGGGCGGCGTCGGCTAGGTGTTGTTCGATCAGCAGTCCCGCCCGGTCGGTTTCAATCCAGGCTCGCAGTTGGGGCCAGGCCCGGATCAGCGCCTCGTGGGTGATCTCGACGGTGTTGTTGTCTACGGTGACCAGGCGGGCCTGGATGAACCGGTCGAGAACCCGCTGGGCGATGATTCGTTGCGGCTCGGTGGAGGGGGGAAGCAGATCCTCCAGGTGCAGCCGCCGGCGGGTGTCGTCGGTTGTTTCGCCGAGCCGGACCAGCCGGGGAAGCAGTTGCCGGGCGATCTGACGGCTAGCCAGGTCCAACGGCGCCAGGGTGGCATCGGCGGTCCGGGCCAGGGCCTGGCTGATTCCGCCGGTTGCCCGATAGCCCGTCAGGGTCAACGTCTGGTCCTGGCGGTGCTGCCAGGTCGCCAGCAGCGCATGCGACAGCAGCGGCAGCACACCCCCTGCCTCTATCGTTGTCATCCCGGCACTGAGATCTTCAAACAGCAGCTCCACCAGTCCGTCCTGCAGCACTAGATCGGCCTGGCGGGCGGGTTCTTCGATGACGCGCCGCAGTTGTGCCGAGGTCATCGGGCTGACGAACACCGCCCGCTCCAGCGCGGCCAGCAGTTCGGGGTAGGCGGCGCAGCGTCCGAGGAAGTCGGCGCGCATCCCGACCACCACGACTGCGGGCGCCTGCGCCAGCGGGGCCGCGCAGGCGGCGTGCAGCGCCTGGATGAAGATCTGGCGTTGCCGTTCGTCGGGGCAGGCGGTGAACAACTCCTCGAACTGGTCCACCACGATGACCGGACGTGCGGTGCGCCCGATGCGCTCTGTCCTCGCCGCCGATGTGAGCAGTTCGCGCAGATAGAGCGGATCGGCTTCCAGATGCTGCCGCACATCGGCCGAATACAGGCCGTTCAGCGGGGCGAAGCGCTCGGCAAGTACTTGCACTGGATCCTCGCCGGGGGTGAAGCTCACCCAACTGCCGGGGGAGGATCGGTCCAGGTGCGCGATCAGGCCGGCGCCCAGCAGCGATGACTTACCCGAGCCCGAGGGGCCGGTGACCAGCAGCGGTCCCTCCCGCTCCAATTGTTCAGAAATCCGCTCCAGCAGCCTGCGGGTCAGCTCCGCCCGCCCAAAGAAGAACCGGGCATCCTGCGGCCCAAAGGCGGCCAGTCCCCGATACGGGCTGAACTGCCCTACCTGCCCTACCTGCCCTACCTGTTCTGTCTGCCCTACCTGCCCTACCTGTTCTGTCTGTCCTGTCTGGCGAGAGTTGGAGTAGGCCGGGTTCTGGACAAACGGCAGCCGGTCACCGTGGCCGGCGGCCTGACGCCGCGGCTCGGGAAAGCCCTGCTCCAGCAGCGTCCGCGACAGGCACCAGTGGACGTCATCGAGGGTGAGTAGCCTGGGAGCCGTCGGATCCCCTTCGCCGAGCAACTCGATCAGCGCCCCGGAAAACGCGGTATGCGCCCGGCCCGGCGGCGCCCACGCCGCCTCATCGCGGTTGGTCGAGGTCAGCAGATACATGCCGTGCCGCACGCTCGCGAAGACCTCGCTCACCTCGGCTCGGGCAGCCCCCTGTGCCCGGCCGGAAAAGCAGCAGTCCAGCACGATCACGGTCAGCGCGGCCTTGCACTCATCCAGCACCTGCCGCACCTGCTCGTACGGCAGCGCCTGATACGCGGGAATCCCTCGGGTTAGATCCTGGGTGGCACGGGTGGCCAGATGCAACTCGTTGCGCGCACTCACCAGGCCGTGGCCCACGTAATACACGAACAACACATCCACCGCCTGCTCGGCGGCGGCCACCACAGCGGCCCCGAACACGCCCGGATCAGCCGGATCGATGAGCGTGGTGAGATGGGCGGGATCCAGTCCGGCCCGCTCCACCAGGCACCGGCCCAGATCACTCACGGTCGCGGCGGCTGCGGGTACCGCCGAGAGCCGGGAGCCAGCCGCGTAGGTGCCCGAGCCCACCAGCAGCACCCGAGCGCCCGGCGACCCCAGCAGCAGCTCACCCGGCTCCACGGGGAACCTCGGCGTCCTTGAGCACCTCGGCCAGGTGCATGGTCAGCGCGCGAGTCTGCGCTAGATCCAGAGACTTGACGCCCTTGGCACTGATCTCCGCCACCGCCTCACCACGGGTGAGCTTCACGGTCACCTCGCCGCCGCGATTGCCCAGCCACGCGATTACCACTCCGGCCAGAGTGGCCAGCGCACCCCCGGCACCGAAGACGACCTGCAGCATCTCTGGAACCGGACCGAGCGCCCCGGCGGCCGGTTCGGCCTCGACCAGACCCACCCGGCCGCGCAGCTCCGGTTCCTCCACCAGCCAGGACCGCAAATTACGCAGACCGTCCGCTGCATCACCGACTGTGACGGTAACCAGGATCTCCATCGGGCTCCTTGAGGCCAAGGACTCACGACACCATTACCGGCCGTCATGCTCCCCGACACTCCATGAGCACAGCCAACCACCAGCTTGACCCAAGTTAACGAGATCAGCCAGTGCAGATCGGGGGGGAATTCGTGGAGGGTATTGATCAGAGGGATCGGGGTGCTGCCCGGATGTTTCCTCTGGATCTCGCGATCGATGAGCGAATCCGGGTGCTGCTGGTCTACTACTCGACGGCGATCGCGTTGTTCTTCGACTCAAGGTACGGCGAGGTGTGGAACAGGCTGCTGTCGGAGTTGTCGTGGGCGCGCCGCTACCGGCAGTGCAGCCAGTCGGAGGCGCTGGCTAAGGCCCGTCGGCGCTGAGCTGGGAGTCGATGGCTGCGGTGCTGGAGAGCGCGATGCGCCCGCTCCAGACCGGTCCCAAGCAGGCGCCGTGGGCCTACTTTCACGGGCTGCACGTGCTAGCGATCGACGGGTTCATGATGAACGTGCCCAAGACGGCGGTCAATGTCATCGTGTTCGGGATGCCCTCCAATGGCTCCGGGACGGCTGCGTTTCCGCAGATCCGGGTGGTCGCCTGCCGAGATCGGGAGTCGGCCCCTACAGAGGGTCGCGATGGGGTCGCTGAAGCGGGGCAGATGGTGGTCTGCACGCTGCTGTAGCCGCGCCTTCGTACGGGTGATGTAGTGGTCGGCGATCGGGAGTTTTGTCGTATGAGGACCTAGCCGCCGTCATCGCCTCGCGCGGACGAGGTGCTGCGGGTCAGGGCAGAGGTCGATTTGCTCGCGCTCCCGGTCCTGCCCGATGACGGCTACCTGTCGCGGATCACCGACCCCGAGCATGCGACCCGCCTTCGCCGGTTCCTGCGGTTCAACGGCCTGGCGCTGGAGCACCTGATGGCCGAGGGCTCGAGACCGACTCGCTCCGTCCGACGCCCTCACATCGTCCCTGAGAGAGACATCGATACCGGCTCGAACGGTTGATCGCGCGGTGACGGAGCGTCATGCCCCTCCCGGGGTGAAACCCCTCCGGGTGATGTAGATCACACCTGCTCTGGTCAACCGAATTCGGCCACCACCGGTCTTCACGGTGTGAACAACGCAACGACTCGCACTCGCGCCGAGTTCAAATCCCCCACCACCGACCCGGTCAGCTCCCGGCGATCCGCCGTCGTGCTCGCCGTGCTCGCCGCCGTAGCCCTCACCTCGGGTTGCGCTGCCCAGGAAACCGCTACCTCTCCCACGGTCACGGCGACTTCTACGGCGCCGGCCACGCCTACCGAGCCTGCGGCTACCCTGACACCCTTCGGCACCGAGTTCCAGCCCGCCCTAGACCATGACTGGAGCAAGGGGCAGCCGCCTCCCTTCGAGGGCATTCTGCGGGGCTGGCTCACCTCGGTGGACGACAACGGCGTCGCCGAGTACAGGCCGATCCGATTCACCCAGATGGGCGGTGAGGACGGCCACTTCGAAGGGCTCCCGGAAGGCGATGTGACCCGCTATGCGGCCCCGATTGCTCAGGACGTGGAATTCCTCGCCGACAGCGGCTGTGACGGCAACCGCCAGACTTATGACAGGGCCACCAATTTCGGCACTGAGAAGTGCCCACGCCAAACGCTGATCGACAACGTGAAGGAGGCGGCAGCCCTTAACACGGAGGGTTTCTACCAGCCCGCGCTGATCACCACTGAGAACGGCCAGATCATCAGGGTCGTCGAGATCTTCTGGCAGGGCGGCGGCTGACCTATCCGGATATTGACGGTCTGATATGGCCCGCGCCCGAATGTGATCCGGGTGTGAGCTGTGCTCATGCTTGGCTTTAATCACCGCCGACAGCGTCTTGCAGCCGGTACGGGAGACATACCGGTTCGTCGCCCTGATCAAGTGGACGACGCAGGTTTGCACGGTGGCCTGCGGCCAGGTCACGACGACCTTGGTCTCCAGCCCGGACAGCCCGTCGCAACACGTGATGAACACGTCGGCCACGCAGAGGTTCTTCAGTTGCGTCAGATCCTGTCGGCGAGTTTGGCGGTGTCGACCCGCCCCGTCGCATCCGTGGTGATCGGCGTAGCCATCCGTTGGACGCGATCAGCTGGCCCAAGATGGGTTCAGCCAGTGGGGCGCCGCCTTTACCGTCCCACTGGGCGCGCCACTCGCCGCCGGGCAGCGCGGAAACGACGCGATTAGCTTTCTCTAAATGAGAGAAGTCCGAATAGTCGGTGACAGACCTTACCTCGCCTCGCTCGCGATCGACCGCCAGTGGTTCCAGTCTTCGGATCCCACGCCTCAACGTCCCGCATCCGCCCGATCTTGGTGTCGGTCCCCGTGAAAACCGCTGTCCAGCCAGTCGGATTGCAGTAGCGCATACTGATCATTCTCGCGGAGTATTCGCATCACAGAGTCTGGCCCTGGCAGATAAACCTTGGCGGATACGACACCAATGAGAGAGGAGGTGAACAGCTTGCGCGCCCTTGAACTTCTCAGCCCGACCCGGGTAGGCGACATCAAGATCATCACGTGCATGCTCCGTGACGACTGACATGCAGTTGCCTACAGTGGCATCGAGCTGCCTGCGACTGCCGAGGGGCGAAAAGCGAAAGCCCAGGTCACTGGGTGTTTTCGCTGGTCAGAAGAGTGCCCCCGGCATGATTCGAACATGCGACACCCGCTTTAGGAGAGCGGTGCTCTATCCCCTGAGCTACGGAGGCAGGGGCTCCTAGTAAGAGTAGCGAAAGTAGCGAGTGGTTGCGCGCTCGGAGGGGGAGTTCGGGGTGGACTGCGGGTTATCGGTTCGCTGAGCTGGAGTAAAAGGGCGGCAAGTGGGCGGGTGTGCGAGGTTGGGCGGGGTTAGCGTCACGCTCCGTGATTGACAGGAGACGGAAGCGTATCCGTGGGCGCCGGGCGCTGCGGCCGGCGGTGCTGTGTGGCGCGATGCTGGCGCCCGCGCTTCTGGCCGGGGGGTTGCTGGTGGCCGAGCTCACAGGCTATGAGGCGGCCATCCGGATGGCCGACGCCGGTACGGGGCCCGATGCGGCCGGGGAAGCAGGGCGCTGGGAGGGGCGCGGGGGGCGGCAGGGATCCCGGGAGGATGCCAGGAGCGGCGCGATGGCCCAGGTGGGGGGCGGTGGCGACGAGGCGTCTCGGGTGAATGTTGGGAGCGGTACGGAGCCTCGGATGAGGATTGGGGATGATTCGGGGCTACTGAACGGAGGAGTCTCGGAGGCGGATGCGGGGCTGTTGGGCGGGGAAGCGGTGGGAGAGGGGGCGGGGCTGCCGGGTGTGGAAGTGGCGGGAGAGGGTGCGGGGCTGCCGGGTGGGGGAGCGGAGCCACTGGATGGGGAAGTGCGGGGAGCGGGAGTGCTGGATGCGGGAGTGGTGAGGGAGGACGCTGGGTTGCCGGGTGGGGAAGTGCGGGGAGCGGGAGTGCTGGATGCGGGAGTGGCGAGGGAGGGCGATGGGCTCCTGGATGGAGGAGTGCGGGGAGCGGGGGCGGGAGTGCCGGATGGGGGAGTGGTGAGGGAGAGGGCGGGGCTGCCGGACGAGGGGGCGACGGGGGATCCGGTGGCCGTGGTGCCGGTCGCGGTTGGGGCTGTGCGGAGCGGGCTGTTCGGGCCGAGGCTGGTGCCCCCGCCCCTGCGGCCGGAGCGGCTGTACGGGGGGTGGGTGCTGGTCGCCGCGCAGTCGGGGGCCGGCCGCTCGGCGGGTGGGACCGATGGGCGGGGCGAGCCGGGCCGGCTCGGCGGGACGGGCGAACTGGGAGGGGTGAGTCAACCGGGCCGGCCGAACCAACTGGGTCAACCGAACCAACCGGGCCGGCCGAACCAACTGGGTCAACCGAACCAACCGGGCCGGGCAAGCCAACTGGGCCAGCCGAACCAACCGGGCCCGGCCAGCCAACTGGGTCAATCGGGCCCGCCAGGCGGACTGAGCCGCCTGGGTGGATCGGGCCGACGAGATGGGGTGGACAGCGCGGATGAGGCGGATGTGGTCGTACCTCTGAGGGTCCCCAGAGGCCCCAGAGGGCCGCGGAGGGCCGCGTTGCGGCCGCCTGTGGAGCCTGAGCCCCGGGAGGAGCGAGAGCCCTGGGACGGCTGTCCGACGGAGTGGCGGAGGACCTGGCTCTGGGAGGTCTGCAAGGAGCACGCGCGGCAAGAAGTCTGACTTGTCCGGTCGCAAAAAGGGGTGTTCGGCGCATAACGGCTGTGGAGGTCTGGCCCGGGTAGTTGGCCAGCTGTAGTAGCGTGCGTGCCTGACCCAGGTCACGAGTTCGCAAACGGAGGGGTCGAACGTGCCACCTCGTCGATCAGCGGGTCTGATCGCCGTCGTCGCGACGATGCTTTCCCTCCTACCGGGGGCCGCTGTCGCGCAGCGGGTGCCGGCGGAGGTTCAGACCGTCGTCGTCGCCGAGCCGGTGAATCTCACAGAGCTGCGTCGCGAGGCGGAGAAGGCCACAAAGGACCTTGAGGCCGCGACCAAGGCGCTGGAGCAGCGGCGGACCCAGATCCGTGACTCGGAGAAGCAGCTCACCGCCAAGCTGAAAGAGCTGCAGGTCGCCGAGAGGGCCTTCGACCAGGTACGGCAGCCGCTCTCGGACCTGGTCGGCTTCCTCTACCAGCAGCCTCTCGGCGGGGACGTGTCCGGTTTCCTGTCCGGCGAGTCCAGCGCGGACACCCTGCGTGCCATGGCCGGTGTCACCCACCTCGTCGCCGAGCGGGACCTGGTCCTCAAGGACAGCAGCCGCCTGCAACTGGAGCGGGAGCGGCTGGCGGGCGAGGCGCAGGAGCTCCGGGCGACCAACCTCCTCGCGGAGGCGCAGATGGGCGCCGAGATCGAGACGCTCAGGGCGCGCTCGCAGAAGATCGTGCAGTCCCTGACCAAGGCGCTGGTGAAGCTGGGCGTCAAGATCAACAAGAATGGGCGGCCGGCGGCCGGGTGCGACCCGACCAGGGCGACCTCGATGAGCGACTTTCCCAACGGGCTCATCCCGCAGGCGTACCTCTGCCCACTCCAGCAACCGGGCAACCAGTTGCGCGGTGATGCCGCGCTCGCGTTCATCAGCCTCAACGAGGCGTACAAGCGGCGGTTCGGCAAGCCCATATGCGTGACCGACAGCTACCGGAGCCTGGCCGAGCAGCAGTCGGTCTACTACCGCCGCCCCGGTTTCGCCGCGGTTCCCGGGCGGAGCAACCACGGCCTGGGGCTCGCGGTCGACCTGTGCGGGGGCGTCGACCGCTTCCGCTCGGCCGAGTTCAACTGGATGGAGGCCAACGGCAAGAGGTTCGGCTGGATCCACCCCCAGTGGGCCTACGTCAGCCCCTTCGAACCCTGGCACTGGGAGTACGACCCCAAGCTCGGCTCCCTGCTGTAGGGCTCCTGGCAGAACGGTCCTTGGCCTTAGAAGTCGATCCCCCAGAAGAGTGCGCCTGCCTCTTGCGGGTCCCTGAGGATCTCCACCAGTGGACCCGGATCAGAGCAGGATCTACTCAAGCCGCTGCCGGACGAACCGTTCGAGCGAGGTCTGACCGCTGTCACCGAAGATTGATGGCCAGTAGGTGCCAGGGCGGCGCGGAGACCTTCTGAGGCGGGTAATTCCCGTGCGCGACCTCTTGTTGGCGGCTCACACTTCGGGCATGGATGAATATGCCGTCGAGCCCGCCGCACCCTTGGTGCAGTCGAGCGAACTGCTGGGCTTCCCTCCCGATGCCCGGGTGCTCATCGTCAACTGCGACGACTTCGGGATGTACGACGCGATCAACGCCGCGGTGATCGACTCGATCGAGCAGGGGATCGCCAGTTCGTGCAGCCTGATGGCCCCGTGTCCATCGGCGCCGCACGCCATGCGTCTGCTTCGCAGGCGGCCGGAGATCCCGTTCGGGATTCACCTCACGCTGGTCTGCGACACGGCCTGCTACCGGTGGGGGCCGCTGACCGCGAAGGAGAGAGTGCCCTCGCTGCTCGACGACGCGGGCGAACTGTTCGTATCCACGCCCTCGGGGCGTTCGGAGTTCCTCGCCCAGGCCCGTCTCGACGAGGTGGAGCTTGAGTTCCGCGCACAGATCAACGTCGTGGCCGACGCCGGGCTCACACCAACGCATCTGGACTTCCACTGCCTGGCCGACGGCGGACGCGACGACATCCTCGACCTGACCGTGGCGCTGGCCGCGGAGTACGGCCTGGCGGTGCGCGTCTGGCTCGAACCCGGACGTCAGAAGATGCGACAGCGGGGCCTGCCGGTCACCGACAACGAATTCCTGGACAGCTTTTCCCTCAGCATCGAGGGTAAGCCGGCCCGATACGCCCATCTGCTACGCGAACTGCCGACAGGGCTCAGCGAATGGGCGGTGCATCCCAGTGTCGGCCGCGAGGAGTCGCAGGCGATCGACAGCGGCTGGCGCGTACGCCGAACCGACTACGAGTTCCTGACCTCGCCGGAGGCTCACGAACTCCTCCAACAGGAGGGCATCACCGTGATCGACTACCGGGCCGTCCAACGGGCATGGTCCAGCGCCACCCGATAGATCGGTGGTGCGCCTTCCAACTCAACGACGGTCGGCGCTGGACAGCCGGTCGCCGTAGGCACTCAGATGCTCGTTGGTTTGGGAGCAACGCCGTGACCGGCGAAGCGGCCGACGTGGGAGCCGCGGTCGCGATGGCCTCCGGGCTTTGCCGGACGACTGTCCCTCGCGGAGGTCGCCGATCTGTCGTCCAAGCCCTGGCAGACCCGTTGGAAGCATGTGGGCTCGGTTCAAAGAGTCGCAGTCACGGGACGGCGGCCGCCGAGGCGGGCGGGAACGGCGCTGAGCGCCGCCACCGCCAGCACGGTCGCCAGCACCAGGCCGATCAGCTGCCAAGGCACCGGAAGCGTGGCCTTGTCGCTGTCGCCGCCGGTGATCGCGTTGATGGCGGCGAACAGTGCTCAGCCCCCCGGGAAGACACCCAGGACGGCGCCGACGAGCGCGGGCAGCACCTGCGCGGCCGCCAGGGCGACGGTCATTTCCTGCGGGGTTGCGCCGAGGGCGCGCGCCAGCGCCGACGCGTGCCGGTTGTCGAGCACCGTCGCCCAGGTGATGACGATGGCGTTGACCGCCGCCAGGGAGAGCAGGATGACCGTCCAGACCAGGAGCACGTGCCGCAGCACCGCCACCTGAGCCTCGGTGTACGCGCCGGTACCCGGCTGGTCACCGAGGAAGGCGTTGAGCACCAGGAGGACGTAGATCCCGCTGACCGTGACCGCGATGCTGACCACACCCAGCGCCACCCGGCGCGGACGGCGGGCGGCGACCCGCAGAGCGAGCAGCAGCGGGACCGGCAGTCGCGCCGAGAGAGCGATCAGCCAGCCGGTACGGCGGGGTGGGCGTGCCGCGTCGGCCAGCGCGCTGACGGTGCTGGAGCGGGCCGCGCGCACGGCCGGAACTGCGGTCGCCACCACCGCGACGCCGAGTGCCACGGCGGTCACCAGACCGATCGTGGACCAGGTCAACGACGCCGTTCCCGCGCTGCCGACGAGGCCGGCACTGGACTCGGTGAGCAACGGAGCGGTCAGCGCTCCGATCGTCAGCCCGGTCGCGGCCGCGACGACGGCCACCAGGAGGTACTCCGCGAGCAGCACGGCGGCGACCAGGCTCGGGGTGCCGCCGACTGCCTTGAGGAGTCCGACGCGTCGGGTCTGGTCGGCCATCCGGCCGCCGACCAGCACCGAGAGACTGGCCACGGCGAGCAGGCCGAGCAGCCAGGCGCCGATCAGCAGCAGGATCTGGGAGTCCCGGGCCAGGTCGGTGGCGTCGGAGAGGATGCTCCCCCAGGTCTACATCGACATGGCGCCGCGGGTCCGGTCGACGAATGCCTGGGCTTCGTCCGGGTCGGCCAGCTTCAGGTTCATCACGTAGGACTCCGAACGCAACGTGCACGAGCGGCTGTCCCTGCCCGGCCGTCGCAACGAGCTGAAAGACCTCGCGGACACGGTGGACGGGCTGCTCGGCCGGTTGGAGACCGCTCTCGACACGAACAAACGGTTCGTCGCCAACGCCGCCCACGAACTGCGGACACCGTTGACGGTCGAACGCGCGCTGCTGGAGGAACCGCTGATCGACCCCGAGGCCGGCCTGGAGTCGTTCCGGGCCAACTTCGAGCGGCTGCTGGCCATCACCGACCAGCGGGGACGGTTGCTGGAGTCGCTGCTCACCCTGTCGGACAGCGAGGACGCCCACAGCCGGGACGAGCCGGTGGACCTCACCGGCCTGATCGAGAAGACACTCCAGGACCGGGCACCGGATGTGAAACGGCGCGGCCTGCGGGTGCGGAGCGTGCTCCGCCCGGTATGGATACCGGGCGACCAGGTGCTGCTCGCCCGTCTGCTGGCCAACCTCTACGACAACGCGATCCATTACAACGTGCTCGGCGGCACCGTCGAGATCGGCGTACGCCACGAGGCCGGGCGGGTCGTCCTGTCCGTGGTGAACACCGGCCAGGTCATCCCACCCGACCAGGTCGACCGGCTGTTCGAGCCGTTCCAGCTGCTGCGTCGTATCGCCGACGACGGCCATCACGGTCTCGGCCTGTCGATCGTGCGAGCCCACAGGGCGGATCTCACCGCCGTCGCCCGCCCCGACGGCGGCCTCGCCATCGACATCGCGTTCCCCAAGGTCACACCGGACCCGTGAAGCCGACCACCTCGGCCGACCTGTCTCCAAGCGAGGAACCGGCCGTCGCCAGGCGACAAGCGGCGAACAAAACCACACTCAAGCCTCTTCGGCCGCATTGAGCCGCAGGCGCCTACCTCCACAGCCTGTTGGCCGTGCTCGCCCTCATCCGGCACCGCCGGATGAGGAGATCCTGCGGTGGTCTCAGATTTCTCCCGTACGTGGCTTTGTAGGCCCAAAACGAGAGCCGAATGTTGTGGCGACGTCGGCCGTAGGGCCGTGTTGGTGAGTTTGAGAGCCACCCCGGCGGACCGGCCGGCGCGATGGCGGTTCCTGGTCTTCCTCGATAGTTGCCGCCTGTGCCGTCGGCGATGCCCCAGGTCCAAGTGGAGCGGCCCGAGCAAAGCAAGGGACGACTACCTGGAGGCGGCCCTCCGCTCCCGAACGTGTCCCCAGCCCCCGGGATGAGGCTCTGATTACGCTGAGGAGCCCTCGCTAGGGTGTCGGGATTAGCTCTAATCCCGACACTGAACACATGAGGGCCCCAGTCCCCAGCACGGGGCCTGGGACGCGTGTCTTATCGCCGCCTGGCCATTCTGATGTGGGTAGCGTCAGCGTGGCGGGGCTGATCTGCCGGAGGAACTTGCGAGACTGCGGGGCCTCAGTGACGTGGGTCCGGGCCCTCGGTGACGCCCCAGGTCTCCGCGAGTCGGCCGTTGTCAATGCGGAAGATCTCGATGAGCACGGGCCGGACGTCGCTACCCGGGGCCGCCATCCCCTCAACCGATGAGCGGATGGCAACCTTGTCGCCGTCGATCAGGATGTCGTCGGCGACAACGCGCATGGCCGGGAACCGGGCAACGACCTGGACCCAGGCCTCCTTGCCCGTTTCGAACCCGGTGGCGCCAAGCGGGTGGTTAAGGAAGTCAGGGGTGAACAGATCGGCGGCCTGGTCGAACTGCCGGGTGTTAAAGCATTCCTGCATCCGCAGCACCAGGGCGCTGGCTTCCTCGCGTGTGGTCATTGAAGGGACCTCCTCGTGTTCGGTGGGGTCTGCCTCATGGCGAAACGACGCAACCACGTAAGCGGGGCTTCGCCCCGTTTACGTGGGCAGCATACGGGGCGACGCCCCGGTTAAGCTAGGCGTGAGATGTCCAGTCGAACGCCTAAACACACTCCAGCCGAGCCACCGACGGCTCCCGTGAACGACCGGGAGCTACGGGCCGACGCGCGCCGCAATCGTGAGCAGGTATTGCGGACCGCGCAGCAGCTGTTCGCCTCACAAGGCCTCGGCATCTCGCTCGACGAGATCGCCCGCCGTGCGGGTGTCGGTCCCGGCACCGTCCACCGGCACTTCCCCACCAAGGAAGCGCTGTACCTCGCCGTCGCGATCGACCAGATCAGGCAGTTGGTCGCTGAGGGAGAAGCGCTCACCGGTACCGACGATCCGGCCGCCCTGTTCACGCTGCTGTCCCGGATGATGGCCTCAGGCGCGGAGAACGCGGCGGTGAAGAGCGCGCTCACGGCCGCCGAGTTCGACCTGCGCAACGCCGCTCCGGACGCCGCTGCCGACCTCACGTACCAGGTCGCGCACCTGCTCGATCGCGCCCATAGTGCCGGCGTCGTACGCCACGACGTGACAGTCGACGAGGTGATGGCAATCGTCGCCGGCGCCTTCGCCGCGATCCGACACGCTGACGCGGACACCAACCACGAACGCTCCGCACACATCGCCCAGATCATCCTCGACGGATTACGGCCCCAACCCAGATAACAAGGGCCCAGGCAGCTCCACCCCTAGCACGAGCTTCCGCGCGATCGGACGGTTTTCTCGCCGGTTCCAGCCGCGCGGTACCCGACGTCAGGTCAGATTTCTCCGCTGCGGATGCCTGAGAGGAAGCTGTGCCAGGTCGTTGGGGAGAAGGTCAGAACGGGGCCCAACGGGTCCTTGCTGTCGCGGACGGCGACGACGCCCGGCAGGTTCGTGGCCACTTCCACGCACGCATCCCCGCTGTTGCTGTAGCTGGACTTACGGAACTCGGCACCTGGCAGATCGGAGGACATGGCTACTCCTTCATGACCGCAGCGATCATCGCTTGCGCCGCTGGTCGATGGACGGCACCTGGGACGGGCTACGGGGTGTTTGGCCCTCGTTGGGGGCTTGATCAGGCTTCTTTGGGCGACTCGCGCCAGCCGGATTCGAGAAGGTCGAAGATGGCGTTCAGCGCGGCCAGGGGGTCGGGTTCCATGCCCGCGAGTTCGGGGATCTCCAGGACGTAGCGGGCGAGAGCGCGGACGGTCATGTCGGAGGGGTCGCGGCCGCTCTCGGCGGCGATGGCCTCAGCCAGGGCTCCCTCGCTGGCTATCCAGAGCTTGCGTGAGTATTCCCGCAGGGCGGGTGTGCTGACGATCAGGTCGCGCTTGCGCCGCAGTTCAGGCGGGAGATCGTTGGTGAAGGGTCCCCGGGCTGCCATGCACTGGTGCAGGGCTTCCAGCACTGACTGGCCGGGGGGCCGGTCGCGGACCGCGGCGGCCAGCCAGACGCGTCGTTCGGTGCCGTCGTCGAAGATCAGCGCTTCCTTGCCGTCTGGCACGTGCGCGAACAGGGTGGCGATGGAGACGTCCGCCTCGTCGGCGATCTGAGCGACGGTGACGCCGTCGTACCCGTGCTCGCAGAACAGCCGCAACGCGGCGTCCGACAACGCCCGGCGGGTCTGTGCCTTCTTGCGCTCGCGGCGCCCCATCGTCGTCGGCATGTCCCCATCATATCGGAACCTGGAACGCATCCGAATCTATAATGGTTATAGTTTCTGAGTCAGTTCAGATTCGTTCCGAATGGAGATGCGTCATGGCAACCCCCGCAACCGTCGGCCCGCCGACGACCGCGTCCACCCGCCGCATGTGGTCGATCTTGGGTTTGGTGCTACTCGCCGACGCCCTCGACATGATCGACGCCACGGTCACCAACATCGCCGCGCCCACGATCACCGCCGAACTGCATGGCGGCGAGGGCCTGATCAAATGGCTCGGGTCGGCCTACATGCTCGCGATGGGCGTCCTGCTCGTGGTCGGCGGGCGACTGGGCGACAAGTACGGCCAGCGCAGGCTGTTCCTCATCGGCATGAGCGGCTTCACGATCGTCTCGGCCGTGGCCGGGCTCTCACCCGACCCGGCTCTGCTGATCCTCGCCCGCGGCGCGCAAGGCGCGTTCGGAGCGCTCTTGATCCCGCAAGGTATGGCGATCATGACAAAGACGTTCTCGCGTGACATGCTCACCAAGGCGTTCGCGTTGTTCGGGCCCCTGCTGGGACTCGCCTCGGTCGGCGGCCCGATCCTGGCCGGGTTCGTCATCGACGCCGACATCGCCGGCCTGTCGTGGCGCCCGATCTTCCTGGTCAACCTGCTGCTCGGCGGCCTCGGCCTGGTCCTGGCCGTCCGGCTGCTGCCGCACGACGACGGCGACGCGTCCACCAGTGTGGACGGGGTGGGCTCAGGGTTGCTCGCCGCCACTATGTTCGGCCTGCTCCTGGGGCTGGTCGAGGGATCGAGCAACGGCTGGACCGCCATCCCGATTCTCTCGATCGCGGCCGGCCTGTCGTTCTTCGCCGCCTTCGCCCGCCGCCAGAGCACCGCCACCGACCCGCTGCTCAAGCCATCCCTGCTGCGCAACCGCGGCTTCGGCTCCGGACTGCTCGTCGGACTGATCGTCTTCGCCGCCACCACCGGGCTGGTCTATGTCCTCTCTCTGTTCATGCAGCAAGGGCTGCACGCCTCGGCGCGAGACACCTCCCTGGGACTGCTGCCGATGACCGTCGGCATCATCGTGGCCGCGGGAGCATGCATGGCGCTGATCAAGAAGCTGGGCCGCACCCTCATCTTCCTCGGCCTGGCCGTCATCCTGATCGGCTGCGGCTGGCTGCTCGTCCTGGTCACAGCCTCCGGCACTGGCCTGAGCCTGTGGGCCCTCGCACCAGCTGTCTTCCTCACCGGCCTGGGGATGGGCGCATGTTACGGCACGATCTTCGACGTCGCGATCGGTGACATCGATCCCGACGAGGCCGGCAGTGCCAGCGGCTCCCTGTCGGCGATCCAGCAACTGGCGGCCGGTATCGGCTCGGCCGCCGTCACCTCGGTCTTCTTCCAGTCGGCCGGTTCCGGTTCCGGCTTCGGCCACGCCATGACGGCCAGCCTCATCGTCGTCATAGCCCTCACCGCCATCACCGTCCCTGCCGTGATGCTGATGCCCAGACGAGCACCGGAAGAACTCCAGCACTAACGCAGACCCGACCAGCCATCAACGCAAGGAGCCGGACGATGTCCTCCCTCCACAGCCCAGCCCCCTGGGACGTACGGCGCCTGCCGCACGCCGAGGGCAAGAACTTCCTCGTCACCGGAGGCAACGCGGGCATCGGGTACTTCGTCGCCGAACAACTTGCCGGCACCGGCGCCACCGTCATCCTCGCCAGCCGTGACCCCGCCAAGGCCGAAGCCGCGCAGGTCTCGATCCGCACCCGCGTCCCCGGCGCGCACGTCCGTCACATCCGCCTGGATCTGGCCGACCTCTCCTCGCTCAAAGCCTCCGCGGACGCCCTGAGACTGGACAGACTGGACGCGGTCGTCTGCAACGCCGGAGTGCTGCTCGACCAGCCGCCGCGGCGCGAGACCATGGACGGCAACGAGCTGATGTTCGCCACCAACCATCTGGGGCACTTCGCGCTGATCTGGTGGCTCGCCCCCCTGCTGACGGCCACACCCGCGAGCCGCGTCGTCACCACCGGCAGCTTCACGGCAAAGTCCGAGAGCCTGGATCTTGACGATCTCCAGAGCACGCGCGACTACCGGCCAAAGCGCACCTACGCACGATCCAAACTCGCGCAGATGCTCTTCGGCTTCGAACTCGACCGCCGCCTGCGCGCCGCCGGCAGCACGACGCTGAGCGTGATCACCCACCCCGGCGGCGCACTCGACTCCCTCACCCCTTCACGCCCGCCTGTCCACGTCCGAACCAGCGGCGAACGACTGCGCGGCCTGCCCGCCGGCCTCCTCTTGCAGAGCAAGGAGGCCGCCGCCTGGCCCGCCGTCCGGGCCGTCCTCGACCCGTCGGTGTGCGGTGGCCAGCTTTGGGGGCCTCGGGTATTCGGGATCCGCGGCCTGCCCACCCTCGAACCCATCCAAGGTCACCTGGCCGACACTGTACTCGCGGCGCGTCTGTGGACCGCCACCGCCAGCCTGACCGGCCTCGATCCAAGCCCGAACCTCAGGTAAGCCGACGATGGCGGAGTTTCGCGCGGTGAACATCAAGCAGCCGGAATGGGTCAGCCGCCTGATGTCGGAGTACTTCCAGCCGTAAACCTGCCCGCCTCACCCCATGACAGGTCATGAATGCGGCTGGAGTACTGATCGGACAGGCATGTCCGATCAACTGACCACCCGACCTGAGAGACACGCCCTGGCCCCGGCGATGGGAACACGCTCCTGAGAATCACCTCGCGCGAGAGCCGATCGTGATGGAGAGCCGTCCGCCCGCCTGGGCGGAGGCCAGTTCGGTCGCTTGGGCCGAGGTGGTGGCCAGCACGACGAGGGCGCCTCGCTCGGACTTCTCGTCCGGGGTGGCCAGAACCGTGACGTCCTCGGCCACGGTCGTCGCGGGGGTGGTGCCGTCCCACGTCGAGGTGGCGGCGGCGAGCACGTCCACCACGTCACCCGGCGAGAGCAGGCGTGCGGTCTCGGGGTCGGCGACGCGGACCGGGGTGGCGACCGTCCCGGGGCCGTGGGCGGCCAGCAGGCCGGGGCCGAGCAGGCGGACGTCGGTCAGCGGCTCCCCGCGTCGCGCGGGACCGGCCAGGATCTTTCCGGCGAACGGCGTGCCGGGTCTCAGCGCGCCATCGGGGACCGTGCCGGGCCTCAGGGCCGCCGGTGTCAGGTCGGTCCCCTTCAGTACGCCGCCGGGGAGATCCCTGGCGGCGGTCAGGACGATCACCGAGGCGGTGTCCGGGCGTAGCGCCAGCACGGCGCATCCCATCGCCAGGGCGGCGACGAGGGCGGCGAGCAGGCGGTGACGGCGGCCGAGGAGGCGGCGCAGGGCGCGCATGGCTGACTCCATGGATGGGAGCCGGGCGGCGCGGTGCCCGTGACGGGATGCCCACCGGGTGGCGGGACAGGGACGACTCCCGCTGGGGGGCGGGTTGGCGATCCCCGATGAAATCGGTGATCGCCGAGCTGATGTTTCCCGGGGTACGGGTTCGGTCTGGGAGGCCGAGGCTCTCCGGAACCCCGGAGAGCGATGATCATCAGGAGGCGGAGGCTCAGCGGCGAGGCGAAGGGGGAGCGGTGTCGTGGGCCGGGTGGTCCCCCTTGAGGAAGGACCTTCCCGGCAAGGCATGGGCTCAGCCGGGGAGGTCGAAGGGGAGCTTCAGGCCGTCCAGGGCGGTGGGGCAGGGGCAGGTGCGGTCTTCGGGGAGGGCGGCGACGACGTCGGTGATCAGGGAGCGCATCCGGGTGACGTTGGTGGCGAAGAAGGCGAGGACCTCCTCGTGGGTGACCCCCTCACCCGCCTCGACCCCGGCGTCGTGGTCGGTGACCAGTGAGATCGAGGTGTAGCAGAGGGTCAGCTCGCGGGCGAGGATGGCCTCGGGGAAGCCGGTCATGCCGACGATCGACCAGCCGTTGCCGCTGAACCAGCGGGACTCCGCGCGGGTCGAGAACCGCGGGCCCTGGATGACCACCAGGGTGCCGCCGTCGGACACCTCCCACTCCGAGGATCGCGCGCTGGAGACCGCCGCCGCCCGGCCCGAGGGACAGTAGGGGTCGGCGAAGGCGACATGGACGACGCCGCCCTCGTCGTAGTAGGTCTGTACGCGGCCGGCGGTGCGGTCGATGAGCTGGTCGGGGACGACCAGGGCGCCGGGGCCGATCTCGGGGCGCAGCGAGCCGACCGCGCTGGGGGCGAGGACCTGGCGCACGCCGAGGGAGCGCAGCGCCCACAGGTTCGCCCGGTAGGGGATGAGGTGCGGGGGGAAGCGGTGGTCGCGGCCGTGGCGGGGCAGGAACGCGACCGAGCGCGACCCGATGTGGCCGACGGTGACGACGTCGCTCGGCGGCCCGTACGGCGTGGTGATCTCGATCTCAGTGGCGTCGTCGAGCAGTGAGTAGAAGCCCGAGCCGCCGATGACTCCGATATCCGCGCGAGTAACCATGGCGCCGAGATTAGCGCCACGGCCGGATCCTTGAGGAGCCCGGGTGACGACCTGTGGATAACCGGCGCCACAGCTGGCTTCGAGGGGTGACCTGACACCCGCGGCCCTGAGACCCGGCGCGACGACCGACCGACCGCCCGTCGGGCGGCTGAGCAGCCGGGGCGTTAGGCCGCTGGACCGCCGAACGGCCGGGAGGCTAGGACGCCGCGGGAGCCGGGCTGCTCGCCACCTTCGTCGGCTTGGCGTCGGACTTCGAGTCCGACGAGGTCGAGGGGGTCGAGGAGGCCGACGAGTCGGACGACTTCGACGAGCTGGACGAGTCCGAGGAACCCGACGAGCTCACCGTGCTGGACGAGGACGACCGGCTGTCGGTCCGGTAGAAGCCCGAACCCTTGAAGACGATGCCGACCGCGGAGAACACCTTGCGCAGGTCACCCGCGCAGCTCGGGCACTCGGTGAGAGCGTCGTCGGAGAACTTCTGGACGATTTCGAACTGGTGGTTACAGGCACTGCAGGCGTACTGGTAGGTGGGCACGCGCTCCTCCTCGTGTGGTCCGCGCCGATTGGCACTCTAGTGGCGCGACTGCTAATGGTACGCAGCCGACAAGCTTAAACGCGAGTTGGCGTCTTCGCATTCCATAGGGAGATCTCGATCAGACACCGCGCTCGCCGTACCAGCCCGCGAGTTTGCCCCTGCGGCTGATCGCCCGCATCCGGCGCTCGACGGTGTCCCGGCAGGCGGCGGTCGTCACCACCAGGAGCTGGTCCTCGACCTTGAGCCTGGTGGAGTCGGTGGGCACGAACGTACGGCCCTCCCTGACGATCAGCGTCACCTGGGCGTCCTTGGGCAGCCGCAGCTCGAAGATCTCCACGCCCTGCAGCTTGGACGTCGGTGGCACCTTGACCTGGAGCAGGTTGGCGTTGAGCTCCTCCAGCGGCGCCGACTCGACCTCCAGGTCGAGCGCCTCGTCGGGGGTGGACAGCCCGAGGAATTTCGCCGCGAACGGCAGGGTCGGCCCCTGCAACAGTGTGTAGACGACGACGATCACGAAGACCTCGTTGAACACGAGCTTGGCCGTGCCGTTCTCGATGGAGGTGGCGGCCCAGGGGATGGTCGCGAGCACGATGGGCACCGCGCCGCGCAACCCGGCCCACGACAGGAAGGCCTGTTCCCGCCAGCTGAGCCTGGCGATGCCCGTCACGCGGGTCAGGAAGGCGGAAACCATGATCGACAGAGGGCGGGCCACCGCGACCAGGATCAGCCCGGCGACCAGGCCGGGTACGATCGCGGCCGGCATCTCCGAGGGGCTGACCAGTATCCCGAGCATGACGAACAGGCCGATTTGGGCCAGCCAGGCCACCCCCTCGGCGAAACCCCGCGAGGCCGCGCGGTGCGGCATCCGGGAGTTGCCCATGACCAGCGTTGCGAGATAGATCGCCAGGAAGCCGCTGCCGTGCAGCAGCGTGGCTCCCGCGTAGGCGACGAACGCCAGGGCCAGCACCGCGATGGGGTACAGGCCGGAGACGGGCAACGCGATGCGGCGCAGCGCGTAGATGCCGAGCGGGGCGACCGCCAGGCCGATGGCCGCGCCCACCACCAGCTCGAAGAGCACGTCGAACAGCGCGGTCCCGAGGCTGGGCGAGCTGGCGGCACTCAGCAGCATCACCGCGATCACCGTGGGCGCGTCGTTGAAACCCGACTCGGCCTCCAGGATGCCCGCGAGGCGCGGCGGCAGCGGCAGACGGCGCAGCACGGAGAAGACGGCGGCGGCGTCGGTGGAGGCGAGGATCGCGCCGACCAGCAGCGCGGTCCGCCAGTCCAGGCCGAGGATCAGGTGCACCGAGACCGCGACGGCCGCGATGCTCACCCCCACGCCGACGGTGGCGAGCACCAGGGCGGTGGGAATGGCTCCCTTGACGTGGCTCCAGGTGGTGGTCAGGCCACCCTCGGCCAGGATGATCGCCAGTGCGATCATGCCTATCTGCTGCGCCAGCTCCGGGTTCTCGAACTGCAGCCCGAGCCCGGACTCGCCGAGGAGCACCCCGAAGCCGAGGAAGAGCAGGAGGCTGGGCAGTCCGCTCCAGTGGGCGACACGTACGGCGACGATGGCCGCGATGACGACTCCGGCACTGAGAAGCAGCCAGACGTCCACCCCCATCTGGTCCCCTCTCTGTCTCCGGGGACCATTGTGTCGCATTCGGAAGGGGCGTCACACACGCCCCACGCGCACAACGGGTCACGGCCCGGGTGCACACCGACCCGGGACGGGCGGTGAATCCATCGCCGGTCGCGTGTTCACGATGGGGATTGCGGTGACTCACCGTGGTCGGGCCGGTCGGACGCCCTCAGCTGCCCGTGGTGCCCGTCCTGAAGATCCCCTCGGGTGTCGCCGCATAGCGGACCGTCAGGTCGTGCGGCTCGGCGGGCACGTCGTCGAGCAACTCGCCCTCGTGCAGCAGCGCCACGGTCGGCACGTTCGGGCCGACCCTGGCCAGTGCCCGGTCGTAGGAGCCGCCGCCCCGCCCGAGCCGTACCCCGGTGGACCTGTCCACCGCCAGCGCGGGCACGATCACCAGTGCCGCGGTCCTGATCGCGTCGACGCCGCGCCGGGTGTCGACCGGTTCCATGATCCCGAAGCGGCCGGGGGCCAGGGTGTCCGGGCCGTCGTACACGGCCCAGTCGAGATCGTTGTCGTCGCGGAGCACGGGCAGGATCACGGTCGCGCCGTGCTTCCACAGGGCGAAGACCAGCCCGTGGGTCGCGGGCTCCGTCCCGATCGACCAGTAGCAGGCGACGAGCCCGGCCATCTGGACCCAGGGCCGGTCCAGCAGGGATTCCCTGATCTGTACGGAGGCCGCATGGCGCCGCTCATCGGGGATCGCGGCCCGCGCCGCTTCGATAGTGGCACGCAGCCTCAGCTTGTCCACGGGTCCCTCCACTATGGTTTTGGTTATGGCCGACTTCGAAGCTGTGACGAAAGCCGTTGTCCCCGCGGCGGGTCTGGGCACCCGTTTTCTTCCGGCGACCAAGGCGACCCCCAAGGAGATGTTGCCGATCGTCGACAAGCCCGCCATCCAGTATGTCGTCGAGGAGGCGGTCTCCGCCGGACTGCTCGACGTCCTCATGGTCACCGGGAAGAACAAGCGTTCCATCGAGGACCACTTCGACCGGGCGGTCGAGCTTGAGGAGGCCCTGGAGGCCAAGGGCGACGACGAGCGCCTCTCCCAGGTACGCGAGCCCGCGGACCTGGCCACCATCCACTACGTACGGCAGGGTACGCCGCGCGGCCTCGGCCACGCCGTCCTCTGCGCCAAGCAGCACGTGGGCGACAACCCCTTCGCGTGCCTGCTCGGTGACGATCTCATCGACTACCGCGACGAGCTGCTCAAGCGCATGATCGAGGTGCGCGGCACGCACGGTGGCAGCGTCATCGCGCTGATGGAGGTCCCCAGGGAACAGGTCTCCCTGTACGGCTGCGCCGCCATCGTGCCCACCGACGAGGACGACGTGGTCAGGGTGACCGACCTGGTGGAGAAGCCGCCCGCGGACGAGGCCCCGTCCAACTGGGCGATCATCGGCCGGTACGTGATCGACCCGGCCGTCTTCGAGGTCCTGGAGAACACCCCGCCGGGACGCGGCAACGAGATCCAGCTCACCGACGCCCTGCGTACCCTCGCCGGGCGTGGCAACGACCAGGGCGGCCCGGTACACGGAGTGCTGTTCCGAGGCCGCCGCTACGACACCGGCAACAAACTCGACTACCTGCGGACGGTGGTGCAGTTCGCCGCCGACCGCCCCGACCTGGCGCCGGAGTTCCTCCCCTGGCTCAAGGAGTTCCTGACCGAGCGATGAGCTTCATGAGATCGGTAGACGACCACCTTTCCGACATCCTGCGTACGATCCGGGTCCTCGCTCCGCTGGAGGTGGAGCTGGAGCAGGCGCTGGGCACCACGCTGGCCGAGGAGGTCACGGCCCCGGTTCCGCTGCCGCCCTTCGACAACTCCGCGATGGACGGCTACGCCGTGCGGGCCGAGGACGTCGCCGACGCCCCGGTGACGCTCCCGGTGATCGACGACATCGCGGCGGGTGACGGCCGGGTGCAGGCCATCGGCCCCGGCATGGTCATGCGGATCATGACGGGGGCCCCGCTGCCCGCCGGGGCCGACGCGGTGATCCCGGTCGAGTGGACCGACGGCGGCACGGCGCAGGTGATGATCAACCGTTCCGCGCCGCCGGGGAACGCCATCCGCAGGGCGGGAGAGGACGTACGGGCCGGCGACGTCGTGCTGCCCGTGGGCACCCCGATCGGGCCCGCGCAGCTCGGGGTGCTGGCCGGGGTGGGCCGCCGCCGGGTGCTGGTGCGGCCCCGTCCGAGGGTGGTGGTGATATCCACCGGGGCCGAGCTGGTCGAGCCCGGCCTGCCCCTGGGCGACGGCCAGATCTGGGAGTCCAACAGCTTCGCCCTGATCGCCGCGGTCCGTGAGGCGGGTGGCGAGGGTTACCGGGCCGGGATCGTCGCCGACGACGCCGCGCGCTTCCTCGACCAGCTCGACGCGCAGCTGCTGCGGGCCGATCTGGTGATCACCAGCGGTGGTGTCTCGATGGGGGCGTACGAGCCGGTCAAGGAGGCGCTCGGGCCGCTCGGCACGGTCCGCTTCGATCGGGTCGCCATGCAGCCGGGCATGCCCCAGGGCTTCGGCGTGGTCGGTGAGGACCACATCCCGATCTTCACGCTGCCGGGCAACCCGGTGTCGTCGTTCGTGTCGTTCATGGTGTTCGTCCGGCCCGCGCTACGGAAGATGGGCGGTCTGGCCGCCGAGCCCACACCGACCGTGCGGGCGGTCACCACCGCTCCGCTCCGCTCGCCCGAGGGGAAGCGCTCCTACCTGCGCGGCGTGCTCGGCCCCGGCGGCACCGTCGACCCGGTGCGCAGGCAGGGTTCCCACCAACTCGCCGCGCTGGCCGCGGCCAACGCACTGATCGTGGTCCCCGAGGACGTCGTCGAGCTTCCCGAGGGCGCGAACGTGGAGGTCATCCCACTGTGACTGGATTCACTCACATCGACGAGACCGGCGCGGCGCGCATGGTGGACGTCTCGGCCAAGGACGTCTCCGTCCGTACCGCGACCGCCACCGGCAGGGTGTTGCTCTCGGCCGAGGCCGTGGCGCTGCTGCGGTCGGGGGAGGTCCCCAAGGGCGACGCGATCGGCACCGCGCGGATCGCCGGGATCATGGGTGCCAAGCGGACCCCCGACCTGATCCCGCTCTGCCACCCCATCGCGCTGCACGGGGTCAAGGTCGAGCTGGCCGTGGTCGACGACGGCGTGGAGATCACGGTACGGGTCAAGACCGCCGACCGTACCGGGGTCGAGATGGAGGCGCTGACCGCGGTCTCGGTCGCCGCGCTCGCCCTGATCGACATGGTCAAGGCGGTCGACCCGGCCGCCGTGATCACCGATGTCCTCCTTGAGGAGAAGACCGGCGGCAAGACGGGCGTCTGGACCAGGGGAACCTCGTGAGGGCTCTGGTGATCACCGCATCCAACCGGGCCGCCGCCGGGACCTACCAGGACACCTCGGGGAAGCTGCTGGCCCATCTTCTCGCCGAGGCCGGGTGCGAGGTGGACGGGCCGAGGGTGGTTCCCGACGGCGAGCCGGTCGAGGCGGCGCTCCGCTCCGGGGTGGCCGAGGGGTACGACGTGATCGTCACCACCGGCGGCACCGGGCTGACCCCGGCCGACCTCACCCCGGAGATGACCCGGCGGGTGATCGACAGGGAGGTCCCCGGCATCGCCGAGGCCATCCGCCAGGTCAACCGGGAGAAGGTACCCACCTCGATCCTGTCGCGCGGGCTCGCCGGGCAGGCGGGTGGCACGCTGATCGTCAATTTGCCCGGTTCCTCCGGAGGGGTGCGCGACGGCATGGCCGTGCTGGCGCCCGTGCTCCGGCATGCCGTGGACCAGATCCGCGGGGGAGACCACCCTCGCTGACCCGTACCTTCCGCGCCCCGGCTCCCATGGCACGGGAGGCGGTGTTGGGGGGATGATGGAGGGCGTGGATCGACTTCGTGGCTGGCCGGTGACCCTGACGGAAGGTCCGGTAGGACTTCGACCGCTGCGGCTGCGAGACGTACGCGTCTGGCGGGAGTCGCGGCTGCGCAACGCGAACTGGCTCCGCCCCTGGGAGCCGAGCAATCCCGAAACCCCCCTCTTCAAGACCGGCCTCGGTCCCTACATCTCGATGGCCGGAACCCTGCGCAGGGAGGCCCGGCAGGGCCTCGCACTACCGTGGGTGATCACCTACGAGGGTGCCTTCGCCGGGCAGCTCACCGTGGGTGCCATCGTCTGGGGCTCCGCCAGGTCGGCACAGATCGGTTACTGGGTGGACGGCGCCCTGGCCGGTCGCGGGATCACCCCCACCGCGGTCGCCATGGCGGTCGACCACTGCTTCTTCATCACCGGTCTGCACCGCATCGAGGCCAACATTCGCCCGGAAAATCACGCAAGCCGCAGAGTGGTTGAAAAGCTTGGTTTTAGGGAAGAGGGCATCAGACGTAGGCATCTACACATCGATGGTGCCTGGCGCGATCACATCTGTTACGCGCTCACGGTCGAAGACGCACCGAGAGGGTTGCTGGTGCGGTGGCGGCGGGCCCGTGAGGCGGCCGCCCACGGCGGCACTCCGCACGAAGAGGTTTGAAGATCTCGCGACACACCGCATCGAATGCTCGTCAAATAGTGACACGCGGTCTTACGGTGCGTGACATGAGCACATCGAAGGCGCCGGGGGACCACCCGTGTCTTCGTGCTGCCCGGAGGTGGCCGTGAGCAGCGTCGTCCTGTATCTGGCCATTGTCATCATGTGGCTATGCGTGCTCGTGCCCATGTGGCTGCGCCGCGATCGCAACACCCTCGTCGAGACGGCCAAGGACCCCGAGTCGTACGCCTACGACGAGGACTCCACTGAGACCCTGGTCGAGCCGCCGCACGCGTCGGCTGCGGAGTTCCCGCCGCCCGCCGACCACGAGACCCCGGCGGATGCCCGGACCGAGCCCGAGGCCTCGCCCGCCCGCCGGCCCAACCCGCGTAGGGCCGCGGCCGAGCGCCGTCGCGCCGAGCTCCGGCGCAGGGGGAGGCAGGTGGCCAAGCGCAGGCGGCTGACCTTCTGGTGCGTGCTGCTCCTGCTCGCCTCCGTGGTGACGGCTGCCGTCCAGATCATCCCCTGGTGGGGCGTAGCGCCCTCAGTGGTGCTTCTGGGGGCCTATCTGGCTGTTCTCCGGGTCACCGTGCAGATCGACGCCGAGCAGCGGAGAGCGGCCGCCAAGGCCCGCGCGGAACGTGCCAGACGCGCCCGCCGCCGCGCCGCCCTGCTGGAGGCCCAGCGCCCGGTGGCCGAGGTCATCGACCTGACCGCGCTCCGCGACGAACTCTTCGACCAGTACGCCGAGTCCCCCCGCCGCGCGGTCGGCGACTGACAGTGGCTCTGGATGGCGCGAGTGCCCCTGGAAGTTTGCTAATCTAGTCCACGTCTTGGGGATGTAGCGCAGTCCGGTAGCGCACTTCGTTCGCATCGAAGGGGTCAGGGGTTCGAATCCCCTCATCTCCACCAGGGGCCGTTCTTGAAACGGCTGGACTGAGGTTGACGGGATCCCGTCTGATCATCGCGATCAGGCGGGATCTTGTCGTTTCAGGGATTTCCGAATCGGGTTCGTGCTGGTTTGGAAGCTGCAGAGCAGGTGCCCGGGAAGGTCTAGGTGGTGTCAGACCGCTGGTCGAGGACCGAGTTCGCGTCGTTGGGCATGGCGAAGCCGCCGCTGAGCTGGGTGCGACAGGGGGATCTGAATTGCGGCTCATGGGATGGGTGGTGGCCTGCTCCGATTCGGGGGCGGCATGCGGTCGGCCTGTTCTGCTGTGATTTCGAGGACGTCGGCCGAGGTGTCGGCCCCGTCTGGAGGCTGCTGGGTGTGGCGCCACTGGTCGAGGAAGTGGTCGTTGGCGACCGTGACGAGCAATGCGACCAGGATGGTTTGGGCGACGCGTCCGTGGGCGAGCCGGTTTTTGGGATTACCGAGGTCGAGGTCGTGTCCCTTGAGCCGACCGTTGATGCCTTCGGTGTTGGCGCGGACAGACTTGTAGGTCCCGATCCAGGTGGGACTGAGGTAGGCCAGGTCCTGGCGGAACTTGTCGAGGTGGCCGAGGTCGTCTTTGCCCAGGGTGATGGTGTGCTGGCGGCAGATCTTCGGCAGTTCGCCGGCCTTCAGGTCGGGCTGTGGGGGCAGAACGCGGGGCTTTGCCGCGAGGTGAGCCGCTCGCTGTCGGGCGTCGGTCAGGTCGACCGCGGCAGGCCGGAGCGGCCCGCGCTGGTGGAGGCGGTCGAAGCGGGGGCAGGTGAGCGATGGAGAGGTGCCTGCTGCCGGGCACTGGAAGCGGATGGCGCCGTCTGCATTCGCGTTCTGTTTGAGACGCAGCAAGTACGGCTCTCGCGCGGTGATCAACGCGGTGAGTTCTTCCGATGGTCTGCGGATGGCGGCGTCGTCCAGGCCGGTGGTGGCGGTGGCGAGCCGGTCAGGCATCAGCGGGCAGGCCAGGGAGCCGTCGATGAGCAGCGCGCCGTGGGCGCTGCCCTGCACTCCTCGCTGATCCACTTTGTAATCGAGGGCGAGCCGGTAGCCGAGTTCTCGTGCGGGTTGGGCGAAGTGGGCGGGTTGTTGGTCGGTGTAGGCGCGGTCGACGACGGCGAAGGCGGTGGGGAAGCCGAGCGTGGACAGGGGTTTCAGGGTGGTGATGGCGTTGGCGCCGATGCGTTTGTGTGGGGTGTCGAGGACCAGGCCGAGCGCCAGTTGCGGGAAGGAACCGAGAACCGAGCGGGTGCGGGCGGCGACGGTGAGGGTGGCGCTGTAGCCGTACTCGGCTTGGCCGGCCCCGGCGGAGTGGTGCCAGCCCGCGGTGATTTCGGTGGAGGCGATCAGTTCGCCGGTGGAGCGGCGAGTTCGGGGCGGGCGGGCGAAGACCGGGGTGGCGGTGGTGTCGATGCCGACGTCACCGCGAAAGCCTGCCAGGTGGCCGCGGCCTTTGCTCCAGCGGACCGGGGTGAGCACGAGCGCGGTGACGATGTCTTGCAGCAGGTCCCGCTTGCGGATGTGGCCGGGATCGTCGTCTTGCCAGGCGGCGGCGAGCAGATCGGCCTGGTGCTGGGGCAGGCGGGTGCGGCGGTCGTGCCGGGCCACATCCAGCAGGGTGGTGAGCCGGTCGAAGGCGCGGTAGAAGCATCGGTTGTCGGCCAGGCAGGCGTGCGGATCGTCAGCGGGTGGCCCGTCGGCGTCCAGTCCCAGATGCTCCCGGGAAGCCGCAGACAGACAGAAGGCGGCCAGCCGCCAGGCATCGGCCAGGGTGGCTTTGCCGCTGTGGTGGATCGAGACCATCAGGCAGACGAGCACCGCCCGGATCGGCATTCCCGCCGGTCCGGAGCGTGGGCCAAGCTCGTCGTCGATCAACGGCATGATGCCGGAGTCATCCAGCAGGCAGGTGTAGTGGCTGGTGACGGCGTCAGGGATCTGTGCCGTCTGTTTGGTGGGAGGCCGGGGTCGGGTGGTGCGGGCTCGGGTGGTGCGCGGCGGCCAGGCGCGTGGCTTCGCCGTACTCACCTGTCGCGGCCGCGCAGCAGCGCGACCGCGGTGAGCTCGTCCAGGGCGGGGACGAAATGCTGGTAGCGGGCCAGCGCGGAGGCGCTCATCCCGGCCGCGGCGGCCACCACGCCCACGTCGATCCTCGCGCTCAGCAGTTCGACGATCCAGGAGGAGCGCAGTCGGCGCACCGACAGGGTGGGCAGGGCGCCGGTCGGGGTGTGGCGGGCCGTCCAGGAGCTGAACAGGTTCTTGGCGTGCCGGCTGGCGCGTCCGGGCCGGAAGACGAAGGCGTCGCCGGGCTGGTCTGCGGCGTGAGCGAGGATGTCCTCCCAGGCAACGCGGCAGACGATCAATCGCTGCGTGCCGGGGACGGTGACCACGATCGCGCCGGAGTCCAGGCGACGCAGGTGCCCGGTTCGGACGGCGGCCACTTCCCCAGAGGTCAGACCGCAACCGAAGGCAAGTGCCATCAACGCCAACGCGTCGCCCCTGGCCTGGCCGGGCAGGTGTTCGGCCCAGCCGCGAAGGTGGCTGAGCTGGGCCGGCGAGTACGGCGGGCTGACCTTCTTGGGAGCCTTCATCGGCGGCGGCGCCTGTTCGCCGCGTTCCAGCCAGGCCAGGGTGGCGCGCATGTGCCGCAGCCAGCTGCGGTAGGTCTGGGCCGAACTCGGGGCCAGGTCGGTGCAGCCGGTCAGGACGAACGCGTCGATCGTCTCGTGCCGCAGCCACACTTCCGGGTTATCCGGCAGGCCGGAGCGGTGCACCACACGGCCAGGCGGGTGGTCGCGGTGAGCAGCCGTTCCACCCGGTAGGGGGAGCGCTCAGCGCTGGCGGCGACCAGCATCTGCACATGCCCGCAGACGTGGTCCCACTCCGGTGGAGCTTTCTGCGGCCGGTAGCCGGTGATCTTTGCCGAGGTCGCGGGATCGAGGATCACACCCCATCCATAGCGGCAGAACAATCTGCCGTTACGCAGAGCGACGACATCCGCCGAAAGGATCTGTTTGTCATGGTCGGAGGACGCGCGCGGTCCCGCTCTCCCCGGGAGATGGCCCAGGACCCGGAGAACTGGCCCCACGCGGACCTGTCCGGCCACCCGGCCGCCATCGCCGTCCAGGCCATCGCCGCCGCTCTGCAGAACGTGATGGCCGAACAGGGGCTGAGTTTCCGCCGCCTGGCTGAGGTGTCCGGGGTGAACCGGCAGACCGTCAACGACGTAGCCGTCGGCCGATGCTGGCCCGACGTGGCCACCATCGCTCAACTGGAGGCGGGGCTGGGCATCCGGTTGTGGCCTGATCCACCCGCCGGGCCCAAGGGAAGCTGACTCGGGACGAGCTCGGTTTGAGTTTCGCCTTGGTGAGGGCATCGTCGGTCCTTCCCGCCGCGCCCCTGCCGATGGCAGGGCAGGCGAAATCCGGGCTCGACGTCTCCCCAAAACACCTCGTTCAGGTTACTCTCGGGAATGCGGGAGCAACTGTCGGTTAGTCCTGCTGGGCGCTCACGCAACCCGGGTGCCGCCGAGGGCCTAATCTCGGCGGCACCAATTCGTGCACGGCAGGGGCCGTGATCACATGTCGGCGGTCAAACGGCCTCCCAGCTGGGCGCGTGCCCGTTGATATTGGAGGCGACCGAATAAAGTCCGTCTGCTTCGTGCCGCAGCCAGCCGTCGCTCACCAGCCGCTGCAGCCGGGAGCGCATCCCCTCCACCTGTGAGCGGCTATCCGGCTTGCCGATGGCCTGCGCGATCTCCCGCGCCCGCATGGGCTCCTCGGCTGTGGCTAGAAATGCCACCACCTGCCGCCGGAAGCCCCGTAGGGGCGGCAGGCGTGGCGGCTCGTCAGCGAGATCGCTACGGGCCGAGCCGGACGGCTCCTCGATGACCACGCCGTCGTCTGCGGCCGTGTCGGTTTCGCTGGGGTCGTCGTCGGCGAACTCCGTCAGAGTCTCACGGGTGATTGCCGGTCGGCGCAGTTGCTCTTCGACGACCCCCAAGTCGGTCATGTCGGCGGATGTCGAGCGGTGCGATTCCAGCGGAGGCGGTGTCGGGAAGCGATCGAAGCGGAGCTGCCTGCCGGAGAGCGCGGTGCGGCCGATGTGAGTTGTAGAAGGTCTCGAACTCACGCAGCGCGTGGAGGAGATGGCTCTGGTTCCAGATCAAGGTCCGGTCCAGCAGTTCGCGCCGACAGGTCTGGATCCAGCGCTCCATGATGGAGTTCATCCGTGGTATCCCGACACCGCTCTTGACGATGCGTACTGCGGCATCGGCCAGCACCGCGTCGAAGGCCGCGGTGAATTCGGCGTCCCGGTCGCGGATGAGGAACCTGGCAGTGCTACCCACATCCTGCAGATCCATGGCGAGGTTGCGGCCGAGTTGGGTGACCCACTGCCCGATGGGGTGGGCGGTGACGCCGAGGACGCGGATACGGCGGGTGGCGTGCTCGATGACCGCCAGAACGTACAGGCGGGCGCCGGTGAGAGTACGGACCTCGAAGAAGTCGCACGCCAGCAAGGCACCTGCCTGGCTGCGCAGGAACGCGGCCCAGGTCGTGGCGGTCCGCTCGGGAGACGGGTCGATACCGTGCGCTTTGAGGATCTCCCACACCGTAGAGGCGGCGACCTTGATACCGAGCGCGGCCAGCTCACCGTGAATGCGCCGGTAGCCCCATGAGGCGTTCTCCCGTGCCAGTCGCAACACCAGCAGTTGTACGGACCGGACGGTACGCGGACGTCCACGCCCGCGAGGCGCGCTGGCCGCGGCGTGACGGCGCCGCAGCAGGTCACGGTGCCATCGCAGGATGGTGTCCGGTCGGACCAGCAACACAAGGTGCCGGAGCTTGTCCGTCGGCAGGCGGTGAAGTAGCCCAGCGAGGAGGAACCGATCAGTCGGTGTGAACACGGGCTTGGCCGCCTGCCGCTGCAGCACCATCAGCTGGTGCCGTAACACCAAGATTTCGATCTCCTTGTCCCGATCGGTTCGAAGTAGCAGCCCCAGGAACGAGAACATGGTCGTCATCGTGAGGTAGGCCAAGCGCAGTAACACGATCGGCCATCATGCCGTGAGAGGCGCACGACGGGAGCACAAGAGAGTGCATCACCTCCATGACCTGCACGGATGAATATTCGGCGCCCGCACCGCTGCGGTTGGGGGCGATCGACGATCCAGGGTTCGTTCCTCACCCTGGCTCACCGAGAGCGAGGGCTGACCCCGGGTTTCGCGTAACTCGGCGGCCTGGTGGAAGGGCTGGTGGGGTCTGCGCGGGCGGCTGTCCTACACGCTGATCGCGCTGACCGGGGTGGCCTTCTTCAAGGTCGAGATGATTTACAACCTCGTCATCCTGCCGTTCCCCGCCAACTGAGGCTTCCATGAAGATCGCGGACTAACTTCTCCCACCGGCCCGCAACGGCGAGCGCTGCGGGCCGATAAGGGATGGAGACCGTCACCCGGCAGACGCCTCTGATCTACTCGATCGTGGACAGGTCCAGGACGTACATCTTGTCCCCGATCGAATAGGTCATCAGCGCATCGAGTTGGCTCTGGGGAATGGATATGAGCCCTTTCGCATCCGGTCTTAGGCCGAGATCGGCCATCCTGCCGGTCTCTACGTCGTAGAGGGCCATAACACTCTCTCCTCGGGGTCCGTGGAGAATCTGTTTGAAGAATCGCTCAAGGGCGAGGTCAGTGGGGCCATACAGTGTGGGGTCCGGCAATGGTCTTTCCCCGGAACCGTCGCGGTTGCGGACGAAGCTGCGCAGGATGACCCGCTTTTGCTTCACCTTGTCCGTGCACGGCTTGACGGTGCATGTGACCTTGACCTTCTCGTAGCGCACCTTCACGCCCGCGCACCGGATGACACCGCATCTGACCTCCTCGTCGGCCGCGACCACGGCGTCGCGCCGTTCACCGGTCTCGGCGTTGAACAGTTCGGCGAAGCCGTTCTCCACTCGATGGGCGCCCACCCACGGCCATTGCAGGATGCGCTGCCGCTCGGCGCCCTTCACCGGTTGCATCTGGCCCCCGCTCAGCGGCACCCGGTAGACACCCCCCTTCTCGTAGGCGAAGATCACGTTTTTGCCCACGACGGTCAGGTCGGTGATCTGGCCCAGCTGCTTCGTGGCGTTTCCCATGGGAACGTCGCTCACCGGCCGTGGCGTACCGCCGCGGACCGGCACCGTCCAGATCTGGGCGACCTGGTTCTTGCCCGCCTCCTTGAATGCCCACCAGACGATGTTCCCGTCTCCCGCCGCGATGTCGTCGGCGAAGCTCTGCGAGCCCTTCGTCAGGGGAATCTCGGCGATCCGCGTGGGCTTGCCGCTGTGCAGATCGTAGCTCCACAGGAACCGACGCTTCCCGCCCGTGATCCCCGTGATGACCAGCAGCGTGCGATCGTCCAGAAGCAACTCCGGGTAGTAGTCGCGGCCGTCGGGCAGCGTGGCAGGGATCTTGTGTACGGCCTGTGGCCACACCTTCTCGATGGACGGAGGGATGACATCCGCCGGCGGTTTCGCCCTACCCGTCGGTTTGTCCGTCGCGTTGGCCACGGGCTGCGGCGCAACCGACGTACGTACGGCATTCACTGCCACGCCGGCTCCGCCGATCACCACGACCACGGCCACGGCCGCGAGCAGGGCCGCGGACCGCGCCCGCCGCCGGCGATGACGTGCCTTGACCGTCGCGGACAACCCTGCCGGCACCCGCGGCGCCCGTTCCGCCGCATCGACGAGAAAGCGGCTCAACTCGTTTTCAAGATCGTTCATCGCGGGCTCCCGTGGGTCGCGGGCGAGGGGGAGAGAGAGGACCGCAGCTTGTCCAGGCCCCGCGAGGCCTGACTGCGTACGGTTCCCGGGGAGATGCCGAGCACCTTGGCGATCTCGGCGTCGGTGAGCTGCTCGTAGTAGCGCAACACCAGCACGGCACGCTGCCTGCGAGGCAGAGCGGACAACTCCTCCCAGAGCCTTTGCTGCTTCTCCAAGGGGAAGACCTCGTGGCCGACCCGATCCGGCGGGTCTCCAGTGAGGTGTTCACGCCTGTGCCGCCGCCAGATGCTGATGTGCAGCCGCGCCATCGTGATCCGCGCGTAACTGTTCGGATTGTCCTTACGCCGCACTTTCGACCAGGCACCGCGCACCCGTAGGAGGGTCTCCTGGACAAGGTCGGCGGCGTCGTGAGGGTTGCCGGTCAGGACATATCCGTAGCGGAGCAGCGCGTCCGCTTGCTCGGCCACGAATCTGTCGAAGCCGGGTTCGTCGTCCAATGGGGGTCCCTTCTCGATCCTCACGACCCAGACGGCTCAAGGGGCCAAAGTGTTGCACCGCGCGGCGAGATGTTTTCCCGAACTCCTAGGAGCTTTGCCTGCGCCGAGCGGTGTCCCAAGCCGACCTGCTACTTTCCCGTCTCTGTCCGAGCCGCAGGACAGGAGGGACTTCACAACCGGCAGACAGGTGCGCGCGGCGGTGGCCACCGGATACGTCCGGGGGCACTGCTGCTCGATTGGAGGATCAGCCGCGGAGGGGTCGGCATCGACGCCATCGTCCACTGCGGTTCTACGGGAATCGTCCAGACAGTGGAGATCTTCCGTGATTTCGACACCCGTCCCGGGGCTCGGGTGCTCTTGCTGGGCATGGACGTGTTCTCCATGTCGGCCGAGCGGGTGGTGGAAGTCCTGCGGGAGCGCTTCGAGATCGAGGAGGACGGCTACAGCTGTACCGTTCCGGAGCTGTCGATTGGCCTGGGGCGCCCCATGGTTCCGGATCAGGACGCTGACGAAGAAGAGCGCGAGCGCTACACCTGTTTCGATAACGTCCTGGTCGCCGGCTCGGGTTACTACGCACCACCTTCCATGCCGGAGGCCGGACAGTAAAGCATGGAGATGACGGCATGGGGTGAGGTGCTCCAGAGATTCCGGACAGACCACTCGCGACCTTCTGCAACACCCTTTAGAGGACCGCGCTCCCGAGGATCACGCACACGATGCACACGACGAGGGAGACCGCCGCCACCACGCCTCCCGCGATCAGCGACGAGAAGAAAGCGCGTTCGAGGGCGAGGCCGAACGTCAGGATGGCGGGGACGAAGGACAGGCAGAACGGGACGAGGGCGAGCAGGCCCACCGCGCCCACGACGCTCCGGGCTCCCGTGGGCACGACGCGGTCGCCCTCGGGGGTGAGGGCGGCGGGGAAGACCTCGCCCGCCTCCGCCTCCGGCACGGTGGCGACGGTGATCGGGTTCCGCGCCGGGTCGTCGAAGACGAACCACGCCCGGCAGTCGTAGCGCCCCTTGCCGACGCGTTCGCAGGAGACGACGTGGGCGGTCCCGGGCGTGCCCTTCCGGCCGAGCGCGACCTCCAGATCGGGAAGGGTGGTCGAGATCACGGTGTAGGCCAGAAACGAGAGCCCGGCCGTCGAGAAGAGCATCATCCCTGCGGCGCCGAGGAGTTCCCTGAGAGTGCGGTGCTGCTTGATCCCCCGGCGGGCCTCCTCCTTGCGACGGGCCTTCTCCGCGAGGCGGGCCTGCTGCAGCCGGTAGTCCTTCCTGGACTGGCCCCGCTGCCGCGGGACGACGGGCACGGCCGGTTCGGGGCTCTCCGGGAACCCGGTGGCGGCGGGAGGCCCGTCGCCGGGGGACCGTCGGGTGCGGCCCTTCCGGGAGCGGGACTTCCTGCCGGTGGTGTCTGGCGTGCGGGACATGCCTCGATCATGGCCGGGGGCACTTGAGACCCACCTGCAACCAGATGGGACCGGGCTCTCAGCGTCCGCTCAGCATGGCTCAGCCTGGGCACAGGATCGCTGGGGCAGCGTAGAGGTGATCCGCAGGGCCTGATCCCCCGCCTCCCTCGTAAGGGCCTCTCATGGAGGAGTCCGTCATGCTGACCCACGCCACACGTCCGGGACATCCGGAGGAGCTTCTCACCGGCCCGGCTTTCTCCGCCGGGCTGCGCCGGGTGGAGCACCGCCTGAACCGGCCGAGCTTCGCGGCCGAAGGCGAGCACCTCCTGGCGATCGACGCGTCCTTCCCCGGGAGCCTGATGACACACCGCTGCTGTGCGGGCTACGGGGGGAACCTCACATTGCCGAGTTCAAGCCTGCCGCGCTGCTCTTCGTTGGTGTAGCCGGCGCTCTGCATTCCCACATCGCGTTGGGAGATGTGGTGATGGCTACGCTGCGCTGGCCATCGAAATGGAAGGTGCCGGTGTGGCCCAGGCCGGACATCTGAACCGGGCGCTGCCGGTGGTCGTGCCGCCGGTCCTGACGGAGCCTGCCCTTCGGCCGCGGCCGGGCGTGCGGGTGCTCACCTGGACTCGGTGGTCAACCGCATGGCCGCCCAGACCGCCACAACTACGCTGCCGCGGCCACAGGCCGACGCCGACGACTCGCTGCCGCCTACCGATTGGCTGGTCTGCCGGCCGGGCACGGACAGGAAGAAGAGCCGCGGGCGCGGATCACCGTCGGCGACGCGTATGCCGCTGATCGGCTGCCGGCGTTCCTGGAGCGGATGGGCGTGTGCGGTGGCTGTGGAGAAGGGGGCCGGCGGTGTGCGGCCACTGCGGGCGCGTCACGGACCGGCTGCGAATGGGACCTAGAGATCGACTCGGTCACCGCGATCTATTGCGGCCGAGAGGTCGGATAGCGCGTCGAACGGCGAAGGGCCCCATCGCGGCGGCCGATTCGCGCTGCGCGACCTAGGATCGGGCCATGCCCTTGACCGCAGACGACGTCGACCGGTTCGAGGCATCCAGGCCGCGCCTGGAGGCCGTCGCCTACCGCCTCCTCGGCTCCGCGGGGGAGGCCGAGGACGCCGTGCAGGAGACGTTCCTGCGCTGGCAGGCCGCCGACATCGACCGCATCGAGGTCCTTGAGGCCTGGCTGACGAAGGTTCTCACCAACCTGTGCCTCAACCAGCTCACCTCCGCGCGGGCACGTCGCGAGACCTATGTGGGCCAATGGCTTCCCGAGCCGCTGCTCGCCGGTGACCCGATGCTCGGCCCGGCCGACACCGCTGAGCAGCGCGAATCGGTCTCGTACGCGGTCCTCACCCTCATGGAGCGCCTCTCCCCTAACGAGCGGGCGGTGTACGTGCTGCGGGAGGCCTTCGACTACCCGCACCGGGAGATCGCCGAGATCCTCGACATCACCGAGGCCGCCAGCCAGCAGATCTTCCACCGCGCCAAGAAGCACGTCGCGGACGGCAAGGCGCGCACCGAGATCGACGAGGCCGCCGCCCGGCGGATCGTCGAGGAGTTCCTGGCGGCCGCCACCAGCGGCCGGACCGAGCCGCTCGTGCGCCTGCTCACCGAGGACGCCATCTCGATCGGCGACGGCGGCGGGAAGGTCCCGGCCCGCGCCAAGGCGTTCGAGGGCGCCGTCGCGGTCGCGAAGTTCCTGTGGGGCCTGTTCAAACCCGGCGAGGCCAAGCGCGCCATGGCCGGCGGCGCGCCCGAGGTCTACGCCTGGACCGCCAACGGAGACCCCGCCGTCGTGGCCGTCGTGGACGGCCGGGTCGTCGGCGTCATGTGCCTGGAGGTCACCGCCGAGGGCATCGCCGCGTTCCGCAACCAGGTCAACCCCGACAAGCTCGAACGCGCGACCGCGCACTGGGCGACCGTCGACCACGGCGAACCCCTGTTTAACGCCTTCTGATCGCTATGTGAGGTGCTTCACATCGCGTTCCTGTCAGGAAACGGCGCGCCACTCGGTTCAAGTGGCAAACCCGCGCAAGATGGGAGCAAGGAAATGCAGCACCGCATCGTCGTCCTCGGAGCCGGATACACAGGAGCCATCGCCGCCGGCCGCCTCGCCAGGCGGCTCCGCCGCGAGGACGTCGCCATCACCCTCGTCAACGCCGAGCCCGACTTCGTCGAACGCGTCCGCATGCACCAGCTGGCGGCCGGCCAGGACCTCAAGCCCCGGCCATTCAGCGAGATGTTCGCGGGCACCGGCGTCGAACTGAGGCTCGCGAAGGTCACCGGCGTCGACGTCGACCGCAAGACCATCGCCGTCATCGACGCGAACGGCGCCGAAGAACTCGCCTACGACACGCTCGTTTACGCCCTCGGTAGCGGCTGGAACGCCCAAGGCGTCCCCGGGACCGCCGAGCACGCCTATGAGATCGCCAGCCGCCCCGGAGCACTCCGGCTGCGCGAGCGCCTGGCCCGCCTCGGCGCCGGGCAGACCGTGGTCGTCGTCGGCGGCGGCCTCACCGGCCTGGAGGCCGCGACCGAGATCGCCGAGGCCTGCCCGGACCTCGACGTCGCCCTCGCCGCCCGCGGCGGCCTCGGGGACTGGCTCTCGCCTAAGGGTCGCGAGCACCTGCGGAAGGTCTTTGGCAAGCTCGGGATCACCGTGCACGAGCATGCCGCCGTCGTCGGCGTCGAAGCCGACCGCGTCGCCACCGCCGACGGGAAGGCCATCCCGGCCGCGGTCACCGTGTGGACCACCGGCTTCGCGGTGCACCCGATCGCGGAGGCGACCGCCCTGGAGGTCACCGGCACCGGCCAGATCGTGGTCGACGGGACCATGCGCTCGGTCTCGTACCCGGACGTGTACGCCGTCGGCGACGCGGCCATGGTGATGGGCCCCGGGGACAAGCCACTGCGGATGTCGTGCGCCTCGGGAGGTCCGACCGCGTGGCAGGCCGCCGACGCGATCGCGGCGCGCCTGACCGGCGGGAAGCTCCCGAACACGCCGATCCGTTACTTCAACCAGTGCATCTCACTGGGCCGCAAGGAGGGCTTGATCCAGTACGTCACCGCCGACGACCGCGCAGTGCGGGCTGTCCTGACCGGACGGCGCGCCGCCGTCTACAAGGAGCTGATCTGCAAGGGCGCCGCCTGGGGCGTCGCCAACCCGACGCTCGGGCTGCCGACCCGGCGCCGCCGCGTCACGTGGGAGCGGGCCGCGGCGGGCTCGGCCCTCAAGGCGCTGGCGTAGAGCACGAAGCGAAGCAGGCGCCCTGGATACTGCCGACCAGCGAAGAAGACGGGCGAAAAGATCAGGAAGCCTCACGGCAAGCACTTCAACGACCGCGACCCCCGCACAACTCCGGGAAACGATCACTGGAATTCCGGGAAGCGATCTTCCTGATCCCTCCTGCGTCCCAGGCCGGCCCTGCTCGTGAACACCCCACAAGAAGGCCGTTCTTGAAACGGCCGGACTGAAGTTGACGGGATCACGTCTGATCATCGCGATCAGGCGGGATCTTGTCGTTTCAGAGGTTTCCGAATCGAGTTTGTCCTGGTTTGGGAGCCGCGGAGCAGAGGTCCGGGAAGGCCCGGGTGGTGGCAGGGCGCTGGTGGAGATCGGAGTTCGCGTCGCTGGGCATGGCGATGCCGACTTCGGGCTGGGTGTTGCGACAAGGTGATCTGGATTGCGGGTTATGGGACGGGTGGTGGCCTGCTTCGGCCCGTGAGCGGCGAGCGGTCGAAGCGCTCTGCTGGGATCTCGAAGATGTCGGCGGGTGCGTCGGGCTCGTCTGGGGGCTGGTGGGTGTGGCGCCACTGGTCGAGGAAGTGGTCGTTGGCGACGGTGACGAGCAACGCGATCAGGATGGTCTGGGCGACGCGGCCGTGGGCGAGTCTGTTCTTCGGATCGCCAAGATCGAGGTCGTGGCCCTTGAGGCAGCCGTTCAGCCCTTCCGTCATGGCCCTGGCAGCGGAGTATGTCCCCCGCCACGAGGGGCTGAGGTGGTGCAGATCCTGGCGGAACTTGTCGAGGTCGCCGGGGTGCAGGGTGATGGTGTGTTGGTGGCAGATCTTCGGCAGTTGGCCGGTCTTGTGGTCGGGGGTGGGGGGCAAGGCGCGGGGGTTGGCAGCAGGATGGGCGGCTCGTCAGCGAGATCGCTACGGGCCGAGCCGGACGGCTCCTCGATGACCACACCGTCGTCTGCGGCCGTGTCGGTTTCGCTGGGGTCGTCGTCGGCGAACTCCGTCAGAGTCTCACGGGTGATTGCCGGTCGGCGCAGTTGCTCTTCGACGGCCAGCACTGCGGGAAGCTCAGGCGAAGCCTTCAAGGGCCACCGGGCAGGCACGCACGAGTGGTTGTCCTGTTGTACGCGCGGGGCCAGGATCGCTCGCGTGAGCTTCTTCTGTGAGTACTACCGGGCTGCGGATCGTGCGGCGGCGATCGTCCGACCGGACCGTTCCCGTGTGATCGACGATCCTGAGTACGGAGTTGCCGGGTTCGACGCCGTGGAGACCGGGCCTTCCACCTCACTCTCTCCTGGGAGAAGCGCTGCCTGGTCTGGGTGATCGACTCGGTTGACGGCTGGTGACACGTTCGTTGACGGCACCCCGATACGGCAGAAAGGGATCACACGCGGGGATAGCCGCTGGTCAGCGTTGGGGGGTGCTGCAAAGCGGCCTTTGGCGGCGGAGATAGCTTGGGGATGTGGAGGAGGCTGAGCAGCGGCTCGTCACCGGGCGGCTGCCGAGACCGGCGAACCGGTCGCCGGCGACGCCCTCGACGGGGCGGTCATCCATGTCGTACTGACCGGCGGCACACTCTCGATGGCGTAGGGGAATCCGGAGGTCTGACCATGCGGTCACAGGCCAAGGACGCGAGCGTCGTCCAATGCTCGAAATGCGGACGGAAGAACCGGCTGCCCAGGGCCGCCTCAGGAATCCCGCGGTGCGGCGACTGCCACCAGCCGCTTCCCTGGGTCACCGAGGCGGGGGACGACGACTTCAGCGAGGTCGTCGAGGCAGCCCGGGTCCCGGTGGTCGTCGACTTCTGGGCACCTTGGTGCGGCCCATGCCGCATGGTCAGCCCGGCGTTGGAGCAGGTCGCGGCCGATCTTGCCGGTCGCCTGAAGCTGGTGAAGGTGAACGTGGACGAAGCGCCCCGGCTCTCGGAGCGCTTCACCGTACAGGCCATCCCGACCCTTGTCGTGATCGATCAGGGCCGGGTCGTCACCCGGCGATCGGGCGCGGCGCCGGCTCCCTCCCTACGCGAATGGGTGGACGATGCGCTGGCCGCCTGAGCTTTGCGAGACACCGGACCCGCAGGGAGCCTACCCGCGGCTGAGCGACGCGCAGCTCCAGGCGCTGGCTCCGCACGGTGAACGGCGCCGCACCCGCCGGGACGAGGTCCTGTACGCGGAGGGTCTTCCGTGCACCGAGTTCTTCGCGATCCTGGCCGGCAAGGTGGCGACGGTCGAGGGATTCGGAGCGGAAGACCAGGTGATCGGCGTCCACGGGGCAGGCCGGTTCCTGGGAGAGCTCAACGTGCTCACCGGCCAGGTGGGCTTCGTCACCGGCGTGGTGGCCGAGGACGGCGAGGTTCTCGCCGTGCCGGCGGACGCGCTCCGCCGCCTGGTCGCCGGGGATCCGGCACTCGGCGACCTCATCCTGCGGGCCTACCTCATCCGCCGCACGATGCTCATCGGACTGGGGGCGGGCTTCCGCATCATCGGCTCCCGCTTCTCGGCCGACTCCCGGCGGCTGCGGGAGTTCGCGGCACGCAACCGGCTGCCGCACCGGTGGATCGACCTGGAGCAGGACGAGGAGGCGGAGCGGTTCCTGCGGAGCATGGGCGTCACCCCGCAGGAGACCCCGGTCGTGATCTGGCGTGGCGAGAGGGTGCTTCGCAACCCGAGCAACGCGGAGCTGGCCCAGGCGGTCGGGCTCCTCGCACCACGGGTGCAGGAGACCCGATGCGACCTGCTCGTCATCGGGGCCGGGCCGGCGGGGCTGGCGGCGGCGGTCTACGGGGCGTCGGAGGGCCTCGCGACGACGGTCCTGGACGATGTCGCGACGGGCGGCCAGGCGGGCACCTCCTCGCGGATCGAGAACTACCTCGGCTTCCCGTCCGGGATCTCCGGCGGCGAACTGGCGGAGCGGGCGGCGATCCAGGCCGGCAAGTTCGGCGCGCGTTTCTGCGTCCCCGCACAGGCGTGCGGACTGCGCCTGGACGCGGGCGATCACATCGTCACCGTAGGGGAGGGCGGCACGATCCACGCGCGCACCCTGATCGTCGCGACCGGCGTCCGCTACCGGAGGCTCGACGTCGGGAACCTGGAAAGGTTCGAGCCCACGAGCGTCTACTACGCGGCGACCATGTTCGAAGCCCAGATGTGCGAGCGGGATCCGATCGTCGTCGTGGGCGGAGGCAACTCGGCCGGCCAGGCCGCCCTGTTCCTGGCCCGGCACGCCGCCTGCGTCCGGCTGCTCGTGCGCGAGGACGCGCTGTCCAGGAACATGTCCCGCTACCTGGCCGTCGAGATCGAACGGCACTCCCAGATCCAGATCATGCCGAACACCGAGGTCCGGGAGCTGATGGGGGAAGAGAGGCTCGCCGCGGTCATCGCCGAGAACAACGTCACCGGCGAGCGTTCCACGATCGAGGCCCGCGCGATGTTCATCTTCATCGGCGCGGAGCCGTACACCGCCTGGCTGGCCGACGAGATCGCGCTCGACCCGCGGGGCTACATCCTGACGGGCGCGGACGCCACCCGGTCCGGTAAGGAAGGCGTACCCGACTCCGCCGGCCGGCCGTTTCCGCTGGAGACGAGCAGGGCGGGCGTGTTCGCGGCCGGGGACGTGCGGAGCGGGTCGGTCAAGCGGGTGGCCGCGGCGGTCGGTGAAGGCGCCATGGCCGTACGGCTGATCCACGAATACCTCCACACCGGAGAGTGACTCCGGCCGGAAGGAAGGAGACCTCCATGGCTGTCATGGCGGTGCCGAGATTCGAACGCTTCTTCCGTAGCGCCGCAGGTGTCGATGTCGACAAGGACGACCTCCGGCGCTACGGCGACTTCGTGAACGACAAGCTCTACGACCTTCTGGTGATCGGCCAGGCCCACGCCAAGGCGAACCGTCGCGACATCATCGAACCCTGGGATTTACCCGTCACCAAGGGCCTCCAGGAGAGCATCCACCGGTTCCGCCTCCTCGATGAGGACATCGAGCTGAAACCCATCCTGGAGCAGCTCGCCACGCTGCCTCCGCTCGACCTGTTGGTCGGCGAGGAGACCGTCGGCCGCCTGCCCGAGATCGTCGGCGGCCTGTCAGTGGCACTGGCTCAGGCTTTCAAGATCGTGGATCCGGAGGTGAAGAACCCCGCGACCGAGCAGTGGGAGCGCACGATACGTGTCTTCGACCTGCTGCTCTGAGGCGGCCGGGACGGCCTCGGCGATCAGCTCTGAACGGCCCGCCCCGGACGCCCGGTAAATCCGGCGCCGAGCAAGGAAGGAGGAACGAACCGTTGACCTGCTGGACGGCGTAGAACCTCTCGCCCCGTCTCTGGGGGGTAAGGCGATCCTTCGCAATCAACCGCATGCGAGGAAATCATGAAAGCGATCGTGTACAACGGACCTCGACAGGTCGGCGTCGAGGAAGTCCCGGACGCGCGCATAGAGCGGCCCACCGATGTCCTGGTTCGCATCACCACGACCAACATCTGCGGGTCGGACCTGCACATGTACGAAGGCCGGACCGACTTCGAGACGGGCCGCGTCCTCGGTCACGAGAACCTCGGCGAAGTGGTCGAGGTCGGATCGGCCGTCGACCGCGTCCGCGTCGGCGACGTGGTCTGTCTCCCGTTCAACATCTCATGCGGCTTCTGCGCGAACTGCGAAAAGGGCCTGACGGCCTACTGCCTCACCACCAATCCCGAGCCGGGCATGGCCGGGGCGGCCTACGGCTTCGCGGACATGGGGCCCTACAACGGCGGCCAGGCCGAGTTGTTGCGCGTGCCGTACGGCGACTTCAACTGCCTCGTCCTCCCGGACGACGCGAAGGAGAAGCAGAACGACTACGTGATGCTCGCCGACATCTGGCCGACCGGCTGGCACGCGACTCAACTCGCCCAGGTGGAGGCGGGCGACTCGGTCGTGATCTACGGAGCGGGGCCCGTCGGGCTGATGGCCGCCTACTCCGCCACGCTCAAGAGCGCGAGCAAGGTGATGGTCGTCGACCGCCACCCCGACCGGCTCGCCAAAGCCGAGGAGATCGGCGCGATCGCGATCGACGACTCCCAGTCGCCACCGGTCGATCAGGTCATGGAGCTCACCAAGGGCCTGGGCGCCGACCGGGGCTGTGAGTGCGTGGGCTACCAGGCGCACGACCCACAGGGGCACGAGCACCCCAACATGACGCTCAACGACCTCGTCAGATCGGTCAAGTTCACCGGGACCATCGGCGTCGTCGGCGTCTTCATCCCGTCGGACCCCGGCAGCCCGGACGATCTCTTCAAGCAGGGCGAGATCGCCTTCGACTACGGGATGTTCTGGTTCAAGGGCCAGATGATCGGCAACGGCCAGTGCAACGTGAAGCGCTACAACCGGAAGCTCCGCACGCTCATCCACGAAGGAAAGGCCCGGCCGTCCTGGGTCGTCTCGCATGAACTGAACCTGGACGACGCACCGGACGGCTACGAGCACTTCGACCGGAGGGATCTCGGCTGGACCAAGGTCGTCATCCATCCCGGCGAGCTCAACTGACACGCAGCGCCCGGACCACCGCCGCGATGGCGCACACCGTCACGGCGCCCGGAAGACCATGCCGGCATCGGCCAATGGCCGCGACCGCAGGCGATGACGGACTTCTTCGTCGAGTTCGAGGAGCGTGACGAGGACTACGACTGGCGAGCCGCCATGCTCGCGGTCATCGACCAGACCGCAGGCGCAAGGCTGACCAGTGAGTGGCTGGAGCAACCACATCCGTACACAACGGTCCGTATGCCCGAGGCGGCACGCTGACCCCTCGGGGGCTCGGCCGGGAAACGATCACGGCCATCTCGGGAAGCGATCTTCGAGCCACCTTCAGCGCCCCAGGCCAGACCTACTCGTGAACACCCCACCGCGGGGCCGTTCTTGAAACGGCTGGATTGAGGTTGACGGGATCCCGTCCGATCATAGTGATCGGGCGGGATCTTGTCGTTTCAGAGGTTGTGAGCCCACGTCCGGGCTGGGTACGGGTGTTATGGCGGCGACGGCCGCAGGCGTCCCTTTACTGAATTGTTCGTTCTTGCCCACGCTGGTTGGACGAGTAATCGGTAACCGGCCGGAGACGTTCACGGATTCAGCACGCCACGACCTTCGCGTACCTCGAACACCAGTTGAGTCTCCGTCCGCTGCACCACCGGGTAGATGGTCACGTGTTCCAGGATGAGATCCCGGAGTTTCTCCGGGCTCTCCACGGCGACGTGCAGGAGGAAGTCGTCATCGCCGCCCACGTGGAGAACCGTCAGCGCCCCCGGCGCCGCGACCAGCTTGTCGTAGAGGTTGCGGACGTGCTCTCGGTTGTGGCTTCCCAGGCGGACCTTGATGATCGCGTGGATCGGGTGGCCGAGCGCGCCGAGGTTGAGCCGGGCGTTGACGCTCGCGATGACACCCGACTGCCTCAGCGCGCGCACCCGATACGCGCATGTGGACTCGGCGACGCCCGCGCGGGCGGCGAGTGCGGCGTTGGTCATGCGGCCGTCCTCCACGAGCGCGGCGAGGATGGCCAGGTCGGTACCGTCGAGAGACGCCGGAGCAGGCTGCGGTTTCTTCGACGACAGGTCGGGCATGAGGGCTCCTTTTGTCGAATCTGCATTGATCCTGGCGAACAGCGCAAATTTCCACAATGGGCATTGAAATTCTCTGTGGATTTGCTCATCGTTGCGGCATGATTTCACCTCGGCTGCAGCTCGACTCCATCGCCGTCCACGCCGGCCGCGAGGACCTCGCCGAACTCGGCGTCCACGCGCTTCCCATCGATCTGTCCTCGACCAATCCGCTGCCGGACATCGAGGCAGGCGGCCTCTCATACGAGGCCATGGCCGGCGGGGGCACGCCGTACGCGGAGGGTGGAGCCGTCTACGGGCGGTTGTGGAACCCGACCGTGGCCCGATTCGAGTCGGCGTTGGCGCGGATGGAGCTCACCGAGGCAGCCGTGGCGTTCTCATCGGGTATGGCGGCGACCACCGCGGCGATCCTCGCGACGACGCAGGAGACCGGCCACCGCCACATCGTGGCGGTCCGGCCTCTTTACGGCGGGACCGATCACCTCTTGGCTTCCGGTGTACTCGGTGCCGAGGTGACGTTCTGTACGGCGGAGGGCGTCGCCGCGGCGCTCCGGCCGGACACGGCGCTGATCATGTTGGAGACACCTGCCAACCCGACACTCGACCTGGTTGACATCCGTGCCGTCGTCGAGGCGGCCCGCGGCGTTCCCGTTCTCGTGGACAACACGTTCGCGACCCCGATCCTGCAGAACCCCGTCAATTTCGGCGCCTCGATGGTGCTGCACAGCGCGACCAAGTATCTCGGGGGGCACGGCGACGTCATCGCCGGCGTCATCGCCTGCGATCAGGAGCAGGCAGCCGCGCTGCGCAGAGTCCGCGCCATCACGGGTGCCCTTCTTCACCCGCTCGGCGCCTACCTCCTGCACCGGGGGCTGGCCACGCTCCCGATCCGGGTCCGGGCGCAGCAGGCGAACGCCCAGCGCCTTGCCGCGTGGCTGAGCACCCACCCGAGCGTCTCCCGTGTGCATTACCCCGGGATCGCGGGGGATGCGCAGGGACTTCTCCACCGACAGATGAGGGGCACAGGGGCGATGATCTCGATCGACCTCCGCGGAGGTCTGGAGCAGGCCAGGCACCTCACATCGGCGGTTCGCCTGTTCACCCACGCGGTGTCCTTGGGCGGCGTCGACTCACTGATCCAGCATCCCGCGGCGCTGACGCACCGGCCCGTCGCCCCCGAGGCCCGCCCGCCCGCAGGCCTGGTCCGGCTTTCCATCGGGCTGGAGGACCACGAGGACCTGATGGCCGACCTCGACCAGGCCCTCGCCGCGCGCCGTCCGGCTGCGGCGCATGAGGACGCGTCGCACCGGTAGACCTCCGGTACCGAGAAGAACTGGATTGTCTCCATGCGCTACGACACGAGAGCCGCGTCTGAGGCGGCTCCGGCCCACACCGGCCTTCGGCCACCCATCGGTCTGACGGCCAGAGACGCCCAGCCGTACGACATCGCGACCCTGCGCGAGATCTCGCGGCGCGTCTTGTGGCTCGCCACGTCGATCGTCGACGCGACCAATCGGAGCCGGCCCAACGACACCGGAATCAAGGCGGGCGGGCACCAGGCGTCGTCGGCCTCGATGGTCGACATCATGGTGTCGCTCGGCCATCCAGCGGTCTACGTCGTCGGCGGACACGGGCGTCGAGGGCAGGGATCACGTGTGTGTTGGCGAGGAACGTCCGCGTCGTCACGGTCGCCTCGTCCCGCCCGCTGAGCCCGAACTTCAACCAGTCGCGTACGGCGTCGCCCACCGTGTAGTTGTGCGCCGTCGTGGTCAGGCCGTCGTCGTAGTCGCGGATGATCTCTTTGAGCTTGGCCTTGGCTTCGGTCTTGGTCTTGCCGCCGGCCTTCTTGACGATGCGCTTTCCTGCCGGGGTGTAGCCGACCGCCACCGAGGCGATCCAGCGCTCTCGCTGTTCGTCCCAGTGCAGGCCCGCCGTCTCACCGGCTGCGTCGTACGGTCATGATGCCCTCGCTTCCTGTTCGAGTAGTGCCACGTAATCGGAGATGGCCGAGGCCCCGCTGTTCACCGGTGAGAAGATCACCGCCAACCGGGATATCGCGATCATCCTCGGCGTCTGGAGGGGACATCCGGCCACCCACCGCCGCAGCATGTGGCACCGAGGCCACACCGCCCGCATCCACGGCGCCTCGGCCCGCCTGGAGATCAACTCCTACACCAACGCCGACATGCTGCCCGACTGGGACGACCCCAAGCGCTTCCACCAGTACCGCAAGCGGCCCGCGTTCTTCTACCAGACCCTCATCCGCGACCACGGCCCGATCCGCTGGATGACCCTGACCACCTCCCGCATCGCCTACGAAGACGAACGCGCCCGCCTGGGCATGGACTACGCCGAAGCCATCCTCATCATCCGCCGCACCGTGGCCGACCCAAACGGCCACCCGATCGAGGTCACCGAGGTCAAAGCCCCCGCCAACCGCTACGAGATCGGCTACAGCGCCGAACTCGCCGACGACACCAGCGCGGTATTCACCCCCGAAGAACTCGCCGACAACGGCATTGCCCTGACGATCTGAAAAACGCATGCTCGCTCGGTGTCTCCGCCGCTCAGCGTGGGGACACCAAAAACTCAATATGGATGTTGCAGTGATAGAAGGCGGCGTTGAGCGTTTTACTGGCCTAGTCTTTTTATTCTCTGGACATCGTCCGGTTTGGGCTCATGTGCTCTGCCGTCAGGGTGGACTTCCGGTGGAATCGGAACATAGGAGGTGCCGTCAGGGTTGAATTCGTGTCTGGCGAGCCATGAACGTCTCAGAATGGCTTTGAATGGCCGAAGGAACAGATAGGTAGATCCAATAAATACCAGCAAGGCCGAGAAGGGCGTAAAGACCATGTTCGACATAAACGACTGGAGAAACACCACGTACGGGCTCCAGAAGAGTACGACGAAGAACACATGCCGCTCAAAGAAGAACCGGCCTTGGGTATCGTCTCTGGCCCACCAGCGATACTCCCAGGGCACCTGGCTGCCCATCAGCCGGTAGAGAAACCAGTGCCCTACCGGCGGGTGCTCCCGCAGGCGCAGCATGAGCCCACCACGGAGCACGTCCAGGCTGTCGCGCAAGGCCGGGCCGCTCTGCCCCGGCTCGGCCAGATCCATCAGGGTGCCCAGGAGTTCGGCACCGCGGAACTCCCGGAAACGGGGCGGGTAGGCCAAGCGCATCAGCAACCGGCAGCGGCGCTCGTAGGCGGAGGCGGCGTCGGAACTCGTCACATCCCCATCCCAGGCTGGAGGCTCAAGCGACGCTGAGCGGTAGCGGCCAGGCGCGTCAGGCGGGCGGTCTCCTCGGTCAGCACCTGGCGACCGTGGCCGGTGAGGTCGTAGTAGCGGCGGTGACGGCCGGAAACGACCTCCTCCTTGACCACGATCACCAGTCCGTCGCCCGCCAGTCGATCCAGAGCACCGTAAAGGGTGCCCGCGCCGAGGCGTACCCGCTCTTCGGACAGTTCCTGCACTGCTTTGATCACCCCGTAGCCGTGGAGCGGGCCTTGGGAGAGGGCCAGCAGGATCAGGTAGCTCTGCTCGCGTAGTGCCATACCTGATATATATCGTCATTCGTACTATCGGTTCAAGAGCAACTACTACCAACGGCTCAGAGTTTTTTACTGGTTCAAAGCGGCAACGCTCCGCGCCGCCGCACGGCGCGGTCCACCCGCCGCCCGCCGCCCCTGGTGCGCGCTGCCGCCTGCCGTTCCGACCGCCGGCCCAACCGCTTCGCGGCCTCTTCGGGATGCCTTCGGCATTGCGCCGGCCGTCTCCACTCGGTGGTCATCAGGAACACCTCAATGGTGATGATCAAGGGCTCTGCCGCCCTGTCTCCGGTGCGCGGGTCTGGTGGCCCTGTGTTCCGGGTCAGGTTGCCACCGGATGACACGGCCACCTGATCACGGCCATCACCGGCCAGGTACGGCAACGCGACTACGAGGAGATATGTTGCCGTACCCAATCAGCGTTCATCGGGCGTCGCCCGTTTCCGGCGCATGTTTTCCGCGACTGCCCGGAGCGCGGTGGTGGAGCTGGAGCGGGTCATCGCGGCATCGGCCAGGCGGCCGAGGTTGCCCGGTTCGTACAGCATTCGGTGGCGTTCAGCGTCCTCCCAGGCCCTGATGGCCACCCCGATGTCCCCTGGCTTACCGGCTGCGATGACGACCTCGACTCGCTGATCTCTGCCGGTCGATGGCGGTGCTGGATGCGATCTTGAATCCGGATTGGGAGAGCCGCCGTCACATCGGGCGGGATCTCATCGTTTCCGAGGTCCTGTGGCCGCTGGGCGGGCTGATTTCGGCTCGTGCGGTGGGGCCCTGGCGGAGGGCGCCGGTGGTGGACCGCTGTAGGCGCGGGTGGGACCGGTCGGTGGGCGTGCGAAACCCAACGGTCGGGGTGGATCACTCATGAGGTGGTGGTCTGCTGTCCGCCCTGGGCGGGGCGAGGCCGTGCTCGTCAGGCGTTGCCGTGTCCTGAGGTGCGGGCTCGGGGCGGTCGTGGACTTGCCGCCGGCTGAGCAGGATGTGCTGGTTGGCCAGGCAGACCAAGAGCGCGGTCAGCAGTGTTCGGGCCACGTGGCCGTGCGCGAGCCGGTTCCTGGGGTCCCGAAACGCTGCTGTCAGGCCGGCGTCGAATTGAATTTCGCCGCGTGCTGGGTGGCCCATTGGGCGTAGGTGAAGGCGGGGCGCCCGGTGACCTCCTCGACGGTCGGCAGTACCTCCGCGGTCATACCGTCCATCGAGGCAAGCAAATCGAGGAGAAAATCGACGGCCGGCGGGGGCGCTCCTTGGAGTAGCTGCTCCCTGAATTGTTTCCTGGGCTGCTCCTCGAACCGCAACGGCCGCCCGATCGTCTCGCCGATGATCCTCACTCGGTCGATCTGGGTCAGCGACTGCGGTCCGGTGAGTATGTACGCCTTGCCGACATGCCGGTCGAGGAGGGCGCGGACGGCGACCGCGGCGATGTCGCGCGGGTCGACGGGGGCCGTCGCGGCCTGGCCGTAGGCTCCGCGTACGACTCCGCCATCGGCGATCTGATGTGCCCAGGCGAGGTCGTTGGTCATGAACGCGTCAGGGCGCACATAAGTCCACGGCAACCCCGATGCGGCGACGGCCCTTTCGAGTAGAAGGTGAGGAAGAAGAATCCGGCGAAGTTGCCGGCCGCCATGCACAGGACGGCCAGGTAGGCGCCGCCTCGCCGACGGTGCAGGACGACGCGGAGCGGCAGCAGTGCATGGGCGGTCCGCTTCTGGGACCAGACGAACAGGGCCAGGAGGATGAGCCCCGCCGCGAGGCCGGTCAGTGTCGAGCCCGCGTTCCAGCCATCGGATTCCGCCTGGCTGAACCCGAAGACCAGTGCCATGAGGCCTGCCGTGGCGAGGATCGCGCCGGTGACGTCCACCCGGGTGCCGCCATGATGGCGGGGCGCGTCGCGCACGGTGACGACGACACCGAATGCCGCGGCGGCCGCGATGGGCACGCTCACGAACAGGCTCCAGCGCCAGCCCGCGTAGTCGGTGAGCAGCCCGCCGAGGAGCAGACCGACACCGGAACTGCTTCCCATGACCGTGCCGTAGATCCCGAACGCCTTGCCGCGCTCGTCAGGCGTGGTGAAGGTGGTGCCGATCAGGGCGAGAACGGAGGGCGTGAACAGCGCCCCGGACACGCCCTGCAACGCCCGGGACGTGAGGATCATGGCCGGGTCGACCGCCATCCCGCCCAGGATCGAGGCGACCGCGAAACCGGACAGCCCGATCAGCAGGCACCGTTTGCGGCCGATCAGGTCCGACAGCCGGCCGCCGAGGAGCAGCAGCCCGCCGTAGCCGAGGGCGAAGATGGTGATCACCCACTGCCGTTGCGAGCCGGTCAGGCCCAGCTCCTGCTGAACGGTCGGCAGCGCGATGTTCATGATGGTGGCGTCCGCCGCGATCATGAGCTGCCCGACGGCTACCGCTACCAGCGCCCACCAGCGCCGCCGATCCGCTGTGGGGGGCGGCGCCAACTGACTGTGTACATCGGTCACCGCAGGTCGCGGAAGAACGTCCGTACGTCGTCGATGAAGAGTCCGGGCACCTCCATCGCGGCGAAGTGACCGCCGCGGTCGAACTCGGTCCAGTGCGTGATCGTGTACGTCCGCTCGGCGAGGGCGCGTATGGCAAGGGTGATGTCGTGCGGGAGGACGGCCACGCCCATGGGAGGCGGGCAGGGCAAGGGGCCGCCGGACGCGCTCTCACGGGTGAGGCGCGCCGAGGAGCCCGCGGTGCCGGTGAGCCAGTAGAGCATGACGTTGGTGAGGATGCGGTCGACGCTGATCTCGGATCGTGGATCAACCCATTCGGTGAACTTCTCGGCGATCCAGGCCAGCTGCCCGACCGGTGAGTCGGTCAGCGCGTACGCCAGAGTCTGCGGCCGGGTCGCCTGCAGCACCATGTATCCGGGTCGCTGGGCGAGGAACTGCTTGATCCGTGCCAGCCGGGCGCGGTCCTGCTCGGACAGGTCGTCCTCCTCGCCGTCCGGAGGCGGGGGCGTGGGCAGGTAGTTGACGTGTACGCCGATCACGTGGTCAGGGGCGACGGCACCCAACGTGCGAGAGATTCCCGATCCCCAGTCGCCGCCCTGAGCGCCGTACCGGTCGTAGCCGAGCCGTCGCATCAGTTCGGCCCAGGCTCGGGCGACACGGGATGTGCCCCAGCCGCGTTCCCGCGTCGGGCCGGAGAAGCCGAATCCGGGGATCGACGGGATCACGAGGTGGAACCGCTCGGACAGGGGACCGATCACGTCGAGGAACTCCACGATCGAGCCGGGCCAGCCGTGCGTGAGGATGAGCGGGAGCGCGTCCGGATCGGCGGACCGTATGTGCAGGAAGTGGATGTTCTGCCCGTCGATCTCGGTGGTGAACTGCGGGTACCGATTCAGCTCGGCCTCGTGCTCGCGCCAGTCGTACGTCGTGCGCCAGTGCTCGGCCAGTTCCTTCACTCGTGCCAGTGGGATGCCGTAGTCCCACTGGGCATCGGGCAGTTCGTCAGGCCAGCGGGTACGAGCCAGCCGGTCGGCCAGGTCGTCCAGGTCAGCCTGAGGGATGTCGATCCGGAAGGACTTAATCATGATCCTCTCCTTCGCTCTGAGGACGTTGACGTTAACCAGTACCTTTCCAACTGTCAACTTCACAACTATCAGAGTGTTTCTATGTCAACTTCCTGACCATAGGCTTGCCCGGAGAGGTAAGGCCTGTGCCTGATCAGCGGGAAGGCCGCGTGGACGAGGAGTCCGGGCCGCTGCATGAGACCATCGGTCACCTGCTACGCAGGGTCTTCGCCGGCTTGGCCGAGGCGATGAGGGACGGGGCGCGGTCTCGTGACCTCGTGGTGCTCGACATGTCGGCCGACGAGGGTCGTGCCGTGGTGAAGGCCATGCGTCAGGCCGTCGCCGACCGGGACGTCCGGCTCAGCGCTCCGCTGGCCTCGGCCGAACGGCAGCTGAGCTTTCCCCGTACGACAGCCACCGTCGCCTGCTGGCCAGTCAGGTGGGGGGCATGGACTGACGGGCGCGATGGCGGCGTACCGCATCCCGGTTGGCGCACGGCTGGGAGCAGTAACGCTGCCGTGCGGTGCGTGAGGTGTCCGCGAAGATCGTCTCGCAACCGGTGGCGGCACACCGTCCGAGCCGGTCCATGCCCCGGCTGACGAGGTGCATCGCCGTGCCCACGGAGATCAGCGCGAACAGCACCGCGCCAAGCGGCTGCAGGTCGTCGCGATAGTGCAGGTGCCAACCATGAGCGTGGTCGGTCAGTCGGGGGTAGGCGGCCGACCGGGCCAGCATCTCGTTGACCAACTCGGCCTTCGCGCGCTCGCCTGTGGCGTCGACGATGTTCGTCCAGGCGTCGATGACGGCGAGGGTCTGGTCGAGATCCGACGGTTCGACGGGGCGTTCCAGTACCAGACCGGCCGTGCGGCAGCGGTCGGCGAGTTCATCGGTGCTCGCCGGTGGGCGGTTCGCCAGTTCCGCGGCGAAGTTCACCACGTCCGCGCCGTAAGGGTTGAGATGCACAAGCTCATTACATCAGCCTGTACGTCATGACGCGAACAGCAACAGAGCATGACATTCCGGAACTCGTCCGCCTCCGGGCACTGCTCTTTGACGACCTCGGCGGCGACTTCTTCAACCCCGCGAACGCCGGTGACGACTGGCGCGACGCGCTCGCACGGGTTTTCAAGCAGAAGCTGACCGAACCCGACTGCCAGATCCTGGTCGTGGATGGCGACACCGGCCTGGCCGCCTGCGGCATCGGCACGATCGAACAGTGGTTCCCCGGCCCCCACTCCCGCAACGGGAGGATCGGCCACGTCATCGGCATGGTCACCGACCCGTCGTACCGGCGGCGTGGGCACAGCCGGGCGATCATGCTCGGTCTGCTCGATTGGTTCCGCGACCGCAACGCCGTACGGGTCGACCTCACCGCCTCCCACGAGGCGGAACCGCTCTACCGGCAGCTCGGCTTCTCCGACCACCCCGATCCCATGTTGTGCTGGAGGCCGTGAAGACATCGCAATACCGCTGGGTCATTCTGGGTGTCGCGACTTTCACTCAGGCCGCGGCCGCGTTTTCTGCCGGCCGGGCTCGCCTCGCTGGTCGCGCTCGGGTTGGTGCCCGTGGCGGACCAGGCCCGCGGCCCGGTCACCGCGGCCGAGGACTGCAACCCACGCGAGACGTGGACGGGCGAGCCCGAGGAACCCAAGCTCACCCAACCGTGTGGCACGCGGAACCTGCGCGCCCCGGCCGGCCTTACCTGTGATGGCCTGCCCTCTGCCCGTGAAAGACCCCGTTGCCTTCGGAGAGGGCGGTGTGCGGCTCGGCGGGGACCTCTTGGGCCGCACGTCAGTTCGGCCGCCCGAGATCGCGGCGGTGGGCGTCGATGCCGTCGAGTAGGCGTTGCAACCCGTACTCGAAGACCGCGTCCAGGTCGAAATCAAATGGTTCCCGCACCACGTAGCCGAGTCCGGGATTACCGGTTGACGACGTCCATCGGCGCAGGCCGTCCTGGAGGTTCATCCAGTCGTCCGCCGACATCCCGGTGTCCTCTTCTGCCTGTGCCTCCGCGAGACGGACCAACGCCATGCCGCGTACGTGCCCGAACAGGTTGATGTGCGTGCACAGCATGTCGTGCGCGTCGAACCCCATCGCGCGCAGTGTGCTGAGCGACCACTCGGCGATCGGCAGCACGTTGGGCATGATTTGCGGGCGGCTCAGCGAGAACACCTCGGCGGCCCACGGGTGGCGGCCGAAGACGGTCCAGAACAGGTGCGCGGCCGCTTCGAGGCGTCGCCGCCAGGCTGTGATCGGGATGTCGGGCAGCCTGGCGTCGGCGAACACGCTGTCGGCCATCCGCAACGTCAGGTCGTTCCTGTTCGGGACGTGGCGGTAGAGCGCCATCGTGGAGACGCCCAGGCCGACAGCCACCCGCCGCATCGTGACGAGCGGCAGCCCGTCGGTGTCGGCGATCCGTACGGCGGCCTCGACGATCTCGCGCTGGGTCAGCCCGGCGCGCCGTGCCCGCTTGCCGGTAGCCGGACCGGTCGTCCTGGCCGCCCGCTCGTCTCGACGCCGGACGATGGTCCCGCGGCCGGGGATCGTCTCGACCAGGCCCGCCTCGCGCAGGGCGCCGAGGACCTTGGTGGCGGTGGCCATCGCGACCCCCCGATCCCGGACGATCTGCCGGGTGGACGGCACCGGCCGGCCTTCCGCCAGTTGTCCGCTCCGGATGTCGCCGGCGATCTCGTCGGCGATGCGCAGATAGAGCGATCGGTCTGCCATGACTCTCCAGTGCACTAGTGCGGTCGCGAGCCGACGGATCCCTGTACTACCCCTCTGTTCTGCGGAATTGTGCGAAGTGCACTATCTCGCAGTAGTGCTGGGTGGTCGGCTTTCTCCGTCGCTGCGTACATTGTAAGCACCGCTCGGGGCGGGTCCGGGCGACGAGAGAAACGAGAACACCATGCCTGATCTGGCCACTCGATCGGTGACATCGGCGGATGGCACGCCCGTCGAATACCTCAGCGTGGGGTGCGGACCCGATGTCATCGTGGTCCCCGGAGCGCTCGCGGTGGCGTCCGACCTCGCCGCCTTCGCCGGGCTCCTGGCGGCCCGGCACACCGTGCACATCGTGCAGCGGCGCGGTCGTGGCGGCAGCGGCCCGCAGGGTGACCGGTACGGCATCGCGCGGGAGTGCGAGGACATCGAGGCGGTACGCGCGCGAACCGGCGCACGGCTGATCTTCGGGCACAGCTTCGGTGGACTGGTGGCGCTGCGAGCCGCGTGCGGCACCTCGGCGTTCGACGCGGTCGCCGTCTACGAGCCTGGAGTGTCGGTCGACGGGGCGATCCCGGTCGACTGGATCGGACGAGCGCGCCGCGAGATCTCCAAGGGTGCGGACTTCGAGGCGTTCGTCACCTTTGTTCACGGGGGCAACCCGGATCAGACCGGACACCTTCCGCGCTGGCTTCTCCGGATCATCCTGCGGTACGCGATTCCCCGTGCCGAGATGCGGCAGAAACTCGCGCTCATGCCCCAGGCGATCAGCGAGCACGCCGAGGTGGGGCGATTCGACGGCCGGCTGGCCGACTACCGCGAGATCTCCGCGACCGCCCTGATCATGCGGGGCAAGGGGCGTGACACCGCCCGGCAGGCCGTCGCCCTGGCCCGATTGGCCGAGACGATTCCGCGCTCCGAGACCGCGACATTCCGTACGCTCGACCACTTCGCGCCGGAGAAGAAGCCCGGCGAGATCGCGGATGTCGTCCTGCGGTTCTTCGCCGCGTACGTCCGGCCGGGCGTCCAGACCGAGGGTTGACCCGTGGCTTCGGGGGAGTCGGGCGCACCACCCGCGTCGCCGCCTACGGCGAGAATGTCTCGTCAGCACCACCACTCCCGGGCCGGAGGACGCCGGGCGTGGGGTGCGGACGGTGCACGTCTTCGCGCGCGGCGACGCCGCCCGGCTCGCGGAGCCGGTCGCCCGTGTCGACGCCGGAGATCTGAGGATCGAGGTGGCCGAACGACCTGGCCGCCTTTCACGACCTGGTAAGACCGTCCTGATCCCCTGACCCGCGCGAAATCCCCGTTGGGGTCGTTCGCCGGTTCGGTGCGGGTCTTCTGCGACCGGCACCGACGCCACGACGCCCCTGATCGTCAGAGATTCAGGGCGAGATCTCGCGATGCCGCCGAGACCGTGCGGAGCAGCTGGGGGAGCACCTCGTCGGTCATCTGCTCCTGAGTGCGCAACGTGGCCTGGCTGCCGACTTTGATCGCGGCCACCGCCTTGCCGTCCTTGCCGCGGACCGGCGCGGCGATGGCGAGCACATGGGGGCTGAGCCGTCCTTCGACCAGCGCCCACCCCTGGGCGCGGATCTGATCCAGCTCGGCGCGCAGGGTGCCCTCGTCGACCACCGTCCGCGGTGTGTAGGTCTCCCGCTTGCTGGTGGCGAAGTACTCGGTGAGCTGGGCGTCGGAGAGGTCGGCCAGGAGGACGAGACCGGTCGACACCGTGTGTGCGGGGACCCGGTCACCGACCGCCAGCCCACCGTCGGCCGGGCGCCCGGACCTGGCCCTGGCCACGTAGATGACGTGGTCGCCGTCGCGTACCGCCGCTGAGGCGTCCTCGGAGAACTGCGCGGCCAGCGTAGTGAGCCGTGGCTGGAGTGTCTCGGTGAGCGACAGGCTCGTCAGATAGGCGTAGCCGAGTTCGAGCGTGCGGGGAAGCAGGAAGAACTGGCGGTGGTCCCGCCCGACGTAACCCAGCGACTCCAGGGTCATCAGCAGCCGCCGGGCGACGGCCTTGCTGAGCCGGCCCCGCTCGGCGACCTCGGTGAGCGTGAGCGGACCCCGTTCGTCGGCGAAGACACGGATCACGGTCAGCCCGCGTTCGAGGCTCTGCACATGCTCCGAGGAGCGCTCTAGCTCTGTCTCCTGATCCACCTTTAGCATACGTGTCCTCCAAGGCGTTCACTGAGTGGAACTATCTTCGCATAGTGAACCAGAAGTCGTCGTCGACTGAGTGCGTCTTGAGAAGTATGGGGGAGATTCGATCATAAGTGAGCCTTGACATGTTACCTCTGCCGTGTCCACTATGGCGAACGAAATTCGAATAGCGAACTTTCGGGTGTGGCGGGGAAGAGGAGAGCGATGTCAGGACATCTGCGGTTCGGGAGCTTCATGCCGCCCTACCACAGCCCGCTGAACAACCATGCCCTGTCGATCGAGCGGGACCTTGAGACCGTCGAACTGCTCGACAGGCTCGGGTACGACGACGTCTGGTTTGGTGAGCACCACTCCGGTGGCTACGAGTGTTCGCCGATGCCCGAGCTGATGATCGCTGCCGCGGCGCAGCGCACCCGCCGGATCCGGCTCGGCACGGGGGTGATCTCCCTGCCCTACCACCACCCGCTGATGGTGGCCGACCGGATGGTCTTCCTCGACCATATGACGAGGGGACGGTGCGTCTTCGGAGTCGGTCCCGGCGCGCTGGTCGCCGACTCCCAGATGATGGGGATCGACTACGCCGACCTCCGACCGCGCATGGAGGAGTCGCTCGAAGTAATTCTCGAACTGCTGACCTCGTCGGAACCCGTCAACCGCAAGGCCGAGTGGTTCGAGTTGCGAGACGCCCAGCTGCACGTCCGCAGCCACACCAGGCCCATGGTCCCGATCGCCGTCGCGGGAGCGGTCTCGCCGACGGGCCCCAAGCTGGCCGGCCGGCACGGGCTGAGCCTGCTCTCCTTCGGAGCCGCGTCGACCGTCGGCTTCAACAAGCTGGCCGGCACCTGGGAGATCGTCGAGGCGGAGGCCGCGGCGGCCGGCACCCGGGTGGAGCGTGAGGACTGGGCACTCGTCGGCTACATGCACGTGGCCGAGACCGAGCGTCAGGCGCGTGACGAGGTGCGCTACCAGATCCGGAGCTTCTTCGACTACCACCACACCGTCGCGCCGCCCCTGCTGGCGGATGCCGAGACGATGACGCACGACGAGCTCGTCGACGGCATCAACGCCTCCGGCGCCGGAATCATCGGAACCCCCGAGATGGCCGTCGCGCATCTGCGAAAGCTGGTGGACCGGACCGGCGGCTTCGGCACCTTCCTCATCAGCAGCGTCGACTGGGCCAACCGCGAGGCGACGCGTCGCAGTCTCGAACTCTTCGCACGCGAGGTCGTCCCGCACTTCGACGGCAGCATTCCGGCGCGGGCGGCCGCCTTCGCGCGTGCCAAGGCGCGGCAGGTCGCGGACGGCCGGCTCAGGGATGTCGGCCGTGAGAAGGCGACGGCCGCCTACAACATGGCCGTGACGGCGACCGATCAGCCGGACCGGACCATCCCCTGACCTCTGGTTCGCGCGTTCACCGATCCATCAACGGCATTCATCTCGGGACACCCATCCCGCTCGGGGCGATATTCCAGCAATACCGTAGGAGTTCAACATGCCCAAAAGCCCCATCTGGTCCCGTAACGCGCGTGTGGGTGCAGCAACACTTGCGCTTTTGGTGACATCGCTCGGCCTGGCCGCGTGCGGCGGTGATTCAGCCGATTCGGCCGAGTCGACCGGTGCGGCCGCCGACCCCATCGTGATCTTCCAGACCAACTCGTTCAGCGGCCAGGTCTCGAACAAGCCGCAGACCAAGACCGGCGCCCAGGCCGCCGTCGACGAGATCAACAAGGCCGGCGGGGTGAACGGCCGCCGCCTCGAACTCGTCACCTGCGACAACACCGGTGACCCCAATGTCACCAACACCTGCATCAAGAAGGCGCAGGAGGTGAAGGCGGCGGCGTTCGTGGGCTCGGCCATCTACTTCCCCGGGACCTGGAAGTTCCTTGAGCAGGCGAGCATCCCCTATCTGCTCGGCACCGGGCTCACCCCTGACGAGTACAAGGCCACGAACTCCTTCCCGCTCTCCGGGCAGGCCGGCTGGTACTACGGCATCGCTGACTACCTGAAGAAGCTCGGCGCCTCCCATCCGGCCATCATCCGGTGTGAGATCGACGCCTGCGCCTACGGCGAGACCCTCCTCGCCGAAGCGCTGAAGCAGCAGGGCATGGCGGAGGCGAGGAGCGTGGTGGCGCCGCTCTCGACCACCGACTACAGCAGCTTCGCCGCTGCGGCGATGCGCGGCGACACCGACGCCGTCGTGGTCACGGGCAGCGAGGCGACCGCGACGTCCCAGGCCAAGGCGTTGTACCAGCAGGGCTTCAAGGGCAAGGTGATCAGCGTCTCTGCGTGCATCTCCACCCCGGCCGTCCCCAACCTTGGCGACGCCGGCAAGGACCTGTACGTGGTGGGCCTGCTGCAGCCCCCCACCCAGGGCACCCCGCTGATGGGGACGTTCATCCAGAGCATGGACGCGGTCGACAAGGGCGCCAAGAAGGACGAGCTCGCCCTCTCGGCGTACGCGGGCGTCAAGCTCTTCGCCGAGGTCGCCAAGGGCCTGCCAGAGGTGAACGCCACGACGGTGCTGGACGCGCTGCGGAACGCGAAGGCCGGCGCCTACGACATCGGCTTCACCGCGCCGCTGCCCGGGGCCACCACCTCGCCGATCGCGGAGCTGCCCCAGCTGAAGTTCTCGCCGACCGTCACTTACAGCCAGATCCTCGACGGCACCATCAGGGAGAGCGTGACCGGCTTCCACTCCCCGTTCGCGGCGGTCTGACGCGTTCGGGGCACAGGGAGGGTCGATGAACGAGCTCACCTTCATCCTGATCGGGATCGGTACGGGTTCCCTGTACGCACTGGTCGCCCAGGGACTTGTACTGATCTTCCGGGGATCGGGGATCGTCAACTTCGCGCAGGGGGCGTTCGCACTCTTCGGCGCGTACGTCTACTACAACGTCGCAGAGCACGCCGGTGCATCGCTTCTGGTGTGTCTGCTGGTCAGCGTCGCGGCCACGGGGCTGCTAGGCGTCCTGGTCCAGCTCCTCGTCCTCATGCCGATGCGAAGGGCGTCGTCACTGTCGCGCCTGATCGTCACACTCGGCGTCCTGGTGACCATTCAGGCGGCCGCGGTGGTGATCTACGGCGATCGTAATCTCGTGGTCCGGTCGTTGCTTCCGACCAACGGCATCGAGCTCCTGCCCGGTGCCAGGATCGGCGCCGACCGGATCATCATCCTCGCCATCGGCCTGGTGACGACCGCGGTCCTGTGGGCCGTGTTCCGATACACCTCCTATGGGCGCGTCACGACGGCGGTCGCGCAGAGCCCACGTACCGCGGCGACCCTGGGGCACTCCCCGGATCGCATCGCCGCGGTCAACTGGGGGGTCGGCGGCGCGGTGTCCGGGCTCGCCGGCGCGCTCATCGTGCCCCTCACCAACCTCGAACCGATCAATCTGCCCCTGATCGTGCTCCCGGCCCTGGCGGCGGCCCTCGTCGGCGGGTTCGCCTCCTTCCCGCTGGCCTTCGTGGCCGCACTGCTCATCGGCGTGGCCGAGTCGCTCATGGCGCTGCACCTCAACCAGCCAGGTGTGTCGCAGAGCGTTCCCTTCCTGGTCGTCATGGTGCTCCTGATGGTGCGCGGCCGAGGCCTTCCGCTCCGCAGTCATCTCCTGGACAGGCTGCCGGGCGTCGGCGACGGGCGGGTGCGTCCCGTCCCGGTCCTGGTCGTCGTCGCGCTGGTCGCCCTCGCCATGCTCACCTCGGGCGAGGCGGCCAGCTACCTGACGGTGACCGTCACGATGGCGATCCTGTGCCTGTCCGTGGTGGTGGTGACGGGATACGCCGGGCAGGTCTCGCTCGCGCAGTACGTGCTGGGAGGTGTCGGCGCCTTCGTGGCCGCCACCCTCAGCAGCGGTCACGGGATGCCCTTCCTCGCCTGCCTGGCGCTCGCCGTACTGGCCACGATGATCCTCGGCGGCCTGGTCGGCGTGCCGGCGCTGCGGTTGCGCGGCATCAATCTCGCGATCGTCGGGCTGGGGCTCAGCGTGGCCGTCTACTCCCTGCTGCTCAACAACGAGCGCTACTCCGGCGGGGTCGACGGAATCCCGGTCGAGCCCGTCACCATCCTCGGCTGGGAGGTCGACCCCTTCTTCCATCCGGAGCGCTACGCCCTGCTCTGCCTGGCGGCTCTGGTCGTGGTGGCACTGATGGTCTCGAACCTGCGGCGCGGCGACATCGGGAGGCGGCTGCTCGCGCTCCGCTCAAGTGAACGGGCGGCGGCGTCACTCGGTGTCAACGTCTACTGGTGCAAGATCTACGCCTTCATGATCGCGGCCGGTATCGCGGCCCTCGGCGGCACGCTCTTCGCGTTCATGCAGTCCATCGTGCTGACCGCGCAGTTCGGCGTGATGTCGTCGGTCAACCTGATCACGGTCACCGTGGTCGGCGGTATCGGAAGCCTCCCCGGTGCCCTGGTGGGCGCCACCCTGATTCCCGGCGGCCTGGGCACCTGGCTGCTCAACGGCGCCGGGCTGCAGGTCTGGCTCCCCCTGATCGGAGGGGTGTCGGTGCTGCTCGTGCTTCGCGCGGACCAGGGCGGTCTGGCCGACCTCAACGTGGGGCTCTACCGCTCGCTGCGTGACCGGCTGCGATCGCTCGGGAACGCCGCGGAGGTCTCTTCCGACCACCCGGAGCCGGATCATCCGGAGCCTGCCCCCGGTACGCGCAGGGACATCTCCCCCGTCAGGGTGTCTCCCCTCGAACTGCGCGTCGAGGACCTCGGCGTACGCTACGGCGGCGTGGTCGCCCTCGAAGGCGTGAACCTGCGGGTGAAGCCCGGCACGGTCCACGGGATCATGGGTCCCAACGGCGCGGGCAAGACCTCGCTGGTCGACGCGCTGACCGGATTCGCCCAGGTCGCCGCAGGGACGGCATATCTGGGCGACCGCCGGCTCGACGGATGCAGTCCGATGCGGCGCTCGCGCCTCGGTCTGCGGCGTTCGTTCCAGTCGGTCGAGCTGTTCTCCTCGCTCACCACCCGCGACAACATCGCGATCGGTTGCGACGACGGAGCGCCGTCGTCGTACATCACCGGGCTGCTCTGGCCGAAGGGCCCGCGGCTGAGCGAGGCGGCGGAGGCGGCGCTGGAGAAGTTCGGTCTCTCCAGGGTCCTGGACGCGCCCGTCGAGTCGCTGTCGTTCGGCGACCGCCGCCTGGTGGCCATCGCGCGGGCGGTCGCCTCGGCCCCCTCGGTCATCCTGCTGGACGAGCCGGCCTCCGGGCTGGCGGACCGGGAGAGTGCCGAACTCGCCGCGCTCGTCCGGTCGCTGGCCGACGACTGGGGGATGGCCGTGCTGCTCGTCGAGCACAACATCAACCTCGTCCTGTCGGTCAGCGACGAGATCACCGTGCTGCAGGCGGGACGCGTGCTCGCCCACGGAACCCCGGCGGAGATCTCGGCGGATCAGTCCGTCGTCGACGCCTACCTCGGCCAGAGCACGACCCCCGGAGAAGTGGTGATCTCATGAGCGCCCCCATTCTGCAGGTACGGCGGCTCAGCGCGGGGTACGGCGATCTCGCGGCGGTGCACGGCATCGACCTGGCCGTGCACCCGGGTGAGATCGTCGCGTTGTTCGGGCCGAACGGCGCGGGCAAGACGACGACGCTGCTCACGATCGCGGGCGAACTGCCGGGCCTGGGCGGTGAGGTACGGCTCTTCGGGGCGCCGACGAAGGCGCCCGTCCACCGGCGTGCGCGGCAGGGGCTGGCGTTCGTCCCCGAGGAGCGGGCGATCGTCCCCGGCATGTCGACGCGGGACAACCTCCGCCTCGGCCGGGGTGGCGTCGACCGGGCCGTCGCCGTCTTCCCCGAACTCGGCCGGCTCCTCGACCGTCCGGCGGGGCTGCTCTCCGGCGGGGAGCAGCAGATGCTGGTGCTGGCCCGGTGCATCGCCACGGAGCCGAGACTGCTGCTGGCCGACGAGCTGTCCCTGGGGTTGGCGCCCCTGGTCGTGAACCGGCTCATGGACACCCTGCGCCGGGTGGTGGACGAGCACGGTGTCGGCGTTCTGCTCGTCGAGCAGCAGGCCAAACGAGCCCTGTCCGTCGCCGACCGCTGGTATCTGTTGCGCCAGGGGGAGATCGCCGCCACGGGTGAGCGCGGCGGCGACTGGCGGGAGGTCGAAGAGGCCTATTTCGGGACCCGCGGCCACCCACAGAAACTGGAGGCACCCTGATGAGTACGAAGGAACCGGCGACCGCCGGCATCCCTCTTGTCCAGGCCGGCCTGGCACTGGCCGAGGGGCCGACCGTCCTGATCGGCGACACCTGGCACGAGGGTGCGGGCAGCGCGGAGCTGACCTCCCTGAACCCGGCGACGGGCGCGGTGCTCGCCACCGCGCGCGCGGCCACCGCCGACCAGGCGGCGCGTGCGGTGGAGGCCGCTCGCGGGGCACTCGACGGAGCCTGGGGCGCGCTCGGCCACCGCGACCGGGCGGACCTGCTGGACTCCCTCGCCGACGTGATGGAACGGCACCGCGCCGAGCTTGAGGCACTGGTGGTGACCGAACTGGGGTCACCGATCGCCAGTGCCCGTACGATGCAGGTCGGCGTCTCGATCGACAGGATCCGGTTCTTCGCCGACCTGGCCCGCCGGGGGCCCACAGGGGGCTGGGAACGCCATCTGCCGATGGGGGACGGGGTACCGGTCAGCACGAGTGTGCTCGTGTGGCGGCCGGCCGGCGTCGTCACCGCCATCACCGCCTACAACTTTCCGCTCGGCATCGCGGCGCTCAAGGTCGGGGCCGCCCTGGCCGCCGGTTGCGCGGTCGTGCTCAGCCCGTCGCCCAGGACCTTCCTGACCACGAGCGCCTTCGTCCGTCTCGTCCAGGAGGCGGGGTTCCCGCCGGGTGCGCTCAACCTGGTGACCGGTGACGCGGACTCCAGCGCGCTGCTCACCACGCACCCGAGTGTGGACGTGGTGACCTTCACCGGGTCGACCGAGGTCGGTCGCCGGATCCAGGCGCAGGCGGCCGGCACGGTCAAGCGGGTGGTGCTGGAGCTCGGGGGCAAGTCGCCGAGCGTGATCCTGCCGGACGCACAGTTGGAGACGGCCGTGCGCGCCTCGGTCCTCCGCTTCACACGCAATGCGGGTCAGGCGTGCGGGGCCACGACCCGGCTGGTGGTGCCGAGGGACAGGGTCGACGAGGTGGCCGCGCTGGCGCGAGAGGTGATCGGCGGGCTTGAGGTGGGCGATCCCTGGCGTGAGTCGACGGCCGTTGGGCCGCTCATCCGCGAGGAGCAGCGGGCCTCGGTCGAGGGCGCCGTGGGACGGGCCGTGAAGGCGGGGGCGGAGCTGGTCGCCGGCGGTGGGCGGCCCTCGATCGGAGCGGGGTTCTTCATGAACCCCGCGCTGCTCGGCTCGGTCGCCGAGGACGACGAGATCTGCCGTCAGGAGCTCTTCGGCCCGGTCGCGGTACTGCTCCCGTACGACGACCTGGACGACGCCGTCCGGCTGGCCAACGCGACCGACTTCGGTCTCAACGCGGCCGTCTTCGGACCCACCGGGAAGGCCATCGCCGTCGCACGCCGGATCCGCTCCGGCACGGTCGCGATCAACGGAGGCGGCCCCAGCCGCCCCGACATGCCCTGGGGAGGCTTCGGCCAGAGCGGAATCGGCCGCGACGGCGGCGAAGAGGGATTCAGAGAGTTCCTTGAGGTCCAGCATCTGCACTGGCCGCTGTGAGCCGGGATCGGCGAGTCCGATCGTTTTGCGAGAAAGGTCTTCCATGCTTCTGCGAATAGATCCGGCCGACGGCGGATCGGTGTCTCTTGAGGATCCCGACGATCTGTCCCGGCTGAAGATCGTCGCCCGATCGGACGCCCGCGAGTCCGCGGTCTACGCCCTGCAGCGCAACCGGGTCGGCGTGATGGCCGCCGACGGCACGGCGCTGGTCGACCCCGACGCCCTCCGGCGGCTCAGCGGTGACCGGGTCGGCCCCGGCTGGGAGGCGCGCTTCGCCGACATGCTGCGCATGGCCGGCGAGGTGGGCTGGACGGCGCCGGACGGCCGGCTGTTCGTCCACACCGACTGGGTGGCCGGCGAGGACCTGGGCCTGGGGACCGAGCCTCAGGTCGATCGCGACGAGCTCCGCCGGGCCCTGGGCCGTTTCGCCACCGGAGTGGTCGTGGCGGCGGCGGTGGGCGCGGAAGGGCCGGTCGGACTCGCCTGCCAGAGCTTCACCTCGCTCTCGCTCGACCCGCCGCTGGTCTCGCTGGCGCCCGCGCGCACCTCGAAGAGCTGGCCCCAGATCGCGGCCGCCGGCACCTTCTGCGTCAGCGTGCTGGCCGAGGAGCAGTTGGACGTGTGTCAGCGCTTCGCGGTGTCCGGCGGCGACAAGTTCGCCGGACTCTCCTGGCACCCCTCCTCCGTGACCGGCAGCCCGGTCATCGACGACTGCCTCGCCTGGGTCGACTGCCGGATCGAACTGGTCCACTCGGCGGGCGATCACGAGCTCGTCATCGGACGAGTCCTCGCGCTGGACGCCGCCGACGGCCGCCCGCTGGTGTTCTTCGCGAGCCGCTTCGCCCAGCTCGCACAGGCGGGAGCGGTCACGTGAGCGCACAGCCGCTGCTGGTCGACGCGGACGACACGAGCGTCGTCGTCAGCCTGAACCGTGCCGCCGTCCGCAACGCGTTGGACCTGGCGACGGTGGAGGCGCTGCACACCGTCTGCGCGCGGCTTGAGCGGCGTCCGCGGATCCTGGTCGTCCGGGGTGAGGGCGCGGACTTCGCCGCCGGGGCCGACATCCGCGAGCTACGGCACCGTGGCCGCGCCGAGGCCCTGGAGGGCATCAACGCGACCCTCTTCGAACGGATCCGGCAGCTGGCCATGCCCACCGTCGCCCTGCTCGACGGGAACGTCCTGGGCGGCGGCGCCGAGCTGGCCTACGCCTGCGACCTGCGGATCGGCACACCGCGGGTGCGGATCGGGAACCCCGAGCCCGGCCTCGGCATCGTGGCCGCCGCCGGAGGGTGCGTGCGGCTGGCGGAACTGGTCGGTGAGTCGATCGCGGTACAGGTGCTGCTCGGGGGCCGGATCCTGTCCGGCACCGAGGCGTACGGCTACGGCCTGCTCGCCGAACTGGTCGAGCCCGACGAGTTGGACGCCGCCGCCGACCGGCTGGTCGAGCGCCTCGTCCGGCAGGCACCCCTCGCACTCCGGCTGACCAAGGCGCTCATCCACGCTCCGCGCTCGGCCCACCCGCTTGTCGCCAACCTGGCCCAGGCCGTGTTGTTCGAAACCGAGGAGAAGGACGTACGGATGGACGCGTACCTCGACCGCCGGACGGTGCGGCCGTGAGCGGGCTGCCGGGCCGCGTCGTGGTCTACGGGGGCGGGCGGATGGGAGCGGGGATCGCGCACGCCTTCGCCTCCCGGGGGTCCGAGGTGACCATTCTGGAGGTCGACGACGACGCGGCCGCCCGGGCCCTCGCGCGGGTCGAGCGCGACCTGCGGCGATCGGCAGGGGACGATGCCGGGAGGGTCGGATCGCGCCTGGCCGTGGCATCCGATCCGCGGGTACTCGCCGGGGCGGAGCTGGTGATCGAGGCGGTTCCCGAGCGCCCCGATGTCAAGCTCCAGGTGCTTCGGACCGCTCATCGGTACGCCCCGGACGCCGTACTCGCCTCCAACACGAGTTCGCTGTCCATCGATGAGCTGGCGGACGGCCTGCCGCGCCCCGAGCTGTTCGTGGGCCTGCACTTCTTCAACCCGGTCCCGGCCAGCACCCTCGTCGAGATCGTGGTGGGCAGGATGACCGCCGCCACGCTGGTCGAACGGGCGACCTCGTGGGTCGAGGCGCTGGGCAAGGCCGCCGTCACGATACGAGACAGCCCGGGGTTCGCGAGCAGCCGTCTGGGGGTCGCACTCGCACTGGAGGCGATCAGGATGGTCGAGGAGGGCGTGGCGACGGCGGAGGACATCGACAACGTCCTGGTCCTGGGTTATCGCCATGCGACGGGGCCGCTGCGCACCACCGACCTGGTCGGTCTCGACGTGCGCCTGGCGATCGCCGAAGAGCTCGCCTCGAAGCTCGGCCCGCGCTTCGCCCCGCCGCGCCTGCTGGTCGAGAAGGTGGCCGCCGGTGAGCTCGGGCGTAAGTCGGGCCGCGGGTTCTTCGACTGGCCGCGGCCGTGATGTCAGCGGCTGAGGTTGCCCGCGTCCACCGGCAGCGCCGCGCCGGTGATGTAGCGGGCCTCGTCAGAGGCGAGGAACAGGACGGCGTTGGCGACGTCCTCGGGCTCGACCCAGGGCACGGGGAGCAGGTGCAGCGAGGTGAACGCCTCCATCGCGTCCTCCAGGGTCGGCTCCTCAAGATCCGGCCGGAAGGTGCGGTAGGTGGCCTCGTTGAAGATCAGGCCGGTGCGCACCGCGGTGGGATGAACCGAGTTCACCCGGATGCCGTACGGCGCCAGTTCGGCGGTCAGGCTGCGGGCGAGGCCGAGCAGGCCGTGCTTGGAGGCGGTGTAGGCGGACAGGGATCCCAGACCCTTCAGTCCCAGGGTGGAGTTCACGAAGACGATCGCCCCGCCTCTGCCCCCGTCGATCATGACCGGGGCCGCCGCCCGTACCGTGCGCTGCGCCCCGATGAGGTTCACCTGGAGCATCGACTCGAAATCCTGGGGATCCAGCTCCCAGGCGGGGACCTTGCGCCCGGAGATGCCCGCATTGCAGATCAGTGTGTCGATGTGGCCGAATCGATCGACCCCGTCCGCCACGGCCGCCTCCAGATCGGCGGAGGATCGCACGTCGGCGCGTCGCCAGAGGATGCCACGACCGGTCGCCTCGACGAGCCGGACCGTCTCCACCATGTCCGCCTCGCAGGCCAGTCCGTAGGCGAGCCCTTCGTTGTCGGCGAGCACGTCGAGAGCGACGATGTCGGCGCCCTCCGCGGCGAGCCTGACGGCGTGCGCGCGTCCTTGACCGCGCGCCGCGCCAGTGATCATGGCGACTCGGCCTGCCATCCGGCCCATGTACGTCTCCCGAAGTTCGGTATTCGAAAAAAAATCGATTTGCGAACCGACCATAGGATCCGCATTTATCCCTGTCAACAAGGAGAATGTCGATAGGTCGGGCTTCATCCCCCTTGACATCCTCTCCGCAGAGCCCCAACATCTCGTAAATAGCGAACTAAGTACAAATAGCGAACCCCGGTGGCGTCCAGTCGGGGGACATGACAAGGAAGGACCCATCCGTGTTCGAGCATGTGATCTACGAGAAGTCGGGCAAGATCGCCCGGCTGATCATGAACCGCCCGGAGAAGCTCAACGCTCTGAACGTGAAGATGTTCGGGGAGCTGGTGGCCGGCCTGAAGATGGCCGAGGAGGACGACGACATCAAGGTCATCATCCTGAAGGGCAACGGGCGGTCCTTCAGCACCGGTCACGACCTCAGCGAGGTCGGCTTCGTCTACGGCTTCTCCGACGGCAAGTCCGAGGAGGGCCGGCGCAAGCGGCCGAGCCAGCGGGTCCGTCTGCAGTTCGACCGCAAGCTCCTGGAGATGTACCAGGCCTTCATGTACTCGATGAAGCCGATCATCGCCCAGGTGCAGGGCCACGCGATCGGTGGTGGCCTCTACCTGACCGAGGTGGTCGACCTCGCGATCGCCGCGGAGGACGCGTCCTTCAGCCACGCCGAGCAGCGCCTCATGGGAGGCGGACGGTCGCTGATCGGCAACACCGAGATCCTGCTGCTCGGCCCCAAGCGCGCACGGGAGTTCCTGCTGTTCGGCGAGCCGATGAGCGGCGTACGGGCCGCCGAGGTCGGGCTCATCAACAAGGCGGTGCCGGCCGACCTGCTGGAGGCCGAGACCGAGCGCTGGGCCGAACGGCTCGCCCGTCACCCCAAGGACGCCCTGGTGGTCGGGAAGGTCTTCCAGCAGATGGCGCTCGACTCCCTCGGCTACACGAGCCAGATGATGCGCGGCTACGTCGGCCACACCCTCAGCACCAACATGCGATTCGAAGACGACGAGTACAACTACTTCAAGGGGCGGCGGGACGAGGGCGCCCGCGGCGCGATGCACTCCCGTGACCGCTTCTTCACCGAGGCCCAGCAGTGACCGACACCTCCGCGGAGCCGGGCGCCCCGGCGCCGTTCGACGGCATCCGGATCGTCGACCTGACACATGCCGGGGCCGGGCCGTTCGCGACGATGCAGCTCGCCGACCTCGGCGCGACGGTGGTCAAGATCGAACGGCTCCGGCACGGCGACGGCTCCCGTTACTTCGGCAACCGCCTGGACGGTTTCGACGCCTCCGACTACTTCCTGGCGTTGAACCGCTCGAAGTCCTCCGTCGCGCTGGACTTCGCCCGCCCGGAGGGCGCCGAGCTGGTACGGCGTCTGGTGGCCGACGCCGATGTCCTCATCGAGAACTTCCGCCCGGGCGTCCTCGCCCGGCACGGCCTCGACTTCGCCACCCTGGCCGACGCGCACCCCCGCCTCGTCTACTGCTCGATCTCGGCGTTCGGGCCGGACGGACCGTGGGTCGCCAAGGGCGGCAACGACATCACGATCCAGGGCCTGTCGGGGCTGATGGCGGGGACCGGGTCCGGCGAGGGCGGTCCGATCAAGATCGGTTCCCCGCTGTGCGACCTGACGGCCGGGCTCTACGCGGCCTTCGGGATCGCGTCGGCGCTGCTGGCCAGGGAGCGGGTCGGTCGCGCGCAGCTGGTGGAGGTCCCGATGCTCGACGCTGCCGTCTCCCTGATGGCCAGCTTCGTGCCGTCGGTCGCGGCGGGCGGGCCGCCACCGCGACCGGAAGGCACCGGGCACGCCCAGATCGTGCCGTACCAGGCGTTCCTCTGCGCGGATGAGCGGCACCTGATCGTCGGGGCGTTCTCGAACCACTTCTGGCGTGCCCTGTGCGAGGTGATCGGCCGTACCGATCTCCTCGGTGTCGACGCGTACCGGACCAACGAGCTACGGGTGAGGAACCGGTCGGCGCTCGTCCCGCAACTCGAAGCCGAGTTCGCCACCCGAAGCCGGGCCGAGTGGCTGCGGCTGCTCGAAGCCGCGGCCGTGCCGTGCAGCCCGGTGCTGGGCGTCGACGAGGCGATCGTGTCGGAACAGGCCGTCCACAACCGGGTCCTACGGTGGCTTGAGGCCGGGGACCGCAAGGTCGGGGTGACCCGTCAGCCGATCCGTGGATCGGCGTGGCGGGCCGTGCCCGCCACGATGCCGCCCGCGCTGGGCGAGCACACGCGTCAGGTCCTATCGGAGGAGCTGGGGATGTCCGACGCCGACATCGACGGCCTCATCGCCAGTGGCGTCGTGGAGAGCCGATGACGACCAACGATCAGAAAACGGGCGGCGGGGTCCTGGCCGGACTCAAGGTGCTGGACCTCGCCCATCACTACTCGGCGGCCTTCGCCGGGGTACTCCTCGCCGACCTCGGCGCGGACGTGACGGTCGTGGAACACCCGCAGGGGAACGTGTTGCGCGGCATGCTGCCGCAGCGGCACGGCGTACCCCTGTGGTCGACCCTGGTCGGCCGCAACAAGGGCAACATCAGCTTGAAGCTGTCCGAGCCGCGCGGTCAGGAGCTTCTGCGGCGACTCGCCACCGAGTACGACGTCCTCATTGAGAACTTCCGTCCCGGCACCCTTGAGCGCTGGGGTCTCGGACCTGACGACCTGGCGGCCGCCGGCGCCGACCTGGTGATGCTGCGCGTGAGCGGCTACGGCCAGAGCGGGCCGAAGTCGGCACGCCCCGGCTTCGGCGGCGCGGCGGAGGCGATGAGCGGGCTCACCCAGATGACCGGGCCTGAGGGCGGGAACCCGATCCTCCTGTCCACCGCGATCGCCGATGGAGCCGCGGGCACCTTCGGAGCCCTGGGAGTGCTGGCCGCGTTGTGGCAGCGGGCTTCGGCACGGGCCGGTGGGGAGCCTCGCCGACCCGGCGTCGAAGTGGTCGACATCGCGCTCTTCGAAGGAGTGTTCCGCCTTATCCCCACCCAGATCGTTGAATATGACCAGTGTGGCATCATCCCCGGTCGATCCGGCAGCGTACGGGAACACGGCGTGATCCGCGGGGTGTACCGCGCCGGCGACGGTGTCGACTTCTGCGTCAGCTCGGTGGGACCCCGTGCGATACGCCGCATGCTTGAGTCCATCGCGGCCGACAGTCTCGTGGCCGAACTCGATCAGGATGTGCTGGGCGAGGGCGAGGACGCCGTCGTCGACTTCGTGACCCGAAGCGAGAAGGCGTTCACCGCCTGGGCGGCCGGTTCGTCCTGGGCCGAGGTGGCGGCGGCGCTGGACCGTACGGGCATGGTCTACGAGCGGGTCCACACCGTGGCCGACATCGCGGAGGACGAGCACTTCCTCGCCAGGGAGGACGTGGTCACCGCCCACGACCCGATCCTGGGCGAGGTCCGGATGCCCGGCATCGTGCCCAAGTTCTCCGGTTTCCACCACGAGGTCCGCACCACTGGCAAACAGGTCGGCGCGGACAACGAGACCCTCTACGGGGCACTCCTCGACCTCACCCCCGCCGAGCTCGCCGCACTCCGCGGCGAAGGCGTCATCTGAGCAGCCGCTACTTCGACGGTGACGTGAAGGACGGCATACTCGCCGTGGCCGAGCAACGGCTGAACCAGAGTGGCTGGTCCGTATCGTTCGGGGATCCGGCTGGAATCGGCCGGATGGCCTTCCGCCCTCGTTTCGGTGGAGCGGCTCGAACAGGTTGCGGCAACAGGGCTGCCTCTGGACAACATGGCGTACATGAGCGTAGGGAAGAGATGTCCCTGACGGTGAGGAAGAACTACCCGGCCGGGTTCAAGGCCGACAGGCGGACGATCTGGTCGGTTCGCCTGCCACCGCTCACTCGGTTCAGGCCACTCATCGAGCACGCAACGCCACGTCATGAGGTCGGCGTAGAGAGATGGCCGACCTGGAGGCGAAAGCATTTCGCGGGCCACCGGTCAGGCGGCCTTGCGAGGGCCTACCTGGGAAACGATCTTCTATGCCGCTCTTCCGTCCCAGGTCGGACCTGTTCGTGAATGCCCCGGGGTGGTGTTCCAACGCGCCCTCCGCCTGGCGCCACTCCTCATGATCGATTGTAGGGTGAGACGTTCGCTCCCATCCCCTCCGAATCCTCAGGAAGCGTCCTGTGTTACGTCGTCACCGTTCAGCGCTGCCCGCCCTGCTCGTCACCGGTCTGTACGGCGTCGCGCTGACGGTCGCCGCCGTCGTCACCCTGATCTCCGGCGACCTCGCCCCGCTGTGGTGGCTGACGCTGTTCGCGACCGTGCCCGAAGGTGTCGCGGCGACAGGGCAGAACCTGCTCCTCCTGGTCCTGGCCGGGCTGTCCTGGGCATGGGGGATCTGGCAGATCCTGCGCGGGCCGCCGGCGGGGCCGCCACCCCAGCAGGACCGGAACACCCTGCGGTTGCGCGTGGCGCTCTACGTCGCGACGGCTACGACATGGCTGCTCCACGTCACCGAGTCGTTGATCTGGGCAGATGCGACGGTGATCATCTCCGTGGTGATGTGGGTGGTCGTGCTGCTGTTCACGCGGGTGCTGGGCGGCGACCGTCCGTACATGCGGGGCGCGGGGGTGCTGGGGTACGGCGGTTTCACCGTCATCGGCGTACTCGACCTCGTCGGCCGGCCCGTCCCGGATGGGGTGGAGTCGATCTGCGGTCTGGCCGGCCTGGCCTGGACGGTGCTGATCCTGCGGGCCCAAGGGGACGACCCCCGCTGGGGGACGGCGACCGTCGCATACGGTATCGCCGCCCTGGTGGCGCCGATCTTTCTGCTACTGGCGGCATTGCCGTTCCTGGGGGAGGGAAACGCTGTCGAGGCTCTCGGTGTGGTCTCAAGCGTCTTGATGATGACCTGGCTGGCCCGCTCCGCCCACGACCTCGCCGCCCCGCGCCCCCAACCGGCCGCCCAGACCACGTTGGGGGCATGAGTCGTCGGCCATCGCCGTCGCGCTCGTGCCGGCGGCGACGGCCATGGTGATCATTCGTTCGGGCGGTCCTGAGCGCGCCGCCCCGGGATCGTGTAATGATCACGCTTTCGAGGATGTCGCGTCCTACTGGACCACCGAACGCATGCGTGAGGCAGACCCCGGCTGAGAGACGGGATCGGCGGACCAAGACGTCGTCGAAGACGTTGACGGGAGCCCCGTCGGCGAAGTCGCGGTGGCTGTAGGCGCCGATGATGTAGCCCCGGGCACAGGGCCGCTACGACTTGCAAAGGCAGAACTCGTTGCCCTCCGGGTCCTGCCACACCTGCCAGAGGTCTTCGTGGATGCGGCCGACCGGCGTGGCTCCCAGCCGGGTAGCGAGGGCGGAGGCTTCGGCGAAGTCGGCGACGACCAGGTCCAGATGCACCCGGTTCTTGACCGTCTTGGATTCGGCGACCCGTTGCAGGGCCAGGCCGGGACCGAGGCTGATCCAGTCGTGCTCGCGGCGGGTGATCGGCAGATCAAGCAGCCCGCTCCAGAACCAGGCGAGCCGGTCGAGATCGATGACGTCGATCACGACACCGCCGAGCCGAACACTCATCCGGCCGTACCTGCTGAGGCCAGACGGGTCGTGAGGGACTGCCGGACAGTCGGCCATTCGGATGCGACCACCGCGAACATCGCCTCCTCGCCGGGGGCACAGGACATCGACCATGGATGATCACCGAAGGTCGATCCTCCCCAACGACTGAGAACCACGTCAACACAGAAAACGCGACGAAGCCGTTGAACGCGCAGACCACCTCGCCGAAGAGAACCAAGACCTGCGCGCCCGCCTGGCCGACGCCAGATCGTGCGGTTTCGCTGAGCATGCCGACGTCAACGCGGCCCGTAACATCGCCTCGCGCGGTGTGGCGGGCTGGGCAGTGAGTCACGCTGCCGACGGCGAGGAGTTGCAAGCTCGGTCGGTTACGACCGAGAAGCCGACATGGTGAAAGCTCGCTCGACGGTGCCCGAGTCCGGTTCGACGGTGACACGTCTACCAGGAGGCGGGCAGTGCGATCGCGGTGGCGGCGCGGTGGATCTGCTCGACGACCTTGGCCATGATCCGGTCCTTGCCCGGCAGCAGGTCGACCAGGCGCAGCATCACCATCGACATGCGGACCTGGAGCCGGCTCGACAGGACCATGCGCTTGATGTTGTTGGTGCCCAGGGCCTGGTTGGCCGCGACGAAGGGGCGCATCCGCGCCTCGTAGGCGGGGAAGGCGGCGGTGTGGTCGCCCGCGGCCCGCTTGAGCTCGCCCGCCAGGACGTACGCGCCGACCAGCGCCAGGCTGGTGCCCTGCCCGGAGGCGGGGGAAGCGCAGTAGGCCGCGTCGCCGACCAGCGCGACTCGGCCGGTGTGCCAGCTGTCCATGCGCACCTGACTGAGGGAGTCGAAGTAGAAGTCGGGCGCGTCGGCCATGCCTTCCAGCAGGCGCGGCACCTCCCAGCCGGACCCGCGGTAGGACTGGGCCAGTGCCTGCTGCTGTTCGACGCGTTCGCGTACCTTGCCGTCGGCGGCCCACAGGAACATGGCCTTGGCGCCGGTGTCCTGCCGGGTGCTGTAGAGCAGGGCCGTACGGCCGGGCCCGACGTAGGTCAGCTCCTCGCGGTCGAGCCCGAGGTGGTTGGGCACGCTGAAGATCGAGACGTTGTAGCCCATGTCGTGGACGAAACGTTCCTCCGGGCCGAAGGCCAGCGCGCGGGTGTTGGAGTGCAGCCCGTCGGCGCCTATGACCAGGTCGAAGTGGCGTACCAGGCCGCTGTCGAAGGTCACCTGGGTGCCGTCGATCGAGGCGATCGAATCGCCGAAGAGATACTCGACGCCGTTGGTCGCCTCGTGGAGGAGCCGGGCGAGGTCGCCGCGGTGCACCTCGGCGTCCTCGTGGACGCGCCCGCCGAAACTGTCGCCGTTCATGCCGGCCACTCGGCGGCCTTCGTCGTCCACCACCGAGCCGGTGCGCACGTCGGTGCGCAGTCCTCGGACCTTCTCCAGCAGCCCCATCCGCTCGACGACCTCCAGGGCCGCGCCTCGGATGTCGATCTTGTAGCCGCCCTCGCGCACCTCGGTGGCGCGTTCGACGACGGTCGGGGTGAAGCCGTGCTCGCGCAGCCAGTAGGCCAGGGTCGTGCCCGCGATGCTCGCGCCGGAGATCAGGATGTTCGTCATGCCTGAATAGTACGTACGTGTAAGACAGTTGTGCAAGACGTATGTGTAAGATTGGTTCATGGGCAACCGTGAAGATCTTCTGGACGGCGCCAAGCGCTGCCTCTACGACAAGGGCTACTCCCGCACCACCGCGCGCGACATCGCCACGGCGGCCGGGGTGAGCCTGGCCGCGATCGGCTATCACTACGGCACCAAGGAGGCCCTGCTCAACGAGGTGCTGGTGGAGGCGATGCGAGAGTGGGGCGACGACCTGAGCCGGGTGCTGGCCGAGCCGGGGGACTTCGAGACGACCTGGGGCGAGGTCATCGACTCCTTCGTCAGGGCCAGACCGCTGTGGGCGATCCAGTTCGAGCTGATCGCGCACATGGGGCGCACCCCTGAGTTGCGCGACTCGTTCGCGGAGGCGGGACGACAGGCCAGGCTCGGGCTGGCGGAGCTGTTCGGCTCGGACTCCGAGCGGGTGGGAGCCGTGGTCCAGACCCTGCTGGGCGGCCTGGCGGCGCAGTGGCTCGTGGACCCCGACGCCACCCCGACCCCGGCAGAGCTCCTGGAAGGCCTGCGCACCCTGGTGGGACCGACCTCGGGCACGTCGTCATGATCTAGGATTCGGCGGTCTTGGGTCCGCCGGGCGGGCTGGTTCTGGCTCGTGTGGAGGGCGCTGCTGGTGGGCCGCTGTGAGTGCGGGTGGGACCGGCGAGGGATGCCGGACCTGGACCATCTTCAGCGCCGGTCCCCGCGACGCCGCCTGGTGGGCCATCTCGTCAAGGCCGTGGGACCGGTGCCGGCCTGGTGGTCGGGCGTCACGGTGACCTTCGCGATGGTCTCATACCAGGCCACCGAGCAGGTCCACAGCGCGGTGGAGTACGCCGGACTCGCGGGCATCTTTCTGTCCTGCTGCCTTGTCCTGGATCTGTGCGTAGGAGGGGGAGTCAAGCGGTGGAGGACCAACATCCGGCTCGCCCGGTCCCTGGGCTTCGAGAGCCGGATTCGTTCCGAAAAGCAGGAAGGCAGGATCGTCACCGCCGCCGACCTCAGCCCTGAGCACGCCGTGCTCCTGGCCCGCGCCCAGAGCGCGATCAGGTGTATCACCGGCTCCGCGGTGAACCAGGCCGGATTGCTCGACTCGCTGGACAACGCGTTCATCCTGCGCGAGCAGGAGTGGGAGATCGCCTGGAGGCTCGCCCAGATATCCCTGCTGGAGGATGGCCACGGGAGCCTCCAGGAGGCGGTGGACTCGGTCCAGAACAGGGTGGAGGCGCTGGAGGCCTACGCGTGCCACGTCGCCGAGGCCGACCTGGCCCACCGCGCCCAGGAGCGGCTCGACGCCGCTCTCGCCGCCCGGCCCTCCGTCGTTCAGGACCTGCTGGCGGAAACCGCGCGGGACCACCACGCCGTCAAGCAGATCCAGCGCCTGGACGAGCACGCCCGGACACTGTGCGAGGCCATCCGCGCCGACCTCGCCCCGAAAGCGCCCGGCTGGTAGTCCAGGGCGAGGTCGCAGCTGAAGGTGGGACCGCATTCCTTCCACCCGGGAGCGGGTGTCCGGTTAAGGAATTTAGTTCATTTTTGTCTTATTTGAGCCTGACATGGAGGGACACGGCGGGGAGCAGTATCCCGTGCTGACCGATCCCGACACCGGTGATCTCAGCGGTCTCGGTGAAGTCAACTCCGTGCGGGGCCCGGGAAGCGATCTTCCAGGGCTCCGATCCACCCCAGCTCACACCCGCTCGTGAACACCCCACCCAGGTTGATGACCGCTATCGAGAGATTGGTGGCGGCCATCCGCGTTGCTGGGTGGCCAAACCAGGAAGACGCGGGTAAGAAGGGTTTTCGGAGTGCCGGTCGGAGTCCGCGCCGGATCCCGGTAGCGGGACCCGGGTTCGATATGCGGTTGTACGTGCCGTGCCCGTGCCGTCAGCGGGACGGCTCCCAGCCCCTGCGCGGGGCGCGGGTGCCGGTGGGCTGCTCGTCGCGGCTGCGGTAGACCACGTACGGCCGGGTCAGGTAGCCGACGGGTGCGGTGAGCATGTGCACCAGCCGGGTGAACGGCCAGATGGCGAACAGCAGCAGCGCGCTGAGCGCGTGCAGCTGGAACAGCGGCGGCGCACCGGCCATCAGCGCCGGATCGGGCTGGAAGTAGAAGATCGACCGGAACCACGGCGAGATGGTCGTGCGGTAGTCGTAGCCGCCGCCGACGATGTTCGCCATCACCGTGGCGGACAGGCCCAGCACGATGGTGGCGGCCAGCATCGCGTACATCAGCTTGTCGTTGCGGGTGGTGGCGGTGAACACCGGGCCGACGGTGCGGCGCCGGTAGATCAGGATCGCCAGCCCGCAGAGGGTGGCCACTCCCGCGATCGTGCCCAGCGCGACCGCGATGACATGGTAGGCCTCCTCGCTGACGCCCACTGCCTCGGTCCAGCTCTTGGGGATCACCAGCCCGCCGATGTGGCCGAGCAGCACGACCAGGATGCCGAAGTGGAACAGCGGGCTGCCGATGCGCAGCAGCCGGGACTCGTACATCTGCGAGGAGCGGGTGGTCCAGCCGAACTTGTCGTAGCGGTAGCGCCACACATGCCCCAGCACGAACACGGTCAGCGCCACGTACGGCGCCGCCACCCACAGCACCACGTCCAGTGCGTTCATCTGCTCGCCTCCATGACCGCGTAGGGTTCCAGTCCGACTTCCTCGGCCGGTGGACCCTGCGCCGCCAGCCGCAGCGCGGCCTCCTGGTCGCGCAGGCTCGCCGGGCCGAGCGCGGCCAGCACCGCGGCCACCACGTCGGTGTACGGCGAGGACTCGGCCTCCAGCGCCTTGCGCAGTAGCTCTATGCCCGCCCGGTTCTCGATCAGCAGGCGCCGGGCCGGCCGTACGGCGCCGCGCGCGAGGAACTCGCACACCACCGCCAGGTGGTCGGGCAGCTCGCCGTCGGCGAGCTCGAAGCCCGCGCTGCGCAAGGCGTGCTTGAAGCGCAGCAGCGCCGCGCCGCGCTTGCGGGTGTCGCCGTAGGCGTAGTAGGTCAGGTACGGGCAGCAGCGTCGCTTGAGGTCGAACGTCGCCACGTAGTGGGCGGCCAGCTCGACCCGGCCGGCCGTCTCGGCGTGCTCCAGGAAGGCGGCCAGCCGCCTGCGGACCTCGCCTTCCGGCAGCCTGTCCACCGCCTCGGCCAGCACCCGCCGCTCGCCGTACAGCCGCTCGTCGGGGTAGCAGAGCAGCACCGAGGCCACCATGTGGGCGGTGCGCAGCGCGCTCTCGTTCAGCGCGCTCATGACTTCCCCCGGAGAACGGTCATGGACGCCGTCGACGTTGTCGCGGTTACCCGGATCAAGGAGATCGATCGTGTCTCCAGCCGTGCCGGGGCCGCCGAGGAGGCGGTCGCCGTGTGGACCCTCATGACTTCTCCTTCTTATCCCCGTCGCTCTTCGGGAACAGTCCGTCAGGGGTGCCCTTGCCGTCCCAGTTGAGGAGGTTGACCCGGCCACGCAGCTCGCCTGCCTCCGCCAGGTCACCGCCGCGCTGGCGTTCCTTGAGCGCGTGGAAGTTCTCCACCGCGATCGGGGCGGGCATGCCGGACGCCTCGCCGAACGGGCCGCCCATGCCGGGGCCGCCCTCGTAGTCGAGGCTGCAGCCGGTCGCCAGTTCCTCCAGTTGCGCGCCCTGTTCGGCGTGGGCCTTGGGGATGACGTAGCGTTCGTCGTAGGCCGCGATGGCCAGCAGCCGGTGCATGTCCCGGATGCCCTGGCCGGTCATGCCGACCGCCGCCGCGATCGACTCGTCGGGTTCCTGTCCGAGGTTGAGGCGGCGCATGTAGGAGCGCATCGCCGCCAGGCGGCGCAGCACCGACCGCACCGGCTCCGGATCCCCGGCGCTGAACAGCTCGGCCAGGTAGCCGATCGGGATGCGCAGCGCGTCGATCGCGCCGAACAGATTGCCCGCGTCCTCGCCGTCGTGGCCGGTTCCGGACAAGACGTCCACCACCGGCGACAGCGGCGGGATGTACCAGACCATCGGCATCGTCCGGTATTCAGGGTGCAGGGGCAGCGCCACTCCGAACTCGAAGATCAGCTTGTGGATGGGGGAGCGGCGCGCCGCCTCCAGCCAGTCCTCCGGGATGCCCGCGGCGCGGGCCGCAGCGGCCACCTCCGGGTCGTGCGGGTCGAGCATCACGCTCTTGTGCGCCTTGAGCAACTCCTTGTCGTCGGCGACGGAGGCCGCCTCGGTCACCCGGTCGGCGTCGTAGAGGATGATTCCGATGTAGCGCAGCCGGCCCACGCACGTCTCCGAGCAGACCGTGGGCAGGCCCACCTCCACCCGCGGGAAGCAGAAGGTGCATTTCTCGGCCTTGCCGGTGCGATGGTTGAAGTACACCTTCTTGTACGGGCAGCCGGTCACGCACATCCGCCAGCCCCGGCAACGGTCCTGGTCGACCAGGACGATGCCGTCCTCGGAGCGCTTGTAGATGGCCCCCGACGGGCACGACGCCGCGCACGAGGGGTTGAGGCAGTGCTCGCAGATGCGTGGCAGGTAGAACATGAAGGCGTTCTCGAAGTCGAGCCTGACCTGGTCGGAGACCTTGCGCAGCACGGGGTCGGACGGTGCCAGCTCTGGGCCGCCGGCCAGGTTGTCATCCCAGTTCGCACTCCAGCTGATCTTCGTGGGCTCGCCGGTGATCAGCGAGCGGGGCCGCGCGACCGGTGTGTCGTCCTGTAGGGGGGCGGAGAACAACCGGTCGTAGTCGTAGGTCCAGGGCTCGTAGTAGTCCTGGATCGACGGCATCAGCGGGTTGGCGAAGATGGAGAACAGCTTCTTCAGCCGTCCCCCGGCCTTCAGCCGCAACCGGCCGCGGGCATTGAGCTCCCAGCCGCCCTTCCACTTGTCCTGGTCCTGGTAGGTGCGGGGGTAGCCCTGCCCGGGACGGGTCTCGACGTTGTTGAACCACACGTACTCGGTGCCGGCCCGGTTCGTCCACGCCTGCTTGCAGGTGACCGAGCAGGTGTGGCAGCCGATGCACTTGTCCAGGTTCATCACCATGGCCAGCTGTGCCATCACCCTCATCGCCCGCTCACCTCTTCCTGATCACCACGTCGGGTTCGCTCGTGCATCAGTAGTCGACCTCCTGGCTGCGGCGGCGGATCACGGTGACCTCGTCACGCTGGTTACCGGTCGGCCCCAGGTAGTTGAACGCGAACGACAGCTGGGCGTAGCCGCCGATCAGGTGCGTGGGCTTGATCATCAGACGGGTCAGGGAATTGTGGATGCCGCCGCGTCTGCCGGAGGTCTCGCTCTTGGGCACGTCCACCACCCGTTCCTGGGCGTGGTACATGTACACGGTCCCGGCCGGCATGCGGTGCGAGACGATCGCCCGGGCGACCACGACGCCGTTGCGGTTGAGCGCCTCGACCCAGTCGTTGTCGCGGATTCCCGCCCGAGCGGCGTCGGCGGGGCTCATCCAGATGGTCGGCCCGCCCCGCGACAGGGTCAGCATCAGCAGGTTGTCCTGGTATTCGGAGTGGATGGACCATTTGGAGTGCGGGGTGAGGTAGCGCACGGTGATGCCCTCCTCGCCACCCTCGCCGATGCCCGGCTCGCCGAACAGCACGGTCATGTTCAGCGGGGGCCGGTAGATCGGCAGTGCCTCGCCGGCCTCGTGCATCCAGTCGTGGTCCAGGAAGAAGTGCTGGCGTCCGGTGAGGGTGTGCCAGGGCTTGCGGTGCTCGACGTTGATGGTGAACGCCGAGTAGCGACGCCCGCCGGTCTCGCTGCCCGACCATTCCGGCGAGGTGGTCACCGGCACCGGCCGGGCCTGTGTGTCGGCGAACGTGATCTTCTTGTGCTCGTCGGCGAGCCCGTCGAAGCTCGTGCCGGTACGGCGGGCCAGCGTCGCGAAGCCTTGAGCGGCCAGGCGCCCGTTGGTGGTGCCCGACAGCGCCAGGATCGTCTCGCACATGTCGGTGTCGCGGGCCAGCGACGGCCGCCCGTCGGCCACGCCGCCCCGTACAGTGCCGTTCATCCGGCCGAGCCGCCCGATCTCACCGGACACGTCGTAGGTCAGGCCCTTGGTGGTGGTGCCCAGGGTATCCAGCAGCGGTCCGAGCGCGGCCATCTTCTGCGCGACCGCGCCGTAGTCCCGCTCCACCACGGTGATCTTCGGGAAGTTCTTGCCGGGGACGGGCATCGTTCCCGTGGCCCGCCAGTCGTCCACGACGCCATAGGGGTTGGCGAGCTCATCGGGGGTGTCGTGCAGCAGCGGCACCGCCACCAGATCCCGGCGCACCCCCAGCCGGGGGCCGGCCAGCGCGCTGAACGTCTTGGCGATCGCCTGGAAGGCCGCGAAGTCGGTGCGGGTCTGCCAGGGCGGGTCGATCGCCGGGGAAAAGGCGTGCACGAACGGGTGCATGTCGGTCGAGGACAGGTCGTGCTTCTCGTACCAGGTCGCGGCCGGCAGCACGATGTCGGAGAACAGCGTCGTGGACGTCATCCGGAAGTCCAGCGACAGCAGCAGGTCGAGCTTGCCGCGCGGCGCCTCCTCGTGCCATCGGACGTCGTCCGGCCGCTGCTCGGGTGCGGCCTCCTCGGCCCGCACGGAGGAGTCGGTGCCGAGCAGGTGGCGCAGGAAGTACTCGTTACCCTTGGCCGACGACCCCAGCAGGTTGGCCCGCCACACGGTCAGCACCCGTGGCCAGTTGGCGGGCGCGTCGGGGTCCTCGCAGGCGAAGCCGAGCTCGCCGGCGGCGGCTTTGGAGGCGATGTAGGGGCCCGGATCCTGTCCGGAGGCGGCTGCCTCATCGGCCAGGTCCAGGCTGTTGCGGTCGAAGGTGGGGTAGGAGGGCATCCAGCCCAGCCGGGCCGACTGCGACAGCAGGTCGGCGGTGGCCTTCCCGGTGAATGCGCCGCCGGCCAGCGGTGAGGCCACCACGTCGGCGCTGTAGGTGTCGTACCGCCACTGATCGGTGTGCAGGTACCAGTAGGCGGTGCCGATCATCTGCCGGGGCGGGCGCGCCCAGTCGGTGCCGAACGCCATGTGCGCCCATCCGGTGACCGGGCGGCACTTCTCCTGGCCGACGTAGTGCGCCCAGCCGCCGCCGTTGACACCCTGGCAGCCGGTCAGCGTGGTCAGTGCCAGGAAGGAGCGGTAGATCGTGTCGGAGTGGAACCAGTGGTTGGTCCCCGCACCCATGATGATCATGGAGCGGCCGCCGGACTCCTCGGCGTTGCGGGCGAACTCGCGGGCGATCTTCACCGCCTTCGCCGCCGGCACGCCGGTGATCGCCTCCTGCCAGGCAGGCGTGTACGGCTGGCTCACGTCGTCGTAAGAGGACGGCCAGTCCTGGGGTGTGTCGCTCTGCTGCTCGCTCGTGTGGGTGGCGCCCATCGGCCGGGCCACGCCGTACTGGGCGAGCAACAGGTCGAAGACCGTGGTGACCGGCTGCCCGGCGATCTGCCGGACGGGGACACCACGTCGCAGCACCGCGCCGTCCCCGGCCTGATCGAAGCGGGGCAGCAGCACCGTTACGGTCTGCTCGCCGTCCAGGCCCAGCATCGGGTCGACGTCGCCGAGGTCAAGGTTCCAGCGGCCCTGCCCGGCCTCGGAGTAGCGGAAGCCGAGCGAGCCGTTGGGCACCACCGGCTCACCGGTGGCGGCGTCCAGCAGCACCGTCTTGAACGCCGCCTCGGCGCCGTCCTCGCCGAGGTCGGCCGCGGTCAGGAACTTGGCGGGCACGTGCACACCGTCGCGCTCGGTCAGCGTCACCAGGAACGGCAGGTCGCTGTGGCGCTTGACGTAGTCGGTGAAGTACGGCACCTGCCGGTCGACGAAGAACTCCTTGAGGATCACGTGGCCCATCGCCATGGCCAGCGCCCCGTCGGTGCCCGGGTGCGGAGCCAGCCACTCGTCGGCGAACTTCGTCGCGTCACTGTAGTCGGGGGAGACCACGACGACCTTCTGCCCGCGGTAGCGGGCCTCGGTCATGTAGTGCGCGTCCGGGGTGCGCGTCACCGGCACATTGGAGCCCCACAGCATCAGGTAGGCCGCGTCCCACCAGTCGGCCGACTCCGGCACGTCGGTCTGGTCGCCGAACACCTGCGGGGAGGCCACCGGCAGATCGGCGTACCAGTCGTAGAACGACAGCATCGTGCCGCCGATCAGTGACACGAACCGGGCGCCGGAGGCGTGCGAGACCATCGACATCGCCGGGATCGGGGAGAACCCGGCCACCCGGTCGGGCCCGTAGGTCTCGATGGTGTGCACGTGCGCGGCTGCGATGATCTCGGTCGCCTCGTCCCAGGTGACGCGGACCAGGCCGCCCTTGCCGCGGGCCGACTGGTAGCGGCGGCGACGCTCCGGATCGGAGGTGACCTCGGCCCATGCCGCCACCGGATCGCCCAGTCGCGCCTTCGCCTCCCGGTACATCTCCACCAGCACCCCGCGGGCGTAGGGGTAGCGGACCCGGGTGGGGGAGTAGGTGTACCAGGAGAACGCCGCGCCGCGCGGACAGCCGCGCGGCTCGTACTCCGGCCGGTCGTCCCCGACGCTGGGATAGTCGGTCTGCTGCGACTCCCAGGTGATGATGCCGTCCTTGACGTAGACCTTCCATGAACACGACCCGGTGCAGTTCACCCCGTGTGTGGAGCGCACCACCTTGTCGTGGCTCCACCGGTCGCGGTAGAACGCGTCCGCCTGGCGGCCCCCGATCTGGTGCAGCGTCCGCAGGTCGTCGGAGACCGCTCCGGAACGCAGATGCCGGCCCAGCTTCAGAAGGGCGTCGTTGACCGGCCCGTCCATGCCCGCCATATGGATGCACTCCTTTTTCTGGTATGAACCGGATACCTCCGGCGTGACCGCCTTCATAGCCGCGAATCATCCGGGGAAACCCGAAAAGCAGTTGATGATCGCGACCGGTTGCGACCTCCGCGTCGAGGGATAGGGCACCGGATGCGGTGCGGCTTCACTCATCCTTGCCGGGGCTCTATCCCGATCTCAGGGTCCTTGGTCCCTTGGGATGGGCCCAAAGACCCGAAAGGCCGCTCGTCGGCTCAGGTGGCCGACAGGACCACGCCGACCGACTGGACCAGCGGCGAGCAGGCTCCGGCCACCCCTCCGGGTAAGAAGGTCAGCCTGGCTGCTGCAGTCGTTGGCCGGAGACGTGCTTGGCGGTGATGACGATGAAGTGGTCACGGCTGCCCAGCGCCCACGGCGTCAGCGGCAGCTCGGCGAGCCGGGCCATCTCCCGGGGGTCGTCAACAGCCCGTGCATACCCCACGACCGTGACCGACCATCCAGTACGTTCCTCGGGGTCGAAGTCGTCGATCTCAAAAGCCACGATGGTGCGGCGGGTGGCGGAGGCCAGCTTGGAGCCGACCGTCGTACGGATGACGATGTCGTTGCCGTCGAGACAGAAGTTCACCGGCTGCACCGACGGCAGGGCGCGATCGGTAAAGACAATCCGCCCGATCGGGCAGGAGGCCAACAGGTGCATGCACTTCTCGTGGGAGAACACCTGCAGGCCGGCCGAGTCGAGTTTCACACTTTCCAGCTTGCCGGAACGCTCGCTTCGGCGATTAGAGGCGAAAGTCCCGTGATAGATCCCCAATGCCGGGCGCTGAGGACCTATCACGGTCACCGTGATCGGAGCCGCTGTTCTTATGCTGAGGCTCATCGGTGACCGGCACCTCTCACCGCTTCTGAGCAGAACTGTGGCGGTTCGGAGCGGGGCTGGTCCTGGGGGTCACCGTGACGACATCAGCGGCTGGGCCACGCGCCGCCGGGCCGTGGCACGGACCACGGTCACCGTCAGCAGCACCGTCAGCAGCGAGACCACGGCCAGCAGCGCCAGGCCCAGGCCGTAGGAGCCGAGCCGGCCGTAGATGAGGCCCATCACCAGGGGCGGCACGAACCCGCCCAGGCCGCCGGCGGCGCCGACCAGGCCGGTGACAGAACCCACCTTGTCGGCCGGAGCGACCTGCGCGACCAGCGCGAAGACGGCGCCGCTGCCCGCGCCAAGTGCCGCGGCCATGGTCAGGAACGCGATTGTGCCCACCAGCATCAGGGCTGGGGTGAGGGCCTGGACAGCGGCGCAGACGGCGACCACCGCGAAGACGGCGACCAGCACGGGCAGCGGCCTGATCCTGTCCGACAGCCAGCCCCCAACCGGACGCATCAGGACCGCCAGGACCACGAACCCGGCCATCCGGTTGGCGGCATCGGCCTGCTCCAGCCCGTAGGCGGTCTGCAGGTAGGCCGGCAGGTACACCGAGAACGCTACATACCCGCCGAAGGCCACCGCGTACAGGATGCACGCTTGCCAGGTGATCGGTAGTTTCGCGGTGGCCGCCAGGCGCGCGGCGAGCGGCTGGGTGGGGACCGTGCGGCCCGGTGCGTCGCGTAGCGTGAACCACGCCACGACGGTGTAGATGGCCAAGCCCGCGGCGGTGAGCAGGAACGGGGTGGCCGCGCCGTCGGCCTTGACCAGCTTGACCGTGGTCAGGGCGCTGATCGCGGTGCCGCCCATGCCCGCGCCGAAGATGCCGATGGCCAGGCCGCGCCGCTCGGGCGGGAACCAGGCACTCACGAAGGGCACGCCGACGGCGAACGCGGTCCCGCCGATGCCCAGGAAGAACCCGCCGACCAGCAGCGCCGTGAGCGAGCCCTGCCCGGCCACGCCGATGAACAAGACCGGGACGATGGTGGCTGCGGAGATCAGCGGGAACATCACGCGGCCGCCGAAGCGGTCGGTGAGCGCGCCGACAGGGATGCGGCCCAGCGAGCCGACGATCACCGGGACCGCGACCAGCAGCGCCTGCTGGGAGGCCGACAGGCTCAGCAGGTCCTTGAAGCGCGGTCCCAGCGGGCTGAGCAGCGCCCACGCCCAGAAGTTCACCGCAAATCCCACGGTGGCCAACGCCAGCATCAACGCTGGTCGGTGGCCGACCTCGCCTGAGGTTTCTCGATCGACGCTGTCAGTGCTCATCTCATCCGTCCTCGTCGCATCGGCTCGTTCACCTGGGCGCTGCGGTCAACGCGGGCTGGCCCGGCAGGTGACGGCATTGACCCGCAAGCCGGACTGCCCGGCCCGAGGGGAAGCAACGGTCACCCGCTCTGCTCGGATGTCCACTGGTTCACCGGCCACCGCCCCCTCATCTGAGTGGTGCTCGCCAGGCACGCACCTCGTCCATGAAGTGGTCGCTACCGTCGCACCAGCCTTCCCCATAGGTGTTCTCCGTCGCTCTATCCCATCTCGAACCTCTTATGTTCGCTAGAGACCAAGGTCCTGCCGAACGGGTCCTTCTGTCTGTTGTCTTCACTCGCGATGCCCCGTTCCTCTACCGGAGTACACGCCGGGACCACCGGCTCGTGGCGGTCAGCCGCGGCCGGCGACCTCACTGGCGGATCCCACTCGGTGACCCACCAGGCCCGCAGCCTTCAGGTGGGCGGGCCGGGCGGCTGGGCGATGAGATCGCGAATCCTGGATCGAACGAACAAGCACCTCTCAGGCACGGCCGGCCCACATGGTCAGGGCCGTCACCAGGGCGGCCGGGTCGCTGCCGGCCCACGCCACATGGCCGTCGGGCCGCAGGAACATCGCCTCGCCCTGCCCTCGCCGCACATGGCGGATCCGTCCCGACCACGGTGCTGCCGCCTCGACCAGCGTGTCCTGTCCGGCGCCGGTCATCAGCAGCCCGCGCCCGTCGGCCATGACGGGCGCGTCGGCAAGGCGCATGCCCAGCAACGGATGCACCGGCCCCGGTAGCGGATAGCGGATGTCCGTCCCGGCCAGCATGCCCGCGATGACCTGGTTGGCCGCGGGCACGCGTAGCAGCTCGGCTACGATGCCGCGCAGCGCGAGGTGCTCCTCTTTCGGTTCCAGAAGCACCGACTGCGCGCGTGTGTTGGCCAGAACCCTCGCCGCCACCGGGTGCCGTTCGCGGTGGTAGGTGTCGAGTAGTTCGTCGTCGCCGCCGTGGCGAAGCCGCACCGCCAGCTTCCATCCGAGGTTGAAGGCATCCTGTACGCCCAGGTTCAGTCCCTGCCCTCCCATCGGTGAATGAATGTGGGCGGCGTCCCCGGCCAGCAACACCCGCCCGTGCCGGTACTGCTCCACCTGCCTGGAGGCGTCAGTGAAGCGGGACGCCCACCGAATGCCGGACAGCTTGACCGTCGGGCCGAACTCCGCGGCCAGTGCCCGGTTCACCTCCTCCGGCGTGATGGGCGCGTCTCTGGGCAGTTCCTGCTGTTCAGGGCCGTAGAACAGCAGCCGATGCAGGCCGTCTCCGAGTGGCGCCAGGTAGGACCTGCCGGTCGGAGACGGGGTCATGACCGGCAGCTCCCATGCCGACGGTGCTGCGCCGCCGAGCGTGATGTCGGCGACCACCATGGCCAGCCGCCCCTCCAGACCGGGAAAGTCCACCCCCAGCAGTCGGCGCACGGTGCTCCGGCCGCCGTCACATCCGACCAGGTAGTCGGCGTGAATGTGCAGTCCCCCCGCTCTCGCGGTGACGCCGGAGGCGTGCTGTGACAACTCGGTCAGCTCATGACCACGCATGATCTTGATGCCCAGCTCCGTCACGCGAGCCTCAAGCAGAGCCTCGACCCGGCCCTGTGGAATGCCGATCATGTAAGGGTGGCGGGTATCCAAGGCTTTCAGGTCGAGGCGCATTCCCGCGAAGTGCCCGCCGGGGATTCGTTCGATCGCGCGTTCCATCAGTGGCGCGAACAGGCCGCGCGACTCCAACAGTTCGGCGGTACGGGGCTGCAGCCCAAGAGCCTTGGACTGACCGCTGCGTTCGGCCATTTGTTCCACCACGACGGTGGACAGCCCGGCCAGGCCCAGTTCGGCGGCAAGCGTAAGGCCGGTCGGACCTGCTCCGATGACGATCACGTCGACGTTCATGCGGGGAGTGTAAGTGTGCTCTGTTCGCTTACTGCAACGATAGTGGGGTGCCCAAACCGTTGGATTCCGACCTGTTTGTGGGCTGCCCCAGCCGGCCGCCGTTCTTTCGCGTTGGTGGCAAATGGACAGCGATGATTCTTGTGTGCCTGCGTGATGGTCCGCGGCGATTCACGGAGATACAGGCCGTTCTGCCCGGTATCACGCCAAAGGTGCTGACCGAATCGCTGCGTGCGATGGAGAACGACGCCTTGCTGACGCGTAAGGCCTATCCGGAGAACCCGCCGCGCGTCCAGTACAGTCTGACCCCCCTGGGGCGCACCCTGTTCAAGCCGCTCGCGGCGGCCTGCGAGTGGAACAGCATGTATCTGCGCTCCACAAAGGACTGAGCCGACACGGCCTCTGCGGCGGACCGGCCGCTCTCCGCACGACGGCATCCCTACGGTCGCTCACCGAACCCCGCTTGACCGGGCGGGACGGACGCCGAGCGACTTCCGTACTCCTGTGGCGGCGTTTCGCATCTCCAGCAAAGGCACCACTGTTTCCGGCTCTTCAGGTGGCCGTACTTCAGGCGTACATTTCCCTGAACGACGTCCCCTACGACGGCTGAACAGGCGACGCGTCTCGGATTCATACGTCTGCCTACCCTGCGGAAGGAGCATCTCCTGTGTGCGCCGACGAGACGGCACACAATCCAACGAGCAATTCCGATGAGCGGATCGCGATCGTCGGGGTGTCCTGCCGACTTCCCAAGGCGCCGAGTCCGGAGGCGTTCTGGCGGTTGCTCCGGGACGGCGTGGACGCACTGACGCCCGTGCCGGAGGGCCGGTGGGACATCGAGCCGGGAGATGACGCCTCTCCGGATCACGCGGGTGTCCGGCACGGTGGATTCCTCGACGGGGTCGCCGAGTTCGACGCGGGCTTTTTCGGGATCTCACCCCGTGAGGCCGTCATCATGGATCCCCAGCAGCGGTTGATGCTGGAACTGGCGTGGGAGGCGCTCGAAGACGGGGGCATCCTCCCCGCCGCCCTGGCCGGTAGCCGGACGGCGGTTTTCGTCGGGGCGACAGGGGATGAGTACGCCCGGCTGCTGGATCGGGAGGGAACCGCCGCCATCTCTCAGCACACCCTGACGGGGCTGAACCTCGAAGTTTGCGACCCACCCGTTTCGAAGTAGTCCAGAGCGGTGGTGGACGAGTTTCCCCAGTCGGCACGTGCACGTGCTGGTGGCCACCGCGGTCGGCGCGAACGGCGACCGGGAGATCCTCGGGCTGGAGGTGACCTCGGCCGAGGACCGGACTGCCAGGTCGCCGACTCTGGCAGTCCGGGGCAGCCGCCCAGCCGCAACTCCTGGGGGCGCCGGGTCGCCGTTTCAGCCGCTGGTGACGTGGACCGGTTCGGCGGGATCACCATGGCATCTCATCCGGGCAGCAGACCGATCGCCGCCTTGGCCTGGCGTACCTTCGCGTTGGCCGACCCGCGGGCACGGTCGGCACCGGCCCGCAGAACCGCCTGGACGTGCTGCGGGTCTTCGGCCAGTCGCAGGTAGCGGTCCCGGATGGGGGCGAGGGTGGCCACTACCGTGTCGGCGACCGTCTCCTTCAATTCGCCGTACCGGTTGAACCGCCCGGCCAGCCGCTGCGGGTCGTCGCCGGTGCAGGCGGACAGGATGGCGAGCAGGTTCGATACCCCCGGTTTGCGATCCGGGTCGTAGCTCACCACGGTGTCGGTGTCGGTGACCGCACGCATCACCTTGCGTCGCAGGACGTCCGGCTCGTCGAGCAGTCGCAGCACCCCCGCGGTCGAGGGGGCTGACTTGCTCATCTTGTCGCCAGGTGACGCCAGGTCCATGATGCGAGCGGCGACCGGCGGGTTGACCGCCCGGGGGATGGTGAAGGTGGGGCTGTATCGGCTGTTGAACCGCTGGGCGATGTCCCGGGCCAACTCCACGTGCTGGCTCTGGTCCTCGCCGACCGGTACCTCGTCGGTGTCGTACAGCAGGATGTCGGCGGCCATCAGGATCGGGTAGGTCAGCAGTGACATCCGGACCTGGTTCTGACGGCCGGACTTCTCCTTGAACTGGATCATTCGCTGGGCCTCGCCGTACCCGGTGGTGCACTCCAGCAGGTAGTGCAGTTCGGTGTGCTCGGGTACGTGCGACTGAACCAGGAACAGACACGCGTCGGGGTCAGCGCCTGCCGCCAGCAGGATGGTCGCGAATTCCAGTGTCCGCCGTCGCACCTCGGCCGGATCATGCTCCAGGGTCAGGGAGTGCAGGTCGGAGATGAACACCACCGTATCCGTGGTGGCCTGCTCGGCGATTATCGGTGCGATCGCGCCGATGTAGTTGCCCAGATGCAGGTCGCCGGACGGGGTGAAGCCGGTGAGTCGTCGTGGCATCGGTTTGGCTCCCTCGGGATCGGGAGGCCACCCTGGCCGGACCACCGAGGTGCGAACACACAAACGGCCGCCCGAACCGGGCGGCCGCGTTATCGGTTACGCGGATGAACGGTGCCGCCCGTCAGGGGCGCCACCAGCCAAGGAACAAGAAGATCATCCGCATACCGTGACCGTACCACCCAACGGATGGAGAATCACAGGTAAGCCGGCGATGATCTCTGTGGGGGGCCGGTGGTGCTGGCCGTAGATCCAACGAAGCCGCCTCTGGCCTGCGACGTCTCCTCGGTAGTGGTTGTGGCCGAGGTCAAGGCAGGAGGGGCAGGTGTCCTCCGAGGGAGGTCAGGTGTTTCGGATCCTTCAGGAGACCCAGTGAAGTAGCCGATGCCCCGGCGGATATAAGGGAAATACTGATCGAGGGAACGATCGCTGTGACGTTGGTTCCACAGCCGTCTTTCGCCGGAGGGGCAATCCGCGGTCTCAAGTGTGGCGACGGTGTGGAGGTATGGGGCAGGTAGCGTGCAAACCATCGTATGGATAAGGCATCGCCCCTACCGTCGCAAGGTATGCGGACAGTGGATGTACTGGTCGTGGGTGCGGGCCTGGCCGGCCTGCACACGGCCCGTTTGCTCGCGCGACGGGGGCTGAACGTGATGGTGGTCGACCGTCGCAGGTCGCTGTCGACGGGTATCCGCACGACAGGGATCTTCGTGCGCCGCACTCTCGATGACTTCGACGTGCCGGATCACCTGCTCGGGCCAGGTGTCCGGGACGTGCTGCTGTATCCGCCGTCGCGGCGGGCACCGATCCGGCTCACCAGCGACCGGGACGAGTACCGCGTGGCCGACATGGCGGCCGTCTACGAGCACGCGCACCGCGTGGCGGAGTCGGCCGGGGCACAGGTCCTCCTGGGCGTACGGTACGTCGACGCGTCGAGGGGTTTTGTGCGGTTCGCGGGTGCGGAACCGGTGACGGCCCGGTTCATCGTCGGCGCGGACGGCGCCCGCTCCCGGGTGGCCCGTGATCTTGGCCTTGATGTCAACCGGCGCTTCCTCGTCGGTGCCGAGATCGTCCATCCGATCGCGTCGGGCACGACCACCCCGGTGTTCCACTGCGTGCTGGACCCCCGGGTCGCTCCGGGGTACCTGGGATGGGTGATCGACGACGGCCGGCACGCGCATGTCGGCGTCGCGGGATATCCGAACGCGATGCGCACCGGTATCCGCCACCTGCTGGACGACTTCGCCGCGGATGCGCCCGGCCACGTGGCGGCGGCCGGTCCGGTCGAGCGTCGAGGTGGTCCGATCCCGGTCGGCGGTGTGCTGCGACGGCTGGCGTGCCCCGCCGGGCTGCTCGTCGGAGACGCGGCGGGCGCGGTGTCGCCGCTGACGGCCGGTGGGTTGGACCCTTGTTTACGCATGTCCGAACTGGCCGCGGCGGTTACCGCCGAGTACCTGCGCACTGGCGACCGACGAGTGCTGAGCCGGTACGACGGGAACGCGTTGCGGGCCCGGTTCCGAGGCCGGCTGTCGCTGCGCCGCGTGTTCGCCGGTATCCGATCCCCTGCCGCGGTAGAGGCGGCGGTGACCGCGCTACGCGGTCGCGCCGGTCGTGCCCTGGCGGCGCGGATCCTGTTCGGCGACGGCTCGTTTCCCGAGGTCGCCCCACGGCTCGCGGACCTGACGGTCGACCGTCCCGGCCGGTGACGCCGACCGGCTCGCCGGTGACAGAGCGGGCGCGGGCGCACCACGACCTCGATCTTCCCCACGCCCGTCGGCGTCGAGATCACCCCGCTGCTCCGGCTGCTGCTGGAGCGGCTCGCCGACACGGAGTTGTCCTCCGACTCGCGGGCGGTGACCGAGGCGATGGTGCTCGACGTGCTCACCCCCTCCTCACGCGAACTGCTCCTGCACATGCCCACCTCCGACCTGCTGCGCCCGATCGCTGACGCGGTCCGGGACGACCCGGGCGATTCGCGAACGCTGGCGGACTGGGCGTCCTTCCTGGGCGTGAGCGCCCGCACGATCACCCGTGCCTTCAACGCGGAGACGGGCACCAGCTTCGCGCGCTGGATCGCGGCGGTGCGCGCCCAGCACGCGGTCGCGCTGCTCACCCAGGGCTGGGAGGTCGATGTCGTGGCCGAGGAGGTCGGCTACCGTTCGGCGAGCGCGTTCGGCGTGGCCTTCCGGCGGACGACCGGGCTGACCCCGGGAGCGTTCCGGGCGCGTTGAGACTCCGGGACGCCGAAGGCCGCCTTCCGTACGCGGCGCGGGTCTCGCGGACGTGTCGCGCTCTCGGGCGGACACCGCCTGAAGGGCCGTCGCTCGGTCTCGGTGTCCCGATCTCAACAACAGCTGTCTCAAAAGGGCTATTGCGACAACTCAGTCATTTCTCCTAAAGTTCCAAACAAGGCAAGCCTTACCTAACTAGATCAAGGGCTTGCGGCAGTACGGTGTACCGCTCCACGAACGTAGGACCGCGATCCAGACGTGTGAGGGCCGGCACCAGCGGAATTCTGAGAGTGGAGTACGGATTGAAGCGCCCACATAGCCTTCGCATCCTCGCCGTGGCGGCCATCCTGCTGGGCATCGCGGGCTGCGGCAGCTCGTCGGAGACCAAGAGTGAGAACGCGAGCAGCAGCCCGAGCGCCTTCCCCATGACGGTCGAGCACGCGCTGGGGAAGATCACCATCCCGGCGAAGCCGGAGCGGGTGGCCACGGTCAACTGGGCCAACCACGAAGCGCCGCTGGCCCTCGGCGTCGTCCCGGTCGGCATGGCCGCCGCGAACTTCGGCGACGACGACGGCGACGGGCTCCTGCCCTGGGTGAAGAAGCGCCTGGAGGAACTCAACGCCAAGACGCCCGTTCTGTTCGACGAGACCGACGGCATCGACTTCGAGGCCGTCGCCGACACGAAGCCGGACGTCATCCTGGCCGCCTACTCGGGCCTGACCAAGCAGGACTACGACACCCTGAGCGAGATCGCTCCCGTGGTGGCCTACCCGGACGCCGCGTGGGCGACCCCGTGGCGCGAGATCATCCGGATGAACAGCAAGGCCATCGGGCTCGCCGACGAGGGCGAGAAGCTCATCACCGACATCGAGGGCGACATCGCTGAGGTCGTCGTGAAGTACCCGCAGCTCAAGGGCAAGTCGGCGATGTTCATGACGCACGTCGACCCCAACGACGTGAGCGAGATCGGCTTCTACACGACGCACGACACCCGCACATTGTTCTTCGAGGACCTCGGGCTGACGATCCCGGGCAGCATCACCGAGGCGTCCAAGGGCACCGACAAGTTCGCCCTGACCCGGAGCGCGGAACAGATCGACCTGTTCGACGACGTCGACATCATCACCGGATACGGCGACGAGAAGGGCGAGCTGCTCGAAAAGCTCCGCAAGGACCCGCTGCTGTCGAAGATCCCCGCCATCAAGCGCGGCTCGGTGTACCTCCTGCCCGGCAGCACGCCCTTGGGCACCGCCGCGAACCCGACGCCCCTGTCGATCTCGTGGGTGCTGGAGGACTACGCCAAGGCGCTCGCCGAGGCCGCGGACAAGGTCAAGTGACGTCGGTCGACACCGACCGCCCACCGGACGCCGCCCTCGTGCGGCGTCCGGCGCGCGTCCGGGTTCTGTGGCTGCTCGTCGCGGTACTGGTCCTGGCCGTGCTCATGGTGGCCTCCGTCGCCCTCGGCTCGCGCGACGTCGCCTGGTCCGACGTCTGGGCCGCGCTCGGCGGCGCGGACGGCACCCTTGAACAGGCGGCGGTCGCCAAGCGGATACCGCGTACCCTGCTCGCGGCGGTCATCGGTGCCGCGCTCGGCCTCGCCGGCGGTGTCATGCAGGGCGTGACCCGCAACCCGCTGGCCGACCCGGGGATCCTGGGCGTCAACATGGGCGCGTCGCTCACCGTCGTCACCGCCGTCGCGTTCTTCGGGCTCACCTCGCCGACCGGGTACATCTGGGTCGCGATGGCGGGGGCAGCCGTCTCGGCCGTGTTCGTGTACACCGTCGGCTCCCTCGGACGCGGCGGGGCCACGCCCCTCAAACTCGCGCTCGCCGGCGCCGCCACGTCGGCGGCCTTCGCGTCCCTGGTCAGCGCCGTCATCCTGCCCCGCAACGACATAGCCGGAGGTTTCCGGCTCTGGCAGATCGGCGGGGTCGGCGGCGCGTCCTACGAGCGCATCGGGCAGGTCCTGCCGTTCCTCGTCGCCGGCCTCGTCGTGTGCCTGCTGTCCGCGCGGGCGCTGAACTCGCTCGCCCTAGGTGACGAACTCGCCGCCGGGCTCGGCGAGCGCGTCGCCGTCGTCCGGGCCACGGCCGCTCTCGGCGCCGTCGTGCTGTGCGGGGCGTCGACGGCCGTCGCCGGGCCGATCGGCTTCGTCGGACTCGTCGTCCCGCACGCGTGCCGCCTGCTCGTCGGGGTGGACCACCGCTGGCTGCTGCCGTTCTCCGCTCTGCTCGGCGCGTCGCTGCTCACCGCGGCCGACGTCGTCGGCCGCATCGTGGCGCGCCCCACGGACATCGAGGTGGGCATCGTGACGGCGCTGATCGGCGCCCCGTTCTTCATCCACATCGTCCGCCGCCAGAAGGTGCGTGAGCTGTGAGCGAGCGAACCGACAGGCACAGCAGCGCCCCCGCCGTCACCCGGCCCTCCGTCGTCCAGGCCGTCGCCCGCGGACGCCGCCGGAGCGCCTCCCGGCGCCGCCTCGTCGTCCTGATACTGGCGGTGCTCGTCGTCGCCGGGTTCGCCGTGACCCTGATGTTCGGGCAGACCTTCTACCCGCCCCGCGACGTGGTCCGCGTCATCCTCGGTGAGCAGGTGCCGGGGGCGTCCTTCACGGTCGGGCGGCTCCGGCTACCACGGGCCGTCCTCGCCGTGGTCGCGGGATTCAGCTTCGGCCTGGCCGGTGTCACCTTCCAGACGATGCTCCGCAACCCGCTGGCCAGCCCCGACATCATCGGTATCAGCTGGGGGGCGAGCGCCGCGGCGGCCATCGCGATCGTGTCGCTGTCCCTCGGCGGGACCCAGGTGTCGATCCTCGCCATCGTCTCCGCTCTCGCCGTCGCACTGCTGGTGTACACCCTGGCGTTCCGGGACGGCGTCGTCGGCACGCGGCTCATCCTGATCGGCATCGGGATCTCCGCGATGCTCGAAAGCATCACCTCCTACGTCCTGTCCCGGGCCGCCGAGTGGGATCTCCAGGAGGCCCTGCGCTGGCTGACCGGCAGCCTCAACGGCACGACCTGGGAACAGGCCCTGCCCGCCCTCGTCGCGCTGGTCGTCCTCACCCCCGTCCTGCTGGCGAAGTCGCGCGACCTGTCGGCGATGCGGCTCGGCGACGACACCGCCTCCGCCCTCGGGGTCCGCGTCGAACGCACCCGCGTCACAGTGATCGTCGCCGCCGTCGGCCTGATCGCCTTCGCCACGTCGGCGGCCGGGCCGATCGCGTTCGTGGCGTTCCTGTCCGGCCCCATCGCGGCCCGGCTGGTCGGTGCGGGCGGTTCCCTGCTCGTGCCCGCCGGGCTCGTCGGCGCCCTCCTGGTCCTCGTCGCCGACTTCGCCGGCCAGTTCGCGTTCGACGTCCGCTACCCGGTCGGCGTCGTCACCGGCGTTCTCGGCGCGCCGTACCTCGTCTATCTGATCGTCCGCACCCATCGGGCCGGAGGCTCGCTGTGACCACGTCCCACTCCCTCGTAGCCGAGGACCTCACGCTCGGCTACGGCGACCGCGTCGTCGTCGAGTCCCTTGACCTGTTCGTGCCGCCCGGCGAGATCACGGTCATCGTCGGCGCGAACGCCTGCGGGAAGTCGACACTCCTGCGTTCCCTGTCCCGGCTGCTCGTGCCCCGCGAGGGCCGTGTCGTGCTGGACGGCAGACAGGTGCACCGCATGCCCGCCAAGGAACTGGCCCGTACGCTCGGACTGCTGCCCCAGTCGCCGGTCGCGCCCGAGGGCATCACCGTGCTCGACCTCGTCGGCCGTGGCCGCCACCCCCATCAGGGGATCTTCTCCCGGTGGAACGACTCCGACGACGCCGCGGTGGCGGCGGCCCTGGAAGCCACCCAGACGACCGACCTCGCCGAGCGTGCCGTCGACGAGCTGTCCGGCGGCCAGCGCCAACGGGTCTGGATCGCCATGGCGCTGGCCCAGCAGACCGACCTGCTGCTCCTCGACGAGCCCACCACCTTCCTCGACGCCAGCCACCAGATCGAGGTCCTCGACCTGCTGACCGACCTGAACCACACCCGCGGCACCACCATCGTGATGGTCCTGCACGACCTCAACCTCGCCGCCCGCTACGCCGACCACCTCATCGCCCTGGCCGACGGCCGCCTGCACGCCTCCGGCACCCCGGCCGAGGTCCTCACCGAAGACAACGTCCGCACCGTCTTCGGCCTCGACAGCCGCATCATCGAAGACCCCGTCTCCGGCAGCCCCCTGATGCTCCCCATCGGCCGCCACCACATCCGACCACAGGCAGGAGAGGCTCGGGCGGCGGCCTCAGCCACCCGCCGGGCCGCAAGGTGATCGCTCAGGCGTCGGTCAGCGGCGCGGAGCGCGGTCACGGCACGAGCAGGAACCGGGTCGCCTGGCTGCGGCGGGGCTTCGGCAAGGCCTCTCCGGGCGCGTGCGACACCTGGACCGCGACAGCGTCCGGCGTCGCCTGACGGCGGCCTCCTCGCGGGAGGAGAAAGCCAGTGGCGGGCCCGCTGTCGCCGTGGTCCCGAGCCTCCTTCTCCCGGGCCCTCACTCAGCGGCCCGGTCCCGCCGGCGGGGTCGAGAGGGCGAGCAGGCTGATCAGGTCGTAGGCCACGTGCGAGGCCGCGACCGACGTGATCTCGGCGTGATCGTAGGCGGGGGCCACCTCGACGACGTCCGCGCCGATCAGGTTGCCGCCGGCGAGGCCGCGCAGGATCTCCAGTAGCTCCCTGCTGGTCAGGCCGCCCGCCTCCGGGGTGCCGGTACCGGGCGCGTGCGCTGGATCCAGCACGTCGATGTCGATGGACAGGTAGAGCGGCCGGTTGCCGATGCGCTGGCGGAGCGCGTCGACGACCTCGTCCACGCCGCGCCGCATCACATCCGCGCTGGTGACGATGCCGAAGCCCATGCGCTTGTCGTCGTCGAGGTCCTGCTTGGCGTACAGGGGGCCGCGGGTGCCGACGTGGCCGATGGCCTCGGTGTCGAGAATGCCCTCCTCGATCGCGCGCCTGAAGGGAGTGCCGTGCGTGTATTCGGCGCCGAAGTAGGTGTCCCAGGTGTCGAGGTGAGCGTCGAAGTGCAGGAGCGCGATCGGTCCGTGGCGGCGGGCGGCGGCGCGCAGGAGCGGCAGCGCGATGGTGTGGTCGCCGCCGATGGTGACCAGCCGGGTTCCGTCCGCGGTCAGGCCCGACGCGGCCTCCTCGATGGTCTCGACGGCCTCGCCGATGTCGAACGGGTTGCACGCGATGTCGCCCGCGTCGGCGACCTGCTGGGTCGCGAACGGCGAGACGTCCAGGCCCGGATGGTACGGACGGAGCAGGCGGCTGGCCTCCCGGACCGCCGAGGGGCCGAACCGCGCTCCCGGGCGGTAGGACACGCCGGTGTCGAACGGCACTCCCACGATCGCGACGTCGGCGCGCCCGACCTCGTCCAGGCGGGGCAACCGGGCGAAGGTCGCCGGGCCGGCGAAGCGCGGGACGCGTGAGGAGTCGACAGGCCCCCGGGGCTCGGTCATTCTGGTCAGTCCTCTCGGGTCGGCGGGTCCGTGCGTCGTCGTATTGGCCGCGGCGCACGTGGATCCCAGGTCGCGATCATGCGAGACGGGCAGGCGCATACCGAGACTAATGAGCTCGGGCCGCGATGATCCCTGGCTGAAGCGTCCAGGTACGTTGTGCGAATCGTCCATTCCGCCACCCCGAACACCGGTTCATAAACTCGGTCCCACATACGAGTCGAGGAGGGTCGTGAGCGACAAGATCAAGCAGGCCGGGCTTCCGGCCGCGTTCGCCTGGTCCCCGAAGGGCTGGCCTTCGGAGCGTGCGTTCAGCGAGCGGGACGCGGCCGAGGTCTGGTGCTACACCGACAGGTTCTCCTACTTTCCCGGCGAGACGGTCCGGTTCCATCTCAGCGCCGGCGTCCCGTCCTTCGAGCTGCAGGTGCTCCGCGATGGGCTGGAGCCACAGGTCGTGTGGTCACGTTCGGGGCTGTCGGCGGGCCGCTTCGAGGCACCGGCCGACGCCCATGCCAACGGCTGCGGCTGGCCCGTCGGGCTGGAGCTGGAGATCCCCGACGACTGGCGCAGCGGTTTCTACATCGTCGTTGTGCGCGCCACCACCCCGGCCGGCGAGCTGTGGGAGCGCGAGCACTTCTTCGTCGTCAAGGCGCCCGCGCACCGGCGAGTCCGCGCCGCGCTCGTGCTGACCACCAGCACGATGCTGGCCTACAACGACTGGGGCGGCGCCAATCACTACCGCGGCCTGGGCGACGACCCCCGCAACGACGCCGGATCGCCGCTTGCCTCGACGCAGCGGCCCATCGCCCGCGGCATGATCCGGAAGCCGGCCGGCGCGCCGCGCGAGGCCAACACGGGATCGCTGCCGATGTACGGCGCCCCGCGCTACCCCTCGTATGAGTGGGCACGCCTGTTCGACTACAGCCGCCACCACGCCGACGCGTTCTGGGCCACCTACGAGCGGCACTTCGTCCTCTGGGCGGAGCGCCACGGGTACGAACTCGACTACCTGACCCAGCACGACCTGCACTTCGACCCCCACGCGCTGGACGGGTACTCCTGCGCGATCGTCGTCGGGCACGACGAGTACTGGTCGTGGCGCATGCGCGACGCCGTCGACGCGTTCGTCGACGCGGGCGGCAACCTGGCCAGGTTCGGCGGCAACTACCAGTGGCAGGTACGGCTCAGCGAGGACGGGACCACGCAGTACTGCTACCGGCTGCCGTCCGCGGACCCCGGCGCGCGGGAGGCGCCCCATCTGGCCACGACGGTGTGGGAGGCGAAGTCGGTCGGCCGGCCGGGCGCGACCACCATGGGGCTCAACGGTCTGGGCGGGATCTACAACCGTTACGGCGTGGCGACGCCGCGCTCGTCGGGCGGCTTCACCGTCTACCGGCCGCACCACTGGGCCTTCGAGGGCAGTGATCTCTACTACGGCGACCTGCTCGGCGGGCCGCCGTCGTTCCTGGCCGCCTTCGAGCTCGACTCTGTCGAGTACACGTTCCGGCGCGGGTTGCCCTACCCGACGTTCGAGGACGGCGCGCCCGAGACCTTGGAGATCCTCGCGCTCGCGCCCGCCGTGCGGGGCGAGGAGGACCGCTTCGGCGGCCGGGTGCCGATCGGCGGGCCCGAGGAGGAGGTCTACGCCTACAACGCGGACCTCGGCGACGATCTACCTGACTACGTGCACGAAGGCGAGATGCGCGGCGCCGGGATGATCGCGGCCTTTACCCGTGGCGACGGCGAGGTGTTCAACGGGGGCACCACGGAGTGGTCCCATGTGCTCAGTCTTGGAGACCCGTTCGTCGAGCGCATCACGCACAACGTCCTACGCCGCTTCGGAGCCGCCGCGTGACCGCCGAGCATATTCCAGGCATCGACCAGGTCCGGGCCGTACACGCCGGGGCCGGCGAGCGTTTCGTGCCCCCGCTGAGCGACTACCACCTGCTGTCGGAGGAGTGGGTGGAGGAGGAGTTCCGGATCTTCGGCGGAGCGGCGAGCTCGTATACCGGCGGTTTCTGGACGGGCGAGCCCGGCGCGGTGCGATTCGACTCCTGGCCCTACGACGAGATCTGCGTCATCCTCAAGGGCCGCGTCGCGGTGCAGGACGCGGCTGGGCGGCGAAAGGAGTTCGGCGCCGGGGAGTCGTTTTACATTCCTCAGGGATTCCGCGGCGACTGGATCACCATGGAGCCGAGCGCGAAGGTCTTCATCGCGGTGAGCCGCTGAGCTGCGCCGATGGCAAGGGCATGGCGGCATTGACACTAGAGTGGCGGCATGCTGCCACTCAGCGTGTTCGTCGCTCGGCTGAGGCTGCCGGTGCGCGCGGGTGAGGATCACCTCGACGTCCCGATCCGCTGGGTGCACGTCAGCGAGTTGACCGATCCCTCGCGCTACCTACAGGGCGACGAACTGCTCCTGCTGGCGGGCACCAACCTGCGGCCCGAGCTGAGCACGGAGTACGTGGCCCGGGTCAAAGCCGCCGGGGTCGCGGCCATCGGGTTCGGCGTGACGCCGGTCTTCGACCGGGTGCCCGAAGAGCTCGTGGCGGCCTGCCGGGCGCACGGCCTCCCGCTGCTGGAGGTCCCTGCCGCGGTGACGTTCGAATCCTGCGCCGAGCTGCTCTACGGAGAGTTGCTCTCCTCGGAGATGTCGGAGATCAAGCGGCTCACCGACGCCCAGCGTGCCCTGATCAAGGCCGCCACCGGCCCGTCCTCGCTTACCCGGACGCTCGAACTACTGGCCACGCACATGGGAGGGTGGGCGCTGCTGTCCGATCGGGTCAGGCCGCGGGAATGGGCCGGGGGCGAGCCGCGGATCGACGATGAGGTACGGGTCGCCATCGATCGGGTCTGCGCCAGCACGCGCCCGACGAGCGTCACGATGAGCTCGGTCGACCAGCGGGTCATGGTCCAGTCGGTGGTCGGCCCGCTGCCCTGCGGCTACGCGCTGGCCGTGGGCGCCCCGATCGTGGCCGGGGTCACCGACCGCGCCCTGATGACGATGGCGGCCTCCCTGCTCAGCCTGCTCATCCCCGCTCCGGCGGACGACTGGCCCGCCCACCAGGTCGGCCGGGCGGCACTGGCCCTGGCACTCGACCCGCACTCACCCCGCTGGGTCCGGCACGCCGCGGACGTGTTCGGCGTCCAGGACTCCGGTGCCCGCTGGCGGGTCGTCTGCGCGCGTGCCGCCGCCGGCACGGGTACCTCCGCCAGGCTCGGCGAGCTTGCCTCCATGCTGGCCTCGCCGTTCGTCGACCAGGACGGCGAGGTGTCCATCGCCCTGTTGCCGGAGTCCGTACCGCCGGCCCGGATCACCGACGACCTCGGGCGGGCCGGCTGGCTGGCCGGGATCAGTGCGGCTCATCCGGCCGCGCAGCTGAGGACGGCGTACGAGGAGGCCGTCCAGGCGCTGCGCACGGCCCTGTTCCAGGGCGCCTGTGTGATCAGCGGGACCGAGGTGGACGGGCTCGCCGCGGCGCTGGACATGAGCCGCCTGCGCGACTACGCGGACCGCCGCTTCCGCCCCCTGCGCGAGCGCCGTCAGCAGGACGCCGCCGATCTGCTCGCCACGTTGCGGATCTGGCTGCGGCACAACGGCCACTGGGACCGTGCCGCCGAGGAACTCGGCGTGCACCGCAACACCGTCCGTCACCGCATCGGGCAGATCGAGACCAGCCTCGGCTGCCGGCTCGGCGACGCGGAAACACGCATGGAGCTGTATCTCGCCCTGCGGGCGCTTGAGGAGATCTAGGAGAGCCGGACTGTGCGGAACGTACAGTCGCGGCACTGTGGCCTGGATGGATCGTCACTCGTCCAGCCCGCAGGGCCCGCCATAGGCTCCCCCCAATCGGCCAGGTGGCTCGGTTCCCAGGCCCTCCCCCTCCCCCATCCCGTGCACCGGTGTCCTGCCCCGGAGTAAGGAGCGAACACATGCCAGGTCACGTCACCGGAAGTCCCGCGAACAGGCCCGACGCCCTGGCCGGCAACGTCATGGGGACAAAGGACCTCGTCTTCACCGTCCTGGCGGCTCTGGCCCCCCTGACGCTCATCGTCGCCGTCGCCCCACTGCACTTCCTCAAGGGTGGCGCAGCCGTCCCCGGCGGCTACCTGGTCGCCGGTGTGGTCATGGCGCTCTTCGCCGTCGGTTTCATGACCATGAGCCGCTACGTCCGCAATGCCGGAGCGTTCTACGCGACCATTGCCCGGGGGCTCGGCAAGCCGACCGGCTCGGGCGCGGCGATGCTCGCGGTCGCGGCCTACAACGCTCTGCAGATCAGCACGTACGGCGCGCTGGGCGTCTACGCCAACACCACCTTCGCCAAGTACTTCCACCTCGACGTGCCGTGGTACGTGTTCGCGCTCATCGGCCTGGTGTTCGTCGCCTGGCTCGGTTACCGCGGCATCCACACCAGCGCCCGGATCCTCGGGATCCTGCTCGTTCTGGAGACCGTGGTGCTGGTCGTGCTGGCGGTGTACGTCCTGGCGAAGGGCGGGATCGGCGACTGGTCGGCCTCGTCGTTCTCGCCCGCCACCGTGCTGAACCCGGGCAACGGCGCCATGTTCGCCCTGGTCGCCGGGGCCTTCATGGGCTTCGAGGCCACCGCGATCTTCAGTGAGGAGGCGCGCGGCGGCATCCGGACGGTCCGGCGGGCGACCTACATCGCGGTCGCCTTCATCGCCGTCTTCTACGCCTTCATCACCTGGGTCATCGTCCTGGCCTACGGTCCGGCCAAGATAGCCGCCGCGGCCGAGGCGGACCCGGTCAACCTCGTGATCACCGTCTTCGACACCTACGTGCCCGCGCCGATCGTCGAAGTGATGAACATCCTGCTGCTGACCAGCGCGTTCGCCGCCCTGCTCGCGCTGCACAACGCGGCCAACCGCTACTTCTTCGCGTTGGGCCGCGAGGGACTCCTGCCGCGGGTGCTGGGCCGTACGCACCCGCGGACCAGGGCGCCGTGGGCCGCGGGGCTCCTGCAGACCGTCGTGGCGGCGGTCGTCATCGCCGTGTTCGCCGCCTTCGGGCTCGACCCCTACCTGGGGCTGCTGCTGTGGGGCAGCGCGCTCGGCTTCCTCGGGATCATCACCCTGTGGGCACTGTGCAGTCTGGCGATCATCCGGTTCCTGCGCCGCGAGGCGCCCGAGGCCGGGCTCTTCCGCACGACGATCGCCCCCGGGCTCAGTTTCGTGGCCCTGGCAGTGGTGCTCCTCCTTGTGCTGACCAACCTGCCGCTGCTGACCGGCGCGGGTACCGTCACCAATGTCCTGATCGTGGGTGTCGCCGTCGTCGCCCTCTTCGGCGGCGTCGTACGAGCGCTGTACCTGAGAGCCCGTTCGCCCCGGCTCTACGCCGGGCTGGCGCAGACATCCGTCGACGAGCCGCGAGACCTGGTGGCCGACAATGCCTGAACCCTCCACGGAAGGCCGGGGCTACCGGCCGGTCGATCTGGCCGCGGTGTTCAACGCACCGCGTTCGGTCCTCGATGACGGCGAGTCCTACCCACTCGGGCCGCGCACCCTGTACGGCATTCCCTTTCTCTTCGGGGACGAGCGCGCGGACGCGGCACTGCTGCGGGTGTCCGGAGAAGCCGTCGGCATTCCGGTGGAGCGCGCCTTCGAGTGGATGGTGATCGCCCACGCTCTGGAATCCCCAGACCTGTTCGACGGCCAGACGGTCGGTGGCGTCTGCGCGTACTACACGCTGCTCTACGAGGACGGTCACACCGAGCGGCTGCCGGTCCGCCAGCGTTTCGAGATCGGGCCCACGCCGCGGTTGTGGAGAGACCGGGCGATCCCGCTCGACTGGGGGCAGACGCCGTTCCTGGCCGTGCCCGACGCCCAGCACCGGCTGATGCCGCGCACCCACGGGCGCTTCGACGCGGCCGGCGCCCGGTTCGTCGACGTCGACGACCCGCAGGCCAGATCACCGTACGTGCTGCCCTACCGCTTCTACCTGTGGCCGTACCGCAACCCGCGGCCCGACGTGCCCGTGCGCGCCCTGGAGATCCGCTCGCTGGGCCCGAGCGTGCTCATCGGCGCCGTGACCACCAGCGAGCTCGACGAGGACCCGTTCGGGCGCACGGTGTGGCGCGACGTCCTCCTCGATCTCGATCCGCCGGCCGGCGCGGTCTCGGAGGAGTTGTCGGTGACCGTGGATCGCGGCTCCGCGACCTACCTCTATCGCCGGGTGGGCGGGGTGGACGGCCCCACACCGGCCTGGGGAGCGCCCGTCGAGGAGGAGCGGCGCGCCTATGTGCGCGTCGCCGCCACCCCCTCGGCCCGGCTGGCCCTCAGGCGGGGAACGTCCGAGATCAGCACCTGTGGCTGGCAGGAGCTGCTCGCCGCAGGCTCGCATCGCGACCGCGGGATCACCTGGCGCGTGCCCGACGCCGGGCGGGCCTGGGTACGCACGGTGGTCCGCGACGCGGCCACCGGCGAACCCGTCCCGTGCCGGATCCACTTCCGGTCCACCGACGGGGTGCCCTACCCGCCGCACGGCCACCACGGGCACATCAACTCCGACGGCAACACCTGGAACCTCGACATCGGCGGCGACGTCAGACTCGGCGCCACAACCTACTCCTACATCGACGGCACCTGCGAGGGCTGGCTGCCCCTGGGCGAGGTCACGGTGGAGGTGGCCCGCGGGTTCGAGTACCGGCCCCTGCGCACGACCGTCACGGTTCGCCCCGGCCAGGCCGAGCTGGAGCTGACGCTGACCCGGATGACCGACATGGCCGCGACCGGCTGGTACAGTGGCGACACCCACGTGCACTTCGTCTCGACCCTCGGCGCCGAGCTGGAGGCGCGCGGCGAGGACGTACGCGTCACGAACCTGCTGCTCAGCCAGTGGGGGCATCTGTTCACCAACACGGAGGAGTTCACCGGGCACCCGCACACGTCGGCCGACGGCCACACCCACGTCTTCGCGGGCCAGGAGAACCGCAGCGGCATGCTCGGCCACATCAACCTGCTCGGCCTGCGGCGCCCCGTCATGCCCTGGTGCACCGGAGGGGCCGAGGAGTCGGAGCTCGGCGGCGGCCTGGAGACCACACTGTCCCACTGGGCGGACGAATGCCACGAGCAGGGTGGCACCGTCGTCCTCGCGCACTTCCCGGTGCCGAACGGCGAGGCCGCCGCCCTGCTCGCCACCGGCCGGCTGGACGCCGTCGAGATGATCGCGTACGACCCGTACAACATCCGGGAGTACTACCGCTACCTGAACGCCGGCTACCGCGTGACCCTGGTCGGCGGCACCGACAAGATGAGCAGCGAGGTGCCGATCGGCCTCATCCGCACCTACGCGCACGTGCCGCCGCACGAGGACCTCGACTACTGGACCTGGTGCCAGGCCGTGCGGGAGGGCGCCACGTTCGTGACGAGCGGCCCGCTCCTACGACTGGACGTCGGCGGCCATCGGCCGGGGCAGGAGGTCCGGGTGCCCGCGGACACGACCGTCCGCGTCCAGGCCCGAGCCGAGTCGATCTTCGCCATCGACCGCATCGAGATCGTGGCCAACGGGCGCGTCGTCGCCGAGCACCGGTCCCATCGCCCGGAGTACGCGCTCGAACTGGCCGCCGACGTGCCGATCGCCGAGGACTCGTGGATCGCCGCGCGGTGCTACGGTCCGGGCGCCGATGTCGCCAGGCACCACGACGTGTGGGCCAGGCCCATCATGGCGCACACGTCACCGGTCTACCTGCGCACCGGCGAGGACTACAGCCGCTTCGACGGACCCACCATCGAGCACATGCTGAATCTTGTCGACGGCTCCCTGGCCTACATCGACGAGCGGAGCCGGCGCCTGTGGCCAGGCCAGGTCTGCCATCGCCACGGGCAGGAAGACCACCTGGCCTTCCTGCGGGCCCCGTTCCTGCAGGCTCGCGAGCTGCTGCGACGGCGTGCGGGCGAGCGACGCTGACGGTGGACGCCGTCACGGTCGCCGGGAGGCCCGCCTGAGCGATGCTCCGACGTGCGCGGTGGCCGACCTACCGGGACATGGCCTGAGCGCGGCGATCGGGGTCGCCATCGCCGCCGCGACAGCCGTACATCGCGCCGGGCGTGCTCCCGATCGTGAGCCGGCCACCCACCTCCGCCGGCCGCTCCCGCATCGTGCACGGGCCGTAACCCCTGCCGGGGGCGGACATGACCGAGGTCTCGTCGAATCCGGTGCCGTCGAAGACGTCCAGCTCGTTGAGGTGTCCGCACCGGGGGGAGGACCCCGCTAGGGGGTGAGGACGATCTTGTTGCACTCGTCCTGCTTGTGCTTGAACATCTCGTAGGCGCGTGGGGCGTCCTGCAGCCGCATGCGGTGGCTGATGACGAAGCTGGGATCGATGTCGCCGTTGCGGATCCTGCCCAGCAGGGGTTTCAGATAGCGCTGCACGTGGCACTGGCCGCTGCGCATCGTCAGTGACCGATTCATCAGCGAGCCCATCGGGAACTTGTCGATCAGGCCACCGTAGACCCCGATCACGGAGACGACTCCACCGTTGCGGCAGGACATGATCGCCTCGCGCAGGGCATGCGGCCGGTCGGTCTCCATCCGGGTCGCCTGCCTGGCCCGGTCGTAGGCGTGCGCGACGCCGGCGGGGTGATGGGCCTCCATGCCCACCGCGTCGATGCAGGCGTCCGGACCCCGCCCGGCGGTCATGTCCCGCAGCGCGTCGAGGACGTCGACCTTCTCGTAGTCGAGCGTCTCGGCGCCGGCGCGCTCGGCCTTCCGTAGCCGGTAGGGGAAGCGGTCGATGGAGATGACCCGCTCGGCGCCCATCAGGAACGCGCTGGCGATCGCGAACTGACCGACCGGCCCGGCGCCCCATACCGCGATGACGTCCCCGGGCTTGATGTCGCACATCTCCGCGCCCATCCAGCCGGTGGGCAGGATGTCGGACAGGAACAGCACCTGCTCGTCCGGCAGGTCGTCCTCGATCTTGATCGGCCCCACGTCGGCGAACGGCACCCGCGCGTACTCCGCCTGACCTCCGGGGTAGCCGCCGAGCATGTGGGAGTAACCGAAGATCCCGGCGGGAGAGTGACCCATGAGCTTCTCCGCCATACCGGCGTTGGGATTGGAGTTCTCGCACACCGAGTACATGCCGTGCTCGCAGGCGCCGCAGGCGCCGCAGGCGATCGGGAAGGGCACCACCACGCGATCGCCGACCCGCAGTTTTCGCACCTCGGGGCCCACTTCCACCACCTCGCCCATGAACTCGTGGCCGAGGATGTCGCCCTTCTTCATGGTCGGGATGTAGCCGTCGTAGAGGTGCAGGTCGGAGCCGCAGATCGCGGTCGAGGTGACGCGGACGATAGCATCGTGCGCGTTCAGGATCGTGGGGTCGGGGACCTCCTGGACCTCGACGGTGTTGCGACCCATCCAGCAGTTGGCTTTCACGAGGCACTCCCTGACATCACGGGCTGAGCGGGGCGTTGTACGGCCTGCCGCAGGGCACGGGTGCCCTCCGGGCTCCCTTCGGAGCGGACCACCTCTCCGATCTCCATGACCTGCTTGAACCGGCGCAGGTCGTCTCGTACCTGTTGCTCGGGATGCTCGCCCAGCAGCCTGGCGAAGGCCGCGCCCACCTTGCCACCCGGGGGGGCGTACCTGAGGTTGACCCGCACCTCCGTGCCGCGTCCGCCGGGCGCGTCGGTGAAACGCACGGAACCGCTGTTGTCGACGGTGGCCTTCCCGGTGGAGCGCCAGGTGATCACCTCGCCGGAGCGGTCCTCGACGATCACGGCATCCCACTCGATGGCCTTCTTCACGGGCCCCTTCGCCTTCCAGTGTGATCGCCCGTCACTGGTCGTCCGCACCGACTCCAGGTGCGTCATGAAGCGAGGAAGGTTCTCGAAGTCGCGCCAGTACCGGTACACGTCCTCGCGGGGGCGATTGATCGTGACGGCCGCGTGCAGGCTCATCCAGCGCGCGGACCTCTCCTTTGGACGGTGTCGGCTCGCGCGTATCGCGGCGCACAGGTCGGTGGCCGTGACGACGGCGACCGTCGCCGCCAGCGCTGTGACGCGGCCACGTCTCCAGCCGGTGCGGCCGGCGATCGCCCGGCCCAGCAGGGTCAGGTCCAGGGCGTCACCCGCGACCCGGGCCCACACCCAGGGGGCGGGATCGCGGCTGCTCAGCAGGGTCGCCGCGTGAAACAACTCCCGTACGCCCACCAGAGCCACCGCGCCGAACGCCTTGGGCGAGTCGTCGACTCCGGCCAGGCGGCTGACGGCACCCGGTGCGGCGAGTTGCGCCACGCCCAGTCCCAGGCTGGTCCAGCCCAGCGCGCGAACGAGAGGGGGAATCGGGTGTTCGTGTTCTTCAACCATGATCTTCCTCACCTGGGTGGTGGCTTCCCGCCGCTCCAGCGGTGGACACGACCGCTCTCGCCGCCCCATCTGCACCAGGGGCACCCCGACCGGATGGTCGTCCCTCCGGTCCACGGCGCACCCGCGCGGTAGTTCTCGTCCCTACCCGTGCTGACCTGGGATGACACCGACTGTCCGAATCCTTCAGACAATCCTGGACTTTCCGGAGACCTCCCCGACGGTTGGCGCTACCACCGGCGCTGGGCGTCCTCCAGGTAGCGCAGGACGGCGGTGACGCGCCGGTCCGCCTGATCGGTGGGTGCCAGGTCGAGCTTGGCGAAGATGCTGCGGATGTGCTTGTGCACGGCACCGTCGGTGACGAAGAGCCGATCGGCGATGGCGGTGTTGCCAAGTCCCTCGGCCATCAGGGCCAGCACGTCGCGCTCGCGGGGGCTGAGGCGGTCCAGTCCGCTGTCGGGCCTGGTGCGTGCGAGAAGCTGCGCGACGACGTCCGGGTCGATGGCCGTACCTCCGGCCGCCACCCGGTGCAGCGCGGTCAGGAACTCCTCGACCCGTCCGACCCTCTCCTTCAACAGGTACCCGAGGCGGGAGCTGCCGTGGGCGAGCAGTTCGGTGGCGAAGGCCTGCTCGACGTACGCGGACAGCACGAGCACGGCCAGGCCGGGTCTGCGGCGCCTGGCCTCGACGGCCGCGACGATCCCCTCGTCGGTGTGGGTCGGCGGCATCCGGACGTCGACGATGGCGACGTCCGGATCGTGGGTGTCGACGGCCTCCAGGAAGCCGTCGGGGCCGGCGGCGGTGGCCACGACGTCAAGCGACTCGGCGCGCAGCAGCAGCGCGAGGCCTTCGCGCAGCAGCGGATCGTCCTCGGCGATCACGATCCGCATGGCAGGCTCACAGTGAGGGTGGTGGGACCACCGGTGGGGCTGTCCAGCATGAATGTCCCATCGTGTGCTTCGGTGCGGTTACGGATGCCGACGATCCCGGACCCGCTGAGTTCGTTCGCCCCGCCGCGGCCGTCGTCGGTGATCTGGAGGTGGAGCCGGTCGTCGCGGCGGCGGACCCTGACGACGACGTGCCGGGCACGGCTGTGCCTGGCGATGTTGGTGAGTGCCTCGGCCACCACGAAGTAGGCGGTGGCCTCGACGGACGCGGCGCATCGGACGGGAACGTCGGCGTCGATCCGGCAGGGGACCGGGCAGCCGACGGCCAGGCCGGTGAGGGCGTCGGAAAGGCTCCGGTCGGTCAGTACCGGCGGCAGGATGCTCCGGACGACCCCGCGAAGTTCGGCGAGTGCCTGCTCGGCGGCGTCCTGCGCGCGTTCGAGAATGGCCTCCGCGTCGGCCGGGTCGCGCGCCACGGCACGACGGGCCGCGCCGAGCAGGACGGTGACGGCGACGATCCGGTTCTGGGTGCCGTCGTGCAACGACCGTTCGATCCGCCGCAGCTCGACGGCGTGCGCGTCCAGCGCGGCGGCACGGGTCGCGGTGAGCTGCGCGACCCGCAGCGCGAGGTCGGTGCCGGGGTCGGGTGCCAGGAGTCGCCGGCCGAACCATGCCTGCAGCCGTGCCATGCCCGGGGTGACGAGCATGGTGACGCCGATCCATCCCAGGCCCAGTGCGCCGACTCCGAGGGCACCGGGCAGGTCACGCACGGTCCAGAGCCCCATGGACGCGGTGGCCGCCTCGTCCGGTGACAGCAACCGCCACCACAGCGGGAAGGTGAGGTCACGCACCGCGTTGAGGGGCAGGGTGAGACCGGCCAGACTGAAGAACATGCCGAGGACGGCGTGGGTGACCACCCAGCCCAGCTCGCGGCGCGTGGCCGGATCGGTGAGGGCGGCGCGCAGCCCGGACGGTACCGGTCCCGGACTGATGATCTCCGGGCCCCAGCGGGAGAGGCGCGCGCGTTCCCGGCCGGCGACCGCGCGCACCCCGCGCAGCGCGACGGGCACCAGCGGCAGGCCCACGCCGACGAGGCAGGCCAGCGCGGTGACGACCACCGACAGGAGTACGACCAGCGCCAGGACCGCGGTGCCGAACCCGCCGGCGAGGTGTTCGAGGGCGTCCAGGGTGGTGCGGGCGCGGGCGAACACGTCCCATCGACGGGCCGGCCACGATGCGGTCGGGGGGTCATGGGTCGGCATCCGCACATCCTGGACCAGCCGGCGGGACATCGTCCAGGCGGTCGCCGGATCACCGGCCAGAAGTACAGCCTGCTGTACCTCGCCTGTCCCGGCGGCGGAGGCGCTCAGCGTCGATGCGTGCCGGACCCGCATCGGGCTCTCGGGACAGCCGAGTCACGATTCGGCTCCCGCCGGTGGTCAGTGCGGACTTCAACCGTCGGCAGTGCCGTATGTCAACTCCCTGAACAATCAACGCCGCTAGGCTTGTTCGGGGAGGTGGTGGCTGTGCCCGATCAGCGGGGAGGGGCCGTCGGCGAGGAGTCCGGGCCGTTGCGCCTGAGCATCGGCTCTCTGATGCGGCGGATCTTCACCGGTATCACCGGCGAGATCATGCGGGACGGGCCGCAGTCCCGTGACTTCGTGGTGCTCGACGTGCTGGCCGACGAGGACGCGCCCTCGCAGCAGGACCTCGCGCACCGACTCGGCATCAATCGGACGATCATGGTCAAGCTGCTCGACCGGCTCCAGCAGGCCGGTTACGTCACCCGGACCCGTAACCCGGCCAACCGCCGTACCCATGTCCTGTCACTGACCGACGAGGGTCGTGCCGCGCTGAAGGACATGCGCCAGGCCGTCGCCGACCGGGACATCCGGCTCACCGCTCCGCTGACCCCGGCCGAACGGCGGCGCCTCACCGAACTGCTGAGCAGGCTGGTCGCGTACGACGAGCGGTCCACCGTCGCGAGCACCGAACACCTCATCTCCCAGGCCCACTACCAGCTGCGCCGGCTCGGTGACCACAGGTTGGCGGAGTACGGCCTGCGCACCCGTCACTTCGGCCTGCTGCCCGCCCTGGACCGGCTCGGACCCTGCCCCCAGCAGCGACTCGCCCAGTATCTGGACCTCACCGAACCGGCCGCCGCGTCGCTGGTCGAGGAACTCGTCCAGGCCGGGATCGTGGCCCGCGGCCAGGACCCGCACGACCGCCGCCGCTACGCCCTGGAACTCACCGACCTCGGCCGAGCCCGCCTTCCCGCGGTCCGCGACGCGATGCTGGGCATCGAGCACGACATTGAGAAGACCCTCGGCCCCGACGGCGCCCAGGACCTCCGCGCCCTGCTCGTCAAGCTCCTGCCGTAGGCGAGATGCGAGAGCGCTCCACCCGGCCCTCGTGCCAGACCGGTGCGGGACGCGCGCCGGCGGGCCGACGTATCGCCCGAGCACTCGACCACATGACGAGCAGCACCGATCTGGCCGGTACCCCCGCCTACATGTCACCGGAGCAGCTCACCGACGAATCGCTCACGCCGGCCTCCGACATGTTCTCCTGGGCCAGCACGATGATCTTCGCCGCGACGGGGCGGGCGGCCTTTCCGGCGAGCAGCGTCCCGGCTGTTCTGCACGCCGTCCTGAACGGCGAGCCCGACGTCTCGGGCGTGCCCCAGCCGCTGCGTTCGCTGGTGGCCGCCTGCCTGGCCAAGGACCCGGCAGCAGTACCGGTACGCCTTCGGCCTGCGCGGCTCGACCGGCTCGATCAGCGTCGCCGGGCTGGAGGGCCGCAGCGCCGCGGGCTAGGGCCGTCGCGGACTCCGGAGCAGGACGTGCCGAGACGGCCGGGGCGCGCCGTGGAAGCGGGCCCCGGCCAGGGATCAGATGGAGCCGCTCTCGATCGCCTGCTTCAGGCCCGCCTGGGTCACCTCGTGGGAGGCGACGCCGTTGGCGACGACGAAGTCGATCAGCGAAGTGTCGGCGTCGAAGGTGAGGTACTCGGTGACCTCGGTCTTCCCGGAGGTCAGCTTGGTGAAGACGATCTTCTGGTGTGTGACGACGCCGGGCAGCGACCAGGTGTCCGTCTCGTAGCAGAGGGCGTCCGCGTTGATGCGCTGCTGCGCGTGCGTGTTGCTGGTGACGATCGCGCCCTCGTAGGGGATCTCCTCGACGGCGGTGAAGTTGATGTGGCGCTTGCCGTTCTTGAACCAGTCCTTGTGGGTGACGACCCGCTTCAGGAACGAGTGCATGCCGACGTGGTTGTTGATGTTGGAATATGCCGCGAACACTTTTTTGGCGGAGGCGTTGATCGTGATCGAGATGCTGCTCTGGGCCCGGCTCCGGCCGGAGCCGGCGGCGGGAGGCGTGGTGTCGTAGAACTTCTGGGTGTCCCATGCGGTCTGCCACTCGGCGGCGAGCTGGGTGTCGCCCGCCGGAGTGTCGGCGCTGGCGGGGCTGGAGAAGACGGTGATGACAAGGGCCGCGGCGAACAGCTGGGCCGCGAGGAGTCGAAGATGCTTCTTCACGTGTACCCCAAGAGGAGACAATAGGTGCATGTGATCTTCTATCGCATGTTGTTGTGATCTATGAGATTTCGTGGCGAAGAAGTGATAAATTTTCGCGACGCCGCACAACCCGGCGCGCTGCCGCGGCAGCGCCGGTGCCCTCCGCTCCCGGGTGCCCTCAGGTGCGTTCCTGCCGGGGCAGGACCACCTCCCGCAGGATGAGCAGGACGGCCGCGGCGATCGGGATGCCCAGCAGCGCGCCCAGCACGCCGAGCAGCGCGCCACCGAGCAGGGCACCGACGATCGTGGCGAGCGGCGGCACGTCGACCGAGCTCTTCATCACCGCCGGTGCGATCCAGTAGTTCTCGATCTGCTGATAGATCGTGAAGAAGACGAGGCAGACGACGCCGACGGTCGGGGAGACGAAGAAGCCCACCAGCGAGGCGACTCCCGCGCCGATGAAGGCGCCGACCAGGGGGATGAGGTCGGTGAGCGCCACGAACAGGGAGAGCGCCAGGGCGTACGGGACCTGCATGATGCTCAGGAAGAAGAAGGTCGTCACGCCGGCGATGAGCGAGATGATCAGGTTCCCGGCGACGTAGCCGCCGATGCTGTCGATGATCTGGTCGCCGAGCAGGGTCGCGCGGGTGCGGCGGGAGCGGGGGACGAGGCGGTAGGCCATCCTCTTGAGCGACTTCAGCGAGCCCAGGAAGTAGAGCGTCAGCACCAGCACGGTCAGCGAGTTGAAGACGGCCCCGATGAGGACCGACCCGATGCCGAGCACACCGCCGAACATCTGGGTGCCGAAGTCGCCGCTCGTCACGTACTGCTGCAGCTTCTGCAGCAGCTGGAAGCGCTGGTCCAGGTCGCGGATCATCGAGTTGTCCTGCAGTTCCTTGAGGTACTGGGGGAACTGCTCGACGAACTGGGTGGACTGCTCGGTCAGCGGGGGCACCACGGCCAGGCCGAAGCCGACGAAGACCCCGATGACGCCCAGGAAGACCACGGCGATGGCGGCCATGTGCGGCACATTGCGCCGCCGGAGAACCTCGACCGCCGGGTGCAGGCCGATGGCCAGGAAGAGCGAGACGATGATGAGGATCAGCACCGAGCTCGCGCTCACCACCGCCTGCACCAGCCACCAGGCGGTGAGCACGCCGAGGGCGGCGGTGAAACCGAACACGAACGGGTTGCCGCTCATCGAGCGCCCCGGACGGCCGAACGGATGGTCCGGCCCGGTACCCGAGGGCCCGGGCGCGGAGCCGCCCTGACCCGTCGCCGGTACGTCCGGCGGGGGCAGGGGACCCGCCGAGGTCATGATCGGTTCGAGGTCCGCGGCGGCGACCGGTTCGCCCTGGTCGGTCGATCCGGTCGGTGTGCTCCCTTCCGCCGGTGGAACGCCGGGAGGGGATGGTGCCGCCGCTGGATCGCGGTCGGCGGGGGTGGGCTCGGACACCAGCGCACCCTGCCCGTTTCAGGGAGAGATAGTCGGCTTCCGGCAGCCGTGATTCTCCTCACCACGGGCTCCGGTGCCGCGCCCGCACGGGCCCGCCTACGGCTACCGCTCGGCCGCGGCACCGGAGCCCGCGAAGGGAGGTCAGGTCATGCTGACGTACTGGCGGGGCCGGAGGGCGTGGCTGCGGAGGGCGGCCAGGGCGGCTGAGCGTCCGGCGGGGGTGAGGCTGCCGTCGACGCGCAGGCCGAAGGCGTCCAGGCGTCTGTTCAACTCGGTGAGCGAGGCGTCGACCTCCACGGTCTGCCACTCCGTGCAGTCGATCACCGCCGTGACGTGCTCGCGGTCGGCGGGGGCGCCGTCGGCGAGCAGCATCAGAGCCACCTCCCTGGCCGAGGTACGGAAGCCGCTCTCCCCCGAGACGGGGGCGAGCAGCGCGGCGGCGGCGGTCTCCCAGAGCAGGTCGGCGTCGCCGAGCAGGCGCTCACCCGCCGGGGTGATCACCAGGCGCCTGCCACTCTGGCGCAGCGCGCTCATGTGGCCCTGGGCCACCTCGCGGACCGCGGCCAGCTCCGCGCCGCTCCAGGTGCTCTCCGCGAGCACGGAACGGGCGAGGTTGCCCCGCTGGGTCAGCGGGATGCCCCCTGGGCGGCGGCCCACGGTCAGCAGCCAGCGCAGCGCGCCCAGGTGAGCCTCGTCGGGTGCCGGGATGGGCGCGTGCAGGCGTACCTCGAAGGGCTGGGCGAGCTCGCGCCAGGCGGTGCCCCGGCCGAGGACCCAGCGGTTGAGCCGCTCGCCCTGGACCCGGTGGAGCCAGTTGTCGCCGCCCAGCTCCGGACGGGGCGCGATGAGCCAGTGACTGGTGAGCGTCTGCCGTTCGGCGGAGTCGGGGGCGAGCCTTCCCGAGACGATGGCCAGCTCCAGCGCGGCCGAGCAGGCGCCGTGCGCGCCCAGCTCCTCGGGGCCCATGATCGAGCTCCAGTGCAGCTCGGGGACGTCGGGCGGAAGCACGCCCGTGGCGTCCAGGGCGCTCTGGTAGGCCGCCATGCCCGCGTCCTCGCCCAGGCGGGCGTAGGTGCGCAGGATGTGGGTGGTCGTGGGGGAGGAGCAGAGGGCGGCGTAGCGCTCCAGGCCGCCCAGCCGCAGCAGCCGGCCCAGCGCGTGGGCGATCACGGTGCGATCTCCGGTGACCTTGGAGGGCAGCGTGTACCAGAGGAACTCGCACACGTTGAGCTCGGTGATCGTCTCCAGCGGCTCGCCACCGGTCAGCCAGTCGATCGCGCTGCGCGCGTGCTCGGCGGAGGCGGGCTCGGAACGCTCCAGCTCCGACAGGAGTGCTGCCACGTCCGGTGCAGGCATGCCTCGAAGTCTGCCGTATGCGGGCCTGCTCTGACGATGAACGTGACGTAATGGATCCTGCACGGTGCCTACCCTAGGAAATGTCTTCTAAGTGGCTCATATGCGAGCTGTCAGATCCAGCCTTTCTTGAAAAGCATTCGTGAATTCCACTCGGCGTAGGGGATGATCTCGGCGGTGAGCACCGGGTGGAGCCACCAGAAGTTGACCAGCGCCAGCAGGGCGAAGGCCCCCACGATCGCGGCACCGGCCATCCGCCGCCCGGGTAGGGCGTCGGACGGGCCGATGATCATTCCGGCCGCGAGCACGATAGCCAGGATCATGAACGGGACCATGGGGATCGCGTAGAACAGGAACATGGTCCGGTTGTCGGCGATCGCCCAGTAGAACCAGGGGAGCCAGCCCGCGGCGTAGCCGAGGAGTACGGCCCCGGCCCGCCAGTCGCGGGTGGCGACGTACCAGGCGACCATGGCGATGAGGGGGTGTGGAAGCTCAGCACCTGGAAGTGGTAACTCAGCCAGGAGCGGAAGGAGTCGAAGACGAAGAACACCGGGCCCTGCGAGGTCGCCTGCGCCCAGTTGCGGCCCCAGCCGCCGGGGGAGGCGAACCAGCTGGCCCAGGAGGCGATGTAGGTGAGGGCCGGCAGCAGGGCCAGCGCGGGCAGGGCACTCGGCAGGTCCTTGCCGAGGGCCCCGCCGTACGGTCTGCGCAGGCCGATGGCCCGGCGGGCTCCGGCGTCCCAGACCAGGGACATGACCGCGAACGCGACGAGGAAGAAGATCCCCGACCACTTGAC
>NZ_JOEQ01000038.1 GCF_000721075.1 Streptosporangium amethystogenes
GTGTCGGGCCGGTTGGTGGTGACGGTGCACCATCTGGCGGTGGACGGGGTGTCCTGGCGCATCCTGCTGCCGGACCTGTTCACCGCCTGGCACGCGACCGGCCAGGAAGCGGCCCCGCAGGTGGTCGCTGTTGAAGGGGCCGTTCAGGAGGCGGCCTCGCGGGCGATTTTGCGCGGAGGGGGCGCCCAGCGATCGGCCTCGCGAGAGGCGGCTTACGGAGCGGTCACCGGACAGGGCGCGACCGCTCAAGTAGGGCCTCTTCAGAAAGTGGTCGCTCCGGGAACCGCCCCGGTGCTGGAGCCGGTGCCCACCTCCTTCCGTACCTGGGCACACCGCCTGCACGACGAGGCGGCCCGCAGGACCGGCGAGCTCGACCACTGGACCCGCACGCTCGGTGGCGGCACCGGGCGGCTGGACCCGTCCACGGACACGTTCGCCACCCAGCGCCACCTCACCCTCGAACTTCCCGCCGACGTCACCGTTCCGCTGCTCACCCGGCTCCCGGCGGCGTTCCGCGGCAGGGTTAACGACGTGCTGCTCGCCGGGCTCGCCCTGGCCGTGACCCGCTGCACCGGGCAGCGGGAGGTCCTCCTCGACCTGGAGGGGCATGGCCGGGAGGAGGTCTTCCCCGATGTCGACCTGTCCAGGACCGTGGGCTGGTTCACCACCATCCACCCCGTCAGGATCGACGCGGGTCCCGCCGACTGGACCGACCTTTCGGGGCCCACCGCCGCGCGGGCGATAAAACGGGTCAAGGAGCAGCTCCGTGCGACTCCCGGAGAAGGTATCGGCTACGGCCTGCTCCGCCACCTCAACCCCGTCACCGCGCGGGAACTGGCCCGCTGTCCCGTACCGGAGCTGGCTTTCAACTACCTCGGCCGCGTCGAGGCCGCCACAGGTGCGGACTGGTCCCCGGCGCCTGAGTCGGAGGCGGTGGGCGGAGGGCACGCGGACGGCCTCGCGCTCCCGCACGCGCTGGAGGTCAACGCCCTCACCAGGGATCTGCCGGACGGGCCGCGCCTCTCGGCGACCTGGTCGTGGGCCGGGCGCCTGTACGGCGAGGAGCAGGTCAGGGAGCTGGCCGAGGCGTGGTTCACCGCCCTCACCGGCCTGTCCCGACACACCGGAGACGGCCTGACCCCGTCGGACCTGCTGATTTCCATCAGCCAGGAAGAGATCGACGCGTTCGCGGCGGAACTCGACGCGGAGTGGAGCACACGGTGAGCCAGCTTGAGGACATCCTGCCGTTGTCGCCGCTGCAACAGGGCCTGTTCTTCCACGCCGTGTTCGACGAGGCGGCGCCCGACGTCTACACCGCGCAGCTCGTGCTGGAGCTGGAGGGCGCCCTCGACGTCCCCGCGCTGCGGGACGCGGCCTGCCGGCTGGTGCACCGCCACGCCAACCTGCGGGCCTCGTTCCGGCAGCGGGCGGGGGGCGATCCGGTGCAGCTGGTGCACCGGCGGGCAGAGATACCGGTTGGTTTTCACCAACCATCACATCCTGCTGGACGGCTGGTCGACACCGCTGCTGGCGGCCGAGCTGTTCGCGCTGTACTCGGGCCAGGAGCCCGCCCCCGCGCCGCCCGGACGCCGGTGAATCCCGGATGCGTCCGAGCCCGTCTCGACGAGGATCTCACCGGCCGTCTCGCCTCCGTTCTGCGTGCCCGATCGCTCACCCTCAACACGGCGGTCCAGGGGGTCTGGGCGCTGCTGCTGGCCCAGCTGACCGGCCGCGACGACGTCGTCTTCGGCGGTACGGTCTCCGGCCGCCCGCCCGAGCTGCCCGGCGCCGAGCGCATGATCGGGCTGTTCATCAACACCCTGCCGGTCCGGGTACGGCTGCACCCCGCAGAGACCCTGGCCGGGCTGCTCGAACGCCTCCAGGCGGAGCAGTCCGAGCTGTTCGCCCATCACCACCTCGGCCTGTCCGACATCCAGCGCGCCTGTGGGCTGGGGCGGCTCTTCGACACCATGACGGTCCTGGAGAACTACCCTCTCGACACCGCGATCCTGAACGGCCGTTCCATGGAAGCGGGCGTGGAGGCGGGACTGCGGCTCGCGGGTGCCTCGGGCAGCGACGCGACCCACTACCCGCTGGCCCTGGCGGTCGTCCCCGGTGAGCGCCTCTCCCTGCGGCTCGACCACCGCCCCGACGTCGTCCCGCACGCCGAGGCCGTCAGGCTCCTGGACAGGCTCGTCCTGCTTCTCGGGGCCGTCGCCGCCGACCCCGAGCTGCCGCTCGCCCGGCTCGACCCGCTCTCCGCCGACGAGCTCGTCCGGATCCTTGACGAGTGGAACGGCCCCGAATCCCCGCCCGTGCCCGGGGCCGCGGCGACGATCGCGAGTGCCTTCGCCGAGCGGGCGCGGCGGGCACCGGACGCCGAGGCCGTCGTCGGCGACGGTTTCTCCCTCAGCTACGCCGAGCTGGACGGCCGGGCCAACCGGCTGGCGCACCGGCTGATCGGGCTGGGCGTCCGCCCTGAGACACCGGTCGCGGTCCTGCTCGACAGGTCCGCCGACGTGGTCGTGACGACCCTGGCCATCGCCAAGGCGGGGGGAGCCTACGTCCCGATTCACCACAGCTACCCACCGGACCGGATGAGCTGGGTGATGGCCGACACCGGCGCTCCGGTACTGGTCACCGACCGCACTCCCGGATTCGAGCACGCCGCCGAGGTGGTCCGGGTGGACGAGCCCGTCCCGGCCGATCCGGCTCCGCCGGAGCCGCGGGTCGAGGTTCACCCCGAGCATCTCGCGTACGTCATCTACACCTCGGGTTCGACGGGAACGCCGAAGGGGGTCGCGGTGCGGCAGTGCGACGTCGTGGCCCTGGCCGCGGATCGCAGGTGGGAGTGGCACCGGCGGGTGCTGATGCACTCGCCGCACGCCTTCGACGCCTCCACCTACGAGATCTGGGTGCCGCTGCTCCGCGGTGGCACCGTCGTCGTCGCGCCGCCGGGCGACCTCGGTCCCGACGCGTTCGCCGGCCTCGTCGCCAGGCACCGCCTGACCGCGCTGTTCATCACGACGGCACTGTTCAACCTGGTCGCGGAGGAGGCGCCGGGCACGTTCGCGCCGCTCGCCGAGGTCCTCACCGGCGGTGAGGCCGCCTCGGCCGCGGCCATGCGCCGGGTGCGGGCGGCCTGTCCGCAAACCCTGCTCGGCCACGTCTACGGGCCCACCGAGGCCACGACGTACGCCACTTATCACCCCGTCTCCACGGTCTCCCGCGCCGGCACGCCGCCCATCGGGCGGGCCATGGACGGCATGCGCGCCTACGTGCTGGACGGCTTCCTGCGGCCGGTCCCGCCGGGGGCGCCGGGCGAGCTGTACCTGGCGGGCGCCGGGCTGGCCCGCGGTTACCTCGGCCGCCCGGCGCTGACCGCGGAACGGTTCGTCGCCTGCCCGTACGGCGGGCGGATGTACCGGACCGGGGACGTGGTCAGGTGGTCGGCGGACGGCGAGCTGGAGTACCTGGCCCGTGCCGACCGCCAGGTCAAGATCCGGGGGTTCCGCATCGAGCCGGCCGAGATCGAGGCGGCCCTGGCAGGGCACCCGGGTGTCGTCCAGGTGGCCGTGACCGTCCGCGACCGCCGCCTGCTCGCCTACGTGGTCGGCACCGTGGCGGCCGAGGAACTGCGCCGGTTCGCCGGGCGGACGCTCCCCGAGTACATGGTGCCGTCGTCGGTGATCGGCCTGGACGCGCTGCCGCTCACCCCGAACGGGAAGGTGGACCGCGCCGCCCTGCCCTCGGCCTTGGCCGCCGCCGTGGGGCGCGACCCTCGCACCCCCGAGGAGGAGTCGCTCTGCCGGCTGTTCGCCCAGGTGCTCGGCCTGGAGCGGGTCGGCGCCGACGACGGATTCTTCGACCTGGGGGGTGACAGCATCGGCGTGATCCGGCTGGTCTCCCTCGCGGCGCGGGAGGGGCTGGTGATCAGCCCGCGTGAGGTGTTCGCCCGCCAGACGGCCGAGGCGCTCGCCCGCGCCCAGGGGGAGAGCACCCGGGACCTGGGAGAGGGCGGGCTGGAGATGCTGCTCCCGCTGCGTGCCTCGGGCTCCCGGCCGCCGCTGTTCTGCGTGCACCCCGGTGCCGGGCTCGGCTGGCCGTACGCGGGACTGCTCCGCCACCTCGGCCCTGACCAGCCCCTTTACGCCTTCCAGGCCAGGGTCCTGGCCGAGCCCGACTATGTGGCCCCGTCGATCGAGGCCATGGCCCTGGACTACCTGGAGCGCCTGCTCCAGGTCCGGCCGCACGGGCCGTACCGGCTGGCGGGCTGGTCCATGGGCGGCCTGATCGCCCACGCCATGGCCGTGGAACTGCGCGAGCGAGGGGAGGAGGTCGCGCTGCTGGCGCTGCTCGACTCCTACCCGGGTCAGGAGATCAACTCGGACGAGCGTGACGTGCTGGTCGAGTTGCTCTCGGCCATCGACTACGACGGGCCCGGTGAGATCGGCGACGTCGTGGAGTTCCTGCGCGAGCAGGGCGGCCCGTACGCCACGCTGGACGAGCGGACGCTGACGGCGGTCTACCGGAACTACCGGAACGGTGTGAAGATTTCCGAGGAGTACGCGCCGAGGATGTTCGAGGGGGATGTGCTCTTCGTGACCGCGGCCCACGGCCACGAGGAGGGCGGTCCCACGGCCGCCGACTGGAAGCCTTATGTCACCGGCGCCATTCATGATCACCAGGTCGCCTGCGACCATGCGAACATGTTGAGTCCCGGACCCGTCGCGGAGATCGCCGCCCTTCTCAGAGAGGACACAGAGTGAGCAGCAACCCATTCGAGGACCCCGAGGGCGTCTATCTGGCGTTGATCAACGACGAGGGCCAGTACTCTCTCTGGCCCGCCTGGTCGGAGATCCCGGCGGGCTGGACCGTCGCCTTCGGCGAGGACTCCAGGCAGGCCTGTCTGGACCACATTGAGGCCAACTGGACCGACATGCGGCCCAACAGCCTGATCCGGGCGACGGAACAGTGAGCGGCCGAGTGCACAGGGGAGAGGCATGACCTGGCTGCGCTGCGCCTCCCCCCGCCCGGGGGCGACCACGCGGCTGTTCTGCTTCACGCACGCGGGCGGATCGGCCACCGCCTACCGGGACTGGCCCGCGCTGCTACCCGACTCCGTCGAGCTCCACGCGACCCAGCTGCCAGGCAGGGCGGACCGGTTCGGAGAGCCGTCGCCCCAGGACATGGACACGCTGGCCGACCTGGTGACCGAGGCGATGTCGCCGCTGCTGGACCGGCGTTTCGCGCTGTTCGGGCACAGCATGGGAGCGACGCTCGCCTACGAGGTCACGCGCCGCCTGGAGGCCAGGGGACTCGCCCCGGCGCGGCTGCTGGTGTCCGGGGCGAGGGCGCCGCACGAGTCCCGGGAGAGGAACGCGATCTCGGAGTACGACGACGACCGCCTCGTCGCCGAGCTGGCCAAGCTCGGCGGTACCGAAGTGGAGATCCTCTCCCACCGGGCGATGCGCGAGATCGTCCTGCCCTACATCCGCGCCGACTTCCGGCTGGTCGAGGCCTACCGCCATCGCCCGGGACTCCCGCTGCACACCCCGATCTCCGCTCTCGTCGGCGACGCGGACCCGGAGGTCACCCCGGTCCAGGCCAAGTCGTGGGAGGCCCGTACGATCTCCGACTTCTCTCTCACGGTCTTTCCCGGCGACCACTTCTACCTGCAGCCGCAGCGCGCGCCGGTGGTCGGGGAGATCACCCGGCTGCTCGCGAGATGAACGAGCCGATCAGAGGATGAGCGCGAAGCAGTCCGGCCGGTAGCCGCGGGGCATCGGCCCGGGAGTCTCCAGCGCCTTGTTGACATAGGAGAGCATCACCGGATCGAGTGCCTCCAGGTTGTGCCCGATGGCACCCTCGATGATCCCCTTGAGCGGGCAGTCGTCCTGGAGCATCCGGTTGGTCACCTGCTCGGGCGGCCCCTCGACGAAGGTCGAGGCGGCCTCCTGCTCGGCCTTCAGCCCGAGCGCGGTGTAGTCGACGCCGGGCTCGACCATGGAGGGGGTGTTGAGCTCCTTCATCAGGGCCGAGTCCGAGTGGAGCTCGTCGCAGACCGTCTCCCCGCCGCAGCTCCTGCGCAGCTCCTCGGTCAGCTCGTGGTGCGGAGCCCCCAGGGTGACCAGCTCGGACACCTTGCCCGCCCCGCCCTCCGAGCGCAGGTACGCCCGGGGGACGATCCCCCCGAGGCTGTGCCCGACGATCGCCACCTTCTCGGCCCCGGTGGCCTGGAGCACCCCGTCCACGAAGTTCCCCAGCGTCCGGGCCGAGCGCCTGATCGAGTTGCTCCAGCCGTAGTCGAGGGCGAAGACGCAGTAGCCCTGTTTGCTCAGGTAGGGGGCCGCGACGGGCCAGGTCGCCGCCCCGGTGCTTCTCGCGCCGTGGACGAGCACCACCGGGTACGGCGTGTCCTGGTCGGGCCGGCAGTCGAAGTCGTTGGCCTTCGGCAGCCCCGCCGAGGCCAGCCGCCTGGCCTCGGCGACCATGTCCACCCTGGGCGACGGGGACGCGGACCGCCCGCCGGTGAGTGTGCCGGCCGCGACGGTGAGCACCGCGAACCCCGTCACGACACACAGGACGATCACGATGATGTGGCCGAGACGGAGCTGCCCCACTCGATCTCTCCTCAGAAAGAACGCCGGACAAGAGCCTTTCTCGCCGCCCCGCCCCGGAGCTATGCCCTGCCCGCGCCTGTTGCCGTCCCAAAGTTGGCACTCCCGCAACAAGCGGTCCCCATGCCGATGCCACAGCCGGGCGCGTCTACCCCCAGGGAGACCACCCGGCTGGCGGATTGTGTCGAAGAGTTGGCCTTCCTTGGGCAGTGAGTGCCCATGAGGCGAGGCGTGGAGGCCGTTAGCGTCAGCCTGTGGGTGAACGAGTACTGATCGCGCTCGGTGGCAACGCGATGACGGGGCCCGACGGCGGGGCCTCACCCGGCGACCAGCGCCGTGCGGTCGAGCAGGCCGTCCGCCATGTCGCCGCGCTCATCGCGGAGGGCCATCAGGTGACCCTCACCCATGGCAACGGCCCCCAGGTCGGCAACCTGATCCTGAAGAACCAGCTCGCCGCGCACGTCGTGCCACCGGTGCCGCTCGACTGGTGCGGGGCACAGACGCAGGCCACCATAGGCACCCTCGTTCTCAACGCGCTCGACGGCCGCGCGGCCGTCGTGGTCACCCGCACGCTCGTCGACCCCGCCGACCCGGCCTTCCAGGACCCGGTCAAGCCGATCGGCCGCTACTTCAGCGAGGCGGAGGCCCGTCGCTTCGAGGAGCTCGGGCAGACCTGGCGCCGTTTCGACCGGGGCTGGCGCCGCGTGGTGGCCTCCCCCGAGCCGCTGGAGATCCTCGACGCCCCCGCGATCACCGCGCTGGTGGCCGCCGGCTTCACCGTCGTGGCCGCGGGTGGTGGCGGCGTGCCCGTGGCCCGCGACGCCGGAGGGCGGCTGGGCGGGGTCGAGGCCGTGATCGACAAGGATCTGGCGGCGGCGGTGCTGGCCCGGGACGTGCGGGCCACGGTCCTGGTCATCGCGACGGACGTGCCAGGGGCCGTCGTCGGGTTCGGCACGGCCCAGGCCAGGCCCCTGGGCGCGGTCACCGCGGCCGAGTTGCGCGTACTACACGCCGCCGGGCACTTCGCCGGCGGCAGCATGGGCCCGAAGGTCGAGGCCGCGCTGCGCTTCGTCGAGCAGGGCGGCGACCGGTCGGTGATCACCTCCCTGGAGAACATCGGGGCGGCGCTCACCGGCGAGAGCGGCACCGTGGTGCGAAAGTGAACACGACGCGATTGAAAGGTGGCAGGGATGCCGGAACCCATTGAAGTGCGCAAGGTGCCCATCGAGAGCGTGACCGACGCCTCCGGGCTGGCCCGGCTCATCGACGACGGGGTGATCGAGGCGCACCGGGTGCTCGCGGTGATCGGCAAGACCGAGGGCAACGGCGGGGTGAACGACTACACCCGGATCCTGGCCGACAGGGCCTTTCGCGAGGTGCTGGAGGCCAAGGGACACCCTTCCCCGACGAGCGTGCCGCTGGTGTGGTCGGGTGGCACCGACGGCGTGCTCAGCCCGCATGCCACGATCTTCGCCACCACGGCGAACGCCGAGCCGAGCGACGAGCCGCGGGTGAGCGTCGGCATCGCGATGAGCGATGTGATCCTGCCCGAGGACATCGGCCGGCCCGCGATGGTGGAGAAGGTCGCCGCCGGAGTGCGTGAGGCCATGAAGCTCGCCGGGATCGACGACCCCGCCGACGTCCACTACGTCCAGACCAAGACCCCGCTGCTCACCCTGTCCACGATCAACGACGCCAAGTCGCGCGGCAAGGACGTGGTGATCGAGGACACCGGCCCGTCGATGGACATCTCCAACTCCACCACCGCGCTCGGTATCGCCGTCGCGCTCGGCGAGATCGAGATGCCTGCCGCCGACCAGATCCACCGCGACCTGTCGCTCTACTCCTCCGTCGCCTCGTGCTCCTCCGGCGTCGAGCTGGACCGGGCCCAGATCGTGGTCGTCGGCAACGTACGTGGCATCGGTGGCCGCTACCGGATCGGCCACTCGGTCATGAGGGACGCGCTGGACGCCGACGGCATCTGGGAGGCCATCCGCTCCAGCGGCATCGAGCTGCCCGACCGCCCCCACCCGTCCGATCTGGGCGACCGGCTGGTCAACGTCTTCATGAAGTGCGAGGCCGACCCGTCGGGCAGCGTGCGGGGCCGCCGCAACATCATGCTCGACGACTCAGACGTGCACTGGCACCGCCAGATCAAGGCCACCGTGGGCGGCGTCGCGGCCAGCGTCACCGGCGACCCGGCAGTGTTCGTCTCGGTCGCCGCGGTCCACCAGGGCCCGAGCGGCGGCGGCCCGGTGGCCGCCATCGCCGACCTCGGCTGACGGGTACGCGCTCGGGCGGGGTGGAAATCCTCCCCGGGCACCACCGCGGGTAGGCTCCCGGTTCGTGCCGAGTATTCCGCAGCCCCTGGTCCCCGGCGACGACGGCGCCACCGACGCCGCCGTGGCATCCGCGCTCGCCGCCTTCGCCGCGGGGGAGGTGGAGGCCGGTGCGGTCGTCGCCGCGCTGAGCGGGACGCGGCTGCTCGTGCCCGTGGTCGCCCTGCTGAAGGAGTCGGAGATCGGCGAGCACGGGTTGCGGCAGGAGAAGGAGAGCGAGATGGCTCTGCCGAAGCTCGTCGGCGCGGACGGGCGCGAGGCGGTGCTCTCCTTCACCGGGATGGAGCCGCTGCGGCGGTGGCGCCGGGACGCCAGGCCCATCCAGGCCACGATCCTTCAGGTCTGCCAGGCGGCGGTGCACGAGAACACCGCCGCGGTGGTGATCGACGTCGCGGGCCCGGTGCCGTTCGTGATCGAGGGCGCTCTGCTGCGGGCACTCGCCGCGGTCACGTCGGGCACCCTTGACGAGCTGGGCCCCGAGGTCACAGTGGCACGGATGGAAGAGATCGCCGAGCCTCCCAGGCGTCGGCGGTTCGGTTGGCCATCGCGTGGACGAGGTTGATCGTCAGAATCGCCGGGGCGATCACGGCGACGAACCCGCCGAAGTCGCGTTCGAAGACCAGGGCGAGGATCACGGCGGTCACGCCGTTCTGCTGGGCGAGCCCCAGGTGTACCCGGTCGATCAGCGGCAGGCCGCGGGTGAGCACCAGCGCGGCGACCATCTGCGCGGCGTACGCGGCCAGCCCGAGCAGCACCCCCATGCCCATGTTCGTCCCGCCGACGAGCAGCAGGCCCATCAGGAACGCGGACAGCGCGAACGCCACGCTCACCGCCCGCCCCAGCCAGCGCGCGTCGGGCATGCGCAGGTAGAGCCCGGCGGTCGCCAGGCCGAGCATGAGGGAGCTCCACGCGGCCGACACGACGGCCCCGACCGCCGTCAGGTAGGTCAGCACCGGCGGAGCGTTCCTGATCAGCCGCCAGAGCAGGTAGACCCCGGCCGCGAACAGCGCGTTCAACCCCAGGTCGGCGAAGTACGAGGCCGACAGGCCGCCCCCTCCCGAGCCGCTGACCAGCGCCGCCGCATAGACGGCCAGGATGATCGTCACCGGGTCGTCGAAGGAGGACCACGCCCCGAGGATCGTCTTCGCCTGGCTTGAGAGCCGGCTGTCCCGCATCACCCCGGCGACCGAGAGCGGGTCGATCTGGGCGACCACCACCGCCATGATCAGCGCCCGGGGGTCGCCCGAGACGAGGTAGACGACGCCGGCGATGAACGCCGTCTTGAGCAGCACCCCGACGGTGACCGCGAGCACGATCAGCCGGGAGTGCTCCCTGGCCTCGGCGCGGTCGATCCCGTGCGTACTGCCGTACAGGCCGATCGCCAGCAGCAGGCTGCTGAACAGCACGTACGCGCTTGAGTGTTCCAGGTCACGCAGGCCGCCCAGGTCGGCGGCCAGCCAGCCGAGACCGACGACGACGATCAAGAGCCCGATTCGGGCCACCGCTCACTCCTTGGGATGGATCGCAGATGCCCCTGAGGTCTCGGGGGGCGTTGTCGCTGGTTGATCGGCGGAAGGGTGAAGTGCCCGCGGATCATGTCCACGAGCTTGGCCATCTTGTCGTCGGCGACGTCGACCTCGCGCTGGTCCAGCGTCACCCCGATCAGGTAACGGGTCTCGTCGATCCAGTAGAAGAACATGGCCCCGCGCTCCACGTCGAGGACCGTGCGGATCAGGACGCCGCCCTCCAGCCGGCGCAGCTGCTGGTTGAGCCGCTGGGTGAGCCAGTTGAGCTGGTTGCCCGCCTTGAGATAGATCCTTCGGCGCTCCTCCGGTTCGGTGTCGTGGAAGAAGTGGGCCAGGTCCGCGTCGTCGAGCACGTCGGTGTAGAAACAGCACCGCTGGTCGCCGAAGTAGGCCACGAAGTGCAGGTCCTCCTGGTCGACCATGGCGACGCAGCTGGTCAGCGCCTTCTCCACCGAGGGGCCGATGTCCGGCAGGGTACGGATCAGGATCTCCGACTCGCCGATCACCCTGCGCTTGGTGGCGGTGGGCAGCGGGCCCATCCCGGCCTCCAGATACGGGAGATAGAGGCCCCGGCGATACTGGATGAGCAGGTAGACGCCGGTGGCGACGGCGAACGCGCTCACCCCCGTGGTGATCAGGCCGTGCAGTTCGCCGGGCAGCCCGCCCTGCCAGAGCACGGGGCCGAACGCCGCCACGAACCCCAGCGCCACCTCGACCGCCGCGGTTCCGGTCAGCGCGACCACCATCAGCACCGGCAGCCGCGCCCTGATCCGGCCGAGCACGGTGGAGATGAGGGCGAGCACCACGATCACCGAGACCACGGTGGCCGCGCGGGCCACGTCGTACTCCTCGCCCTCGATGTACCAGGCGAGGAGTTCGAGCAGCACCGGAAGGAGAACGAACGACGCGATGACCGCGGGCAGCTTGCTGAAGCGATCTGTGTCCATGCGCACCGTCCCTCCGGGGATAGGGATCGGGTACAGCCTCCGTGATCATCGCGAGCCCCGTCAATGACCTTCGGGGTCACTTCGAGCCCTCAGATCCCCGGCGGGGCCGGGGTTCGCGGATTATGGTCGCTCCGTGAGCGAGTACGCCGAGCCGGCACAGCGGTCCCTCAGGCACCCCCGGGTCTTCGGGGCGGTGGTGGTCTCGTGAGTGTCGTGGTGGCGCCGCTCCTTCCGGTCCTGGCGGCGGCCACGTCGGGGGCGGTGATCGGGCTGTGGACGCGGCGGGTGGTGGCCCGCCACTCGGTGCCCGACGGGGAGTGGTCCGGGCGGCCCCGGCCGGGGGCCGTGGAGGTGACCACCGCGGTGGTGCTGGCCGCTCTCGTACTGCGGGCGCTGTGGCCCGGCGCGCCCGCGGGGACGGCGAGCACCGTGGTCGGCAGGGCGGGGGAACTGCTCGCCTTCGGGGGGCTGGCGGTGATCGCCGTCACCCTGTCCTTCGTCGACGCAGCCGTCCACCGGTTGCCCGACCGGCTCACCCTGGCCGCCTACCTGGGAATCGCCGCACCGCTCACCGGGTCGGCCCTCGTCGACGGCCGCCTCGGCGATCTGCTCGGCGCGGGTCTCGGCGGCCTCGCCCTGGCGGGCTTCTACCTGGTGCTGCTCCTGATCAATCCGGCGGGAATGGGGCTGGGCGACGTCAAGTTCGCGGCGAGCCTGGGCACCGCCCTCGGCTGGCTGGGCTGGGACACCCTGGTCACCGGGGCCTTCCTCGGCCTGGTGGCCGGGGGCGTCTACGGGGCGGCCCTGATGGTCCTGCGCCGCGCGGGCCGCAAGAGCGAGATCCCCTTCGGCCCCTTCATGGCCGTCGGCGCTCTCGCCGCGGTCCTCACCGCGCTCTGACCGTCGGCGGATGTCTCACTCCGTGAACCGAGGCCATTCCAGTAGGCGACACATGGAAGACTTGTCAGCATGTTGCGTTGGCTGACCGCCGGAGAGTCCCACGGCCCCGAACTCGTCGCGATCCTGGAAGGCCTGCCCGCAGGGGTGGAGGTGACCACCGCCCGGCTGGACGAGGCGCTGCGTCGCCGCCGCCTCGGTTACGGCCGTGGGGCACGGATGAAGTTCGAGCAGGATGTCGTCACCATCGTGGGCGGGGTCCGTCACGGCCGCACGCTCGGCAGTCCCGTCGCGATCCGGGTGGGCAACACCGAGTGGCCCAAGTGGGAGACGGTCATGGCGGCCGACCCCGTCGACCCGGCCGTGCTGGAGGGGCAGGCGCGCAACGCGCCGCGCTCCCGCCCCCGTCCGGGCCACGCCGACCTCGCGGGCATGCAGAAGTACGGCTTCGACGACGCCCGCCCGGTGCTCGACCGGGCCAGCGCCCGCGAGACCGCGGCCCGTGTCGCGCTCGGCCAGGTGGCGCGGAGCTTCCTCAAGCAGGCCCTAGGCGTCGACATCGTCAGCCACGTCGTCTCGATCGGCGGGGCGGCGACCACCCCCGGTGTCATCCCCGGCCCCGACGACTCAGCGGCGATCGACGCCGACCCGGTGCGCTGCGCCGATCCGGAGGGCAGCGCGGCGATGGTCGCCGAGATCGACAAGGCGCACAAGGACGGCGACACCCTCGGTGGCGTCGTCGAGGTGGTCGCCTACGGTCTGCCGCCGGGCCTGGGCAGCTACACCCACTGGGACCGCCGCCTCGACGCCCGCCTCGCGGCCGGCCTGATGGGCATCCAGGCGATCAAGGGTGTCGCCGTCGGCGACGGCTTCGAGACGGCCCGTCGCCCCGGCTCCCTGGCCCACGACGAGATCGAGAACACCGCGGACGGCATCCGCCGGATCACCAACCGGGCCGGTGGCGTCGAGGGCGGCATGACCAACGGCGAGCCGCTGCGCGTCAGCGCGGCGATGAAGCCGATCTCCACGGTCCCCAGGGCGCTGGCCACCGTGGACGTGCTGACCGGTGAGGCGGCCAAGGCCCACCACGAGCGCTCGGACGTGTGCGCGGTCCCGGCCGCCGCGATCGTCGCGGAGGCCATGGTGGCGCTGATCCTGGCCGACGCCGTGATCGAGAAGTTCGGCGGAGACTCCGTCGAGGAGGTCACCCGCAACCTGTCCGGCTACCTCTCTTCGTTGGTGATCAAGTGAGCGGGCGCCAGACCGGCGAGTCGCGGCCCAAGGAGGGCAGATGAGTCCCCGTGCAGTGTTGATCGGCCCTCCGGGGTCGGGCAAGTCGACCATCGGAAAGCTCCTGGCCGACCGGCTCGGGGTCGCCTTCCGCGACACCGATACCGACGTCGAGCTCACGGCGGGCAAGCCGGTGAGCGACATCTTCATCGAGGACGGCGAGGAGGTCTTCCGCGAACTGGAGGCCGACGCCGTACGACGGGCGCTGGTCGAGCACGACGGCGTGCTCTCCCTCGGTGGCGGCGCGATCCTCGCCGAGGCCACCTGCGAGCTGCTGGCCGAGCATCCGGTGGTCTACCTGGAGGTCGGTCTCTCCAACGCCGTCCAGCGGGTGGGCCTGGCCTCGGCGCGGCCGTTGCTCGTGCTGAACCCGCGCAGCCGGCTGAAGAAGCTGATGGACGCCCGCCGCCCCGTCTACGAGAAGCTGGCCAGGATCGTCGTGGTGACCGACGAGCGCGAGCCCGGCCAGATCGTCGACGAGATCGTGAGAGGCCTGGAACCGTGACGATCTCCAGGATCAAGGTCGCCGGTGAGAGCCCGTACGACGTGGTGGTCGGCACCGGAGTGCTCGGTGAGCTGCCCGGCCTGCTCGGGCCGAAGGTCCGTACCGTCGCGGTGATCCACCCCGAGAGCCTGCCGGAGATCGCCCGCCCGGTCTGCGGCGCGATCGAGGCGGCCGGGTACGAGGTGGTCCCGCTGCCGGTGCCCGACGCCGAGCGCGCCAAGACCGTCGAGGTGGTCGCGGAGCTCTGGTCGGCCTTCGGCCGCGCGGGCGTCACCCGGTCCGACGCCGTGGTCGGCGTCGGTGGAGGGGCGACCACCGACCTGGCGGGATTCGCCGCCGCCACCTGGCTGCGCGGCGTCAAGGTGGTGCAGGTGCCGACGACACTGCTCGGCATGGTCGACGCGGCGGTGGGCGGCAAGACCGGTATCAACACCCCCGAGGGCAAGAACCTGGTCGGATCCTTCCACCCGCCGGCGGGGGTCCTGTGCGACCTGGCCACCCTGGTCTCGGTGCCCCGCGCCGACTACGTGGGCGGCCTCGCGGAGATCATCAAGGGTGGTTTCATCGCGGACCCGAAAATCCTCTCCCTCATCGAGGACGACCCCGAGGGGGCCAGGCTCCCCGAGGGGCGGCACACCCGCGAGCTGATCGAGCGCAAGATCCAGATCAAGGCCGACGTCGTCGGCGCCGACCTGCGCGAAGGCGGCCTGCGGGAGATCCTCAACTACGGCCACACCCTGGCACACGCCATCGAGCGCGTCGAGCGGTACCGGATGCGCCACGGCGAGGCCGTCGCGATCGGCATGGTCTACGCGGCCGAGCTGGCTCATCTGGACGGCAGGATCGGTACCGACCTCGTGGAGCGGACCAGGTCCATTCTGACCTCGGTCGGGCTGCCCACCGCCTACCGCCGCGAGGCCTGGCCCGAGCTCCGCGAACACATGCGCCTCGACAAGAAGAGCCGCGGCGCCATACTGCGCTTCGTCCTCCTGGACGACCTGGCGAAGGTGTCCCCGCTGTCCGACCCCTCGGAGGAGCTGCTCGAAGCCGCCTACCGGAAGATCGCCCGCTGAGCTGCACGACGCCGGCGGGTGCGGTGGCCCGGGGCGTGTCCGGGAACCGCGGCGTGTGGTCGCCCCGGGCGGGAAACACCGGCGGTGCGGCAGGCGCCGAGAGCACCCGCTGAACCCGGGCGACCCGGAACCTTCAGCGGGAGGCCGCCGCCGTCCCGCGTCCCGGCCGCACGCGGCCCCCGGCGGTCCCGGTGCCGGGACCGCCGGGGGCCGAGGCGGTTTCAGGAGCCGCTGAGGCGCTTGAGGGCGCTGCGGACCTTCGCCGGGTCGTTCGTGGGCCAGAAGGGCGGCAGGGAGTCGCGCAGGAACCCGGCGTAGCGGGCCGTCGCCAGCCGGGGGTCCAGCACCGCGACCACGCCCTTGTCGTGCTGGCTGCGGAGCAGGCGGCCCGCGCCCTGCGCGAGGAGCAGCGCGGCGTGGGTGGCGGCGACCGACATGAACCCGTTGCCGCCTTTGGCGGCCACATGGCGCTGGCGGGCGGAGCTGAGCGGGTCGTCCGGCCGGGGGAAGGGGATGCGGTCGATGATGACCAGGCGCAGTGAGGGGCCGGGGACGTCGACGCCCTGCCAGAGGGAGAGCGTGCCGAACAGGCAGGTCGGCTCGTCCTCGGCGAACTGCTTGACCAGCAGCATCGTGGAGTCGTCGCCCTGGCAGAGCAGCGGCACGCTCAGCCGGTCGCGCAGGGCCTCGGTGGCCGCCTTGGCTGCCCGCATCGAGGAGAACAGGCCGAGGGTGCGGCCTCCGGCGGCCTCGATCAGCTCGGTGATCTCGTCGATGTAGGCCTCGGGCAGGCCGTCACGCCCCGGCTGGGGCAGGTGCTTGGCGACGTAGAGGATGCCACTGCGGGGGTGGTCGAAGGGAGAGCCGACGTCGATGCCGTTCCAGCCGGCCCGGCTCTTGCCGGCCTTCTTCCCGGACTTGGGGTCGGTGCGCTCCTCGCCCGTCTCCTCCGCCTCCTTCCTGCCGCCCTCGGCACCCAGGCCCCACTGGCGGGCCAGGCCGTCGAAGGCACCGCCCAGGGCGAGCGTGGCCGAGGTCAGGATGACCGTACGGTCGCCGAAGAGCCGGTCGCGGAGCATGCCCGCCACGGTCAGCGGCGCCACCCGCAGCAGGGGCGGCCGCCGGTCGGTGCCCGCCTCCAGCCAGACCACCTCGGCCCGGTCGACCTCTTCGGCGTGGCCGAAGGCGTCGAGCATGCGCTGCGCGGTGTCGTGCACCTCGTCCAGGGAGGTGAAGGCCGCCTTGCGCAGTCCCGCGCCCTCCGGGTCGTCCTTGTCGCCGGTGCGCGGGCCAAGGGCGGTGATGCACGCCCACGCCGAGTCGCGGATCAGGGCGAGCGTCAGCCCGAGCACATCGGGAAGCTCGTCGAGGCGCCCGGCGGGGGCGGCGGCGAGGAGGGCCTTGAGGTCCTCTCCGGCCTCCATGAGCCGGTCGGCCAGGTGCTGCTCGATGAGCTTGCCGACCCGCCGCACGGTCACCGTGACCATGGTCTCCGACAGCTCGCCGCTGACCACCGAGGTGACGCGGTCGACCAGCTCGTGAGCCTCGTCGACCACGACCACCTCGTGTTCGGGCAGGAGCGGGAAGTCCTCCATCGCGTCGATGGCGAGCAGCGCGTGGTTGGTCACGACCACGTCGGACTCGCCGGCGCGGGCACGGGCCAGTTCGGCGAAGCACTCCATGCCACTCGGGCAGCGCGTGGCTCCCAGACACTCCCTGGCGCTGACCGAGAACTGGCGCCAGGCCTGCTCGTTGACGCCGGGGACCAGCTCGTCGCGGTCACCGGTCTCGGTCTCGTTCGCCCACTCCTGGACGCGCTGGACCATCCGGCCCGTCGCGTTGACCTCCCGGGGGTCGAAGAGCTGGTCCTGCTCCTCGTCGGGCCACCCCGCGCTCGCCTTGTAGCGGCACAGGTAGTTGCGGCGGCCCTTGAGGATCGCGAACGTGGGCTCGTGCGGCAGCTGCGGGGCGAGGGCCTTGGCGAGGCGGGGCAGGTCGCGGTCGACGAGCTGGCGCTGGAGCGCGATGGTGGCGGTGGAGACGACCACGGCTCCCTTGGAGGTCATCGCGTGCCTGATCGAGGGGATCAGGTAGGCAAGTGACTTGCCGGTGCCGGTGCCTGCCTGGACGGCCAGGTGGTCGCCCGACTCGATCGCGTGCTGCACCGCCCTCACCATGGTGATCTGTCCGGGGCGTTCGACCCCGCCCACCGCCTCGACGGCGGTGCTCAGCAGGTCCTCAACCGGGGGGATGTCCACCGTTGAGGAGACGTCTTCGGGAGTGGTGATGGAGTCGGTCGGCACGACAGCCAACCGTACCGGCTCGCCCCGACAAGCGTGGCGGCTCCGGCGGGGGCGAAGGTGCTCCCGCACCCGGTCATCGGAATCGCCGGGTGGAGGCCCCGTCGTTCACGGCGGGGAGGAAACGCGGAAAACGGTGCCGTCCGGTGGCGGTGAGTGACAGACTCGGTGCGTGCCGGTGACGGAGATGCTCAAGCTCGCGCCCCCGCCTGAGCAGGGGCGGCGTGCCGAACTGCACTCGCGGGGTTTTCATCAACCGCGGACGTTCGTGACGCACAAAGCGGTTTCGGCCGGGATGGTCGTGCGGCTGGTGGATCCGCGCGACACCTTCCGCGCCTGCCCGGGGTGTGGCCATATCGACATTAGGAATCGTCCTGTCCGGGATGACTTTCGTGGTGTTCCGTACGGGCTCGCCGGCCCGGCGGACTACTTCGCGGCGATCGATGTCGGCCGCCGGGCAGTGCGCCGCGCTGCCGACGACGCGGCCTGAAGCGTCGAATCCATCGACGGAGAGGAGTCACACGCTCGGCCCCAGGACCGGGTGGCTGACCTGGGCGTATGGCCTTCCCCTTGTGAGGGTCAAGCCTGGGGGGACATCTGGGCCCTGAAGCGGGTTCCCCCGCTCTTGAGCTTACGCTCGGATATAGTCCCCTTTAGGTGTTCTATTGCGTACCCTTTGCTCGTTAGGCGGTGACCGAGAGTGATGGTCGGCGTGACGGTGTCCGCCGCGATTGCACCGCGATTGCACCGTGTGAGGTGCGATTGCCCTGCAAAGTCCCTGCTCGAACTGGATGTTTGGGGCGTTTGAGTACATTATGTCCTCCATGTCGGAAGTTGTCCCGTTGCCGTCGTTCGGCGAGGTGTTCTTTGACGAGCGTGGCCAGGAGCGGGTGCTCCGGGTCACCTGGCACGAAGGCACGCTGGTGCTGAGCCTGTGGCGCGGCGAGATGTGCACCGCGAGTTTCCGCATGCCCATGAACGACGTGGGGCGGCTGGTCGACACCCTTGACGAGGGCTTCGTCCAAGCCGGTGGGCAGTACCCCGACGAGGTGGGCGAGCCCGTCCACCCCGAGCAGCGCCCCCCTGCCGAGCAGCAGATCCACAGTGAGTATCCCGGCACCGGTCAGTACGCCAGACCGCGGCCCGAGGACTACGCCCAGCCCCAGCAGTATCCCGACCCGGCCGGTCACCTCCCCGTGCCGGACGAGCCCCGCCAGGTCGCCGCGCTCGGGCCGAACGACGTGCTCGTCGCGCGGGGAGTGGTGCCTCCGCCGGATCGACCCGACTGGTCGCAGGATCGGATGGCGCCGGGGCACGGCTTCTCCGACGCCGTGCCGCGCGAGAACATGATCGTGAACGACGCCCTGCCCTACGGGCAGCCGCAGTCCTTCGATCCGCTCGGTACGGGCCCGGTGTCCGGCGAGGCCGCCTACCAGATGCCGGGCGACCACTACCCGCCCGCGCAGCAGCCCGCTCCGTACACCGCCCAGCAGCCGGATCCCTACGGCGCGCCCGTGCAGCAGCCCGCCGACCGGTTTGGCGCCCAGCAGCCCGATCCGTACGGAGTGCCGCCCCAGCAACGGCCCGTCGACCCGTTCGCGCCGCACGCCGACCAGTTCCCCAATCCCCTCCACCGGCCGGATCCCGACCACTACGGGCAGGGGCAGCAGAACTCGACGGACCCCTTCGGGTTCGCCGCCCAGCAGCAGGCCGGGAGCCACGGGACCCAGCAGCCCGACCCGTACGGCTACCCGGCCCCCGCACAGCCGGACCCCTACGCGTTCGGCACCGCACAGCCGCACCAGGCCGGTCACCCCGCCGATCTCAGAGACCTGTACAGCTCACCGCCGACCTATCCGCAGCAGGACGTCGATCCGTCCGACCCGCTGGGCCTGGGCGGCCAGTCCGCGCTCGACCAGAGGCTGCCGCGCCCCTACCTCCAGGACCCGCCGCACTCCACCGGCGAGAGACTCCGTCCTGAGCAGAGCTACGACGACCGGTACGAACGCCGCCATGACGAGCACCAGTACGACGACAGACGCCGTGAGGGACGGCGCCGCGACGACCGGGACGAACGCCGGGAGTGGTGACTCTCCAGGGGAGGTGAGTTCCCCGGAGGCGGATTCCGTCGTGTCCCGGGCACGAGATCCACGTCCGGGAGTAGCGTCGTTCTGTCCGCCGGATGGGAAATCCGGCGCTGTGTGATGGTTTCCGCTGTCCCGCGTGGTTCGCGGAGGCACGGAAGCCGATCGATCCCTATCGGGTGGGGTGGCGTGGACCAGTCGACCGTGGTGCAGACGCTGGCCGTGTCGGTCCTCGGCATCGCGGTGGCCGCGGTCGCCAGGCGCAGGGGGTGGCCGGCGCCGCTGTTGCTGGTGCTCGCGGGCCTGGTGCTGTCGCCCTTCTTCCCCGAGTACGAGCTCGACCCCGACCTGGTCCTGCTGGTCTTCCTGCCCCCGCTGCTCTATTCGGCGGCGGTCGACAGCTCCTACCTGAGGCTCAAGGACTTCCGCAGGCCGATCGGGCTGCTCTCGATCGGCCTGGTGCTGTTCACCACGTTGGTCATCGGGTGGATCACCCACCTGCTCCTGCCCGAGCTGCCGTCGGCCGCCGCGTTCGCGCTGGGCGCGATCGTGGCCCCGCCCGACGCGGTCGCCGCCGTCGCCGTGGCCCGCAGGCTCGGGCTGCCCCGCAGGACGGTCACCATCCTGGTGGGGGAGAGCCTGTTCAACGACGCCACCGCGCTCACCGCCTACCGGGTGGCGATCGCGGCGGCGCTGGGCGGGGGCATCACCTGGCTGGAGGTCAGCGCCGACTTCGCCCTGTCCGCGGTGGGCGGCGTGCTGATGGGCCTCGGGCTCGCCTGGATCCTGGCCTGGGTGCTGATCCGGTTGCGCGACCCGCTCATCGAGAACACCGTCATGCTGCTCGTCCCGTTCGCCGTCTACCTGGCGGCCGAGAGCGTGCACGTCTCCGGTGTGATCGTCGTGGTGATCGTCGGGCTCTACACCGGCCACCGCCTGCCCAGGGCGGGCTTCGGTACCCGGCTGCTGTCCGAGGCGGTCTGGCGGGTCCTCGGGTTCTTCCTGGAGACGATCGTCTTCGCGCTGATCGGCCTGCAGTTCTGGCCGATCATGAGAGGGCTGGAGTGGGCCAACCCGTGGAAGCTCGCCGGGATGGCGCTGGTCGTCTTCGCCGCCGTGGTGGTCACCAGGGCGGTCTGGCTCGTGCCCAGCATCTACCTGCCCCGGATCCTGTCCGCGAAGATCCGCGAGAACGAGCCCCACGCGCCGACCTGGAGGCAGGTGGCCGTCGTGAGCTGGGCGGGCATGCGCGGAGTGGTCTCCCTCGCCGCGGCCTTCGCCATTCCGCAGACCCTGCCGGGCCGCGACCTGCTGCTCTTTCTCACCTTCTCGGTGGTGATCGGTACCCTCCTGGTCCAGGGCCTGACGTTCCCGGCGTTGATCCGCAGGTTGGGGATCTCCAACGAGCGGGAGGTCTACACCGACAACCTGGCCGAGGCGGCCGCCCAGCAGGCGGCCACCTCCGCCTCGCTGGCCCGGCTGGACGAGCTGGTGGGCGAGGGCGTCGACGAGGTCTATCGGGAGGTCGTCGACCAGCTCAGGACACGCGCCGAGCGCCGTACCCTCACCGCCTGGGAGCGGCTGGGCAGCGGCACGGGACCACAGGGGGAGGAGACGCCCAGCACCGTCTACCGGCGGCTCCGCCGTGAGATGCTGGCGGTCGAGCGCGAGGTTTTCGTACGCCTGCGCGACGAGCGGCGCATCGACGACGAGGTGCTCCGCCGGGTTCTCCACGAGATCGACTTCGAGGAGGCCATCCTGGAGCGAGACTAGTGCTGCGTTCCTCATAGCAGGTAGATAAAACGGCGGCGGAGTTGACGAGGTTCAGGAGCTGGACGGACCCAGATCCATGGTCGGGCGTGGGCGTTGACAGGTCCCTCATCTCTCGCGCGCTCAGCCCGATCGGAACAGCCCGATCTCACCTGTCGCCTCCGAACGGGCACCTGGCTGGACGGATCATCTCGTCCTCACCGTCGGGATGAGCGAAACGTCCAACCTTGATTGCGTACGCCCGGCGGAGCGGCACGATACGGAGATGTGAACGACAACGACCTCCTTCTCAACCTCAACGACCGCAGGTTCGTCATGGTCAGCTCGACGGCGAGCGCGGTGGACCCGGATGGGCCCACCGAGTTCACCTACCGGGAGTCCGGCGGGATCATCTGGGGCGACTACACCGGCGACACGGTGGTCCACGGGCGCTTCGTCGGCATCCGGGACGGCGACCGCGTGGAGATCACCTACGTCCACCTGCTCAAGAACGGAGAGCGCGCCAGGGGACAGGGGGGCAGCCGCGTCGAGACCCTCCCCGACGGCCGGTTGCGCCTGCTCGAGGAGTTCCAGTTCGCCGGCGACGACACGCAGCACGTGAGCGTATGCGTCGAGGTCACCGGAACCTGAGGACCCGCCCGTCGAGCCGGACGGCCCCGGAAAGAGCTCGGCCATACCGGTACGGCTCCCGGGCAAAGGCGGCCGTACCGGACGTTCCCGGGAAGTCCGCCCGCCGTGGCGGGCGGTTCAGACGTCCTGCTGGAGCTGAGCGCGGCCCTCGGCCACGCCCACGAAACGCATCATGCCCAGCGGGACCTCTCCGCCGGCGGACCCGGCGGATCCCGTAGGTCCGGCGGATCCCGCGGATCTGGCGGCTCCGGTGGACCTGGCGGGCCCGGCTGGGGGGTCGGCGGGAGGGCGGCGGGAGGACCGGCCGGGGCCGCGGTCGCTCGGCAGGACGTAGGGGCGTCTGAGCACTTCGTCCAGGATGAAGACGGTCTCGGTGGCCTTGACCGCCGGGATGTTGGCCAGCCTGTCGGTCACCATCGCGTGCACGGCTGCGACGTCGGTCACCCGGACCTGGATCATCGCGTCGTGCTGGCCGGTGGTGATCGCGCAGTACTCCACCTCGGGCATCTGGGCGAGCTGGGTGCGGAACTGGCGCCACATCTGCTGCCGGACGGTCACGAAGATCAACGCGGTGATGCCGAGACCTGCGCGGACGTGATCGATCTCCGCCGTGAACCGCTTGATCGCGCCGTCGGCGCGCAGCGCCTCGAACCGCGTGTAGGCGTTCGCCCGCGAGATGCCGACCCGTTCGGCGAGGGCCGCCACCGAGATCCTGCCGTTCTCGCGCAGCACCTCAAGGATCTTCAGGTGGGTCGCGTCGAGCTCCAGGCCGATTCCGATCCGTCCAGGTTGGCCGCCCTCTTGGGTCGAGTTCCTTGACATTTCGGTCATGGCCATACCCCTTACGTCAGTTTCGTCTCAGCTTAGCCTCATAAGCTGGACTTTCTGCCGGATAATCCTGGACGATCGGCGATCAAACGTCTACATGGCCCATTTTCGGAGGACACAGAATGGCGATCCGTTCACGGCGCCCCGGAGCGAAGGCAGCTCTGCTGCCGGTGCTGCTCACCGGCACCCTCGCCCTTGCCGCCTGCTCCAGCGGCGGTTCGTCCACGACATCCCAGAACGGTGGCACCACCACCGCCGCCAAGACGCTCGTGATCGACACCTCCTTCGACCTCAAGACGGCCGACCCGGGGCGTACCTACGAGCCGACCGGTCTGATCATCGGCAAGGCCGCCTACGAGACCCTGCTCACGTTCGAGGGCTCCGACGTCACCAAGCCGGTGCCGGCCCTCGCCGAGTCGTTCGAGCTGTCCGCCGACGGCAAGGTGCTCACCCTCAAGCTCCGCCAGGACGCCACGTTCGCCGACGGCTCCCCCGTCACCGCGGACGACGTCGTCTTCTCGCTGAACCGCGTGCGCGACATGAAGGGCACGCCGTCGTTCCTGCTCGACGGCGTGGAGGTGGCCGCGTCCGGCGCGGACACGATCACGCTGACGTCGAAGAACGCCAACCCGGCGCTGCCCTACATCCTGCCCAACCCCGCGCTGGGCATCCTCAACTCCAAGCTCGCCAAGGAGCACGGCGCCACCGCCGACACCGGCGACAAGGCCGAGCAGTACCTCAACTCCGCCTCGGCGGGCTCGGGTCCGTACACGATCGAGTCGTTCAACGTCAGCAGCCAGGTCGTGCTCAAGGCCAACGCCAAGTACTGGGGCGCGACCAAGCCGGTCTACGACAAGGTCGTGCTCCGCAACGTCGAGGCCGCGACGCAGAAGCTCAACATCTCGCGTGGCGACAGCCAGGTCGCGCTGAACCTCTCCGGCGACCAGGTCACCGGGATCACCGGCGACCTGCAGATCAAGAAGACGCCCGCGGCCAACGTGATCTTCCTGCTGGCCAACCAGGACCCCTCGGTCAGCAAGATCACCTCCAACCCCAAGTTCGCCGAGGCCGTGCGGAAGGGCGTCGACTACGCGGGCCTGCTGGAGCTGGCCGGCGAGGGCTCGGTCCAGACTCCCGGAATCATCCCCTCGATGTTCCTGGGCTCGCTCCCGCAGGACCAGGCGGCCAAGCGCGACGTCGAGGGCGCCAAGGCGGCGCTCAAGGAGAGCGGCGTGGCCGACCCGACGGTCAAGCTGGAGTACCCCAGCGAGCTGACCGTCAACGGCCTCTCCTTCCAGCCCCTCGCCGAGCGGATCCAGGCCAACCTCAAGGAGGTCGGCATCACCGTGGAGCTCGCTCCCGCGCCGATCACCACGGCCCTGGACAACTACCGCAACGGCAAGGAGGAGCTGGGCCTGTGGTACTGGGGCCCCGACTACCCGGACCCCAGTGACTACCTGGCGTTCCTGCCGGGCAAGCTCGTGGGCCTGCGGGCCGGGTGGAAGGCCGGCGCCGACAAGGAGCTGGAGGCGGCCGGCGCGAAGGCGGCCACCACGATCGGCGACGAGGCCAGGAAGCAGGCCTACGTCGACGTCCAGACCAGGCTCAACGCCGCCGGCACGTTCATCCCGCTCATCCAGCCCAGCCAGAACATCGTGACGGCCAAGTCCGTCACCGGCCTGGAGTTCCACCCGGTGTGGACCATTGATGTCGCCGACCTCAAGTAGCGAGGACCTGAAGGGGGATACGGCCCGGCGCAAGCCGGGCCGTTCCGGCAGCCGGAGCCCGCTGATCCGCTTCCTGGCCCGCAGGGTGCTCACGGCGCTGCTGCTGGCCGTGGGCATCACCCTGGTCACCTTCGTCCTCACCAACCTGGTCCCCGGCGACCCCGTCTCGGCCAACCTCGGCCAGCGGGCCCTCGGCGACCCGGCGATCGTCGCGCAGTGGCGGGCCGAGCACGGCCTGGACAAGCCGCTCCCCCAGCAGTACCTGATGCACCTTCAGGGAGTGGTCCAGGGCGACCTCGGGACGAGCCAGCAGAGCCACCGCCCGGTCATGGACGACCTGGCGGAGTCCGTGCCCGCCACGCTCGAACTGGCCGGCGCCGCGATCCTGATCTCCCTCGTGGCGGGGGTGGCGTTCGGCGTGGTCGCGGCGCTCCGCCGGGACCGGCTCACCGACCACCTGCTCCGGGTCCTCAGCCTGATCGGCATCTCCGTGCCGACGTTCTGGCTGGCGCTGATGGCGTTCTACGTCTTCTTCTACCGGTTGCAGGTCACTCCGGGCAGCGGCCGCATCGACCCGACCATGAGCCCGCCCCCGCAGGTCACCGGGCTGTACACGATCGACTCCGCTCTGGCGGGACAGTGGGACGTGTTCGCCTCGGCGGTCGGCCACCTCGTCACCCCCGCGCTGGTGCTGGCCCTCTACACGATCGGCCTGCTCACCCGGTTCACCCGGTCGGCGGTGCTGGAGGTGCTGGGCCAGGACTACGTGCGCGCCGCACGGGCCAAGGGCCTGCCCGGCCGGGTGATCCTGTTCCGCTACGTGCTCCGCTCGGCGCTGGTGCCGATCATCACGGTCGCGGGCCTGGCCTTCGGCAGCCTGCTGTCCGGCACCGTGCTCGTCGAGGCGATCTTCGCCTGGCCGGGCGTGGGACAGTACGCCTACAAGAGCGCGACCACCCTCGACCTGCCCGCCGTGATGGGCGTCGGCCTGGTGGTGGGCGGGGTCTACCTCGTCATCAACCTGATCGTCGACGTGCTGTACGGCGTCATCGACCCCAGAGTGAGACTCCAGTGAAACTCCCCCAAGCCTGGCGGCAGCCGCTGGCGATCGTCGGCGGGGTGATCGCGCTCGCCTGGATCGTGATCGCGCTGGCCGCCCCGCTGCTGGCGCCGCACGACCCGCTCGCCCAGGACCTGCCGCGGCTGGCCTCGCCCGGCCCCGGCCACTGGTTCGGCACCGACCAGCTCGGCCGGGACATTCTGAGCAGGGTGATGTACGGCGCGCGCCTGTCGATCCCGCTGACCCTGCTGCTGGTCGTGCTCTCGGTGCTGATCGGCGGCCTGCTGGGCGCCTGCGCCGGATATTTCGGCAAGTGGGTTGATGAGACGATCATGCGGTTCGCCGACCTCGTCTTCGCCTTCCCCACCATCATCCTGGCCATGGTCGTCGCCGCCGCGCTCGGCGCGAGCCTCACCAACGCCGTGCTCGCCGTACTCGTCGTCGCCTGGCCCGCCTACGCCCGCGTGACCCGCGGGCTGGTGCTGGGCGTGCGCGAGCGCGAGTTCGTGGTGAGCGGACGGCTGCTCGGCTTCTCCGCCTGGCGCTCGCTCCGGGTGGACGTGCTGCCGAACGTCACCGGCCCCATCCTGGTACTCGCCACCCTCGACATCGGCACCGCGCTGCTGCTGCTGTCCGGCCTGTCGTTCCTCGGGCTCGGCGCGAAGCCACCCTCCCCAGAGTGGGGCGCGATGGTCGCCTCCGGTGTGGAGGTCTTCGACAGCTGGTGGGTGGCGACCTTCCCCGGCCTGGCCATCCTGACCGTCGTGCTGGCCTTCAACTTCCTGGGCGACACGCTGCGTGACGCCCTCGATCCGCGGACGGCCCGCGCCATCAAGGAGCGTGCGCTGTGAGCCTCCTCGCCATCTCCGACCTGAAGGTCTCCATCGGCGGCAAGGAGATCCTGCGCGGCGTCGACCTCGACCTCCGGGCCGGCCGCGTGCACGGCCTGGCCGGCGAGAGCGGCTCGGGCAAGACGATGACGGGCCTGGCCGTGCTCGGACTGCTGCCGCACGGAGCCCGCACCAGCGGCCGGATCGCCCTGGGAGAGCGCGACCTGCTGGCCATGCCGGCCAAGGAGCTCAACACGGTGCGCGGCGGCGAGGTCGCCATGGTCTTCCAGGACCCGGCGACCAGCCTGCACCCGATGCTCTCGGTCGGCCGCCAGCTCACCGAGCACATGCGCCACCACCTGGGCCTCGACAGGAAACAAGCGCGGGCCAGAGCCCTCGAACTGCTGGGCCAGGTGCGCATCCCCGGCCCCGAGGCGGCGATCGACCGCTACCCGCACCAGTTCTCCGGGGGCATGCGCCAGCGCATCGCGATCGCGATCGCCCTGGCCTGCTCGCCGAAGGTGCTCATCGCCGACGAGCCCACGACGGCTCTCGACGTGACCGTCCAGGCCGGGGTGTTGAGGCTGCTGCGCGGCCTCTGCGACGACCTGGGCCTGGCCGTACTGCTCGTCACCCATGACCTCGGCGTGATGTCGGCGGTCGCCGACGAGGTGAGCGTGATGAAGGAGGGCCTGGTCGTGGAGACGGGCCCGCGCGGCCAGGTGCTGCGTGACCCGACCCACCCCTACACCCGCGCCCTGCTGGAGTCACTGCCCGGGGAGACCTCATGACACTGCTGACCGTGGACGACCTCGTCGTCGAGCACCGTACCCCCGGCCGCCCCCTGGTGCGCGCCGTGGCCGGAGCCAGCCTGACCGTCGCGGCGGGCGAGGTCGTCGGGCTCGTCGGCGAGTCCGGATGCGGCAAGTCGACGCTGGCCCGCGCGGTGTGCGGGCTCAACCCGGCCGCCTCCGGGACGATCACCTTCGACGGGCACCCGGTGACCCCGCTCGGCCTACGCCGCAGAAACCGCGCACTGGCCGGGATCCAGATGGTCTTCCAGGATCCCTACGCCTCGCTGAACCCCCGGCGCCGGGTCGGCGCGCAGATCGCCGACGGGCTGCGTACGGCGGGCGACACCGTGACCGCCCCCGCCGACCTGCTGGAGCGGGTCGGGCTGCCCCGCGACTTCGCCGGCCGCCACCCGCACGAGTTCTCCGGCGGGCAGCGGCAGCGGATCGCGATCGCCAGGGCGCTCGCCGCCCGGCCGACCATGCTGATCGGCGACGAGCCCATCTCCGCGCTCGACGCCTCGGCCCAGGCTCAGGTGGCCAGGCTGATGCGGGACCTCGCGGTCGAGTCGGGCGCCGGCCTGCTGTTCATCAGCCACGACCTGTCGGTGGTACGGCTGATCGCCGACCGGATCGCGGTGATGTACCTGGGGAAGATCGTGGAGGTGGGCCGTACCGCCGAGGTGTGGGCCGATCCCCGTCATCCGTACACCCGGGCCCTGCTGGGCGCGATCCCCGCGCCCGACGGCGCCGGCGTGCTCCCGGCGGAGCTGTCCGGAGACGTGCCCGATCCGGCCGATCCGCCGTCCGGCTGCCGGTTCCACCCGCGCTGCCCGGTGGCGATGGACGTGTGCCGGGAGCGCGAACCCACGTTCGGCCCGGTCGCGTGCTGGCTGCACGAACCTGCATGATCGACAAGGTGCGCCTCAGGATGGCCGAAGAGGGGATTGACGCCCTGGTGCTGCGCCCCTCCCCCGACTTCCGCTACCTGGGAGGGCAGGGCGACGGATATCTCGTCCTGCCCCTCCGGGGCCCGCTGGAGGCCGCGGCCGGCCCGCTGGAGGCGGCGGCGCTCATCCCCTCCTCCGCCCGTCGCGTCGGGGTGGACCCCGAGATGCGGGCCTGGGAGCTGTTCTCCCTGCGGCTGAAGGCCGAACTGGTGCTGGCCTCGGTCGCGCTCGCCCCGCTCCGGCTGCTCAGGGGGCCGGCGGAGGTCGCGGCGACGGAACGCGCGGCCTCGGCGGCGGACGCGGTCCTGCTCATGGCGCGCGAGCTGGCGTGGTTCGGCACCACCGAGCGCGCGATGGCCCGGCGGCTGTGGGCGATGATGGTCGAGAAGGGCTGCGAGGAGGTGCTGTCGGTGCTCGTCGCGGCCGGAGAGCACAGCGCCGTCCCCCGGCACGTGCCGTGCGACCGCGTGATCAATCCGGGCGACGCGCTGCTGGTCTCGGTCTGCGGGAGATGGGGGAACCACTGCTCGGAGGTCGCCCGCGTCTTCGCGGTGGCCGAGCCGCCCGAGGACTTCGAGGCGATGTACTCGGTTGTCCTGTCCGCCCAGCGCGCCGCCCTCGACTCGCTGCGGCCCGGCGTGACGGCGGCGGAGGTCGGCAGGGCCGCCCAGGAGGTGGTCGATGGCAGCGGCTACGGCCGCTACGCCGCCGGGCGGCTGGGACGGGGCATCGGCCTCGGCCAGGACGAGCGTCCGTGGCTCGTCTCCGGCGACGCGACCGTGCTCGCCCCCGGCATGACGGTGTGCGTCGAACCGGCGATCTACCTGCCCGAGCTGTTCGGCGCACGGGTGGCCGACGTCGTGGTGTGCACCCCCGCCGGGGCGGAACGGCTCAGCGGGAGCTCACAGGCCCTCCACGTCCTCGACCACTGAACGGGCGGGCCGGTCCGTCCTCCTCCGGGGGAACGGACCGTTCTCCGACGGGGGGTGTCCCTATGGGATTCGTCAAGCGGCCGCGGGCTTTCGGGTGTGGTTCTTCCGGCGGGATTGGTAGGGCTTGCGGTCGCGGAGCATGGCGTAGATGACGTCTGAACGGCGGCGGGCGAGGCAGATCAGGTCGGCGTCGGCCTCCAGCATCGCGGCCAGCACCTCGCGCTCGCCGATCTTCGGGTTGGCCGTCGCCCACAGGATCGGCATGCCGGTCGGGGTGCACACCAGGTACAGGCGCAGGCCCCAGAAGAACCGGGAGTGGGAGGCGCAGTAGCCGTAGCCGGCCCAGCCGGCCAGGTTCGAGCGCTGCACGGTCGGGCGCGACATGCCGCGGGGCACGGGGGTGGAGCCGGCGATCCAACGGTTGTCGAACCAGAAGTCGCTGTCGGTGGCCAGTTCCCGGATCATTCGCTTGATCAGTAGCAACGCGGAGCGTAAGCGCTTGTTGTAGCCCGGTCTTTGCGGGAGGTAGGGGAACATGCCGGCTCTTCATCTGTTAGTTGGACTCGCGTCACGCGGGACGGCCTATCGGATCAGGCCTCGCTATCCGGGCGAATCTCGCAGATTGATCACAATCCGATACGCGCCCTAGGCGGGTGGCCTCGTCAGCCGCCCTGGGTGTAGACGGTCTTCCACCGTGAGCACCGACCGGTCGGTCGTGCGGAGGTGCCCCGGCAGGTCCTCGCCTTGATCTGCAGGACCCCGCCGACGTTCTTACGGAACGTTCCCGGGCCGGGAACGCAGTTGTAGTAGGACGCCGTGTGCCACCGTCCGTGCTGAGCGCTCAGGTAACGTATCTGGGCCCACGCGCAGCCCGAGCCACGGGTGTCCTCCAGCGTGCCGTACACGACGAGGCCCGACTGGCCGACGGCGACCTTGCCCCAGGCCTCGGCGAGTCCGTCGGTGGAGGCCAGGGGGCCCCATCTCCAGACCGTGGGGGCGGAGGTGGAGGCCAGGGCCGGGGCCGAGCCGCCGAGAGCGAGCGCCGCGGCGGTGGTCAGGCCGAGCAGGAGACGAAGACCGGTACGCATGGAGGGGTTCCAAACTCTTGAGCATCGTTACATGTCAAGAGATAGGCCCTCGCGCTTGGAAAAGACTTGCGGCTGACAGCATCCCCGCGGGGCGGAGGACCCCGGCCGGCGCCGGTCAGCCGATGATTTTGTCCACGTAGCACCACCGCCAGTCCTCGCCCGGTTCGAACGAGGCGATGACCGGATGACCGATCACCGTCGCGTGGGCGGTGGCGTGCTTGTTGGGAGAGGAGTCGCAGCAGCCGATGTGCCCGCAGGACAGGCACTTGCGCAGGTGAACCCAGCGATCTCCGGCGGCGAGGCACTCCTCGCACCCCTGCGGGGTGCGAGGCGCCGGGTCCTGGGCCTGCGCGAGGTGTTGACAGATCTGCATGGTCTTCCCTTCGTCCGAACACTGACGATCGTACGGCCGGGGCCGGGGTCCGGTCTCCAACGCCTCGCGGCCCGGGCAACGAGCCGGTACGACGGGCACCTGTCGCACCGGCTCGTTGGGTAGGGTCTGGGCATGCGACCCCTTCCGCGACGAATCCCAGCCCTCGCCGCCTCAGCGCTCGCCGCCGTCCTGATCACCACTGGCTGCTCCGAGATCCAGGAGGTGAGCCAGGGCATCGACAAGGCACAGCAGTGCGTGCAGGCCGCCGGCATCGTCACCGAGACCGTCTCGAAGGTCTCCGGTCTGCTCGACGACCCCGCCGCGATGGAGCAGGCGCTGAAGGACGGGGGCGCCAAGCTGGGCGACCTGGCCGACAAGGCGGCCAACACCTCGCTGAAGGAGGCGGCCGACAGCGTCTCCAACACCCTGGAGGGCTTCAACGTCCCCGATGCCAACAGCGCCATCGACACCGCGCAGAAGGTGGCGACCGACTCGGTGCGGTGGGTCGAGCAGCTGACCGGCGCCTGCGGGTAGCCCTCACCCGCGGAGGCTCCGTCAACCCGGGTTCTCTATGGGGAATGTGGCTGAAATAGCGTCGTTCTCATGAAGCCTCCGGACCGTGAACCGGACCCCCGGTTCACCCTTGCCAACGAACGCACCTATCTGACCTGGTTGAGCACATCGCTCGCGCTGAGCGCGGGCGGTGTGGCCATGGCCGCGGTCTCCGCCGATGTCTTCGTCCCCTGGATGCGGACCCTGCTCGCGGTGGTCCTGGTGTCGTTGTCGGCTCTGGCGGCCGCGATGGCCTACCCTCGCTGGCGTCGCGTCCAGCACGCCCTGCGCAGCTCCGCCCCGCTGCCGCCTCCCGCCCTCGCGCCGCTGTTCGGGTACGGTGTGGCGACGGTCGCGGTGCTCGCCCTGATCCTCATCCTGCTGTCGCGATGAACGGACCTTGGGACGAGGGACTGCAGAGCGAGCGGACCCAGCTCGCCTGGATACGTACCAGCGCCATGCTGGCCGTCACCGCCCTGGCCGGCGCCGGCATCGCCCTGCGCGCCGGCACACCCCCGATGGCGATCATCCCCTTCGCCCCGGCCCTGCTCTGCGCCGGCCTGCTGCTGATCCACACGGGCCTCCGCTTCCGCCGGGTCCAGGAGGCGCTCCACCAGAGCCGCCCCCTCGACAACCGGACCGACGCCCTCGTCGCCTGGCTCGGTACCCTCGCCACCGTGGCCGGAGCCGTCGCCTTCGTGCTGGCGAGGTTCGGAAAGTAGGGAACACGCGGCAGGCTGTTGCGGCATGATCATCCGATGTCGCGGGCGGACCCGGTGTCGGGCCGGATCAGGTCCGGTCAGGGGCGGGGTTCGCCGCCGAGGGCGACGGTCTCGGCGACCTCCGCGTGGCGCTCGGCCTCCTCGGCGGCGAAGCGCTCGGTGTCGAGTCTCTCGGCGATGTCCTCGTCCTGCCGCATCAGCGCCTCCAGGTTCTGGCCCGCCATGTCCAGCACGCCCATGTCGGCGTAGGCCTGCTGCAGGCGGGGGCTCCACAGCCCGATGTCCTTGACGCAGGGAACGATGCGGCTGAAGAGCAGCGAGCGGAATAGCTGGAGATATTGGGACTTGTCAACAGATTCCATGGCATCGGCGACCTCGGCCTTGTTCAGGCCCAGGTTCTCCCAGGTCTCCTGGCCGCGCAGCCGGTCGCGCATCAGGTAGCAGCCCTCGATGACGAAGTCCTCGCGCTCGCGCAGCTCCGACTCGCTGAGCTGACGGTAGTAGTCGCGCAGTGCCATCCGGCCGAAGGCCACATGCCTGGCCTCGTCCTGCATCACGTAGGCGAGGATCTGCTTGGGCAGCGGCTTGGTGGTGATGTCGCGCATCACGCCGAAGGCGGCCAGGGCAAGGCCCTCGATGAGCACCTGCATGCCAAGGTAGGGCATGTCCCAGCGGGAGTCGCTCAGCGTGCTGTCGAGCAGCGACTTCAGGTGTGGGTTGATGGGGTAGGCCAGCCCGACCTTCTCCTGGAGGAAACGGGCGTAGGTCTCGGCGTGACGGGCCTCGTCCATGGTCTGGGTGGCGGCGTAGAACTTGGAGTCGAGGTCGGGGACCGACTCCACGATCCGGGCCGAGCAGATCATCGCACCCTGTTCCCCGTGCAGGAACTGGGAGAACTGCCAGGAGGCGCCGTGCAGGCGCACATCCTTGCGCTGCTTTTCGTCCATCCGCTCCCAGAGCGGGGTGCCGTGGATCGCGATGGTCTCGTCGGGGATGCCGAGCACGTTGTACGGGTCGACCTCCAGGTCCCAGTCGATGCGTTTGACCGAGTCCCACTGCTTGTCCTTGCCCTTCTGGTAAAGGGCGAGCATGCGGTCCCTGCCGTTGTCGTACTCCCAGGTGAAGCGGGCGGCTCCGGCCGCCTCGACGTCCCACGTGGAAAGCTCGGCGGGGATGGTGTAGAGATCGTGTGTCGACATGCGGCCTCCAGAGACGTACACCGTACGTACACAACGAGCGTGCCACGTACACTGTACGTAGGTCAATGGAGTCAATGAGGGGACAATGGTCATATGCCTGCCGAGCCACTGTCCCGAGCGCGCATCGTCGCCACGGCGATCGACCTGATCGAGCGGGAGGGCGCCGACGCGGTGTCCATGCGCGCGATCGCCGCCGAACTGGGTGTGGGCGTGATGTCGCTCTACAACCATGTGCCGAACAAGGAGGCGCTGCTGGACGCGGTGGCCGAGACCGTGCTGTCGCAGATCGAGTTCACCGACGACCCGGACGCCGAATGGACCGATCGGGTGCGCATGCAGGCGCTCGCCTTCCGGCAGATCGCGCACCACTACCCGCGGTGCACGATGGTGGTGGTCAGCCGCCAGCTCCGTTCCACCGCCGGGCTGCTCCCGGTGGAGCGGGCGCTGGCCACGCTGCGTGGCGCGGGCTTCGGGGGCGACGAGGCGGTGCGCGCCCTGCGGGTGTTCATCGCCTACATCGTGGGCTCGCTGCTGAGGGAGGTCGGAGTGACCCCGACGTTCGCCCCGATGCACCGGTCCGACGTCCGCGTCAGTGAGGTCGACCCGCTGCTGTTCCCACAGGTCGGTGAGCTGGCTCCGGCACTCCACGAGTGCGACCACGAGGCGGAGTTCGCGTTCGGCCTCGAACTGCTCATCCAGGCGATGGCCCTGCAGCTCAAGAGGTGACGCCCGGAACCTCGCGGTCCCGGGCGCCGGGAGAGTCTTCCCTTCCCCTGGACACTCTCCATACGGGTCAGTACCAGTTGCTCGACCGGAAGTGACCCCACGCGCCGCACGGTGACCCGTAGCGGCTCTTGATGTAGCTCAGACCCCAGTGGATCTGCGTGATCGGGTTGTACCGCCAATCCCCGCCGCTGCCGCCCATCTTCGAGCCGGGCAGTGCCTGCGGGATTCCGTACGCACCCGAGGAGTGGTTGTAGGCGCGGTGGTTCCAGTTGCTCTCCCTGGTCCAGAGACTGTCCAGGCAGCGGAACTGGCTGTGCGGCCACGCGCGGCGGGAGACGAGACGATAGGCGATCGTCTTGTTCCTGCTCTTGGCGGTCCTCGCGACCGCCTTCACCCTTGGCTTCACCTGGGTGACCCAAGTGAGGCGATGGACGGTTCTCGCCGTCCCTTTCCTGGACGACTCGGCCGTGCTGTCGGCCTGTCCCGAAGTCGAGGACCCGACCATCGCCGAGGCGGCGAGAACGGTCACGACTGTGTTGCGCAGAACGCGGTAGCTGTTCACATGGATCCTTGTCCTTGGGCCGCGTGCGGAAGTCGCAGGAGGGCACGTAGGTGCTCTCGTGCGGCCGTAGATCCGGCGCCCGTGGCTCGGGCGGGGAACGTCCGCGCGGTCTCGCCGGCCTGTTTCCGGCATGAGACGCCGCGGCGGTCTCTCTAGGCGGCTTTCTAGTACGCGAGAGAGTGTCGGACAGCGGATGGGACACGCGAAGGGAAGGTGTTTGCCCGATCTTCTTGATCTACGGGAGATTCGGCAAGGGTCCGGTTACGACCGGCGAATCGCCCATGCGTGGAGACGGTGTGAAAATCACCCCGTCATGGGGTTTCAGATCACCGCTCCGGGATCAGCGGATCAGTACCAGCCCCGCGAGCCGAAGTGCGCCCACGCCTGGCACGGAGATCCGTAGCGCTGCTTGATGTAGCCGAGTCCCCATCTGATCTGTGTCCTGGGGTTGGTGCGCCAGTCGCGGCCGGCGCTGGCCATCTTGCCCGCGGGCAGCGCCTGCGGGATACCGTACGCGCCCGAATAGCGGTTGTGGGCGCGGTGGTTCCAATTGCTCTCCCTGGTCCAGAGCCTGCTGAGGCAGTTGAACTGGGCCCTGCTCCAGCCGTGCGCGGCCACCATCGGCCTGGCGACGGCCTGGTTGCCCGTTCTCGCCGAGGACGCCTGGGCGACCGTGGTGGTGGTGCCGAGGGTGAGCGCCGAGGCGATCACCAGCACACCGGTACGGCGTAGCGTCGACATGGGACTCCCTTGTGCCTTGGAGGTGGGGGACGGCCGCCACGATGCCCGGTGATCCGCCGCCGGGCCAGTCGACAGCACATGTCAGGAGCCATGTCAAAGATCGGTAAGAAAATGATCAAAGCCTTGGTGAGGGGGGCGCCGTCTCGCCTGTGTCCTCTGTCACATTTCACTTTATGGACGACATAACTCTCAAACGTGACAGGGGGATTAGGGTGCGGAGCATGGGAATCCGTGATATCGCCATCAACACTCTTTCCGATGCGCCCACCACACTGGCCGAGCTGGCCGGAGAACGGGCGGTCCTCGTCGTCAACGTCGCTTCCAAATGTGGCCTGACCCCCCAGTACGCGGCTCTCGTCGACCTCCAGCGGACCTACGGCGATCGGGGGTTCACGGTCGTGGGGGTGCCCTGTAACCAGTTCTACGGACAGGAGCCGGGCACCGCGGAGGAGATCCAGGAGTTCTGCTCCACCACCTACGGCGTCGACTTCCCGCTTCTTGCCAAGAGCGAGGTCAACGGCGAGGGCCGGCACCCGCTCTACGACCTGCTCACCCAGACCCCCGACGGCGAGGGCAAGGCCGGCGACGTCGAGTGGAACTTCGAGAAGTTCCTCGTCTCGAAGGACGGGGAGGTGCTCGCCAGGTTCCGGCCGCGCGTCCTGCCCGACGACCCCGCGGTCATCGAGGCGATCGAGAGGTCCCTCTAGCCGCGCAACTGCCCCTGACGATCAGCTCGGTGGGCAGCAGCACCCCGCGCGGCCGCCTGGTGCCGCCGCGCAGCACCAGTTCGGCGGCGCGGTAGCCGATGTCCTGGGCAGGCTGGGCGATCACCGTCAGCGGTGGTGCGCACAGCTCCGCCCAGGGCACGTCGTCGAACATGATCAGAGACAGGTCCCTGGGAATGCGCAGGTCAAGCTCCCTGGCCGCCAGCACCGCCGCCTCACCCAGCAGGTTCCCTCCCGCCAGTACGGCGGTCAGGTCGGGCCGGTGCTGGAAGAGCCCGGCCGCGGCGGCGTACGCGGAGTCGCGACTGCCACGGGCGACGACGATCAGTTCCTCGTCGACGAGGGGGCCGAGCGCCAGCCGGAAGAAGGACAGGCGCTGTTCCTGACCGGGGCCGCCGAGGTAGGCGATGCGACGGTGTCCCAGCCCCGTCAGGTAGTCGACCGCGGTCCTGATTCCCGCGCGGTCGTCGGCCAGCACCGTGGGGATGTCGGCGTGTCCGGGTGAGAGCCGGTGCGCGAACACGGTGGTCAGCCCGGCCCGCAGGGTCGGCGCCCAGCCGTCGCCGTCACCGGAGGGGACCGCGATCACCCGGTCCACCCCCTGTTCGAGCAGCGTGCCGATCAACTCGGCCTCACGCTCGGGGTCGTCGCCGGTGGCGCCCAGGATCACCGGCTCTCCCGCCGAGCGCGCGCAGGTGAGCACGCCGTCGGCCAGGCGGCCGTAGAAGGTGTCGGTGATGTCGGGCAGCAGCAACCCGATCCCGCCCGAGCGCCGCTGACGCAGGTTGCGCCCGAGCGCGCTGGGCCGGTAGTCGAGCTGGGCCGCGACGTTCAGCACCCGTTCCCTGGTCTCGGGACTCGCCGATCCGCCGGACAGAACCCGGGACACCGTGGCGACCCCCACCCCGGCCGCCTCGGCGACATCCTTGATCGTCGTACGACGCATGTTCATGGAAACGATTCCATCATGCTTTCCGTGTTCGATCCAGCGTGAAGCGATAACGGCTGCCCTGCTGACAGGCCAAAACCAGCCATCCTCTTGACAGAGATATCCGTTTCCGGTGAGATGCATGAAAACGTATCCAATATCGGGTGAACACGGGGTTGGCCCGAGGCGCTAAGGACTTCCATGGCATCCATCGTTCTCAGCAAAGTCGACAAGATCTACGCGGGCGGCGTCAAAGCCGTGAACGGCCTCGACCTTGAGATCAAGGACGGGGAGTTCATGGTGCTGGTCGGGCCGTCCGGCTGTGGCAAGTCCACCGCCCTGCGCATGATCGCCGGGCTTGAGGACATCAGCGGCGGTGAGATCGCCATCGGCGACCGGGTGGTCAACCACCTGCCTCCGAAGGACCGCGACATCGCCATGGTCTTCCAGAACTACGCGCTCTACCCGCACATGACCGTCGAGGAGAACCTCGCCTTCGGTCTGAAGCTCCGCAAGATGCCCAAGGCGGAGATCGCCAAGCGGGTCGGCGAGGCCGCCAAGATGCTCGGCCTCGACCAGTACCTCAAGCGCAAGCCCGCCGCCCTCTCCGGTGGCCAGCGCCAGCGTGTCGCCATGGGCCGCGCCATCGTGCGTGAGCCGCAGGCCTTCCTCATGGACGAGCCGCTCTCCAACCTGGACGCCAAGCTCCGCGTCTCCATGCGGGCCTCCCTCAACACCCTGCACGAGCGCCTGGGCGTGACGACCGTCTACGTCACCCACGACCAGGTCGAGGCCATGACGCTGGGCGACCGCGTCTGCGTGCTCCGCGACGGCCTGCTCCAGCAGGTCGACACCCCGCAGAACCTCTTCGACAAGCCGGTCAACCTGTTCGTCGCCGGCTTCATGGGCTCCCCGTCGATGAACTTCGTCAACGCCGAGCTGGTGCGCGGCGACGGCGGCGCCGCCGTCGCCTTCGCGGGCTTCAAGCTGCCGGTGCCGAACGAGACCTTCGCTGAGAAGCGCGGCCTCGACCAGTACTTCGGTAAGAAGATCATCCTGGGCATCCGGCCCTCCGACTTCGACGACTCGATCGCCGCCAACGGCGCCTCGGGCGGCTGGACCCGCCTGCAGGTCCGCGCCGAGGTCACCGAGGAGCTGGGCTCCGAGATCAACGTGCTCTTCCTGATCGACGCCCCGCCCGTCCAGCACCAGGACACCGTGGCCGCCGCCGACGCCGACGGCGACGAGGAGGCGACGCTGCCGCTGGTGGGCGACAAGTCGCTGTGGACCGCCCGGGTCAACTCCCGCAGCCACGTCCGCCCCGGCCAGAACATCGAACTGGTCGTCGACACCCACAACCTGCACTTCTTCGACCCGGTCTCGGGTCTGGCGATCGGTCACGAGGCCAACGTTCACGCCTGATCGGCCCGACGGACCTCAGGGGCCGTCATCGACCATCCCCGCAGGCCGGAAAGGGCCCGCACCACGACCCCCTCCCGTGGTGCGGGCCCTTTCTGTCGAAGTTGTCACGCCGAAAGTGTCACGTCAGCGGCGGCCGAGGCGGCGTGAGACCTGGCCGATCAGGTTGAGGGGAAGCAGCCTGCCGATCCTGACGATGGCCTTGTAGCGCAGGTCGGGGATGCTCACCGGCACACCACGGGCCAGGTCGCGCATGGCCTCGCGGGCGACGTTGTCCGCCGACAGCCACAGGAAGCCGGGGATGCTCGACGTGTCCATCGAGGCGCGCTGGTGGAACTCGGTGTGCACGAAACCCGGGCACAGGGCCATGACCCGCACCCGGCTACCGGCCATCTCCATGGCCGCGGACTCGCTGAAGCTGACCACCCACGCCTTGGAGGCGCTGTAGGAACCCCGGGTGAAGAACGCCGCCACCGACGCCACGTTGATCACCGCGCCCCGGTCGCGCTCCCTCATGCCCGGCAGCGCGGCCAGCGTCAGCCGCAGCACCGCCTCGCAGTGCAGCTTGAGCATCCGCACCTCCTCCTCCACCGGAACGTCGAGGAAGTGGCCCGGGTGGCCGAAGCCCGCGTTGTTGACCAGCAGGTCGACCCCCTCGCGGAGTCGTCGTTCCACCGCCTCCAGGCCCTCGTCGGTCACCAGGTCGGCGACGAGTACCTCGCTGCTCACCCCGTAGCGCAGGCGCAGCTCCTCGGCGACCGAGATGAGGCGTTTCTCGTCGCGGGCGACCAGGACGAGTGAGAATCCGTCGGCGGCCAGACGGCGGGCGAAGGCGGCGCCGATGCCGGCCGTCGCCCCGGTGATCAATGCGGTTGGCATACCCGCAGTCTAGGGACGCCCCGGTGGGGGAGGGCAGGCGAACGCCCGAGGGTTCCGGCCGGTGGCCGTGTCGACCCGTGATCGTCAAAAGGCGTAGAACAGTTGGCGATCTTTCGGCAAGTGTCATGAGGCGGCGAGACCGTTCCCGACGAGGTTGCATATAACGGGTTCCAGGGACATGTCGCCCGCACTCCGGGTGCCGTCTCCACAGCTTGAAATGCCGCCACCGGGGAGCTTGAAATGGCTGGAAAGTGTTTGGTACCCACCGTCTTGACGGTGACCGTCGGGGCCGCACTGGCCTTCGGAATATCAACGGCTGCCTCCGCCGCGACTCTGACCACCGCGACCGGCCTGTCCGCGCCGGCGGTTCAGCCGGTGCCGTATCCACCGCGTCCCGCGGAGCAGGTCAACTCGATCCATCAGGACCAGCAGCAGGGAAACAACATCCGCCTGGAAAACCGCAGGAGGCATCATCGTAACTGTGCGGGGCGCTGCCGTAGCTGCGGGAGGAACTGCGGCGGTGGCGGTTGCGGGAGAAGCTGTGGGCCGAGCGCGGTAGCGGGAAAGCAGCTGCCGTTCACAGGGGCACCCATGGAGACAATGGCCGTGCTCGGCGGCGGCCTGCTGGCCGTGGGAGCGACCGGCACGCTGATCTCGGTACGGCGCCGTCGATCCGCCCGTGCCGAATAGGAGACGACGCCGAACAGTCGTAGTGGGCCTGCTGGTCCCCGCAGCCCTGGGGTTGGCGGGGGGCTGGTCGGTCCACCTCGGCATGCGCGTGCGCGATCACCTGGAGGCCGCCAGGGGGGCGCTGGTCCAGTTGCGCTCGGTGGTGGGCGCGGGCGATCCGCGCCCGGTGACCGAGGCGCTGGCAGAGACGCTGACAGAGGCCCGCCGGCACGCGGTCGAGGCCCGGCGGCTCACCGGGGGCCCGGACTGGTGGGTGATCGCGCACACCCCGATCGCGGGGAACGCCGCGACGACCGTGCGCGGTCTCGCCGGGGCCACCGCCGAGCTGACCGATGTGCTCGCCGGCGTGCGGGAGGCAGCCGGCCCTCTCCTGACGATCAGAACGCGCTCCCCGGGCGACCTGCGGCACCAGCTGGTCGCGCTCGACGCCGCGGCGCCGGCCCTGGACGACGGCGTCACCCGTCTCGGGCGGGTGCTCGCCCACCTGGCGGCCACTCCGGACAACACCGGCCTGGACCGGCTGGACGAGGCGCGTGACACGGCGCTGAACGAGATCGGCCGGCTGCGTGGCCTGCTCCGCGGCGCGGCGGACGCGGCCGCCCTGTTGCCCCCGATGCTCGGCCGCGACGGCCCCCGCCGCTACTTCCTGGCGTTCCAGACCAACGCCGAGGCGCGAGGCACCGGGGGACTGGTCGGGGCCTTCGGCATCCTGAGGGCCGACCGTGGCCGGGTCTCCGTCGAGCGTCTCTCCGCCAACACCGGCCTGGCCACAAGTCCGGTACCCGTCGCCGACCACGGCCAGGACTTCCTCGGGCGCTATGGAACGGGCGCGACCAGGATGCTCTCCGTCTCCAACCTCTCCCCGCACTTCCCGTACGCCGCGGCCACCTGGACGGGGCTGTGGGAGCGGCAGGCAGGCGGGCGGCTGGACGGTGCCATCGCCACCGATCCGGTGGGCCTCGCCCACCTGCTGAGGGTGATCGGGCCGGTCCCTCTCCGTGGCGGGAGCGAGGTCACCGCCGAGAACGTCGTCGACCTCACCGAGCGGGAGGCCTACGCCCGCTACCCCGACCCCGTGGCACGCAAGCGGTTCCTCATCGAGATCGCCGGTGCCGTCAGCGAGGCGCTGCCCACGTCTCTCGTCGACCCGACCAGGCTGCTGCCCGCGCTGTCCGACATGGTGAGCGAGCGGCGGCTCCAGATCTGGAGCCGGCACCAGGCCGAGCAGCGGCGGCTGTCGCGTACCCCGGTCGGTGGCGTGCTGCCGTCGCGCCCGGGGCCGTTCGCGGGACTGGTGGTCAACAACTCCGCCGGAGGCAAGCTCGACTACTACCTGGAGCGCTCCCTCGGCTACGAACTGGGCCCCTGCCGGGGCGGGCTGCGCTCCTCGACGGTGCGGATCCGGCTCACCAACGACGTCCCGAGACGGACACTGCCCTCCTACGTCACCGGCAGGCTCGACTCCCCGCAAAGCGGTCACACCCCCGGTTCCAATCTGCTGTGGGTGTCGCTGTACGGCGGGCTCGACGCGAGGATGACCGAGGCGCGCCTCGACGGCGAGCGGGTGGCGGTCATCAGGGAGGCCGAACGCTCCCACCCCGTCTACTCGGCTCTCCTGGAGTTCGCCCCGGGACAGTCCAGGAGGCTGGAGTTCGACTTCACCGAACTCGCCTCCGACGATCCGCCAATGGTCCCGGTGCAGCCGCTGGTCCGTCCCCAGCGGACTCGCGTCACCCAGGACCCGCGGGGTTGCGCCTTCTGACGCCGAACTCCCCGGCGGGACGGCGGGTGGACCCGCCCGGCACCTGTCCTCGCGCGGTGCCGGCGCGCCGTATCGGCAGAAAAGAGCAAAGAGGCGCGTGCCACGGGTGGTGGCGCACGGCGGGCGATCTACCCTCGCGCCATGAGGGCTTCACCGGGGACCGATGGGATCGCACAGCACTCCGTGACCGTGGTGGGAGCCGGAGCACCGGGCGGTGGCGAGGGCGTCCCGCCCGGGCACGAGGGCTGCGGGCAGCGCTGCTGGCGGGAGGCCGGGGTGGCGCGGGTACCGCGGGACGGTGCCCGCTTCCGCATCCTCTTCGTGTGCACCGGCAACGTCTGCCGCTCCCCGATGGCCGAGCGGCTGACCCGCTCCGCCATCGGGCCGTGCCCCGCGGTCCAGGTGATCAGCGCGGGCACCCACGCCGAACCGGGGCGGGAGATGACAGAGCATGCCCGGCGGGTCCTGGTACGGCTCGGCGGCGATCCGGCCGGCTTCGGTTCCCGCCCGCTCAGCCCCGAGCTGGTGGCCGCCGCGGACCTCGTGCTGACGGCCACCCACGGGCACCGCGCGGAATCGGTGGCCATGCACCTCGCGGCGGCCACCCGGACTTTCACCATCGCCGAGTTCGGCACACTGGTGCGGGCCGTGCCGCCCGAGGAGATCGTCCGGCACCGGGATCCCGTACGGCGGGCCCGCGCACTGGTCGACGAGACACGGGCGATGCGCGGACTGGTCCGGGTCGACCGGTTCGACATCGCCGATCCGTACGGGCGATCCCGGCTGGTCTATCGGATGGTGGGACGGCGCATCGCGAGATCGCTCGCCGTCCCGTTCCGGTTGCTCACACACCCACCGGCTTCTTGGCCGTCTTCTTGACCTCTGCCTGGTACTCGTACTCGTACCCGTAGCCGTGGTAGGCGTCGTTGCCCGACCGGACGAAGTTCAGGACGGTTCCCACCACGCGGACGTTGATCGATGACAGCAGCTCCGAGGCGCGGGCCATGTGTTCCCGGCGGGTCTTGCCGTACCGGGCGACGAGCAACGCGCCGTCGCAGAGTGCGGCGATCGCCGCCGCGTCGGTGATGGGCAGTAGCGGCGGCGCGTCGATGATCACCATGTCGTACGCCGCGGTGAGCTGGGCGAGTACCTCACGCATCCCGCCCGAGCCGAGCAGCTCGCTCGGGTTGGGCGGGATCTGGCCGCTCGGCAGGACGGACAGACCGGCCTCGCCCCAGACCTGGATGACCTCGTCCAGGCGTGCCCTGTCGATCAGCACGTCCGTCAGGCCGATCGCTCCCTCGATGCCGAGGTAGCGAGGAATGCTGGGACGGCGCAGGTCGCCGTCCACCAGGACGACCCGCCAGCCGGCCTGGGCCAGTGTGATCGCGAGGTTGGCGGAGATCGAGGACTTTCCCTCGCCCGGCAGACAGCTGGTGACCACGAGTGATTTCGGCTGCCGGTCGACGCCGATGAACTGCAGGTTGGTGCGGAGCGCGCGAAACGCCTCGGATCTGGTGGACCGGCCGTGATTGCGCAGGATCAGGGGGTAGTGCCGCGCGTCCCGCTCGTAGCCGATGACCCCGAGGGTCGAGTTGCCCGACGCCTCCTGCAGTGCCTGGGAGGTCTTGATGGTCGTGTCCAGCCGGTCTCGGAGGATGATCGCAGTCATGGTGGCCAGCAGCGCGGTCAGCACCGCGACCGCCAGGTTGGCCAGTGGTCTGGGACTGACGGGTTCCTCCGGGACATCCGCCTGGTCCACTATCGTGATCTTGACGGCGGGGCGGCTGCGCGGAGTGGGCCGCTCGATCTGGTCGATCAACTCGGCGAACCGTGCCCCCAGGGCGTTGGCCAGCTGGGAGGCTCGCGCGGGGTCGGTGTCGGTGACCGTGGCACGCAGGAACACGGTGCCCGGGACGGCCTCGGCGGTGATGTTCTCCTGGAGGCGCCCGATGTCCTCATCCTTGACGATCTGGCCGACCACCCGGCGGCTGGACAGCAGGCTGGCGTAGGAGTGCACCCGCTGGGCCGACAACATGCCCGCCTGATAGGCGGTGGAGAGACTGCCCTCCTTGTCATAACCCGACACCAGCATGGAGATCGTCGCGACGTATTTCGGCGGCGTGTTCGCCGTGACGGTGAGTGCCGCGCCTACTGCCAGGATCAACGAGAGGAGGAGCAGCAGCCAGTTCCTGCGCGCCAGTCGTACGTAGTAGAGCAGATCCACGGGGTCAACGCCGCCTTTCGCGGATTTTCTGAGGGGCCTTGGGGCGCTGGACCGGCGAGTCGACGCTCGCGCCGCGCAGTAGACCGATGAGAACGACGGCGATCACGCCCGCGATGACCACCGCGATGAGCGGTGACAGCCGGCCCAGGACCATCGTCAGGCAGAGGGCACCGGTGATCGCCGTGATCGCGCCCAGCGTCACAGAGACCACCCGGGTTCCCAGGCCGATGTGGCGTAGCCGGTGAGACAGGTGATCGGTGCCGCCCTGCAGCGGTGAACGGTTCGCCAGTGTCCGGGAGAGGAAGACCACGCAGGTGTCGACGGTCGCGACGAAGGTCGGCAGGAACAGTCCGGCGATCGTCGTGTCCGGGGGCCGTCCGGTGACCAGGACGGCCGCCGAACAGGCTAGCGTGAATCCGAGGAACAACGATCCGGAGTCCCCCATGAACACTCTCGCGGGCGCCCAGTTGTGCGGCAGGAAGCCCAGGCACGCGCAGGCGAGCGCGGACAGGAACACCGCGAGCGCGGTGTGGCCCTGTACCAGGGCCGTGGCCGCGAGGAGACCGGCGGTCACGGTGGCGACGGTTCCCAGCGCGCCGTCCATGTTGTCCAGCAGGTTGAAGGAGTTCGTCATCACGACGACCCACACCACGGTGAGGGCGCCGTCCAGCCACGTCCCGGTCAGGGGTGCCTGGACGCCGGAGAGCACCACCCCGATCGCCACCACGGTCTCCACGGCCAGCCTGGTGGCCGCGGGCAGGGGGGCGATGTCGTCGATCAGGCCGAGGACGCACACCGCGACGGCGGCGAGGAGGATAGCGGTGATCTGCAGATCGGCGAGGCCGAGCGCGATCACGGTGGGCGTGACCGTGCCCACCGTGATCGCGATACCGCCGAGATAAGGGGTCGGGCGGGCATGGGCCCTGTGCCCGCCGGGACGGTCGACGAGATCCCAGTGCAGTGCCAGGTGCCTCAACGGCACGACGGTCGCCACGCTGAGAAGGCCGGCCGCGCCCGCGGCGAGGGCGATCATTCCGTTCACCGGGGGCACGCCGCCGGAGCACCGATGGACTCTCTGATGACCTCGGTGAGGATCCTGTCGAGAGAACGCTGTGGCACCCAGCCGGTGAGCGCGCGGAGCTTCGCGGTGTCCGGGACCCTGCGGGTCATGTCCTCGAATCCCCGCTCGTAGGCCTCGGAATAGGGGATGAGGTCGACCCCGGAGGTGGATCCGGTGAGCTCGATGATGAGTTTCGCCAGCTCCATGATGCTGACCTCTTCGGCGGAGCCGATGTTGAACGTCTCACCGACGGCCGCGTCCTCGTCGAGCAGCCGGAGCAGCGCGTCGATGACGTCCGCGACGTGCGCGAAGCAGCGGGTCTGGGTTCCGTCGCCGAAGACCGTCAGCGGCGTGGCCGACAGGGCCTGCCGGACGAGGCTCGGGATCACCATGCCGTAGGTCGGGCTCTGCCGCGGGCCCACGGTGTTGAACAACCGGACGACGATCGTCGGCAGGCCACGCTCCCTGTGATAGGCGTTGGCGAGGATCTCGTCGACGGCCTTGGCGGTGCTGTAGGCCCAGCGGACCACCGCGGGGCTGCCGAGAATGCGGTCGGCGTCCTCGCGCAGCGCACCGGAGGAGTTCTTGCCGTAGATCTCGCTCGTGCTGGTGATCAAGATCTTCTTCCGGTACCGGTGTGCGGCCTCGATGACGATCTCCGAACCTCGGATGTTGGTCGTCAACGACCGCAGCGGTTGCTCGACGATCAGCTTGACGCCGACTGCGGCCGCCATGTGGACGACGACGTCGCACCGGTGGACCAACTCGTCGACCATGAGTTCGTCCAGGACCGAACCGTGCACGAAACGCAGGTCCGGGTGGGGCCGCAGGTTCTCCAGCCGCCCCGTCGAGAGGTTGTCCAGGACGACGACGGAGTCACCACGCGCGAGCAGCGCGTCGGCCAGGTGCGATCCGATGAATCCACTTCCACCCGTTATTAGATAGTTGGTTCTTGGTGCCGTGCTCACGGGTTCCCCTCATCACGTGCTTGGAGAGATCTCTGTTGGCGGGAGGAGGCGGTGGTTCACGCGTACGTGCCAAGCGTCGACTCGATGCCCGGAACCTGGGTCGTCTCGAACCAGCGCACCGTTGTGCGGAGCCCGTCCTCAAGCGGGACGGGGCACACACCGGGGAACAGTTCGCGCAGAAGATGGGGAGAGGCCTGGGACTGCCGGATGTCGCCCGCCCTCGGCGGCAGGTGAGCCGACTCGACAGGGCGGCCGAGGACCTCGGCGAGGACGTCTATCAGGTGCCGGAGGGAGACCATGGTGCCGAACGCCAGGTTCACCGGCTTCGTGCTGGTCATCCGGAACGCGGCCGCGTCGGCGAGGACCCGGGTGACCGACCCCACGTAGGTGAAGTCCCGCGACTGGAGGCCGTCGCCGTGCAGCGGCACCGGCTCGCCCCGCAGCGCCGCGGAGACGAACGCCGGGATCACCGCCGCGTAGGCGTGTCCGGCGGTCTGCAGCGGGCCGTAGACGTTGAAGAAGCGGAACGGCATGACCGGCAGGCCGTAGCTGTGCGCGTAGGCCATCGCGTAGGCCTCGCCCGCGAGCTTGCCGGCCCCGTACGGGCTGAGCGGTCTGGTGGGCAGGTCCTCGTGCTTGTGGGGTTCGGGGCTGTCGCCGTACACCGAGGAGGAGGAGGCGAGGATCACGTGTGGCCTGTTCGCGCGGCACGCCTCGAGCACGTGGAGGGTGCCCGTAGCGTTGACGGAGTGCGAGGCCAGCGGGTCGAGGAGCGAGCGGGGCACCGACGGGCGGGCGGCAAGGTGGACGACGGTGGCGACGTCCGCGACGAGGTCGGCCAGGAGATCCCGGTCCAGGATGCTGCCCATCACGAAGTCCACTCCGACACCGTCGAGGTTGGCGAGCTCTCCGCTGCTCAGGTCGTCCAGCACGGTGATGTTCTTGACTTCGGGCCGAGCCGCGAGCGCACGGCATAGATTCGCGCCGATGAACCCCGCTCCACCGGTCACCAGGACTCTCACTTGTTCATTCCTCTCATGATTCCTGTCGTAACAAGGCGATCGCGGTGTTCCGCGTACAGTGCTCGATAAAGGGCTTCGGTGTCCGCGACGAGGCGCTCCACGTTGAAGGAGGCATTGGCCCATCGGCGGGCCGCCTCGCCCATCCGGCAGGCGAGCGCGGGGTCGGAGAGCAGTCTCACGGTGTGTCGCGCCAGTTCCTCCGCGTCGGCTCCGGCCAGCAGGCCGGTGCGCCCGTCCTGGACGATCTCGGCGACGCTTCCGACTCGCGTGGAGACGGCCGGGGTTCCGGCCATCCCGGCCTCGATGAGGGTGAGGGGCGTGCCCTCGTTGTCGGAGGTCAGCAGGATCACGTCGGCTGCGGCGTATACCGTCTCGACATCTTTTCTCCACCCGAGCATGCGAAAGGAGTCCCTCGTAGGCCGGATGCTCCGCTCCACCTCCTCCTTGAGGTCGCCTTCTCCGCAGACGACGAAGCGGCAGTCGGGCAGGCTCCGCAGGACGGCGTTCGCCGTGGCGACGAACCGGTCCGGCCGTTTCACTGATGTGAGCCGTCCCACGAAGGCCACGACAGGCGCGTCCAGGGGAAGGTTCAGAGTGGCACGAGCCGCCCCGCGCTCGGGAATCCGGTCCAGCCGGACACCGGGTGGTATAACGACATACTGCTCCGACCGGCCGATCCCGGCCGCTAGCAGGTCGTCGCGGACCTGAGATCCGACGGTCACCAGCCGATCCGACATGGACGCGAGGAGCCGTTCCACCTGTACGTACAGGTGGCGTTTGGCCGGTGAGAAGTAGCCGTGCAGGAGATGGCCGTGGAAAACGTGGATCCGGGCCGAACCGACGCCGGCGAGGCGTGACGCCGTACGGCCGAGCGCACCCGCCTTGGCCGTCCGTGTGTGGACGACGTGCGGGCGGAACGCACGTATGGCGCTGATCAGATGGAAGAGGGCCCGATAGTCGTCGGTGGGTCTGAGCGGCCGGCCGAGGCCCGCGACTCGGTGAACCTGCACCGCCGAGTCGCGGAGCCGAAGGTGGTCCCCCTCGCCGTTGTCGACGTGACCGGTATAGAGATGGTGGTCGAACTCATCCGGGTTCAGCCCTTCAGACAATCCCATTACCTGGGTAGCGGGGCCGCCGACATTCATCCGGGCAATGATTTCCATGACACGAATCCGACTGTCGGGCTTCACGCAGGCTCCTTGCTGACAGGCGTGGCTCACGTCGAGAAGCTAACTAGGGATTCGGGCCGTTCCGTCCACGCCGTCACGGCGGTGGTGAAATGTTTTATCGCTCCCTACCTGCGCGTTATCGAGCCGCGTTGCTCGGTGTGACGGCCGTCCGCGTCGCTTCACGCACAGCGGGCTCAACCGACGGGATACGCCGACGAAAAGAATCGGCAATGGGGGGTAATCACCAGACCATGGACATCCTCCGGACATGAGGACATCCGTCCCTCGGCGCTAGCGTCGCCGACGCAGAGTCGCTCGCTGGTGGGTCAAACCGACCGCCGGCCCCTGTGACGTCGTCCTGACGCGGATCGAAGGTAGCCTCCCGTGGAATATCTCATCGTTGCCGCCGCCGCAGTGGTGCTCGTCTTTCTTGTCCGTGCGAACCTGGGCGCCGCAGTGGCGCGCCGGGTCCTGCCGGTCCTACTCGCCGCCTTCGTCGTCCGGCTGGTCGTCCATGTCCTGGTGATGCGGAGCGGTGTCATCGACTACGGCGGTGACAATCTGGGTTACGAGGGGAGGGCCGTTGGAATCGTCGAATACTGGAGGCAGGAGGGTTTCCAGTTCGTCACGGCCGATGAGATCGACACCCTCACCTCCGTCGCTGTGCCGTGCCAGGTCTTCGCGATCGTCATCTACCTGTGCGGTGGCCTCGCTCCGCTCGCCTGCACCGCCATCGTCGCGCTCCTCGCCTGTGCGCTGTGCATCGTCATCTACAGACTTGCCCGGTTCGTCGGCGCCGACGAGCGCTCGGCGTTTCTGGTGCTCGTCGTCACGGCGTTCATGCCCGCGTTCCTGTTGCACACCTCGGATACATACAAGGACGGCTTCAACGCATTTCTCGTGGTGACCAGCATCGGCCTGGGAGTTTCGCTTTCACGACGATTCGACCTGCACAGGCTCCTCATGCTCGTCCCGCTGCTGTGGGCCCTGTGGTACGTGCGGCCGTACATGGTGTTCATGTGCGCGGTGCCGCTGATCCTTGGCCTGGTGGGTCTCAAGAGCGTGTTCTCCCCGCAGCGCATGCTCGTCTTCGCGATGCTGCTGGTATCCGCCGTGTTCGTTTTCGGGGGCGTTTACGGGGAAGCCCAGATCGAGGCGGCCCAGGAGCAGCTTGAGAACGGCCAGTCGGCGGCCGTCCGTCGTGCCAACGGGGACGGGAGGTCGGGCGTCGTCTTCGAAGACGGCGGCGACCCGTGGAACGCGCTCGGCTCCAAGGTGCTCTACACGCTCCTGTCCCCGTTCCCCTGGACCGAGGGCGGCCTGATATTGCATCTCGGGAAGATAGACGTTCTTATCTGGTATTTCCTTCTTTACAGCGCGGCGCGCGGGTGCCGCCGGCTGTGGCGCCGTGACCGCACGACACTCCTGATCCTCATGTCGTTCATCATCCCGGGCACGATCGTCTACGCCAGCACCATGGCCAACATCGGCCTGATCTTCCGGCAACGCATACCGATCGTCCTGGTCACGAGTGTGCTCGCCGCAGTGGCGTGGAGCAGGAGCTCACGGGGCGAGGAGCAGCCCGCGGCCTCTCCCTCATGCGGGCGGCCTGCCGATGACGGTGTCTCGAAGGTGATCTGACGGCGCGACCGGGCCGGGTCGCCGGAGGAAGCGCGGCCGGTGCTCCAACGCCGGAACCATACCTCCGACATGACCAACGTTAGCCGAACCTTTCGCCGGTGCATGCTGATCATCACGGCTGCGCGCCCGCCGTCCGCCGTAGCATCGGTCACGATACGACAGCCTGCGAATTCGCTTCAGGACGGATGGTTCGATCGCACGGCACCGAGCCGGCTCGAAGAGCCCGCGCGCGGTCTGCTCCGACTGCCGCACGTTTCCAGGATCCGCCCTTTCCCGAGATGGGAGCCATGTGGTGATGATGCACCGGATCGACGTGAGTGCGGTCCTCGGCCTGGTCCTTGCCGGACGGCGGGCAGGCGACGATCGACCGCGCGGGGGAGCCGTCGTACCGCCTGATGTCTTCGCGACAGTGGTGTGAGGTGTGCCGGATGCTGGTCACCGTTCTCACTCCCACGTTCAACCGGGCAGGGTATCTCCCGGAACTCCACGCGAGCCTATTGCGTCAGGACATGGACCTGGAATGGGTCGTCATCGACGACGGGTCGACCGACGACACCAAAGATGTCATGGAAGAACTGGCCCGGATCAGCCCGTTCCCGGTCCGCTTTCAGTGGCAGCCGAACGGTGGGAAGCACTCGGCGTTCAATCACGGGGTCTCGATGGCCCGCGGCGAGCTGATCGCTCAGATCGACTCGGACGACCTGCTCGTTCCCGGCGGGCTGCGCCGCCTCCTGGACCATTGGTCCGATATCGGGGGCAGCCGGCGGTACGCCGGGGTCGCCGGCCTCTGCGTGGACGAGCGGGGGCACGTCGTCGGTGAGAGATTCCCGCGCGACGTGATCGATGCAAGCTGGCAGGAAGCGGTCTATCGGTATTCCACGGCCGGCGACAAACCGAGAATGTACAGAACCGATGTCCTCCGCGCGCATCCCTTTCCCCTGAGAACGGGGTACGTCGCCGAAAGCGTGCTCTGGCGGGCGATCGGAAGAAATTATCTGACGCGCCACGTCAACGAGCAGGTCGTCGTGTGCCGTATGTCCGCGCAGAATCGACTGACCCGGCGTCCCTTCGCCGAGATCGCCTCTGGGGCCGTCATGCAGCACGGCATCACCCTCGCGGAGGACATCGCATGGCTGCGCTTCAGGCCGGTTCATTTCGTCAGGGCCGCGGTGAACCTCTCGCGGGCCTGTTTCCATCAGAAGGAACCGGTGTGGCGCTGCTCCCGCGGTTTCGACGCGGTGGCCGCCAGAGCTCTGAGCCTGGGCTCGATACCACTTGGCTGGGTGTTCTACCGAATGGACCTGCTCTCCTCTGGCCCAGGAGAAAGTCATCATGAGCATTGAGGGGAGACTCGGCCCTCCCGGCTGAGGGCCCGTGACATCCGTGACCGGTGTCTTATCACTGCCACCGCCAGCCCCCGGGCGCCTCCGCCGACCTCCCCTGGAAGGAACGCGGCATCAGGCATCATGGCGGCGCCACCGGGCGATCAGGCCGGAATCCGTTAGCGGTGCCAGTACCGAACGCGCCTCGGACAGGCGAGGCAGGAGATCGCGTAGCGGGAGGTGTGCCGAACGCGTGAACCATGCCACTTCGAGCAAGGCCATGAGGATGTAGGCGACGCTGGACGCGAGGGCGGCGCCCAGCGCGCCCCAGCGAGGAATCAACACCAGGTTGAGCAGGACGTTGATGGTCAGCGCGCCGACGGCGATGACAGTCATGGAGATCGGCCGGGCGAGCCGTACGAGATGCTGCTCGACCAATCGGATCACCGAAAGCGCGATCATTCCGGGGGCCAGTGCCAGCAGCGGTATGACGCTACCGGCGAAAGGCCGGCCGTAGACCAGCGGGATCAGCACGGGGGAGACGGCCGCCAGGATCCCGATGAAGGCTGTGGAGAGAAGCAGGTTGAGCCAGAGGGCGCGGACGGTGATCTGCTCGGCCTGCCGGATGTCGCCATAGGCCTGCAGGGGAAGCATGACCCGGGTGATCGCCTCTGCCGGGATGCAGGCAAGGGAGAGCGTCGTGACCGCGACGGTGTAGATCCCGACCGTGGCGGCGGAGTCGAGGGCGTTTATCAGCAGGGTGTCAACGGTCATCAGGAGATAGAAGGCCACCAGCCCGATGTGGTAGCGGCTTCCCATGGCGAGCTGGCGGCAGGCGAGCCGACCGTCCGTCAGCAGGGGACGTGGGCGGAGCGCCCGGATGAGAAGGATGAAAGGAAGGACCACTGACATCGTCCAGCACACGATGACGCTGGTCACCGTGACGTGGCCGGTGGCCGCCAAGACCAGAAGGGGGAGGCACTGGATCGACGCGGCGGCGACGGTACCGCGGTTGATGATGTCCACCTGTGATCGCAGCAGCGCGATGCCTTTGAGATTCGTGGCCGCCACGCCGAAAGGCACGGTCAGCAGTGCCAGGCCGAGCAGCGGAGACGTCGTCGGCATGGCGCCGACACGCATCAGCGTCAGCGCGATCAGTGTGGTGGCCGTCCCCGAGAGCAGGCCGATTACCAGGCCGTTCGCGAGAAGACTGCGGTGCCGTGCCCGGTCCGTCCACAGATAGATCTGTGCTTTCTCGACAGACAGGTGCCCCAGCAGGATGGCGGTGAGCGTCGTGGTCGCGATGACCGAGTAGGTTCCCCGCCCCTCGGGCTGAAGGATCCGTGCGATCAGCACGCCCGTCACCGTGCCCAGCAACACCTGGACCGCATGGCTCCCGACGGTCTGGAGCACCCTGCTGAGGGAGGAGCTCAGGTCTGCGGTAGGGGGCATCGGAAGCCTGTCCGGACGCCGCGGGATGACCGCTCGGTTGAACGGCCGATCCGGTTGACCTCGGTGGATATTGATCCGGAGGGAGAGGCGTGATGGACGAGTTCGGGGTCTGGGTGTGATGTTGTGGCCATTCCGGCTATTCCACACATCAGGTCTCCAGGAGTCGGTGGTACAGGTTGACGTGCTAAGTGGTCATGGCGGTTGCGCCGAGGTTCCTGCGCGCCCAGGCGCGTGCCGCGGTCGCCAGCGTGGTGGCGTGCTGGGGGTGGGTGAGCAGGTGGGTGATGGCTTCGGCCAAGGCTGCGGGGCTGGCTTCTCGGACCTCGGTGCCCGGCGACGACGATCGGAACCCGTGCCAGCCGTGCGGTCACTGCGCCGATCATGTAACTCTCGTACGTGAACCCGTGCAGCAGAACGACGAGGCGGGCGAAGGCCACCAGGTTCCACCCTGGGGCCGGCAGCCCTGACGGCTTGCGGTCGAAACCGAGATGATGGACGCCGATCCCTGCCTCGCGCAGAGTCTGCTCGTGAGGACCGCCTTTCGACAGTAGAAGGACGTGGACCTCGATGCTTCTGAGACACAGTTCTCTCGCCAGTAGGGACAGCTGTTTCTCCGCGCCTCCCAGCTCCAGCTGTCCGATGAGAAACGCGACGCGCCGCAGGCCGGCCTGCTCTCCTCGTACCGCAGAGAGCCTCTCGTTGATCGTGCGGCTGGCGGGCGGTTCCGCGTGCCGGGTCATCGCAGTTGCCAGGCCTGACATCCGGCCCCGCTGATGAGGGTGCTCTCCGGGATTGCGTGCGCTCGGTTCCAGAGCTCGAACTGCAGCAGCGCCCACAGTCGGGCGCCGTGGTCGGCGCCGTTCATGTGCCTCCGGAGCAGCTCCTGGACCACCGCTGGTCGGAACAGGCCTCTGCTGCGGGCGGTGTCGTCGGTGAGCATGTCGTAGGCAAGTTCCCGCAGTTCGCCACGGAGCCACGCAGCGAGAGGCACACTGAACCCCTTTTTGGGATAGCGCAGCAGCTGTTCGGGGAGCCAGGGGGCCACCGCGCGTTTGAGCAGGAGTTTGGTCTGGCCGCTGCGGATGTGCAGCGCGCTGGGAAGGGCGGCCGCCCACTCCATTATGTGGTGGTCCAGGAACGGTGAGCGGGCCTCCAGCGAGTTGGCCATCGATGTGATGTCAGCCTTGACCAACAGGTCACCCGGGAGATAAGTGAGGGTGTCGACATCCATGACACGGCCGAGATCGGTCTCAGCGGACGAACCCTGGAAGACCTCCTCCAGCAGGAGGTAGCTGTCCACCCCCGTCAGTAAGTCCCGGAGCGCGTCGCTGTAGATCTCGGATTTCTGCTCCGGCGTGAAGTAGGACATCAGGCGGGCGTAGCGCTGTGATGGACGCGCCGCGGCGAACCTCATCAGCCGGCCCAGCCGGTGGGGCAGGGATCGGGAGTCGCTCCGCTCGCTCACGAGGGTGCCGGCGCGCGTGAGCGTCGCCGCCAGGGCCGGGGGCAGCGCCGGAATCCTACGGGCCTGGTTCATCAACGCGTAGCGCTGGTAGCCGCCGAAGCACTCGTCGCCGCCGTCTCCGTTGAGCGCGACGGTGACATGCTGCCGGCTCAGCTGGGCCACGTAGAAACTGGGGATCGCCGAGGAGTCGGCGAACGGTTCGTCGAAGTGCCAGGCGAGGCGTGGCAGCATGTCGAGCAGGTTCGATGTCACGACGAGCTCATGGTGATCAGTGGAGTACCGGTCGGCGATCATCCGTGCTTTGTGGCGTTCGTCGTACCGACTGTCCTCGAAGCCGATGCAGAATGTCTTGACCGGCTCGGTGCTCTGCATCGCCATGGCGGCGACCACGGCGGAGGAGTCTATGCCCCCGGACAGGAATGCCCCGATGGGCCGCTCGCTCACCATGCGGATCCGGGTCGCGTCCAAGATTAGCTCGCGTAGCCGTTCCTCCTCCTCCCGCTGGTCCACTACCGGTCGTGGGGTGCGGTCCGGCCGCCAATAGCGGTTGACCGTGATCCTGCCGTGTTCCCAGACGAGCACATGTCCGGGGGAGAGCTTGTGCACGCCCTGGTAGATGGACCACGGCGCGGGGACGTACTGGTACGTCAGGTAGTGATGCAGGGCGACGGGATCGATCTCGCGGCCCATGCCGGGGTCCTGTGCGAGGGACTTCAGCTCGGACGCGAACCGGATAGAGGAGTGGTCGGCCCGCCAGTAGAGCGGTTTCTTACCCACCCGGTCCCTGGCCAGAACCAGCCGCTGGCGGTCTCGATCCCAGATGGCGAAAGCGAACATCCCCCTGAGCCGGTGAACGAGCTCTACGCCGAACTCTTCGTAGAGATGCACCAGGCATTCGGAGTCTCCGGCGGTACGCAGACGGTGCCCCTTGGCGATCAACATCTCGCGGAGCTCGGCGAAGTTGTAGATCTCGCCGTTGAACACGGCCACGACGCGGTTGTCCTCGTTGTAGACGGGCTGGTCGCCGGTCGCCACATCGATGATCGCCAGTCGGCGCATGCCGAGTGCCGAGTGTTCGTCACTGTGGAAGCCCGCGCCGTCCGGTCCCCGGTGCACGATCACATCGCACATGCGGCGGACGAGTTCGGGGTCTGGGTGTGATGTTGTGGTCATTCCGGCTATTCCACACATCGGGTCTCCAGGAGTTGGTGGTACAGGTTGATGTGCTGGGTGGTCATGGCGGTTGCGTCGAGGTTCTTGCGTGCCCAGGCGCGTGCTGCGGTCGCCAGGGTGGTGGCGTGCTGGGGGTGGGTGAGCAGGTGGGTGATGGCTTCGGCCAGGGCTGCGGGGTCGGCGGGGGGGACGAGGAGGCCGCGGTCTTCGAGGAGTTCGGGTGTGCCGCCTACCGAGGTGGCGATGATGGGCCGGCCGGCGGCCATCGCTTCCATGACCGCGTTGCTGAGGCCTTCGGACAGGGAGGGCAGTACGACGATGTCGGTGCGGGCCAGGAGGCCGGCGGTATCGGTGCGGGATCCGAGGAAGCGGACGTCGAGGCCGAGTGTGGTGGCCTGGGTTTGGAGGGGGGCGTATTCGGGGCCGTCGCCGACGAGGATGATCGTGCAGGGGTTGCCCTGCCGGGCCAGGGTGGCGGCGGCGTCGACCAGGAACCGGTGCCCTTTGATCTCCAGGAGGTTGGCCACGCACAGGATGACGGGCAGTGGGGTGTCGATGTTCTCTGGTTCGGCCGGGTCGAAGGCAGTTTCGGGGAGGCCGTTGTAGATCACGCTGAGTTTGTGCGCGGGGAGGTGTTCGACGGTGCGGGCGTCCTCGGCGACGGCGGCGGCGTTGGCGATGACGTGGTCGGTGATGCGGTTCACGGCCCGTTCCAGAGTCAGCACCCACCAGCGTTCCCGCTTGAAGAAGCTCAGACTGCGCCGGCCCGCGACGACGACCGGAACCCCCGCCAGCCGGGCGGCGGGTGGAGCCACGACGTAACCGAAGTAGAGAAACGCATGCAGCACCTGAGGCCTCAGACGTCGCAACAGACGTATGAGACGGGCGGCGGCGCGCAGGTTGGCGACCAGGGCCGACGGTTCAGGGGAGAGGGACGCGAAGCCGAGCCGGTGTACCTCGATCCCCACCAGGCGCAAAGTCTTCGCATACCCCTCATCTCCCCGCAGGACGAGCACGCTGACGTCGATATTCCTCGCGTGCAGTTGCCGGGCCAGCAGGGAGACCTGCGCCTCGGTCCCCCCGGGCAGCGTCAGCTGCGGAATGAGAAGCGCGACGCGCCGGAGGCCGGACCTATCGCTGGCCGCCACGACGTTCCCCTTCCGGAGGCTGCTCTTCGGTATGAAATCCAATGTGAGGTGCCACGTCCGCGGTTCTCAGCCGGAGTGGTCGTCAGGTGTGCGGTGAGGGTGGGGACGTGACCGGCCGGCCGGGCGGGGCCGTTTGACAGGCGTCACCCTGAGGAGGATCGAGAGAAGTCGGCCGCCGAGCCTGGCCAGGCGCGCCGATCGCCGACGTGCGGACGCCGGTTATTTGACGCCGCGGATGACGTACAGCCCGCGGTGACGTTCGATGGAGACCTCACGCAAAGCCAGCTCCTGCGTCCACCGCTCAAGGCGCCGCCGGGTCTGCGGCTTTTCGTAGCGCGGCGAGAGCCAGTCGAAGGTGTCCAGTACCGACCAGCTCCGGGCGGTCTCCCTGTCCGTCACACCCAGATAGCGATGGTTCGCGACCGGGATCAGGCGTGCCAGGCACTGTCCCGCCCACGGGACGGCGCTGAGCTTCATGGACAGGGGGAGCAGCTTCGGCACGGCCTTCTCCACGAGGGCGTAGAGCTTGGCGGAAGGCACGTGTTTGGTGATCGGACGCAGCAACTGCCGGGGATGGGGATAGGCGACGATCGCCGCGTACACGTCGATGCAGAACCGGCCGCCGGGCCGCAGATAGCGGAACAGCGTCTTGAACGTCTTTTCGACGTCCGGCGTGTGCTGGATCACCCCGCAGCAGAACAGGAAGTCGAACGACTCCTCGGGAAACGGCAGTGCGTAGATGCTGGCCTGGACAAGCCTCAAATGAGGAAAGTGGCCGTTCGAGGCGGCGTTGGCGTGGACGGCGCTGGATATGTCGACCGACGTCACCTGGGCGCCGGTCTCGCACAGGACCTCGGTGAACCGCCCCGCCCCGCTGCCGCATTCGAGCACGGTCTTTCCCGTGAGCTCGGCGGCCGACCAGCCGCTCGCGTTCATCAGTCGATCACGCGAGATCGGCATGCCGGAGTGTGAGTCAAGCTGCGTCAGCCGGTGCTGGTTCCACTGGTATCCGAACCCCTCCGCGTAGTTGTCCCGGGGAACGAACCGTGGAATTCCATTGTCGATGGGGTACGCGGTCGAGCACGAATCGCACCGGAGTTCGGCCGCGGCACGGAGTGGACCATGGCAGCGCGGGCAGCACAGCACGGACTGCCAGACGGTCTCGTTGTCCGTCTCGATGTCCGTGCCGCCGTCTACGCGTTTGGAAAGAGTCATTCGATTGCCTATCCAGCAAGACAACAAGGACGGCCACGCCGGCTGGTCCCTGGTTCCCGAGTCATGTTACGGAGTGTGACCGCTCGGACACGAACAGGTGGAAGGGTGTGTCCCGAGACGGACCGTTGAAAAAGTTGAAAAAGACGACGGGTTTCGTCCCTCGCACAGGAAAACGTGAAGCTGTTTTGGGCGCAACATGATCCGCTCTCATCTAGCGTTGGGCGCGGTGACCGATCGGTATGTTCAGATCTGTCGCGAACTTCTGACGTATGAGGCGCGCGTAGGTGCTCAGGTATCGATTGACGAGCCTGTCGCTGGTTAGGTGGTCCACCGCCCACGCCTGCGCCGAGGCGCCCAGTCGCTTCGCGAGCACGTGATCGGTGAGCAGGCGTTGGATCGCGTCGGCCAGAGCGGCGGCGTCGGCCGGGGGGACGAGCAGCCCGCGGTTCTCTTCGAGGAGCTCGGGTACGCCGCCGACGCGCGTCGAGACCGTGGGAAGTCCGGCTGCCATCGCCTCCATGATGCAGTTCCCGAGGGCCTCTGCCAGTGTCGGATGGGCCATGATGTCGGCGCGGGCCAGCCAGGCGTGCACGTCGGTTCGGAAGCCGGGAAAACGAACGTCGATTCCGAGCTGCTCCGCTTGCTTCTCCAGGTTGCCGCGTTCCGGTCCGTCCCCGATCAAAACGATGGTGCACCTCAGCCCGCGGAGTTCGAGGAGCGCCGCGGCGTCGAGCAGGTAGCGGTGACCCTTGAGGGGCTGAAGCCTGCTCACGCAGACCACGACGGGGAACTCCGTTTCCAAGGGGGCCGGGCTGTGTGGAAGAAACGCCGTGGGTGGGAGGCCGTTGTGGATCACGCTGATTTTGTGGTGGACGCGGAAGCGGCTTGAGAGCTCGTCAGCGATGCTCTGGCTGACCGGAACGATGTGATCGGCCATGTGGTTGGCGGCCCTGTCTATGAGCGATGTCAGAAGACCTCTGCCGGTGATCATGAGTGGTGTGTGACGTCCCGCCACCACTAAAGGGACCCCGGCCAACTTACCTGCTGGTACACCGATGGCGTAGGAGTGGAACAGGTGGGCGTGAAGCACGTGAGGTCGGGCCTGGCGCAGGAGGCGTACGAGACGGCAGAACGCCGCGATGTCGCAGAGGAGCGCTCGCCGCCAGCCGGCGGTGCTGATGGTCCGGAAGCGCAGATGCACCACGGGAACCCCCGCATCCTGGAGAAACGCTTCGAAGGGGCCACCGTCGAAGAGCAGGAGTACGCGGCTGTCAACACCGCGGGCACGTAGTTCCTTGGCGCGCAGTACGACTTGGCTTTCCGCGCCACCTATGCCCATAGTGCCGATCATGTAGAAAACGCGTAATTCTCGGCCACCCGTCAGGCGACGATTACGCCCGAGGTGTCGTCCCTTATGATTTCTGATCATGGCTGTAGCATTACAGATCGCGACTGTATCTCCCATTCCAGGAGGTGGCGTGTCTCACTGTTCATCCGTATTGGCCGGCCCATGTGAACGAATGGCAAATACATTGAAAAACATGGCCGTCCAAATCTGACCAGGACGCTCGTGTCGTGAGACTTGCGTGCATGGCTAAGACTTCGCGCCTTCAAAGTCCCTTGCCGGATCCTCTTGAACTTATGGGAAAAGTGTCGGCAAATCGGACTCTACATAAACAAAGATGGCCTATTTGGTGGCGGAGGGTCTGGTGCTTTCACGTATTTAGATGGTTTCCCGCGGCGTTTGTGACCATATTTGCTGTGACGGTGCTGGGTTTCTTTGGGGTTTCCGTCCGGGATATGGCCTGCTTCGGCGCCTACATCGCGCTGGGGCTCGCGCTCCCGGGGCTGCTGCTGATCCGCGCCCTATACGGCGGCAGGCGGACGCTGACCGAGGAGATCGCCCTCGGGCTGACGCTCGGCTACGCGATCGAGGTGCTCACCTATGTCGCCGTCCGCGCGGCCGGGATGCCGCTGCTCGTCATGGCCTGGCCGATCACCACCTACGCGGTCTTCATCGCCGTTCCCCGCCTGCGCCGGCACTGGAGAGGCGGGCGTCGCCTTACCACGCCGCTCTGGTGGTCCTGGTCCCTCGCCCTGGTCACCATCTATCTGATCGCCTGGAGCGCCGCCAAGTTCTTCAGGACGCATGCTCTGACGTGGCCGGCGCTTGGGACGGCCAATCTCGACATGCCGTTCCACCTGGCGCTGATCGGCGAGTTGAAGCACCATATGCCGCCCACGGTGCCGATGGTCGCCGGTGAGCCACTCTTCTACCACTGGTTCGTCTACGCCCACCTCGCGGCGGCGAGCTGGATCACCGGCGTGGAACCGCTGGTGCTGCTGTTCAGACTCTTCATGCTGCCCATGATGGTCGCCTTCGTCGTCCTGATAGGGATGATTGGACGGCGCGTGGTGGGCGCCTGGTCGGCTGGGTTGCTGGCTGTCGCGGGCACTGTCTTCATGGAGGCCCCGAACCTGTACCTGGGAACAAGCGTCGGAATCTTCACGTGGCGTCCCCCTCAGTCGTGGCTGAGCCCCACCCAGGCCTTCGGTGCTCTCCTCTTCGTGCCGGTCGTCATCCTCCTGATCAACCTTCTTGAGCGCAGGCGCGTCGCCCTCGGCTCCTGGATTCTCCTGGGCGTCTTCCTCGTGGCGGTGATGGGGGCCAAGGCCACCTACCTACCCCTGCTCGCCATCGGCCTGGCGGCGATCGCGGTGATCGAGGTGGCGAGACGACGCCAGATGCCCTGGCGCGTGCTCGTCGTGCTGGTGACCACCGTGATGTGCTTTCTTTACGCGCAGTTCGTGCTGTTCGGCCAGGCGCGCCTAGGGATGATCGTCGAACCGCTCGCCATGACCCGCAAGATATGGGCGGAGCTGACCGGTCAGGACGGAGACATCGAGCCATTGTCGGCCTCGGCTCTCGGCGTCACGCTGCTGTACCTGCTGAGCTGGGTCATAGAGTGGTGCGGGATCTGGGGTCTGCTGAGCCGACCGCGGTTGCTGCTGCGGCCTGCCGTGGTTGTGATGCTCAGCATCGGGGCGGGGGGGTTCTGCGCCACGCTTCTGTTCGGGCACCCTCATCATGCCGAGATGTACTTCTCCGTGGCGTCCTATCCCTATCTGGCGATAGTCGCCGTCTACGGGATCTTCGTCATCGTTCGGCGGGCTCAGGTGCCTCCGCGCGTGACGGCGTACGCGGTCGGCGCGGCGATCGTAGCGACCTGCTCGATCCGTATGATCTTCGGCGTCCGGATCCCCCTGGACCCGGGCCAGAGCGAGATCCTCCTGTACCGGCCGTATATCGCCTTTGCGGCTCTCGCCCTGCCGATGATCGGCCTGCTCCTCGTCGCCAACAGGCGGCGCCTCGTCGTCGCCGGAGCCATCACGATCTCGATGGTCACGGCCGTCGGCCTGCCCGCGGCCTGGGCGGCCCGTGTCCTCTCGTCGGCCGTTCCCGCTCCGGCGGGCGGTGGCGCGGACACGGGCCCGGGAGTGCCGGCGCCGGTGATCCGCAGGGACGCCTTGACCGCCGGACGATGGTTGCGTGCCCACTCGGATCCGGATGACCTGGTCGCCACGGACACACATTGCCGAGGGAAATCCGAGAACCCCTGTGACAGCCGTGAGTTCTGGGTGTCCGCGCTGACCGAACGACGCGTGCTGGTGGAGGGGTGGGCGTTCAGCCCGGCGAATTACCAGCACTGGCACAGGGGCCTCATAGCGGAGCACCTGCCGTTCTGGGACCAGGAGCGGATCCAGCTCAACGATGCCGCATTCCGATCGCCCTCGGCGGCTTCCATCCAGCGGTTACGGACGCGTTACGGCGTGCGCTGGCTGTTCGTCGACGAGCAGCACACCGGTGCGGACTCCAAGATCGGTGACGGCGCGAACCTGAGGTTCCGTTCCGGCGACTACGCCGTTTACGAGGTGCCAGACGGTACGGCCTGACTCCTTCGCCGCACCCCGACCCCGCCGGGGCCCGCCTATCAATCCTCATGCCGAGGTTGACCTGTGACAACGGATCGTGACGGCCGGGCATGAGCCGGAGTGCCGGATGGTTGAAACGGGGAGCCGAAGCGCCCGCAGCGAGCATTCGCATTCCGGGCGGAAAGACTTGTCTTGGCGTCATCGCATCACCTATCCGATGAACAGTGCCATGGCGGCCATGGTCCGTTGCGCGCTCCTTGGCCTGGGGTTGCCGGCCGCCAATGGACATTCCGCAGCGGCGGAAACCTATGGCTCCGGCAACTTGTCGCCCGCCCTTCGGTAAAGGCGGAGGACGGCATGCAGCCACTAATTCGAGTCCCGCATAAATTCAAGCGGACAGGTGGTCGCTGAGGCCATGCGTTCTTCGCGGAAGGGCTCAAACACCGGTGGAGGCACTTGTTCCGGCAGGCGGTAAGGGGACGAGATCGCGGACGCTGTCCCACAGGCCGGCGAAACAACTGACCCCCCGTCACCGACAGGCCGGTGCTCTATTACTGGCTCGAAGCGGTTTGGGACGCGAGTGTCACCTGCGTGAGGATCGTCGTCGGCGACACGGCCTGCGAGATTCGGGAAGCGGCGGGCGACGGCTCCGGGGGCGGCCTCGATGTGCCCTTCCTCGCCGGGGAGGAGCCCTCCGGCCTGGCGCGCTGCGTCCTGACCGCCTGCGACTTCTCGCCGGCCAGCCGTTCATGGAGAGGATCGCCCAGATCATGGGCTGGTATCGGAACAACGAGCCATGGTAGCGACGGTTGAAGGAGAGGACCTGATGAACGGGGAAGAACCGATGGGGTGCCCGGTCGACCGGATCACGGCCGCATTGGTCTGCCCGTCCTGCCACGTTCCCCTCGACGCGTCGTACGGATGCGCGGCCTGCGGAACCGGCGGTCACCGGACGGGAAACCAGCTCCGTTTTGCCGGCTTCGGAGACGCCGAGCTACGGGACGATCCGCTCAATCGGATCAAGGAGACCGTCAAGCGCCATTTCGGGCCCGCATATCCGCTTGTGATCCAACTGCTCTCACCTGTGCTGCTGAGACGGTTCATCCGCCCCTTCCTCATGAGTTTCGATCTTGATCGTGATCTGGTGGCGGATCTAGGGTCGGGTACCAACCGCTATGATTCACGACTTCTCTGTGTGGACGGGGGCGCGTACGCCAACGTTGACATTGTGGGTGACCTGCGAACACTGCCGATCGATGACGGGGCTCTCGCCGGTATCGTCAGCATCGCCGTACTCGAGCACGTGCCGGATCCGCAGGCTCACGTTCGGGAGATGTGGCGTGTGCTCAGGCCGGGAGGACGAGTGCTGTGCTACGTGCCCTTCATGCAGCCGTTTCACGCATCACCGTATGACTACCAGCGCTACACCGAGGCGGGTATGAAAACCCTCTTCAGCCGTTTCGACGTGATGCATGTGCGGATAGGCGCGGGTCCCACCTCGGCCATGCTGTGGACGTTCCAGGAGTGGCTGGCCCTCCTGCTCTCGTTCGGCAGCAGGCGGCTCTACCGCGTACTGGCCCCCCTGATGTGGTTGCTCTCGCCCATCAAGGTCCTCGACGTCCTGCTGGCGCGGCACCCCAACGCCACGGTGGCGGCCAGTGGGTTCGTGATCGAGGCGCGGAAGCCGACGGAGGCCCGGCCGGAGTAGCGGCCGGGCCTCCGCAGTGCGCTCATCGACGTCGAACACCATGTCAACCCGGTAGCCGGTGCACTGGCGGCTGCCGACGGGAAGGTGCTCGCCATGCCGTGGGCGCGCCGAACGAGAAAGCCGGGGGTCGGCAGGGTTGACCGGTGTGACCTAAGACTTGCGTAATGGATCACCAATGGACGGCAGCGCAACGTCTGCCGACTGATCCTTCCGTTGTTCACTTCGGCTGTGAAAGTAACCGATCGGGAGACGATTCCCTTCAACCGAACGCATATCTCGCCGAACGAGCTGGACTATCTCGCCGAGGCTGTATGCCGGCGATCCACCTGCGGAGACGGGCCGTTCACCCGGCAGGCCTCCGAGCTTCTCGAGAAGATCACCCAGGCGGGCCAGGCGCTGCTGACCACCTCCTGTACGCACGCGCTGGAGATGTCGGCGATTCTGCTCGCCCTCCAGGCCGGCGATGAGGTGATCATGCCGTCGTTCACCTTCATGTCGATGGCCAACGCCTATGCCCTCCGCGGGGTGGTGCCGGTCTTCGTCGACTGTAGGCCCGACACCCTCAACATGGACGAGCGGCTGATCGAAGCCGCGATCACCGATCGCACCCGGGCCGTCGTGGTCATGCACTACGCGGGTGTCGCCTGCGAGATGGAGGCGATCGGAGAACTGTGCGAACGGTATGATCTCGCGCTCGTCGAGGACAACGCCCACGGTCTGGGCGGGGCCTATCGAGGCCGGCCTCTCGGTTCGTTCGGCAGCATGGCCACCCAGAGCTTCCACGCGACCAAGAACGTGCAGTGCGGGGAGGGAGGCGCGCTGCTTCTGAACGACGCGGATCTGGTGGCGCGAGCCGAGATCATCCGGGAGAAGGGCACCGATCGCAGCAGGTTCTTCCGCGGGCAGGTGGACAAGTACAGATGGGTCGACATCGGATCGAGCTATCTTCCGTCCGATGTTCTCGCCGCACAGTTAACCGCCCAGCTGGAGTCGTTCGGCGCGATCCAGGCCCGGCGCCATGCGGTATGGCGCAGGTATCACGATGAACTGGCGGACTGGGGTGCGGTGAACGGGGTCGCCCAGCCGACGGTCCCGGATGGCTGCGCCCATCCGGCGCATCTGTACTATCTCTTGCTTCCGGATCTGGTGAATCGGCAGGAGTTGATCGCCCACCTCTCGAAGAGGGATGTGCAGGCGGTATTCCACTACCAGCCGCTGCATTCCGCGCCCGCAGGGGTGCGATACGGGCGGGTGGCCCCAGAAGGATGCCCGGTCACCGAGGAGGTCGCTGACCGCCTTGTACGGCTGCCACTGTTTACTGATCTGACCGAGGCCGACGTCGACCACGTGATCAACGCCGTCCAGACCTACGAGGTGAACTGATGGGGTGTGACGTGATCCAGGTGCGAGCCGTACGGGCTCGGGAATCACCCTTGGAGTCACCCAGGCTTGGAGTCACCCGGGTCCGGGTGTCCGGCCGGGCGTCTCGCCGCTCCCGCTGAGGCCGGGCCTCCATTCTCCGAGGTCCGAAGGCCGTCTACAGATCGGCCGCGTACTGACGATCAAAGGTGGACGTTACACGAAGGCCATCTATCGCCGCGGTCAGCGGCATGATCGCATGTAACTTCGAGCTTTCATGTTCAGTACGTCATCGTGCATCGACACCCGGTTGGCCGCTTCGACTGGTTCATGAAGCCGATCGCGCCCGGCCGGACCGTGATGCTCGCCGGTTCTCTTGCAGATCGGCGGCTATGTGCGCAAAGGGGCCGCGCACGCAGAGGCCATCGCGGGATCTGCGTATGACAGGAATCATGCGTGCGGCTGCTGGGAAGGCGCTGGTTTCCGCCAACTCTGCCGCGCACGGAAGTCACTGCCTGACACATCTTTGTTCAGCGCCATCGAGGTGTAGCGGGCTGATCGGGACGAAGGCTGAGATCCGTTAGGTCTCGACGAGCGACCCGAGCCAGGTCACGAGCGCCGGAAGAGTCTGTTCAGGCGGTAACACGCGATGACCGGAATCGTCTCTGACGCCAACCCCGGTTGATTTCCGGTGGCCGACCATAACTCATTCGATCCCGTTACTCGATCACGATCCGGAGTGACTGCCATATGGTTGAAGTCGGAAGCGGGACCGCCCACGAGAAGGATTCACGTCCCGGGTGGCGAGCTCTGGTTTCGGCATTTTGGGGCCGACGCGTCGCATATCTGCTGGCCAGCGCCATGACGGCTGTAGTCTATTGCGCTCTCCTGGGGCTGGGGCTGCTTGCCGTCAAAGATCGGGTTCCTTATGTCTTCCTGCTTGTGGCCTGCCAGTTCCTCACCTCGGTGATCGTCTATCCATGGTACAGGCTGGTGGTTTTTCGCGCTGCCAGGGAATCGTGGTTCGCGGGTTACCTGAGATTCTATGCGGTCGGACTGGGCTTCCTGGCGGCGTCCGTTGTCGGCGTCCCGATTCTGGTGGAATTTGTCGGTATTCCGATTATGGTGGCACAAGGCCTGCTAATAGCCGTGAGTCCGCCGCTAAGCTATTTGACGCACCGAGCGTGGACGTTCCCCAATCGGGAAAAACCCTAGTCTTGCCAAGATGCCACACGTTCTTTGACAAAAGCGAAGGATGGCGGCGGGCTGCTAATTGGAGCTCCGCGTAAATTGAGTGTGCAGACGGTCGCTGTGGCCAAGCGCTCTTGGTGGAAGGACTCAACAACCATGAAGGCACTCGTTCTAGCGGGTGGCAAGGGGACGAGGCTGCGCCCGCTGACCCACACCTCGGCGAAGCAGTTGGTCCCCGTCGCCAACAAACCGGTGCTCTACTACGGACTTGAGGCGATACGGGACGCGGGCATCAGCGACGTCGGGATCATCGTCGGCGACACGGCCCATGAGGTCCGGGAAGCGGTCGGGGACGGCTCGAAGTTCGGCCTCGACGTGACCTACATTCCCCAGGAGGCCCCTCTGGGGCTTGCGCATTGTGTCCTGATCGCTCGGGAGTTCCTCGCCGATGAGCCGTTCGTGATGTATCTGGGCGACAACTTTCTGGTGGGCGGCATCAGAGATCTGGTGGAGGCATTCTGCGAGGCTGACAACGACGCCCAGATCCTGCTCACCAGAGTCGCCGAGCCACAATTCTACGGAATCGCCGAGCTTGGACCGGACGGCGGGATCATCGGGCTGGAAGAGAAACCGGAGCACCCGCGTAGTGATCTCGCGATCGTGGGGGTCTACACGTTCTCTCCGGCCATCCATGAGGCGGTCAACGCGATCACGCCTTCCGCCCGCGGAGAGTTGGAAATCACGGACGCCATCAAATGGCTCATCGACAACGGTGGCCGTGTCCGTTCGCACTTCGTGAGCGGCTACTGGAGAGATACCGGACGTCTGCAGGACATGCTGGAATGCAATCGCATCGTCCTGGAGGCGATCGAACCAGACATCCGGGGAACCGTTGACGGGTTCTCGGAGATAACGGGGCGCGTTGTCATCGAGTCCGGGGCGGTGGTGGAGAACTCGGTGATCCGAGGGCCTGCGGTCATCGGCACCCAAAGCAAGGTAAACGGCTCGTACATCGGCCCCTATACCTCGATCGCCGAGGGCTGCGTGCTGGAGGATGCCGAGGTGCAATACAGCATAATTCTGGGAGAATCCATCATTAGAGGCGTCTCGGGGCTCACGTACTCCCTGATCGGCCGAAACGTCGAGGTCATCCAGGCCAGAGGAGTGCCCAACACGCATCAACTCATGGTCGGTGACCACAGCAGGATTCAGGTGCGGGCATGAGAATCCTTGTTCCAGGCGGTGCTGGATCATCGGCTCCCATTATGTGCGATCGCTGCTGTCGGGAGGATATCCCGGCTATGAGAATGCTCAGGTGACGGTGCTGGACAAGCTCACATATGCGGGCAACGTGGCGAATCTGCGCCCGGTGGCCGAGCATCCGTGCTTCACATTCGTCAGGGGGACATCACCGATGCCCGGTTACCGGCCGACGTGGTGCCGGGGCATGACGTGATCGTGAACTTCGCCGCAGAGACTCATGTCGACCGATCGATAAGCGGCCCCGGGGAGTTCGTGGTCACCAACATGCACGGCCTGCAACGCCTCCTGTAGGCGGCGCTCGACACCGGCGCGCGTACAGTCGTTCAGGTCTCCACGGACGAGGTGTACGGATCCATCGCCGCGGGGTCCTGGACCGAGTCGGACTCCTTGTTTCCTGACTCGTCCTACTCGGCCGCCAAGGCGGGAGCCGATTTTCTCTGCCGTGCCCATCACCGGACCGATGGGCTCGATGTGCGGGTGACCCGCTGTTCCAACAACTACGGCCACTCTCAGTACCCAGAGAAGGTCATCCCGCTCTTCGTCACCAACCTCATCGACGGGTATCACGTGCCCTTTGAAGAAAACCGGTCGATAACCGCTGGAGTGCTGCGGTTTGAATCGCCTTGGCCCAGGTGGAGACTCTGACGAACCCGAGTCCGGCGGAGCCGGCTTGACGGACGGGCCCGCACTCGCCGCCGTAGGGCCTTTCGGACTTCACGGGCGCAGCACCGAGTAGAGGATCTGGTCGTGCCAGCCGCCGTCCCGCCATTGGGCGCGGCGCAGGATTCCCTCGCGTTCGAACCCGGCCTTCTCCAGAGCGCGCTGCTCGCCGTAGTTGGCGATGTCCGTGAAGGACTGGATGCGCTCGGCTCGCGTGTGGGCGAACAGATAGTCCACGAGCTGGCGCTGAGCCAGTGTTCCGATGCCTTGGCGGCGGAAGTCGGAGAAGACACAGATGCCCATCGCCCAGCACCAACACGTAGAATTCGGTCCCCAGGAGGTCGTCCACCACACCACCCATCCGGCCGGGCCGCCGTCGACGTCGATGGTGAGGCGACCGGAGTCGGTGCCGAGGAATCCGTTCTCGGCGAACTCCTGACGGAGCCCGTGAGAAGAGCGGTGTCCATACCACTGAAGCTCGCCTCTGAGCTCGGGGGTAGCCCGTTCCGCCTCGAAGACGTCCAGGTCCTCCTCGCGGACCGGCCTCAGTTTGATGACCTCCATGACCTTCCTTTCATATGGCTTGCGCAGGCCTCGTGGCAGAGCGGTTCCAGCGGTGCCGGCTCGGGAGGAGGCCGGCCTGACGGATCGGTTCGGGTGGGCGCCAGGTGGACGCGAGCCGTAGGACATCGTTCCAGACAAGACTCCACGAGCGTCTTTCAAAGCCGACCATGTGGGACCGGCATGCTGGAATGCGAGCTGAAACGCGTTGGCCGATGCCCACTTCACTGACATCCGGCCCCCTCCGCTTAGTCGCCTTCAGGACGAGTCGTAAAATTCCATTTGTCGATGGGACGCATGGCCGGGCACGCGTCGCATCAAGGACCGCTCCCCGGATACGCGGATCACGACAGCGCGGGCGGTGTAGCGTGGGGCGCCGGGAAGCCCCGATGTCTGCGCCACCAGACATGCGTTCCGAAAGAGTCATTCGATTGCTTATCCAACGAAATAGGAAAGATGACCACGTGGGCCGAGGCTCCCATTCCCGAGCCATGCTATGGATCGTGACCTCCCGAAGACAAACATGCGGGAGGCGTGTCCTGAGCTGTATCGCTGGAAAGGCCGCCGGTCTCGATCCGCATGAAGAACCGGCAAGAATAATGCCGGGGTAAGGATGTCCGTCCCCGCCTGTGGCGCTGCGGTGGTCCCACCCTCGGCCCGATCGCCGCCTGGTGGCAGGTCCAGGACCCGGCATCTCCGGCTTGAACTGCGAAAACACCAACGAGCGCGACGAAAGGCCATTCCGCCGGCCTTAGGGCACCGACCCGTACGAGGCAGCGACCGGACCCCGGGCATGACCGAACCCAAAATCCGTCCCCACGGAAGATTAACTCGATGTGAGTTGATTACTCCAAGATCATGAAAGATTCAAGGGGGGTGTAGAAAATCGTGGTTTCGTCCTTGATTTCATCAATATAGTGTAAATCCGGCCTGCGGGCCCGACCGGTCGACTCGGCAGTCATGAGACTGGCACTATGACTAGTGTATCCGTCGTAATTCCATGTTATCGATCCGAGCAGACGCTTCCAGTGCTGGTTGATCGCCTCCTTGTTGTTTTGCCAACCACCGCCTCCGTGTTCGAGGTCATACTTGTCGTCGACGGTTCACCGGACAAGACATGGGAAGTCGCCCAACAGCTTGCCGATCGGTATGAAACGGTCCGCGCGCTGCTGCTGGCCCGGAACTACGGGCAGCACAACGCTCTCGTCGCCGGCATCCGCTGTGCTCGCTACGACATCGTGGTCACCATGGACGATGACCTTCAGCATCCACCAGAAGAGATCCCCAAACTTCTGGCAGGCCTCCGGCCTGACCTCGACATCGTCTACGCAGTCCCACGCGCTGGGACGCACGGATTCATGCGTGATCTCGCCTCCAGATCGCTCAAGATCGGACTCTCTGGGCGATTCGGCGAGGCAACAGGCCAAGATATCTGCGCATTTCGTGCCTTCCGCAGTTTTTTACGCGAATCATTGGACGGGGTCGCAGGTCCCCATGCTCTAATCGACATCTCGTTCTCGTGGGCCACCATGCGGGTCGGAACCGTCCCGATAAAAATAGAGCGTCGACTTGTCGGGCGCTCCAATTATACCGTTCCCATGCTCATTCGCCATGCGGTCCATGTCATGATTGGATACAGCACTATCCCGCTTCGCCTGGTCACCTATTGCGGGCTGCTGGCGGGGGCTCTCGGCGCGGTCCTTCTCACTGTCTTTCTTTGGAACTACTGGTGGGGGGACAGCACGCTCAAAGGGTTCACGTCGATAGCGTCCATGATTTCACTGTTCGCCTCTGCCCAGATGGTCGCCCTTGGAATCATCGGGGAATATCTCGGCAGAATCCATGTGGAGCGCATGGGGCGTCCCACGTACATCGTTCGCGAACGGTCCGAAAGTCGCGACTCACGCCTGCCGACGACGCCTGACGTGAACGCGGAGACTTTCATCCGCCCGGGAGTCGGCGCTCACGAACGGTAGTCCGATCTGAGGGTCTTCCCGGAAGACCAATACGAAGCCCGAGCAAGTCGAAAGTGTGGGGCACATGAAACGGGTTGCGATAGTGCAATCAAATTATATTCCATGGAAAGGATATTTCGACCTGATTGCCCACGTCGACGAGTTCATACTCCTCGACGAGGTGCAATACACTGACAGAGACTGGCGTAATCGTAATCGCATAAAAACAGCGGCGGGTCCTAGATGGCTCTCGATCCCGCTCACGCACGGCCCTCGGAGCCGGCTGATCAACGAAACGGTCATTGCCGACCCGAACTGGAACATCATGCACTGGCGAGCTCTCACGCAGGCGTATCGGAAGGCCGCATATTTCGACGAGTTCGCGCCGGCCCTGGAGGTGCTTTACCATGGATGCCGGGATGAGCGGCTTTCCGAAATAAACAGGCATCTCCTCGAAGGGCTCTGTTCGATCCTTGGCATCCGAGTCGATCTGCGCTGGTCCACCGACTACGTCACCACGGGATCCAAGACGGAGCGCCTCGTCGATTTATGCCAGAAGGCGGGTGCCCATGAATATATTACCGGTCCGGCTGCGCGGGCCTACCTCGATGAGAGCCTCTTTCGGAAAGCGGGCATCGAGTTGCGATGGTTCGACTACTCGAGCTACCCGGAATATCCACAGCTCCACCCGCCGTTCGACCACCGGGTGAGCGTCCTTGATCTTATATTCAACACAGGGCCGAATGCCATCGAACACCTGAAGATCGCTACTTCTGGGCGGGCATAACGGTGAGCGCCGGCTCGATGCTGTTTCAACAGGGATCACATCACACGGTATTTTCGAATGGGGTGGGCCAATCCCCACGAGTTCGAGCAGCCGACTTGGCACGTGGCCTGTTTCTCCCTTATTCCGGCCGCACCCCGTCTGCACGAGCAGGATCCTCCGATGAAGCAATGGGAAGCCTGCTCGGCCCTATATCCGGCTTTGAGAGGCTCGACTTCGGTGGCGCCTTCCACGGGGCCGTCGCTGCAGGACGGGGTGAGCCCGGCGACGGTCAGCCCGCCTTCCGGTATGACCGGTCTGGGGCGATCGTCACGCTCTCGGCTATGTAACTTCGACTCTTCACGCTCAGAGGCTCTCAGTGGCAGGGCCCATCGATCACTTCAACAGCTGGCAGATTCACCGGAAGAGACACTTCGGAGAAGTCCCTGTCCCTCTCGAAGCCGAAAAGACGGCATCCGAGCTTCCACGACATCACGGGCCTGAGCGGCTCGTTTCCCTGAACGACGCGTGGAAGCTCGGTCCCAGTAAGACCGTAATCTGTGGCTGGATTACTAAGGCGAAGTAAACACCACATCAACCCAGTAGTTGCTGGATTGGTTGCTGTTGACAGGGAAATTATTCACTGCACCGTAGCGGTATACGCCGTTTCCGCCTTCCGCGCCGTTCGCGAGCGCGATGAGCGGGCCGTTTGCGTATTGCGTGGTGAAGTAAGGCCTCGTTACCGACCAGTATCCCGATGTGGTGTGGTAGGAGGCGATGTAGGTGGTGTCGGCGGTGATGTCCACGGGTGTGGAGAAGTTCACCTGTTGCCACCCGGATGCGGTCTCGTTGGTGAAGGTCGCGGTCGCGAGCAGCTGGCCATCGGTGGTCCACAGGCTTCCGACGTGCGTCCCGGTGTTCTGCGGACCCTTGTAGAAGCGGATGCCGTCGATGGTTCCGGCCGTGGTCGCCTTGAATTTCACGCCGAGTGTAATGGCACTGGGGTCGGGCTGGGATTGGACGGCCGGGACCACGGTGTTGTCCCATAGGCTGTTCGAGGGGGTGAATACGACATCCACCCAGTAGTTGCTGGCTTGATAGGAGGCGGTTGGGAAGGAGTCCGTGGCGCTGTATTTGTATAC
>NZ_JOEQ01000039.1 GCF_000721075.1 Streptosporangium amethystogenes
TACGCATCCGCGGCGAGAAGGGCATCCGCTGGGGCGGACGCCCTCTCAAGGCCGCAGCCTGACAAACCCGGCGAACCAATGCGGTCACGGCACTAGCGGGTCACCGCCTTCAGGTACGCGTCGAGGTTGCCGATCTCGAAGCCCCGACGTTTGATCTTGGCGACGAGGATCTCGAAGTCGCGGGCGAGATTCGGGCGGAAGTGCAGCAGCAGCACGTCGCCGGGGCGGAGCTTCTTGTCGGGCACCTGGTAGGCGATCTTTCCGCCCGGCTGCACGGTCGCGGTCCAGAGCAGGAGCGCGTCGATGCCGCAGGCCTTGGCGGCCCTGCGGGTCAGGGTGTTGTGGTTGCCGAACGGCGGGCGGAACAGGGTGGGGGCGGTGCCGGTGTGTTTGCGGATCAGTGTGGAGGTGCCGCAGATCTCGGCCTTCTGTCCCTCGTAGCCGAGCGCGGGCAGGTTCGGGTGCGTCAGCGTGTGGTTCTCGATCGTCGCCCCCGCGTCGCGCAGGTCGCGGACGTACCTCCACTTGCCCGCGCCCAGGAACCTGCCGCCCTGGGCGGTCGGATCGGTCGCGCCCCTGGCCTCCACGGCGTCGCGGGTGACGAAGGCCGCCACCGGGATCCGCTGGTCACGGACCTGTGCCACGAATCCGGGATCCTGCTCCCAGCCGTCGTCGATGGTCAGGAAGACGACCTTCCGCCTGGTGGGAATGGAGCTGATCACCGGTGGCAGGCCGTCACCGGGGCGGGGGATCACGCCCACCTCACCGGGCCTGGGCATCGCACCCGGTGGCCCTGCCGGTGTCCTCGCGGCCCGGCCGTCCCCGCCGGCGGGGGTCTTCTCCGCATCGGAGGAGGCACCCGGCGCGGGGGCGGCGGCCTCGCCTGACCCGCCGTCCGGGCCCGTGGCGCACCCGGCGCTCACCGTCAGGGCCGTCGCCGCCGCCACCGCTATTATCGTCCAGTACGTCCCCGATGCCATGGGCGACCATCCTGCCAGCAGCCAGGAGCCTGTTCGATCATGCCGCGCGAGGGCGGTCCAAATGGCTATGTTGTTGTACTTCCTTGATCACGGCATTTGGCGGGGTAGGGTCAGCACTACCACGAGTAGGGGTGGGAGCGGGGGTTTGCGAGCGCGGCGAGCACGCGATCCTGGGAAAGTCATCATGCCCGGTTGGCGTAGATATGTGGCGTCGCCGACTGACGTAATCATTCGAGTGATCCGGCCCATCTGAGGAGAACCGTGACCAACTCCACCGCGATCGACGACGCGGATCCCCCCGCCCCCCTTGAAAGCGTGGAACGGGGTAGTGATTTCGCCCGCCTGTCGCGCCGGATCGCCCAGGCGGGGCTGCTGGACCGGCGCCCCGGTCACTACGCCGCACGGCTCGGCCTGGTGGCGGCGTCCTTCGTCGGCGGCTGGGCCGTCTTCTTCGCCGTCGGCGACTCGTGGTACCAGCTGCTGGTCGCCGTCTTCCTCGCGGTGGTGTTCGCGCAGATCGGGCTGGTCGCCCACGACCTGGCCCACCGCCAGGTCTTCCGTTCCCGCCGCTCCAGCGAGCTCGCCGGGCTGGTGGCGGGAAACCTCGCCATCGGCATGAGCTACGGCTGGTGGATGGACAAGCACACCCGCCACCACGCCAACCCCAACCACGAGGACCACGACCCCGACGTCGCCCCCGACTTCCTGATCTGGTCGCACGAGCAGGCCGCCGAGAGCAGGGGGTTGCCCAGACTCCTGGGCCGCCGGCAGGCGTTCCTGTTCTTCCCGTTGCTCACGCTGGAGGGGTTCAACCTCCACGTGTCCAGCGTCCGGGCCCTGATGCGCCCGACGACCAGGAACCGGGCCGCGGAGGGGGCGCTGCTGGCCGTGCACGCCGTCCTGTACCTGGGCGCGCTGTTCACCGTGCTGTCGCCGGGCAAGGCCGTGGTCTTCCTCCTGCTGCACCAGGCGATCTTCGGCGTCTACCTGGGCTGCACCTTCGCGCCCAACCACAAGGGGATGCCGATGCTCAGGGGCGAGGAGAAGCTCGACTTCCTCCGGCGCCAGGTGCTGACCTCGCGCAACGTGCGCGGCGGCAAGGTCCTCGACACCGTGCTCGGCGGGCTCAACTACCAGATCGAGCATCACCTGTTCCCCAGCATGCCGATGCCCAACCTGCGCCGCGCCCAGCCGATCGTCCAGGCCTACTGCGAGGAGTTGGGCGTCGACTACCTGGAGACCGGGATCATCAGCTCGTACGCGCAGGCGCTGCGCCACCTGCACGACGTGGGCGCGTCCCTGCGAGCCGGAAGCCCCGCGCCCGGCTGACCCGGCCGGTCTCGTGCGTCAGGGCGGCAGCACTGACAACGAAGAGCGGCGCCGGCGGGCAGATGTTGCTGTTATCCGCCCGCCCCGAGATTGCCTAGGGTGCTGGTGTGAAGCTCGCAGGCAGTGCCGTGCTCGGCATCGACAGAGATCGTGTGTGGTCAGCGCTCCAGAACCCGGCCGTGCTCGTACGCACGATTCCGGGGTGCGAGCGCCTTGAGGAGACGGGCCCGGACACCTACCGGATGACCGTCACCGCGGGCGTGGCCTCCATCAAGGGCGTCTACCAGGGCGAGGTCGCCCTGTCGGAGCCCGAGGCCCCGGAACGGTTCGTGCTCAGGGCTCGCGGCCAGGGCGCCCCCGGCACCGTGGACGCCACGGTGCAGGTCCGTCTCAGCGAGGTCGAGGGCGGCACCCGGATCGACTACGACGCCGAGGCCGTGATCGGCGGCATGATCGGTGGTGTCGGCCAGCGCATGCTCGGCTCCGTCGCGAGGAAGACCGCGGGTGACTTCTTCTCCGCGGTGGAGAGCCATCTCGTCTCCGGCGTCTCCGGCGAGATCCCCGCCGCGACCGTGCCCACGGAGCCCACCGCGCCCACCGCGCCGGGAGCAACGGTCGAATCCGGCCCCGCGCACGTCTTCGAGCGCCCGGTGAAACAGCCCAGACCCGGGGTCCCCGCCTGGTCGCTCCTCGCCGCCTTCGGCATGGGTGCGGGCATCGCGCTCGGCAGCGCGGTGATCGGCTGGCTGCTCGGCCGTACCGGCAGGAAGCGGTGACGTCGCTCACAAAAGGGGAGGGGTAAGCGCTCCCGTCGGCGGCGGTTACGGGGAGTGCCAATGTCCCCGCCAGCAGGAACATCCGGGGAGTCGACCATGTCTCGGTGAAGGATCTACGGTGTTCGGGTCAGCGCTCCGCGCGTTTGACCAGGAAAACTTACGCCTTTTAGGATCCTGGCGTACGTCTGTCACGACGGGTCACGGGGGAACATGGAGCCGCTGCTGATCCTGCACGCCGTGGCAGCGGTGATCGCTCCGGTGCTGGTGCGTCGTTTCGGCAGGGCCGCGCTGCTCATGCTCGCCGTGCCAACGGCCTGCGGGTTCGGCTACACGATCTGGATCGCCCTGACCGGCATCCCCGTCGAGTCACACCACGACTGGGCGCCCGGCCTCGGCCTGGGACTGTCCTTCCGCGCCGACGCGCTGGCCCTGCTCATGATGGCCCTGGTCACGGGCGTGGGCGCGCTGGTCGTGCTGTACTGCTCGCGCTACTTCTCCGCCGACGCCGAGGGGCTGGGCCGGTTCGCCGGGGTGCTCGTCGCCTTCGCCGGGGCGATGCTCGGGCTGGTGGTCGCGGACGACCTGCTGCTGCTGTACGTGTTCTGGGAGCTGACCACGGTCTTCTCCTACCTGTTGATCGGCCACGACCCCGCCAGCAGGACCAGCCGCCGCGCCGCGATGCAGGCGCTGATCGTCACCACGTCCGGTGGCCTGGCGATGCTGGGCGGCATGGTCGTGCTCGGCGAGGCGGCGGGAACGTACCGCATCTCGCGGATCGTGCAGAGCCCGCCGTCCGGCGGCCTGGTGGCGGTGGCGGTGGTGCTGATCCTGGTCGGCGCGCTGTCGAAGTCGGCGGTCTTCCCGTTCAGCATGTGGCTGCCCGCCGCGATGGCCGCGCCGACCCCGGTCTCGGCCTACCTGCACGCCGCGGCGATGGTGAAGGCGGGAATCTACCTGCTCGCCCGCCTCGGCCCGGCTTTCGGGGAGCTCGCCGCCTGGCGGTGGACCGCGGTACCCCTGGGCCTGCTCACCATGCTGCTCTGCGCCGGGCGGGCGCTGCGCGAGCACGACCTCAAGAAGCTGCTCGCCTACGGCACGGTGAGCCAGCTGGGTTTCCTGACGGTGCTGTTCGGCGCGGGCACCCGCGACACCGCGATCGCCGGGGTCGGAATGCTGCTCGCGCACGCGCTGTTCAAAGCCTCCCTCTTCTTGACCGTCGGCATCATCGACCACGCCACCGGTACCCGTGACCTGCGAGAGCTGAGCGGCCTGCGGCGCTCGGCGCCGTGGCTGGCCGCGGTCGCCACCGGGGCCGCCGCCTCGATGGCGGGCATCCCGATGTTCCTGGGGTTCGTCGGTAAGGAGGGGGCCTTCGAGTCGCTGCTGACCGGACGGGGCATCGACACCGTGGTGCTCGCCGGAGTCGTCCTCGGGTCGGCGCTCACCGCCGGCTACAGCGCACGTTTCCTGTGGGGCGCCTTCGCCGTCAAGCCCGGTGTCGAGCCGGTGTCCGTGCATCCCTTCGGCGCCGCGCTGTTCCTGCCGCCCGCGCTGCTCTCCGCGCTCGGCCTCGCCGTCGCCCCGTTCGCCGCACGGTACGGCGAGGCGATGCGGAGCTACACCGATACCTTCCCCGGGCCCGGCCATGGCACCCACCTCGCGCTGTGGAGCGGCGCCCCGGTACCGCTGCTGCTCTCGGCCGTCGCGCTGGCGGGTGGAGCGTTCCTTTTCCTGGCCAGGAGACCGCTGGCGCGGATCGGGGAGGCCATGCACGTGATCGACTCCGGCCGGGTCTACTGGGGCCTGGTCCGCGGGCTGGAACGTTTCTCCCTGCAGCTGACCGGCGTCGTCCAGCGCGGCTCGCTGCCCGACTACCTCATGATCGCATTCGCCCTGGTGGCGGCGGTGGGGGTCTTCTCGCTGGTGTATGGCCCCGGACTCGACCTCCGGCTGGACGTGGTGGCCTGGGACCGCATCGAGCAGCCCGTCATCGGCGTGCTCATCATCGCCGCGACGGCCATCGCGCTCAGGGTGCGCGCGCACATCGTGCTCGTGCTGCTGGCCGGCCTGACCGGGTACGGCACGGCGCTGCTCTTCCTCGTCCACGGCGCGCCCGACCTGGCGCTGACCCAGTTCCTCGTCGAGACGCTGAGCCTGGTCGTGTTCGTGCTGGTGCTGCGGAGGCTTCCCCTTGGGCCGAGGGAGGAGCGGGGGCGGCTGTCGTTCGGCGCGCGGCTCACCCTCGGCATCGTGAGCGGTGTCGTGGTGGCGGGGGCCGGCATGTTCGCGATGAACGCGCGGCAGGCGACACCGATCGGCACGCTGATGGCCGAAGCGGCGAAGGAGGCCGGGGCCGCCAACATCGTCAGCGCGCTTCTGGTCGACATCCGGGCCTGGGACACCATGGGGGAGAGCTCCGTGCTCGTCGTGCTCACCCTCGGCATGACCGGCCTGATCTTCCTGCGCAGCCGCTCGTACACGCCGCAACCCCCGCCGGAGAGAACCGGGGAGGAGCCCCGGACGTACTGGCTGGTGACCACCCTGCCGCGGGGGCAGCGGACGGTGGTCCTCGAGTTCGTGGCCCGGGTGACCTTCCACACCGTGATGCTGGTCTCGGTCTTCCTGCTGTTCACCGGGCACAGCGGGGTGGGCGGCGGGTTCGCCGGAGGCATCGTGGCCGCTCTGGCGCTGGTCCTGCGCTACCTGGCCGGAGGCAGGCACGAGCTGGCCGCCGCCGCACCGGTCGCTCCCGGGGTGATGATCGGGCTGGGGCTCCTGCTGTCCGCGCTCACCGCACTGGTGGGGTTGCTGGGCGGCACCGGAGTGCTGGACATGCTCTCCGCCGATCTGTACGTCCCGCTGGTCGGCAAGCTGCACCTGTCGACGGTGCTCCTGTTCGACCTCGGGGTCTACATCACGGTGATCGGCATGGTGCGGGACATCCTGCGCAGCCTGGGCGCCGAGCTGGATCGGCAGATCGCCGAGGGGGAGGGCCGGTGACCGCGCCCGTGCTGCCGCTCCTGGTGGTCGCCGTGCTCGTGGCCGCGGGGGTCACGCTGCTGCTGGAGAGGAGCCTGGTCCGGCTGCTGGCCGGCGTCATCCTGCTCAGCAACGGGGTGAACCTGCTGATCCTCACCGTGGGCGGGCCGCCGGGAGAACCGCCGATCCTGGGCGTCTCCGATCCGGAGCGGATGGCCGACCCGCTGCCGCAGGCCATGGTGCTCACCTCCATCGTCATCACGCTGGGCGTCACCGCCTTCCTGCTCGCCATGATCCATCGATCCTGGCAGCTCACCGGTGCCGACGAGGTGCAGGACGACACCGAGGACCGTCAGGTGCGGCTGCGCGCCCGGCAGGGCGAACTGAGCCAGGCCGTGCTCGACCGGCAGGCGGCGTACCAGCAACTGGTCCGCGAGCAGCGCGCCGAACTGGCCCGGCTGGAGGAGGAACACCACGAGTGGGAGCGCAGGGAGGCCGAGGAACTGGAGCAGCGGATCCTGGACGTCAACGTCGACCTGGGCCGCTGGTTGCAGGAGCACAAGAACGACGGCCTGTCCGCCGAGCGGCTCGCCGAGCGTTTCGCCGAGGCCCAGCAGGCGGAGGACGTCTCCAAGGAAGGCCGGGAGAGGCGCCTCCGTGAGGTGCGCGCCGAGTTCGCCCGCAGGCAGCGGGAGCAGGCGGCGCGCGAGCGTGAGATCCGCAAACGGCTCCGCGCCCGCCAGCGCGACGCCCGCAGGCAGATGCGCGCCGCGATCCGGGAGGACCGGGCACGACAGGCCAGGGCGGAAGATCCCGAGCTGGAGGGGGAGGACTGATGGAGGCGCTGATCCCGGTGCCCGTGGTGCTGCCGCTACTGGCCGTCGGTCTCAAGCTGGCCATCGGCCAGAGACTGCGCAGGTTGCAGGCGCTGATCAGCGTGGGCACGCTCACGGTGGTGCTGCTCGTGTCGCTGGTCCTGCTGTTCGCGGCGGATCAGCAGGGGCCGCTGGTGGCCCACGCCGGGGGCTGGGGCGCGCCGATCGGCATCGCGCTCGTCGCCGATCGGCTCTCCACGCTGATGCTGGCGGTCTCCTCCGCGGTGACGCTCTGCGTGATGATCTACTCGCTGGCCCAGTCCTGGGCCGACCAGGAGTACAAGGCCTCACTGTCGATCTTCCACCCGGCCTACTTGATCATGGTCGCCGGAGTGTCGGACGCCTTCCTCTCCGGGGACCTGTTCAATCTCTTCGTCGGGTTCGAGATGCTGCTCGGCGGCTCGTACGTGCTGCTGACCTTCGGCGGGACCGAGTCCCGCATCCGGGCGGGCGCCACCTACACGGTGATAGGACTGGCCTCGTCACTGCTGTTCCTGGTCGCGATCGCGGTGGCCTACGGCGCCACGGGCACCGTGTCGATGGCGCAGCTGGCCGAGCGGTTCTCGGTGCTGCCCCAGCACGTCAGGCTGCTGGTCGAGCTGACACTCCTGCTGGTCTTCGTGGTCAAGGCCGCGATCTTCCCGATGTCGGCGTGGCTGCCCGACTCGTATCCGACCGCGCCCGCCCCCGCGACGGCGCTCTTCGCCGGGCTGCTCACCAAGGTCGGCGTCTACTCGATCATCCGGCTGGAGGCGCTGCTGTTCCCCGGCGGTCCGGTGGGCGACATACTGATGTGGGCGGCGCTGCTGACCATGCTCGTCGGGGTGCTCGGAGCGGTGGCGCAGACCGACATAAAACGAATGCTCTCCTTCACCCTGGTCAGCCACATCGGCTACATGGTGTTCGGAGTCGCCCTGTTCAGCGTCCAGGGCATGGCGGGTGCCATCTTCTACGTGGCCCACCACATCACCGTGCAGACAAGCCTGTTCCTGGTGACCGGCATGATCGAGCGCCGCACCGGCACCACCTCCCTGGACGGTCTCGGTGGTCTGGCGAAACTGACCCCCGTGATCGCGGTGCTCTTCTTCGTGCCCGCGATGAACCTGGCGGGCATCCCGCCGATGTCAGGCTTCCTGGGCAAGCTCGGGCTGATCCAGGCGGGAGTGGCGGACGGCGGTCCGATGGCCCTGACCCTGGTCGCCGGAGGGCTGGTGACCAGCCTGCTCACCCTGTACGCGGTGGCCACGACCTGGAACAAGGCGTTCTGGCGGGTGCCGCCCGCGGGAATGGTCACCGAGGGGGGAACCGTACTGGAGACCCAGGAGGACGGGGACGGAGCGGACCCGAAGCCCGCCGCCGAGGCCGCAGGCGAGGCGATCGTCACCTCCGTCACCATGCCGAAGCTCATGTTCGTCTCCACCGCCGCCCTGGTGGCGCTGGCCCTGTCCTTCACCGTGCTGGCCGGCCCGCTGTCCGCCCTGTCGGAGCGGGCCGCGGCGGAACTGCTGGCCCGCGAACCGTACATCTCCGCGGTGCTCGGCGGTGAGCGATGAGCGAGCCCCGCCCGGCGTTCACGGTGCTACGGCTGCTGGGCAGGCCCGTGCCACTGCCGCAGGTGCTCTGGCTGACGCTGATCTGGTTGCTGCTCTGGGGAGACCTGAGCGTGGGCAACGTGCTCGGCGGCCTGCTGGTCGGGTTGGTCCTGGTGTGGCTGCTGCCCCTGCCGATCCAGGACACCGGCATCCGGCTGCACCCTGTCGGGATCCTGCTGTTCCTCATCCGCTTCTTACGGGACATGGTGATCTCCAGCTTCCGGGTGGCCTTCTGGGCGCTGAGACTGGGCAAACCGCCGCCGGTCCAGGTCGTCGAGGTGAGGCTGCGCGCCTCGTCGGAGCCGATGGCGGTGCTGGTGACGGTGGCGCTGTCGGCGCTGCCGGGCAGCCTGGTGCTGGAGGCGAACGTCCGGGAGAGAACGCTCCTGCTCCACGTGCTCGGCGTGCCCGGTGACCCGTCGACGGTCAGTCAGGTCACCCAGGATGACGTGACCCGGCTGGAGGGCCGCATCGTGGCAGCCTTCGGCACCCGCGTGGATCAGGAGGAGGTGCGATGACGACGGTTTACCTGATCGTTCTGGGACTGCTCGCCGCCGCGGCGGCGATGACGCTCTACCGCCTGGTGCGCGGTCCGACGATGCTGGACCGTGCCGTCTCGCTGGACGTGCTCACCGCCGTCGTCATCTGCGCGATCGGGGCGGGGGCGGCGACCTACCGGGAGTACTCGATGCTGCCCGTGCTGCTGGTGCTCTCCCTGCTGGGGTTCGTCGGCTCGGTCTCGCTGGCCAGGTTCTTCTCCGGGCGTGCCCGGTGACCGCGATGGACGTGGCCGCGGCCGTCTGCCTGCTGCTGGGGGCGACGCTGGCGTTCGCGGCGGGGGTGGGCATGGTCAGGTTTCCCGGCACCCTGGCGCGCATGCACGCCGCGACCAAGCCCCAGGTGCTCGGCCTCCACCTCATCCTGCTCGCCATGTGGCTGCGCGACCCCAGCTGGAAGATCGCCGGCGTCATCGTCCTGGTCGCCGTCTACCAGGTGGTGACGGCCGCGGTGGCCGCCTACATGGTGGGAAGGGCCGCCTATCTCACCGCGAAGCCGCAGGACGACGGCGACGACGGCACGGCCGTACCGTCTCCCGGCGACGCTCGCGCCCAGTAGCGCTCTGTCAGGTTTGCCGGACGGTCCCGGCCGTCCGGTGCACGTGGGTGGACATCGCACCAGCGGAGGCGGAGCCGGCAGGCATCTACCGGGCCTTGGCCGAACACACCAGGCGCGAGGTGTATCCGGACGTCGTCGCACGGGCTGAGGCTGAGTTCACCGAGCTCCAGGTGCGTGCCTGACCGGTTGCGTTACCGCAGGTCAGCCAAATTAACCCGATTTTTGTTACGACGACAACCCCGCCAGGGCGCCGGTGTAGATCTCGACGGCCTCCTCGATCCGGGGAGTCTCGCAGTACTCGTCGGTGACGTGTGCCTGCTCCGGCTCCCCGGGGCCGCAGATCACGGTGGGTACTCCGCCGCAGGCGGCGACCAGCACCGAGGCGTCGGTGAAGTAGCTGGCGGCCGGTCGGTCGCCTGGGGGGCGGGCCCCCGCGGTGAGCAGGGCCCGCACGAAGGGGTCGTCCGGGTCGGTCCACACCGAGGGCAGGTCGGTCAGCACCTCCAGCGAGGTCTCCCCGCCGAGCCTCTCCCGGAGCCGCTCGCGTAGCTCCGCGTGGTCCTGGCCGGTGACCGTGCGTATGTCGACGGTCGCTTCGGCGAGGTCGGGGACGGAGTTCACGTTGATCCCGCCGTGTACGGTCCCCACGTTCGCGGTCGGCGCGCCGAGCCAGGGGTGGGGGGGAACGCCGGGATCGAAGCGCTCGACGGCGCCGATGGCGCGGGCCAGCTTGTAGATCGCGTTGTCACCCAGGTGGGGCATCGAGCCGTGAGCGGTCCGGCCTTGGGTGGTCGCCTTCAGCCAGAGCGCGCCCTTGTGCCCGAGCAGGGCGCGGTTCGCGGTGGGCTCGGCCACCAGCAGCCCCCGGGATCGGCTGACCAGCCCACGGGCGATCATGTCGATCGCGCCCTCGCAGCCGGTCTCCTCTCCCGCGGTGAGGACGATCTCCAGCGCCACCCGGCGGCCCGGCCCGCGCGCGTGCCGCTCGGCGGCGACGACCAGCGCGGCCACTCCGGCCTTCATGTCGCTCGACCCCCGCCCGTAGAGCCGGTCACCGTCCACCTCCGCGGCGTGCGGCTCGTGCGTCCATGCCTGGCCGCCCAGCGGAACCGTGTCGAGGTGGCCGGTGAGGGTGACGGGCATGCCCGTTCCCCACCGGGCCACCAGTCCGGTACGGCCGGGCGCGTGGTCGTGCGCCCGCACCTCGAAACCGGCGGCCTCCAGCCTGCGGGCGAGCGGCTCGGCGACCGCGGCCTCGCCACCGCCCACCGAGTCGATCCTGATCAGCTCGCGGGTCAGTTCCACGACGTCGGTCATGTCGTTTCCTTGTCTTCCTGACCGTCCCCGGTCATGGTTCCTCCGGCTCCGGCGGTGACCACGCCCCTGGTCACGGGGCGGCTGGTCTGCCGTACGACGAGCCGGGGGGCGATCGCGATGCGCTGCGCGGGCCGTGGATCGCCCACCCGTACCTGGTTCAGCAGGCGTACCACCTCGGCTGCCATCTCCTCCACGGGCTGGCGCACCGTGGTGAGCGGTGGGTCGCACATCGCCGCGTGGCCGACGTCGTCGAACCCCACCACCGATATCTCCTCGGGAACCCGTACACCGCCGAGCCGCAGTGCCCGCAGCAGGCCGACCGCGATCTCGTCGTTTCCACAGACCACCGCGTCCGGCAGGGCGTCGCCGGCGAGCAGCGCCTGCCCGGCCTCGAAGCCCCAGGCGAGGGTGAACTCGCCGAGTAGCGGCGGCAGGGAGGCGATCCCGGCACGGGCTGTGGCGAGCTGGAAGCCGGCCAGCCGCAACCTCGCGGAGGAGTTCATCAGGCGGCTGCTGACGAAGACGACGGAGCGTGCTCCTCCGGCGACCACATGGTCGACCGCCTGGGCCAGCGCCGAGTCGTCGTCCACACCGACCCAGTCGGCTCCGCCGCCCTCGATGTAGCGGTCCACCTGTACCAGGGGCACCTGCCGGGCTGCGTTCAGCACGGCCGGCGCGCTGGCCTCAAAGTCGCACGGGCTGATGATCAGGCCGTCCACCCGCCGGGCCAGCAGCGTGTTCAGCCGCCGGGCCTCGATCTCGGGTGTGTACAGGGAGGCGCACAGCAGCAGGTCATGTCCGGTCTCCTGGAGCTGATGCTCCACCGACTCGACGATCGTGGTGAAGAACGGGTTGCCGATGCCGGGAACGATCATGCCGATTGTTCCGGTGGTCTGGTCGCGCAGTGCCTTGGCGATGGCGTTCGGCCGGTAGCCCAGCTCGGTGGCGGCCCGGGTGACCCGCTCGGCCACCTCGGCGGTGACCTTGCGACGCCCGGACAGGGCACGCGAGGCCGAGGCCACGGAGACGCCGGCCGCTCTGGCCACGTCGTGGATTGTCACGCCCATGTTGTGTAATCGATTTCCCTGGTCGCGCTGAGGATAACCGGCCGCCTCCCCGTCATGTGAGCTCGCTCATGTGCGGGTTGTTAGAACCATAGAGCGTCCGCGGCCTTACGTCACCTTGACGAGAGTTTGCCCTGGTAGCTACCATCCCCGGATATTGGTAATCGATTACCAACCCCCCGCTGTATCAGCGTCTCGAAAGGCTGATTCGATGGCACGACCGACTCGCTTCACCCGCCTGACCGCCGTCACGGCGATCCTTGCCACCGGCCTGCTGGCCGCGGCATGTGGCGGCACGGACGCTTCCGACACCGCGCCCTCGGCCGACGGCGGAGAAAAGCCGAAGATCGGCCTGGTGCAGATCAACCAGCAGGCGATCTTCTTCAACGAGATGAACGCCGGCGCCCAGCAGGCCGCGAAGGATGCGGGCGTCGACCTTACGATCTTCAACGCCAACGACGACCCGGTGAAGCAGAACGAGGCCATCGACAACTTCGTCCAGCAGCAGTTCGACGGCGTCATCGTGGTGGCCATCGACGTCGAGGGCATCAAGCCCGCCGTCAAGATCGCCAAGGACGCGGGACTGAAGGTCGTGGCCGTCGACGCGATCGTGGACTCCCCGGCGGTCGACACCCAGGTGGGCGTGGACAACGCGGCCGCGGCCAAGCAGATGGGCACGTTCGTCAACGAGTGGGCCAAGAAGCAGAATGTGGCCGCGCCGAACATCGGCGTGGTCGGCGCGCTCAACTCCTTCATCCAGAACGTGCGCAAGGACGGCTTCAACTCGACCGTCGAGGCGGCCGGCGCCAAGATCGTCCAGACCGTGGACGGGCAGAACAAGCAGGAGGCCGCCCTGGCCGCCGCCGAGAACCTGCTCACCTCGCGCTCGGACCTCACGGCCGTGTACGCCACCGGAGAGCCCGCGCTGCTCGGCACGGTGGCCGCGGTGAAGTCGCAGAACGCGAGCGACCGGGTCAAGGTCTTCGGCTGGGACCTCACCGCGGAGGCGATCGGCGGCATCGACGCCGGCTTCGTCGCCGGAGTCGTGCAGCAGGACCCCAGGACCGAGGGCTACGAGGCGGTCAAGGAGGTCAAGGCGCTGGTCGGTGGCGCGCAGGCCAAGAAGACCATTGATGTGCCCGTCACGATCGTGACCCAGGAAAACGTCGACAAGTACCGTTCCACGTTCAAGTGAGCGGCGGAGAGACCCCTATGACCGACTACGAGGCGACCGGCGCGGACCGTGTGGTCATGCGCGACATCCGCAAACGCTACGGAATGGTCGACGCACTGCGCGGGGCCAATTTGCGGGTCGGTGCGGGCGAGGTGGTGGGACTGGTCGGCGACAACGCCGCCGGCAAGTCCACCCTGATGAAGGTGCTCGCGGGCACCGTCGTGCCGGACTCCGGGCAGATCGTCTTCGACGGCCGCCAGGTGTCCTTCGCCACCCCCCGCGACGCTCGCGAGCTGGGGATCGAGATGGTCTACCAGGACCTCGCGCTCTGCGACGACATCGACGTGGCGGGCAATCTGTTCCTCGGCCGTGAACCGCGCCGGGCCGGTGGCCTGCTGCTGGACATCAAGCGGATGCACGAGGACGCGCGCCGGCAACTCGACGCGCTCAACATCCGGATCCCTCTCACCGACATCCCGGTGGGAGGGCTCTCCGGCGGCCAGCGGCAGGCGGTGGCCATCGCCCGCGCGGTCACCTTCGGCCCCAAGCTGCTCATCCTCGACGAGCCCACGGCCGCGCTCGCCGTCGCCGAGGTCGAGACCGTGCTGGAACTGATCAAGACCGTCTCCTCCCAGGGGGTCTCGGTGATTCTGATCACCCACCGCCTCCAGGACCTGTTCCGGGTCTGCGACCGGCTCTGCGTGATGTACGAGGGGACGCTCCGCGCCGACCTCGACGCCCGCACCACCAGCCTGGAGCGGCTCGTGTCGGAGATCGTCGCCCACGACCAGCCCGAGGGAGCGCGGTCATGACCGTCACCAGTGAGAGGGTGGTCACCACCCGATCGGCCCGCCTCACCGCCCACATCGGCAGCCACGCCCAGACCATCGCCATCGGGGCCGTGCTGGTCCTGCTGCTGATCTTCTTCTCGTTCTCCGCCGACCGCTTCGCCAGCGTCGGCAACCTGCTCAACCTGATCCGGCAGATCTCCCCGACCCTGATCGTCGCGGTCGCGATGACCTTCGTGATCAGCACCGCCGGCATCGACCTGTCGGTCGGCTCGACGGTCGCGCTGTCCGGATCGTTGCTGGCGATCGTCCTGCAGCAGGGCTGGGACCCTACCCTCGCGCTCATCGCGATCCTCGCGCTCGGCGCGGCGATCGGGTTCGTCAACGGCTGGTTCTCCTCCTACCAGGGCATCCCGGCGTTCATCGTCACCTTGGCCATGCTCTCGATCCTGCGGGGAACCGCCCTGCGCGCGACCGAGGGGTACTCCACTCCGATCGACGGTGAGTTGTGGATCGTCCAGCTCGGCCAGGGCCGCATCGCCGGAGTGCCGGTGCCGGCCATCCTCGCCGTGGTGATCGCGCTGCTCGGCTGGCTGGTCCTGACACGCACGCCGTTCGGCCGCTACGTGGTCGGTCTCGGCTCCAACGGTGAGTCGCTGCGCCGTACCGGTGTGAACACCCGCAGGGTCGGGCTCACCGTCTACGTGCTGGCCGGCCTGGCCGCCGCGCTTGCCGGAGTGCTGATCGCCACCCGGCTCAGCTCCGGGTCGTCGAACGCGGGCACCGGGTTCGAGCTGGAGGTCATCACGGCCGTCGTGCTCGGCGGGACCAGCCTGTTCGGCGGACGGGCCAGCATGCTCGGCACCATCTTCGGCGCGCTCACCCTCGGCGTCATCGCCAACGGCCTGGTGCTGCTGCACGTCTCGCCGTTCTACGTGCAGATCGTGCAGGGCAGCATTCTCCTGCTGGCCATCTTCGCCAACAACAAAATGTGGGCGAGGTTCGGCGCGGTGCGGAAATGACCGGCCGGGCCGGCGCGACCGCGACCACGGTGCTCGGCGAGGTGCCCGTCGCCGAGCTCGGCATCACTCTCTGCCACGAGCACCTGCGCAACGACGGCGCCAGCGCCTGGCACCCCGCCCCCGAGGGCGACGCCGAGGGTGAGCTGATCGCCGGCTCGCCGCTGCGGATGGAGTTCCTCGGCCGGCTGAGGCTGGACCCCTACCTCTCCCGCGACAACGTGTCCCTGGACGACACCGGTGTGGCGATCGAGGAGGTGGCCCGATTCGCGGCCCGTGGGGGCCGCACCGTGCTGGACGTCACCCCGGAGGGTATCGGCCGCGCCCCGGCGGAGCTGGTCCGCATCGCCCGTGCCACCGGCCTGAACATCGTGATGGGCTGCGGCTTCTACCTGGAGCGCACCCACCCGGCCCGGGTTCGCGGCATGAGCGCCGCCGACGTCGCCGACGAGATCGAGCGGGATCTGGTCGACGGCGCCGGGGGAGTACGTGCCGGGGTGATCGGGGAGATCGGGATCTCCCCGGACTTCACCCCGGCCGAGGAGAAGGTGCTCCGCGGCGCCGCCCGAGCCCAGGCCCGCACCGGCGCGCCGCTCTCGGTGCACCTGCCCGGGTGGGTACGGCACGGCCACCGGGTGCTCGACGTCGTCGCCGAGGAGGGCGGCCTCCTGTCGGCCACCGTGCTGTCACACCTGAACCCCAGCCTGCGTGAGCGCGACTACCAGGTATCCCTCGCAGCCCGGGGGGCCTACCTCGGATACGACATGTGCGGCATGGACTACCTCTACCCCGGCGAGGGCCAGTCGCCGTGCGACGAGGAGAACGCCGCCGCCGTCGCCTGGCTGGTCCGCGCCGGCCTGGGCGGCCGGCTGCTGCTCTCCCAGGACGTGTTCCTCAAGACCATGCTGGTCCGGTACGGCGGAACCGGCTACACGCACATCCTCACGCATTTCGTGCCGCGCCTGCACCACCACGGGCTGACCCCCGAGGAGACCGACCGGCTGCTCGTCGCCAACCCGCGCGAGCTCTTCACCACCCCGAAGATCCCCTGAAGGAGACAATATGACCCGCGTGCTGGTCGCCGGCGAGTCGTGGATGAGTGTGTCGACCCACTACAAGGGGTTCGACGCGTTCACCACGACGACCTACCACACCGGCTTCGAGCCGCTGCGCGACGTACTGGTGGCAGACGGCATCGAGGTCGACCATCTACCCGCGCACGACGTGCCCAAGCTGTTCCCCGGGACGTTCGAGGAGCTGGCGGCCTACGACGTCGTCGTGCTCTCCGACATCGGCGCCAACAGCATCCTGCTGCACCCCGATACCTGGCTGCACAGTAGGAAGTCGGCGAACCGGCTCGACCTGCTGGCGAGCTGGGTGGAGCAGGGCGGCGGCCTGGCGATGGCCGGTGGCTATCTCAGCTTCCAGGGCATCGAGGCGAAGGCGGCCTTCCGCGGCACCCCCGTGGAGCGGGTGCTCCCCGCCCGGATCTCTCCCTACGACGACCGGGTGGAGGCCCCGCAGGGTCTTCCGGGCGTCGTCGTCGATCCTGCCCATCCCATCGTGGACGGGCTGCCCTCCGACTGGCCCGACCTGCTCGGCTACAACCGCTTCGAGGTCCCCGAGGACGCCCGGCTGCTCGCCACCGTCGGCGCCGACCCGCTGCTCGCCGTACGGCAGGCGGGGGCGGGCCGCACTCTCGCCTGGGCCTCCGACATCGCCCCGCACTGGTGTCCCGAGGAGTTCGTCACCTGGGACGGTTACCGCACCCTCTTCACCCGGGCCGTGCGCTGGCTGGCGAAGGAGATCTGACATGCCGATCCCGGTGATTCTCGACTGTGATCCGGGGCACGACGACGCCCTGGCCATCCTGCTGGCGGTAGCCGACCCGGCGATCGACCTGCGCGCGGTCGCCACCGTCGCCGGCAACCAGACCGTGGCGAAGACCGCCCTCAACGCGCGGCGGATGCTCAGCCTGGCGGGGGTGACCGGGGTGCCGGTCGCGGCCGGTTGCGACCGGCCGCTCGCCGGCCCGCTGGAGATCGGCGACTACGTGCACGGGGAGAGCGGGCTGGACGGCCCGGCCTTCGGCGAGCCCGACGTGCCCCTCGATCCGCGACACGGTGTCGAGCTCATCCACGACACGCTCGCCGCCGCCGACGAACCGGTGACGGTCGTGGCCATCGGGCCGCTGACCAACATCGCCACGCTGCTGCGCCGCCATCCCGGCGACCGCGACCGGATCCGCGAGATCGTGATCATGGGTGGCTCCACCGAGCGCGGCAACCACACGCCCTACGCCGAGTTCAACATCTACGCCGACCCAGAGGCCGCGGCGGAGGTGCTCGGCAGCGGCATCCCGACCACCTGGGTGGGGCTCAACGTCAGCCACCAGGCGCTCGTCACCACGGACGTGCTCGACCGCATAGCCGCGCTCGGCACCCCGCTGGCCCGTGTCTGCGTGGAACTTCTCACCTTCTTCGGCTCCAGTTACCACCAGACCTGGGGATTCGAGGCGCCCCCGCTGCACGATCCGATCACCGTCGCCTACCTGATCGATCCCGCGGTCCTCACGCATGTCCGGGTGGGTCTGCGGGTCGAGCTGGACGGTGAGCACACCCGGGGCGCCACCGTGGCCGACCTGCACGGCCGGATGGACTGGGAGCCCAACGCGAACGTCGGAACCGTACTCGACCGGGACCGGTTCTGGGACATCATGATCGGTGCGATCGACACCCTCGGCTGACGCTCGGACACCGGCCGGGGGCCGCCGCGCGGTCTTCGGCCGCCCGCGTGACACGTGGGCGGCCGAAGAGCGATGTGGTTCCCCGGCGGGCCGGTGCGCGACCTGATCATGCTGGCCGGGGTGCTCGGGGCGGTGGCGCAGACCGATATCGAACGGATGCCCTTCTTCGCCCCGCTCGGCCACATTGGCGTACCTCGCCGCGTCACCGCAGGACGACGGCACGGCGGTAGCACCCGGGGACGCTCGCGCCTAAGGATCTCCCGGCGTACCGTGTCGGTATGCGTGAGGGACGTGCGGAGGACGCGAGGACCGAGGCCCGACGACTGATCCGTGACCTACTGGGCGAGGAGCGGCCGGATGCCGCCCTGCTGCTGGGCGAAGCGGAAGCGGCGCTGGGCGCCGACCGTGTCGCGCGTTCCGTCGAACTCGCCCGAGGCGCCCCCCTCACCCGCAGATCCACCGAACTCGCCGCGCTGGCCGGCCTGCTGGTCGGAACCCGCGAGCTCGGCGAGCGGTGGTGGCGGCGCGAGCGCGGCGCCAAGCTGCCCGCGCCGGACGAGGTGCTCTGGAGTTCCACCGCGATCGAACCGTGGACCGACCTGACGGTTCTGGAGATGCTCGCCGCCTGGATCGCGGACGACGCGGCGGACGAGACCTGGGGCCGCCCCGTCGCCGTCACCGACCTCAACTCCTGGCAGGCCGAGGACCGGGTCGAACTGCCACCCGACGCGCGCCCCGGCCAGCGGATCGTGGTCTCCTTCGACGCGGGCGGCCGCCTCGACGCGCTGGTCCTGCGCCGGGCGGACGACGAGCTCGGTTCCAACCTCGACTTCGACTCCCTGCGCTACTCCCGTCCCGTCGAGGCCCAGTGGAGCTGGGGCGTCGCCGCGGGGCTGGGCCCGCACCGGCTGGACGAGCACCCCGACCCGTACGGGCAGCCGGTCGACACCGAGGCAGCCGGGATCCTGCACACCTGGGCGCTGCGCCAGGGCGCCTCCGCGGAACAGGCGGGTGCGGTCTGGCGCAACAGGGGCGACGTCATCGCCGCCATCGAGCGGATCGACTGGATGTGGCGCAGCGGCGAGTGGTTCGCCTGGTGGCGCGGGGTCTCGGCCCTGGTCGACGGCGAGCCGGAGCAACTGGCCGCCCGGCTGGAGGAGATCGCCGACGCCTCCTAGGCGACCGCCGGCGGTGTGGAGATCAGGTCAGCGGCAGCCACACGCGCATGCTCGCGGAGCCCCGGTTGCCATGGCGCAGCCCGACCTCGACGCGGTGTTCTGCGGTAGTGACCAGATCGCCGCGGGCTTCATGGAGACGGCCAGGGAGCGCGCGGCCGGCGCCTGCCCGCGGACATCGCGGTGATCGGCTACGACAACTGGGAGGTGCTGTCGGCCGAGACCCGCCCGCTGCTCACCAGCGTCGACCCGAACCTGGAACGGCTGGGGCACACGGCCGCGCAACACCTGTTCGCCGCCATCGACGGGAAGGTCGCCCCCGGCATCCACACCATGCCCTGCCGGCTGGTGATCCGCGACTCCACCGCACCACCCGGCCCTTCCTGAAAAGGAACCGGGCCGTCCGGACCTCGGCTCGAACGGCGGGCGGAGGACCTTCCGGCGGCCCGCGCGGTGGCCCCCGTGGCTCCGCGCGGTGTTCCAGTCCGGTGCGGGCGTCAGACGAACGTGTGCGGCGTCAGGTAGTCCGGGATCACCACCTTGGTCTTGGGGCTGACCTCGCGTACCGTCGCGACGAACTCCGCGAGGCTTTTCCTCGACTTCTCGTCGGCCTGCGGCGGGTTTCTCAGTGCCACCTCGAAGTCGTCCCAGTGCACCGGGACGACCACGCGGGGGTTGTCCAGCGCCCGCAGGAGACGCGGCACGTAGTCGTAGGTGGAGGACGACGAGGTGGTGGGAATCATCGCGATGTCCGGGGCGAGACCGGCGAGGTTGCGCCCGACGAAGTCGCTGCCGCCCATGAAGAACACGGACGGGCCGCCCTTGACGGTCACCTGGAACGCCAGGGTGTCCCCCTCGGGCAACTCGGAGATGTTCCTCGGCCTCCTCTTCGGCCTGCTCGCCAGCTCTCCGGGAAAAAGCATGGAGTAGTTGGCGTTGCGACTGTGCAGCGACTCCACCACCTCGACGACGTAGTCGCCGAAGTCCAGCACCTCCCCGCCCTTCACCGGGCTGAGCAGGCCGTCCTTCACGCCGAACGCCAACGCCAGGTTGCAGGTCGTGGTGGTGCCGACCACCCGGGCCCCGGTCGATGTGGCGATGTGCGGGACGTCGTTGAAGTGGTCCCAGTGCGAGTGCGTCACCAGGACCGTCTTCGGGGTGCCCACGTGCCTGCGGATCGTCGTGGTGTCGACGGTCAGCGGGGTGACGGGATTGAAGGCCCCCGAGGACAGACCGGTGTCGAACCGCGTCACGTACGGGTCGACGAGGAACGTCGAGGAGCCCACGTCCACCCGCCAGCCCGAGTTGCCGAGCCAGCGGAACGTGGCCTTGGCCCCGCGGTTCGTGCCGCCTGGCAGCGGCGTCGCAGGGGCGGTCTCGGCGCCGGCCGAGGACAGCAGGAGCCCGGCCATCGGTGCCAGCACCGCACCCGCCGTCGCGGTCCGCAGGAAATCTCTTCTGTCGAATCTGGACACATCTCTCCCTGGGTGTGTGAACCGGCGGCCGCCCCCCAGGCGGCTCGATGGGACCCAACCATCGCCCGGCCGTTCACGTCCAAGATCTGCGGTCGCCGTCTCCCATAGGTGAACGCGTATCAGAGCAGCTCACCGAGGTCGGCGGTGCAGCAGAGACGGAAACCGGGGGATCAGGACTTCGCGGCTGCGGGGGTTCTCATGCCCGGGGAGCGGGACTCACCCGTGGCCGGGACCGGTGCGCAGCGCGTCGACGGCGACCCGGGCGGCCTGGCCGATCGCCAGGTCGACGTCGATGCGCCGGGTCGCGTGCAGTTGTTCGGTCCTGGCGAACACCGCCACCGCGTACCTCCCGCCGCGGGGATACTCGACGACCCCCACCTCCATGTGCAGGCCGGGCAGCGTCCCGGTCTTGGCGGCCACCCGCACCTCCGGGGGGAAGCCCGAGGCGATCCGCGTCCAGGAGATCTGCCGTGCCATGTAGTCGCGCACCGCCGCGCACGCCTGCGGCGGTCCCGCCTCGTCGCGCCAGATCAGCCCGAGCAGCCGGGTCATCTCACGCGCGGTGCTCGAGGTCGTGTGACCGGGGTCGAAGACCCGCAGCGCCCAGACCCGCTCGGCGGGCAGGGTCGGGAAGATCCGCGCGAACTCGGCGTCGTCCCGCGCGCCCACATCCGCGAGCATCGACTCCAGCACCTGCCTGGGCCCGCCGATCACCCGGGTGCGTACCAGCCCCAGCTCCGCGGCCAGCATCTGGACGGTGTCCAGGCCCACCCTGCGCATCAGCAGATCGGCGGCGGTGTTGTCGCTGACGGACATGGCGAAGTGGGCCAGGTCGCGGAGTGACATCTCCATGTCGTCCGCGCATCCGGCGGTCCCCCAGCCGCCGAGCCTGTCCTCGGCCGTCACCAGCACGCGCTCGGCCGGGTCGAGCTGGCCGGCCGCGGCCTGGCGGGCGAACTCCAGGACCAGCAGCACCTTGAAGATCGAGGCGATCACCACCTGCTCGTCGGCGCGTACTCCGACCTCACGCCCCCCGGTGATGTCCAGCGCGTGCAGATGACCGTCCAGGCCGGCCGCCGCGAAGATCTCCGCTATCCGTTCCTCTGTCGACACACCCGCAACGCTATCCAGACCCGCCGGCGGCCCGTGACGTGTGGCGGGCCGGATGCCCCACCGCCTCCGTGGCTGCGAGGCTCGGTTCTGCACGCCCAGGGAGATCTCGGGCGTGAAGGCGCGCGCGGAGGATCGCCTATCGTGGCGCCGTGGACCTTTCCCGGCATCTGCGGCATTTCCTCGTCGTCGCCGAAGAGCTGCACTTCGGCCACGCCGCGGAGGTGCTCGGCATCGCCCAGCCGCCGCTCAGCCAGTCGATCCAGCGACTGGAGCGCGAGCTCGGCGCCGAGCTGTTCGACCGCTCGCGTCGCCAGATCGAGCTCACGGCGGCGGGCCGGCTTCTCGTCGGGGAGGCCAGGCGGTTCCTCGCGGGAGAGGAGCGCCTGCGGGCGATGATGCGGCGGGCCGGTGAAGGCGAGCTGGGAACCCTTCGCGTCGGGGTACCCCCGGAGATCCCGGCCGTGACGCTCCACGCCCTGCTGCGGCGCGTCACCGAGGACACCCCGGGGCTGCACCTGGAGCTCCATGAGCTCACAGTCCCGGAACAGCTCCGCCGTCTGGCCTCCGCCCAGCTCGACGCGGGCCTCGTACACCACCCCGTCGACACCCCCGGTCTGCTGTACGGCCCCGTCGTGAGGATCCCGCTGGGCGTGGTGCTGCCACGTAACTCCCCTCTGGCCTCCCCCTCGGCGCCGGCACGGCCAGAACCACAACCGGAGCCGCGGCGGCGGTCAGGGGCGCGGCCGTGGGAGATCGAGCTGGCCGACCTCGCCGGGCACGATCTCGTCGTCTTTCCCCGCGAGACCTCCCCGGCCTGGTACGACCACCTGCTCGACGTCTGCCGCACCAAAGGTTTCTCCCCGGTGCGGCTCAGGCACGCGCGCAACCCGGAGTTCCTGCTGGGGCTGGTGCTGGCGGGCCACGGGGTGGCGTTCGAGCAGGAGGCGATGGCGCGCAGGGAACCACGGGTGATCTGGCGCCCCCTGGCCGGAGATCCTCTCCAGCGGGGGATCTGTGTCGCCTGGCCGGAACGGTCGGCCCACCCGGCGGCCACCCGCTTCGCCGTGCTGGCCGCTGAGATCCTCGCCCAGCAGGGCACCGCCGGAACACCGTCGCCGGCCCTCGGGGTGGCACCGTCGCCCGAGCCCCGCCCCTGGTCCGTCGTCTACGCTCCTTGACGTCCTCCCGGCGCTGATCGCAGCCGGCCACCATCCTGCGGTCGCGGTCGGCCGGTTCTGCCTGCTGCGAAGGGGACCTGGCATCGCAAAGAATGCTCTACCAGGACAAGGCCTCGTCTCTATCGACGGCCGACGGGCTCGGGTGTAGACAAAGATTAATTAACACCAAAAAGATGACAAATTAAAACCTTGTCTGCTCAGGGAACGCCGGTAGGAGATCCCGCGTCATGTGCGGGGCATCGGACAGATGGACGCGGTGACGCCGGCGGGGTCACCCACCAGAACCCGGTCGCGTTGGAACGAACGAAGTGCCGACGCGGATGCGAAGGCGAGATTCCGTGAAACCGGTGCGAGGCCGGCCGGGAAGGTCGTCCGCGCCGTCTCCCTCTGAGCCGGGAGTCCTTCCCACGGCCAATCAAGATCGGAGCAAGACAGTGTGCCAGCACATACCCCCCTGTCCGTCCGCGGACGCTTTTGACCATGAGGCGGCGCGTCTCATGGTGTCTCACCCAGAGCAGGGGTGGGGGCTGCTCTGCAATGGCGTGGTGGTCTTCGAGGACACCGGGGAACTTATGCCCGACGGACGTAGCATTCCTGCTCATCGCGACATTCCCGCCCATCACAGTCACTGCGTTGGGGCGGCATGAGAGCGTTCGCCGCCCCAGCCTCCCCCGTGGCCGCCGAGGAGTCCTCTCACCGGGATACGGCGCCCCGGCGGCTCTTCTCCGTCCCGATGCCCAGGGCGTGGCGGCCGACCGGCGACCGGTTGCCCGAGAAGGTCGGCTGACGATGCGCCGGATCCACTTCCGCAGGCGGTCGCGCTCCGCTGCCCGACTCACCCTGGACCTGCGGACTCCGGCGGGCAGGCGACTGCCGTACTGACCGCTCCCTCACCGGGTGCCGCGTGGCCGCGGGCGACACCGCGGAATGAGCGACCCTCCACACTGGTTGCAGCGGTACGTGAAGGTTGAAATCTACTCAGACATCGTCTGTCCCTGGTGCTACATCGGCCACGCCCGCTTCGCCCGCGCTGTCGAGCGCTACCGGGCCAAGGGCGGGGAGGTGGAGGTGGAGTTCAGGCCGTTCCAGCTCATGCCGGACGCGAAGTCCAACGGCGAGCTCACGCTCACCTGGGCCGCGAAGAAGTTCGGCGGGGCCGAGCAGGCCGCGCAGATGTTCGGGAGAGTGGGCGGGGTCGCCGCGGAGGACGGGCTGGTGCTGGACTTCGACCACGCGATCCAGGCCAACACCTTCGACGCGCACCGCCTCATCCGGCTCGCCGCAGAGCAGGGCAAGGGGGAGGAGGCGCTGTACGCGCTCTTCCGGGCTCACTTCACCGACGGTCTCGACGTCGGCTCGCGCGAGGTGCTCGCCAGGCTGGCCGGCGAGCTCGGCGTACGGGCGGACCTCGACGGCGCGGACGGCGCGGCGGCGGTGCGGGAGGAACTGGCCCAGGCGCGCGCCATCGGCGTCAGCTCGGTGCCGCTCTTCCTGTTCGAGGGCCAGTTCGCCGTCTCCGGCGCCCAGCCCGAGGACACCCTGCTCGCCGCCCTGGAAGAGGTCGCCGAGCGCACCGGGCAGTCACCGGCCGCCAAGGCGGTCAGGGCCGCCCGATCCGGCGAGGACGCCTGCGACGACGAGGGTTACTGCGCCGTGTGACGACGCCGGGCCCGCGAGGTGAAGGTCAGCCGGGAAGACCGGGGAGGCCGAGCTCGCCGGAGCGGTGGTGGCGGCGGCACAGGACCTGGTAGCGGATCGGAGCGGCGCCGGTGTCGCCGATGACCACCTGCTCGCCGGTACGGGTCATGTTGCCGCCGACCACCCGGGCGTTCAGGCGCCCGGGGCGCCCGCACCAGCACAGCACCTCGACCTGGAGGCGGTTGATCTCGTCGGCCAGTTCGAAGAGCCGCTGGGCGGCGGGGAACATCCGCGAGCGGAAGTCCGAGGCCAGGCCGAAGGCGTAGACGTCGATGCCGTAGTCGTCGGTGAGGTCGGCGAGCTGCTCGATCTGGGTGACCGTGTAGAAGCACGCCTCGTCGCAGATGACGTAGTCGATGGGCTGGTGTGCGCGGACCAGGGCCACCAGATCCAGGTCGTCGTCGACCTCTACGGCCTCGCTGCCCAGGCCGATCCGGCTGGTGACCTGCCCGCTGCCCGAGCGGTCGTGTTTGGTGAGCACCAGACCGCGCCTGCCCTGGCGGCCGTGGTTGTAGTTCATCTGCAGGGCCAGTGTGGACTTGCCGCAGTCCATCGGGCCGAAGTAGAAGCGCAGCACCCCGTCCCGGGAGACGGCGGGAACAGCGGAGAGGGCAGACGTTTCGGTCACGGGGCGCCAGCTTAGTACTTCTGACGTGGTCGGCGATCTCCACCCCTGATGACCGGTTTGTCGTTTTCATTGGTCGTGCGATCCCCGCGGTGCCTGGGAGTCGACGGGGCTCGCCCAGCGGGTGAGCCCCGTCGGCCGGGGGTCAGAGCAGACCGCTCTCGATCGCCGCCTTGAGGCCGGCCTGCGTCGCCTGGTGAGAGGAGACACCGTTGGTCACGGTGAAGTCGATGAGCAGGATGCTCGCCTCGAAGGTGAGGTGTTCGGTGACCCGCGTCCGCCCGTCGCCCAGGTCGGTGAAGACGATCTTCTGGTGCGTGACGACGTTCGGCAGCGTCCAGCTGTCGGTCTCGTAGTAGAGGTCGTCGCGGTGGATGCGCTGCTGCGCGTGCGTGTTGCTGGTGACCGGTAGCCCGGCGACCGGGATCTCCTCGACCGCGGTGAAGTTGACGTAGCGCGTTCCTGGCTCGTTCCAGTCCGCGTGCGTGACCACCCGCTTCAGGAACGAGTGCATGCCCAGATGGTTGTTGACATTGGAGTAGGCGTCGAACACGTGCTCCACCGGGGCGTTGATCTCGATGGAGACATCACGCTTGACCTGCTTCCTTCCCGTTATCGGCAGGGGGGCGGTCAGGCACTCGTAGAACCTGTAGGTGTCCCAGGCGATCTGCCACTGGGCGGCGAGCAGGGGGTCGGTGTCGGCGCGGGCGGGGGTCGAGAAGGCGGTGAGGAGGAGGGCGGCGGCGGACAGCGGGGCCACGAGGAGCCGGAAGAGCTTTGTCACGGATACCTCAGGAGAAGAGGGGGAGGTGATGAAAGTCTTCTACCGCATCCGATCATGGTTTCCGCGTTCCGAACGCAGATCGTGATCTTCATGTTTTGTAACGGTCCATCGTTGGACATCCGCCTGAAAGGTTGTGGTCTGCAAGCGAGGGTGAACGACGGGAGGTATGAGGGGTTTGGAGAGAAGATGTGCTGGTAGGAGTGGGTAGTCTCCGGCTGGCGTAGCCTGACTGGGCTTGACTTGGCTTGACCGTGAAAAGCGTGGGAGATTCCCTTTGGCATATCGGAAAGTGGGAGAACCAGTGACGACCACCAACAAGACCGCTCCACCCCTCGGCAAGAGCCCGGCCACCCTGACCTCCGGCCCCTCCGCGGAGACCGCGGAGATACCGGTGGCGCTCGCCGCGATGATGAGCGAGGACGAGGCCGTCGCCGCCCAGGCCGAGGCGGCTCGCTGGCGGTACGGGTTCTACGTCGTCATCGTGGGGCTCGTGGTCATCCTGATCGGCTTCGCGGTGATCACGTTGCGCGGGGGCGACACGACCGCGCCGTTCGCCGGGCTCGTCGGCGTCTCGGGCGCGATCATCGGCGCCTACTTCGGCGTGCAGATCGGCCAGTCCGGCAAGGACAGGGTCGAGGCCGAGCTGCGCCGCACGAACGAGATCGCCATCCGCCTCGCCGCCAAGGTCCACGCGCACGACGCCGACTCGGTGATCAACACCACCATGGGTCCCCGGCGCCGCTAGTCTCCAGCGAGGCCGGCCTCCGGACATCCTCCGGCAGGGCCGGCCTTTCGCGTCTCCGTGGCCGTCTCCGCGGCCGGGTCCGGCTCCTGCGGCCCCGGACGTCCACCGGTGCTCACCCCTCCGCTCCCGCCAACACTGCCCAAGGATCGGGCGTAGCTTCGGCAGGGTCCGCCGATTTGCGGATTCGCCGGGACTGGGTAGACACGGGGGCATGCGCAGCGTCCGTATCGGGGTCGACACCGGGGGCACGTTCACAGACGTGGTCGCGGTGGACGAGCAGACCGGTGAGATCATCACGACCAAGACTCCCTCCACCCCCGCCAACCCCGCCGACGGGTTCATGGAGGGGGTACGGAAGGTCCTCAGAAAGGCGGCCGGGGCCGAGGAGGTGACCCTGGAGGCCGTGTCGGCGGTGGTGCACGGCACCACGGTCGCCACCAACCAGCTCCTTGAGGACCGTATCGCCGACCTGGGCTTCGTCACCACCGAGGGCTTCGAGTTCATCCTGGAGATCGCCCGCCAGAGCGTGCCCGACGGCTACGGCAACTCCTACTTCTGGGTGAAGCCGCCCCGCATCGTCCCGGTGCACCGGGTCAGGACCGTCGGCGGGCGCCTGGACCATACCGGGGCCGAGGTGCGGCCGTTCGACGAGGAGCAGGCCGTCGAGGCGGCCCGGTGGTTCCGCGACCGAGGCATCACCGCGATCGGCGTCTGCTTCCTGCACTCGTACGCCAATCCCGCCCACGAGGTGCGCATGCGGGAGGTGCTGGAACGTGAGCATCCGGATGCCGTCGTCTCGATCTCGTGCGACGTGCTGCGCGAGTACCGCGAGTACGAGCGCTCGGTCACCACGCTGGTCGACGCCGCGGTCAAACCGACGATGCGCCGCTACATCGCCAACCTGGCCGAACGTCTGGAGGAAGGCGCCTCGGGGACGGGAGAGGGCCTGCCGTTCTCCGTCATGAAGAGCAACGGCGGGGTGCTCTCCGCGGCCGAGGTGGTGCACCAGCCGATCACCACGGTGCTCTCCGGACCGGCCGCGGGCGCGCTCGGCGCCGCGCTGATCGCCGCCACCGCCGGACACCCCTCGGTGATCACCCTGGACGGCGGCGGCACCTCGACCGACGTCGCGGTGGTCGTCGACGGGGAGCCGTCGCTGACCACCGAGGGCAGCATCGGCCGTTACCCCTGCAAGATCCCGATGATCGACATCGTGACCGTCGGCGCGGGCGGCGGCTCCATCGCGTGGATCTCCCCGGAGGGCACGCTGAAGGTCGGGCCCAAGTCCGCGGGGGCCGACCCGGGACCGCTCTGCTACGGCCGGGGCGGCACCGAGGTCACCGTCACCGACGCGCACGTCTTCCTCGGCCGGGTTCCGGCGCACCTGCTCGGCGGGGAGATCCCGCTCGACGCCGACGCCGCCCGGCAGGGGATCGAGGCGCTCGCGGGCAAGATCGGCCTGACTCCCGAACGGACCGCGGCGGGTATCCTGGAGATCAGCGCGTTCAACCAGTCGAACGCCATCCGCCAGATCACCGTCAAGCGCGGCCTGGACGTGCGCGACTTCCCCATGGTCGCCTTCGGCGGCTCGGGACCGCTACTGGTCTGCCGGCTCATCGACATCCTCGGCCTGCCCTCGGTGATCGTCCCGCCCGAGCCCGGCAACGTCTCGGCGTTCGGGCTGCTCACCGTGGACGTCAAGAACGACTACGTGCGCACCTTCGTCACCCGCGACCTCTCGCTCGCGGCCGCCGCGGAGATCTTCGGTGAGCTGGAGGGACAGGCGGCCTCGGCCCTGGACCGCGAGGGCTTCGCGGCAGAGGCGCACGTCTACGCGCGCAGCGCCGACCTGCGCTACTTTGGCCAGGCCTACGAGGTCAGGGTGATGGCCCCGGCCGGCCCGCTGGACGAGGCGTGGCGGGCCGAGGTGCTGGACCGTTTCCACACCGAGCACCACAAGCTCTACGGGTACGGCTACCGCGAGGACCCCCGGCACGGCGTCGAGTGGGTCAACCTCCGGGTCTCCGGCATCGGCCCGATCACCCGCCCCGCCATCGAACGTCGGCCGCGCGGTACGAGCCGGCCCGAGCCGGTCGCCTTCCGCGAGGTCTGTTACGACGAGTGGGGCGGCACCCCGATCCACCGCCGCGCCGACCTGGCGGCCGGAGCGGAGATCAGCGGTCCCGCGGTCATCGAGGAGTACGGCTCCACGCTGCCGGTCCACCCCGGCTTCACCGCGACCATGGACGAGTTCGGAAACCTGGAGGTGCGCCGTGGAGCGAACGCGAATGGCTGACCCGGTGCTGGTGGAGATCGTGGAGGGGACGCTCGCGTCCGTGGAGATGGAGGTCGAGACGGCCATCGCCCGTACCGCCCGCTCGCCCATGATCCGCGACGCGCACGACTTTCGCGCGGGCATCCACGACGTACGGCTGCGCAAGCTGACCGGCAGGTCCTACTCGGCGCTGGTCCAGCCGATCGTCAGGGACTTCCCGATCGCCGAGATGAAGCCCGGCGACGTGTTCTTCCACAACGACGTCTACCTGTCCGAGGGGGGTATCGGGCACCTGCCCGACCTGTGCGTGACGGTCCCGGTCTTCCACGGCGGGGAGGTCGTCGCCTTCGTGCAGGCGTTCGGCCACCACGACGACATCGGCGGGGGCGTGCCCGGCTCCATGCCGAGCAACGCGCGCAGCGTGTTCGAGGAGGGGCTGATGGTCCCGCCGATCAAGCTGTGGGACGAGGGCGTGCCCAACCGGGCGGCGCTCACCATCATGACCCGCAACTCGCGGATGCCCGACTCGCTGGCCGGGGACCTGGACGCCGAGTGTTCGGCCTGCCTGATGGGCGCGCGGCGGCTGGGCGAGCTGTTCGACCGGTACGGGCGCGAGGCGGTCGAGGCGTGCTTCGACGCGATCATCTCCAACACCACCGAGACGTTCCGCAGGGAACTGCTGGCCAAGATCCCCGAGGGCACCCACGTGTGGGAGGACTACGCCGAGCACGACGGCGTGGACGCCCCCCGGCTGCACACCCAGCGGATGACCCTCACCGTCGACCACTCCGCGCCGGTGCCGCTGGTGATCGACTTCACCGGCACCTCACCGCAGGCCAAGGGGCCGATCAACCACGCGGGCGACTACGCCGACGGGGTGTTCCTGAAGAAGTGGCTGGCGCCGATCCTGCGCAACCTGGCCGACACCCCCGAGCGGATGGCCGAGCTGGACGTCAACGAGGGCGTCGTGCCCCTCATCGAGATGCGGTTCCCCCAGAAGGGCACCCTGCTCACCCCGATCTTCCCGGCCCCCACCAACGCCCGCACGTTCGTGATCCTGCGGCTGCTGGGCGTGCTGGCCGGGGTGCTGGCCAAGGCGACCGGCGGCCGGATGCCCGCCGACCAGGAGACCATCCGCTACACCGGCGTCTACGGCGACGGCCTCGACGGCACCCCCTACCTGATGCGCGAGGTCCTCGGCGGCGGCTCGGGCGGCCGGTGGTACGCGGACGGGGAGGACACCATCCACGTGGTGCCCGACTCGCGCAACATCCCGGTCGAGTTCGCCGAGTCCCGCTGGCCCTTCCGGGTCGAGCGGCTCGGCCTGGCCCGCGACTCCGGCGGCCCCGGCCTCTACCGGGGCGGTCTCGGCTACGACAAGCATCTGCGGATGCTCCGCGACGCCTCGTTCATGTCCATCGCCGACCGCTCGATCCTGTCGTGCTGGGGGGTGAACGGCGGCCGGGCCGGAAAACCCTTCGTCGTGGAGATCGACGGGAGGGAGATGGAGGGCCTGGTGGACGACTCGCCGGTCCGCGCGGGCGAGATCATCCGGGTCCGCACCACCGGCGGTGGCGGCTGGGGTTCTCCGCTGGACCGCGATCCCGCCCTGGTGGCCGCCGACGTCCGCGACGGCAAGGTCTCGGCCGACGGTGCCCGTGACGACTACGGGGTCATCCTCTCCGGTCCCCTCGACGACCTCCGGGTGGACACCGAGGCCACCGGGACCCTCCGGGCGAAGCTCCGTGCCCTCATCCCGGCGGACGCGCCCTTCTTCGATCGAGGTCCGGGCTTCCCGTCCCTGTCCGGTGGTCTGCCGTACGCGGAGCTGGACCTTATGTAGTGAAAAATCACCTTAAGTAACTGGAATGATCCGGTGCTCCCTTACCCTCCGCCGTCAGTTTCGGCGGTGGAGGGTACGGGTGACCGTGAGGCCGCCGAGGACGAGGGCGGCGGCGAGGAGAATGCCGCTCTCGGTCCACTGGAAGCGCCAGAACCGGCTGGTCGGGTGGTAGTAGACAGCCTTGCGATAGCCCTCGTCGAGCAGACACTCGTCCTTGAGCAACTGGGCACGTTCCGAGCGGACGTCCACTCCGGCGGGCGAAGGACACTCACCGGCGGGCGGAGCCGCGATCTCCTGGCCGGAGGGGGTCAGCCACGCCTCCCTGACCAGGGCGCCGCCGCTCTGGTAGATCGCCGTCGAGCCGGTGGTGACGGCCCGCACCGGTTCGGCGTAGGAGTCACGAGAGAAGAAGACGGCCGGAACGGTCAGGGCGACCAGCGCGACGGTCACCGCCATCGCGGCCAGGGTGCGCCGGAAGAGCGTTCCGGCGGCGGCGCCCAGCACGAACGCGTACAGCCACCACGCGGCCGGAACGACACCGATGAGAGTGAACGTCCCCGGCTCCAATGACTTGTCGCCGATCACATCGCGGAACACCGGCAGCCATGCGCCGATCATCGCCGACAGGATCAGTGCGGCGACCACGACCACCCCGCCGAGCAGGCAGAGCTTGGTCACGAGCCATCGTCCGGTGGAGACCGACTGGGTCCAGGCCAGCGCGTTCGTCCCGCGCTCGAACTCGGCCGCCAGCAGCGGCGCGCCCCAGAAGGCGCCGATCAGCGCGGACCCGAGGATGGGGAGCAGGCCGAAGACCATGAAGACCGGGTAGTAGTAGTCGTCGTAGATCGCCGAGTTCACGGCCGAGCAGGCGGCGGCCGGACCGGGACAGCCCGGTGGGGCCTGCTCGGTGATGTAGCTGCTCGCCCGCAGGCCGGAGACGAGCAGTAACAGGCCCAGCACGAACAGCAGAGCGCCGGTCACCAGGATCTGCGCGCGGTGCTGTCGCCAGGTCAACCAGAGCAAGGGAGATCCTCTCAAAGGCGTGCATGCCGGGACCGGACGGTTCGTTCTGTACGGCATCGGCATCGGCTGCGGTATCGGTCGTCGGGCCCGAGGCTGTGCCTCAGGGCAGGGGAGGGGAGACCCTCAGCCGAGGGAGGTGAGGGCGGGGCGGGGAAGGGCCGCGAGGTCGGGAGCACGCAGATAGGCGAGCACGGTTTCCTCCAGGCTGACCGGGCGGCCGGTCCAGCGCGGATCGGGGAGTGGTGCGGTGTCGCGGACGAGCAGGGTGGCCTGGCGTCCGGTTCCGCCCCGTGAGATCACCGGCAGCCGGGCGGCGAGCGCGTCGGCGTTCTCGGCGGGCCCGGTCAGCAGGCGATGTCCGGCGACCAGCTCGTCGATGTCGCCGCTGACCTGGACCCGGCCCTTGTTGACCACCGTCAGCCAGTCGCAGGTTCCGTCAAGCTCCGAGACCATGTGCGAGGAGAGCAGCACGGTCAGCCCCGTCTCGGCGACCGCCGCCATCAGGCCGCGCATCATGTCCTGGCGGGCCAGCGGGTCGAGGTCGGCCAGTGGCTCGTCCATCACCAGCAGATCGGGACGCTTGGCCAGCGCGACGGTGAGCGCCACCTGAGTCCGCTGCCCGCCTGAAAGCCTGCCGATCCTGCGGTCGAACGGGATGCCCAGTTCAGCCAGCCGCCCCCTGGCCGCAGCGTCATCCCAGCGAGGGTTGAGCCTGCGTCCGAACGCGAGCATCTCGGCCACCCTGAAGCCCGAATACAGCGGTTTTCCCTGTGCCATGAAGGCGATCCGCTCCAGGCTCTCGCGGACGGGCCTGCCAAAGGCCCGTATGGTTCCCGTGGTCGGGGCGAGGAGACCGGCGGCCAGGTGGAGCAAGGTTGACTTGCCCGCGCCGTTGGGACCCACCAGCGCGATCACCCGCCCTGACGGCAGCGCCACCGAGCAGTCGCGCAGCGCCCAGGTCCGCCGGTAGCGCCTGCCCAGTCCCTCGGTTCGCAGAGCGGTCATGCCGTCTCCTCGCGGTAGGAGTCGGTCAGGACGGAGGCGATCAGCGCCTCCAGATCCTCCAGGTCCAGGCCCGCCCGGCGGCCGTCGAGCACCCAGCGCGCCAGGTCGGCGCGCAACCGCGCGCGGTCGCCCATGGAGGTCTGGCCCAGTGACCGCTCCACGAACGTGCCCACTCCCGGTCGCCCGCTGACCAGACCCTCGCGCTCCAGCTCGCGGTAGGCCTTCAGCACCGTGTTGGGGTTGATCGCCAGCTGGTCCACGACCTCCCTGGCCGTCGGCAGCCGGTCGCCGGGCCGCAGCACGCCGAGCCGGAGCGCGTGCCGGACCTGGTGCACGAGCTGAAGGTAGGTCGCCACCCCCGACCCCCGGTCAAGGTGGAATTCGATCAACTTCCACACCCTTTCACTAATTAAGTAGTGAAAGAGTGGAGGATGTGCCGCCGGACGTCAACCTCACCGGGAACATCGAGGCCGCGGCGCGGTCTCCTGTGGCCACGGTGAAGGAGGCGGTGCCCGGCATGGGTGGCGGGCGGGACGCCGGCGACTCCGGGTCTCAGCTGTGGGCGGACAGATGAGTTCGTGTACCGGGCCGTGGAGGTGCTAATCTAGAAGCAGTTGCGGTTGTGGTACCCATGAAACTTTGTGTGCACCTGACGGATAACCTTCAGGTGCATTTTGTTTTCCCGGTCATCTCCGGATGGGCTCATCGCGGCGACGCGGGATTCACACGGTGTGAGTTCCGGCTCTGCCCCCTATCGTAAGGAGAACGTTATGGCTACGGGAACCGTGAAGTGGTTCAACTCGGAAAAGGGCTTCGGCTTCATCGAGCAGGACGGCGGCGGCGCCGACGTCTTCGCCCACTACTCCAACATCGCCGCCCAGGGCTACCGTGAGCTGCAGGAGGGCCAGAAGGTCTCCTTCGACGTCACGCAGGGCCAGAAGGGCCCGCAGGCCGAGAACATCATGCCGGTCTGATGTAGCACCAGCACGGCAAGGGCCGGGGCCCGCATCCTTTCGAGGGTGCGGGCCCCGGCTCGTTCCGTGTCGGCAGATCCTTGCCCGCTGAGCAAGAAGGCGTTTTCATGGGGGAATGCCGCTGACGATCACTGTGGTACGACATGGTCAGAGCGAGTCCAACGTGGCCTTCGAGGAGGCTTTCCGTGCGGGGCGGGCGGTCGCCCTGGAGCGCCCCGACTCCGAAGCCGAACTGACCCCGCTCGGCAGGGAGCAGGCCACCGCGCTGGGACGGCACCTGGCGGCGGGGGATCCGCCGGAACTCGTCCTGTGCTCGCCGTACCGCAGGACCGTGCGGACCTGGGAGCTGGTCGCCGCCGAGCTGGGCGCGGACCCCGAGGTCCGGCTGGAGCCGAGGCTCAGGGACCATGACATGGGACGTTGGTCGGGGATGAACCTGCTCGCGCTCCGGGAGAGGTTTCCCGGGCAGGAGGAGAACCTGACGGCGCGTCTTTACGCCGGATTCCGGCCGCCCGGGGGCGAGAGCTACCCCGACGTCGCCGACCGGGTGCGCGAGGTGGTCGAGGAACTGCGCACGGGGCACGCCGGGCTGCGGATTCTGATCGTCGCGCACGACTCGGTGGTGTTGATGTTCAAGCACGTGATCGAGGATGTCCCGATCGACTCCGTCGAGGCGTTCGGCCCGGTCGGCAACGCCTCGGTCTCGGTGTGGCGCGGAACCAGGCCCGAGGTCTTCAACGAGATGGGCCACCTGCCCGGAAAACGGCCGCGGTAGCGCTCCGCTCCGGACCGGGGTTTTCCCGATGACCTCACCCCGCCCGTTCTGCCGTGTGCTGGTATGGGGGATCATGGGATTCCCTCATCCGGGTATCGTGCCAGTCTCATGGCAAGCGGGCCGGGAACGGAGGAGGCGCTCCTCCGGCCGGGTCCGGTCGCTATGCATCGGAGGTTGATCTTGCAGGGAGCACTCGGCGACATCGTCGTTCTCGATCTCTCCCGTGCGCTCGCGGGTCCGCACGCCACGCAGATGCTCGGTGATCTGGGTGCTCGGGTGATCAAGGTGGAGCATCCCGGGGGAGGTGACGAGTCCCGGGGCTGGGGCCCGCCGTTCGTGGGTCCTGAAGGTGATATTTCAACGTATTTCCTGGCGGCCAACCGGAACAAGCAGTCGATCACCCTCGACCTCAAGTCCGCCGAGGGCAAGGCGCTGATCGAGCGCCTGGTGCGGCAGAGCGATGTGCTGGTGGAGAACTTCCGCACCGGCGTGCTGGACCGGCTGGGCTTCCCCGTCGAGCGGTTGCACGAGCTCAACCCCCGCCTGGTCATCCTGTCGATCACCGGCTTCGGCCATGACGGCCCCGAGGGCGGCAGGCCGGGGTACGACCAGATCGCGCAGGGCGAGGCCGGACTGATGAGCCTGACCGGTCCGTCGGCCGACGAGCCGTACCGGGTGGGTGCCTCGATCGCGGACCTGCTCGGCGGCATCCACGGCGCCTACGGTGTGCTGGCCGCGCTGTACGAGCGGGAACGGACCGGGCGGGGCAAGGTGGTGCGGACCTCGCTGCTGGCCGCGGTGACCGGGGTGCACTCCTACCACGGCACGACCTGGACCGTCGGCGGCCGGGTACCCGTCGCCAACGGTAACCACCACGCCTCCATCGCCCCGTACGGGGCGTTCCACTGCGCCGATGGCATGATCCAGATCGCGGTGGCGAACGACGCGCAGTGGCGCAAGGTCGCCACCCTGCTGGAGATAGATCCAGAAATCGCGAAATATGCCACGAACAGGGAAAGGTTCGCGCATCGGGATGAGCTGATCGCGGACATGGAGCGGAGGCTCACCAAGCACGAGCGGGTGCACTGGCTGGCCGCACTCGGCGAGGCAGGGGTGCCCGCCGGGGCGATCAGGTCCATCGACGAGGTCTACGCCTGGGAGCAGACCCGTTCCCAGGGGCTGGTCGTCGAGGTCGACCACCCCGTGCTCGGCACCATCAAGCTGCCGGGGCCGCCGCTCCGCTTCGACGGCGACCTCCCCATGCGCCACACCGCCCCGCCCGCCCTCGGCGAGCACAACGACGAGGTCCTCGCCTGGCTGGAGGAACGCGAACGATGACCGGCAGGCGGAACCCCCGCGGAGCGCGGATATGACCCCGGCGCGACCTGACGCGCGCACCCTGATCGACACCTTCCTCGACCCCGGGACCTGGCTCTCGTGGGACGAGCCGCCCGCCGATCCCTCCCTGCCCGGCTCGGGGTACGCCGAGGAGCTGGCCGCGATCCGGGCCAGGACGGGATACGACGAGGCGGTGGTCTCCGGGGAGGGCCTGCTCGACGGGCGCCGGGTGGCGATCGTCGCGTGTGAGTTCTCCTTCCTGGCCGGCTCGATCGGGGTGGCCGCCGCCGAGCGGCTCACCGCCGCGATCGAGCGGGCCACCGCCGAACGGCTCCCGCTGCTGGCGGCCCCCGCCTCGGGCGGCACCCGGATGCAGGAGGGCGCGGTGGCCTTCGTCCAGATGGTGAAGGTCACCGCCGCCGTGGCCGCGCACCGCGCCGCGGGCCTGCCGTACGTCGTCTACCTGCGCCATCCCACCACCGGTGGTGTCTTCGCCTCCTGGGGCTCGCTGGGGCACGTCACCGCGGCCGAGCCGGGCGCGCTGATCGGGTTTCTGGGGCCGAGGGTCTTCGAGGCGCTGCACGGCTACCCGTTTCCCGAGGGGGTCCAGGTCGCCGAGAACCTCTTCGCCCGCGGCCTGGTCGACGCGGTGGTGTCGGCCGAGGACGCCCGGCGGGTCGCCATCCGGGTGCTCGCCGTGCTGTGTGCCCCCCGTGAGGGGCTGGATCCGGGTCCCGAGCCGGACGAGTGGATTCCGGTGGTCCAGGCATGGGACGCGATCAGCCGCTCCCGCCGCGACGACCGCCCCGGCGTGCGGGCGCTGCTCAAGCTCGGAGCCTCCGAGGCCACCCCGCTCAACGGCACCGGTGTGGGCGAGCACGACCCCGGGCTGATCCTCGCCCTGGCCAGGTTCGGAGAGGTTCCCGCGGTCGTGCTCGGCCAGGACCGGCGGGGCCAGCGGATCGACGCCCCGCTCGGCCCGGCCGGGCTCCGGGTCGCCAGGAGGGGGATGCGCCTGGCCTCCGAGCTGGGGCTGCCACTGGTCACCGTGATCGACACCGCCGGGGCCGCGCTCTCCAGGGCGGCGGAGGAGGGCGGCCTGGCCGCCGAGATCGCCCGCTCCGTGGCCGACCTGGTGATGCTCGACGCCCCGACCGTCTGCCTGCTGCTGGGGGAGGGCGCGGGCGGCGCCGCCCTCGCGCTGCTCCCCGCCGACCGGGTGCTCTGCGCCCAGCACGGCTGGCTGTCGCCGCTCTCCCCGGAGGGGGCGTCGGCGCTGCTGTACCGGAGTGTCGACTTCGCCCCGGAGATCGCCGAGGCCCAGGGGGTGAGATCCACGGACCTGCGCCGGGACGGCCTCGTCGACCGGATCATCCCGGAGTTCCCCGACGCCGCCTACGAGCCGGAGGCGTTCTGCCGCCGGGTCTCGCGGATACTGGAGTACGAGATCGCGACCCTGCTGGGGCAGCCCCCCGCGGACCGCCTCGCCGCCAGACTCTCCCGCTACCGCCGGCTCGGCGTGGGCTGAGCGGGCGGCTGCGAAGGGACAACGCGGCGGGTCTCCACCCCGGCCGCGCGTCCTGGCAGGTCACCTGGGAGCCCTCGGACGGACGTCAAGCGCGCGGGGAGGTCACGGCTCCGAGCCCTCCGGAGTGAGCGGGACCGGCAGGCGCTCGATCCGTACGGAGAAGACCTCGTCGCGGGGGACGACCACCTCGTACGCCCCGTGGTCGACCATCCAGTAGCCCAGGGCCTCGGCCTTCATCCCACTGTGCCCGGTGTAGGCGATGTGCAGGCTCTCCTCGCCGTTCTCCTCGGAGACGTCGAGGACCAGGCAGGGCTCCCCGCCGAACGCGCCGACGGTGCGGACCAGCACCAGCCAGTCGAGGTCCTCGCGCGCGACGACCAGCCGCCAGTAGCCGGAGGCCGCCTCGAAGCCCTTCTGGGCCGCCTCGTTGAACAGCACCACCTCGGTGGCACCCGGGCCGAGGGCGGCGGCGTACGTCCGGCCGGAGTAGTGGGCGGCGAACCCCGAGGCCACCGGCTCGATCTCGGCGCTCATGAGGCGGGCCGCCAGCTCAGGCCGTCGTAGCGGCCGAAGAGGCGCTCCTCGCCGTCGGTCACGTGGATGATCTCGGCTCCGGCGGGGATCGGCATGGGCGTGGTGTGGAACTGCGGCACGACGTGATCCCGCGAGGTGGTGAAACCGTTCCCGGCGAAGGGCGGTGAATCGTTCCAGTCACCACCCATGTGTGGGCCGTATGGCACGACGTAGGCGTCCATGTCGCGGGCGTACCAGCGCATCAGATAGATCTCCGGGACGGTGGCGGTCAGCTCCGAGCCGTCGAACCCCAGGTCGAGACCGGCGAAGAGCTGAGCGGGGGTGGTCAGCCGCGCGCAGTCCTGAACCCGGTACACGTATCCGGAGATCACGGTGCGTCTGCCGGCCAGATAGGGCACGAGCAGCCGAGGCGGTATGACCTTCTGCATCTGCGTTCTACGCCCAGGTGGATCACTCACGGTCGGCATTTTACGATCCACCGGCCCGGAGTCGCCGGTGTTCCAGGCACGGCAGGGCATTCCGGGTGGCAATCGTGATCTGGGAGTCGAATTCGCATATCTGTACGCCGGGTCCGGGGCCCATATCGGTGCGTACCGCCCCCATCGGATCGACCAGCATGCTCCGTCCGATCCCGAAGTCGTCGTGGGCCTCCGGATTCGGCGCCTGGCCCACGGCCGCGACCCAGGTGGTGTTCTCGATCGCCCTGGCCCTGACGAGGGTGGTCCAGTGCTCCTCCTTCATCGGCCCGGAACCCCACGCGGCGATCACCGCGAACAGTTCGGCCCCGGCGTCCACCAGGGCCCGGGTCAGCTCGGGGAAACGGATGTCGTAGCAGGTGACCAGGCCCACCCGGAGCCCGGCCAGCTCCACCACGACCGGCGTGTCGCCCGGCGCGACCAGCTCGGATTCGCGGGCGCCGAAGGAGTCGAACAGGTGGATCTTCCGGTAGGCCGCCTCGATCGAGCCGGTGGGGCCGATGGCGACCGCGGTGTTGTGGACCCGGTGATCACCGGGCTCGAACACCCCCGCGATCACCGAAAGGCCGTGCTCCCGTGCGGCTCCGGCCAGCCCGGTGACGAACGGTCCGTCCAGCGGCTGGGCGAGGTCGGTGATCCTCCTGCCGTACCGGGTGAGCGTGGCCTCCGGGAGGATCGCCAGCTCGGCGCCGCCCGCGGCGGCCTCGTCGAGGGCCGTGCGGGCACGGTCGAGGTTGGCGGCGGGGTCTTCCGAGACCGGGATCTGGCAGAGGGCGATGCGTGTCACGGGTGTGACCCTATCCGTCGGTTCGGCACTCGTTCCATCCACGTGAGGCTCCGCCACGCCCATTCCAGTGGCCCGTACCTGAATCTGGCCAGCCACGCCCGGCTGAACAGTACCTGAAGCACCAGGGCGGCGACCGAGAGCGCCACACCGGCCAGCCGGGTCGCATCCGAGGTGAGCAACGGCAGGAAGAGCAGGATGATCGGTGTGCTCATCAGGTAGTTGGTCAGCGCCATCCGGCCGAGCGGTGCCAGGGCCGCCAGCAGCGGGTCACGCAGCCGGGTCCGCAGCAGAAGCAGCAGCCCGGTGCAGTAGGCCGTGGCGGCGGCGAGCCCGGCGGCCGGGTAGACGGCCCGGTTGAAGAGGACGGGATCGCCCGCGATGCGTACCCAGAGCCAGGTGAGCGCCACCCCCAGCACCACGCTCGCCGCGAACGCGAACGGCAGCAGCCACTCGGGCGGCGGTCGCTCCATCATGGCCATGCCCAGCACGAACAGCCCGGGGATGAGGATCACCCCGCCGCCCTGGTGTACCGCCCAGGCGGTGAGGGCGACGCCCAGCAGCACCACCGCGGGCTGCGGGAAGAACGAGGCGGGCAGCAGGACCAGCGCCCCGAAGATCGCGTATGGCAGGAGCACCTCGCCGGGGTTGACGATCTGGTGGAGCGCGCCCAGCGCCGCGAGCACCGCCAGCCTGCGCAGCAGCGCGGCCCGGGGGCTCTCGGTCCGCTCGGCCGCCGACCGGAGGAAGAGGACGAAGCTCAGCCCGAACAGGAACGAGAAGATCGGATAGAACCTGCTCTGCAGCAGGTTGTCGATCACCCAGTCGACCGTGTTCTGGCCCGGGTTCCTCAGGTGGTCGCGGGTGTGCTGCCAGGTGTTGACCAACATGATCCCGCACACCGCGAAGCCGCGGAGCGCGTCGAGCTCGTGGAATCGTCGGGTCACAGCAGATAGACGTATCACCCCATAATCACCTATGTATAGATGATCTCCTCCGTAAGCCCTCTTGAAGGTGTGGCGATCGCCGCCCGCGCGAACCTGTGAGCGGGACAGCACACCGTCGCGGGGTTCTCGGACGGTTCGGCTCTTCCCGGGTGACCCCGGCCCGTTGACCGGCTGGACCGGGGAGACGAAATCCTTGCCGGATACCGTCCGGTAAAACGAGTTGCCACTCTGGGTAACGGCTCCCATTCTCTCGGTTGTGGTATCGCCGTGATACCAGATTCGCCGTACAGTGGAGGCATGGCTATGACCCTGCGACTCTCTGACGAACAGACCGAAGCCCTCCGACGGCGCGCGGAGCGGGAGGGACGGAGCATGCAGCAGGTCGCGTTGCATGCCATCGACGACTATCTCGCCAGAGTCGCCGACGACGACCTCACCGATGATCTCGCTGCGCGAGGGGCTGAGCGTTTCGCCGATCTCCTGAGAAGGCTCGGCGAGTGACACTGTTCATCACCTTGGAGCAGGGGCTCCGGATCGCACGAAGGGCTGTTGGCGCGCCGATCCAGGTGCGTGACCTGGGTCTTCTGGAAGCGGCACTGCTCCGTCCTCGGACATCGGTGTTCGGGCAGGACGCCTACCCGGACCTGTTCACCAAGGCCGCGGCGCTGTTTCATTCGATCATTTCCAGCCATCCGTTCGTCGACGGCAACAAGCGGGCGGCCTGGCTCACGATGTATGTCTTCTGCGCCAAGAACGGCGCCATGATCGAGCCCGCCGATGAGGACGAGGCGTATGACTTTGTCATCGCCGTCGCCTCGGGCAAGCTCGCCGAGGTCGACGAGATCGCCGACGTGCTCCGGAGCTTCGCCGTGACCGGTTGAGGCGAGCTCACCACCGCCCCGTTGGGCGGGGAGGGGCCGGACGCGCCCAACCTCCGTCCCGGCCTCGGGAAAGTGCCGCAGGATCCTCCCGTCCGGCAGCGGCGGTGGAACCGGTCGAGGTCGTCCGTTCTCCGATGGTCGGCGCCGGGTCAGGTGTCGTCGGTGTCGGAGAAGGTCCGGTAGGCAGGGCGGAGGAGGTCCAGGATGGGGATGTGCCGGGCCTTGATCTGTGGCGGGTCGAGGGTGCGCAGTAGTAGATCGGGTGGGGGGACGGGGAGGCCGGTACGGTCGCGGAGCCGGGCAGGGGAGACGCTCGGCTCGTAGAAGGCGGTCAGCCGGTCGGCGAACGGCGCGTCGTCCACATCGAACAGTCCGGGGCCGTTCTCGCCGGAGCCGGAGCCGGGCGCCGGGCCGCCGCCCGCCTCGCGCAGGGCGTCGAGCAGGGCGTCCCTGGCGATGCCCCGCCAGGCCAGTACCAGGAACGGGTCGTCGTCGAACCTCTCGGCCAGCACGTACAGCACGGCGGACAGGTGTTTGCAGGGGAAACCCCAGTCGGGACACGAGCAGGTCATGTCCAGGTCGCCGGTGTCGGGGAAGAGCGGCAGGCGGCAGGCGCGGAAGACGTCCTCGATCTCCGGTGGCATTTCACCGGCGAGAAGTTTGGCGCGGTGGAGGGCCTGGGCGGCCAGCGCGTCGGTGAGCTTACGCCACTGGTCCGCCTGGTAGGAGGTGATCCGGATCTCGACCAGGTACGGGGTGCGCCGAGACCCCTGGACCCGGGCCGTGACCAGCCCCGGCCCGAGCTCTGTGTCCAGGACCTGGCCGGAGCGGGCGTACGAGCGGCCCCGGCCGAGCCTGCCCGGGTCGCAGAGGTCTTCGAGGATGTCGATGAACCGGCGCGACCACCACCGCTCGCCGATCGAACCCCGCTTGCTGCGGACCCGGATGCCGCCCTCGACCCGGATCGGCACGGACGGCTCGAACCAGCCACTCCTGCTCATGAAACGGCCTCCGGTCCGAGACGGAACAGCTCGTGCAGCCGGTCGGTGGACAGGCCGGTGATCCAGTCCTCGCCGGTGCCGACGACGCTCTCGGCGAGCGCCTGCTTGCGCTCGATCATCTCGTCGATCCTCTCCTCCAGGGTGCCGACACAGATGAACTTCCTGACCTGCACGTTCCTGGTCTGGCCGATCCGGAACGCCCGGTCGGTCGCCTGGTTCTCCACGGCGGGATTCCACCACCGGTCCACGTGGATGACATGGTTGGCCGCGGTCAGGTTGAGCCCGGTACCCGCCGCCTTGAGCGAGAGCAGGAAGAGCATCGGCTCGTCGTCGTCCTGGAACCGCTCCACCAGCGCGTCCCGCTGTCTCTTCGGCAGCCCGCCGTGCAGCCAGAGCACCGGGCGGTCCAGATGCGCCGAGAGGTACGGCTGGAGCAGCGTGCCGAACTCGGCGTACTGGGTGAAGACCAGGGCCTTGTCGCCCTCGCCGACGATCTCCTCCGCCAGTTCCTCCAGCCGGGCCAGCTTCCCCGACCGGCCGGACAGCCGCGAGTTGTCCTTGAGCAGGTGCGCCGGGTGGTTGCAGACCTGTTTGAGCTTCAGCATGGTCGCGAGCACGTTGCCGCGCCGCTCGATGCCCTCGCTACCGGCGATCCTGTCCATCATGTCGGTGACCACCGCCTGGTAGAGGGTGGCCTGCTCGGGGGTGAGGGTGCACCAGACCTTCATCTCCATCTTGTCCGGCAGGTCGGAGATGATGGTCCTGTCGGTCTTGAGGCGGCGGAGCACGAACGGCCCGGTGGCGCGCCGGAGCGCGGCGGTCGCGGTGGCGTCGCCGTTCCGCTCGATCGGCTCCTGGTAGCGCTCCCGGAACGCCTTGGCCGAACCGAGCAGGCCGGGGTTGCAGAACTCCATCAGGGACCAGAGCTCGGCCAGGTGGTTCTCGACCGGCGTGCCGGTCAGCGCGAACCTGCTCCTGGCCGGCAGCGCCCGTACGGCCTGTGCCTGCCTGGCGGCGCTGTTCTTGATGGCCTGCGCCTCGTCGCAGACGACCCTGGCCCAGGAGAGACCGGCCAGCGTCTCGCGGTCCCGCAGGGCGGTGCCGTACGTGGTGAGGACCAGGTCCGCCCGCTCCACCCGCAGGGCGAGTTCCGCCCCGCGCAACCGGGCGGTGCCGTGGTGCAGGTAGACCTCCAGCGAGGGGGCGAACCTGGCGGCCTCCTTCTGCCAGTTGCTGAGCAGCGACATCGGGCAGACCAGCAGGGTCGGCCCCGGCCGCACACCCGTCGCGCGCTCGTTGAGCAGCAGGGAGAGGGTCTGCGCGGTCTTTCCCAGGCCCATGTCGTCGGCGAGGATTCCGCCGAGGCCGATCTCGGACATGAAGTTGAGCCAGGACAGCCCGCGCTCCTGGTACGGCCTGAGCACGCCGTGGAAGTCGGCCGGAGTCGTGATCGGAACGAGGCGGCGGTCGGCCTCGCCGGACAGCAGGTCGCCGAGGAGACCGTCGGCGTCCACCGTGACGACCGGCAACTCGTCGTCGCCGCCGTGGATGACCTCCTGGATCACCTCGCCGACGGTCATCTCACCCGATCGGCGCCGCTCGACGGCTCTGAGCGCGGCGGTGAGCTGCCGGTCGTCCAGCTCGACCCAACGGCCCCGCACCCGGACCAGCGGCACCTTGAGTCTGGCCAGCTCGGCCAGCTCCTCCTCGCTGATCGTCTCGTCGCCGATCGCCAGGTCCATCCGGAAGTCCACCAGCTGCCGCAGCCCGAAACCCTGGTCGGCCGCCGCGCCAGGACCGGTCGGCTGCGAGCGGGCGGTGAGCTTGAGGCCGAGCCTCGTGGTGCCGGCCCAGGCGGGCAGTTGCACGCCGAACCCGGCGGCCTGCAGGAGCGGGGCGGCCTGGCGAAGAAACGCGAACGCGCCCGCCGTGTCGAGGACCAGCTCGGAGGGACGGCGATCGCGCAGCGCGTCTCCCACCCTGGGGTAGAGACGTGCCGCCCGGCCGAGCCCGGCGAGCAGCGCCTCGTCGGGACGTCCCGGCAGGCCGGGGGCGGTCTCACCGGCCCAGATGAGCGGTGCGGAGAGGTAGAGGCTCGGGTCGTCCGACGACTGGAGGGCGAACTCCAGCCGCCAGCGGGAGCCGTCGGGCGGCGGCACCGGACGGCCGCCGTACTCCGCGACGAGGTCGCGGGCGGGCTCGGGGTCGGGGTCGTTCTCGGGCTCGGTCAGCCGGAAGCACACCCTGACCGGGCCGTCGAGCCGGTGCGCGGAGCCGAACCACTCCCGGAGCGGTTCGGCCAGCTTCTCCGCAGAGGTCCGGGTCAGCCCGGGAAGCGCGGCGTCCGCACCGGTGAGGGCGACCATCCAGCGGTCCGGAAGGGGAGCGCGCGGTCCCGGCCGGTGCCCGCCGAGCAGGCGGTCGGGGAGCGCCCGCCGTACCGCGGCGTCGGTCAGGCAGGCCACGGCCTCGATCAGCACGTGGGCCGAGGGGCGCTCCTCGGCGACGGCCCGGCAGACGGGTGGCATCGCGGCGGCCAGCTCACGGAAGCGGGCCGCGTAGGGGCCGGTCAGCACGGGACGCCACCGGGCCGCGTAGCCCGCGTCCTCGGCGACGAGCTGCGGCAGCACCCGGCCCCGGCGGATCAGGTCACGGGCGTACGCCGCGACGACGGCGAGGTAGCGCAGGGACGCGCCCGGGACCGGCGCCCGGTCCTCTCCGTCGGGGAACTCGTCGGGTTCGTACGCTCCCGCCGGGAGACGGGGCATCTCGTCCACGGCGTCGAGCAGGCCCAGCGCCGCGCCGGGCTCGATCAGCAGGGCGGGCACCCGCCAGGAGCCGATCCGCGGCTGCCGCGCGCCGATCTCGATCCCGGACTCGGCGGAGGGCAGCGGGCTCCGGGCGGAACCGGGCAGCAGCAGGACGAGCTCGTCGGCGACGGCCTTGCCCACGGACGCCGCCGGGATCTCTCCCCAGAGCGGCACCCCGCCCGCCATGCCCGTCACCGGGGCCGCGAACGGATGCGGCCGGACCTTGGCCCTCGCCCTGGAGACGCTCCCCGCGGAACCATCCGGGTCCTCCCCCCACAGCGCCAGCCTGTCACCGACCCAGGCCCCATGGACGACCAGCATCGCCAAGCCCCCTCCTCACGCCACGAAAGAAGGTAACAGCTGCGGCACGGGCGGATGGTCGGCATGGTCTCGTGCACCGGCGACTCCGGCGGCATGCGGGGCGACGCGATCCGCTCACGATCGTGGACGAGCGATCCGGGGCGCCGATTACGCTGGGACGCGTGGACGATCCTCTGGTGACACGGATGCGCGGATTCGGCACGACCATTTTCGCCGAGATGTCGGCGCTGGCCCTGCGGACGGGTTCGATCAACCTGGGGCAGGGCTTTCCCGACACCGACGGGCCCGCGGCGATGCTGGAGCGTGCGGTGTCGGCGATCCGCGAGGGCGCCAACCAGTACCCGCCGGGGCCGGGCGTGCCCGAGCTGCGCCAGGCCGTCTGCGAGCACCACAAGGACCACTACGGCCTCTCCTATGATCCCGACGGCGAGATCCTCGTCACCGTCGGCGCCACCGAGGCCGTCGCGGCGGCGATCCTGGCGCTTTGCGAGCCGGGGGACGAGGTGATCGCGTTCGAACCGTACTACGACTCCTACGCGGCCTCTGTCGCCCTCGCCGGAGCGGTGCTCCGCCCGGTCACCCTGCGCCCCGTCGAGGGCCGCTTCACCTTCGACCCCGCCGAGCTGCGCGCCGCGGCCGGACCGCGCACCCGCGTCATCCTGGTCAACTCTCCGCACAATCCCACCGGCACGGTCCTCACCCGGGCCGAGCTGGAGGAGATCGCCCTGCTCTGCCAGGAGCGCGATCTGGTCGCCGTCACCGACGAGGTCTACGAGCACCTCACCTTCGACGGCGTCGAGCACATCCCGCTGTCCACCCTGCCCGGCATGCGCGAGCGGACCGTGATGATCTCCTCGGCGGGCAAGACCTTCTCGGTCACCGGCTGGAAGACCGGCTGGATCTGCGGCCCGGCCGAGCTGGTCAGGGCCGTGCAGACCGTCAAGCAGTTCCTCACCTTCACCGCCGCCGCGCCCTGGCAGCTCGCCGTCGCCCACGGCCTCCGCCACGAGCTGGACTGGGTCTCCCGGCTCCGGGCCGACCTGGAGTCCAAGCGCGACCGGCTGGCGGCGGGGCTGGCCGCGGCGGGCTTCGAGGTCTACCGCCCCGCGGGCACCTATTTCGTGCAGACCGACATCCGTCCCCTCGGCTTCACCGACGGTCTCGCCCTGGCCCGGGAACTGCCGTCCCTGGCGGGCGTGGTCGCCGTCCCCACCCAGGTCTTCTACGCCCGCCCCGAGCGTGGCAGCCACTTTGTCCGCTTCGCCTTCTGTAAGCGGGACGAGGTCATCGACGAGGCGGTGAGCCGCCTGGCCCGGCTCGGCATCCCCTCCTGACGGGTGGGGGCGGGTTCGACCCAGAGGATGCCGATCGGGCATCCTGGGGGATGACGCGACTGGCGGCAAGGGGATGGCATCAACCATCGGGGAGCTCGCCGTGGGAGTCGACCGCCTGGGCGCCCACGCCGAGAGGATACGTATGTCCCAGCCCGTTCGAAACGGCTCAGACGGCTCGGAGCCTGAGAGCGCGTCGTCCGCCCGGCTGCTTCCCGGCGGTCCGGTCGCGCAGAGCATCCTCGCCGACGTGGCCGCGCGGGCGGCCGCTCTGACCCGCGGGGGCGTCACCCCCAGCCTGGCGACGGTTCTCGTCGGCGACGACGACGCCAGCGCCGGATACATCCGGATCAAGCAGCGGCAGGCCGCCGAACTCGGGTTCGCCTCGCCGCACGAGCACCTGCCCGCGAGCGCCACCCAGGCGGACCTGCACGCGGTCATCACCGCGTTCAACGACGACCCGGCGGTGCACGGGCTGCTCGTGCAGCACCCCGTCCCCAGGCACCTCGACTACGACCGGGCTCTGCAGGTCATGGATCCCGACAAGGACGTCGACGGCATGCACCCGCTCAACATCGGGCGGCTGGCGCTGGAGCTTCCCGGCCCGCTGCCGTGCACGCCCGCGGGGATCGAGGCGCTGCTCGCCTACTACGACATCCCGGTCGCCGGCCGGGAGGTGGTCATCCTCGGGCGCGGGGCCACGCTCGGGCGGCCCCTGTCGATCCTCCTCGCGCAGAAGCGCCCGACGGCGAACGCCGCCGTCACCGTGGTGCACACCGGGGTGAGCGACTGGCCCCGCTACACTCGCCGCGCCGACGTCCTCGTCGCCGCCGCGGGTGTGCCGGGCATCATCCAGCCCGAGCACGTCAAGCCCGGTGCCGTCGTCATCGGCGGCGGCGTGCGCTACGAGGGCAGGCGCCTGCTGCCCGATGTCGACGAGTCCTGCGCCCAGGTGGCCGGGGCCATCACCCCCAGGGTCGGCGGGGTCGGGCCCACCACCGTCGCGATGCTGTTCCGCAACGCGATCACCGCGGCCGAGCGCGCGACGGCCTCCAGGTGAGTTCCCCGGTGGCCTTCCCCTGGGGGAGGCCACCGGGTGGCCGCGTGGGTGGCCGCGTCCCGCGAAACGCCGACCGTCGTGTCGCCGCCCTGAAACCGATCTCTCTGCGTGTACGTTCTGCTGCGGAGAGTAGTCATCGGGGGCGGGGGTCTTCCGATGGTGCACGTCGCTCTCCACTCCCGTGATCCGCAGGAAGGAGAGCATCGACGATGCGACGGAGATTCAGGGTGCTGGCGTCGGCGGCGGCGGTCGCGCTCGGTTGCGCGGGGTTCGCCCCCGGTGCGGTGACCGCATCGAGTACGGCGTCCGCCGCCTGGGGCCCCATCCGCAGTCACCAGAACTGGCGTTGTCTGGACGCCGATCTGGGCACCATCGGCCCGAACGGCACCAAGGTGCAGCTGTGGGGATGCAACGGCTGGGACAACCAGTCGTGGAGCTATGACGTGTCCAGCCACACGATCCACAGCAAGGAGAACGGGCGTTGTCTGGACGCGGACCTGGGCACCATCAACGCGAACGGCACCAAGGTGCAGCTCTGGGACTGCAACGGCTGGGCCAACCAGAAGTGGATCTACGATGCGACGAGCCACACGATCTACAGCATGTACAACGGGCGCTGCCTGGACGCTGACCTGGGCACCATAGGTTCGAACGGGACCAAGGTGCAGCTGTGGAACTGCAACGGCTGGGCCAACCAGAAGTGGACACTCTGACCGCCGTCACTCTTGGGCGGCGAGATCGCATCCTGCCCTCCCGCGCACCGGAGCCCGGGGCCGGCGGAGAGTGGGCCGGCCCCGGGCTCCGGTGCGTGGGGAGGTTCGCTACCTGCCGACGGTGACCGGCGGGGCGGCCGGATCGGCGGTGGGGGCCGGGGCGGCGGACCGGGCCGAGCGCAGCGGGATCTCCTTGATCATCAGGACGGTCACCGCGGCGAGGACGGCGATCGGGACGCCGACCAGGAAGACCGCGCTCATCGCCCGGGTGAAGGCCTCCAGGATGATCTCCAGGACCGGTGCGGGGAGCTGGTGGATGGCCTTGGGGGAGCCGAGGTTGGGGGTCGCGCCACCGCTCAGCGGCAGCTTCGCGGCCTTCGCCAGGGAGATCAGCTCCGCGGTGAGGCGGTTGGCCAGGATCGCGCCGAAGGCGGCGACACCCACCGCGCTGCCCAGGGAGCGGAAGAACGACACGCCGGAGGTCGTCGAGGCGAGGTCCGCCCTGGACACCGCGTTCTGCGCGGCCAGGATCAGGATCTGCATGGTGGCGCCGAGCCCGACGCCGAGCACCGCGTTGTCGACGCCGACGAGCAGCAGCGAACTGTCGACGTGCAGGCGCGACAGGAGGAACAGGCCGAGTCCGACCAGCAGCATGCCCACCACGGGGAAGATCTTCCACCGGCCGGTCCTGCTGACGAACCTGCCGACCGCGATCGAGGAGACGAGCAGGGCGAGCACCAGGGGAAGGGTCATCAGGCCGGAGCCGGTGGGGCTCATGTCCTTGACGATCTGCAGGTACTGGGGCAGGAACATCAGCGCGCCGAACATCGCCGCGCCGACCAGCAGGGAGGCGACGGAGGTGAGCACGAAGGTGCGGTTGCGGAACAGGTGCGGGGGCAGGATCGGGTCGGCTGCCCTGCGCTCGGCGACGACGGCCAGGCCGAACATCGCCAGGCTGAGCACGCCCAGGCCGTAGGTCCACCCGGAGTTCCAGTCGAACTCCTTGCCGCCGAGGGAGAGCAGCAGCATCAGCGCGGTGGTGCCGCCGGTGATGAAGGTCGCACCCCACCAGTCGACCTTGGTGTCGCGGCGGGTGAAGGGCAGCTTCAGCACCTTCTGGATGACGACGAACGCGACCACGGCCAGCGGCACGCAGATCCAGAACGTCCAGCGCCAGGACATGTTGTCCACGATGAACCCGCCGAGCAGCGGGCCGGCCACCGTCGAGACGCCGAAGACCGCGCCGATGTAGCCGGAGTAGCGGCCACGCTCGCGGGGTTCCACCACGTCGCCGAGGATGATCTGCGGGAGCGCGGCGAGACCACCGGCACCGATGCCCTGCACCGCTCTGGCGGCGATGAGCTGGCCCATGTCCTGGGAGAACCCGGCGGCGACGGAGGACACCACGAAGACGACCAGGGCGACCTGGAACATGAGCTTGCGGCCGTAGAGGTCGGAGACCTTGCCCCAGATCGGGGTGGAGGCGGTCATGGTCAGCAGGGTCGCGCTGGCCACCCATGCGAGCTGGTCCTGGCCGCCGAGCGTGCCGACGATCGTCGGCAACGCGGTTCCCACCACGGACGTCGAGATCATCGACGTCAGCATGGCGAGCATCAGTCCGGCCAGGATCTCCAGCACCTGTTTGTGGGTGAAACTCGGTGCGGCCTCGGCCCGGATCTGTTGTTCGGTCGGCATGAACCGTCCCCCAATGCATGTAGAGTACATATTAAGTTAGTAGACGCTTGTTTACTCGTCAAATCTGGAAGGATCGCGTAGGTGGATGAGACACGGCAGCGCGACAGGGAGGGCACCAGGCGGCGCATCCTCGACGCGGCCCGCCGGCTGTTCGCCGACCTTGGCTACGACCAGGTGACGATGCGGCTGATCGCCGCCGAGGCGGATGCCAACATAGCGCTGATCAACCGTTACTTCGGCAGCAAGCGAGAGCTGTTCGCCGAGGTGCTCGCGATGCAGGGACGCTTCCCCGGCGTCCTGGACTGCCCCGAGGAGGAGCTCCCCCGGCGCCTGGCCGAGTACATCGCCGAGCGGCTCCGCTCAGACCAGGCGAGCCCGGTGATGGCCGCGCTCATCCGGTCGTCCAACTGCCCGGAGATCCACGATCTCATCCGGGACCGGGTCAGTTCGGCGATCCTGGAGCCCCTGTCGGCAAGGCTCTCCGGTCCCGACGCGGCCTTCCGGGCGAGGATCGCCACCGCGCTCATCACTGGGAACGGCACGATGCGCCAGCTCTACGGCCCCGAGTCGAGTGACGTCCCCGACCGTGAGGCGGTGATCGCCCGGCTCACCGCGATCTTCGAGGCCTGTCTCAGCCGGTGATCATGTGGCATGCCGTGCCGGGGACGTGGTCGACCTGCAAGGTGGTGTGGTCGATGTGGAAGCGCTGGTGCAGCAGCTCGGCCAGCTCGCGGCGGACCCGGTGGCAGTCGCCGCCGGGCATGACGGTCACGTGCGCGGAGAGCGCGGGGAAGCCGCTGGTCACCGTCCACACGTGCAGGTCCTCGACACCCGTCACGCTCGTGTGGGCGATGATCGCGGCGCTCACCTCGGCCGGGTTCACCCCGTCGGGGGCGGCCTCGAACAGGATGCGTCCGGCGTCGCGCAGCAGGCCGTAGGCCGCCTTGGCCATCAGGGCCGCGACGACCAGGGCGGCGATCGCGTCGGCCCGGCCCCAGCCGGTGAGCCAGACGACCGCGCCGGCGATCGCGGTGGCCACGAACGCGTACAGGTCGTTGAGGATGTGCTGGAACGCGCCCTGCACGTTGAGGCTGCTCCGGTCGGCCCTGGCGATGAGCCACGCGGCGACGGCGTTGACCGCGATCCCGGCCAGAGCGGTGCCGAAAACCAGGGCTCCGGCGACCTCGGGCGGCTCGATGAGCCGCCGCACGCTCTCGTAGACGAAGTAGGCGACGAGCGCCACGAACGTCAGCCCGTTGACGGCCGCGGAGAGGATCTCGGCCCGCTTCCAGCCGAAGGTGTAGGCGCCACGGGCCGGGCGGGCCGCCATCCTCATCGCCACCAGCGCGAGCGCGATGGCGCCGGCGTCGGTGAGCATGTGCCCGGCGTCGGAGATCAGCGCGATGGAGTTGGCGGCGAGGCCGATGACGACCTCGGCCGCCATGAAGGCGAGCAGCAGGGCGAGTGCCGCCGCGAGGTAGCGGCGGTCGGCGTCGGCGCGGTGCCCGTGGCCATGCCCGTGACCCATCGTAAGATCCATTCTGTCAACACCTGAACATCTGCTCACATATTAAGCAAGTGTGCCTAACTCGGCAAGATTCAGCTCCGTCCATGCCCTCGCGCGTGCCCCCGTACACGGACTCGCGGGGCGGAAACGGGGCGGGGGAAAGTACTAACTTTCGGCGTAAAACCGGGTGAGAGCTTGTGCGGCCCAGGCCTGGGACCGGCTGATCTTTCCTCCTATGTTGGGGTCTCTTGCCATCATGGGAGATGACCAGATGTCCTTTGTGCAGTGGGTGCGCGCGCAGGTGGACCGGCACGGGCACGAACGGTCCTACACCTTCGTGGAGGACCGCAGGGGCGAGCTCGTCGAGCAGGACCGTCTGACCTTCGCCGACCTCGACGCGCGGGCCAGGTCGATCGGCGCCTGGCTGGCGGGGTGGCGGATGGCGGACCAGACGGTGCTGTTGCTCCACCCGGCCGGTCTGGAGTTCCTGGCGGCATTCCTGGGTTGCCTGTACTCCCGGGTGGTCGCGGTGCCCTCGCCGCTGCCGCAGACCGATCCCCGCGCGCTGGAGCGCGCCGAGGGGATCATCAAGGACGCCGACGTGCGGCTGGTGCTCACCGACTCGGCCAACCTGGACATGCTCGGCGCCTGGCTGCGTGATGTCGGCCTGGACGGCACCGTCGAGTGCGTGGCCACCGACGCTCTCGACCTCCCCGACCCCGGGGACTGGACGATGCCCCGGATGGGGCCCGACACCCTCGCCTACATGCAGTACACCTCCGGTTCCACCAGCGAGCCCAGAGGCGTCATGATCACCCACGCCAACCTGCTCCACAACGAGGGGGAGATCTGGCGGGCGATCGGCTCGCCCAAGGTGGGCGTCGGGGTGGGCTGGCTGCCGCACTACCACGACATGGGCCTGGTCGGCATGCTGCTCCAACCGATCTACGCGGGCGGCGACCTCTACTTCGCCTCGCCGATCGCCTTCGTCATGCGCCCCGCGCTCTGGCTGGAGATGATCAGCCGATACCGGGCCGGATACACCGTCGCGCCGAACTTCGCCTACGAGTGGTGCGCGGCCCGGGTCACCGACGCCCAGGTGGCAGGGCTCGACCTGTCCAGCCTGCGCTTCGCGCTCAACGGGGCCGAGCCGGTGCGTACCGGCACGCTGCGCGCGATGGTGCGCCGCTTCGGAGCCGCGGGCTTCAGCGAGAGGGCATGGGCCCCGGCGTACGGCATGGCCGAGGCGACCCTGGTGATCACCGCCACCCCGCTGGGGCACGGGCCGACGGTCCGCGGGTTCGACGCCACGGCGCTGGAGCGGCACGAGGCGGTTCCGGTGGAGCACCCGGGAGAGGGCGTGGAACTGGTCGGCTGCGGGCGGCCGATCAGCATGTCCGTGCACGTCGTCGATCCCGGCACCGGAACCGAACTGCCACACGGGCGGGTCGGAGAGCTCTGGGTGCGCGGGGAGAGCGTCGCGCGGGGGTACTGGCAGCGCGAGGAGGCGACCCGCGATGCCTTCCGCGGACACACCGCCGCGGGCGAGGGGCCGTTCCTGCGAACCGGGGACCTGGGCTTCCTGCTGGACGGCGAGCTGTATGTCACCGGCCGCATCAAGGACGTCGTCATCGTCAACGGGCGCAACCTCTATCCCCAGGACCTGGAGGAGGCCGCCCGGCAGGTGCACCCGTCGCTGGGGGCCGGGGCGGCCTTCGGCGTGCGTGCCGGGGGCGAGCACGTGGTGCTCGTCCAGGAGATTCGCGAACGGGACCTCGACGCCCCCGCGGAAGAGCTGGCCCGCGGCGTGCAGGGCGAGCTCGCCCGTTCCTTCGGGCTGCCGTCGATGAGCGTCGTGCTGGTCAGGCGCGGCGGAGTGGGCAAGACCACCAGCGGCAAGATCCAGCGCTCACGCACCCGTGACCTGCTGCTGAACGGATCGCTGCCCGTCGTTCACGCCGAGCTCACGGCGGCCGTCGCCGCGCGCGTCCGATCAGAAGGAGTGTGAACATGTCCGCCGACGCCGGGATCGCCGCAGACCTGGACATCATCCGCGGCTGGCTGGGGGCGCGGGTGGCCTCCTACGTCATGCGCTCGCCGGAGGAGATCGACCCGTTGGTGCCGGTCGCCCAGTACGGCATGGACTCCGTCTACTCGCTCAGCCTCTGCGGTGACATCGAGGCCGAGTACGGGCTGGAGATCGAGCCGACCATGGCCTGGGAACACCCGACGGTCGCGGCCATGGCCGACCACCTGTTGGGACGGCTGAGCACGGGCCGATGAACGGGGCGTCGCTGGCCGGGCTGCTGTGCGGGCGGCGCACGAAGTGGGTGGTGCTGCTCGTCTGGCTGGGCGTCGTCATCGTGGCCGCCTCCCTCGCCGGGCGGCTGGAGTCGGTGCAGCAGGACGACGTCGCCGGATACCTCCCCGCCAGCGCGGACTCCGCGCAGGCGGTCAGGCGCATCCTCGGCATGCAAGGGGAGAACCTCTCCCCGGCGACGATCGTCTACGAGCGGCCGGGCGGTCTCGGCGAGGCCGACGACGCCGAGATCGCCAGGGACGTCAAGGCACTGGCCGGGGTCCCCGGGGTGGTGGCCGAGATGCCCACACCCACCGGCGGCAGGACCTTCGGGCGTGCGGAGTTCGACAGGGAGCTCGCGCCGTACCGGGACGCCCGAGGACGGCTGCCCGAACAACTGCGGAGGGTCGAGCAGAAGTTCCAGGCGCCCAGGCTGACCAAGACGATCAAGTTGATCGCCACCCAGCGGTCCGGGGACGGCGAGGCGGTCCAGGTCGTGGTGATCGTCAGGGACCAGGGCGGCAGGGAGACCGCCGAGATCGTCGACCGGATCCGCCGTGTCGTGGACGAGGGCCGCCCCGCGGGACTGGCCGCGCACATCACCGGCATGGTCGGATTCCAGGCCGACGCGCTGGCCGTGTTCTCGACGGTGGACAGCGACCTGCTGCTGGCCGCGATGGGCGTGGCCGTGGTGGTGCTCCTGATCACCTACCGCAGCGCGGTCCTCTGGCTCTTCCCGCTGGGCACGGTGCTGGTCGGGCTGGCCGTCGCGATGGGGGTGAACTACCTGCTCGCCGCCGCGGGCGCGATCACGGTCAGCAGCGTGGCGGTCTCGCTGCTCATGGTCCTGGTGATCGGCGCGGGCACCGACTACGCGCTGCTGGTCATCGCCCGCTACCGCGAGGAACTGCGCAGGCACGCCGACCGGCACGAGGCGATGGCGGTCGCGCTGCGCAGGGCCGGGCCCGCGGTGGTGGCGAGCGCGGCGACGGTGGTCGCCGCGCTGCTCTGCCTGGTGGTGGCCGAACTCAACTCCACCAGGGGCCTCGGGCCGGTCTCCGCGGTCGGGGTGACCAGCGCGATGCTCGCCATGATGACCCTGCTTCCCGCGGTCATGGTCGTCTTCGGGCGCTGGATCTTCTGGCCGCTCGTCCCGCACCACGACCCGGACGCCGAGGAGCACCCCGCCGACCACGGCAGATGGGGCGCTCTGGGCAGGAGGATCCACGCGAACCCCCGTCTGGTGTGGGTCGTCACGGTCCTCGGGCTCTGCCTGTGCGCGTCCGGGCTGGCCTCCTACCGGGCGGGCGGGCTGGGCAACGCCGACGTCTTCCTCTCCAGGCCGGACTCGGTGGTCGGGCAGGAGGCCGCCGAGCGGCACTTTCCCTCGGGCGAGGCCGACCCGGTCCAGGTGGTCACCACCGAGCAGTACGTCAGGGACGTGATCGTGGACACCGCGCAGCGACCCGAGGTCACCGCGATCTCGCTGGGCGCCGCGGGCAACGGCGACATCCTGCTCAACGTGACGGTACGCGGGGGCGACGGCGAGGAGGCCGAGCAGCACGAGGTGCTCGCCCTGCGCGACCGGCTGCGGGCGGTCGCCGCCCCGGACGTCAACGTGGGCGGCAACGTGGCGCTCATCGCCGACCTGGAGCGCGGTGCGCAGCGGGATCGGGTGGTGATCATCCCGCTGGTGCTGCTCGTGGTCTTCGCGGTGCTCGCGGTGCTGCTGCGCTCGCTCATCGCGCCCATGCTGCTGCTGGCCACCGTGGTGCTGTCGTTCCTGGCCACACTGGGAATCAGCTCGCTGGCGTTCGCGCACCTCTTCGGCTTCGCCGGGGTGGACCAGGGGTTCGTCCTGCTGGTCTTCGTCCTGCTGGTGGCGCTGGGCGTCGACTACAACATCTTCCTTATGCACCGGGTCCGGGAGGAGGCGCACCGCTACAGCACGGCGCACAGCGCGATCCTCGGCCTGGGCGCGACCGGCGGCGTGATCACCTCGGCGGGGGTCGTGCTCGCCGGCACCTTCGCGGTGCTGGTGGTGCTTCCACTGACGCAGACGGTCCAGATCGCCTTCGCGGTGGCCGTGGGGGTGCTGCTCGACACGATGATCGTCCGTTCCGTACTGGTGACCGCGCTCACCCTGGACGTCGGCGACGTCGTCTGGTGGCCGAGTCGCCTGGCCAGGGGCACCCGCTGGTGGCAGCGCGGACCGCGCCCCTACCGGCTCCCCACGGCGGTCAGGCCGCGGGTCATGCTCAGGCCCCGGCGGCTCGTGCGCCCCCGCGTGGTGCTCGGATCCGGCAAGGTCGCCTTGAGAAAGAGCGAAAAAGTAGGAGGCGAGTTTAGCGGTAAATGATAAAAGGCGTTATTGCGAGGCAGATCACACCTGTGATTTACTTGCCGGTAATAAACGTGGGGGTGGATCGACGCACACAATGCTTTTCTGCCCCTTCGAGGTGCTAATAAGCGCCCGTCAGGCATTTTCCGGCCCAGATGGAAAGCGTGGCGACGGTGTTCAGCAAGAATTCCCTCCTGCCATTGTCTGCAGCGCAGAGTGGAATATGGGACGCCCAGCGGATTATCCCTGGCGAACCGCTCTACATTGCCCAGTACATAGAGATCTGCGGCCCGGTCGATCCGGAGGTCTTCGCCGCGGCCGTGCGACTCGCCGCCGGAGAGGTCGACGCCGTTCACCTACGGATCATCGGCGACGGGACCGAGGAGACGGGCCGGGTCGGTCAGGTGGGTCAGGTCGTCGAGGAGTGCGAGGTGCCGTGCCCGTTCCTCGACCTCAGCGAGGGAGAGCCGGGCGACGGGGGACTCGGTGCGGAGCGGGCCGCTCTGGAATGGATGCGAAAGGACCTGCGTTCGCCGTTCCGCGAGGACGCGCTCGTGGCCACCGCCCTGATCCGGATCGCGCCCGACCGCCACCTGTGGTACCTGCGCTGCCACCACGTGGTCATGGACGGCTACAGCGGGCCGATGATCGCCCAGCGTCTCGCCGAGGTCTACACCGCACTGGTCGACGGCCGCGACCCCGGCCCCGGTGGTTTCCAGTCGCTGGCCACCTTGCTGGAGGAGGACGCCGCCTACCGCGCCTCCGAGCGTTTCCAGGCCGACCGCCGCCACTGGCACGGCAGGCTCGCCGATCTGAGCGCGGTCCCCGCTCTCTCCCCCGGCAGCACCGCCACCTCGCGGTTCAACCGGCGGAGCGCCACGCTCGGTGCGCGCGACGCCGCCGCGCTCACCGAGGCCGCGCTCTCCCACGGTACGGCCGTCTCCGGGTTCATGATCGCGGCGATCGCGGCCTTCGTGGGGCGTCTCACCGGAGCCCGCGAGGTGGTCCTCGGGCTGGCCGTCACCGCCAGGACCACGCCCGCCGCCCGGCGAACGCCGGGGATGCTCTCCAACGTGCTCCCGCTCCGCCTGGCGGTCTCCCCGCAGACGACCTTCGGCGAGCTGTCCGCCCAGGTCACCCGGGAGGTCGGGCGGCTGCTGGTGCACCAGCGCTACCGGTACGAGGACCTGCGCCGCGAACTCCGCGGTACGGTGGGCGGCCGGCTGTTCGGCCCGGTGGTCAACATCATGCGGTTCGACTACGACCTGAAGTTCGCCGGTCACACCGCCGTCGCGCACCCGCTCTGCACCGGGCCGGTCGAGGACCTGTCGATCAACCTCTACGACGGCTCCGACGGGCGCGGGGTCCGCATCGACTTCGACGGCCACCCCGACCTGTACGGCGAGGCCCTGCTGGCCGACCACCACGGCCGTTTCCTGCGTTTCCTCACCCGCGTCGCCCAGGCGGGTCCCGGCATTCGCGTCGGCGCCGTGGAACTTCTCGACGAGGCCGAAGACGCGCTCCTGGCCGACTGGGGCGCCGCGCCGCGCGAGGTGCCGCCGGGTACGGCCGTCTCCCTGTTCGAGGACCGGGTACGGCGCGCTCCCGGTGCCGTCGCCGTCGTCGCGGGGGACACCGAGATCACCTATGCCGAGCTGAACGCGCGGGCCAACCGGCTGGCCCACCATCTCATCGCCCTCGGCGCCGGGCCCGACCGCTATGTGGGCCTGTCGGTGCCCCGCTCCCTCGACATGACCGTCGCGTTCCTCGGCATCCTCAAGTCCGGGGCCGCCTACCTTCCCCTCGACCCCGGCCATCCGCCGGAGCGCCTGGCGACGATGCTCGCCGACGCCACCCCGTCCGCCGTGGTGACCCGCGCCGATGCCGGGTTCCACGCGCCGCCCGGCGTCGAGGTCGTCCAGATGGACACCTGGACCGGCGACGACCTGCCCGCCACCGACCCGGTGACCGGGCTGCTGCCGGAACACCCGGCCTACGTCGTCTACACCTCCGGGTCCACCGGCCGCCCCAAGGGGGTGGTGGTCACCCACGCGGGCCTGCCCGCGTACGCGCGCACCGAGATCGACAGGTACGCGGTGACGGAGGACAGCCGGGTCCTGCAGTTCGCCTCGATCGGGTTCGACGGGGCGGTGCTCGAATGGCTGATGGCCCTGTCCGCGGGCGCGGCGCTCGTGCCGGTGCCCGCCGGGGTGTACGGCGGCGAGCCGCTCGGCCGGTTCCTCGCCGAGGAGCGCGTCACGCACGCGTTCATCACCCCCGCCGCGCTGGCGACGGTCCCGGTCAGACCGCTCCCCGGGCTGCGGACCCTGCTGGTGGGCGGCGAGGCGTGCCGCCCCGAGCTGGTCCGCCGCTGGTCCGCCGGGCGCCGGATGATCAATGTTTACGGACCGACGGAGACCACGGTCGTCGTCACCTGCAGCGACCCGCTGATCCTCCCCGGTGAGACCCCGATCGGCCGCCCGGTCTACGACGCCCGCCTGCACGTGCTGGACACCGGCTTGCGCCCGGTCCCGCCGGGATCTGTCGGGGAGCTGTACGTCTCGGGACCCAGCCTGGCCCGCGGCTACCTGAACCGGCCGGGGCTGACCGCCGAGCGGTTCGTCGCCGACCCCCTTGTGCCCGGCGGGCGGATGTACCGCACCGGCGACCTGGTCCGCTGGGGTGCCGACGGGCAACTCCACTACGTCGACCGCGCCGACCAGCAGGTGAAGGTCCGCGGTTTCCGGATCGAGCCGGGCGAGATCGAGGCGGTACTGGCCGCGCATCCCGGCGTCGAGCAGGCGGTCGTGCTGGCCCGCCGTGACCGGGGGCCCGAGCCGGGAGGAGACCTGCGGCTGGTCGGGTACGTGGTCGGCGGCGCGGACGTGGAGGAACTGCGCGGGCACCTGCGGCGGTCGCTGCCCGAATACATGGTGCCCGCCGCGATCGTGACGCTGGACGAGATGCCGCTGACCGCCAACGGCAAGCTCGACCGGCGTGCCCTGCCGGAACCCGTGGGGGAGACCTCGGGCCGGGAGCCCGCGACCGACCGCGAACGCCTGCTGGCCGGGCTGTTCGCCGAGGTCCTCGGCCTGCCCAGGGCCGGGGCCGACGACGGGTTCTTCGACCTGGGCGGCGACAGCATCCTCGCCATCCGGTTCGTCTCCCGAGCACGGGAGGCCGGGCTCGCGCTCACCCCGAAGCAGGTCTTCCAGCACCAGACCCCGGAGGCCCTCGCCCTCGTCGCCCACGTGGCGGAGGAGCCCGCGGACGGCACGGACCCGAACGGCCCGGCGGATGACGGCACGGGAGCCGTCGACGTCACCCCGATCGTCGCCTGGCTCGCCGAGGGCGAAGGGCCGATCGAAGGATTCAGCCAGAGCGTGGTGCTCCGGGTACCCCCGGATCTCGGTCTCGACAACCTGACGGCCGCGGTCCAGGCCGTGCTGGACCACCACGACGCGCTGAGGCTCCGGACGTCCACGCCCTCGGCGGGTGCCGGAGCGTGGGGGCTGGAGATCGCCCCGGCTGGAGCGGTCCTGGCAGCGGACTGCGTGCGCCAGGTGGAGGTCTCGGATATTCCGGACGAGGCGGCCGGCGAGGGCCTCGGTGTCGGGGACGGTGTCCCGGGTGGGACGGCCGGCGGGGGCGGTGCACGGGTCCGGGACGTGTCGGACGAGACGGTGGCCGGGTATGCCGAGCGGGTCCGGGGTGAGCTGGATCCCGGCGCCGGACGGATGGTACGGGTCGTGTGGTTCGACGCGGGCCACCGGCGGTCCGGACGGCTGCTGCTGGTCATCCACCACCTGGCCGTCGACGGCGTGTCCTGGCGGATCCTGCTGCCCGACCTCCTCGCGGCCTGGAGTGCCGGGAGAGAGGGCGCCGAGGTACGCCTGTCCGAGCCCACCACCTCTTTCCGCACCTGGGCGCGCCTGCTCCAGGCCGAGGCCGTGAACCCGGCACGGGTGGCCGACCTTCCCGCCTGGACCGCGCTCCTCACGCCGTCCCCGCCGCTCTCACCGGCTCGGGCCCTGTCCGCGCCGGTAGGTGAGCGGGGAACCTGGGGGGAGCGGCGGGAGATGGTCGTGGAGCTCTCCGCCGACGTGGCGGGGCCGCTGCTGGGCAGCGTGCCGGCTGCCTTCCACGGGAACGCCGACGACGTGCTGCTCGCCGGGCTCGCGGCGGCGGTCGCGAGGTGGAGCGGGCGGCGTTCGGTGCTCGTCGACCTGGAAGGGCACGGCAGGCAGCAGGTCCTCCCCGGTGTGGACCTGTCCGCGACCGTGGGCTGGTTCACCGCCGTGCACCCCGCCAGGATCGACGCGGGCCCCGTTGACTGGGCCGATCTCAAGAACGGCGGCCAGGCCGCGGGCCGGCTGGTCAAGCGGGTGAAGGAGCAGCTCCGCGCTCTTCCCGACCCGCTGGGCTATGGCCTGCTGCGCTACCTCAACCCCGACACGGCACCCGCGCTCGCCGCGCTGCCCCAGCCGGAGATCGGTTTCAACTACCTCGGCCGGATCACCTCCTCCGGGCTGGACTGGGAGCCCGTGGCCGGTGGGCTGTCCGGTGACCAGGACGCCGCCGCCCCGCTCAGGCACGGCATCCAGATCGACGCGATCGCCTTCGGCGAGGTCCTCCGCGTCACCTGGACCTGGGATCCCACCCGCCACGCCGACAACCGGATCGCCGAGCTGGCCGCCGCCTGGTCGGAGGCGCTGACCGGTATCTCCCGGCACGCCGGAGGCGGCCTCACCCCCTCCGACGTAGCGGTGCCCCTCACCCAGGACGACCTCGACGAGCTCGGCCCCGGCCTCCAGAACGTCTGGCCGCTCGCCCCGCTCCAGCACGGCCTGTTCTTCCACTCCCTGCTGGAGGTGGACGTCTACACCGCCCAGCTGACCCTGGACCTGAGCGGCCCCCTCGACGCGCCACGGCTCAGGGCCGCCGCGGAACGCCTGGTCCGCGGACACCCCAACCTCCGAGCCTCCTTCGAGCTGCGCGGCGACCCGGTGCAGCTGGTGCACCGGCGGGCAGGCACCGGCTGATCCTCACCAACCATCACATCCTGCTGGACGGCTGGTCGACACCGCTGCTGGCGGCCGAGCTGTTCGCGCTGTACTCGGGCCAGGAGCCCGCCCCCGCGCCGCCGCTGGACGGTTTCGACGAGCCCGGCCTCCTCGCCCCGCACGCCCCGGCCGAGCCGGTCGCACCCGCCAGGGTCACCGCCGAACTCGACGACGACCGGACCAGGGAGCTCACCGCTCTGGCGCGCACGCACTCCAGCACGCTCAGCACCGTCATGCAGGCCGCCTTCGGCCTGCTGCTCGGCCGGCTGACCGGCCGCGACGACGTCGTCTTCGGCGGTACGGTCTCCGGCCGCCCGCCCGAGTTGCCCGGGGTCGAGCGCATGGTCGGCCTGTTCATCAACACCCTGCCGGTCCGGGTCCGGCTCGACCCCGCGGAAACCGTGGGTGACCTGCTGCGCAGGCTCCGCGACGAGCAGGCGGAACTACTGCCCCACCACCACGTCGGCCTTGCCGAGATCCGGCGCGGCCCCCTGTTCGACGCGCTGCTGGTGATGGAGAACTACCCCGTCGACTCCCGTACGGCGATCGGCGACCTCGACCTGACCTCGGCGGACGTGGCCGACGCGACGCACTACCCGATCACGCTGCTGGTCGTTCCGGGGGACGTGCTCCGTTTCCGGCTGCAGTACCGGCCCGACGTGTTCACCGAGGCGGAGGCCGCGGTTCTGCTCGACCGCTTCCTGGGTCTGCTGGCCGAACTGGTCGCCGAGCCGGACACCGCCGTCGGCCGGCTCTCCTCTGCCGGGCTCTCCTCGGGCGGGCGCGAGCTCGTGCCCCACCACTGGAACGACACGGCCGCGGACGTGCCCCGCACCACGCTGGCCGCGCTGTTCGAGGCCCAGGTCGCGCGGACGCCGGACGCGACGGCGCTGGTGTTCGAGGGGGACGAGCTGAGCTACGCGGCGTTCAACGCGCGAGCCAACCGGCTGGCCCGTCTGCTGGTGGCCGAGCACGGGGTGGGAGCCGAACGAGTGGTGGCGCTGATGCTGCCCAGGTCACCGGACCTGCTGGTCGCCATGTACGCCGTGATCAAGGCGGGCGCCGCCTACCTGCCGGTCGACCCGGGGCTTCCGGCGGCGCGGATCGCGTCGATGCTGGACGACTCCCGGCCGGTTCTGGTGATCGACGCCGGCTGGCTGGCCGGGGTCGACACCTCCGGATACGCGGAGTCCGATCCGGGGGTGCCGCTCGTGCCGGAGAGTCCGGCGTACGTGATCTACACCTCCGGTTCGACGGGGCGGCCCAAGGGGGTCGTGGTCACCCACGGTGCGATCGTCAACCGCCTGCTCTGGGCCCAGTCCGAGTATCGCCTGGGTCCGGCGGACCGCATTCTGCAGAAGACGCCGGCCGGATTCGACGTGTCGGTCTGGGAGTTCTTCTGGCCGCTTCAGACCGGCGCCACCCTGGTCGTCGCCAGGCCGGACGGGCACCGGGACCCGTCCTACCTCGCCGGGCTCATCGACTCCGAACGCATCACGGCCCTGCACTTCGTCCCCTCCATGCTGGCCGCCTTCCTGGAGGCGGTGCCCTCTCCTGGTTCGCCGGATCTTCGGTTTCTCATCTGCAGCGGTGAGGCGCTGCCGCCCGCACTCGCCGACGAGGCGGCGGCCCGGCTGGGTGTGCCGGTGCACAACCTCTACGGCCCGACCGAGGCCGCGGTCGACGTCACCTTCTGGGAGCACCGCCCCGGCACGGAGACCAGCTCAGTGCCGATCGGTCACCCCGTCTGGAACACCCGCCTCCATGTGCTGGATTCGTGGCTGCGGCCGGTTCCGGTGGGGGTGGAGGGGGAGCTGTACCTGGCCGGAGCGCAGCTGGCGCGGGGGTATCTGGGGCGGGCGGGGTTGACGGCGGAGCGGTTTGTGGCGTGTCCGTTCGATGGTTCCGGTGGGCGGATGTATCGGACGGGGGATGTG
>NZ_JOEQ01000040.1 GCF_000721075.1 Streptosporangium amethystogenes
CACCCGGTGACGCTCAGCCTCCTCCAGCACCTCCACCGCGCTCAACGGCAACTCCGGACCACCGTCCAGCGCCGTCTCCAACGCGGCCACCAGATTCTCCACAGCGGTACGCATCAACACGACCACCGCCTGGGATTCGATCGGCTCCACCGCGTGCACGGCCACCGAGAAGCTGTCTCCGTTGTCGTCGACCAGGGCCACCAGGGGGTAGTTGGTGCGCTCACGCGACAGCAGCAGCCGGATTCCCTCTATCGCCCAGTCCATCCCCTGGCCGGTGTTGTGCCGGTAGTTGAGGAAGGAGGTGAACAGCGGCGTGTCACCCGGCACCCCGCTGGCCTGCTGCGCCACCGACAACGGCGCGTGCTCGTGCTCCAGCAACTCCGCGAGCTGCCCGCGCATGGCGGACACCGCCGCCAGTACGCCGAGTCCGCCGGTCCGGGCACGTACCGGCAGGGTGTTCATGAACGGGCCGGGGACCCGGTCCGCCCCGGCACCCGCGTTCATCCGGCCGAACAGCACCGTCCCGAACACCACATCCTCACGGCCGCTGACCGCCGCCAGCACCCGCGCCCACGCCACATGCATCACCGTCGCCGCGCTGGTCCCCAGGCGGCGTGCGATCTCCCGCAGGCGTCCTTCCAGCTCCGGTGAGAGCCGCTGTACCGCGCGCACCACATCCGCGCCGTCGCCACGTGACTGGAGCAGCCCGAACGGCACGGTCGGCTCGTCGACATCGCCCAGCAACCTCGCGAAGTGCCGCTCGTGCTCGGCCTGTTCCGTCCCCCCGAGTGCCTGGGCCACGAAGTCCCGGTACGGCAGCGGCTCCGGCAGTTCGTCACCACGTCCGGCAAGGAACGCCTCCACCTCGGCCAGCACCACCTCCAGCGCCGTGTGATCCTGCACCAGGTGGTGCACCCGCACCAGGCCCAGCCACCGGCCCTCGGGCAGACCCGCCACATGCACGTTGACCAGTGGTGCCCGCCCCAGGTCCATCGACAGACCAGAGGCCGCGATCAGCTCGGCCACCGGATCGGCGCTCCGCGGATCCAGGCTCACCTCCTCGACCGGTACCAGCCCCCGGCGCCACACCACCTGTACCGGCTCCCGCAGCCCCTCCCACACGAACGAGGTACGGAAGATGTCGTGCCGGTCCACCACGCGCTGGAGCACCTCCGTGAACGCGTCCAGCCGCGCCCGCGAGTCGAACTCCAGCACCGACGGCAGTACGTAGGCGTCCTCGCCTCCCTCCGCGAGCAGATGATGGAAGAGCAGGCCCTCCTGCAGCGGTGCCAGCGGATACACGTCCACCACGTTCGCCGCGCCACCCTCCACACTCGCGACGATCCGCTCGACCTCCGCGGCGGTCAGGTCCACCAGGGGCAGCATCTCCGGCGTAATGGCGGTCGTGCCCGCGGCGATGAGGTTCTCCGGCACGCGCACGCGCTCCGCACCCGCCGACAACGCCAGGCTCGCCACCGTCGGGGAGTCGAACAGCACTCTCACCGACACCGACACGCCTCGCGTCCGCAGTACCTCCACCAGCCGGATCGCCAGCAGGGAGTGGCCGCCGAGGACGAAGAAGTCGTCGTCCACCCCGACGTCGTCCACCCCCAGAACCTCGGCGAACGCCCCGCACAGGATCTCCTCCCTCGCGTTGGACGGCCTCCTGCCACCGCCTCCCAGCGAGCCGTAGTCCGGAGCGGGCAATGCCTTGCGATCCAGCTTCCCGTTCACCGTCAGCGGCAGCGCGTCCACCACGACCACCGCCGCCGGCACCATGTGCCCGGGCAACCGCACGACCGCGAATTCCCGTACCGCGCCCGCCAGCCCGTCCGCCCCGTCAAGAGCCACCACGTAGGCCACCAGCCGCACATCCCCCGCGACATCCTCACGAGCGATCACCGCCGCCTGCGCGACCCGCGGATGTGCCATCAGCGCCGCCTGCACCTCGCCCGGCTCGATCCGGAACCCCCGGACCTTCACCTGATCATCCGTCCGGCCGGTGAACACCAGCTGCCCGTCGGCGGTCCAGCGGGCCCGGTCCCCCGACCGGTACATCCGCTCACCCGGGTCACCGAACGGACAGGCCACGAACCGCTCCGCCGTCAACCCCGGCCGGCCCAGATACCCCCGCGCCAGCTGTCCGCCCGCCACATACAACTCGCCGGCCACCCCCACCGGCACCGGCTGCAAGAACCGATCCAGCACGAACACGCCGAAGCCCGGTATGCCACGCCCGATCACGCTTCCGGACGCCCCGGCCCGCGTGTCCAGCTCGCAGAAAGTCACGTGCACCGTGGTCTCGGTGATCCCGTACATGTTCACCAGCCGCGGTCTACCCCCGCCACGCCGTACCCACCATCCCGCCAGACGTCCCGGGTCCAGCGCCTCGCCACCGAACACCACCGTGCGCAACCCCGAGACCGCCCCCACCCGCTCCTCGGCCGCCATCAGCTGGTAGAAGGCCGACGGCGTCTGGCTCAGCACCGTCACCCGCTCGCGCTCCAGCAACGCCAGGAACTCCTCCGGCGACCGCGACACCTCCAGCGGCACCACCACCACCCGACCGCCGCTCAGCAACGCTCCCCACAGCTCCCACACCGAGAAATCGAACGCGAAGGAGTGGAACCAGCTCCAAACCTCCCGCGCCCCGAACTCGAACAACCCCGCCGTCTGCGCGAGCAGGCCCACGACGTTGCCATGAGTGACCACCACGCCCTTGGGCCGCCCCGTCGAACCCGACGTGTAGATCACGTACGCCGGATGCTCCGGCGACACCGCGCGCCGCTCGTCTCCCGAAAGAGCCCCTCCTTCCAGGCTCGCCAGAACACCGGCCGTCTCCGGATCGTCCACGGCCACCCACGCCGTCCCCCGCGGCAACACACCGCTCAACGCGCCGCTGGTCACCACCACCACCGGCGCGGCGTCCTCCACCAGGAACGCCACCCGCTCCACCGGATAGGCGGGATCGATCGGCAGATACGCACCCCCCGCCTTCAGAACGCCCAGCAACGCCACCACCAGATCCACCCCACGCTCCAGACACACCCCCACCACCGACTCCGGCCCCACCCCCGCGCCGGCCAGCAACCGTGCCAGCCCGTTCGCCCGCGCCTCCAACTCCGCGTACGACACCCCCACCCCGTCGGCGACCACCGCCACCGCGTCCGGAGCGACCGCCACCCGCGCCTCGAACAACTCCGCCACCGTCGCCGGCTCGGCCTCCAGCGCCGGGTTGTTCCACTCCACCAGCATCCGGCCACGCTCGTCCCCGCCGAGGACGTCCACCTCGCTGAGCCGCGACCGCGGATCACCCGACACCTGGTCGAGAACCCGAACAAAACGCTCGGCCAGCCGCTCCACCGACTCCATCTCGAACAGATCGGCCGACGCGATGACCGAACCGCGCAACCCCATCGGCACGCCCTCATCGTCGACCACCTCCCCGATGCTCAGCTCGACGTCGAACTTCGCCGCCGTTCCCACCGACACTCCATCGACCCGCGCGCCGGGCAGGTCCAGCACCGCCTCGGCGTTGTTCTGCAGCGTCAGCATCACCTGGAACAGCGGATGGCGAGACAGCGACCGCGCCGGAGCGAGCTCCTCGACCAGCTTCTCGAACGGCACGTCCTGATGCGCGAACGCCGCCAGGCCGCTTCCGCGCACCCGGCCCAGCACCTCCTGAAACGTCGGATTCCCCGACACATCCGTCCGCATCACCAAACTATTGACAAAGAACCCGACCAGATCATCCAGCGCCTCATCCGTACGCCCCGCCACCGCCACACCGATCGGAACATCACCACCCGCACCCAACCTCGACAACAACACCGCCAACGCCGACTGCACCACCATGAACATCGTCACACCCTCAGCACGCGCCACCTCCACCAACCGCGCATGCACCCCCGCCGGCACCTCCACCGCCACCGCATGACCACGATGAGAGGCCACCACCGGACGCAAACGATCAAAAGGCAACTCCAGCTCCTCCGGCGCCCCCGCCAACACCCCACGCCAGAACGCCACCTGCCCCGCCATCACACTGCCCGCATCAACCCCATCCCCCAACACCTCACGCTGCCACAACGCATAATCCGCATACTGCACCCGCAACGGCTCCCACCCCGGCACCCGACCCTCACACCGAGCCGCATACGCCACCGACAGATCCGCCGCCAACGGCCCCATCGACCAGCCGTCGCTCGCGATGTGATGAACCGTCAGTACAAGCACATGCCTGTCCGGCCCGGTTTCGAACAACCACGCCCGGATCGGCACCTCCGAGGACAGCTCGAACGTGTGACCCTCCGCCTCGGCCACCGCACGATCCAGCTCGGCCGACGCCACCTGGGCGACCGTCAGCTCCCAGTCCAGCTCGTCCAGATCGAGGATGCGCTGGTACGGCTCACCGTCGGCCGTCGGGAAGACCGTGCGCAGCACCTCGTGCCGGCCGATCACATCCCGGAACGCCATGCCCAGCGCCTCCCGGTCCACCTCGCCCGACAGACGAAGGACGACCGGAATGTTGTACGTCGTGCCGGGCCCCTCAAGCCGGTCGATGATCCACAGACGGCGCTGCGCGAACGACAGCGGCACCCGGTCGGGACGCTCGCCCGCCGTCAACGCCGCGCGAGCAGCGTCCGAACCGGCCAGCCGGGACGCCAGCCCCGCGACCGTCGGCGCGTCGAACAGCACCCGCAGCGGCACCTCCACACCCAGCACGGCCCTGATCCGGCTCAGCAGCCGGGACGCCAACAGCGAATGCCCGCCCAGGCGGAAAAAGTCGTCGTACACCCCGACGGCGGGCACGCCGAGCACCTCGGCGAATGCCGCACAGAGGATCTCCTCCTGCGGGGTGGCCGCCGCGCGGCTGGCCGCCGCCGAACCGGCCGCGTACTCGGGCGCGGGCAGGGCCTTGCGATCCACCTTCCCGTTCGGCGTCAGCGGCAGCGCCTCCAGCACCACCACCGCCGACGGCACCATGTACTCCGGCAAGCGCTCGCCGGCGAACCCGCCCAGCACTCCTGGCAGCCCGCCACCCCCGCCCTCCCCGTCGGCGGGTACGACATAGGCGACCAGGCGCCTGTCATCGTCGGCCTCGGCACGCACCACCGCCACGGCCTGCGCCACCGCCGGGTGAGCCGCCAGCACGGCCTCGATCTCTCCCAGTTCGATACGGAATCCCCGCACCTTCACCTGGTCGTCGACGCGCCCCAGATACTCCAGCCGTCCCTCGGCGTCCCACCGCGCGAGGTCGCCGGTCCGGTACATCCGGGTACCCGCGGCGCCGAACGGGCAGGCCACGAACCGCCCCGCCGACAGGTCGGGCCGCCCCATGTAGCCGCGGGCCAGGCCCTCACCCGCTATGTACAGCTCGCCCGCCACTCCCGGGGGCAGCGGAGCCAACCCGGCGTCCAGCACGTACACCTGCGTGTTCGCGATCGGGCCGCCGATCGATGAGACACCGCCCGCGGTCGCGTCCACCGACCTGGCGGTCGACCAGATCGTGGTCTCCGTCGGGCCGTACAGGTTCGTCACCGACGCCGCCCTGGCCACCAGCCTTCGCGCCAGCTCACCCGGCAGCGCCTCACCACCGACCAGAACCCGCACCCCGGCCAGTACGCCGTCAGCGCCATCACCGTCGTCGGCCTCGGAAACCACGGCGTGCCAGAGGCTCGGGGTCGCCTGCACCACCGTCGCCCCCGCGGACACGATCAGCTTCCGCAGCTCGCGCGCGTCCCGCGCCGTCTCGTGCGCGGCGAGCACGAGACGCGCGCCGTTGAGCAGCGGAAGGTAGAGCTCCAGGCCGGCGATGTCGAAGCCGACCGTGGTGACCGCGACCAACCGGTCGTCCTCGCCCAGCGCGAAGCGCTCCTGCATCGCCACCAGGAAGTTCACCAGCGACCGGTGCTCCACCACGACGCCCTTGGGTCGTCCCGTGGAGCCGGACGTGTAGATCACATACGCCGGGTGCCTCACGGACAGCACGCCCGCGCGCTCCTCCGCGGCCGGCGCCGCACCGTCGAGAGCGGCCAGTTCCCCGGCTACCGCGGGGTCGTCGACCACCACCGCCGGCACGCTGGTCATGCCCTCGACCTCGGCCAGCCGGCCGAGCAGCCTCGAACCGGTCAGCACATGCCGCGCGCCCGCGTCGGCCAGCGTGAACGCGATGCGCTCCGCCGGATACTTCGGATCGATCGGCAGATAAGCACCACCGGCCTTCAGAACGCCCAACAGCGCCACAGCCAGGTCGACGCCGCGCTCCATGCACACGCCGACCACCGACTCCGGTCCCACGCCCCGGCCGATCAGCAGCCGCGCGAGACGGTTCGCTCGCGCGTCCAGGTCCGCGTACAACACTTCGACGCCCTCGAACACCACCGCGACCGCGTCCGGCGTCCGCGCCACCTGGGCCTCGAACAACTCCGGCAACGTCGCCGGCGCGACCTCGGCGGCGGTGTCGTTCCACTCGTTCAGCACCCGGTGGCGCTCGTCCCCGCCCATGAGGTCGGCGCGGCCGACGAGGTCGGCGGGGGCGGCGCCGGCGAGCCAGCGCACCACCCGCAGGAAGCGGCGGGACAGCTCCGCCGTCGAGGCGAGGTCGTGCGCGTCCGGGTTGGCGCCGACGCTGATCTGCATGTCGGACCGGTCATAGACGTCGATCCGGACGCCGTCCACCGGCCCGCTGGAGAGGGTGTGCTGGACGGCGGTGAGCTCGCCGAACCTCAGCTCCTGGTCGAGAGACATGACGTTGATGTGCAGCCCGCAGAGGACACCGTCGACGATCTTCAGATCGCGGAGCATGTCCTCGTGCCGGTACCGCTGGTGCCGCAGCCCGTCCCTGATCGCCCGGGAGGTCTGCCGCATGACGTCCTCGACGGAGGTGTCCGTACCGATCGTGAGACAGAGCGGGAGGACGTTGGCGGTCATGCCGGGGACGCCGGTCTCCCGTATGCCGGTACGACCGCGTACCGGAAGGCCGATGACCACGTCCCGCTTTCCGGTGACGCGGTGCTCGTAGACCGCCGCGGCGGCGATCAGCAGCCAGGAGGGGAAGGTCCTCAGCCGCTGCGCGGCCGCGCTCAGAGCCGCTCCGACCTCCGCGCCGACATCGCTGGTGTGCCGGACCGGCGCGTGTTGCGCCCGCCGGGCCTGGTTCGCCCCGGCCTCGCGGGATTCCGGCACGTCCGACAGGACGCCCCGCCAGTACTCGCCGTCCTGATCGTGAGCGGCGGAGGTCCGGTAGGCGGCCTCCGCGTCCAGCAGCAGGGAAACCGGCTCCAGGGCTCCGTCCGCGAGTGAGCCGCCCTCCAGGAAGGCCGTGTAGATCTCGGCGCCCCGGCTCGCGAGGGACCAGCCACCATGGCCGTCCAGGGCGATGTGGTGAGCACGCTGATACCAGTAGAACAGGTCGTGTCCGACCTGGATGATCGCCGTGGAGGACAGGGGCCCGCCCGCGAGATCGACCGGCTCGCGCAGGTTCGCGTGCATCCACTCCTCGGCGGCCATCCGCGGGTCCGCCTCGGCGCTGACGTCGACGACGTCCACCGGATAGTCATGCGCGTCGTGCACGTACTGCCACGGAGTCCCGTCGATCACCCGGACCCGCAGGCGGAGAGCCTCGGCCTCCTCCAGCCTGCGACGCGCGGCCCGTACCAGCAGATCCCTGTCCACGGCACCGTGAATCTCCAGGTACTCCGCGATGCTGAAGGCTCGATTTTCGGGCGCGAGCTGCTGGGCGTACCAGACGGCGAGCTGGCTGGCCATAAGCTCCCGGAACCTGTCCTCGCACACAGCCATTGTCCGCGTACTCCAATCGCTCCACTCGTCGACTGGAACAGCGCAGACCGCCACTACCGGGCATGCCGTGTCACCGCCCAGCGGAACCCATTTACCCCGCGGCCGCAATATTGTAAAAACCCTGACAGCTCACGGCGGACCACTACTTCACGGGAATCCACTATGGCTCACAAACGCACCGGACTTCAACGCGCCGGCCGATCATGGCGAAACGCTCTGACCACGCCTTCGACCAGGCGTGTTCAACTGCGCCGCGGCAGCACTTGAACACACTGCCACCGGATATCTTGACCGTGCACGAAATAACGTTCCAGGTTAAAACCGCCTAGAATAAAATTTGCGAGGCGTCGCATGCACAGTGAGCCGATCGAGCCACCGCCGCATATCAATCTGGTTGACCCCGCACTTTATTCACACGGTGATCCATTCGCACAATGGCGATGGCTGCGCGCGAACGAGCCGGTCCACTGGCATCCGCCGACCGATCTCCCGGCCTTCTGGTCGCTGACCAGGTACGAGGATGTCCGCACGGCGTATCGCGACGCGGAGACCTTCAGCTCGGCCCAGGGCATCCTGCTGCGGCCCACCGACCACGGCGCCGACCCCGGAGGCGGGCGCACCCTCGCCCTGACCGACCCGCCCCGGCACCGCCGGTTGCGGGGGCTGGTCGACGAATGGTTCACGGTCCGGTCGATCCGCGCTCTCGAGGCGGAGATGAAGGACATCGCCCGGCGCGTCGTCGATCAGGCCGTCGAACGCGGGAGCTGCGACTTCGTCGCCGAGATCGCGGCCAGGATCCCGTTGTACGTGATCTGCAAGATGATGGGCGTGCCCGAGTCCGACTGGCAGTACCTGTACAACCTGACCAGCCAGGCGTTCGCGGCGGGCGATCCGCTCACGCGCAGGTTCGCCCACCTGGACATCCTCGGATACTTCGAGAAGCTCCACTCCGAGAAGGTGGCGAACCCTACCGATGACCTGGTGAGCGCGCTGGCGACGGCCGACACCGGCGATGGGCGGCTCAGCGCGGAGGACTTCATCCTCAACTGCGACAACCTGCTGGTCGGCGGCACCGAGAACACCCGCATAGCGGCCGCCGGCGGCATGCTCTCCCTCCTCCGGCATCCCGGCCAGTGGCGTGATCTGTCGGAGAACCCGGACGTCCTGCCGTCCGCGATCGAAGAGGTCCTTCGCTGGACGTCCACCGCCACGCACATCATGCGTACCGCGACCCGGCCGATCGAGATCCACGGGAAGAACATCGAGGCGGGCGATCAGGTCGTGTTCTGGCTCCCTTCCGCCAATCGCGACGAAACGGTATTCGACGACCCCGATCGTTTCGATGTGCGCCGGAACCCGAACCGTCATCTGGCGCTGGGTTTCGGCGAGCACTTCTGCCTCGGCGGCACACTCGCCCGCACCGAACTGCGACTGCTCTACGGTGAACTGCTCAGGAAATCCGTGCGCATCGAACTCGACGGCGAACCGAAGCTGCTCGATTCGATCGTCGTCAACGGGCCCGAGATCCTGCCGATCCGGCTGACGCCCCGCACCTCCTAGTCGGCGGGGTCGTCCCGCCGGCGGCTTTCCAGCCCTCGCGTCTCAGTATCCGGCCGGGCGCACCAGGCCCGTCTCGTAGGCGTGGATCGCGGCCTGCGTCCGATTACGCAGGCCCAGCTTGACCAGTATCCGGCTCACGTGCGTCTTCACGGTCTGTTCCGCCACCACCAGATGCTCGGCGATCTCCCCGTTCGACAGGCCCTGCGCGATCAGGGACAGAACCTCGGTCTCGCGTTCCGTCAGGTCGCCGATACTGCCTTTGGACGGGGCGCGAGGGGCGTCGGCCATCCGGGAGAACTCGGCGATGAGACGTTTGGTGACGTTCGGGGCGAGGAGCGCGTCCCCGGCGGCCACCACCCGTACCGCCTGGACGAGTTCGGCGGCCGACGCGTCCTTCAGAAGGAATCCGGACGCGCCCGCGCGCAGCGCCTCGTACACGTACTCGTCCAGGTCGAAGGTGGTCAGGACGAGGACTCTGACGGTGGCGTCGTCGGGTTTGGTGATGCGGCGAGTCGCCTCGATGCCGCCGAGCTGCGGCATCCGGATGTCCATCAGGACGACGTCCGGAGCGAGCTCGGCGACCTTGGCGATGGCGTCGTTGCCGTCCACGGCCTGGCCGACGACCTCGATGCCGGGTTCGGCGTTGAGCAGCACCGTGAGGCCTTGGCGAACCATCATCTGGTCGTCGGCGATCAGCACGCGGATGGTCGTCATGCGGTTTCCTCACCACGGTCGGCAGCTTCGCCAGGGAGCTTAGGGCACCCGCCCCGATTCGAGTCGGCGAGGTGTTCGGGCGGTGACGATCGGCTCTAGCGCCAGCCACGCGCCTGGAGGGCGTGCTTCAGGCGGTCCGCCAGGCCCTGCCCGACACTGATGTGCACCATTCCGGCCAGCTGGCCGGTGGCGTGCTCGATACGGATGTCCTCGACGTTGACGCCCGCGCGATCGGCATCCGTGAACAGCCGTGCCAGCTCACCCGGCTGATCCCCGATCGTGACGGTCACCACCTCGAACCGCTCCGGCTGGATCCCGTGTTTCCCCGAGATCCGGGCACGACCCGCCACGCCCCTTCGCAGCATGCCCTCGACGATCTCCGCCCCGCTGCCGCGCTTGGCCTCGTCCGTCGCGGCCATGGCACGCAGGCCGAGAATCATCTGCTCCAGGTCGGAACCCAGTTCCTCGAGCAGGTCGGCCACGATTCCGGCGTTGGCGCTCAGGATGTCCAGCCACAGCCGGGGGTCGGCCTCCGCGATCCGGGTGAGATCCCGCAACCCTGACCCGGCGAGGCTCACCGCGCGTTCCTCGGCCTTCTCCAGGCCCATGGCGACCAGGCTCGCCACGACATGGGGGGCGTGCGAGACCAGCGCGACCGCACGATCGTGCGCGGAGGCCTCCATCAGGACCGGCACGGCGCCGCACAACGCCACCAGTTCCAGGGCCACGTTGAGCGTCTCGGTAGTGGTGTCCGCCGTCGGTGTGAGCACCCACATGCGCCCCTCGAACAGAGCTCCCCGGGCTGTCAGCGGGCCGCTGCGCGACGCGCCGGCCATCGGATGGCCTCCGATGTAACGCGAGGTGTCGCAGTTGAGGGCGACGGCGTCATTCTGCGGCTCCGCCTTGACGCTCGCCACATCCGTGTAGTGCCGCGCCACGCCCTCCGCCTGCACGTCCGCCAGCACCCTGCCGACGAGTGGCGGCGGCACCGCCACGATCGCCAGGTCCACGGCCCCCGCCGGCGCCTGTGGCGTTCCGGCCCCAAGGGACGCCGCCGTCCGCACCGCCGCCACGTCCACGTCCCGAAGGTGCACGGTCACGGAACGCGCCCGAAGCGCCAGTGCCACCGAGGTTCCCATCAGTCCTGTGCCGATCACCAACGCGGAGTGCATAACGGCGGCGTCCATTCCCTCGATCGATCAGCGACGTGGTGGCGACGGCCCGAATCCTGGTCGCGGCTCAGACCACTGCTCGATGCGCGCCGGCACGGAGCGCCCGCGGTCGGGACCATATACCGTCGGCGGCGCCGGATGCCAGTTCGGACAGCGGCCGCTCACCCCGTAGTACTTCGGAGCTACGCGGAACATTCGCTCTCAGGCGGGATGCCCGCCCCCGGAACGTGCCCCTAGCTTCGGTACCGGAAGCACCACAGATCCCGGTACGGAAGGGCCGTCCGCCACGGCGTTCGGAGCGGCCGGACCCGAAGAGGCAACGAAGGGCCGTCATGCGTGAATTTGTCCGGCGGATCGATTCCGGGACTCCGGCCGACCGCGACCGTGGCATCGACGCCCTGCGCGCCTTCGCCATCCTGGGCGTGGTCCTCGGCCACTGGCTGGTGACCGCGCTGGTCGTCGACAGCGGCAGCGTACGCGTCGGCAGCCCGTTGCGGTCCATGGCCGAACTGGCACCCATCTCCTGGGTGTTCCAGGCCCTCGCCGTCTTCTTCCTGGTGGGCGGCGAGGTGGGCGCGAAGAGCTACGCCTCCGCCCGCGCCCGGGGCGCCACGTACCGGCGATGGCTCGGCACTCGTATGCTCCGGCTGTTCCGCCCCGTGGCCGCCGTGCTGGTGGTGTGGAGCGTGCTGGTGGTCGCGATGCTCGCCTTCGGGGCCGACCCGGTGACCGTACGCGTGCTGGCCAAGCTGGTGTGGTCACCGTTGTGGTTCCTGCTGGTCTTCGCGATGCTGACGGCGGCGACCCCGCTGCTCGCCAGGCTGCACCCGTTGTGGCCGCTCGCCGTCGTCGCGCTCGCCGATCTGGTCCGGCTGGGCCTGGACGGGCCCGGCTGGACCAACTCGGTCAACATGGTGGCCGGCTGGCTGGTTCCGTACTGCCTGGGCGCCGCATGGGCCCGGGGCGACCTGCGGAGCCGCGCGACCGGGTGGACACTGCTGCTCGGCGGGGCCGCCACCGCCGCCGCACTCATCCTGTGGGCCGGCTATCCGGCCTCCATGGTCGGGGTGCCCGGTGCCAGGCTCTCCAACCTCTCCCCGCCCACCCTCGCGGCCGTCGCCTTCGGTCTCGCCCAGTGCGGGGCGGCCCTGCTGCTGCTCGACCCGCTGCGGCGGGTGCTGCGCCGCCCCGCCGTCTGGGCGGCGGTGGCCCTGCTGAACCTCTCCGCGATGACGATCTTCCTCTGGCACCAGACCGCCATGATCATGGTCACCGCGCTGGGCCTGCTGGCGGATGAGGCCCTGCTCGGCCTGCACACCGTCCCCGACACCCCTGACTGGCTGCTCGCCAGGCTGGCCTGGCTGCCGGTGTTCGCACTCGCGCTGCTGATCTGCTGGGCCGCGTTCCGGACGTACGAACACGGACGGCCCCGGAAGAACGCCCGAGAGGTGTTCGAGGGACGTTCCACTCAGCCGGAAACGGCAGGTGCGTCTAAGATGTCTTCGTGAGGGGCTCAGACACGGCACAAGCACTTGTGAGAGCCCTGCGGCCGGTCGCGCGCGCCCTGCGCGACGACTTCTGGACCGCGGGCGCCGACCGGCGGCCTCGCGAAAGACGGCGGCCTTGGCCGCCGTTCCTGGAGATTCCTCCGCTCCTGCTGTTCGGGGCCTTCCTGGTCAGCTTCAACTGGGAGAGATACTCCACCGGATACCAGCTGGGGTTCTTCGGCGCCCTCCTCGCCGGGGCCCAGACGGTGGTGCCTCTCCTCGCCCCGCATCGCCCGATCCCGGCTTGGTGGACGTCGACCCTGACGCAGGTGGCGCTCGTGGCCGTGTGGTTCACGCCCGACGGCGTCGCGCTCGGCTCGCGTCCGGACTGGTCGGGCCTCGAACTCGCACTGCAGACATGGGTGCTCTTCCTGGTCGCGCTGCGAACCCGGCTCCGGGTCGCGGTCGAGGCACTGGTGATCAGTGTCGCTACGAGCCTGGTTTTCATCCTCGTCTGGGGCTACGGCGGCTACATCCCCCTCACGGTCGCGGTCCTCGTGATCGCGATGGTGGTCGGGGCCTCGCTGCGCGCGCGCGACGTGGCCCGGACGCAACTGGTCGTGCAGGAGGAGCTCACCACCGAGGAGCGGGCCCGGCGCACCCTCCTGGAGGAGCGCACGCGCATCGCCCGCGAGCTGCACGACGTGGTCGCCCACCACATGTCGGTCATCTCCATCCAGGCGCAGGCCGCCCCGCACCTGGTGGAGAATCCGACCGCCGAGTTGAAGGAGAACCTGGAGAGCATTCGTGAGAACGCCAAGGAGGCGCTCACCGAGCTGCGCCAGGTGCTCGGCGTCCTGCGCTCCGAGCACACCCCGCCGGAAGACGAGCGGCACACCCCGCAGCCCAGTCTCGACCGGCTGGACGACCTGGTCTCCAACGTGCTCAACGCCGGGCTCACCGTCACCACCCGGATCACCGGAGAGCGGGTCCAGCTGACGCCTGGCATCGAGCTGTCGGCGTTCCGCATCATCCAGGAGGCGCTCAGCAATGCGATACGGCACGCGCCCGGGGCGGAGGCGCGGGTGGAGATCGCCTACGCCCCGTCCGGGGTCACGATCCGAATCGGCAACACCGCCCCGCCCCGCCCCGCCCCGCCCTCGCCGGGCGCCGGTCACGGTCTGCTCGGTATGCGCGAGCGCGCCGCGATGCTGGGCGGCACCCTGACCTGTGGTTCCACCACCGACGGCGGATACGAGGTGACCGCGACGCTGCCCATCAAGGCCGTCGCCACCGAGTGAGCGAGGGGCGAGAGGTGGACACGCACACCCGCGCGCCCGCCTCTCGCCCCGCTTCCGCGTGCCGCCCCCCGGACCTCACATCGAGGGTTCCGCGCCCGGCGCCGGGGTGACGGCCTTGGGCTCGCGGCGCAGCAGGGCCCGCAGCCTCTTCTCGATCGGATACTCGTACAGCCGGTACAGCCCCCACGACAGCAGAGGGAGGGGCCGAGCACGATGCCCGCGGCCATCTCCCCGATCACCCGGGGCTGGCCCAGCCTCCGGAAGACGGCCCCGCCGAGGTGGGCCAGCGCGACGACCACGGTGATGGACAGCAGCAGGGGCGTGGCCGGCACCCTCTCCTCCCGGCCCGGCTCCAGCGAGGGCACGGGGACGGGACCTGTGGCCGTCCCGGGGTCGAGTCCCAGCATCAGCAGCGCCAGCACGGAGGGCAGCACGATCGCGAGACCGTACGCGACCGTAAGCATTCATCAGGCCACGAGATCGAGTACGGCGTGAGCGGCTTGCCAGCCGTGGGATGATCTTCGTGTGCAGGCCGGGGATGGGCGTCCGTCGTATGACGAGCTTGCCGCCCTGGTCGTAGAGCAGGCGCGGATCATCGTCGAGTTGCGAGCCGAAAACGAGCGGTTGACGGCTCGGGTGGCGGAGTTGGAACGGCGGCTGGGCCGTAACTCAGGTAACTCCTCGCTGCCGCCTTCGGCCGATACCTTCACCCGGCCGCAGAAGAAGGCGGTACCGGGGAGTAGCCGACGACGCGGTGGCCGGCCGGGCTCGGCTGGTGGTGGGCTGGCCACGGTCGAACGTCCGGACGCCGTCGCCGATCACCTGCCCGAGCGGTGTGGTGGGTGCGGGGCCGGGCTGGACCTGACCGGCAGCACGGGGTTCGAACGCCGCCAGGTGTGGGATATTCCCCTGGTCAGCGTGGCGGTGACCGAGCATCGGGCGCATCGGTGCCGCTGCACGTGCGAAACGACGACCTGGGCGCGGGTGTCCCACGGCCTGCTGCGGTAGCCGTTGCGGGTGTTGACCCGCTCGTTGCTGATCTCGCCGTAGCCGGCGCCGCACAGCTGCTCGACCTCGGCGTCCATCATCCGCTGCGCGAACTCCCGGATCATCGTGCGCAGCAGGTCCGGGCTCGCCGCGGCGAGGGTGTCGTCGAAGTACTCTCCGGCAGCGGGCACAATGTCATTGACGGTCACTTCGTCCCCTTCGTGTTGATATGAGCGAATCGAAGGATTACGGAGTGGCCGTCTCTTGTCATATGGATCTCACCCGTGCCAACGCCAGGGCTTGATCACCCGCACACCATCTCCCTGGGCGTGAACCCACCCGGTCACGTCCGCGCATGTGGTGTGCGAGCACCTGAGGGTGGCCAATGAGCGCCCCTGTCTGCCCTCGGTGTGCTTTTCAGCACGCACGGCACCGCATCTGGTCAACGGCGATCGGCTTCCAGCACGGCACCTCGCGGGCGAGGCCCGGGTACCCGTACAACACACTTCACCGCAGGACGGCTCACGCGTAGGCGTCGACGCCGAGTTTGAGCGCGACGAGCAGGCCGCAGGCGGCGGTGCCGAGGCGGAGCGCGCGGCCGGGCAGGCGGCGGGCGATCACCGGGCCGAGCCGGCCGCCCAGCAGGAAGCCCAGGGCCAGGGGCACCGCCGCCGCCCACTGCACCGGCCCGAAGAGGGCGAAGCCGATCGCCGCCACCCCGTTGGCCAGGGCGGAGACGACATTCTTCAGGGCGTTGATCTTGACGGGTGACTGGTCGAGCACGGCCGAGAGCACCGCGAACATGAGGACCCCGCCGGCGGCCCCGAAGTAGCCGATGTAGATCGCGACGGCGAACATGGCGGCGCGCGCCTTCCACCCGTCCTCGCCGCCGTACCCCGTCATCGTGTTCGGCGGACGGAGCAGCAGCAGCGAGGCGAAGGCGACCAGCCAGGGCGCGATCGCCTCGAACGTGGTGGACGGGGTCACCAGCAGCAACCCGGCCCCCACCGCACCGCCGAGCAGCGTCATCACGCCGAGTCGCAGGACCCTCGATCCCTGTCCGGTCAGCTCCGGCCGCGACCCGAACGCCGCGCCCACCCCGTTGAACGTCAGCGCGACCGTGTTCGTCACGTTCGCGGTCACCGGCGGCAGGCCGAACGCCAGCAGCACCGGGTAGGAGATGATCGAGGCCAGACTCACCACCGTGCCGACCACCCCCGCCAGCACCCCGGCTCCGAACAGCCCCAGCACCTCAGCGACGTTCACGGAGGGACAGCCAATCACAGACCCCTGCCCGGCACAGCAGCCGGGACCGAATGTGCCTCCCGGTTCACCACCCTCGGCGGAGATGCCGGCACCGGATGTACCCGCAGAGCGATCACCTCCCGCTGAGATCGGTATTTCAAAGCGAACCTGACCCGGCCCAGCCGATCAAATGACCGTTCATCGGGCACAGCCACCAGGTGAACAGCAGACGGGAGGAGCCCGGTGCGTTGCGGGTGTGGCCACCACCGGCGGTACCCGTGGCGACGCGCACGTCGAGAACGGTGGGCGCGCTGGGCGCGGTGCTGCTGGCCGCGATGGTCGTGGCACAGGTCGCCTCGGGGCTGCAGCCCCGGCCGATCGCGCTGACCGGTGTGGTCGTCCCGCTGCTGGCGGCCAGCGCGCTGACCTTCGCCTCGGTGACCCACTCCCCCACCGGGGCCGTCGCGGCGTTCACCGCCGTGGTCGCGACCGGGTACGCCGCGGAGTGGGTCGGGACCAGGACGGGGCTGCCTTTCGGCGACTACCACTACACCGGCGCTCTCCAGCCGGTGCTCGGCGGGGTACCGGTGATCGTGGCGCTGGCCTGGGGCGGTATGGGACTGGCAGCCCACGCGGTGGCCGCCGCGATCGCCCCCGGCAGCCGGGCCGCGCGGGTCGCGCTGGGTGCGCCGGCACTCACCGCCTGGGACGTGTTCCTGGACCCGCAGATGACCCGGCTCGGCCTGTGGGTCTGGCACGACCCCGGCCCCTACCGTGGCGTTCCCCTCGGTAACTTCGCCGGTTGGCTCGTCGTCTCGCTGCTGGTCATGGTCCTGATCGAGCGCCTCCTGACCGAGCCTGCGGCGTGGAGCCCCGGGCTGGTGTCGATCTACACGACGATGGCGGTCATGGAGACCGTCGGTTTCGCGGCGGTCTTCGACCCGCCGGATCCGCTGGTCGCCGTCGCGGGAGGGATGTGCATGGGATTGTTCGTCCCGCTCGCCTGGAGACGCGGATGCCGGACATGACGGTGACTTCGCCTACCGGAAAGGGGCGCGGATGCCGGAGGTGACGGTGATCGGGGGCGGTGTCGGGGGCATGGTCTGCGCCCTGCTGCTGGCCCGCGGGGGGCACCGGGTGCGCCTGTACGAGCGCCTCCCCCGCCTCGGCGGCAAGCTCGCCGAGCACACCAGGGACGGTTTCACCTTCTCCCTCGGCCCCTCCCTGCTGACCCTGCCCGGCCTCTTCTCCGATCTGGGGCTGGAGCTCGACCTCGTCGAGCTCGACGAGCTGTGCCGCTACCGCTTCGCCGACGACTCGACGCTGACGGCGTACCGTGACCCGGCCAGGATGGCCGCCGAGGTCGACCGGCTCGCTCCCGGCGAGGGCCGAAACTGGCTGGCCTTCCACGACTGGGCGCGGGGCTGCTTGGAGGCGTCACGCCGTACCTTTTTCACCGGACCACTCATCCGTCCACCCGCCGGGGGCCGACTGCCGGACCTGCTTGCGGTCGCCCCCGGCCGGACCCTGCACGGCCTGGCCCGCCGTTTCTTCACCGATCCGCGGCTGTGGCAGTACGTCGACCGCTACGCGACATACGCGGGTTCCAGCCCGTACCTGGCGCCGGCCGCGCTGGGGTGCATCCCGGCGATCGAGCACGGCGAGGGCGGCTGGTACGTCTCCGGAGGGCTGCCCCGCATCGCCGACGCCCTTGCCCTGATGCTGGAAAAGGCCGGCGTGGCGATCGTCCTGGGCGCCGAGGTGACGCGGGTGCTCGCCGACGGCGAACGGGTCAGGGGAGTGCGGCTCGCCTCCGGGGAACGCGAGCGCGCCGACATCGTGGTCGCCAACACCGACGCGGCCGCGCTGTACGGGCGGTTGCTGCCCGACCGGCGGCGGCTGCGGCGCATCGCCGAACTCGGTACCTCCTCCTCGGTGTTCCTGCTGCTGGCCGGGGTGGACGGCAGGACCGAGGGGCTGGCGCACCACTCGATCGTCTTCTCCGCCGACTACGCGCGGGAGTTCTCCGACATCTTCCAGCGGCGCAGGCCACCCGAGGATCCCACCGTCTACCTCGGCTGCTCGGCCGTGGACGATCCGTCACAGGCTCCGCAGGGCGCGGAGAACCAGGTGATGCTGGTCAACGTCCCGGCCCGTGACCCCGACCGGTGGCCGATGTCGCCCGAGGCGTACCGGGACCTGGTGCTGGAGCGGCTGGCACGCCGGGGGCACGACCTGTCCGGGCGGCTGCGCTTCGTCGACCTGTTCACCCCCGCCGACCTGCGCGAGCGCTACGGCGCGTGGGGCGGCTCGATCTACGGCGCCGCCTGCTCGGGCCGGTTCGCGCCGCTGCGCCGCCCCGGCAACCGGGGGCCTCGGCGCGGCCTGTACCTGGTGGGCGGCTCGGCGCATCCCGGCGGCGGGCTGCCGCTGGTCACGATGGGTGCCCGCATCGTCGCCTCGCTCGTCGAGCAGGACTTCCCCACCGGTTCCTCCCAGCTGACCACCATCGGAGGCCGCGGACCCGGAACCGCCCGGTGAACCACCTGCCCGAGACCGTGGAGATGTCGCGATGAGAGCGCTGACCGCGCTGCAGGCCGTCGCCGCGCTGGCGGTGGCGGTACGCCTGGCCCGGGGGCGGCGCCGCCTGCCCGCGCTGAACCCCGTGCCGGTCCACCCGCCGACTTCGGCGAGGACGACGCCGCCGCGCGTCTCGGTGGTGATCCCCGCCCGCGACGAGGAGGCCCGCCTCGGCCCCTGCCTGTCGGCGGTGCTCGCCGATCCGGCCGTCACGGAGGTCGTCGTCGTCGACGACGAGTCACGCGACGGCACGGCGGAACTGGCCGCCCGGCTCGGCGCGAAGGTTCTCATCGGAGCGCCGCTTCCCGGGGGCTGGGTGGGCAAGCAGTGGGCCCTGAGGCAGGGGGTCGAGGCGGCGGTGGGCGACGTCGTGGTGACCCTGGACGCGGACGCCCGGCCCGCGCCGGGACTGATCGGCGCGCTCGCGGCGGTGCTGGACGGCTACGACCTGGTGAGCGTGGGCCCCAGGTACCTGTGCGAGGGGACCGCCGAGCAGGCGCTGCACGCCTCGTTCCTGGCGACGCTGGTCTACCGCTTCGGCCCGATCGGGCCGCTCACTCCCCCGGCTCCGCACCGTGCGGTGGCCAACGGCCAGTGCATGGCCTTCCGCCGTACGGCGATGCTGAACGTCGACGGGTTCGCGCGGGTCCGCGGGCACCTGGCCGACGACGTGGCGTTGGCCAGGACGCTGGCGGCCCGGGGCTGGGCGGTGGGATTCCTGGACGCCGGGAGCCTGCTGGAGGTCGACATGCACGATTCGGCCGCCGGGGTATGGCGGGAGTGGGGGCGGTCACTGTCGCTGCGCGACGTCACGGGGCCCGGCTGGCAGGCCGCCGACCTGGCCGTGGTCTGGCTGGCAGGCGCGCTGCCCGTGCTGCGGCTGGCGAGCGGCAGGACCACCCGGCTCGACCTGGGCCTGCTGGCCGTACGGCTGCTGCTGGCCGGCGCGCTGCGCGGCAGCTACACGCGGCCGGGTCCCGGTGTGCTGCTCTCCCCGCTGCTGGACCCGCTGGCGGCGCTGCGGCTGACGCAGACCACGTTGCGCCCGGCACGCGGCTGGCGGGGCCGTGTCTACCCGGCTGCCACGACGGGCGCCCGCCTCGGCCGGGTCACGGCGTACGGACGATCGGCCCGAGCAACAGCGGACGGGTGGACGGGCCGGGTCACGGCGGGCGGGAGGCCCATGCCGCCTGACCGAATCGCAGCCCGACGAGGCACATGAGCAGGCCGGTCCCGAGCACGTGCGTGACCGGCGCGAAGAGCAGCTGGAACAGCGGGATGCCGAAGACACCGACCCTCGCCCCGATCGCGAAGGACCGGGTCACCGCGGCGACCGTGACCAGGGCGGCGACACCGAGCAGGAAGCCGGGTGGGCAGATGACGGCGAAGCCTCCGGCGAGGGCCAGGATCGACCGTCCGCCCCTGAAGGCGGCGAAGAGCGGCCAGGCGTGCCCGACCATGGCGGCGGCCACCGCCAGGTACACGGCCGGCACGCTGTCACCACGCACCCCGCTGGACCAGGTGGGGTGCGTGCCACAGGCCACCAGGGCGAGCAGCCCGGCAAGCGTGCCCTTGAGCGTGTCACCCGCGAAGACCGGTACGGCGGCCCGCCAGCCGATCCGCTCCCTGACGTTCCAGAAGCCGGGATTGCGGTCGCCGACCTCGCGGGGGTCGAACCCGTGCGCGCGGGCCACCAGCACGGCGACCGGCACGGACCCGAGAAGGTAGCCGCCGATGACCGAGACGAGCAACGGGCCCATCGTTTCCTTCCATCTCACGAGATACCCGGATCTGGGTGCCATGCGGCACATGGCGTTCGACCGGCCGATGCTGAGGCGCACGCCGGGGCTGATGTTCTGGCGGCTGCTCGGCTCCGGTCGTGGGGCGTCGACGAGCATGGGGGCGGACCTGCGCCGCTGGGCACTGCTGGCGGTGTGGCGCGAGGAGCGTGCCCTGGACGGCTTCCTGAGAGACTCCCCGGTGGCGGCGCGCTGGCGGCGCGAAGCACGGGAGTCCTGGCAGGTGCGGCTGGCTCCGCTGACCTCGCGCGGCAGGTGGGACGGGGTGGACCCGTTCGGCCCCCTCTCGCGGAACACGCGGGAGCGCGATCCCGGCGGCCCGGTCGCCGTGCTGACCCGCGCGTCGATCCGGCCTCGCCGCCTGGTGGCGTTCTACCGCTCGGTCCCCGGCGTGGACCGCCTCCTGGCCGAGCAGCACGGTTGCCTGGCCTCGGTCGGCGTCGGCGAGTGGCCGCTGGCCCGCCAGGGCACGTTCTCACTCTGGCGTGACGCCGCCGCGGTACGGGACTTCGCCCACCGGGGGCGGGCGCACCGGCAGGTGATCGGCAGGACCCGCACGCAGGGCTGGTACTCCGAGGAACTGTTCGCCCGCTTCTCCCCCTACGCGAGCGAGGGCACCTGGGACGGCGCCGACCCGCTGGCCTGACCTCGCCGCCGGGCGAACCCGGCTCGCCCCCGCCGCGACGAGGCTCCGCCGCGCCGCTCAACGGGCGGCCTCCGGGGTGAGCCGCTCCGCGAACCGGGTGACGACCCCGCCCTCGGCGAGGTCGTGCGCCACCGCGCAGGCGCGCGCGATCGTCGCCGCCCGCGAGGAACCGTGCGCGACGACGACGGTGCCGATCAGGCCGAGCAGCGCCGCCCCGCCGTGGGCCTCCGGGGCGTAGCGGCGGGCCACCGCCCGCAACGCCTCGGCTCCGGCGGCCCCGGAACGCGCCACCAGCGTCAGCGCGGCCCGCACCGAACCCTCGACGTTCTTGAGCACCACGTTCCCGGTGAAACCGTCGGTGACGATCACGTCGACGGTGCCCGCGAGCACGTCGTGTCCCTCCACGTTGCCGCAGAAGCGCAACGGCAGCCCGGCGAGCAGTTCACCGGCCCTGCGGGTCAGCCGGTTACCCTTGCCGGGTTCCGAGCCGATCGACAACAGGCCCACCGACGGATCGGCGACGCCCAGCACGAGCTGGGCGTAGGAGGTGCCGAGCAGCGCGAACTGGGCGATCATCTCCGGGGTGGGGTCGGAGGTCGCCCCGGCGTCGATCAGCACGGTCGCGCCGCCGGTGACCGAGGGCAGTGCGATGGCCAGGGCGGGTCGCAGAATGCCCGGGGCGCGCCCGATGCCGTGGATGGCGCACGAGACGACCGCGCCCGTGGAACCGGCCGACACGAACGCCGACGCCTCCTTACGCCGTACGAGGTCACAGCCGACCGTCAGGCTGGTCGTGGTGGAGAAGACCGCTCCCGCGCCCCGCTCGGTCATCGGGACGACGTCCTCGGCGTGCACCACGCCGATCTCGCCGACGGCACCGTGGCGGGTGAGCTCGGCGCGCACGGCGCCGGAGCGGCCCACCAGCACCACGGGGATTCCGAGCTCGCGCCGGGCCGCGACCGCCCCGGCGACCGTCTCGCCCGGTCCGTGGTCTCCGCCCATCGCGTCGACGGCCACCGGCTCTGACATCACACCCTCCCGACGACAGCATTGGACGACCTCGCACCGGCCCCACCCGGCCGGTTCACGGCACCTCGGCGATCAGCCGGCGTTCGGCGCGGCCGGCCGCGGACGCCGCGAGCAGGTGCCGCGTGAAGATCGCGAGTCTCCTCCGTCCGGGCACGGCCGCCCTGCCGCCGAGGACGTCGTAGCCCGCGGCCTCGATCCGGTCGAGGATGCCGCCGTACAGCTGGAAGGCCGCGCGGACGCACGGCCGGGAGGAGGGGGTCAGCATGCCGATCCCCTCCCTGGCCCGCGCGTAGTGACCCCTGGCCCGCCGGATCTGGAAGGCCAGCAGCTCGCGCAGGGCCGGGGTGGGAGCGCCGCGCCCCAGGTCGGCCACCTCCACCCCGAACCTGTCCAGGTCCTCCAGCGGAAGGTAGACCCGGCCGCGTTCCAGGTCCTCGGCCACGTCGCGCAGGAAGTTGGTCAGCTGGAAGGCCAGCCCCAGCTGGCGGGCCGGCTCATGGGCCTTCTCCCGCATGCCCGGCAGCGGTTCGAGGACGGGCAGCATCATCGTGCCGATCACCGCGGCCGAGCCCTCCATGTAGACGAGCAGGTCGTCGTAGGTTTCGTAGCGGGCCACGGTCAGGTCGGCCCGCATCGAGCGCAGGAACGCCGCCACGTCACCGTGGTCGATGCCGAAGGAGCGCGTGGTCTGCGCGAACGCGGGGAGCACCGGGTCGTCGGTGGTGCCGCCCGCCAGCGTGACGGCCAGTCGCGCGGCCAGGCCGTCGAGTGCCCTTGCCCGGTCGCCGGTCATCGTGAAGGAGTCCACGATCTCGTCGGCGTAGCGGGCGAAGCCGTACAGGGCGTGCACGTGCGGCCGCTTCCAGGCGGGCAGCAGCAGGGTGGCCAGGTAGTAGGAGCGACCGTGACGGGCGTTGAGCCTGCGGCAGAGTTCGTAACTCGCGGTCAGGGTCATCGGGAGGTCTCCAGTACGCGTTCCGCGGCGAGCCTGCCGGAGATCAGCACCGGGGGCACCCCCACCCCCGGCGCGGTGTACATGCCGGCGAAGTGCAGTCCCGGGACACGCCGGGACACCCCCGCCGGCCGGAACCAGGCGGTCTGGGTGAAACGGTGGTCCAGGGCGAACGGGGTGCCGGCCGAGTGGCCGAACCGCGCCCAGGCGGGCGGGTCGAGGGTGAGCCTCGGCGCGCGGGACAGGTCGCCGTAGCCGAGGTCGGCGAGCCTCGCCAGCAGCCGGTCCGCCAACTTTGGGGTGAGCCGGTCCCAGTCGGCGCCGCCGCGCAGGTTGGCGGTCGGCTCCAGCACGGTGAGGGTGGCGTGGCCGGTCGGCGCGGCGTCGGTGTCGGACTCCGGATAGGTGACCAGCAGGTTCGGATCGGGCTGTGGCCGTCCGGCCCGCAGCGCGGCGAAGGCGGCGTCCCACTCCCTGCCGAAGTGCAGGGTGTGGTGCGCCTGCCCGGTGAGCCTCCGGTCCAGGCCGAAGTGCAGGACCAGGCAGGAGGGCGAGTAGCGGGGACGGCGGAGCCGCCAGTCGCCCGCCTCCTCGGGGAGCAGCCCGGTGTGGGCTCGGGGCAGGTCGCAGGCGACCACGACGTTCCCCGCCGCCAGGCGCTCCCCGGTGTCGAGCCGCACCCCGCGGACACCCGAGGATCCGGTCTCGACCCTGATGGCGCGCACCCCGTACCTGATCCGCGCGCCCGCCCTCTCGGCCAGCGCGGCCAGGGCCCGCGGGATGGCCCGCATGCCGCCGTGTCGCGGGAAGAAAACGCCGCCGACGGTGTCCATGTGGGCGATGACCGCGTAGATCCCCAGCGCCCTGCGCGGCGGCAGGCCCACGTACAGTGCCTGGAAGGTGTGCGCCTTGACCAGCCGGTGGTCGGTGAGATGGCTTCTGACCAGGGAGTCCAGGCTGCGGAAGCCGCCCAGGGCCGCCAGGCGGGCCAGGACGCGCGGCTGGGCGAGGTCGCGCAGCCGCGTCATGTCGCGGTCTATGAACGCGGGCCACTCGGCGTCGAAAAGCTCGCCGAGCCGGACGCGGAAGCGCCGGTACCTGTCGGCCTCCGCGGTTCCGCACAGCGCGCGCACCTGCTCGACCATGGCCTCCTCGCCCGCCACCACGTCCAGGTGGGAGCCGTCGTGATAGCGCAGCCGGTAGTACGGGTCCAGCCGCCGCAGCGGGAGCAGGCTCTCCATGTCCTGCCCGGCCGCGGCGAAGACGTCGGCGAGCACCTCGGGCATGGTCAGCACGGAGGGGCCGGTGTCGAAACGGTACTCACCGACGGCGGCCGTACCGCAGCAGCCGCCGGGCGTCCGGCCGGCTTCCACGATCGTGACGTCCCGCCCCGCGGCGGCCAGCCGGACCGCGGCGGCCAGACCGCCGAGCCCCGCGCCGATCACCACGACATGGCTCACGCGCTCCTCCTCGTCGCCAGGTCCGCGGGGTCCGCGCGTACGCGTTCGGATGCGTCTGTTCGTCGGCAGGCGCACGGCCCATGATCAATGGCGTCGGACGACCCATCCCCGGATCGGGCTGCGGATAAATCAACCCATCGCGCAAGAAGGCGTAAAGACGGCGTCGGCCTCTCGGCCCTGAGCCGCCGGCCCCTGCCTGCTCAGCTACTCCTCGCCGTCCCCTGCAAAGTGGTGCCAGTCGAGCGAGACATGATCCTCCGGTGTCATGTTCCGTGCGTGTTTCCCGTTCGCCGACCTCAGAGTCACGATCGTGCAGAACGCCACCCATGAACGCTTCACAGGCAAAGGAGCATCGGCCCATCCTTCGATGAGCCCAGAAATGCCGGAGACGGGGTCGAGGGGAGGTAGACCGGTGACCCCGGACAGTTTGAACTCGACCTCTTCGAGCTTGCCCCGTAGGGCTTCGCTTCCAGCCGTCATCTGCGAGAGGCTGATGGCCCCTTCGGCGTAGGCCAAGGCAAGACCATCGAGGCGTTCGCGTAAATTCTTCATCTCGGCTTGCAGATGTGCCGTGCCGGCATCGCCACCCTCTGCGTGCATGGCAAGGACGGTGGACAGGAAGTCGGGCCACACCATGCGGGCGAGGGTCGCCTTCTCCGCTCTCTCGTCGGCGACATCTCGAGGTGTACGCGTGTGGGTCTGACGGCATCCGTAAACCTTCGCCCCCCGGTACCCCCTGCCGCTCACGGTCTCCCCGCACACGCCACATACTGCGATGCCGGCCAGGAGCGTCGCCGCCGTCCTGCCGGTCCTCGGACCTCCGCTGAACCTGTCGGGACTCGACAGGATCGACACCACCGCATAGTGAGTCGCGTCATCGAGGATGGCCGACCACTCGGCATCACCCATGACCTCGCCTCGGTAGGTTCGCCGGCCGATGTACCTCGGGGAGGTGAGTACCTTCTTCACCCCTCGCAGGGTCCACGCTTTCGCTCCGGCCGCGATCGAGCGAGGCGACAGGAGACCGGCCTGGGTCCACTTCCGGGCGACAGACGACAGGGACTCACCGGCAAGGATCATCGAGGCTCCTTCGCGGATGGCCTCAGCCTCGGCCGGAACGATCGCCACGTGGTCCTCGCCGTACCCGAAGGGGCGGATGCCTGCCGTATAGGGCTTGCCCGCCTTCGCCGCTTGCAGGTTCGCGAGCGCAGGCTCTCGGGGCCGACGCCTGTGGCCCCGGCCGGCAGGCGGTGCCAGCTCCCTTCGTCGATGTAGGTGACGTCGGCGTTCAGCTCGGCGTAGGTCCAGCGGCGCTCGCCCGGCAGGTCGACCAGGGCCTCCCTGTCGCCGAAGCGGGCCACGATCCGCTCGAAGTTCTCGCCGATGGTCTCGCCGAGGAGGGGGGCGCCCGAGACGGCGCACGAGTAGGACAGCATGGGGAAAACCTCCGGTCGCTGAGTAACAAGGTGCACGCCGCTCACGGCTCCCGCAAGAGGTGCCGCTGCGGCCGCAGGGGATCGTCGGCGACCTCCGACTCGGTATCGAAGATCATTAGTTGCCTGCGGGCGCGGTCGTAGCCGGGCCATCCCGGGTCGCCGTCGCGGGCGAACCGCACCCAGGCGCCGTGCATCGCCTCGGCGAGCGCCCTCGGGGGCCGCCGCCCCGCCGTACGCTCGACGCCCGGCGCGTCCAGCACGTCGAAGGCGAAGGGCAGGTCGATGTTGTGCGCGGCGCCGACCTTCCCGCCTCCGATGGGAGAGGGCACCGGCGACTCCCAGCGGAACTCGTAGGCGTGGGTCGGGGCGGAGGCGGTGGCCGCGCGGGCCTCCTCGATCCAGATCGTCTCCCTGCGGAACAGGTGGTCGCCGGCCGCCCTGCCGACGAGTTCCTCGGGCGACAACCCGGGATGCGCGTCCCGGTAGCCGGGCGGCAGGCCCAGCTGCGCCAGCACGGCCGCGGCCGTCGCCTCATCGATCCCCCGCGCCATCGCGCGCACGAAGACACCGGCCTCGTCACAGGTGCAGCCGACCAGGAGCGGGATGTGTCCGCCCACCCCCGCGCGCAGCGCGTCCAGTGGCACGGAGGGCACCAGGTCGCCGTCCACGACGGGCTGGATCGGCACCGCCCCGCTCAACGCGCCGGACTCCCCGCCCGACAGCGGCGGCGGCTGCTCGGCCACCAGCGCGGCGGGTGGGATGGTCAGGAAGTCCTCCCTGGCCGGCCGGACGCCGAGACGGGCGGCGAGCTCACCGGCGTACCCGCGGGCCCGCTGTTCCGGTACGGCCAGGCTCGCCGACCCGCTCATCACGATCGCCCGGCGAAACAGGCCCGCCGCGCGGGGCATCGTCAGGAGGGTGGCGCACGCCGCACCACCCGCGGACTGCCCCGCGATCGTCACGTTGCCCGGATCACCGCCGAACGCCGCGACGGCGGAGCGCACCCACTCCAGCGCGGCGAGCCAGTCGAGCACGCCCCGGTTGAGCGGCGCCCCGTCCAGCGCGAGGAACCCCTCGAAGCCCAGCCGGTAGTTGGCGGAGACGCACACCACACCGTCGCGGGCGAAGCGGTGTCCGCGGTGCCAGGCGGCCCCGTTGCCGCCGATGGCGAAGGCCCCGCCGTGAAACCAGACCAGCACCGGCAGGCCGGCGGCACCGGGATCGGGGGTGTGGACGTCGAGGTTGAGGCAGTCCTCTCCGGAGGCGAACACCTCGGGGGCATACAGCCCGATGTCGTCGGTGGCGCGCTGCGGCGCCGCCGCGCCCGGCAGGAGCGCAGGGCGGATCCCGTCCCAGGCGGGAGGCGGGACGGGCGCGCCAAAGCGGTGCTCACCGAAGGGCGGGGCGGCGTACGGAACGCCGAGGAAGGAGGCCACCGTTCCGTCGAAGCGGCCCCTGACGAGGCCGGAGGGGGTTCGCACGATCATCTGGGGCTCCATCCCTCGGTGCCCTCGACGATGTGGATCGCCGCGCGGGTCAGCGGCACCAGGCTCGCCTCGTCGACCTTGTCGAGGGTGTCGGCGGAATCGAACAGGTACATGGGGGCCGTGAGGAAGTGCACCAGCGGCACCCCCTCCGGGTGGAAGAACGCGCCGTCGGTGGGCGGCATCGGCGAGAACACGTCGGGCGGCAGCACGAACGACCTGCGCAGGTCCTCGGCGACCAGCGCCCGCTCGACGAGCCGCTCCAGCTCGGGGCGCCGGGTGGTGAACCACCAGCGCGGTTCGGGGGCACCGGTGGGCACCAGCGTCCCGCCCTCCGCGCGGCACTCGCGGGCCGCGTGCTCCAGGTGGACCTGGAGCACGACCCGCTCCAGCAGGGCCCGGTTCTCCTCGATGAACGCCCGGGTGCCCGCCGCGTGCGCCATGTGCCCGGCGGTCAGCAGGAAGAGCAGGTTGTGCGGCCTGTCCTCCTCAGGCACCCGCGACCAGTGCCTGGCGGCGGCCAGCACCAGTGCGACACCGGAGGCGTCCTCCACCGCGGAGGCCCAGGGGGCGTCGTGGTGCGAGGCGACGATCACCCAGCCGTCGCCCCGCCCGGGCAGGGTGGCGATCACGTTGTGCGAGGTCGCGGTCGAGGTCTCCGACTCCACGGACAGCGTGCCGGCGCAGGGCCCCTCGTCCATCAGCGCCAGCACCCGCCGCGAGTCGGCCGCCGACAACCAGACCGCGGGTACGGACCGGCGCACCGCGTCGTAGGGCACGTAGTAGTCGCGTGTCTCCCACGGGAGGCCGGTCAGCGCCCCGACGTACCCGGCCGCCCCCGAGGTGACCGCCCCGTCGAGATCCTCCAGGTAGCCGGGCGCGAACGGCAGCGTCTGCACCAGGCCGTCGAAGTCGCCGTCGGGGTCGTGCACGGCGGTGGCGATCTCCCGTACCAGGGCCTGGGGCAGCTCGGCGAAGGTGTGCTCGCGCACCGCGATGCGACCGGGGGCCGCCGACCGGGTGAGCGGCGCGGTCACCGTCGCCTTCGGGGTGGTGTACGGCAGGGCGAAGGCCTCCACCTCGACGGCCCGGGACGGGTCGGCCTCCAGGTGGGCGCGGAGCGTGGCGGTGACAGGATGCCAGGTGGGCACCTCGACCGGCGCGAGGCGCACGTCGAGCCCGAAGCCCGCCAGCAGCCCGGCCGCCCACCTCTCCGTCCATGCGTCGGCGGGGTATCCGGGACGCCGGATCCCCCTGGCCGTGATCGTCTCGATCCACGCCATGATCTCGGCGGTGTCCGGGATCGTCACTTGACCCCTCCGAAGGTGAGCCCCGCCACGTAGTAGCGCTGCAGTCCGGCCAGCAGCAGGAACGGCGGCACGGCGGTGACCAGGGCGGCGGCGGTCATGAGGTGGTAGTTGAAACCGTGCTCGCTCTGGAAGTTGGCCAGTCCCACGGGCAGCGACCACAGCGCGGGGTCGTTGGCGACGATGAGCGGCCAGAGCAGGTTGTCCCACTGGGCGAGGAAGTGGATGAGGAAGAGCGTCACCAGCGCCGGCCGCAACAGCGGAAGCGCCACCCGGAGGAAGATGCGCAGTTCCCCCGCCCCGTCGACGCGCGCCGCGAAGATCAGCTCTTTGGGGACGCCGAGGGCGAACTGGCGGACCAGGAAGACGCCGAAGGCACTGATCATGCCGGGGACGATCACTCCCTGGATGGTGTTCACCCAGCCCAGCTCCTTGACGATCAGGAACACCGGAATGATCATGACCATCGGGGCGAGCGCGAGCGTGCCGACCACGAGCACGAACAGCACGCGCCTGCCGGGAAAGGACAGCTGGGCCAGGGCGTAGCCCGCAGCCGAGGAGAAGAGCACGTCCAGCGCCCCGCTGCCGACGCAGTAGATCACACTGTTGCGGAAGTAGACGGGGAAGCCCTCGCCCGCGAACAGCTCGGCGAGGTTCTCCGGCAGGTGGAAGCCGTTGAAGACCAGCCCGCCGAGGTCGGTGTCGTCGGGAGCGGAGGCGACCACGAGCATCACGTAGATCGGCAGCAGCATCGCGGCCACGGCGCTCAGCAGCCAGACGGTCCGGAGCACCCTCATTCGTCCCCACCCCTCAGGAAGCCGAACTGGACGATCGAGACGACCAGCATCGCGACCAGCAGCGTCATGGCCAGTGCGGAGGCATAGCCCATGTGCTCGTAGGGGAAGGCGTTGGCCCAGATGTAGTAGGGCAGCACCTGGGTGGCGTCGGCCGGGCCGCCGCCGGTGAGCAGGAAGGCGGGCACGAAGGCCTGCATCGATCCGGCGACGGAGATGACCAGCACGAACAGCAGGGTCCTGCGGAGCAGCGGGACGGTGATCCTGCGGAACGTGGTGACGGGCCCGGCACCGTCGATCGCCGCGGCCTCGTACACCTCCCGGGGCAGTGCCTGCAACCCAGCCGTCAGGATGATGACGAACAGCCCCAGGCTCTTCCAGACGACCATGACGACCAGCGCCCAGATCGCCAGATCCGAGCCGGTCAGCCACGACTGCGGCTCGATGCCGACGGCGCCGAGCAGCGTGTTCGCCAGCCCTCGGTCGGAGTAGATGATGACCCACACCATCGACGTCGCGGCCAGCGGCATCACCGCGGGCACCATGACCAGCGAGCGGAGCACGCGGTTGAGGCGACCGGGCCCGCTGAGCGGCACCGCGACGAGCAGTGCGAGCAGGATGGTCGGCAGGACCGTGAAGACCGTGTAGACGACGGTGATCCACGCCGAGTTCCAGACCCCGGGGTCCTGGAGCATCCGCGCGTAGTTGTCCAGCCCGATCCACCGTGGGGCACCGGCCATCTCGTAGTCGGTGAAGCTGAGGTACACGGCACCGCAGAACGGCACGAGCCAGAAGACGACGAAGAAGACGGCCACCGGGATCGTCAGCACGATCCCGGCCCCCGCCTCCCGGCGCGACCTGCCGCGCCCGCCTTTCCCCGGTCCCGGCGAGACCGCGGGTGCCTCGACGGTCTTCGTGGTCAGGGTCATCGGGTGCCCGCCACGTCACTTCGGACCCGGTACGACCGGCCCGGACAACCGGCCGGACGGCCCGCATGCCCGGTGTCCGCGTTCACAGCGCGAGCCGTACGGTGGCGTCGAAGTCCTTGGCCGCCTGGGCGGGCGTGGAGCGGCCGTGGGCCACGGCGTCGCAGGCGCTGGAGGCGGCCTTGGCGAGCTCCAGCGCGGCGGGGATGGCCGGCCCGAAGTCGGCGTCGGGGATGCCGGAGGCCGCGATCTCCATCAGTTCGGAGGTGCCGCGCGGCCCGGCGTCCCGCCAGCCGGTGGCCGGGATGACGATCCCGTTCTCCAGGTTGGCCGTGACCGACTCCCGCCCCTGGAGGTAGTTGATCAGGTGCCAGGCGGTGAAGCCGTTCTTCGACGCGGCGGCGACGCCCCAGCCCCACGTGTAGGCGGGCACGACGGCCCTACTACCCTCCCAGCGGGGCATGGGCGCCACGCCGTAGTCCTTGCCCGGCTTGAGGGTGTCCTCGCCGAGCCGCTCCAGCGCGGGACCGAGGAAGGCCCCGCTGACGACCATGGCGGCCTCACCCGAGTAGAACAGCCCGAGCGCGCCGAGCGGGTTGGAGAGCCTGGGGTTGCCGATCCCGGCGAAGTACTCCAGGGCCCGGATGCCGTGCTCGGTGTCGAGGGAGGCGCGGGTGCCGTCGGCACTGACCAGTTCGCCACCGCCGCCCTTGATGAGCGCGGTCAGCGTCATCAGCGCCCACTGCGGGTCGCCGTAGAGCCACTGCAGGCCCACCCGCCGGCCGTCGGCCGAGGTGAGTCTCTTGCTGTGGCCGGCGACCTCCTCCCAGGTCGTGGGAGGTTTGTCCGGGTCGAGGCCGGCCTCCTCGAAGCGATCCCTGCGGTAGTACAGCATGGCGGGGTTGAGGTCGATCGGCACACCGTACGCCTGGCCGCGGTAACTCAGCGGAGCGACCGTCCCCGGCTCGTACCGTCCCAGGACGGTCGCCACGTCCGGCGCGCCGAACGCCCGGGGGTCGATGGGCGCCAGCCGCTCCTTTCCGGCGTGGGAGGGGAAGCTCCAGTGCCCGATCTTGAAGACGTCGGGTGGGGCGCCGCCGCCGAAGGCGGTCAGCAGCTTGGCGTCCAGCTGGGCGACGGGTAGGTAGAGGAGCTTGACGTCCACGCCGAACTCGTCGATGTAGCGGTGCACCAGCTTCTCGAACTGCGGGCCCGTCTCCTGCGAGCCGTGCAGCCAGACGCTGACCTCGCCGTGCGGCCTGCCATCCTGGGCCTGCCGATCGGGCCGCTCGGGCCGGTCGGCGCCGCAGGCCGCCAGCACGCTGGGCGCGGCCAGGGAGAGCGCGCCGGCCGCGAGCAGCCGGCGCCGTGTCAGATCCGTCATGGCTGTTCTCCTGGGGGGTGATCCCGTACGGCGGGCACCGCGCGGGATGAGGTGGTCGCCGAACATCTGGGGCGGATGCCTCTTTTCACGTGTTGTGCGGGTGTGGCTCGGTAGAGTCGGGGTGTTCCGCGATAACCAGGTGGGGCGTGTTCGTTCGAACGCGGCGGGGCGTACCGTGTCTGCGCGGGGAGGCTTCGGAAGTGTCCGGGCCGATGAACCGCGAACCGACGGATCCGACCATCAGGTCGGGTGCTGGAATCCCCGGCTTTCAAGCCGGGGAGGACGTCAAGGGAGGTTCTTGGCGGCCTGGTGCTGCCAGGCCGTGTTGGCGGTGAACTCGGGGGCGCTCCCGGCGAAGGCGCCTCGGGCGTAGGCGTCGTCCTGGAGGCGGTACATCAGCCAGGCCGTCAGGTAGCCGAGGAAGCCGCCGCCGGTGCCCTGGATGTCGTTGTGACCCGCGCCCTTCAGCAGTGCCATGGCCGCCGCCCCGGGCACCTGGTCGTAGTAGCCCCGCAGCGCCGAGGCCGGTGAGATCAGCCAGTCGTTGCCCCCGCTCATGAACAGGACGGGGCAGACCAGCTGGGAGACCTGAAACTGGTCGCCGGCCCCCACCCAGAGCTGTGCGGGCAATGCGATCGGCACGGCCGTGGTGACGAGCCCCGCGGAGAGGTTGGCCGCGTTGACCGTGCCGCCCGCGCCCTGGGAGTGCCCGGCGGCGCCGACCCTGGTGGCGTCGAGCCTCTGATGGAACGGGCTCGCGGGGTCGGCGTTCCTCGCCACCAGGTATCGCGCGGCGGCGAGTATCTCGGTGCCCGTCCCGGTGGTCGTGTCGGTGGAGGCGATCACGGTGAAGCCCCAGGAGGCGAGCTGGTCGAGCACGCCGGGGTAGAGGGCGGGGGTGGCGTGGGAGCCGTTCCCCCAGGTGACGATCGGGTGCCGGAAGCCGCCGGCGCCGAGGTCCGCCGGGTGGTGCAGCCGGTAGGTTCCCGAGGCGTCGCCCGCGTCGGAGGCGGTGACCGCCCAGGGGCCTCGGACCGCGTAGTGCGACTCGATCGTGCCGGCCGCCACCGCCTGGGTGGTCCGCGACACGAGGCCCGCCGACAGCAGCCCGACCGCCGCCGCGCGCAGGACCCGCCGCCGGGACATGCCCTTGTCTTCCATGGTCACCTCACCGATTCTTTGGAGACGTGAACGTCCCCAAACAGAGGGAAGTACGATCTGTGATTGATGTCAAGACAGGATCGAAAGAAAATTCCGGAGGGTGAGCCCCTCCCCCGCGGCCGTCACGGGCTGCCCCCAGAAGTGGTCCGCACCTCGCAGCGCGACCGCCTGATCCAGGCGATGCTGCTACTGGTCGCGGCCCGGGGGTACGCCGCCACGACCGTGCCCGATGTGATCGCCGCCGCGCGGGTCTCGCGCAACGCCTTCTACGCCAACTTCCATGACAAGGAGGCCTGCTTCCTCGCCCTGTGCGAACGGGACCTGTCCGGCGTGGTCGAGACGATCCTGTCCGCGGCCGAGGGCACCGGCCACGACTGGGTCGCCGCCGTCCGCCAGGGCCTGTACGCCTACCTGCGGTGGTGGCAGGACCGTCCCGAGTACGCCCGCGCCTACTTCGTCGAACTCCCCGCGGCGGGCCGGCGGGCGATGGACCAGCGCGACCGCGCCTACCTGCCCTTCCTGGAGATGCTGCGCGCCCTCGCCGCGCGGGCCAGGGCGGAGACCCCCTCCCTGGGACCGGTCAGGGAGAGCGTGCCCTCCCTGATCGTCTTCGGCGTCACCGAGTTCATCGCCGCCGCGGTGCGCGCGGGGAACGCGGAGCGGCTGTCCGCACTGGAGGAGGACCTGCTGCACTACACGGTCACGCTGCTCGCCGACCGCGCGACGGCCGACAGGGCACTCGGCTGACCCACGGCACCCGCGCCGCGAGGGCACGGGTGCCGCGTCCGGGTCAGGGCATCGCCCGCACCCCCTCCACCTGGACGTTCCAGCCCGCGGGGAAGCCGGGCGCGCACCCGTCGGGCCCACCGTCCCAGCCCGCCGCCATCAGCGCGACGGCCGCCAGCAGGCCTCCGTTGCCCGGCAGGTAGAGCGGCAGGATCCCGGGCCACTGCCGGTTGTGACCCGAGACCAGGTGCGCGTTCTTGGGCGCGTCCATCAACAGCGCGTCGACCGCCTTGCCCGGCTCGCCCAGCCTGGCCGCACACATGGCGAGCATCGGGTAGTCCCAGCCCCAGGTGCTCGGCAGGTCCCAGGTCTCCAGCACGTCGTCGAGGGTGGCCCGCATGGTCTCCGGATCGATCAGCGGCGTCGCCGGAACCAGGCCCAGTGCCCCGGTCATCGAGGGGTGGTCCGTCCTGAGCGTGTACGGCTCCACCGCGATGGCCGCGTAGACGCCGTCCCTGACGCACGGCGCGGCCAGCCCGTCCCGCACCCTCTCCCACTCCGAGTCCCGGGCGAGGCCGAGACGCTCACGCCACCGCTGCGCGATCTCCAGCCCCCACCACCAGTAGGCCAGCTCGAACGTGGGATTCCTGACCGTCGCCCTGATCTCCGCGTACGACTCCTGCGCCGGGACCAGCGGCGGACCGAGCACATGGCGGCCGTCCTCCTCGACGGGAAAGGACGCCATGAACTCCGCGGTCTCGAAGACCAGGTCCCGGTAGTCGTACAGGGCCTCCGGCCGGACCCGGTAGAGGAGTTCGGCGAAGTAGATCGGGTGCGGCTGCTGCCAGATCAGGAACGGCCCGATCGTGCTGGGGCTCTCCCTGCCCTCGGGGCCGACCTGCTTGGGCCAGCGGGCCCCGCGATACCCCTGCCCGGCGGCCGTGGCCCGCGCCGCAGGAAGGATGCTCCGGTACCACGGCATGCTGCGCTCCAGCAGTTCCGGCCTTCCCCACAGCGGGAAGTGCGCCGCGTGCCACCAGTGCATCTCCAGATGGAACTTGCCGCTCCAGGAGTTGCAGACCAGGCCGGTCTCCTGCGGCGGCAGCGAGCCCGCGCAGTTGACCGCGGTCAGGTACTGCGAGAGGACCACGCGCCGCTCCAGCTCGGGCGCGCGCGGGTCCGAGCTGCCCGCGAAGCTCACCGCGCCGCCATCGGTCCAGAAACGGGCCCAGTGCCGGGCGGCGGCCGCGCGGACCTCAGCGAATCCGCAAAGACCGGACCCCACGGGGTCGAGACCGAAGGCCACGACGAACTCGGTGGCGCCCTCCAGCCGGTAGCGGTGCTCGGCGATGGGCGTGAGCCGGGCCGGCCCCTGCCAGGCGAGGGCGACATGGTGGCGGTCGCCGTCCAGCACCCGGGTGAAGTCGCAGCGTGCGGCGCCGACGACATGGCCGGTGAGGTGCCGCTCCGGACCGTCCCAGTCGGCGGCCACGTTCCAGGCTTCACAGGCGTACGGAAAGGCGATCGTCACCGCCGCCCCGCCGGTGACACGCACCGCCAGCAGGTCGCGTCCGGGATGGCAGACCGTCTCCACCTCGTACGGCACGCCGTCGAGCGTGAACGCGCTGCGCAGCAGCCCGCTCCACAGGTCGAGCCGCTGATGGACGCCGGTGAGGTCGGTGATCTCCACGTGCTCGCCGAGGTCGAGCCCGATCCTGCCCAGGTCGAGCCGCTGGGGATTGCCGTGCAGCCACGTACCGGCCTCGAACTCCGGCGCCACCGGACCACCGAAGGTCATCCGGTGCCGGTCGGGATAGCGGGCCCGGCCGTAGCCGGTCATCGCGTCCTCCAGGGTGAAGCCCCGGGGGTTGGGCATCGTGTGCCAGCCCCACTGCGACTGGGTGCCCAGCGGCATGCTCGCGGCGTGGAAGGCGGGGAAGGTCTGCAGCCCGGTGACATCTGCGGTGAAGGCGAACTCGCCGTTGCCGACGGTCAGCGGGGACTCCGCGTCCGGCTCGGTCAGCACCACGGCGTGCCGCCGTACCAGGGCCTCTCGGTCGATGCTCACGCGCACCCCGGCGTGCCCGAGGCACGCTGGGCGCGCATGAACGTGACATCGCCCGCGACGTCCGCCTGTGGCATGGTGCCGAGGTCGAGCACGACGTCGGTGAAGGCCAGCGACGCCCGGCGCATCACCGCCACGTCGATCGCCTCGGCCCCGAAACGCGGTGAGAAGAGCGTCTTGGGGGCCGCGATCGGCGCGATGGTCGGCAGCAGGTGCCGGTTGTACGGCGTACCCTCGCCCCCGAAGCCGCAGTGGTGCGGCACGGTGCCCAGGTCGGCCGCCGACAGCCCCTTCAGCACGGCCGTGCGCCGCACGTCCCAGTACTGGACATGACCCTTGACCAGCTCACGCAGGGGCGTGCTCTCACTGACCGGGACCCAGAGCAGCTCGGTGAGCGAGGGATCGGCCACGAGCTCCAGTCCGGGCAGCCCTCCGGTGCGGGTGACCGCGTCGTAGCGCCGGGCACCCAGGTGCTCCAGGACGACGACCGAGGAGACCTTGCCCTGGTCGTACTCGGCGTCCAGCATGGCCGCCAGCTGCCCCGCGCCTCCCTCACGGACGCCGGGTCCGGTGAGATGCTGGTAGAGATGGCCGGTGACGAAGGCGAACTGGACCGTACGCGGGCGGCAGCTCACCGGCAGCGACGCCAGATAACGGGCCATCTCCACCATCGTGAGCGGGCCGTTGTCCCACACCGGGCTCATGCCGTCCGTGTGGCTCTCCACGACGATCTTCTGCTCGCTCACCCCGGGCAGGGTGGCGAGGACGGTGCGGGTCGTCTTCGGTGTCCATGCCGCGTCGACGGTCAGCACGGCCTCGACCGGCTGCCCTGCGGCGAGCGCCTGCTTGATCCGCTCGCCCTGGTCGACGCCGAGATAGGCGCCGGGAACCTGGTACGGCAGACCCTCGTAGGGCGCGTACATCCCCTCGATCTGGGCGTGCGGCAGGCGGCTCACCTCCAGCACCCCCGCCGCGCCAGCCGCGGCGGCGGCCTTGAGGTCGGCGTCGGCTCCGGCGGGGGCCTCCATGGAGTCGGAGCCGAGCAGGTTGATCGTGAGGCCGGGGTCGTACATGTGGTAGCCGAGCAGGGGCGGATAGAAGAGCAGGTTGGGCACCGTCGACCAGGGCAGATCCCTGACGACGATCTTCCCCGCGGCGTTCGCCGCTGTGATGGCGGTGCCCGCGGGCAGGTAGGTGAGCGGGGCGGTCACTCCGCCCGGCCCGGTGGAGGAGGAGAAGGGCACGGGCGCGGCGACCGCCACGGCCTGGCCGCCGACGGTCAGCCCCGTGGCGAGGTCGTCCCAGCGGTCGATCTCGTAGGGCAGTGAGGAGAGCTGGACGCCGGGGACCGCGCCGATCTCGTCCTCCAGCCAGTCGATGTAGTCGTCGTGAGCGGCCGAGCCGGTCGGCCGGGGACCGAAGTCCTCCTGCCGCTCGGCGAGTTCGAGCAGGCGGGCCTCGCTCGCGAAGCTCGCCGGGTCGATTCGCACCGGGCAGGTCGTCGCCTGGGCGGCGAGCGCGGCTCCCGGCAGGGGGACGGGGAAGGTGAGGGCGAGAAGCATCGGTCCGATGAGGATGAGACGTTTCACGGGGGGTTCCTTCGCGTCGGAACACGGTGACATGGCGGTCCCTCGCGGGGACCGCTCAACGGGATGCTCGTGCCGGGGCGGGGTGCTTCAGGAGATCCCGGTCAGCGGCGGGTCGACGCCGTCCGGTCACTCCCGTCCGGCCGGTGGGCCGGTGGTGCCGCGGACGACGAGGGTGGGTGAGACGGAGGACAGGACGGACCGCCCGCGACCCTCGATGCGCTCGATGAGCAGGCGCGCCGCGGTGGCCCCGATGACGTGTCCGTCCTGGTCGACACTGGTCAGGGAGATGGGCTTGAGGGAGGCGATGCCGATGTTGTCGTATCCGGCGACCGACAGGTCACCGGGGACCGACAACCCGGCCTCGTAGGCCGCACGCAGCACCCCGAGGGCCGCGACGTCCGCGCCGGCGAAGATGGCGGTGGGCCTGGCCGGCCGGGCGAGCAGCTGCCGCGCTCCCTCGTAGCCGCCCTCCTCGGTGAAGGAGGTGGCCACCACGTCGATCCCCTCCGCCAGGCCTCTGGCGCGCATGGCCTGACGGTAGCCTTCGGCGCGGACGGCCTGCGGGGAGTCGGCACCGGAGGCGCGCCCCCGGTCGAGATGGGTGATGTGGGCGATCCGCCGGTGGCCGAGATCGGCCAGGTGGTCGACCACCAGGCGGGCGCCGACGATGTCGTCGTCGACCACGGAGTCGTACTCGGCGGCACCTCCGTGACGGCCGATCACCACGATCGGCGTCGTGGTGGCGATGGCGGCGAGTTCCGCACTCGACATGACCGGAGATATCAGGATGATGCCATCCATGCTCCGGTCGATCATCGCGTCGGTCATCCTCGCCTGACTCCTGGGCTCGTCCCCGCCGGGGCCGAGCAGCACCTGGTACTCGGTGCCGCCCAGCCGGCCGGTGACGCCCTCGATGATGTCGGGGAAGAACGGGTTCCTGGTGTCGGACAGCATCACACCAAGGGTGTAGGTGCGGCCCCGCATGGCCCTGGCCGCGGCGTGCGGCCGGTAGCCGAGCTCGTCCATGGCCTCACGGACCTTGGCCCGCATGCCGGGGCTGACCCCGTAGGCTCCGCGCAGCACCTTGGACACGGCGGCCGTGGAGACGCCGGCCCGGTCTGCCACGTCGGCGATGGTCACCCGGCGCGGTGCTGATCCTGTGGTCACGCGAGTCCTTCGGTAGGCGAAAGTGGGAACGGCCCCGCAGCGAACCTCGGGGGAAGAGCGGGGCAAATCGCCGGGCGAGCGCGGCGCCCGTGTGTAGAACGAAATACATTCTGGCGATGCAGAGGCGACGGTACCCGTTCGAAGCCATCCTTGCCAGACCCGATTTTTACCACTTCTTAACGAGTTGGTCACCTGGAACACGGGTCTTGACGCCGCAAACACTCCTGGTCTAACAATGGAGAACGTTCTACGAAACATGACGGAAACCCGCATGTCTTGTGGCCCGGAGGCGTGCAGGCGTCCGCCCGGAGGCCGGCTATCACCAACCCCGTGACGAACAGGAATAACGAGCATGAGGGCATCGAAACGACTGCTGGGAGCCGCGGCCTGCGCCGCCCTCACCCTCACCGCGGCGGGCTGTGGCGGCGCCGCCGAACCAGGCGGAACCGACGGCGGGAAGGTCACGCTGACGCTCTGGCACAACACCGCCGATCCCGCCCCGCTGGTGGAGATGTACAAGCGGTTCGAGCGCGAGTCGGGCCACACGATCGAGCTGGTCCCGATCCCCTCCGACGGGTTCGAGGACAGCACCCAGACCAAGTGGGCCACCGGCGAACGGCCGGACATCCTCGAATACCACGCCACGGTGAGCAACCTGCTCGCCCTGAACCCGTCGGAGAACCTCAGGGACCTGTCCGGCGAGGCGTACGTCGCCAGGTCCGGCGACCTCTACAGCAGCGCGGGCGCCACGGGAGGAAAGGTCTACGCGGCCATCACCGGCTTCCCCCAGGTCTTCGGCCTCTACTACAACAAGAAGGTCCTCGCCGACGCGGGCGTCAAGCCCCCGGGCACGTTCGACGAGCTCTCGGCGGCCTGCCGCGCGCTCTCCGCCAAGGGCGTGACGCCCGTGTTCGAGTCGGGCGGATCCATCTGGCCGGTGCAGATCCTGCCACTGCTGTACGTCAGCGCCAGCAACGAGGCCAACGCCTACGGCAAGGCCATCGCGGGCCACACCGCCTCGCTGGCCGACCCCGGCTCGCCGTTCGTGGCCGGGCTGAGCTCCTACAGGAAGCTGCAGGACGACGGCTGCTTCAACAAGGACATCACCACCGCCACGTTCGAGAACTCGATGAAGGCCCTGGTGACCGGCAAGGCCGCCATGGTCGCCCAGCACTCCGACATGCTGCCGGCCATGCTCGCCGCCGCCGGCGGCGACCAGCGGAAGGTGGACGACACCGTCGGGTTCACCGGGCTGTCGAGCACCAAGGCCGTGGTGACGTACGCGCCGGGGCCGATCGGCACCTTCTACCTGCCCAAGACGGGCGACGCCGGACGGGAGCAGGCCGCGCTGGACTTCGTCCGGTTCATGACCGGCCCCGCCTACGCCGACTACGTGAAGTCCGCGAAGACCTTCCCCGTGCTCCAGGGGGTGGACGGTCCGCAGGACGTCTCCCCCGTGCTCCAGGACGTCAAGAAGGCGTACGACAACGGCGCCGTCATCGCCTTCAACTCCGACATCCCCGGCATGGCCGGGCTGGCGCCGCTGATGTCGGAACTGATCGCCGGGCAGAAGGATCCGCAGAAGGCCGCCACGCAGCTGCAGGGCCAGGTCGAGCAGGCGGCGAAGGCCGCCGGGCTGCCCGGATGGTGACCTCGCTACCCCCGCGCGAGCGTCCCCCGGGCACCGAGACCGCGCCCCACGCCCCGCACCCCGCCGACGGGGGCGGTGGCGAGACCGGGGACCCCGGACGGCGGGGCTGGCTGCCCTGGGCGCTGCCCGCAGTGCTGCTGGTGGCACTCTTCTTCGCGCTGCCGTTCGCACTCAACGCCCGCTTCGCCTTCTCCGCCTGGACGGGGTTCCGCTCGGAGATCACCTGGAACGGCCTGGACAACTTCCGCATGCTCGTCGAGCAGGATCTCCTGACGAACGCCGTCACGGTGACCGTGCTCTACGCGATCCTGTGCATGGCCATCCAGAACACCGTCAGCCTGAGCCTCGCACTCGCCCTGCAGCGGACGGACCGGGTCAACACCGTGTTCAGGTCGGTGTTCTTCCTGCCGACCCTCGTCTCGCCGCTGGCCGCCGGTTACATCTGGCGGGGCATCCTCGATCCGGCGGGCCCGGTCAACTCCTTCCTCGGCATCGACTGGGCCTGGCTGGGCGAGCCCGCGACCGCGTTGCTCACGGTCGCGTTCGTGGACGCCTGGAAGTGGAGCGGGCTGATCACCCTTGTCTACATCGCGGGCCTTAACTCGGTGCCCAGGGAGCTCATCGAGTCGGCCACGGTCGACGGCGCGGGCCCCTGGACCCGCTTCGCCCGGGTGAGGTTCCCGCTGCTGGCCCCCGCGATCACCTTCAACGTCGCGGTCACCCTGGTCGGCGCGCTCAGCGCCTACGACGTGATCGCCGCCACCACCGGCGGCGGCCCCGGCGACCACACCAGAGCACTGAACATCGTCATGCGCCAGCAGTGGGGTCAGGGGTTCTTCGGTTCCGCCAGCGCGCTCAGCCTCACGGTGACGCTGCTCGTGATCGCGACGGCGGTCCCCCTCGTCTGGTGGCTGCGCCGCAGGGAGGTCACCGGATGAGAGTCGTCAAGTACACGCTGCTGTCGCTGTTCGCGATCCCCTGGGTGGTCGTGCCGTTCTGGCTGGTCGTGGTGAACTCCTTCAAGCCCGCGGGCGAGGCGGCCGAACTCGGCCTCGGCCTGCCCCGGCAGTGGGCGATCGTCGAGAACTACACGACCGTCGTCGACACCGGCGACTACCTGGGCGGGCTCGCCAACAGCCTCATGATCACGGTACCCGTCGTGCTGGCCGTGCTGCTGCTCGGCGCGGCGGCGGCGTGGGCCTACGGCCGAGGCGACTCGCGGTGGCTGCGCGCGACCTACTTCGTACTCAGCCTGTCGATCCTCATCCCCCCGTCGATCATCCCGACCGTCCACGTGCTGCGCGGGCTCGGCCTGGACGGCACGCCGTTCGGCTACGCGCTGGTCCTGATCGGCACCCGGCTGGGCATCGTGGTCTTCCTGGCCACCGGGTTCGTCAGGGCCTTCCCTCCCGACCTGGAGGACGCCGCCGCCATCGACGGGGCGTCCCGGCCGCAGATCTTCGCGCGCATCCTGCTGCCGCTGCTGCGCCCGGTGCTCTTCGTCGGGAGCGTCATCCTGGTCATCAACGTCTGGAACGACTTCTTCTTCGGGCTGTTCCTCCTCAAGGGGCAGGACAACGCGACCCTGCCCCTCACCCTCTTCCAGTTCGCCTCCGGCACGCTGCAGACCCTGCAGTGGAACCTCGTCTTCGCCCACGTCCTGCTGACCACGCTGCCGCTGGTGGCGGTGTACGTGTTCGCGCAGAAGCACGTCCTCGCCGGGCTCACAGAAGGAGCACTCAAAGGATGACCGACCAACCGTTCGCGCTCGCCGTCGAGTGGGTGAGGCGCATGGTCCGCGAGGGGAGACTCCCGTGCGCGGTGCTCGGAGCGGCCACCTCGCAGGGCACGGTGCTGCTGGAGTCCTTCGGAGAGCACGACGGACGTGCGACCCGCGCCGACGACCACTTCGCGCTGTTCTCGGTGACCAAGCCGCTGATCGGCCTGCTGGCCATGCGCCAGGTGGAGCGGGGCCTGCTCTCGCTGCGCCGCCCGCTCCGTGACGCGGTGCCCGGCTTCGGCGGGCTGCGCTCCGACGAGGTCACGCTCTGGCACCTGCTGACCCACACCAGCGGCATCGCCGAGCAGACGCTCACCCCGGACGACCTGGTGGAGCATCTGATCGCCGCCCCCGCGCTGTTCGAGGCGGGCACGCTCAGCCAGTACTGCAACATCGGCTTCGCCGGCATCTCCGAGATGATCAGGGATGTCACCGGCAGGGATCTGGCCGACGTGATCGACACCGACCTGAACACACTGGTGCCCGGCGGCGGGCGGATCACCTTCGACCCGGCCTGTGACCCGGCAGAGGTCAGGGCCGTCGAGCTGCTCGGTGTCGACTACGACAGGTTCGTCCGGCTCCGGCATCCGGCCGGGGGCCTGTTCTCCCGTGCCGAGGACCTGCTCGCGCTGGGCAGCGCCCTGCTCCGCGGCGACCGGGCACCGGTCCACCCGATCACGCTGGCCGCCATGACGAAACCCCAGACCACGGGCCTGGTCAAGCTGCAGCCCGACCCGGTCAACGCCGGCCAGGACTGGGGGCTGACCTGGAACCTGCGCCACTCCGCGCCCGGCCTGCTGGAGCGGCGGCTCTACGGGCACGGCGGCGCCTCCGGATGCCAGTGGTGGATGTATCCCGACCACGACGCCTGCTTCGTACTGCTGATCAACGTGATGGCGCCCAGCCTGCACGGGGTCGACATCGACGGACTGCACAACGCCTTCACGACGGGTCTCGGCGCATGATCCACGTCCCGGGAACCCCCGGCCTGGCACGGGCCGCCTCGGGCGGCCAGGTGCCGGTCGGCTCCTCCCCGCCCGCCGAGGCGGTCGCCTGCCACACCTGCGGGCTCACCGACCCGGTCGGCGTCGACGATCCCTCCCCGCGCCTGTCCTGGGCGGCCAGGCTGCTCCATCCCGAGCGGCTGACGGTGTCCACCGGCGGACGCGAGGTGTGGGCGCGTGACCTCCCGCCGGGCACGAGCTGGGCCGATGTCCCGGAAGAGGCGCTGGAGCCGCTCACCCCGTACACCTGGTCGGTCGCCGGGCAGCTCGGCGGCACCTTCGTGACCGGCCTGCGCGCGGGCGGCGCCTGGGGAGCCCCCTGGGTCGAGGACGGCGGGAACGAGAGCGAGGGCGCCGTCCGCCTCGGCGGGACGTTCGGCTGGGAGCCTCGGCCGGGACGGGTCTGGCTGGCGACCACCGCGCTGGGCGTCTACCGGGCGGTGCTGAACGGCGAACGGCTCGGCGACGAGGAACTCGCCCCCGGCTGGACCGACTACGGCCGCCGGGTCCGCTACCGGCTGGCCGACGTCACCGCGTTGCTCCGTACCGGGGAGAACCTGCTGGAGATCCGGCTCGCCCCCGGCTGGTACGCCGGTCACGTCGCGGCGGGCGGGCCGCGCCGATACGGCGACCACCCCGCCGCCAGCGCCCGGCTGTTCCTGCGCGACCCGGAGGGCGTTCACCCGCTCGCGGCCACCGGCCCCGGCTGGACGGCCGGAGACCTGGGCGTACCCCGCGCCGACCTGGTGATGGGCGAGACCGTCCACCTGGCTTCCCGGCCCGGCCGGGACCGGGCCGTGACCGTGGTGGCGCCACCGCCCGGCCTGCTGGTGGAGGCCGATCCCGCTCCCCCGGTGCGGGAGATCGGCACCCTGGCCGCGGCGTCGGTCACCGAGCCCGTCCCCGGCGTTCACCTGCTCGACTTCGGCCGCAACGTCGTGGGACGGCTCCGGCTGCGAATCGACACGTCGTACCCGGTCCACCTGGTGGTCCGCCACGGCGAGGAGCTCACCGCGACCGGCCGTCTCTACGACGCCAACCTGCGCACGGCCGAGCAGCGCGACGAGTTCCTCCTCCCCGCCGGACGCCACGTCGCGGAGCCCTCGTTCACCTTCCACGGGTTCCGCTACGCCGAGGTCACCGGATGGCCGGGCGGCATGTCCGCGGGTGACGCCGAGGCGGTGCTCCTGTCCTCGGCGCTGCCCGTCACCGGCACCCTGACCGCCTCCGACCCCGCCGTCAGGCAGCTGGTCTCCAACATCGTCGCCTCCGCCGAGGGCAACCTGCTCAGCGTGCCCATGGACTGCCCGCAGCGCGACGAACGGGCCGGCTGGACCGCCGACATCTCGGTGTTCGCCTCGACGCTGAGCTTCCTCCGTCACACCCAGGCGTTCCTCTCCGGCTGGGTGACGACGCTGATCGACGGCCAGCGGCGAGACGGGGCCGTCCCGCACGTGGCCCCGGTACTGCCCGAGTACGGGTTCGACTCGCCGGTCTGGTCCGACGCGATCGTGGAGGTGCCCTGGCTGCTGTGGCGGCGCTACGGCGACGATCGGACGCTGCGCCGGGCGTACGGGCCGATGCGGCGCTGGGCCGACTACTGCCTGGCGCAGTGTGACGACGGGGTCCGCCCAGGCCGGGCGCTGGGCGACTGGCTGGCCCCCGGAACCGTGGAGACGCCCAGGAGCCTGATCGCCACCGCCGCCCTCGCGCGGAGCCTGCGCCTGATCGCCGACGTCGCCGACGTGCTCGGCGAGCCGCACGCCAGGGCGTACCGCGAGGCCTCGACCATGGTCTCGGACGCCTTCCAGCGGGCCTTCCTCACCGAGCACCGGCTGCGCACCGAGACCCAGACGGGGTACGCCCTCGCCCTGGCCTGGGACCTCGTCCCGCCCAGGAACCGTGCCCGGACCGCGGCGGCGCTCGCGGAGCTGGTCAGGGCGGACGGCCACCGGCTCATGACCGGTTTCGTCGGTACGCCGCTGCTGCTGCCGACGCTCTCGGAGACCGGCCACCACGACGTCGCCTGCCGGGTCTTCAACCAGGAGGGGCACCCTTCCTGGCGCTACCAGTTGCGGGCGGGCGCGACCAGCATGTGGGAGCGGTGGGACGCCTGGCACCATCGGCGGGGCATGCACACCCCGACGATGAACTCCTTCAACCACTACGCCTACGGCTGCGTCGGCGACTGGCTCTTCCGCCACGTCGCCGGTGTCGGTGACGACCCCCGCGGGGTGAACGGCGGGTTCACCGAGCCGCTGCTTCGCCCGGGCCCCGTCCCGTTGTTGCGGCAGGCGCACGCCAGGTACGACAGCCCCGCGGGCACCGTCGAGTCGGGATGGCGCGCCGGGCCCGACGGCCTGCAGTTCGTCTTCCGTGTCCCTCCCGGCGTGACCGCCCGCGCGGTGCTCCCCGTCCACGGCACCTGGGACGGTATGACCGTCAACGGCACCTTCCTGATGGGGCTGGCCGAGCAACTCCCCACCAGGCGGCTGGCCGACGGCTCGTGCTCGCTGGACCTGCCGTCGGGCCGCTGGTCGATCACGGCTCCGGCCGCCGCCGCCGACCCGCTGCTCTCCGCCTGGGACGAGTTGTGACCCCCTCCCCTTCGGCACGCTGAGAGCGTCCCGGCCGCCGCCGTGACGGCGGCCGGACAGCCCGCCCGGGTCAGCGCACCGCCCGCAGGGCGTCGACGATCCCGTAACCGTAGAAGCCGTTGTGTGGACCGCCGCCCTCGCAGGTGTGCGTCGCGGTCGCCGTGCCGCCGCCCGGCAGGTGCCTGGTGTAGGTGTGGGCGGCCGGGACGGGGCAGCTCACCCTGGTCGCGGTGCCCTTGAGGACCATCTCCACCACGGCGGGGTGGAGTGTCTTGCCGCCGTGCACCCGGTCGGGCCGGCCGAACCTGGCGACGATCAGCGCGGCCACCCCGGCCGCGCGTGGCGAGGCCATCGAGGTGCCCTGAAGATACTGGTAGTAGGCGCAGACCTCGCCCCGGCAGCTGCGGACCACGCTGGTGACCTTGGGCGTGCCGTCGGGGTTGAGCTGACCGCGTTCCTCGGCCAGCGCCTTGGGGTAGGCCGCCAGCGTCGCCCTGGTCACGTCGCGGGTGCCGTCCCCGGTGTCGTAGACGTCGCCACCCGGGGCGGCCACGTCGACGTGACCGTCACCGTAGTCGGAGTAGTACGACTTGCGCCTGCTGACGCCGGTCGAGGAGACCGAGATCACGTGCCTGCCCTCGCTGGGCATGGAGACGCAGCTCGGGGGGATCGTGCGCGGGCGGGGCAGCTCGCCGGGGACGCCGGCGAAGTCGGGGCTGGAGCCGTCGGCGAGCTCCTTGGTGTAGTCGGTGGCGCCGTTGCCCGCCGCGGACACCAGGGTCACGCCCCTGTTGTAGGCGTAGGTGAGCGCCCGCTGGGCGGCCTTGATGATCGTGGCCTGCTCCAGCCTCTCGGCCGGGGAGTCCGCCGGGTTGTCGACGCAGTTGAACAGCCACGGGTCGATGTAGTAGCTCATGTTGACCACGTCGACGCCGATGTCGGCGGCGTAGGTCAGCGCGTCGACGGTGGGCTGCAGGAAGAAGTAGCCGGAGTCCTGTCCGGCCCGCAGGTTCACGATCGAGACCTTGGGGGCCACGCCCGACGTACCGAGCCCGTTGACGGGCGAGGCGATCGACGACGCCACGTGCGTGCCGTGGTCGTTCTCGTCGACGTCCGCCGGGTCGTTACAGGAATGGTCCGGTTCGGCCTGGCACGGGCCGTCGGCCTTGTTGCCGTCGGCGTCGACGGGGATGTCTACGGTGAAGTTGCGGCTCAGTTCGCGGTTGAAGTTCGGCGCGATGTCGGGGTGGGATCCGTCCACGCCGGTGTCGATGACACCGACCAGCACGCCCGGGTCGCCCTGTTGATGACGGTAGGAGCCCTGCACCGTCGCGTGGATCTGCTTCATGTCCCACTGGAGCTCCGACAGCGGCTCCGCACCGGGAACGGCCCCGCCGAAGGTGGCGGAGGCGGGGGCACCGTCACCGGCCTTCTCCACCGCCCTGGCCTGGACCGTCGCGCGGCCCGCGACTCCCCCGGCGGCCGTGGGCACGCTGCCGATGGACCGGTTGTGGGCGATGTCGTCGATCGCGTCGGCGTCGCGCACCGCCTCGGCGAAGCGGGCGTTCCTCGTCGTGACGGTGGCGACGCCGACCGCGGCGTTCTCCTTGAGGATGCTCCCGCCCGCCGCCCTGATGACCCGCTGGGCGTCGGCGGGACGCGCTCCCTCGCTGTACAGGACGACGTACTCGACCTCCGCGCCCGGTTCGGCGATCACCTGCCGCGCCCGCACCGGGGGTATCGGCGCGGCTGCCGCGAGGGCGGTGACGGCTGCGGCGATGGCGACCCGTTTCACATTTACCTCCAATATGGTCAAAAGACCCCTCGCAACCCTGATTTCCCCCGCACCGGCAATTCGGGCGGGCAGATGTTCGCCACCGGGATGTAATCGATCCGGCAAACACCGGAAATCCCGATGCCCCTGTGACCTGCGCACATTGGCGAATCATGCCATCACCGAACCCGCATGCGAGGATTCCCGCCCCAAAACCAACGAGGGCACGGAATTTCGCACTGCGAAATCCCCTTCAAAAGGGGTGAGACGTCACCGGTACCGAAATCCGGCGTGGGATTCGAGACGGATACCCTCACGAGTGCGGGGAGGAGCGGCGTCCGCCCCCAATGCCCCGTCTGCCGGCTCCCGCCATCGGGTCCGTTGAGGCCACCGTGGCCACGGCCCGGTCGCGGTCGCCGTCCTTGGAGTCGTCGCCGGTGACGGTGGCCACGAATTCGGCGGGCCGGTACTTCACGTCGTCCGTTGCCCGAGATGTCGGGCGAGATCGGGATCGACCTGGGGGCGAGGCGTTTCGCGACCCTGTCGAACGGCAAGAAGATCGACGGCCCGCGTGTTCTGCGAGCGGGATCAGCCGGGCGGGCCGACCCGCTCCTGCCTGCCCGGCAGCGAGGTCACGTACGAGATGAGCGCGCGGAGCGGGCCGGGGAGGTCGCTCTCGCAGACGCGCACCGTGTGCGCCTGGCCGCCGTCCTCGACGGTCAGCTCGTAGTCGAAGCGGTCGGGCTGCCCGCCGGAGGCACCGGAGCGTTCCGGCGCATCGGACAGCCCGGCCCGCTCCACCCTGGAGCGCAGCTCGGCGACCTCCTGCGACGCCAGCGACGCGGAGTCGACCGTGGTGGTCGTGACAAGACCGGCGATACCGCCACCCCGGACGATCGACACCTTCATGAAACCGATCCTAGACCGGGTTCTCCTACAGCACCCCGACCTGCTGCCAGGCGGCGCGCACCTTCCTCTGCTCGTCACCGTCGACGCCGAACAGCTCTCCGGCCACCCGCACCGTCGCCTCCGCGGCCTGCCGGAAGTCGGAGCGCGGCCGGAGCCGCTCGGTGAGGGTGACGTACCAGATCCGGCCGGCACGCTCCCAGGCGTTGCCGCCGATGGCGGTGGCGGCGAGGTAGAAGGCGTGATTGGGGATGCCGGAGTTGAGGTGGACGCCTCCGTGGTCGTTGGAGGGGTTGCCGTCGTCGGGCAGGTCCAGGTAGTCGCGCATGTGCGCGGGCTGTCGGTCGCGGCCGCCCGTGGGGGTCGACCAGGCGGTCCCCGGCGCCTTCAGCGACCGCAGGGCCGTACCCCGCAGGGCGCTGCCCAGGATGCCCTCGCCGATCAGCCAGTCGGCCTGCTCCGCGCTCTGCCCGAGGCCGTACTGCTTGACGAGGGACCCGAAGACGTCGGAGAACGACTCGTTGAGCGCCCCGGACTGCTTGCTGTAGACCAGGTGCGCGGTGAACTGGGTGATGCCGTGCGTCAGCTCGTGGGCGACGATGTCGACGGCCTTGGTGAGGGATCCCTTGGTGAAGATCTGCCCGCTGCCGTCACCGTAGATCATCTGGAAGCCGATCCAGGCGGCGTTGTCGTAGTCGTTCCCGTAGTGGACCGAAGAGACGATCTCCAGCCCCCGCCCGTCGATGCTGTCGCGCCCGAAGACGGTCCGGTAGAAGTCGTAGGTGGCCCCCGCCCCGTCGTACGCCTCGTCGACCGCCGCGTCACCGAACGGCGGATCGCCCTCCCCCCGCCGCTTCTTCCCGGGAAGGTCGAAGTCGCCGCCGTTCTCCGCGTCGTAGACGGTACGCACCATGCCGGGGGCGGGTGCCACGTCGGCGATGGTGAGGGTGAGCCGGCTCAGCGCGCCGGTGACCGACGCGCGCTGAGCCCGGGAGGTCTCCGATGCGGTCAGGGTCCGGAGCGCGGCCTCCCGCTCCTCGGGGGTGCCCTGCCCGGCGACCGCCTCAAGCAGGTCGGGGGGCGCGATACAGCACGCGGGCATGCTGTCGAAGGTAGTCATAGGTCAAGAATCATCGCTGTCTTCGGCAACCGCATGAGTATCGCCGTACTCATGCGGGCCGCTCGGTTCACAATTGCGCGCCGGTACGGGTCTCCGACCGGTACGGACGCCGGCTTCTCGGCCCGGCGCCGGCCTTCTGATTCCGCCGACTCCCCGAAGGGGTCCGAGGCGACCGTCGGGGCGGGACCCCGGGTGATCTGCGGTTTAAGCGTTAAAGGAGGGGTACGGCGTACTGCTGATGCCGGTCCTCAGCGGTCTCATCTCGCACTGCCGACGCACCGGCCTCGCTGTGCCCGAACTCGATTACCGACGGCGGTGGCGATCACCGCTGCCACACCTTAAAGGGGAAAACGATGGAAAAGTCTCGTCCGGCAAAGGGAGCGGTCGACAGGGTTATTGACAAGGTCGTCGATGCCGTTTCCGGCGGCGTACCCTCCGACACGATTCCCGGCCGGCCGGGCAGCGAGCCGGCCGCGCTGGAGGAGCCGACCGAGCCTCGGGCGCCTCTCCCGCCCAAGCCCGACCAGAGCGGCCCGGAGCCGTTCACCGCCACGGGCCAGCCCACCGACGTGCCACCGGCCGCACGGGCGCAGGGGGGCGAGTACCTGACGACGGCCCAGGGACTGCGGCTGGTCGACACCGACCACTCGCTCAAGGCCGGTCCGCGGGGGCCGGTGCTGCTGCAGGACCACCACCTGCGCGAGAAGATCATGCATTTCGATCACGAGCGCATCCCCGAGCGCGTCGTGCACGCCCGTGGAGCCGCCGCGCACGGCGTCTTCAAGGCGTACGGCACGGCCACGACGGTGACCAAGGCGGCGTTCCTCGCCAAGGACGTCGAGACGCCGGTCTTCGTGCGTTTCTCACCGGTGCTGGGGTCACGGGGATCGGCCGACACGGTACGTGACACCCGTGGTTTCGCGACGAAGTTCTACACCGGTGAGGGCGTCTTCGACCTGGTGGGCAACAACATCCCGGTCTTCTTCATCCAGGACGCGATCAAGTTCCCCGACGTCATCCACGCCGGCAAGCCACACCCCGACCGGGAGATCCCCCAGGCCCAGAGCGCGCACGACACGTTCTGGGACTTCGTCTCCCTGCACACCGAGGCCACCCACCACACACTGTGGAACATGTCCGACCGCGGCATTCCCCGCTCCCTGCGGACGATGGAGGGCTTCGGAGTCCACACCTTCCGGCTGGTGGACGCCGAGGGCGCGACGACGCTGGTGAAATTCCACTGGAAGCCCAAGGCGGGTGTGCACTCGCTGCTGTGGGAGGAGGCACAACTGATCAACGGTGTGGATCCGGACTTCCACCGGCGCGATCTGGCCGACGCGATCGAGGCGGGCGCCTACCCGCAGTGGGAACTGGGCATCCAGACCTTTCCCGACACCCCCGAGCAGACCTTCCAGGGCATCGACCTGCTGGACTCGACGAAGATCGTGCCTGAGGAACTGGCGCCGGTCCAGCCGATCGGCCTGCTCACCCTCAACGCCAACCCGGTCAACTTCTTCGCCGAGACCGAGCAGGTCGCCTTCCACCCGGGACACCTGGTGCCGGGCATCGACATCACCGACGACCCGCTGCTCGCCGGGCGTCTCTTCTCCTACCTGGACACCCAGATAACCCGGCTGGGCGGCCCCAACTTCGCGCAGATCCCGATCAACCGCCCGCACGCGCCGATCAACGACATGCTGCGCGACGGCTTCCATCAAGACGCGGTGCACTCGGGGGTGGCGCCCTACAAGCCCAACTCGCTGGACGGCGGCTGCCCCTTCTTCGCCGGGCAGTCCGAGGGCGGCTACCGGGAGACGCCCGTGCGGGTGCCCGCGGCGGAGAAGGTCCGCGAGGCCCCGGCGTCGTACGCCGACCACTTCAGCCAGCCGCGCCTGTTCTGGCTGAGCCTGACCCCGGTGGAGCGCGAGCACGTCATCGCCGCCTACACCTTCGAACTCGGCAAGGTCTACGAGCAGGCGATCAAGGAGCGCACCCTGAGGACGCTCGCCGAGATCGACCCGTACCTGTGCGAGCAGGTGGCCCAGGGTCTGGGACTGCCGGTTCCGAAGCCGGTGAACTCGCTGCCGTCCGTCGAGCCCAGTCCCGCGCTCTCCCAGCTCGGGCGGACCTGGCCGACCACCGGCCGGGTCATCGGCATCGTCGCCGACGACGGCAGCGACCTGGAGACGGTCCGCGCCCTCCGCCGGACGATCCTGGACGGCGGCATGGTGCCGCTGGTCATCGCCCCGGCGGGCGGCGTGCTCGGAGCCGACGGCGGTGACCCCGTCACCGTGCAGCGCACGTTCACCACGGCCAGGTCCGTCGAGTTCGACGCCCTGCTGCTGGCCGGCACCCCCGCGCCCGGCAAGGACGCCTACGGTGCCCGGGACGCCAAGGCGGGCAACGGCGTCGCCGGAATGCCCACCGACCCGAGGGTGCTGTTGATGCTGGCCGAGGCGTTCCGCCACGCCAAGCCGCTCGGTGGCTGGGCGGACGCCGAGCGGGCGCTCACCGCCGCGGGCATCGACACCGCGGCGCCCGGCGTGCTCGTCGCGGACAGCGGCGACACGGTACTGGAGGAGGTCGTCCGGCTACTGGGAGGGCACCGGGTCTGGGACCGCTTCCCCACCACAGGTCACAACAGGTAAGGATTGCCGGAAAACGGCACGGGGCGTCATAGCAGGACGAAGTGTGCGCCCGGGGGAGATCGTGAGAAGGTTCTTTTGCTCGACGATCACAGATGCGTGACCGCGCCCGGAGAACGGGCGAGACGGAGGCGACGGTGCTTGTGGACAAGAGAACGCGGGAGGCTTCCCCGGCGCGCGGTGGCCGACCCCCGGCAGGCGCCGGTTCGCCGGGGACGGGTCACGTATGACGGCACTGCTGGCCATCAGCGACCTGCACATCGGCTACCAGGAGAACCGGCGCATCGTCGAGGAGTTGCGGCCCACCTCCGCCTCCGACTGGCTGCTGGTCGCCGGGGACGTCTCGGAGAAGGTCTCCGATGTGGCGTGGGCGCTGGGACTGCTCGCCGACCGGTTCGAGAAGGTGGTCTGGGCACCCGGCAACCACGAGCTGTGGACCCATCCCAGCGACCCGGTCCAGCTGCGCGGCGAGGAGCGCTACCGGCACCTGGTGGAGGTGTGCCGGAACCTGGGGGTGGTGACGCCGGAGGACCCGTACCCGACCTGGAGTGGACCCGGTGGCCCGGTCACCGTCGCCCCGCTGTTCGTGCTGTACGACTACACCTTCCGGATGCCCGGCGTGGCGACGAAGGAGGAGGCGCTGGCCCGCGCGTACGACAAGGGCGTGGTCTGCACCGACGAGATGCTGCTGCACCCCGACCCGTACCCGACCAGGGACGCGTGGTGCGAGGCCAGGATCGCCGAGACCGAGCGGCGCCTTTCGGCCAGGCCGCCCGGTGTGCCGACGGTGCTGGTCAACCACTATCCGCTGGTGCGCGAGCCCACCCTGATCCTGCGCTACCCGGAGTTCGCGATCTGGTGCGGCACCGAGCGCACCGCCGACTGGCACCTGCGCTTCGACGCCGCCACCGTCGTCTACGGTCACCTGCACATCCCCCGGACCACCTGGCACGACGGGGTCCGCTTCGAGGAGGTCTCGTTGGGCTATCCGCGCGAATGGCGTCCCCGCTCCACCACGCCCGGCCAGCCGCGGCACATCCTGCCCAGCCCGCAGCCCGTCGCATGATCGAGAAGATCCTGCCACCGTGGGTGGCGAGCGCGGAGTCCTTCGACGACCCGCCGGGCGTGACGCTGTTCCCCGAGGAGGAGGCGGTCATCGCCCGCGCGGTGGACAAGCGGCGGCGCGAGTTCACCACCGCGCGCCACTGCGCCCGCCAGGCCCTGGCCCGCATCGGGCTGCCGCCGGCGCCGATCCTGCCCGGCGAGCGCGGTGCCCCGGGATGGCCCGGCGGGGTGGTGGGCGCCATCACCCACTGTGCCGGGTACCGCGCCGCGGCCGTCTCCCGTGACGCGCTGACCGTCGGCATCGACGCCGAACCCCACGAGCCGCTGCCCGACGGCGTCCTGGACGCGGTCTCCCTGGAGGCGGAGCGGGCGGCGATCGCGCGGCTCGACGGCGGCGTGCACTGGGACCGGCTGCTGTTCAGTGCCAAGGAGAGCGTCTACAAGGCGTGGTTCCCGCTGGCTCGGCGCTGGCTCGGCTTCGAGGAGGCCCACCTCGTCTTCGACCCGTCCGGTACGTTCACCGCCCGGCTGCTCGTCCCCGGCCCCCTGGTGGCGGGCCGGGAACTGACCGGCTTCACCGGCCGCTGGCTGGTGTCCGACGGCCTGGCGGTGACCTCCATCGCCGTACCGGACCGGCCCGCGCCCTGACCATGCCACATGATCCGACGATCCTGCCCGCCGACCTGCCGGTGCCCGTCGACGACGGCGCATGCGCCCACCTGACCGGCGTCCCTGTGCCCGCGCTCGCCCTTCCCTCGACGAGCGGGGCCTCCTTCCGGGTGGACCGCGTTCCCGGCGGCGCCGAGCGGCTGGTGCTGTACGCCTACCCGCGCACCGGACGGCCGAAGGAGGACCCGCTGGTCCCCGACTGGGACCTCATCCCCGGCGCGCGCGGATGCACGCCCGAGTCGTGCGCCTTCCGCGACCACGCCGGGGAGCTACGGGCGGCGGGCGCCGCCGTCGCCGGGCTCTCGACCCAGGACACCGCCTACCAGCGAGAGGCGGCCGAGCGGCTGCACCTGCCGTTTCCGCTGCTCAGCGACGCGTCGCTGGAGCTCACCCGCGCTCTCGGCCTGCCCACACTGCGGGTGGCCGGCATGACACTGCTGCGCCGGTTCACCCTGGTGATCCGCGACGGGGTGATCGAGCAGTGCTTCTATCCCGTCTTCCCGCCCGACGGCCACGCCGCGGAGGTGCTGACCTGGCTGCGTGACCATCGGTGAGGTCGCGGTTGATTCCGTCCACCACGACCCTCACCACCGGCGCCCCCGCCAATAACGAGTGGCCCAAGAATCCAAGAACCCGCCTCCACAAGACCAGGGGCACACCGATTGCGTCAGCGTTAACGTAATCAGGCATGATTATTGGAACGCGATAATAATTCAGGTCCCAATGCGCGAAGCGCAGTCCGTAACCGCGACAGGGCGGCGGGCTAGATCGACATCACACCAGTGTGCGCGTTCACATGAGTACGGTCAACACCCGCCGTCATCGACCGCACTGGACCTTCCGGCCCGTGGTCAGAAGGCCGGCATGACGCCCCAGGCCACCGACCGCCAAGCATCGAAGAGGACTGAACAGGCGATATTACCGCCTGCGGCCCGAGATCGGCACTACACGCATCGCCACTGCCGCAGAATGTCGACTGCATGGAGACGAATTTCCTGTAGCGAGATGTTGACATCCCGCCAGTGAACCCTAACACTTTGCGGCAATGCAATAGAAACATGAATGTGACCCGATCGTCGGCCCTTCATCGGGAATCAATCGCCCTATTGCCAAGCTCACAGGGACGATGTTTGTGCATAAATGTTAGCGTTAACAGTTCTTCGTGCGCCCGTCGATGCCACCCCACTGCCCTACGCAGCTGTGGCGTCGCCCCTCGCCGTCTCCTCACCGATTCCCGGAAAGGATGTCCGCGGTGTCCCTGCGTCAAAAGATCGTCGCCACCGTCACGTAGTCGACGGCCGTGCTGGGCAGTGTCGTCCACATCGCCGCGGCGCCGTCAGCGTCGGCGGCCACGTATTCGGTCTCCATGTCACGGGCTACTTCGAAGAGTCGCCGAACCGGTCCGGTGACGACCACGCCCTCCACCTGGCGGTGAACTCCGATAGCCCCATCTGGATGCCCCTGAACCAGAACGACCCGGTCGTCACGTCGGCCGAGGGCCCGACCCAGGAATTCAGATCTAGTGATTGGACATCTCATGGCACTGATCACGGCGCCTGATGGTCACTCATCAGGACCATCGCGGAGCACCCGGCCGTTGCGCCGGTTACTGATCGCCCTTGTGGTGACCGCGCTCACCACAGTGACAAGCCTCGTCGTCTCCGCTCCGCCGGCCAATGCCGACACCGGCCAGTTCCGAGGCATGAACTGGGCCGTGCTCGGAGACAACTTCAGCACCGGCCCGCTCGTCGTGCAGGGCCTGAGCCAGTCCGACAGCAACGCGACAGTTCGGGCCAAGGCCAACGCGTTCTACGACCACGTGACCTACACCATGGGAGTCAACACCATCCGGCTGCCCATCAACACTCACACCGTGGCCAACACGACCTGGTGGAACGCCTACCGCGGCGCCATCGACGCCGCCACCGACCGTGGACTCAAGGTCATCCTGGCCTACTGGGAGGACGGCGCCGCCTCCGGCGGCAGGATCACGAACCTCACCGCATGGAACACGATGTGGTCCACCGTGATCAACACCTACGGCTCGAACAGCAACCTCTACTTCGAGCCGATGAACGAGCCGCACGGCTACTCATCGGCGGACTGGCGCGACGTCGCAGCGAACTGGCTCAGCTATCACAGCTCGGCAGTGCCCGGCCGGGTGCTCATCAGCGGCACCGGCTTCAGTCAGGACCTGCGGGACATCTGCAACGACAGCCGCTTCAACTCGACGCTGCTGTCCTTCCACTCCTACGCCTTCTTCTACAGCGCGATGGCCTACGACGACTTCCGAAGCCACATTCAGACGCTTCTGGGCAACTGCGCCTCCCGCGCGGTCGCGACCGAGTTCGGCGCGCCGATGTCCACTGGCCTCGACTACGGCAACCCGAACAGCACCGACAACTTCGTGCGCTACTTCCGCGCCATGGCCCAGGTCATGCGTGACAACCGGATGGGCGGCACCTACTGGCCCGCCCTCGGCGGCAAGCCGACCGGAAGCCTCGGCTACGACCACTACTCGATGTACGCTCTGGGTGGCAGCGGCACCAATCTCAGCGTGACCGTCCGCAACGGCTCCGGCGCCAACCGGCTCCGGTATGCCTGGGGCGACACCGTCGGCGACTCCACCCCTCCGCCGGTGTACAGGATCAACGCGCGCCACAGCGGCAAGGCCATGAACGTCCAACAAGCGAGCACCAACGACAGCACGCGCGTCGACCAGTACACCTACAGTGGCAACGCGTGGCAGCAGTGGCGGTTCGATGACGTCGGCGGCGGCTACTTGCGCATCTACAGCCGCCACAGCGGAAAGTGCCTCGACGTAGTGGGCGCCTCAACCGCCGACGGCGCAGAACTCGTCCAGTACACCTGCGGCGGCGGCACCAACCAGCAGTTCCAGATGGTCGCCAACGGCGACTACTTCCAGCTCCGGGCACGACACAGCGGTAAATGCGTGGACGTACCGTCCGCGTCGACCGCGGACGGCGTGATCCTCAAGCAGTATCCGTGCAACACCGGCACCAACCAGCAGTGGTCGCGCACGGCCGTCTGACGGTCGTCTCGACATGACCGCGGATCCGCGGTACAGGCCTGCGGATCCGCGGTACAAGCTCGCACGCCCCGGTGTGTCGACGTCGCTCGAATCACCGTTCGCGTCGTTAACAAGGTCGAGGCGTTCTCGGCTGATGAGACGGTCGCAGCCCTGCCCGGTGACGATGCGCCCGGCGGGTCCGTACGCCTCCACGCCGTGTACCCCTTCGTTTCCGGCCACACGAGGGTCTGCGCCATCCGCACGCCACCACCCGGGCGACACGGGTTACCGGCCCTCGTCATTCCGCAGGATCGATCCGGCGACCCGCTCGACGGTGGAGGGCAGCCGTGCCGGTGGCAGGGTCAGGTCGATCGCATGCTGCGTGATCCCGATCGCCGCGCCGTGCACCAGGTGCCGGTACGGCTCGGCGCTCCCCTCGGCGTACACCAGGTGGCCGCGGTCGAGGCCGAGCGCCGTGCAGTACGCCAGCATCTGGTAGAGGTCGGCGCTGTTGGCGGAGATCTTGTACTTACTGTCCACCACCGCGGCGGGAACCTCCTTCCCCCCGGAATCGAGGACATAGCGCACCAGGTCGGGCTTGAGCAGCACCCGCCGCCCATGGTCCAGGTGGTGGCGGCGGTCCTGCAGTTCACTGCGGCCGCCGTGCGGGCGGAACGCCTCGGCCAAGGCCGAGGTCACAAAGTCCTCGAACACCCGCCACATCTCCACCAGCAGGCCGTTCACCCGGACGGCCGTCCCGTCGTCCACCTCGCTCCGCTTCGCGGCTTCGGCGATCAGGCCCTCCAGCAGGGCCTCGAAGATGCCGGCGTCTCTCCACTGCCGAAAGCGGTTGTGGACGGTCGACCAGGCGCCGAACCCCTCAGGTGTCTCCCGCCACTGCGCGCCTGTCCTGAACCGCCAGATCACGCCCTCGAACTGCTGCCGCAGCCGCTCGGGGTACGGGCCGTAGCTGCCGATCGGCAGGTACGGCCTGATGAACTCCCACTCCACGTCCGTCAGTTGCTCTCGCGCCATGCACGAGGATCTACCGGAGCAGTCCCTGCCGCGAGAGCGAATCCCGCAGATTGATCACAACCCGATACGCGCCCTAGCCGCCTCGATCCGGGCTTAGGCCGGCCGGGCGGCGGGCCGGAGGCCGTCCATCAGGAGGTTCAGCAGGCGATTGGCCTTGGCTTCATGCTCGGGCTGGGGGGCCACGGTGAAGATGCCGATGAGGGAGGCGGCGATGTCTTCGGCGGTGACGTCGGGGCGGAGGTCACCCGCCGCGCAGCCGGCGTCGAGAATCGTGGTGATGGCCGTCAGTAGCTCGGTCCGGGTCTGTGCATGGGCGATCTCGCCCGACTCGATCATTGCAAGCAGCGTGTCGAGCATGCCGTTCTTGGTCGCGATCCACTCCCCGAACAAGTCCATCCAGTGCCGCATCGCCGCAGCTGGGGGCAGCTGGCCGAGCAGCTCGCGGGCGCCGGCCGTCAGCCGCACGACCTGGTCCTGGTAGACCGCATCGACCAGCGACTCGCGGGTCGGGAAGTGCCGGTAGAGCGTGGCGATGCCGACCCCGGCCTCGCGGGCGATTGCACGCATCGACGGCTCGGCGTCAGCCGACCCGAATACGCGGGTCGCCACCGCGAGCAACTGGTCGCGGTTACGGGTTGCGTCCGCCCGTGACGCGCGCATCTCCGCATCAGCAAAAACGGATCGCGCTCCGGTTGTGTTACGGTCATCCATGTAAACGGAGCATAGTCCGTTTCAATGCGTTCCCTCAGTTCCAAGGAGACAGGCGTACATGCAGGAACAGAGCGATCAACCGCCGATGGGCAGGAGCAGGGCGGTCCGGCTCGATTCATTCGGCGGCCCCGAAGCCCTGGACATCCGTGAGATCCCCGCTCCGCAGGCCGGCCCGGGACAGGTCCGTGTGCGGGTCACCGCTGCCGGTCTCAACCCGATGGACTGGATCATGACCGCCGACGCGGACACCGCCGCCCGGTTCGGCTTGAGCCTCCCGGCCGGGTTCGGGACCGACTACGCGGGGGTGGTCGACCAGGTCGGTGACAAGGTGTCCGGTTTCGCACCTGGCGACCGGGTGTTCGGGAGCGCCCTGTCCCGGGCGGTCGCCGACTTCGTGGTGATCGACCCGGCCGGGGCGATCGCGGCGAACGAGGCCCATCACACCCCCGACGGCGTCGACGACCGCACCGCCGCCACCCTCGCGATCGCCGCCCGCACGGCATCTGCCGCCCTCGCCGTAGTCGCCCCCGGCCCGAACGACACCGTGCTGATCGGCGGCGCGGCGGGCGGGGTCGGGGTCTTCGCTGTCCAGCTGGCCCGGATCGCAGGAGCGCGCGTGATCGGGACAGGATCGGCGACATCGTCCGATTACCTGCGCGATCTCGGAGCTGAGCCGGTCGCTTACGGCGACGGCCTGGCCGACCGGGTCCGAGCCCTCGCTCCCGGCGGTGTCACCGCCGCCATCGACCTGCACGGGACGGAGACAGTGCACGCCGCAAGGGAACTCGGCGTCCCGGACGGCCGCATCTGCACCATCGCCGCCCAAGTCGACGGCGTGTCGACGGCCAACGGCGCGAACGCGGCTCCCGGTGCCCTGGAAGAGGTCGCCCGCCTGGTCGCGGCGGGCCAACTCCGGGTGCCTATCGTGGCGAGCTTCCCGGTCGAGCAGATCCGCCGCGCGGTCCAGCTCCAGGCCGGCCGGCACGTACACGGCAAGATCGTCATCGACCTCTAGATCAAGACCGTCGTGACGATGAACGCGATGTCGTCGTCACTGATCAGGCGGGGATGGGCCGCCCACTGAGGGTCCAGGGCGGCCAAGCCCTTCTCGTTGAAGACGTGGACCACATCACACAAGGTGTCCTCGTCCGCGGCAAGCAGCCGGGCGATCGCCGACACCAGCGTCCCTGACAAGGAAGCCGGGGTGATCATCGCCCTGCGGACCGGACCGGGTTGGCGCGTCCGCTTCTGACCAGCTGCGTTAGTCGTAGGCCTTCGTGGTCGGTCAACCGGCGTACTTTGACGGGCACGGCCATCCGATCCCCACCTCATCGCCGAAGCCGCGAAGCGGAGCGAGGTGGACTTGTCCTTGGTCAGTGTGGACTCCACCACTGCCCGGGCTCACCACGACGCCGCCGGGATGCACTTGGACCCCGACGTCATCACCGCTCTGGAGAAAGCCGCATCCCAACAGGATCAGGTCCGGCAAAAGGGGGCAGCCCTGAAGACCCCGACATGCCAGACGCCGCAGACGACCCAGAGCGGGAAGAACGGCGACGCATCCGACGCCGCCGCAAGCTCCGGCTGAAAGCCGCCCGGCTCGGACGCTCAAGGGGCGGGCAGACCAGCAAGGTCCACCTCGCCGCCGACCGCAGGTGCCGCCCGCTGGCGTTCGTCCTGACTGCGGGACAGGCCGCCGACAGCCCGCAGTTCATCCCGGTGCTGGAGAAGATACGGGTCCGCGGGCCGGTCGGCCGTCCCCGCACCCGACCCGATGCGGTCGGGTGCGGGGACAAGGCCTACTCCTCCCACGGCAACCGCACCTACCTGCGGAAACGCCACATCAAGGCGGTCATCCCGGAGAAGAGGGGCCAGGCTGCCAACCGGAAGAACAAGGGCAGCAAGGGAGGTCGGCCCGTCAGTCACGACGCCGACCTCTACAAGGAGCGCAACACCGTCGAACGGCTGATCAACAAGCTCAAGGCCTGGCGAGGCATCGCCACCCGCTACGACAAGACCCCCGCGAGCTACCTCGCCGGCCTCCACCTTCGCGCCGCGATGATCTGGATCAAAGACCTCACCCGGACCACCCCTTGATCACAACCCGATACGCGCCCTAGTGCTGTGACCACATACGTTCACCGGGTTGGGTGATCACGCGGTGACCTGGTCACCGCGAGCGGCAACCCGGTGAACCTTCCCGGTCACAGCACTACCTTAGGATTTTCTATACTTGCCGATATGGACAAAGAAGAGCCGGTTGCCGTGGATATCAGACAAATGACGGTGAAGGTGCGGTATGGGCAGATCTACCTTGCGGACGAACAACTCGATGGGGACGTATCGGGCGATTCCGAAGACTCGCCAACCGCTTCAGCCGGTGTTATCAGAGTGACGCCGGGCCTTGCCACCCTGAGTATCGGTGTCGACTGGGGGGAAGTGCCTATCACGGTGGCTGTAGCCGGTCGGGATCCGAGGGCTGAACTCGAAGGCTATGAAGACGTCGTGGAGATCACTTTCGAGTCCCCGTCGGGCCGGATCGTCCTGCTGGAGTGGGACTGGGATGAGCCTAAGACCTACGGTCTCCCCCCACTGCCGGCTGGTCCTGGACCGTACCGCATGCGGTTCCACATCACAGGACTGGACGATCATGCGGGAGCGCTGGACCACTATCTTCAGATCTGGCCTGAGCCCTCTCGTGAACCTGCCGTGCTCAAGACTACGAGTAGAAATTTCCGATATTTTCTGAACCCTGAGGCTTTTAACCCTGATGACTATGCTTCGGGTGGCGTTTGAGTAACCCGGCGATTGGATGTTTAACGTCTGCTGGATACGTATCTTATCATGGCATGATTACCAGTCAGATATTGACTGGTGGCGCGAAAAAGTGTGGCATTTCAAGGTGCCGACCCTAGCAAGGTCACAGCACGGCTTGCTGAGAATCCTCCAGCTCTTCGGCCGCGTAGTTGCGCGTTCGTTTGGACCCCAGTACGCGGCCCGGACGCGGCCCACGCGATCTCACGCAAGGCATCCCGAGACTCCGGGTGGCCCAGATCATACATCTTGATCGGCGACCTAATATTCCTATACGTATCGCAAGACAAATAATAAGGGGAGGGACTCGTGGGCGCCCCTCCCCTTATTATGTCCATCGTGAAGCGGCTAATCCACGATCGCTACCCATAAGGGGTTGTACAATCCAACGCGGTAATGCGCGCAAAAAGCTTGCAGCGTTCTACCTTGGGCTTGGTTCTGTTTGGCGTTCACTGCACGTAGGGAGTAGTGGCCGTCCGCAGAGGCTGCCCCTTGCATCGTGGAAGCAGCGGTGACGACCAGATCGATGCCCTTGCCGTACGCGGAGGGGTAGGTGGCGGTGCTGCCGTTGAGCGTGGGCTTGGGTAACGTGCGCGGAGCGTCGATCTGGGCGGCGATGTCACCGTTCTTGCTTTTGATCGCTGGAGCGGCAGCCCGTACCGGCTGCGGAGCTGGTCGGCCTCCCTGATCCGGCCCCGGACGACCGGCAACGCCTCCTTCCCTCCGGTACGGCTCTCGCCAGCCGCTTGGCCGTCTCGAACCCCGCCCTGTGCCGTTCCCAATACCGGTAACCGTCGTGGGCTACCGCACTGAAAGACGAGACATCGAGATGGCGCTTGAGCGCGATGCGACCGAGCGTCGTCAGGCACCAGCGGCCGTGCGCCTTCGTGACCCAGCCGGATTTGACCAGTTCGCCGCTCTTCCACTGGAGGACGAGGTCCCCGGTGCCCCGGCGGAGCAGCTCAGCGCCGATCAGTATCTTTCGGACTTCTGGCCGTACTTCCAGAAGCTCGAAGGGGCGTTCTGGAAGCTCGAATGCCGCCAGTCGTTCAGCGAGCCGAAGAACCCGAGCTGGCGGGCGCTCGCGCGGGGAGACTGGGCCGAGGCACTGCGCATCATCGACGAGACCGCCGACGAGATCCAGGCCCCAGTGCTGCAGGCCCCCGGCTTCCCGATGCACCGGGTCCGTATCGTGCGGCGCCCCTACACGCCCTACCTGCGCTGGGAGCTGTACTTCATCCGGCTCAGAGCACAGGCCGGAGAACGCATCCGAGTCCTGGACGCCACCGCACTGGGCAACCGCCTCCTGCCCGAGCTGGTCATCCTGGGCTCCGCGGTCATGTACGAGGTCCGCTACGACGACACCGGCACCCTCAGCGGCGCCCGCAAGATCCGGGACCCCGGATTGATCACCTCCTGCCGTCACGAGGTCGAAGACCTCTACTCCCACGCCGAGGACCTGCTGACCTTCCTGGACAACGACCAGGCCGCACTTCCTCCCCCGTCACCGACCGCCGACCGAGAGCTCCGGTAGTGCGGAGCAGCGGACCAGGAACGCTCCGGCATACCGCGAGGGACTACTTCTGCTGGGCCTGGGACTGCTGGTCGCGCTCGCCCCTGTGCTGAGACGCCTGCTGAGACGTCCGCACCCGGGTCACGAACCGGCCCTTTGACCGCAAGGTCGAGGCATTCTCGGCTGATGAGACGGCCGCAGCCCAACCCGATGACGATGCGCTCGGCGGATCCGTACGCCTCCGCGCCGTGTGCCCTCTCCGTTTTCGGCCACGCGAGGGTCTGCGCCATCCGCACGCCATCACCCGAGCGGTACGGGTTACCGGCCCTCGTCATTCCGCAGGATCGATTCGGCGACCCGCTCGACAGCGGAGAGCAGCCGCGCCGGTGGCAGAGTCAGATCGATCGCATGCTGCGTGATCTCAATCCCCGCGCCGTGCACCACGTGCCGGTACGGCTCGGCGCTCCCCTCGGCGTACACCAGATGACCACGATCGAGGCCGAGCGCCGTGCAGTACGCCAGCATCTGGTAGAGATCCGCGCCATGGCCGTCAGGTCCTGTTGAGATCTTGTACTTGCTGTCCACCACCGCGGCGGGAACCTCCTTCCCCCCGGAGCCGAGGACATAGCGCACCAGGTCGGGCTTGAGCAGCACCCGCCGCCCATGGTCCAGGTGGTGGCGACGGTCCTGCAGTTCACTGCGGCCGCCGTGCGGGCGGAACGCCTCGGCCAAGGCCGAGGGGTGGAGCGGCCGGGACACGTTCTCATCCAGCAGCAGCCTCACGTGGTTCCTTGGGGGGATCGTAGCTGTTGACGTAGTCGGCGAAGTCGGCGGCATCCAGGGCCGCCGTAGGGGTGACGCTCGGGTAGTACTCGGAGATCCGCTCCGGGGGGAGCCCGTCTCGAAGGAGGGCGGCGACCTCGTCATAGGGGACGCGGGTGCCCTCGATCACCGGCACTCCGCCGCGAACCGCCGGATTCACCGTCACATGCGCGCGGGGCCTTAGCAGCGGCGGGATGTGCCTGCCGTCGCGGTAGAACGGCTGCAGGACATCGACCATCTCGTGGATGACCACGTTGGCCTTTCTGCGTACCAGGTCGACCGCCTGATCGGGCTCGGCCAGGTAGATGCTGCTGCCGTCAGTGACCAAGGTGTACGAGGAGAGGTGGTCGTGTTCTTTCAGGTCGTCGCGAAGCGTGTCGAGCGCCCGCCTGATCTTCTGTAGTGAGGCGTCGTTGCGCAGCTTGACGCAGGTTCGCAACGCCACCACATCACGGAAGGAGTAGAGAACGGGCCGGGTGCTGGAGATCTCCGGGATCAGCACCGCGCCACGGTTGACGCCGGTCTTACGCCAGTGGGCGAGCTGGCGGAGCGTGGCGCCCGACAGCGCCGCCGCCAGTTTCGGGTCGAACGCCATCACCGCACCCCCTCCCCCACTCCATGATCCGAGCCTCTGCTCGGACATCATCGCAAATCTCGCCGAGCAGGTCAGGCACTATGCGGCTTCGCCCTCACCGCTTCGGAAACTCCCTGCGGAACACAGATGTCATCCTGAGGACACCGGCGCTCACCGAAGCCTGCCAGTCGATAACGCACCGTCCCGGAAGCTGCCACAGGCATGGTGCCGCTCCCTCTCAGGAACGGCACTCTTCATAGCGTGCAGCCGACAGTGCTTCGACGGTTCAAGCCACAACCGTGGCCGGCGCTGCGGACAGACCGTCAGACGGCCAGATCCGCGAGGGAGCCGCGCTTGATGCCGGCGATGAAGGTGTCCCACTCGCCAGGAGTGAAGGCCAGCACCGGCCCCTCGGGGTTCTTGGAGTCACGGACCAGGACGAGCCGCTCAGCGTCCAGCCTGGGCTCGGCTTCGGCCTGGGGGCTGTCAGCAAGGGCGACTTCCACACAGTTTTGGCCGTTGCCGCTGAGGAAGCTCTTCTGCCAGACGCCGACCTCGACGCAGTCTTGGCCGTTCCCGCTGCGTGAACTCTTCCGCCACGTCACCTGGGACAGGTCCAATACGGACATTTCACTCCCCTCTTAGAGAGATCGGCTGAACTGAGCAACCGCCTCTGTGATGAGGCGGCGGGAGTCGTCCGGATCCAGCGCTTTGGCCCGGAGGTGGTCGAATATCAGGGTATAGCGGTAAACATCCGTTTCCCGCTCTATGTAGAGACTTCCCGTGAAGTTCTCCATGAACACCACGTCCGGGTCGGCAGGTTCGGGAAACTCCATAATTTGAAATGCGCCATTCGTTCCTGGGTGGACTCCAGCAGCGAAGGGCAGGACCTGAACAGTGACGTTGGGCAGGTCAGCCACCTCAAGAAGCTTTTCAAGTTGGGAGCGCATCGCGACAGGACCATCGACAGGTCGACGGATGAGGGCCTCATCGAGGACGGTCCACAGACGCAAGGGCTCTTCCTGGACAAGGAGCTTCTGCCGAGCCATCCGGACCTCCACACGACGCTCGATCTCCCCCGGAGACGAGTTGAACAGAGCAGAGCGAATGACAGCTCGGGCGTAGTCCTCGATCTGGAGGATGCCGGGAACGACCGTCGGCGCGAAACTTCGCATCGAAACCGCTTCGGCCTCGAGCCCGATATAGGTGGTGTACTCCGTAGGCAGATCTCCATAGGCCTGCCACCACCCCTTCTTTCGAGCATCCTTCGCCAGCTCGATCAGCTCACCCTGCTTGGCGGGGTCGAGCCCATAGAGATCGAGAAGACATCCGGTGTCCTTGGGCGTAACCCTGACTCGGGCCGTTTCGATCCGGGAGATCTTCGTGGCCGACCAGCTGAGCTGCTCGCCGACCTCTTCCATCGTCAACTGAGCCCGCTCACGCAGACGGCGAAGCTCGGAGGCCAGACGACGCCTGCGCACGGTGGGACTTGCAGTTTGCCTCACGCTTACCTCCTCGAGTGGAGCCAACAGTAGTGGAACCATCACAGTGAGTGCCGAAGATTACTGCAAGGCAATTTGCCAATCCCGATGCAGAGACTGTCGCCACCCTTCATGCTCTGAGTGCACAGTCAGTGACTCTTAGTCACATAGGGATGTCAGGTGTGGTTCCGGGTCAACGAAGGGGCAGGTGGTGACATGAAGGTTCGCGATCTTCGAAGGTGGGGTGGTGAGTTGCTGGAGTTGGCCTGGGAGTTGAACGATCTCGGGTTCGACTCCGTGGTCAGGCTCTCGCCCGACCGGCGACCGAGTGTGGAGATCTTCGTACCGCCGGGACGGTCGAGGGTTGCCACCGCACAGCGGGGCCGCACCTCGGTCTTCACCTGGGAGCGGACCTCCACCCACGCGAACCGCGACGGGTTCGACCACGACTGGCAAGGCCGGAGCAGGATGCGGATGGCCGCGGAGCGACTCCTGGAGGTGGCGCGATGAGGACGCCGGAGCCGCTGGGACGGGCCGACCTTCCCGCCGAGGTGGAGTCCGTCCTCCTGGCCCGCCGCTACGTCCGCGACCTACTCGACCGCATCGACCACAAGCAGACCGACGACGCACTCCTGCTGGTCAGCGAACTCTTCACCAATGCGGTACGCCACTCCGACTCCGGCCGCCACCCCGACGGCCGGGTCTCCGTCGCCGTCGCCAGCCATAATGGAACGCTCCACATCGACGTCATCGACGCCGGATCAACCGGCCAGGCACCCCGCATCTGCCCCGACGTCGACCCCGACAGCGGCGGCGGACGCGGCCTCTGGCTGGTCCAGGAACTCTCCACCGCCTGGGGCTGGTACGAGACCCCGACCGGCCGGGTGGTCTGGTTCCAGCTCGCCGAGACCTGACCGCTGCGAATGTCGGACCTCCCGGTTCATCGTGACCCGAAACCAACACAGGCAGGCGACCACGACGTCCCAGATGCTCTCGGCGGCGAGCGAGACACCTGGAAGGACGACCAGAAATCCTCTCCCCTCGCCCGGCACCCACTTGCTCCAGCGGTCGCTGGGGCGCCTTGATCCCCACCGAAGTCCGTTCCCCGCGCACTGGATTCCGCTCCAGCCAGGAGCCGTCCCGGCGAGCATCCCTCTACTCAGGTAGAAGCGCCGGGCCGATCCGTTGGACATTATGAGACCAGCAGGAAATCGATCAGCCCTTGGAGGACTTCATGGCACGTCTCGTACGGCAGGGCGTCATGATTTGCGCGGTGGCGTTATTGGCGATTTCCGGTTGCGCCGAAAAAGAGCCCACCGCCGCCGAAGCCGGCGAGACCCTGAAGCTCCACATCACCGAGCTGATGAAAAAGAGTCATGCTCTGGACGTGAAGATCACCGATCCGGGCGGACGGGACATTCCCTGCGGCGAGGGCAGAGCGAAACAGACCTTCGCGGCTACCGGCGAGGATCCCGCGACAGAGATCGACGGGGATGGGCTCAACACGCTCCTGGTGGGGGCGCTCTCCTCGGTCGCCCCTTACCGGATCGTCGAAGATCCCGGCAACGCTCCCATCCGACTCACCAACAAGGAATTCGGCACGGTGATCCACCTGGAGTCACCGGGTAGCGGACAGTTCAAAGTTCGAGGCGAGACCGAGTGTCTTTCAGTCTCATAACTCAACTGTCAAACGCGATGGCGCGCTCCCTTCCTCGCCCGTTCCCACCCTCGAACCAGTTCGTCATCCTGTCGGACAGCCTTCCCACCGAGAGTTTGTCATCACTGCCCATGCCGTTGGCGTCGGCCCACTTCTCGAAGGCCACCAGCCCCTTGTCACCCTGTTTGAGCAGCTCGGGGAACGGCCTGAGATTGCCCTCGTCGTCGGCGATGGCAACGCCCGGCGGACAGGTCGCCTGATATTCGGCGGGTGTCACCTCCGGCGCAAAACCGTTGGCGAGGAGCGTCTGCGCGAGAGCGTGCTGGCGGCCGAGGGTCGCGTTCCCATCGGCCTTGTTGAGCTTGTCCACCCGCTTCTGGTCCTCCGGCAGGAAAGCGTCCTTGCCGGAGAAACCCGTGCCCAGTGCCAGCCAGATCAGCTGACCGGTCATGCCCGGCACGCCGAGACCGGTCACCCCCAGCGTCGAGCCGATGACAAAGCTCTGAAGCTTCTGGGCCTGCGCGTCGGCCACATCCATGGTGCCCCGGACCTTCTCGGCTGCGGCCATCTCGAAGCCCCGCACATTGCCCAGAGCGTTGAGTGCCTGCTCCAGCGGCTCAACGTTCCCGCCCTGCTTGACCGTCGCCAGGGTGTCGTCGATCAGGCGCTGGGAGAACCGTCCCATCGCCTCCTGGAACGGGGTGAGGTTCTCGTCCGTGTCGGCGAAGGTCTTGAAGAACCGGTAGGTGTCCTTCGGGCTCAGGGTGAACGCCGACGTCAAGCCCAGCGCCGAGGTCGTCGGTTTCAGTGTGCTGGCCTCGGTCATGTTGCCGTCGCCGAGGGTGGCACCTTCGGTGATCTCCGTGGTGTAGGCGCCGGCGATCTCCGCCATGTGCACCCGCGTCTTCTCCCCCAGCTTGACGTCCCCCATCGTCGTCATCACCGCGAACGCGAACGCCGCCGCCTCCTTGCTGTGCTCACCGTCCCGCTCGTCATAGGCGCCGGAAGCCGCGGCGAGCATGCGCCCGAAGGCGTCACTCCTGCTGTCGTGGCTCATATAAAGGCCACCGGCGTGCTCGTTGAGCTTCTTCAGGTACTCCTTCAGCTTCTGCTGGTTCTTCGTGTACGGCCCGGTCACCTTCTCGACCGCCAGCCGTGCGGCTGACGGGTTGTTCCCCAGCGCGTACATCAGCCCGGTGGAGACCTTGCGCGGGTTCGCCATCCCCCAGGCCGACGCCACCCCCGCCAGCCACTCGGCGGGGAACTCCCCCGCCGACAGCAGGAGTTCGGCGCCGAGCCGATCCGCCGGGTCCGGGCTCTGCACCGCGGCCTTGATCTTCGCGAACCCCGGGACCTGCGACCCTCCGGTGACCGCGCTGCCGAAGGCCTGACTCAGCGTGCGGGTGAGCGGATCGTCGGGGTCGGGCGGAGCGGCGGTCGCCCGAAGGTTCGCCGTGTGCAGGTTCTCCCGGAACAGCGTGGGGAGCTTCAAAGCTCCCTCCGTTCCGAGGGCGGCGAAGAAGGCCGCGGTGAAGTCGGCATCGTTCTTGTTGCCGTCCAACTCCCTGAGGACCTTGGCATAGTCGTCGGAGTCGGCGTGATGGGTCCAGAAGCCGACAGGGCCGATGTCCATCAACCGCGCGGCCAGCTCCGTGCCCTGCCTGCGCGACTCCCCAGGGGGGCGATAGGCACTCTCGTCGAAGGCGATCAGCGGGGATCCCCTCCCCCACGAGGGCAACGCATTGGTCGCTCGGGCGATCTCCACGCGCCGTCTCAGCCCTGGCAACTCGTCATCGATCCAGCCCGAGATCTGCCTGATCGGCTGCAGTCCCGACATCGACACCTCGGCCCTCACCAGCAACTGGCGGATCCGCTCAGACTGTTCGTCGATCACGTCACGGCCGCGTTCCAGCGTGGAGACGAAATCCTGCATCAGGTCCGGATCGAGCCCGGCGAAGTCCGGCGACAGCGGCCCTGCTCCCGGTGGTGTGGGCTCCATGATCCCCCTGATCACATTCCCGATCATCTCACCATAGACAAATATAACCTTATACAACACGCGGCAATTAGTAATTACCGACATCAAGGAACAATTCTCTCGATCGGGCTTCGACGCAACCAGGAAGGCCGTACGCACAGCTCCTTCCCTCTCTCGCCAACGTCGGCCGCCGCCCTCGGGCTGCCGGATGTCGCTCCAGCTCGGGTTCCATGTCGAAAAGAACCCAAGACCGAAGAGGCTCCACCAAAATCACAATCGCCCCTCGCGAGCCCGGGATATATTCCAGGAGCCGCGAAAGCGAGCACAGACTTACCCGGGGCCTCATGCCCCCGAGAGCACGATCTACGGACCGCGTCCTCGCCATTTCCCCGGGCGGTCGGCATAGGTAGGGTCTGGCCGGACCTGGTCGGGCTACCGAGGCAACACCATGCTGACGGCTTCGGGGATCGCCAAGCGTCAGAACTCCAGGTAGCGCAGCACGGCGAGTACCCGGCGGTGGTCGCTCTGCGACGGCGGCAGCCCGAGCTTGCTGAAGATGTGCGTGACGTGCTTCTCCACCGACCCGTACGACAGGAACAGCGCCTCGGCGATCGCGCCGTTGGACCGGCCGTCGGCCATCATGACGAGCACCTCGCGCTCCCTGGAGGTGAGGGTGTCGAGGGCGTCGGCGCGCCTGCCGGTCGCCATCATCCGGGTGACCACCTCCGGGTCCAGCACGGTCTCGCCCGCCGCGACCCTCAGCAGCGCGGCCAGGAAGTCACGGACGTCGGCGACCCGCTCCTTCAACAGGTATCCCACCCCTCGCGAGTCCTCGGCCAGCAGCAGGGTCGCGTAGCGCGTCTCCACGTACTGGGAGAAGACCAGCACGCCGAGGCCGGGGTGGTCGCGGCGGATGTCGATCGCGGCGCGCAGGCCCTCGTCGGTGTGGGTCGGCGGCATCCGCACGTCGACGACGGCGACGTCCGGCCGGTGCTCGTCCACCGCGGCGCGCAGCGCGTCACCGTCGCCCACGGCCGCGGCGACGTCGTGTCCCCGCGTGGTGAGCAACAGGGTGAGCAACAGGGTGAGCCCGGCTCTGAGCACCGCGGAGTCCTCGGCGACAACGACGCGCATACGACCTTCCGTTCAGGTGAGGAGCGGCACTTCCACGGTGACCACCGTAGGTCCTCCGGAGGGGCTGTCGATCTCCAGGCGGCCGTCCACGACCCCCACTCTGGCCACCAGCCCCGGCAGCCCCGTCCCCGCGCCCATCGAGGCGCCGCCCGTCCCGTCGTCGCCGACGTGCAGCCGCAGCAGGTCACCGTGGTCGCGTACCTCGACGATCGCCCGGTGTGCGCCGCTGTGCCTGACCACGTTGGCGAGCAGCTCCGCGACGCAGAAGTAGACGATCGCCTCCACCGCGGCGGGGGGACGGCGAGGCAGGTCGACGGGCAGCGTGAAGCGCGTGACGAGCGTGCCGAGCGCGACCTCCAGCCCCTGGTCCAGGACGGGCGGGTAGATGCCGTGGATCAGCAGGCGTAGCTCGGCCAGGACCTCCTTGACGTCGCGGTGGGCGAGGTCGAGCAGGTCACGTGCCTGCTGGAACCCGCCGTCCCGCGAGGATGCCGCGAGCTCCTCCCTGGCCATGCCCAGGACCATCGCCAGCGCCACCAGCCGGGCCTGCGGCCCGTCGTGCAGATCCCGCTCGATCCGGCGCAGGGTCACCGTGGAGTCCTCGGCCATACGGGCCCGGGCGCCTCCAGGTGGTCGATCCTGGCCGAGGTCTTCGTCGGGCCGAGCAGGGTACGCGCCAGCAGCTGTTCGGGGAGCAGCGCGGCCCGCAACGCCCAGGGGGCGAGCGCGAGCAGCACCAGGCCCGCCACGAGCCGCAGCAGGACATGCGGGTGCTCGACGCTGAGGGGTCCCAGGTCCTGGAAGGTGAGCAGGAGCAGGCCGCCGCCCCAGAATCCGGCGGCGGTTCCGAGGGCGAGCAGCGCGGTCAGCGGCTTGACCAGCAGATAGGCGGTCGCCCGCCAGCCCTCGTTGTCGCCGAGCGCCGAGGCGCACCAGCCGAGCAGGCCCGGACGCGGTCTGAAGGGGGCCGGGGCGGGCGTCCGGACGCCCAGCAGCCTGCGGGCCAGGCCGAGGTTGAGCGCTCCCAGGGCTCGGGATCCCCTGACTCCGGCGGCCAGCATCGGCAGCCCGACGAGTGCCGTCGACCATGACGCGCTCAACAGCATGACCAGGAGGTGGAGCAGGCCGACGACGGCCACCGGTACTCCGGCCAGCGCGTGGACCAGCTCGCGCCCGGCCCGCCCCGGCGTCATCGGTAACGGGGCCGCGTCCGGATCCGCCGGGGACGACAGCCGACCGGCCGGGACCGGGGACGGGTGGCCGGAGGGAGAACAGCTCATTCCTGCAGCCTGCCGCACCCCGGTGCCGCCGGACACCCGGCGGACCCGTGGGGGAAATCCCGAAGTTTCCCGGTGGCCGTCCCGGTGGCCTCCCGGGAACGGCTCCGCGACGGTGGAGGGGTGCCGGGGTCACCGAACCGGCCGCGAACCGTACGGCGAGGCGATCGCCGTCGGATGGAGGAGGTACGGATGCGCATGAGGATCGGATCGTTGCTTGCGGGACTGGTCTCCGCGTCGGCACTGCTCGTACCGGTGGGGGCCTCCCCCGCGGCGGCGGGCACGGCGTGGGCGCCCTCGGCACAGACCTCCCGGCTGGAGTGGCAGGCGTGCGTCGGTGAGAACCTGCCGGATGGAATCCGGTGCTCCGCCGTCACCGTGCCGGTGGGCCACACGATGCTGGCGCTGTTCGAACGGGTGGTCACGGACGTGCGGTTCCACCCGGAGCCGGCCCGCCGGGTGGTGCGGGACGAGCTGATGGCCGCCTCGACCGTCGCCAACCACCTCACCCTGGAGCACCGCGTGCCGGCCAGGGACGCGCAGGTGCTCGTCGGCGCGTGGATCTCGGCCGCCCTGGAGCGGCTCGGCCCCTCAGGCACCCTCACCCCCGGCCTGCTCACGGCACCGGACCTGGTCGCCGCGGGCGAACGACTCGGCTTCACCCTGGCCCTTACCGAGGACGAGGTGCGCGGGCTGCTGGATCCGGAGGCGGGCGTGTGGCGCAAGCAGACCACCGGTTCGACCCGCCCCGAGCAGGTCCGTCTCCTCCTGGAACAGGTCGGCGACCGGCTGGCCGCCGTCGACCGGGGAGCCGCCGAGCGGTCCCGATGGCTGCGAGAGGCCTGGGAGCACACCACCGGTACGAAGGCGGGCGAGCTGACATGACCATCCAGATGCCGACCTGGGAGAGCGACGGCCGCAGCGGCGGGGTCGGCCGGGGGCGCGCGCCCCTGGCACCTTCGGCGAACTGCTGCAGGGGATCCTGGGGTCCGGTACGGACTTCCTGGTGACCTTCCCCGTCGACCTGTACGTGGAGGCCGCCTTCGAACCCGACCCCCAGCTGGACCAGGTGATCGTCTCACCGCCGCACAAGAGCAAGGCGCGGCGCCTGGCCACCGGGATCATGTCCCACTACGGGGTGCACACCGGCGGCTGGCTGATGCTCAACAGCGCGCTCCCCGAGGGCAAGGGCATGGCCAGCTCCACCGCCGACCTGGTCGCCACCGCGCGCGCGGTGGACTCGGCCTTCCGCCTCAAGCTCCCCAACCGGCTGCTGAAACAGATGATGGCCGAGATCGAGCCGTGTGGCCCAGCTGACCCGCTCGCACGGCGTGGCGCTGCACCTGGACGGGGCGCGCATCTTCAACGCCTCGGTCGCGCTGGGCATCACCCCCGCGGAGATCGCCTTCTACGCCGACACCGTACAGATCTGCCTGTCCAAGGGCCTGTGCGCGCCGATCGGATCGGTGCTGGTGGGCGACCGGGCGATCATCGCCCAGGCCAGGCGGATGCGGAAGATGCTCGGCGGCGGCATGCGGCAGGCCGGCATGATCGCGGCCTGCGGCATCATCGCCCTCACCGAGATGACCGGCAGGCTGGCCGAGGACCACGAGAAGGCCGCCCGCCTCGCCCGCGGACCGGCACGGCTGCCCGGCGTACGGCTGAACCCAGGCCCGCCGATCACGAACATGGTGTTCTTCCGGGTCCGCGACGAGCGCTACACCACCCGGTCGTTCATCGCGGCCGCCCGGCGCAGAGGCGTCCAGGTGGAGGAGCTGGGGCACGGGCGGATCCGGGCGGTGACCCACGCTGGGGTCAGCGCGGACGCCGTCGACCGGGCGATCGGAGTCTTCGCCGAACTGCTCGCCCCCACCGGCCGATGAGTCAGCACACGAAAGAGACCGTGGGCCGTCCGGGACTGGGGCGCTCGTTTCATCACCTGTGGGCGGCGTCCGGCCTGTCGAACCTGGCCGACGGCGTCCTGCTCGTCGGCGTCCCGCTGCTCGCGGTCTCCCTCACCCACTCACCGGCGCAGGTGGCGCTGGTCAGCGCCGCGACGACGCTGCCGTGGCTGCTACTGGCCCTGCACGCGGGCGCGATCGCCGACCGCCTGGACCGGCGCCGGATCATGGTGCTGGCGGGCTGGTCCCGCGCCGCCGTACTGGCCGCGACGGCCGCCGCCGCCTGGCTGGACCTGCTGAGCCTGCCGGTGCTGGTGGCGGCGGTGCTGCTGGCCGGCGCCGAGGTGTTCGCCGACACCTCGGCCCAGTCGGCGCTGCCGATGACCGTGACCGGCGACCGGCTGGGCGCGGCCAACGGGCGGCTCGTCGCCACCCAGACCCTCGGCAACCACTTTCTCGGCGCCCCGCTCGCGGGCCTGCTGGTCGGCGCCGCCACCGCCGCCGTGTTCGGCACGGCCGCCCTGCTGTACGCGGCCGGCGCGCTGCTGCTGCTCGGCCTGCGCGGCCGGTTCCGCCCGGAGGCCGCCCCCGCCCAGGCGCTGCGCGCCGACATCGCCGACGGCCTGCGCCACCTGTGGGGACACCGCGCCCTGCGCGCCCTGGCCGCCTACTCCGGCGTGCTCAACCTCGCCTACGGCGCCTACTTCGCGGTCTTCGTGCTCTGGGTAGTTGGCGACGGCTCCCGGGTGGGACTCACCGGTGGCCAGTACGGCCTCCTGGCGGCGACCCTGGCCGCCGGAGCCGTGGCCGGTTCGGTGCTCTCCGGCTCGCTCACCCGCCTGACCGGTGAGAACGGCGCCCTGGTGGGCGTCACCCTGCTCAACGCTCTGCTGCTGGTGGTGCCCGTCCTCCTGCCCTCTCCCCTGGCGGTCTTCCCCGCCGCCGCGGGCATCGGCGCGGCCAACGCCGTCACCAACGTCGTCTCCGTCTCGCTGCGCCAGCGGCTCATCCCCGAGGGGCTGCTCGGCCGGGTGAACGCCACCTGCCGCCTGATCGGCATGGGCGCCATGCCCCTGGGCGCCGCCACCGCCGGCCTGCTCGCCACCCTGGCCGGCCTGCCCGCCGTCTTCTGGTCCGCCTGCGTGCTCTCCCTGCTCGCCGCGGCTCTCATCCTGCGTGACGGGCAGGCCAGAGGCCCGGCACGAGGCCACCGCGGGGCCGAGAGCCACGAATGAGGCGGCGGTCCGACACCACGGTCGGCGGTCAGGAGCCCCTGATCCAGAAGTCGAACTCACCTTCGACGGTATGAGCGCCTCTGTGGCCGAGAGCGACGCCGGGCCGCTCTCGTAACCGCGCTGACCGGTGCTCCCGTTGTGGGGCGGGAGCAGCCGGAGCGGGTCAGCGGGATGGGTGGTTCTGGATGAACAGGCCCATGCGCCAGGGAGGCGGATCAGACGCGGGTCCAGCGCTGGTTGGGGGCGCCGCTGCAGGACCAGATCTGGAGTTTGACACCGTTGGCGGTGGAGTAGTTGGGTGCGTCCAGGCACTTGTTCGCGCCGAGCGCGGTGATGGTGCCGTCGGAGTTGAACCTCCACTTCTGGTTGGTCTGCCCGTTGCAGTCCCAGATCTGCACCTGCACGCCGTCGGCGGTGCCCATGTTGGACACGTCCAGGCACTTGTTGCCGTACACCCGCAGCTCACCCGCGTCGGTCTGCGTCCAGCGCTGGTTGACCTGCCCGTTGCAGTCCCAGATCTGCACCGGGGCGCCGTTGGCCTGCGAGACGTTGGCGACGTCCAGGCATCTGCCGGAACCCACGCCGCGGATCGCGCTCGCCGGCGCGGACGAGGGCGTCGGGCCGGGGCCGCCGGGCTGGCCGATGCTGCCGGAGACCGACTGGAGTGCCGCGTACCAGGCGGCGGCCATCTTGTCGTAGCCGCCGGCGGTGGGGTGGATGCCGTCGATCAGGTCGGACGTGGTCAGCTTGCTGTGCATGTCGACCAGATGGACGCGCTTGCCGCTGTTCACCTTGTTCTGCACGATGCCGGGGATGGCCGCGTTGAAGGTGCGGGCGGCGGCCTCCTGGCTCGCCGACGACAGCGGGATGATGGTGGCGACGAACACGTCCGCGTCCGGCACGGTCGCGGTTATGCGGTCGATCAGGGTGGACAGCCGCTGGGGCGCGCCGGCCACGTTGTAGTTCTGCAGTATGTCGTTGGTGCCGATGTGCAGCAGCACCGTGCGCGGATTGTAGGTCCGCGCCCAGCCGGCGATGTTCGCGTCGATCTGGTCGATGCGCCAGCCGGGGTGCCCCTGGTGGTCGTGGTCACCCAGAGAGCTCGGCCCGTTGAACTGCGACCCGACGAAATCCACCGTGTACCGGCCGGAGGCCAGTCGCTGCCACAGGCCGATGCGGTATCCGCCCGGCACCTGCGTGCCCTCGGTGATCGAGTCGCCCAGCGGCATGACCCGCACGCCGCCGTTGGACTCCGCGCCGGCGACGCTCGTCCGCGTCACCGCGCCCAGCGCGACCATGATCACAGCCAGAAACGCCGCGGTGAACCACCGTCTCCACCTACGCATGCTCAACCTCTTTCCTGAAGCCGGGGGCGGTTACTGCTGACAGCTCGGATAGCGCTAACAATCTGTATTCGGAGCACTTGCCAACGAATGTCGTGTGGCGGCGAGAGTGGCGGCTTGGGCACATCGCGGGTGCCCGCCGGTCACAGGGTTATGAGGTCCGATGTATCAGGCTGATCTGAAGTTCTCGCCGTGCGGAGAATCCTCCCGTCAAGAGATCGTCGACCGTGGGGGTGAATCGCGGATGTGGTGTCTGTCCTGGATTCACGGTCGCCGAGCATGTCTTTTCGAGGGACAGATAGATGTGAGCGTTAACATTTTTCTGCCGATTGTGGCTTCTTCCCGCGCCGAACAATTGTGGTGGTGGAGCGGAGCAAACACGAGGCGAGGAGAGACTGTCAAGAGCCTGAAGCACGGCGAGGCAGGCAGGGGCGGGAGCCGGAGACGGCCCATCTGGTGTTTCACGGGTCGCCGCACCGAGCGGGCCGGGGCGATGTGATGAAACTTTCACGGCCAACATCTCGCCCCGGATGGCGAAACCACGACTTTCAAGGACCCGGCAGGCGTTGAAGCAGGTGTACGACGTGTGTCAAACGCTGAGACAGAACCTTCCTGAATGAGCTTGACACATTTTGTAATAGTTTCCACACTGAGTCCCCGAGACGGCCCCTATGCCAAGTCGGTGGTGCGCGGCAGGGGCCGTCGACCACGACGCCCGAGTGGTGTGTGTTCCCCGATGACGGGACGCGGCGTCGATCCCGCGGGGTGTCGTCCCCTGCGATCACCCGGATGTCCAGGTGGCTCCGACGGCTCGTGTGCCGGGTGGGACGGCGCGCAAGACGTCCACCCGGCACACGGCCAAGGACCAGCCGGCGATGAAACCCGGCCTGCTCCCCAGGCCGAACCCACCTGTTTACGCCGGGAGCGTGCGCGCTTGGACGCTCCCGGCAATCGAAAGGACACAACGTGAAACGAAGGCTCAGGGCCATACTGGCGGCCGCCGCGTTACCTCTGATGATCGCGAGCCTGCTCCTGGCGGTCCGGCCCGCCGCGGCCGCGTCACTGACCCAGGTGACCGGTTTCGGCAACAACCCGACGAACCTGAACATGTACATCTACGTGCCGGACAGGGTCGCGGCACGACCGGCGATGCTGGTCATGGTCCACTACTGCACCGGCACGGCCGGCGGGGTCTTCAACGGCGTCGGGCGTGACTACGTGACCGCGGCGGACCGGTACGGGTACATCATCGTGGTTCCCGAGGCCACCCGCGAGGGACGCTGCTTCGACGTCTCCACCCCCGCCGCACTCAGGCGCGACGGCGGCGGTGACTCCACCGGAATCATGTCCATGGCCACGTGGGCCCGGCAGCGCTACAACGTCGACCCCGCCCGCATCGTGGTCAGCGGCTTCTCCTCCGGTGCGATGATGACCAACGTGCTCGCCGCACAGTACCCGGACGTGTTCACGGCCGCCGCGGCGTTCTCCGGCGTCCCCGCCGGGTGCTTCGCCACCACCAACGGATCGCTGTGGAACAGCCAGTGCTCCGGCGGGAACCTCATCAAGTCCGCGCAGCAGTGGGGTGACCAGGCACGGGCGATGTATCCCGGATACACCGGCCGCTATCCCCGGATGCAACTGTGGCACGGCAGCACCGACACCACGCTTGCCTACCCCAACTTCGGCGAAGCGATCAAGCAGTGGACCAACCTGCACGGATTGGGCCAGACCGCGACGTTCACCGACAGCCCCCGATCGGGCGTGACCCGGACCCGGTACGGCGCCACCACGGCCCAGGCCCCCGTCGAGGCGTTCAGCTTCGCGGGCTACGGTCACTCCCTGCCGCTGGACGGCATGTTCCCCCACGCCATCACGTTCCTCGGCCTCGACAGCGGCGGGAACCCGTCCCCGTCCCCCACGCCTCCGGCCGGGAGCGCGATCAGGGGGGTCGGCTCGGGCAGGTGTCTCGATGTGACCGGCGTCTCGCAGGCCAACGGCGCCCTGGCGCAGATCTGGGACTGCAACGGACAGAACAACCAGCAGTGGACGTC
>NZ_JOEQ01000041.1 GCF_000721075.1 Streptosporangium amethystogenes
CAAGGTCATCGGCGGCCACCTCACCGAGACCGACGAGGCCCGCGCGTTCCGCCGGGTCACCGCGGCCGAGGTCCGGGAACTCGCATCCGAGGCATTCGCGACCCGCGTTCTCGACGCAATGCGCCAGGATCACCCGTCGGCCATACGCCAACACGACGGGATCTACCTGATCGAAGCCCGAGAACATGTCGCCGGATCACTTCAAAAGCATGAATAATCGCTGGTCATACTGACGGGCATCCCGATCCGGGTGACCTGCACAGCAAGCATCCTGTTCACCGGGCTAGGGTCCTTCGCATGGCCACCCCCTCAGTCGTGGATCTCCAGCGTCAGGCACCCGATAGAAGCCAGTGGTGGCAATTGGTGCTCGTCCTCGGCCCCGTTACCGTGAGTGCCGTCCTGACGCTCTTCGCTGCGGCTTATCCCGGCGGTAACTACCTCCTGGCTCTCTTCGCCATCCCTGCATGGCTCTTGTCCGGCCTCATATGGATCTCGCTCCTCATGACCCGGGGCAGCAGCTACAGGCGTAGTCCATGGATCATCGCGACGCCACTCATCGGGGCACTCACACTCGCCCTGGCGAACTCTCAGCTTCCGATGCGGGCAGCTTTCTTGATCTCCGAACCCGCTCTCACCAGCTACGCGCAGTCGCTACCTGAACAGGAGCGTTCGTCATTCAGGCAGGAGCGTGTCGGCCTGTTCACCGTCGATACGGCGCAGCGCTGGAAGGGGGTCACACATCTTGGTGTCGCCAGTGCGGGTGGAATGCTCATCAAGTGCGGATTCGCTTATGTTCCGGACGGGCGTGTGGAGGATCTCGGCGTCTCCTCATTCGATCATGTGACTGGCGACTGGTATGCGACCTGCACCGACTACGACTGAGGCACTAGACGCGGAGTCATATCACAATCACTGCCGAATTGTTCTTATGGGTTATCAAGCGGCGGCGCGGCGCGCCGCCGCACGGCCCTCCGCCGTCCGGGCGTGCGGCGTGGGCGCCGGTCCCGAACGGCGGCGGGAATCGGCCCACCCGCCGCACCGGGGCCGCACCACCGCCCAGGTTGCATCAACCACCGGTTGCCACATCTACCTACACGGCCCTACGAACCAGGCAGCTTCATTTCCATAATTAGGGAAAGCTATGCCTCGTCCAACACCGTGTCATACGATCACCCGTTACGACGCCCCTCCAGTACCTAGAGAGATTGCTCACCGGGGAGACTTGGCCACTGTTTTCAGCAGGAATTGTTATCCCTCTGATACTGGCACTTCTGCATCGCTCACGTAAGGGCTCGTGGCCTACCATGCTGCGGACCACCAGCACCGCATTTCTGATCATCGGGTCTTGGAAGCTGTTGCGCTCAAGCTGGATCCTTACTGTTTACGGCGGTGTTCCCAAGTTCGTAGATCTCAATATCAAGGCTGCTGTAGGGCTGATAGTCGCAGCTGGTGTCTGCACTGTTATCGACTACCTCCGCAGAGAAGCGCCTCCGGCGAGGGCGCTTCGGCTCCGGGATGATCTTCAGGGGCAAGAGCCAGGTTCGTAGGTGGCTGGGGGCCGGATCTTCCCGTCGCCGTCGTCCCAGGGCAAGCCGAGCAGACCGGGGCCAGGGGTCAAGGGTGTTCGTCCGGTGGGGCGCTCCACCTTGACCTCTGGCCCCGCCCCGCTCCCCGGAGGGTGGGGCGACGGCGACGGGAAGATCCGGCGGGGGAGGTGTGTGCGTCCGCACGGGGCGTTCAGGCCGTGCCCGTTGCGTGCCCCGTCAGGAGGGTCGCCAAGGGGGAATCACGGGGACTCACGGGCAAGGCGAGACCGCCTCTGACCTGGAACGCAGCTGGTCACAGGGGCGCGTACCGAGATCTTGTGAACTTGTAGGTCAGGGGTTCGATTCCCCTCGTCGGCTCGCATGCGAAAGGCCAGGTCAACCGATATTCGGTGACCTGGCCTTTCGCTGTTCAGCCGAACTTTATGATTTTTCCGTGCCCGTCGCGTGCCCAATGGTCGTCTGCCGACGCCTTTTTGAACGCCCGCCCAGGAGCCTGGGCGACGGCCCTGTCGCGAAAAGAACAGGCGTGACGTATGTGCCGGGGCGGGTTCCGGCCTGATGGATGAGCCGGGCGTTCCAGAGAGGCGGTGGCGACACATTCCGCCGGGAACTTGTGCGTTCTGCGCTGATACGACTACTGTAAGTGAAAAGATCTTGGGTGTCCCCGTGTGCCGGGCGGTGGGGTTTCCGGGCGGGCTGTGACCGTCGAGGCTGACTGGGGGTGCGGTGGCTGGGCGGCTTCGGCGGGTGGTCGTCGCGCTTCTGGTGGCAGGAGGCGTGACGGCGGCGGTTGAGCCGGGGGCTTCCGGAGCGCCGGCCCCGGTTCCGGACTTCTCGCTGACGGTGAGCCCGCCACGACTGGTCGTCACCCCGGAGGAGATCGACGAGCCTCAGTCGTTCCAGGTGGCCAACAGGGGACGAGCGCCCGTCGACGTGGTCGTCGACAGGGTGGGCTTCGCCATGGACGAGTCCGGGAAGGTGCTCTTCGAGCGTGACGCGCCCCGCTCGGCCGCCGGCTGGCTCAAGGTGAGGCCGGCGAGCTTCCGTCTCGCCCCCGGCGCGGAGCGGGGCGTCACCGTACTGATCGACCCTCCGCCCGAGCCCGAGCACGGCGAGCACCAGGTGGCCCTGCTCTTCGTGGCCCCGGCAGGGGCCGGTGAGGGCAACATCAAGCTGAACCGGGCGATCGGAACGCCGATCTACATCACGGTTCCGGGGCCGATCGACACGTCCGTGCGCCTTGGCGACCTGCGCACCTCCGGCGCCTTCTCGACGGGCGGCCCCGTCGACCTCACCATCACCGTCGACAATCTCGGGACCGTTCACCGTGACTTCCTCGGCCCCGGTGCGCTGAAGGTGGAGGTGAACGGGTACGAGGTGCCGTTTCCCGACTTCACCCTGCTCAGGGGAGACAGCAGGGACGTCACCGTCAGATGGGCGGATCCGCCGTTCATGTGTCTCTGCCACGCGACGGTGTCGGTCTCCGGGACCGGCGGGACATCCCGGCGGAGCGCGACTTTCGTCATCCTCCCTCTGCGCCTCTTCGGGGCGCTGGTCGTGGTGGCGCTCGTGCTGTACGTCATCGCCTGGCTGCCGCGCCGCCGTCGGGTTCGGGCTCTCGGGGCGGATCAGGCCCCGAACGGACATACCAACCGCGATCGAGACGACCTCGACCGGGCCGACAGCGGGGTTTGAGAGTGCGGCGCGTCTGAGCCGGTTAGGCAGTGGGTTTCCTGTCGATGGTGGGAGAACCAGTTGTTTCTCGCCGAATTCGGCCTTCGCCGGGAGCAGGTCGGAGAGGCAACCCTGTGGATTTGCCCCGCACGGGTGGCCCCTCGTCACATACTGAGACGCTAGATAAGCGGAAAGTAACCGACGAGGGGCACGGCGGTGGGGGTAACGACTCTTCAGCGAGTCCGCACGGGGCGGGGCGGCTGCGATATCACCAGGGAGGAGGCGATCCGGTCCGACGTCGACGTCACCGTGATCGTCCCCCTGCACAACTGTCGGCCCTATCTCGACAGGTGCCTGACCTCGCTGCTGATCCAGCGGGTCGCCCTGGAGGTGGTGGTCGTCGACGACGGTTCCACCGACGGCGGTGCCGCGCTGCTCGACCTGTACGCCTCCTGCCACCGCGGTGTGATCCGCGTCGTCCGGCAGAAGGCATCCGGCGGCGCGGGGCGCCCGCGCAACGTCGGACTCTCCCACGCGCGCGGCAGGTACGTCTTCTTCTGCGACGCGGACGACTACCTCGGCCCCCAGGCGCTGGAGCGGATGCTCGCGATGGCCGACCGCAACGGCTCGGACATCGTGCTCGGGAAGATCGTCGGTCATGACCGCAAGGTGCCGGTCTCGATGTTCAAGGAGAACGCCGAGCGGGTGCCGCTCGGTGACAGCGCGGTCTACAACAGCCTGAGCTGCTTCAAGTTGTTCCGCAGGGAGATGCTGGAGCGGCACGCCATCCGTTTCGACGAGACGCTTCTGGTCGGCGAGGACGTCGTCTTCACCACCCACGCCTACTGCCACGCGAACGTGATCTCGGTGGTCGCCGACTACGACTGCTACCACCTGGTCGCCCGGCCCGACGGCACCAGCATCATGCAGCGGCAGGGGAGCCGCGACCCGGTCTCCTGGCTGCGGATGATCAGGCGGCCGATCGAGTTGATGCTCGCCCACGTACGGCCGGGAGACCTCCGCGACCACCTCCTGCGGCGGCACTTCCGGATGGACGCCTTCGGCAACCTCGGCAGGCCCTTCCTGGACGCCGGGGAGGTCGAGCGCAAGGAGATCGCCGCCGAGGTGGCCGACATGTGCGAGCGGTGGCTGACCGACGGGGTCCGTGACCGGCTCCCCGCGATCGACCGGAGCAGGATCGCCGCACTGGAGGACATCGATCGCCTGGTGCGGCTGGCGCACATCGAGTCGGCCTCGGTCCGCAGGGAGCTCACCGCGCTCCGCTGGGAGCGGGAGGGAAGGCTGGCGATCTCCGGCAAGGTGGCGCTGAGCACACTGGAGCGATACGACCGCCCGGAGATCGTTGGCGGCGACCTCGCCCTGGTGCTGCGGCGCCGGCACGCGGGCACCGGCCCCTGCGACGAGGTCGTGGTCCCGGCGACGGGCGACTGCGCGGAGTTCACCGGGGTCGTCGACGTCACCGGCCTGTCCTCCGGCATCTGGGATGTTCACGTGGCCGTCGCCTTCGAGGGCGTTCCCCGGCTCGCCCGTCTGGGCTTCGACCGGGACGGACTGACCGCGCTTCCGGTGCCGCCCGCGCCGCGAGTGGTCGGCGACGTCGTCGCCCTGCCGTACTTCACCCGCCCCTACGGCAACCTCAGCCTTGACATCGGCGGCCACGTGGTCGCGGTGCCGGGCAGCGCCCGGCTGGTACGCGCCCGCTGGGCGGCGGGGCACCGGCTGGTGCTGCACGGTGAGGTCACCGTGGGCACCGCCGCTCCGGCGGCGGACGCGGTGCGTCATCTGGTCTGGCGGGAGCGTGAGTCGAGCCGGGAGCGGCGTGAGCCGGTCACGGTCGGAGAGGACGGCACGTTCACGGCCTGGCAGGCGATGGGCCGGCTGGGGCCCGGCACCTGGGACGCCTACCTGGAGATGGACCTGGGCGGGCCGCCCGCGCGCTTCAGGATCGAGGCGGTGCCCGAGATGATCGAGCAGCCGCGTACCTGGTGGCGCGGCGCGACCCGGTGGAGCGTCAGGCCCTACGCCACGGCGGGCAAGGGGCGGCTCAGCACCGTGGTCCGCACCCTCGGCCCCCGGACCTTCGTCAGACGCATCGTGTGTTGACGGCGCGGTAGCGCCGCGAACCCCGGTGGCAGGCGGAAGTCACCAGACCTTCGTCGGGCGTTAATGCCAATATCTTGCAAGTACAAGCCCATGGCCTAAAGTGGAGCCAAATCCGCGCTTCGGAGGCTTGTCGTGCACGTACCCGATGGCTTTTTCAACGCGGCGGTGTCGCTGTCGGCGGGGGTGGTCGCGGCTGCGGGCGTGGCCGTCTGCCTGCGCGGCGCCCGCCGTGAACTCGACGACCGCACCGCCCCCATGGCGGGCCTGGTCGCCGCCTTCGTGTTCGCCGTCCAGATGCTCAACTTCCCGGTCGCCGCGGGTACGAGCGGCCACCTCCTTGGTGGTGCGCTCGCCGCGATACTCGTCGGCCCGTACACGGCGGTGCTGTGCGTGGCGGTGGTCCTCCTCGTACAGGGGTTTTTCTTCGCCGACGGCGGCCTGACCGCGCTGGGCGTCAACATCACGCTGATGGGCGTCGTCGCCGTACTGGTCGGGTGGGGCGTCTTCCGTCTGATCACCCGGAGCCTGCGGGGCCGGGGAGCCGTGGTGGCGGCCTCGTTCGTCGCGGCACTGGTCTCGGTGCCCGCCACGGCGCTGGCTTTCACCCTGCTGTTCTGGCTCGGCGGCACCGCGCCCGTCGAGATCGGCACGGTCGCCGCGGCCATGGGCGGCGTGCACCTGCTCATCGGTATCGGGGAAGGCCTGATCACCGCGGTGACCGTCAGCACCGTCCTGGCGATCCGGCCCGACCTGGTGTACGGCGCCAGGGAACTCGCCGCGCCGCTGGTCCTGCGCGGCGCGGGCGGCGACGTGACGGTCACGTCGGAGTCTCCGGCGCCCACGGCGCCGGTCGCCGCGCGCCGTCCCGGCTGGTTCCTGCCCGCCGGTATCGCGGTGGCGGCGCTGCTGGCGGGCGTGGTCAGCTTCTACGCCTCCTCCTCGCCCGACGGTCTGGAGCGCGTCGCCGAGGACAAGGGCTTCAGCGGGCAGGCGGCCGACCACTCACTGGGTGAGCAGCCGCTCGCCGACTACGGGGACGTGGGCGGCATCCCGGTGGGGGTGGCCGGTCTGATCGGCGTCGGGGTGACCCTCGCCGTCGGCGGCGGGTTGTTCTTCACGGTGCGCCGCCGTGACGAGGGCTCCGGGCGCGGCGAGGACAGCGGCAGGAAGGTCTCCGTCTAGTGGGGGCGGGTCACCACCATCGGCTTCACCGGCCGGGCGACACGCTCGTGCACCGGCTGCCCCCCCAGTGCAAACTGGCGGCGGTGGCCGGGTTCGCCCTGGTGGTGGTCGCCACCCCGCGTGAGTGGTTCTGGGCCTTCGGCCTGTACGCCGTGCTCCTGGCCGCCGTCGCGGTGGCCGCGCGAGTCCCGGCGGGATTCCTGCTGCGGCGGATGGTGGTCGAGGTGCCGTTCGTGGTGTTCGCGCTGGCCATCCCGTTCATCGGAATCGGCGAGCGGGTGACGTTCATGGGACTCTCGCTCAGCGTCGCCGGCCTGTGGGCCGCCTGGAACATCCTGGCCAAGGCGACCCTGGGCGTGGTCGCGAGCGTGCTGCTCGCGGCCACCACCGAGCCACGGCTGATACTGCTGGGCGCCCAGCGCCTGAGGCTGCCGCCGATGCTGGTACAGATCGCCATGTTCATGCTCCGCTACCTGGACGTGATCCTGGAGGAGATGCGCCGGATGCGGGTGGCGCGGGAGTCACGCGGGTTCGTGGCCAGGGACGTGCGGCACATCCCGGTGATCGCCAGATCGGCGGGGGCGCTGTTCATCCGCTCGTACGAGCGGGGTGAGCGGGTGCACCTGGCCATGCTCAGCCGGGGCTACACCGGCTCGATGCCGGTCATCCAGGATCTGTCCGCCGCGTCGCGGCAGTGGCTGGTCGCCGGTATGTTGCCAGGTGCGGCGCTTGCCGTGCTGCTTGGGAGCTGGGGGGTCGCATGACCGCGCCGCCTTCGTTGGAGGTGAGCCGCCTGGCGTACGCGTACCCGGACGGTACGCAGGCGCTGTTCGGCGTGGACTTCCGCGTGGAGCGCGGTGAGCGGGTCGCGCTGCTCGGGCCGAACGGCGCGGGCAAGACCACACTGGTGATGCACCTCAACGGCATCCTGACCGCCGGCCACGGCACGGTGGCGGTGGCGGGGTTGCCGGTCGGGAAGGGATCGCTCAAGGAGATCCGCAGGCGGGTCGGGCTGGTCTTCCAGGACCCCGACGACCAGCTCTTCATGCCGAGCGTCCGCGAGGACGTGGCCTTCGGCCCGGCCAACCTGGGCGTCACGGGCGAGGAGCTGGAGCGCCGGGTCAAGGACGCGCTGGAGCGCGTGGGCATGCTGGAGACGATCGACCGGCCGCCGCACCACCTGTCCTTCGGCCAGCGCCGCCGGGTCGCGGTGGCGACGGTGCTGGCCATGGAGCCGGAGATTCTGGTGCTCGACGAGCCGTCGTCGAACCTGGACCCGGCCTCCAGGCGAGAGCTCGCCGAGATTCTCAGGGGGCTCGACGTGACGGTCCTGATGGTCACCCACGACCTGCCCTACGCGCTGGAGCTGTGTGAGCGTTCGCTCATTCTCTCCGGGGGCGTCATTGCCGCGGACGGGCCGACCCGTAAGATTCTCGCCGATGCCGACCTGCTCGCCGACCACCGGCTCGAACTGCCCTACGGTTTCGCGGCCTCGTGATCCCGGAGAATCCGGGCTGCGATTCCCTGTGAAGAATCACACACGACCTCGTGTGCTGTGGTGGCGAAGTAAAGTGGGTCTGCCCTGGGCGCGAGGAGGACTGATGAAGCTACGGCTGGCCCGCCGCGCGGTCGGCGACGCCGTGGTGGTGGCTGTCGAGGGCGAACTCGACCTGTTCACCGCTCCCTTCCTGCGAGACGAGGTCCGTGACGCGATCAAACTGGACGGTTCGCGACTGGTTCTCGACCTCACAGACCTGTCCTTCATGGACTCCAGCGGGTTGTCGGTGCTGATCGAGGCGTGGCGGCTGGCCACGAGCGGTGGCGGTGGGGTCTGCCTGGCGGCTCCCCAGGCGCCGGTGGCCCGGATCCTCCGCACGACGGGGCTCGACCGGCGGATCAAGGTCTATCCCGATGTGAGCACTGCGATCGGAGAGATCTAGGCTCCATCCCGCGGACTTTGACCGGCCGCGGTAGGCAGGGGTCAGGGCCTGGCATCGGAGAGATTTAACCCACCCCGAGTAGAACTTCATTCGGTCCGCGGGTTAAAGTCCGCTCATGGACTTGAACGGAGCAGCAGCAATCATCTCGGGCGGCGCCAGCGGCCTCGGCGAGGCCACGGCCCGCGACCTCGCCGCGCACGGTGTCACCGTCGTCATCGCCGACCTCAACGAGGAGCGCGGCAAGCCCCTTGCCGACGAGCTCGGCGGCGTCTTCGTCAAGACCGACGTGTCGGACGAGGCGCAGGTGCAGGCGGCCGTGGACGCGGCCGTGGCGACCGGCAAGCCGCTGCGCGTCGTGGTGAACAGCGCGGGCATCGGCTGGGCCAGCCGGACCGTGGGTCGCGACGGCTCGCCCCATGACCTGGCCTCCTATCGCAAGGTCATCGAGGTCAACCTGATCGGCACCTTCAACCTCATGCGCATCGGTGCCGCGGCGATCGCGAAGACGGAGCCGGTCGACGCGGACGGCCAGCGCGGAGTGGTGATCAACACCGCCTCGGTGGCGGCGCTGGAGGGGCAGACCGGCCAGGTCGCCTACTCGGCGTCCAAGGGCGGCATCGTCGGCATGACCCTCCCGGCCGCACGCGACCTCGGTGCCATCGGTGTGCGTGTCAACACCATCTGCCCGGGCATCATCGACACCCCGATCTACGGCTTCTCGCCCAACGCCGATGAGTTCAAGGCCAAGCTCGTGGCCCCGGTGGTCTTCCCCAAGCGCATGGGACTGGCCTCGGAGTTCGCGCACCTGGTCCGCTCGCTGATCGAGAACGACTACATGAACGCCGAGACGATCCGTTTCGACGGCGGCATCCGCTTCCAGCCCAAGTAGGAGTCATCCGGTGTCTGACGAGGTTCTGGTCGAAGTGGACGACGGCGTGGCCGTCATCACGATCAACCGGCCCAAGGCCAGGAACGCCATCAACGGCACGGTCGCCAGGGGCGTCGCCGCCGCGCTGGACGAGCTGGAGGAGCGCAAGGACGTGGCCGCCTACGTCCTTACCGGCGCCGGTGGCACGTTCTGCTCGGGTATGGACCTGAAAGGTTTCCTGAGCGGGGACTTCCCGGTCGTGGAGGGCAGGGGATTCGGCGGGGTGGCCGAGACGCCGCCGAAGAAGCCGCTCATCGCCGCCGTCGAGGGTTACGCCCTGGCCGGAGGCTGCGAGCTGGCGCTGGCCTGCGACATCATCATCGCCTCCGAGGAGGCCAAGTTCGGGCTGCCCGAACCCAAACGGGGTCTGGTCGCGGGGGCGGGTGGCGTGATGCGGCTGCCGCGTCGCATTCCGTACCACATCGCCATGGAGATCGCCCTGACCGGCGACCACTTCCCGGCCTCCCGGCTGTACGAGGTCGGCCTGGTCAACCACATCACACCGGTGGGTGAGGCGCTGGCCAAGGCCGTCGAGCTCGCGAAGAGGATCGCGGCCAACGCCCCGATGGCGCTCGCCGCGACCAAACGCGTGATCGTCGAGTCCGCGGACTGGAGCCTCGACGAGATGTTCAGGAAGCAGGGCGAGATCATCAACCCGGTGTTCGGTTCCAAGGACGCCATGGAGGGCGCGGCGGCCTTCGCCGAGAAGCGTGCCCCCCAGTGGAAGGGTGAGTAGTCCCCCTTCGGATTCCGGAGGGGGTTCGCGGGTCGGGTGTGATCGATGGATCACACCCGGCGCGTTCATGGCCGGGAGTGCGTACGGTAAAGGTGTGGGCAGGTGTGGCGGGGGCACTTGACATCCACGACACCGCTCCAAGGCCAGGAGAGTGAATGAACGACTACGCGACCGGGATGACCCCCACCGGCCGATCCTCCGGCGACCTCCTGAAGCGCAGGGCGGGAAACCTGGCAGCGGGTGCGCTGGGCGCCGCGATCATCAACGTCCTCCTGGTCAGCGTCATGTGGGTGGTCGAGGTCGTCGACTACGTGCTGCCGGGTGAGGGAACGCTCGACGCCTACGGAATCCAGTCCTGGGTCCCGGAGAGTCTGGGCGGCATCCTCCTCGCCCCCTTTCTGCACGGCGGCTTCGGCCACCTGATGGCCAACTCGCTGCCCCTGCTGATCCTCGGCTTCCTCGCCGCGCTGCGGGGGATCGGCCGCTTCCTGGCCGCCAGCCTGATCATCGTTCTGGTCAGTGGGCTGGGCATCTGGTTCGTCAACGAGCCGAGGGTTCTCACGGTCGGTGCCAGCGGCCTGGTCTTCGGTTACTTCGGCTTCGTCGTCGCCCGAGGCCTGTTCGACCGCCGCGCCCTCGACATCGTGATCGGTGTCGGCGTGGCGATCACCTATTACTCGATCATCTGGGGGGTGCTCCCCGGAGAGCAGGGCATCTCCTGGCAGGGGCACCTGTTCGGCCTGATCGGTGGCGTCATCGCGGCCTGGGTGCTGCGCCGCAAGCGCCGCCGGGATGTCTCTCCCGCCTACTGAGGCTCTCGCCCCGGTCGCCGCACGTCGTCGCCGTCCCTCCTGCCCGTCGGGGTCCCGCCGTACGCCGTCCTTCGCGCCGCGGGCTTGCCGTCGCCCGGCCGGCTCTTGGTGTTTCGCCCAGGGATAGGTGCTGTACGGGGCTGTAAGGGTTGTGTAGGGCCTTTGTGGCGCTGCGGGAATATTCGGGGTCGATGGGTGATGTGCGCGCTCCAGGGGCGAATAGCGGCGATCTGGAGTGCGATCAGTTAAGAGGGTCGACATTCACCAGCTATGGCCGCATCGATGGATTTAAGTAACAATATGACCAAATTTCATGTGTGACCCTGCCTGGCTGCGTGCCCGTACATGTTCTCCAGGGCCATCCGCTGCTGGGCGCGACCCTCGAAAGGTGGCCGCGGGTGAACCTGGGATCCCTGGAACGCGCGATCATGGACGTGCTGTGGGGCTGCAAGCAACCACTGCTGGTCCGCCAGGTGCAGGACATGCTGAACCAGGACGCGGAACGGAGCCTGGCCTACACCACGGTGCAGACCGTCGCCGAGCGTCTCGTCAGGAAGGGCCTGCTGGAGAGGGCACCCGTGCGCAACGCCTTCCGCTACACCGCCAGCCGCTCCCGGGATGAGCATGTGGCGGGGCTGATGCTCGCGGCCCTGGCGGGCAGCCCGGACCGGGCCCCCGTGCTCTCGCGGTTCGCGGAGGGGGTGGATCCGGACGACGCCCTGCGTCTGCTGCACGAACTGGCCCGGCGCGCGGGGGAGCAGGCGTTCACTCCGAGCGCGGGCGGGCCTCCGGGCGCCCTGCCCTAGGTTCCCGCGCGGGACCGGAGATCTCACCGGACGAATCCTGGCGGTGCCCGCTGCCATCGGGCTCGGCACCGCCAGGGAGCGGGACTACAGGCGCTCGACCACGTAGTCGACGCAGGTGGTCAGGGCCTCGACGTCGTCGGGGTCGATGGCCGGGAACATCGCGACGCGCAACTGGTTGCGACCGAGCTTGCGGTAGGGCTCGGTGTCGACGATGCCGTTGGCGCGCAGGACCTTGGCGATCGCGGAGGCGTCGACGTCATCGGAGAAGTCGATCGTGCCGACCACGTTGGAGCGGAACTCCGGACCCGCGAACGGGGTGGTATAGGAGGTCTTCTCCGCCCAGGTGTAGAGGCGCCGGGCCGACTCGGCGCTGCGAGCGGTCGTCCAGGCCAGGCCGCCGTTGCCGTTCATCCACTCGATCTGCTCGGCGAGCAGGAAGAGCGTGGCGACCGCCGGGGTGTTGTACGTCTGGTCCTTGGAGGAGTTGTCGATGGCCACCGGCAGGCTGAAGAAGTCGGGGACGTAGCGCCCGCTTGACGCGATCTCGTCGACCCTGGCCAGCGCGGCCGGGGACATCAGGGCGATCCAGAGGCCGCCGTCGGAGGCGAAGCTCTTCTGCGGGGCGAAGTAGTAGACGTCGAACTCGCTCGCCTCGACCGGCAGGCCGCCGGCGCCGGAGGTGGCGTCGACGAGCACGAGCGAACCCTCCTCGCCCACCCGCCTGATCGGCATCGCGACGCCGGTCGAGGTCTCGTTGTGGGTGAGCGCGTAGACGTCGACGCCCTCCTCCAGCCTGGCCTCGGGGTGGCTGCCGACGTCCGACTTGATCACGGTCGGGTCGCCCAGCCACGGGGCCTTGGCCGCCACGGAGGCGAACTTGGAGGAGAACTCGCCGAAGTTCAGGTGCTGCGACCTGTCGCGGATCAGCCCGAAGGCGGCGATGTCCCAGAACGCGGTGGTGCCGCCGTTGCCCAGGACGACCTCGTACCCCTCGGGGAGGGAGAACAACTCGGACAGTCCCGCGCGGACGCGCCCGACGAGCGACTTCACCGGCTTCTGGCGGTGAGAGGTGCCTAGGAGGCTGGAACCGGAGGCGGCGAGAGCCGAGAGCTGCTCGGGGCGCACCTTCGAGGGCCCGCAGCCGAAACGGCCGTCGGCGGGCTTGATGTCAGAGGGAATCACGATGTCAGCCACATGACCAGCCTACTGAGCCCGCGGATCGATCCAGGACGAGGTCCGGATTTTGAGACGAGACGTGGGATGGTTTTGAGCCGGGTGAGGTGATCGCGGGGGCCGGAAACCGGATGACGGCCGGTGGGAGAGCGGGGCGCGAGGTTTCGAGGAGCCGGGAACGGCAACGGCAACGGCTGTCGCGTGAGACGTCCACGCGACAGCCGTACAGGACGGGAATTCGGCAGGATCAGAAGGAGCCGACGGCCTCGGCGGCACCGGGGACGTCGTGGACCGAGCGCTGGGGGGGACCTACGTAGTCGGCGCTGGGGCGGACAAGCCTGCCCGTGCGCTTCTGCTCCAGGATGTGCGCGGCCCAGCCCGCGGTGCGGGCGCAGGTGAACATGGAGGTGAACATGGATGACGGAACCTGGGCGAAGTCCAGGATGACCGCCGCCCAGTACTCGACGTTGGTGGCGAGCACCCGGTCGGGCTTGCGGGCGTGCAGTTCCTCCAGCGCGGCCTTCTCCAGCGCCGCGGCGACCTCGTAACGCGGTGCGTCGAGTTCCTTGGCGGTGCGGCGGAGCACTCGTGCCCGGGGGTCCTCGGCACGGTAGACGCGATGACCGAAGCCCATCAGACGCTGGCCCTTGTCGAGCTCCGACTGCACGTACTTCTTGGCGTCGCCGACCTGCTCGACACCCTCGATCATGTGCAGCACGCGCGCGGGCGCACCACCGTGGAGCGGGCCGGACATGGCGCCGACCGCACCGCTCAGCGCCGCGGCGACATCGGCTCCGGTGGAGGCGATGACCCGGGCGGTGAAGGTGGAGGCGTTCATGCCGTGCTCGGCGGCGGAGGTCCAGTAGGCGTCGATGGCCTTGACGTGCCTGGGGTCGGGGTCGCCCTGCCAGCGGATCATGAACCGCTCGACGATGCTCTGGCCCTTGTCGACCTCGCTCTGGGGGACCATCGGCTTCCCGAGACCGCGCGAGGACTGGGCGACGAAGCTCAGGGCCGTGACGCTGGCCTGCGCCAGGTTGGCGCGGGCCTCCTTGTCGTCGATGTCGAGCAGCGGCTTGAAACCGTACGCGGGGGCCAGCATGGCCAGCGCGCTCTGCACGTCGACGCGGATGTCACCGGAGTGGACAGGAATGGGGTAGGGCTCGGCCGGGGACAGACCCGGCTCGAACTCGTTGTCGACGAGCAGGCCCCACACGTTCCCGAAGGGGACGCGACCGACCAGCTCTTCGATGTCAACGCCCCGATAGCGGAGGGCGCCCCCTTCTTTGTCCGGTTCCGCGATCTCAGTCTCGAAAGCTACTACGCCTTCGAGCCCGGGTTTGAAGTCGGACATTTTCGGCCGCCTCCCTTTCTTGAAGTCAAAGCCTTGATGTCGAGATACCGGCGGGTCATATTCAACCCCCTGAGCCGGGGCAGCCTGCCGCCGGACCCTCCAAAGCGGGATCGCCGCAGGTGGGGGGCGCTGAGCGGGTTTCCGGCTCGGCACGGGAGAATACCTTCCCGTGGATGCCGCATCGCGACCGCCCTCGATGGCGGGACTTCGTCGCACGTACCAGGGACTGCCTCTCCTTGAGGAGGACCTCGCACCCGATCCCGTGTCGCAGTTCGCCGCCTGGTTCGGCGACGCCGTGGACGCCGGGCTTCCCGAGCCGAACGCGACAGTGCTGGCGACCGCCTCGGCGGGTGGCCGGCCGACGGCCAGGACCGTACTGCTCAAGGGGTACGACGAGAACGGGTTCGTCTTCTACACCAACTACGAGTCGCGCAAGGGGCGTGACCTGGCGGAGAACCCGAGGGCCGCCCTGCTGTTCCCCTGGCACTCCATCCGCCGCCAGGTACGGGTGGAGGGGGCGGTGGTACGGCTGCCGCGCGAGGAGTCGGCCGCCTACTTCAGGTCCCGGCCCTACGGGTCGCGGATCGGCGCCTGGGCGTCGAGGCAGTCCGCGGTCGTGCACTCCAGGGACGAGTTGGACGCCCGCTACGAGGAGCTGTCGGAGCGTTGGCCGGAGGATCCGCCGACCCCGGACTTCTGGGGTGGACTGCGTGTGGTGCCGGCCGAGGTGGAGTTCTGGCAGGGCCGCACAGACCGTATGCACGACCGCCTCCGTTACCGGCGTTCCGGCACCGGTTGGATCATCGAGCGTCTGGCTCCGTGACACCCTGCTCCCTCTTTACTGATATATCCACATATGTCCGGTAGAGAGGGAGTGGTGTGGGGTTCGGAAATTTCGTCCGCAGGCACGCGGCCGACACACGCCCGCTCGGCATCCCCGCCTACCGGCGACTCTGGGCCGGCCAGGGTGTGTCGTTCATCGGCTTCCAGCTCACCTCGGTGGCCGTCAGCGCCCAGATCTACGACATCACGGGGTCGTCCTTCTGGGTCGGCATGCTCGGCCCAGCCAACCTGATCCCCCTGGTCGTCTTCGGGCTCTGGGGCGGCGCGGTCGCCGATGCCGTCGACCGGCGCAGGCTCCTCATCATCGGTGCGCTGATCGCCTGGTCGGGGACGCTCGCGCTCCTGGTCCAGGCGGCCCTCGGGTCGACGAGCGTCGGCCTGTTGCTGGCCACCGTGGCCCTGCACGCGACAGGTTTCGCCATCACGGGCCCGACCAGGGGGGCCATCATCCCCAGGCTGGTCCCGGCCGACCTGATCCCGGCGGCCAACACCCTCAACTTCCTGGTGAGCGGCCTCGGCACCGTCATCGGGCCGCTGATCGGCGGGGTCGTGCTCGCGCAGAGCGGTTTCGCCGCCGCCTACCTGATCGACGCGCTGCTGTTCGGCGCGGGCTTCCACGCCGCGGTGAGACTGCCGAGACTCGAACCGGTCGGCGAGGTGACGCGCCCGGACCTGCGGTCGGTCGTGGACGGCCTGCGTTACGTCTGCGGGCACCCGGTGGTGCTGATGTCGTTTGTCGTCGATCTCATCGCCATGGCGTTCGCACTGCCCAGGGCGCTGTTCCCGGAGGTCGTGGCCGAGAGGTTCGGCGGATCGCTGGTCGCCTTCGGGTGGCTGTCGGCCAGCATCGCCATCGGCTCGGTGCTCGGCGGGGTGTTGTCGGGCTGGGTGGGGCGGGTCCGGCGTCAGGGAATGGCGCTCACGTACGTGATCGCCGCCTGGGGGCTCACCGTCGCCGCGGCCGGACTCGCGGACCAGTTGTGGCTGATGGTCGCGCTGCTCGCGTTCGGCGGGGCCGCCGACCTGGTCTCCGCGGTGTGGCGCCAGACGATCCTGCAGACCCACGCACCCGACGACATGCGCGGGAGGATGCAGGGCGTCTTCATGGTGGTGGTCGCGGGAGGCCCCAGACTGGGGGACCTCCGAGCCGGGGCCACCGCCTCCTGGTTCGGGGCCACGGGGGCCTGGGTGGGCGGTGGGATCGCCTGCGCGGTGGCCGTGGTCGCGGTGGGGCTGACCGTCCCGGCCTTCAGAAAATATCAACCGGTCGTGAGTAGTGTTTGAGCAGCTAGGGAAGGATTCGGCGGCCCCCGGTGTTGCTGTCCTTTGCCATCACGAGCCGTTCTCCCAATAGGGTCGTGTCTTCGAACTTCCAAGGTCCCGCGCCGCCCTCCCGGGAACACCGCGCGATGGACGTAGCATCGAGAGAGGACGGGAGGAACCTTGACCGCACATGGCCTGATCGACACAACGGAGATGTACCTTCGTACGATCTTCGAGCTGGAGGAGGAGGGCATCGTCCCCCTGCGCGCGCGCATCGCGGAGCGGCTCCAGCAGAGTGGTCCCACAGTCAGCCAGACGGTCGCCAGGATGGAACGCGACGGGCTGGTTCGCGTCGAGGGCGACCGGCATCTGACCATGACCGAGCTGGGGCGCACTCTCGCGACCCGGGTCATGCGCAAGCACCGTCTCGCCGAGTGCCTGCTCACTCAGGTCATCGGCCTGCCATGGGAGGACGTGCACATCGAGGCGTGCCGCTGGGAGCACGTCATGTCCGAATCGGTGGAGGCCAGGCTGGTCAGCCTGCTCAACAACCCCACCGAGGACCCGCACGGCAATCCGATCCCCGGCCTGGAGGAACTCGGTGTCTCGGGCCTTCCCGACGGGCGGTCGGAGTCGCTGCCGTCGATGGCCGCGATGGCCGGACCCAGAGATATACCCGTTGTCGTGCGGCGAATTAGTGAACAAGTGCAAAGCGATCCGGCTGTGATGCTTAAACTCAAGCAAGTTGGGATACAACCCGGACGCGAGGTAACGCTCGCGGTGAGCGACGACGGTGTGCGGGTGACAGGTGACGACGAGGCGGACAATTTTCTTGCGGATCTCCCGCGAGAGGTTGCCGCGCACGTTTTCGTCTCCACACGCTGACCGAGGCCCCTTAGCTCGGTTGGATCCCGTTCGGGAGTCCCTCCGCTCCCAGGCCGAGACTGCAGGAGCAACCGTGGTTCGCTATGCACACACCCGCCCACGAGGGGCGGTCACCGGATGAAGCGGTGGGGGGATGTTTCCCAAGATGCCGCTGATCACCTTACGGCTGGTTCCGTCCTAGATCATGCTGAGATGGCGGTGGTGGTCACCGACAGGTTCAGCAACCTGCTCTACTGGAACCCTTTCGCGGAAAGGCTTTTCGGGCGCCCGGGCACGTCGGGACCACGTGATCAGTCTCTCTCCCTGGGCATCATGGAGAAGGACCACCCGCTGGCCGTCGAGCTCTCCAAACACGTCCTCAAGGGGGGTGTCTGGGAGGGCACGTTCGACGTCAGGCGCGGCGACGGGACGATCATCTACGTACGGGCCCAGGCCGTGCCGCTGCGCCACCCCTCGGGAGCGGTGACGGGCATCGTCATCACCGCTCGCGAGGCGATGCGCAGCAACGAGCGGGAGAAGGACCGCTTCGGCCTGCTGGAGCGGATCGGCGAGCGTCTCGCCGGATCGCTCTACGTCGAGGAGACGCTCAAGCGCGTCGCCGAGATGCTCGTCCCGCAGTTCGCCGACCACTGCTTCATCGAGCTGATGGAGGAGGGGCGGCTGACCCGCAGGGTCTCCACACACGTCCAGGGGTGGAGCCCGCCGCCCAACACCTGGGCACCGATCGGGGCGGAGATCCGCTATCCGGCGGGACACTACGCCGACATCGCGCTGCGCCGCCAGGAGACGATCCTGGTCGAGGACTTCTCCCAGACCAACTACCCCAGCCCCGGCGAGGCCAACACCCGCCTGGCCGCCGAGATCGGCATGACCTCGGCCATCGTGGCGCCGCTCTGCGTACGAGGTGAGACCCTCGGGCTGATGTACCTGGGGCTGTCCAACCTGACCGACCGGCGTAGCCCGCACTACGACGCCTTCGACCGCGACTTCGTAGGGGCGATCGCCACCAGGGTCGCCCTCGCCGTCGACAACGCGCTGCTGTTCGAGGAGGAACGGCACACGGCGGAGTCCTTCCAGAAGCACCTTCTTCCCCGCGCGCTGCCGCAGCTCGACGGGCTGGAGATCGCGGTCCGCTACTTTCCCGCCGCTCCCCTGGCCAGCCACGGACAGGGCATCCAGACCCAGGTCGGCGGTGACTGGTACGACGTCATCCCGCTCTCGGCGGGCCGGGTCGGCATCGTCATCGGCGACGTCGAGGGCCGGGGCGCCAAGGCCGCGGCGGTCATGGGACAGCTGCGGGCGGCGCTGCGGGCCTTCGCCCAGGACGACAAACCGCCCGCGGAGATTCTCGCCAGGCTCGACGAGTGGACGCGCATCATCGCCACCCCCGAGCAGGACGAGAGCGGCGCCGACATCAGCATCCCGCCCATCGTCACCTGCCAGTATCTGGTGTACGACGCCTGGTCGCGGCAGCTGTCGTTCGCCAACGCCGGTCACGCCCCCCCACTGCTGCTCATCGGCGACACCTGCACCGAACTCGACATTCGCGAGGTCGGCCAGCCGCTGGGAGTCCGGGCCAAGGGCATGCACGCGGACCTGGTCTACAAGGAGGAGACGCGGACACTGCCCCCCGGGGCCGCGCTGCTCCTCTACACCGACGGGCTCGTCGACCGCCGCCCCATCCGCGACGCGGACGGCAGGCCGCCCAACGTCGAGGAGGCGCTGGGGCAGCTCTGCGAGAGGCTCATCGAGATCAGCGACACCTCCGTCGAGCGCATCGCCGACGCCGCCACCGTCGCGGTGCCCGGCGAGATCGACGATGACATGGCCATTCTCGTGCTCAGGTCCGCCTCCGAGGACCTGGCCGTCGAGGAGCGCACCTTCCCGGCCCAGCCGATCATGGTCGGTGAGGCGCGCCGGATGGCCTCGGAGGCGTTCGTCGGCTGGAACGTCCCCGAGGAGCGCGCCGAGCTCGCCTGCCTGCTGGTCTCCGAGGTCGTCACCAACGTCGTGCTGCACGCCGCCAGCGCCAGCATCCCGCGCAGGGAGCTGACAATGGACGGTCCTCCGCTGTCGTTCGACGAGTCCTGGGACATCCCCGGCTTCGAAGACGAGATCGTCAACGAGAAGGAGTTCACCCTCCGGCTGCGCCGGGGCGGAGAGTCCGTCTGGGTCGAGGTCTTCGACCAGGACCTCCGGCTGCCGCGCATCCGCAGCGCGGGGGAGAACGACGAGGGGGGACGGGGTCTCTATCTCGTCGACCAGCTCGCCAAGCGCTGGGGCTCCCGCCCCACCAAGGAAGGAAAGGCCGTCTGGTTCGAGATCCCCACCAGGTCGCGCTGAACGACACATGGCAGAGCTGGAACAACTATCCGATCGGTGGTTGACTCGGGACATGGAGCTGGCGTTCGAACGGCGTGGGACGGGCTCGCCCCTGGTCCTGCTACACGGCATCGGGCATCACTGGCAGGCATGGTTGCCGGTGCTCGACCGGCTCGCCGCCGAGCGAGACGTGATCGCCGTCGACTTTCCCGGCTTCGGCGTCTCACCGCCGTTGCCGTCTGGCACGCCGTACACGGCGGAGAGCCTGGCGGACGCGATCGAGTCCTTCTTCGGGGTGCTCGGCCTGCGCGAACCGCATGTGGCGGGAAACTCCCTGGGCGGTTACGTCGCTCTCGAACTGGCCGCGCGCGCCGCGGTCCGCTCGGCCACCGCGCTCTCTCCCGCCGGGTTCTGGAACCGTAGCGAGCTCGCGTACGCGCGAGCCGTCCTGCGGGTCAACAGGGCCGGCGCATGTTCCCTTTCCCCCGAATGGGCGCTGGCCCTCGCGGAGGACCCGCTGAGCCGCGCTCTCTCCATGAGTCTGCTGGTCGCCCATCCCACCAGGCTCTCCCCGGAGGCGCAGCTCGCCGCCATTCAGGCGCTCAAGGACGCCTCGGGGTTCGACGAGACGCTCGCCTCGTTCGCGGGACTGATGCCTCCCGCGCCGCCGAAGGTGCCGGTCACGATCGCCTGGGGCGAGCACGACAGGCTGCTTTTGCGCCGGCAGGCGGTAAGGGCCGCCAAATGGTCGGGGCACCGGGTGAAACTGCTCAAGGGGTGCGGGCATGTGCCGATGACCGACGATCCCGAGCTGGTCGCGAGGGTGCTGCTGGAGGCGTCCGCCTAGCGGAACGACTGTCCCCAGATGGCCAGCATCGCGATGACGAACACCACCATGACACCGGCGTACGCGACAGGGCCGAGCCGGAAGGCGCGCCGTACCCGGTTCAGGCCCCAGGCGAACAGGAACGCCAGGAAGATCAGCAGAATCAGCCCGCTGTCCATCGTCACCCCCTCGGGGAAGTCTCCGTTGACCAGTATGCGTCGACGGAGCCGCCTCCGTGGCGGGTAAACGCGATCCGGAACCCGTGAGATCGTTACGTTTCGTGAACAGGACATCGAAGGTAACGCGTGCCCTGCTGATGGCAGCCCTGGCCGTAGGTCTCTCCGCGTGTTCGGGTGCGGACGGTACGTCCGGCGCGTCGGCGACCGCGACCGCCACCGTGACCGCCTCCGCTGCTCCGTCTCCCGAGGTCTCCGAGGTTCCGTCGCCTCCCGTCTCCGCCTCGCCGACGGCGCTTTCCGAGCAGCCTCCCACGCCGTTGCCGTCGGTGAGCGTGCCGGGAGGCCGGGGCGTCGACGACACGGTACGGGGGCAGATCGCCCTGCGAGGAGCGGGCGCGATCACGGTGACCACCACAAGTGACCAGGGGGTGAAAGCCCTCCTGTCGCCCTACACGGTCGTGCTCGACACACAAGGTCTGATCTGCACGGAGGGGAAGGCCCCGCGCAGCTGCTCCGTGGAGCAACTACGGAAGGCTCTCGGCAAGGGCGACGTCCTCCTCGCCAAAGTGACGATCAAGGATGGGTTGGCCGTCCAGATCCAGGAGATCACCCGGGGGTGACGGCACCGGCGGGCCTCCACCCGGGAGAACCGCCGCCCTCGCGGCGGTTCTCCCGGGTGGAGGCCGGGCCGGGTCAGAAGCCGAAGGAGCGGCCGATGATCTCTTTCATGATCTCGGTGGTGCCGCCGTAGATGGTCTGGACACGGCTGTCGACCCAGGCCTTGGCCACGGGGTACTCCATCATGTAGCCGTAGCCGCCGTGCAGCTGCAGGCAACGGTCGATGACCTTGGTCTGCAGCTCCGTGGTCCACCACTTCGCCTTGGCGGCGTCCACCGCGGTGAGTTCCCCGGCGTTGAGTGTCCGGATGCATTTGTCCACGTAGTGGCGGGCGATCTCCACCTCGGTGTCCAGCTCCGCCAGAACGAACCTGGTGTTCTGGAAGCTGCCGATGTTGCGGCCGAAGGCCGTGCGGCTCTTGCAGTACTCGATGGTCGTCCGCAGAACCGTCTCCGCCGCCGCCACCGCCATCACTGCGATCGACAGGCGCTCCTGCGGCAGGTTGGCCATGAGCTGGAAGAAGCCCTGCCCCTCCTGTGGACCCAGCAGGTTGGCCGCGGGGACCCGGACGTTGTCGAAGAACAGCTCCGCCGTGTCCTGGGCGTGCATGCCGATCTTCTCCAGGTTACGGCCCCGGGTGAAGCCCTCCATGCCCCGTTCGACGACCAGCAGCGAGATCCCCCGGGCGCCCGCCTCCGGGTCGGTCTTCGCGACCGCGACGACCAGGTCGGAGTTGATGCCGTTGGTGATGAAGGTCTTCTGGCCGTTGACCACGTAGTGGTCGCCCTCGCGCACAGCGGTCGTTCTGATGCCCTGCAGGTCGCTGCCCGCGCCGGGCTCGCTCATCGCGACCGCCGTGATGAGCTCACCACTGGCGAACCCGGGCAGCCAGCGCGCCTTCTGCTCGTCGTTGGTGAGGTCCACGAAGTACGGCGCCATGACGTCGTTGTGCAGCGAGAACCCCAGACCGGACGCGCCTGTCGCGATGACCTCCTCGGAGATCACGGCGTTGTAGCGGAAGTCGGTGATCCCCGCCCCGCCGAACTCCTCGGGTACCCCGAAGCCGAACATGCCGATCTCTCCGGCCTTCTTCCACACCTCGCGAGGGACGATGCCGTCCTTCTCCCACTGGGCATGATGGGGCGCCACCTCGCGGGCCAGGAACTCACGTACTGTCTCTCGGAAGAGCTGGTGCTCCTCTTCGAAGAGGTCTCGCTGCATTGTGTGCCTCCTAGGGATCCGTGACACAGAATACGATTCTGTTACTCCGGGGTACACCCGGCTGGGGATCGCAAGTACGGCTTGTGGTGGTTTGTGGATTTACATCCAGATCACAAGTGCGCCACGGTCTCCGTACGTACCCGATTTCTCGCTGCGCCGAAGACGGTTGAAACCGTACGATCTACCCTTGGTGCGCTATGGCTATGCCTGTTGGCGGCGGCCTTTGTGATCGGAGTATGTAGTGGTTCGGTGGCGATCTGGGCTCCGTAGATCTCTCGCGGTTTCAGCCCTGTGCCTTGTCGGCGGCGCGCTGGTCGCGCTGCCCTCCGAAGCGGCCGACGCCGGCAACGTCGAACTCGTGGTCGACTACGCGTGCACCGGAGGGGTCGCGCTGAACAACAGCACGGTCAACCTCCGGACGAAGGTGTCGATCCCCACGACGCTCACGGTCGGCGAGCCGCTCAGCATCGGCTGGAAGCTCGGCTACAAGCAGGATCCGGCCCGGTTCGGCTCGCCGGACTACTTCGCCCCCGGGGGCAAGGTTCTGGTCACCGGGAACGTCCAGATCTCCGGCAGCTGGGTCGGCGTCCTGCAGCCGAAGGGAAGTCTGGACCAGCCCAACCAGCTCCAGCCGGGCAGCATTCTGCGGCTTCCCGAGGGGATCTCCGATGCCGCTCACACCGCCAATGCCGGGACGCTCAAGGTCAGCCCCAGGAAGTTGTTCGTGGACTTCATACCGCCGGCCAGCGAGGTCATGGTCAACGACGACGATCCTCGGGTGCAGTACGAGACGGGTTACTGGGAGGACCTGAACGACCAGCCGCTGAACAACAACGACTACCACCATGACATCCGCCGCACGGTAGACGGGGGCGCTACGGCCTCCCTCCAGTTCACCGGCACCGGGATCGAGTACGTGGCCCAGCGCGACTACCGTGCGGGCAAGGTCAAGTTCTACATCGACGGCCAACTCGCCACGCCGGCCTCCGTTGACGCCTCGAAGCTGCCCAACGGGACGCCGTCGAACGACGCCAACAAGGGCGGGCTGACGCTGTGGAGGTTCCTCGGCCTCGATTACGGCAAGCACCTTATCCAGGTCGTGAACGAAGAGCACGGCAAGTGGGCGCAGCTCGACGCCTTCCGGGTGATCACCAGGGAACTGCAGCACCCGCCGAACGAGTACCGGGCCACCTGTTCGCTCGTCAGCGCGCCGGTCTCGGTGGACGTCACGATCTCCGAGGCGGGCGGGTCACAGTCACCCGACCCGACGGGCACGGGGACCGGGTCGCCGAGCCCCACGGTCACGCCAACGACTCCGACCGCCACTCCCACCAACACCCACACCAGTACCTCGACCCCCACTCACACCGGCACGACGACTCCTCCGGTGACCGGGGTCAACGGCACGACCACCTCGACGCCCAAGCCGACCCTGACCGTGACCGCCACCGTCACCCCCACCCGGCCCACACCGACCGCGCCGCAGGTGATCATCACGCCCAGTGGCGGGGCACAGACCGGTGAGGCGCCGCAGGGGAGCTCCGGCCTGGGGCTTCTCGGCGCGGGAACGGCGATGGTGACCGGCAGCGCGCTGGGCGGCGTGGCCTTGATGAGACGGCGGGCGGCACACGCGCGCGGCCAGCGGGACAGCTGAAGGAGGCGCCGGATGTACCAAGGACCTGCGGGCGGTCCCGGCCCCTATCCCGGCGGCGGCCCGGCGGCCAAGCCCAAGGGGAACATGCTGATGGCCGGGCTCCTCGTGGCCGGGTCGCTTGGCGGGGTGGCCGCGATCATGGCGGGGCTGCTCGCGTACCTCTCACCGGCGTCGGAGGACCTGGGCTACGGGCTGTCCGAGCCGCAGGCGGCGGTCAGCACCCTTCAGGTGCAGCCGGGCGTGCAGTCGGGCGTGCAGCCGGGCACCGGGGAGCAGGACGCCGGGCAGCAGCCCGCCGGGGTGTTGCCGTCAGCGGTGGGACCGGGCGGACTGGACGCCCCGCTGACGGCCGCCGCGCCCACGGCGCCGCCGCCGCTGCCGGTGGTCCAGCCTCCGGCGCCGTTGAAGAGCGAGGGTGTGAAGCCCCGGCGGCTGGCCATCCCGAAGATCGGCGTACTGGCCCCGCTGATGGCGCTCGGTGTCGACTCCAAGCGGGAGGTCCAGACTCCTCCGCTGAGCAAGCCCAACCAGGCGGGTTGGTACAAGTACGGCCCCATCCCCGGGCAGCAGGGACCTTCGGTGGTTCTCGGGCATGTGAACACCCGGAGCGGGGCCGCCGTCTTCAGCCGGCTGAAGGAGATCAAGCGCGGAGACAAGATCAAGGTCTCCCGGACGGACGGAACCGTCGTGGAGTTCACGGTCGACGGTGTGGAGCAGGTCAGCAAGGCGGCCTTCCCGTCGAAGCGGGTCTACGGCAACACCGGCGAGGCAACCCTGCGCCTGATCACCTGTGGCGGTGTCTACAACAGGAAGACCGGTCACTACACCGACAACATCATCGTCTACGCGACCCTGTCGAAGACCCGTCGTACCTGAACGCCGGGTCCGGTCGCCGTACCCGCTGAATCGGTGGGTCGCGGCCGCTCCGGCAACCGCCTCCGATCGTTAGCCTCCCCGGCAATCCGGGTAGGGAGTTGTTTGTACGAGGTGGCCCCCCCGAATGATCAGAAGGCGGGGGTGTGCCCAGATGAGCATCGTGCGGGCCGGTGTCGTGGCCGTACTTATAGGGGTGGCCGCTCTCGGCGCCGCCCAGCATTCGAAGCCGTCGCACGAGCGCTCCACGAGTTGGGGCACGCACAAGTCCGCGAGCTCGGGGGGCAAGCACGCCGGAGGATGGACGATCAAACGGCTGCGTTCGGGGAACGGGCACACGGCCACGCGTTCCGAGTCGAGCATCGAACGCGGAGGGAACTGGGGGTTCGGGCGACCGAGGCGTTCGGATACCGGACGGCACAGGGCGCGGGAGTTCGGGCGGCGGGGTCATGAGGCGAGGCGACACGGGGGTCGCTGGTTCGGATGGCGGGGCCGGGGCGGCGAGCGCGGTGGGGGGCGGGGGTTCGGGCGGTCAGATGATTCGGATTCCGAGCGATACGGGGACTACGGGGTTGGTCGGCCGGATTCAGATACCGAGCGCGGTGAGGGTTGGGGGTTCGGGCGGTCGGAGGATTTGAGGCCTGGGCGGTATGAGGACCGGGGGTTCGGGCGGCGGGGTCCGGAGGCCGGTGGGTATGGCGATCGCGGGTTCGGGCGGTCGGGGGATCTGGGGCCTGGGCGGTATGAGGACCGGGGGTTCGGGCGGCGGGGTTTCGAGGCGGGACGGTACGGCGACCGCTGGTTCGGGCGGCGCGGTTCGGATGCGCGGCGACACAGGGATCGCTGGTACGGGCGGCATGGGCGGGCGAGGCACGGCGGGCACCACCGGCACGGGCAGCGGCCGGGCAGGGCGGGTTGGTAGCGGACTGACCTGCGGTTTGAAACCGGGGCGGCAACGGTCTGTGGTGCGAGGCCGGCCCGCCGCCGGTCCGCCGCCTGGGATCGGCAAGGGGGCCTGAGGCCGGCATGGGGTCTAGGGCCGGCATGGGGTCCGAGGCCGACGCGGTGGGCGGTCACGCGCTGAATCGACACGCCGACGGTGACGTCCCAGGAGACGTCGAGACGTGAACCGGGCGGTCAGCCACTTCTTCTTTCTCCGTCGAACGACGGACCTGCGGGGTCGCTTCACAGCGGGCACCGTACTCGCGCACGTCCTGTGGAAGCCGCCGTCAGCCCGGTCGTGGCGATGATGTCGGCTGCTCCGAGGGGACGCGATGCCGGCGCGGCCGCCGGGGGACATTTCAGATTATTTCCGGAGACAGGCGCGCAACGCGCTCCCGAGTAGATCGCTTCTGATCGTTAATCACCTGTCCGGTCCGGGTATAGGCGTTTATGCGAATGTGTCCCCCCTCTGACCCAGAGTGAGGGGTGTACGCAGGTGAGCAAGGCGCGGGCCGGTGTGCTGGCCGTACTCATAGGAATGGCCGCGATCGGTGCCCTCCATCACGAGGAATCGACGGGTACGCGATCCGCGAGTCCCGCGACCGAACAGTCCGGTGACTCGGTGTCCAAACGGCTCACGGGTTCCACGGCCGAACGGTCCGCGCACTTCACGGCCGAGCGCCAGGCAAGCCCGGTGGTCAAGCGACTCGGACGCCACGGGATTGAGCCGATCATCATCGCGCACCGCGGGGCCAGTGCCTTCCGGCCCGAGCACACGCTTCTCGCCTACACGGTCGCCATCTCGATGGGCGCCGACTACATCGAGCCCGATCTCGTCTCGACCAAGGACCACGTGCTGGTCGCCCGGCACGAGAACGAGCTCTCGGCGACCACCGATGTCGTGAGGCACCCGGAGTTCGCCGACCGCAGGACTTCCAAGACCATAAACGGCATCCGGCACACGGGCTGGTTCACCGAGGACTTCACCCTCGCGGAACTGCGCACCCTCCGTGCCAGGGAACGCTTCCCCACGCAGCGGCGAGGCAACACCGCCTACGACGGGATGGAGAGAATCCCGACGCTCGATGAAATAGTCCAGCTCGCGCAGAATCACGGCGTGGGCGTCTACGCCGAGACCAAGTTCCCCACCTACTTCGCCTCGATCGGGCTGCCGCTGGAGGAACCGCTGCTGGAGACCTTCCGGAAGTACGGCTGGGACGACGAGCGGGACCCGGTCTTCATCCAGTCCTTCGAGACCGGGAACCTCAAGCGGTTGCATCCCCTCACCCGGATCCGGCTCATCCAGTTCATCGGAGCGAACGGCGCCCCGTACGACCATGTGCGGGCCGGCGATCCGACCACCTACGACGACATGGTCACTCCGGAGGGCCTGCGGGAGATCGCCGAATACGCCGACGGCATCGGCGTGGTCACGAAGCGGATCGGCCCTCGTGATCCCGGCGGTTTCGAGAGCAGGCCGGTGTCACCCGCCGCGCTCGTCAGGAACGCCCAGCAAGAAGGGCTCCTGGTACACGCCACGACGGTTCGTAAACTCGCCGTGCGGCTCCGGGCGGACCTCAGGGGCGACAGTTCGGGCGGGCGCGCCGACGAGGAGGTGCGGAAGTGGCTGAGACGTCTGTACCGGCTCAACCTGGACGGGGTGATCGCCGACGACCCCGGCATGGCGCGTGCGGTGCGGGACCGGTTCCGCGCCGAGGGCTGACCGCGTCCGCCGGCACCGCCCGGCTCCGTGGCGGTCGCGGCCGAGGGGCAGGTCACCCCGTCTCCGCCCTGGCCGGATAGCGCAGGATCCGGTCGTCGCCCTCGCGCACCTCACCGCGCCCGTCGGTGTTGGACGTGGTCAGCCAGAGCGCCCCGTCCGGTGCCACGGCGACCGTGCGCAGGCGGCCGTACCGGCCCACCAGTTCGGCCCGGGGTTCGCCGGTTCTCCCGTCGCGCAGGGGTACCGTCCACAACCGCTCTCCGCGTAGCGCCGCCACGTACAGCGTGTTCCCGGCGATGGCGGCACCGGAGGGGGAGGCCTCGCTCGTGGGCCACGTCACCAGCGGGTTGGTGAACTCACCGCCGCGCGTGTCACCCTTGCCCTCCACCTCCGGCCAGCCGTAGTTGTGGCCGGGCTCGATCAGGTTGATCTCGTCCAGTGCGTTCTGCCCGAACTCGGTGGCGAAAAGGCGTCCCCGCTCGTCCCAGGCCAGCCCCTGGACGTTGCGATGGCCGAGGCTGTAGACCGGCGAGCCAGGCGTCGGGTTGCCGGGGGCGGGCCTGCCCTCCGGGGTCAGCCGGAGGATCTTCCCGTTCGGCAGGCGCGGATTCTGTGACGAGTCCCGCTGACCCGCGTCTCCGGTGCCGGCGTACAGCATGCCGTCCGGCCCGAACGCGATGCGGCCGCCGTTGTGGAAGGAGGCCTTGGCGATGCCGTCGAACAGCACCTCGGGTGTGGCGTCACCGAGGCGGAAGCGCACGATCCGGTTGTCGGACTCGGCGGTGAGGTAGGCGTACACGTAACGGTCCCTGGCATAGCCGGGTGACACGGCCAGCCCGAGCAGGCCGCCCTCACCGCTCGCGACCACGCCGGGCACCCGGTAGACCTCCCGTGGCCGCCCGCCACGCCCCGGGACCTGGAGCACCCGGCCGCTGTCGCGTTCGGAGACGAGCGCGTCGCCATCCGGCAGGAACGCCAGCCCCCAGGGCACCTGGAGGTCGCGGGCCACCTCCTTTCCCGCCTGGAGATCCGGCCCCCTGCCCGGAGCCGGGCTGGCGGTCCCGCTCTGCCCCCGAGTGCCGCTCGCGCTCCCCGAGGTCGCCGGCGCCGCACTCGGGGCGGCCGGGTCGGCGGCGCAGCCGACCGGCATCGCCACCAGCATGGCCACCAGGCCGGCGGTCGGTACGATCCGGCTCGCGGTCTTCCTCATGGGTCACCCCTTCTGCGGCCGAGCGCGCCGGCGACGGGTGGTCCTGGGCCGGTCAGTCCCGGTCTACTCGACCACTCTGCCCCATGCTCCCGGTAAATCCCGCCCGGCCGCACCTGTTGCGGTGATCTCCCCGAGTTCGGCGGGGAAGATCCGGTCAGCCGGTGTACATGGCGGCCCGCACCCGATCGAGGGTGATCGGCAGATCGCGCTGCCGGGAGCCGGTCGCGTGGAAGACGGCATTGGCGATCGCGGCGGCGGTGCCGACGATCCCCACCTCGCCGATGCCCTTGACGCCGATGGGATTGAGCTGGTCGTCGTGCTCGTCGATCCAGTGGGCCTCGATCCCGCGGACGTCGGCGTTCGACGCGATGTGGTAGGTGGCCAGGTCGTGGTTGGTGAAGTCACCGAAGCGGGGGTCCAGCTCCAGGGCCTCGTGCAGGGCCATGGAGATCCCCATCGTCATGCCGCCGAGGAACTGCGAGCGTGCCGTCCTGGCGTTGACGATCCGGCCGGCCGCGAAGACCCCGAGCAGCCGCTCGATACGGACCTGCCCGCTGTCGACGTCGACCTTGACCTCGGCGAACTGCGCTCCGAACGAGTGGCGGGAGAACCGCCCCTGGGCGGCGAGGTCCTCGGTGGTGTCCGCCCGCGCCTGCAGCCCTTCGGGGGGGACCACTCCGGACCGTTCGTCGAGCTCCCTGACCAGTGCCCGGCACACCTTGCTCACCGCCCAGCTCCACGAGGCGGTGCCCATGGACCCGCCGGCGAACGGCGCGGGTCCGAAGGCGCTGCGGCCCACCAGGATGGTGATCTGGTCCATCGGCACGCCGAGCTCGTCGGCCGCCACCTGGGCCAGCGCGGTGCGAGCCCCGGTACCGATGTCGGCCGCGGCGATCTCGACCACGAACCTGCCCATGGGCTCGGCGCGGGCGGTCGCGGTGGACGCCATGGTGAAAACCGGGTAGGTCGAGGACGCGACACCGGTGCCGACGAGCCACCGGCCCTGTCTGCGGACGCCCGGCGCGGGGTCGCGTCCGGCCCAGCCGAAGCGCGCCGCCCCCTCCCGCAGGCAGGCGATCAGGTTGCGGCTGCTGAACGGGAGGCCCGATTCGGGGTCCAGGGCGGGCTCGTTGACGACTCGCAGCTCGACGGGGTCCATCCCGAGGGCGTACGCCAGCTCGTCCATCGCCGATTCCAGGGCGAACATCCCCGGAGCCTCGCCGGGCGCGCGCATCCACGACGGGGTCGGCACGTCCAGCTGTAGCAACCGATGGGCGGTGTGGCTGTTGGGCGTCGCGTACATCATGCGGCTGGCCGCGACCGTCTGCTCGGTGTACTCGACGCGCTTGGAGCTCTGCTGGAGCGCGTCGTGCCACACCGCGGTCAGCCGGCCGTCCAGCTCCGCCCCCAGGCGCACCCGTTGCACGGTGGGCGTCCGGTAGCTGACGAGCGGGAACATCTGCTGCCTGGTCATCGCCACCTTGACCGGCCGTCCGACGGCGCGGGCGGCCAGCGCCGCCAGCACGGTCGGCGGGCGCGGTACCGCCTTCGACCCGAAACCGCCGCCGGTGTGGTCGGCGACGATGCTCACCGCGCCGTCGGCGAGGCCGAACAGCGCGGCGAGTGCGGTCGCCGACATCCAGGGCGCCTGGTCGGCGTTGTAGAGGGTCAGGGTCTCGCCCTCCCAGAACGCGATCGTGGCGTGCGGTTCCATCGGGCTGGCATGCTCGGCCGGGGTCGTGTAGGTGGCGTCGACGCCGGCCGGTGCCGCGGCCAGGGCGCTCTCGGCATCGCCCCAGTGGAGGGTCCCGGGGAAACCCGCGTTGGCCTTCCGGGGTGAGAAGATCCGTGGGTTGCCCGGGTTCAGTACGACGTCGTGTTCCTGCTCGTCGTAGTCCACCCGCACCGCAGACGCCGCCTCGCGGGCGCCTTCCAGGGTGCTCGCGACCACGGCCGCGACGATCTGCCCGCGGTAGGCGACGTCGGCCGACTGCAGGACGGCCAGCTCGGCGTCGTCTGCGGGGTGCAGCCGGGAGACGTTGCCGCTGTCCAGTACGGCGATCACGCCTGGCAGGGCCAGCGCGGCGCCGCCGTGCACGGCGCACACCCGGCCGCGGGCGATGGTGGCCTGCACGGGCCAGACATAGACGGCGTTCGGCACCGGGTACTCGTAGGCGTAGCGGGCCGCGCCGGTGACCTTCTCGCGTCCGTCGATCCTGACCGGTGCCCCGCCCACCACCTTGTCGAGCGTGGTCATCGCCGTTCCTCTCCCACGAGATCTCCCGTGAGATCGCGTACGCTCGCCGCGATCAGGTCGGCGGCGAGCCCGATCTTGAACTCGTTCCCCGGCAGGGGGCGTGCCGATGCGAACTCCGCCTCCGCCGCCGCCAGCAGCAGTTCCCTGTTCGGCCGGTGACCGGCCAGCATCCGCTCGGCCTGGTGTGCCCGCCACGGCTTCGGGGCCACCCCGCCCAGCGCCAGCCGGATCTCCCGCAGTGACCCGCCGCCCTCCGTCGTGACCAGGGCCGCGACCGAGACCACCGCGAACGCGTAGGACCAGCGGTCGCGGACCTTGCGGTACAGCATGACCGCGCCGTCCGGCGGCGGCGGTAGTTCGACACCGGTGATCAGGTCGCCGGGCTCCAGTACCGTCTCGCGATCGGGGGTGTCGCCGGGCAACAGGTAGAGGTCGTGGAGCGGCATCGCCCGCTCCCCTCCGCCCGCGAGCCTGAGGTGCACCACGGCGTCGAGAGCGGCCATCGCCACCGCCATGTCGGACGGGTGGGTGGCCACGCAGCTGTCGGAGGTGCCGATCACTCCCAGGTCGCGGTGACCGCCGCCGATCGCGGAACAGCCCGCGCCCGGGTCGCGCTTGTTGCACGGCTTGGTGACGTCCTGGAAGTACGGGCAGCGCGTGCGCTGCAGCAGGTTTCCGCCGGTGGTGGCCATCGACCTGAGCTGTCCTGAGGCCCCGGACAGCACGGCCCGGGCGAGCATCGGGAAGCGTTCCCTGATGCCCCGGTCGCCGGCCAGGTCGCTGTTGCGCACCGTCGCACCGATGAGCACGCTTCCGTCGGCCCGATGCTCGATCCGGTCGTACGGCAGCCGGGTGACGTCCACCAGCGTCGCCGGCCGGGCCACGCCGAGTTTCATCAGGTCCACCAGATTGGTTCCGCCGGCCAGGAACATCGCGTCGGTGCCGTCCACGACGGCGGTGGCGGCGGCGCCGGGGTCGGCGGCACGCTCGTAGGCGAAAGGTCTCATCGGTCGCCTCCGGGACTCGCCCCGGCGACGTCGAGGACCGCCTTGACGACCCCGGCGTACGCCCCGCAGCGGCAGAGGTTGCCGCTCATCCGTTCGCGGACCTCTTCGGCGTCCAGCACGGCGCAGGAGGCGACACCGGCCGCGACGTCCTCGGTGACATGGCTGGGCCAGCCCGCATCCGCCTCGGCGAGCGCGCCGATCGCCGAGCAGATCTGGCCCGGTGTGCAGTAGCCGCACTGGAGGCCCTCGTGGTCGAGGAACGCCTGCTGAACGGGGTGCAGGTCGTTCGCGTGAGCCAGGTCGGCGACCCCCTCGATGGTGACGATCTCCTGTTCGGTGGCGGTGACCGCGAGCGTCAGGCAGCTGTTCACCCGCCGGCCGTCCAGCAGGACCGTGCACGTCCCGCACTGCCCGTGGTCACACCCTTTCTTCGCCCCGGTCAGGCCGAGATGCTCTCGCAACGCGTCCAGCAGGGTCACCCGGTTGTCCAGGGAGACGGAGTGGTCGGCACCGTTGATGCGCAGCGTGATATCGCTGCTGAACGCTTCGACTGCCATGCCGTTTATCCTGCCAATTACCCAATGAGAGTTGGATCACCTATTAATCTGAAAATCCAAAAGAAGCGGCAACCGTACTGTCGTGAAAATCATCGGCGGCTCGGGGAGACGCCGGAATCGGCGGGTGTGCCGCGGACGGGTGTCGAGAGGCGGCCGCCGCGGCCCGTCAGTCCGGTCGTCCACCGGTGGCCAGCGCCGAGACGGCGGACCTGTGCCGCTGGAGCCGCCGCTGGCCCTGGTCCAGCATCACCACGAAGATGATCAAGGATCCCTTGATGAGGATCTGCCAGAACAGCGACACGTCCAGGAGCATCAGGCCGTTGACGAGGAGACCGATGACGATGACTCCGACGAGGGTGCCCCGTACGGTGCCGCGGCCCCCGTTCAGCGTGGCGCCGCCGAGGACGACCGCGGCGATCGCGTTGAGCTCGAACGTCTCACCGGCCTGAGGTGCCGCCACGGTCAGTTCCGAGGCGATGAGAAGACCCGCGAGCGCGGCGCAGGCGCCGGAGATCACGTAGACGACCGTCTTGACGCGGTTGATCGGGACCCCCGAGAGCTCCGCGGCCCGCTCGTTGCCACCCGCGGCGTACAACCACCGGCCGAACGGTGTCCTGGTGAGCGCCAGCATGACGGCGACGGCCAGGGCGATCATGATCCAGATCGAGGCCGGGATGCCGAGCGGGCGTGCGTTGCCGAGGAGGCCGAAGCCGGTGTTGCCGAGTTGGGGGCTGCCGTCCAGGTTGGTGTAGGTCGAGCCGCCGGAGATCAGCAGTGCGAGGCCCTGCGCCACGTACAGCATGCCGAATGTCGCGATGAACGGCGCCACCTCGAAACGGGTGACGAGGACGCCGTTCACCAGGCCGACGAGCATGCCGACCGCGACGCAGAGCACGATCACGCCCCACACGGGCGGGTAGGCGATCACGTCGACGAACCTGAGATCGAGACCTTCGAGCAACTCGCCGGCGACGACCCCGGAGAGCCCGATGACCGAGCCGACGGACAGGTCGATGCCGCCCTTGATGATGACCAGCAGCATGCCGAGCGCGACCACCCCGTTGGCCGCGATGTGCTCGGCCGTCCTGATGAGGTTCGGTACCGTGAGGAATGAGTCCGTCAACACGCCGAAGAGCACGATCAGGGCCGCCAGCGCGATGAGCGCCCGGAACTCGAACAGGCCGTTCAGCAGGGACAGACGGTGCGCCTGGGCTGCGATCCTCCCCGGCGGAGGGCGGTCGGGCGGCGCCGCTGCCGGGGGCGTCTCCCGAGGTGTCAACGCGCACCGCCCTCGGCGTGGCCGATGGCGGCGCCGTCCAGCACGCTCATCAGTTCCTCCCGGGTTATCGCGCCACGCCGGAAGTCGCCGGTGACGACCCCGCGGGTGAGTACCAGCAGACGGTCGGGGATGTGCAGGGCCTCCTCGGCGTCCAACGTGGTGAAGAGGACGGCCAGGCCACGTCGTGCCCGTGCCGCCAGAAGCTGGAAGATGTCAGCCTTGGCGCCGATGTCGACGCCGCGCGAGGGCTCGTCCAGCAGCAGTACCAGGGGATCGGTCAGCAGCGCGCGGCCGATGACCGCCTTCTGCTGGTCGCCGCCGCTCAACGATTCGACGGGCGTTCCGGCGTCGCCCGTCCCGAGGGTGACGTCGGAGATCATCTGATCGACGGCGTCCAGTTCGCGCTCCCGGGAGACGAACAGCCGTCGGACGAACCTGTCCAGTCCGGCCAGGGAGAGGTTCTCCCCGAGCGACATCGTCTGGACGAGGCCGTCGCGCCGGCGGTCCCCGGGGACCAGGACCAGACCCCGGTCGATGCGGTCGCGGATGCTCGCGTTCTCCAATGGGATGCCCGAGAGCAGGACGTCACCCGACTGCGAGGAGGCCCGGCCGGCGAGCGCCTCCAGCAGTTCGGTCAGGCCCGAATCCATCAGGCCGTAGATCCCCACGATCTCGCCCTTCCCGACGGTCAGGGAGAGGTCGTCGATCGCGAGACGGCCGGGGTTGGCCGGGTCGGCCACCGAGAGGCCGCGCAGGGTCAGCAGCTCCTCTCGCGGCGGCTCTTTCTCGGTGAGAGGGATGTGGTGCGGGAACGGGGAGTCCGGGGCGCGGCCGGCCATCTGCTCCACGATCCGCCGGATGTCGAGGGTCTTGGCGTTCGCCGCGGCGACCAGCCGCCCGTCGCGCAGTATGGCGACGTCATCGGCGATCCGCAGCGCCCTGTCCGGTTGGTGGGAGGCGTAGGCGACCGCGACCCCGCTTGCGGTCAGCCCCCCGATGACCCGGAACAGGGCCTCGACCTCCGAGGGGGTGAGCGTCGAGGTGGGCTCGTCCATGATCAGCACCCGGGCCTCCTGGACCAGCGCCCGCGCGATCCCGACGATCTGCTGCTGGGCCGGGCTCAGGGCGCCGACCAGCCGATCGGGATCAAGATCCTCCCCCAGACTGCGGAGGATCGCCGCGCTGGTGGCCCGCTGGGCGGAGCGGTCGATCACCCAGGGGCCCCCGCAGATCTCGCGGGTCAGGAACAGGTTGTCCTGGATGCTCAGGTTGGGACAGAGGCTGAGCTTCTGGGGGATGACAGAGATGCCCCGGTCGGCGGCGTCGCGAGGCGACAGGAGGCGGACGGGTTCCCCGTCGAGCTCGACATGGCCGGTGGTGGGCTGCTCGACCCCGGAGAGGATCTTCAGCAGGGTCGACGTGCCGGCTCCGTCCTTGCCGAACAGCGCGGTCACCCGACCGGCGGCGATGTCGAAGTCGACCCCCCTGAGCGCGTGCGTGCCCCCGTACACCTTGGTGACGGCGCGGGCACTCAGCACCTTGGTCGCCGCGGTCTTCACGAAACCTCCTTGATCGAGACCGGGGTGATGGTCACGACGGAGGGGGTGAGGAAGCTGAAGGCTCCGACGAAGGAGATCTTCTTGCCGGTCAGCCGTGCCGGATCCAGGTTCCTGAGCAGCCTCCCCCACAGCTGGTTGTTCAGCGCGGTGGCGGCGGCGGCGTACTCCGCCTGGTTGCGGAACCGCCTGAATCCGATGCCGGCCGTGTCCCGCAGTGCCGTGCCGTTGACGGCAGGCCCTACCTGCAACGAGACCCGGGTGCCCGGTGGCAGGTCCGGCACGGTCACGGGCATCAGCCCGGATTTCGCCGCTCCGGCCCTGCCGGTGCCCTTGACCGCGAAGTTGTAGGGGCCGTTTCCCTGCCGGATGCCGTAGCGCCTGTTGGCCGTCCTCTGGTCGGTGGTCATGGCCCTCACCAGCACGGGCAGCGGGACGGCCTTCCTCTTGATCGCGGGCACGACCTCGCTCTCGTACGTCCGTGCCCCGAACGCGGCCGGGTCGAACCGATTCTCCGACGCCGCGACCGACTCCGCGGAGCGGTAATGGGTGCTGAACCCGATGGCGACCAGGAGGACCGCCGCCAGGGCGACGGCCACCCATCTCGCCGGGATCCGTCGGCGGGGTGCCTGCCTGCCGTGCGCGTGTGCCGCAGCCGGCGTGCTCATCACAAACCTCCAGCGTGGGAGGATGTCAAGACCCGTATACCCGCTCGCGCGGCTTCCACCGAATCCTCCTCGGACGGGAAGCGGTCGAGCTGCGAAAGCCCTCGCGTGTACTGTCCCGCGGACGTCCGGATCCCGTCCGGGTTCGTACGGCGCCCGACCACTCACCGTGAGCGTCGCATGTCGCATCCCGTCTGTTGTTCGAAACTTCACCGATGTACGGTGTCGTTTGCTGTGGGATAGATGGGAATTTGTGTCCGTTTCACCGACTTGCTCGCGCACCCCGGTCTCTGTTCGTAGGATCTATGCCGAACCTTGACCAAGGCGTGTAAGCCTCAAAGCCGGTGCGAGCCGGTCGACAGATCTGGAATGGGGAGAGACTGTGCTGAAGTCCAAGACGCGGCGGCGCGTCGCGGTCAAGACAGCCGCGATCGCCGCGGTGGGCGCGGGCGTTCTTTTCGGCGCGGTCCCTGCGGTCGCCTCCATGTACGCCGACCCCAACCCGGTCAGCTACGCCTGCACGCTCGGCGGCGTGTCGTCACCGTCGGCGACCTACACCTTCCAGATGGACCTCAGCGGTCCGACGGCGGCGGCGACCAACGCGCCCCTGGTGGCGACCTGGAAGATCGCCCAGCCCACCACGGTGCCCACCCTCACCCCGAGCGCGTCCGCCCCGGCGGGCGCGCGTGTCGTCATCGACGCGGAAGTGCAGATCGACGCCTCTCCCTCGCCGGTCCTGGCACTTCCCTCCGAACTCCGCTCGCTCGCGGCCACCGCGGCTCCCCCGGCCTCCGGGCAGCCGATCACCGCACCTCCCCTGCTCGTCACGGTGACCCCCAGTGCGACCGGCGTGGTGGCCTTCCAGCCGGGCCCGTTCACCCTGTACCTGGACCCCGGTACGGGGACCGGAAATGAGGCCGAGCTGCTCGACTGCGGTATTCCGCTCAACTCGGCCGAGGCCGCCGCCGCCGCGCTGCGGGTGACCGTGGTAACAGGTTCCCCGAGTACAAGTACGAGTGCGAGCCCGAGTACGAGTACGAGCGCCAGTCCGAGTGCGACCGAGAGTTCGACCACCACTCCCAGGCCGACGATCACCGTCACCCAGACCAAGACCTCCAAGCCGGAGAAGTCCTCCTCCGACGGGCAGATCGATGAGACCCCCGACGGAGGGGCCGCCACGGGTGGCGGCGGGGACGCGGGCCCCGACGCCCGAATGATCATGCTCAGCGGTGTGCTGATGGTGGCGTTCGCCGGGATCGGCGGCATGGTGCTGCGACGTCGCACCGCGGGCCGAGGCTGATCGGGGTGGCTGGATGAGCACCCCCCCGCCGGGCGGTCAACCTCCCGGGCACGTGCCCCACTACCGGCCGGTCCCGGTCCAGCCGCAGTACCCGCACCCGTTCCAGCAGCAGTACGGCCCGCCCTACGGGGAGCCGTACGAGGAGTGGCCGCGACGGGGACAGCCCGACGGGCATCTCGACGGGCATCTCGACGGTGGGCGGGTGATGCGGTCGGTGCTCATCCTGGCCGGGATCGCCGGGGTGGTCACGGTGCTGGTGGGCATGCTCTTTGTACTGGCCGCACCGGAGGAGTACGGCATCGGCGAGCGCACCACGCTGCCACCCAGAAATCAGGCCGCGGCGGCGCCGGTGAATCCGTACTTCCAGGCGCCCCCGACCGCGCCGCCTCCCCAGCCCAGCCTGCCGGCGGCCCCGGCGATGCAGCCCTCCAGCCCGGTCCGCCTGGTCATCCCGCGGCTCGGCGTCAACGCGCCGGTCAGATCCGTCGGGCTCGACGGCAAGGGCGCGATCGAGGTGCCGCCGGTCAGTAACCCCAACCTGGTCGGCTGGTACCGCTCGGGACCCACGCCCGGCGAGGCCGGTCCCGCGATCATGCTCGGGCACAAGGACACGCGCTTGGGAAGCGCGGTCTTCAGCCGTCTCGACGAGATCCGCAACGGCGACGTCATCGAGGTGCACAGAAAGGACGGCGTCATCGCCGTCTACACCGTCGGCGGGCTGGAGCAGGCGGACAAGTCGGTGTTCCCGACCCAGCGGGTGTACGGCGAGTCGCCGAACCCGCAGCTACACCTGATCACCTGTGGCGGCATCTATAACCGCACGACCGGTCATTACACGGACAATGTCATCGCCTACGCGACCATGACGAGCACCAGGATGGCCTGAGCGGCACCGCCCAGGTCAGCGCAGAGCTCCTGATATTTCGTAAAAAGGCAGGGTGTCCCCTCAAGGGAGAGGGCACCCCGGATAGGGCGTGGACGAAAGTTCTGTTGTAACCTCCTACTGACCGAATGATGCTCGGTTTCGCAGGCAGCTCGGTTCACACGCAGGAGGCACTGTGGCAGAGGCGTACATCGTCGGGGCGGTCCGTACCCCGGTCGGCAAGAAGAAGGGCGGTCTGTCCACCGTCCACCCCACCGATCTGGCCGCGCACACCCTCGGAGCGCTCATCGAGCGTACGGGTGTCGACCCGTCGGCGGTCGAAGACGTGATCATGGGCTGTGTCATGCAGTTCGGCCCGCAGAGCATGGACATCGCGCGCAACGCGTGGCTGTCCGCGGGTCTCCCGGAGAGCGTCGCCGGTGTGACCATCGACCGCCAGTGCGGCTCCTCCCAGCAGTCGATCCACTTCGCGGCCCAGGGTGTGCTCTCCGGCACCCAGGACCTCGTCGTGGCCGCGGGGGTGGAGTCCATGAGCATCGTGCCCATGGGGTCGAGCATCAGCGCGGCGCTGGAGAAGGGCATGCCCTTCCCCTTCGGCGAGAAGTGGGTCGAGCGGTACGGCAAGCAGGAGATCTCCCAGTTCCGCGGCGCGGAGCTGATGTGCGAGAAGTGGAACCTCAAGCGCGAGCAGCTGGAGCAGTTCGCGTACGAGAGCCACCAGCGGGCGGCCAAGGCCGTCGCGAACGGCTACTTCAAGGACCAGATCGCCCCGCTCAACGGCGTCGAGGACGACGAGGGCCCGCGCCCGGACACCACGCTGGAGAAGATGGCGTCGCTGAAGACGCTGCGGGACGGCGGGCAGATCACGGCGGCCACCTCCTCGCAGATCTCCGACGGCTCCGGAGCGATCCTGATCGCCTCCGAGCAGGCGGTCCGCGACCACAACCTGACCCCCAGGGCGCGCGTCGTCACCCTGGCGCTCACCGGCGACGACCCGGTCTACATGTTGACCGCACCGATCCCGGCGACGCAGAAGGCGCTGAAGAGGGCGGGCCTGTCCATCGAGGACATCGACGTCACCGAGATCAACGAGGCGTTCGCCCCGGTCCCGCTGGCCTGGATCAACGACCTCGGCGCCGACCCGGCCAAGGTCAACCCGAACGGCGGCGCGATCGCCCTGGGTCACCCGCTGGGCGGCACCGGCGCGATCCTGATGACCAAGCTCCTGCACGAGCTTGAGCGGACCGGTGGCCGGTACGGGCTGCAGACGATGTGCGAGGGCGGCGGCCAGGCCAACGTCACGATCATCGAGCGTCTGTGACGCCGGTGCCCGCGGCCTCGAACCGCGAGGCACCGTGAGAGACGGGAAAGCCCCGGTCGGTGGACCGGGGCTTTTTCGTAGGTCAGCGGCCGCCCTTGCCGGGGATCCGGCGCGGCTGCCGGGTGGGCCTCATCGGTGCGGGCGGCATCGGCATCTGCCGGGGCGCCGCGGGCACGACGTGCTCGGGCAGCGGGGTGTGGGTCCTGGTGGTCTTGGCGGGCTTGGACTTGCCACTGCGCTTGCGGGCGGCATGAATTCGCATATGGACTCCTTGAGGAAAGTGACGACGCGGCGAGATCCCGGGTCGGACAACTCAGCTGCCGCGTCAGACGAACGGGGCTGAAATGCTGAGTGCGGGCGGATCAGCGAAGGCTGATCGACGCCGGCTCTTAGGAGTTGATCCACATGTGAATGACCTTACGGTGCCCCTGTCGAGGCGTGCAACCGATTTGTTCGCGCCCCGGCCGCCACCCGGCCGCCCCCGGCTGTCACGCCGCGCCGGGCATCGCGATGGCCGCGGGGGAGGGGACGGCGCGGGCGGAGATCACTTCGGCACGCGGGCGACGCAGAAGACGGTCTGTCCGAACGGCGGGCGGACGAAGCGCTCGATGAGGCGGGTGAGGGGTACCACGGTGCGGTCGTAGATCTTGACCAGGCGGGGGTCGGGGTAGCCGACGCCGCCGCGGCGGACCGCGGCCCACCAGGCGATGCCGCCCAGGAAGTTGATCGGCTTGAGCACGTCGATGTCCAGGCCCGCACGAGAGACCGTGCTGCGCAGGGTGGCCGGGGTGTAGCGGGTGACGTGGCCGACCTTGCGGTCGAAATCCCCGTAAAGCTGCATGTAGCCCGGGACCCAGATGATGATCCGGCCGCCGGGGAGGGTGACCTTGGCGAGCGACCGCAGGGCCTCGACGTCCTCCTCGATGTGCTCCAGGACGTTCATCATCACGACGGTGTCGACCTTCTCGCCGATGGGGATCTCGGTCGGCAGGCCGAACTGGAGCACGTCGATGTCGTCGCGCCCCTTGAAGCGCTTCTGGAGCTGCTCCACGCAGTAGGGGTCGAAGTCGCTGACCACCAGCCGGTCGAGGCGGGGCAGGAACTGCTCGGCGAAGTGGCCAAGCCCGGAGCCGATCTCCAGCATGGACCGGCCCACGTGCGGGGCGACCATGTCGAGCTCGTACTGCCGGTAATTCCTGGCCTCGTCCCCACCAAGGTGGTTCTCCAGGGCCTCGTCACCGGCCGCGGGTTGCACTACGCGGTCATACCCAGACATGCGGTTCCGTCCAGCTCGGTTATGGAAAGGCCGCGGCGACAGGCCGCGGCCAGGGACAGCCAGAGTCTAATGGCGCTTCCCTCGGGACGGCCCCTCAAACGATCCACGGGCAGTGCCACCGGGAGCCGCTCCCGGGGGATCGGCCTCCGGGTGGGCTCGCCCCCCGATTACCGGCTCCGCCGAATCAGTTATAAAGCACCTGCATTTCCGCCTTTCACGCCGTACGGGAGAAGTTCGACCTCGATACGGCGGTGAGATTTGCACCGGGGGACAAGGAAACCCCCCTGGGGAATCATCGGACGACCGGTCCGTGATTTGAGAGGAGTGCTATTCCCGGTAAGTGGAGAAGGAGCGCGAACCGATGGAACAGGTCCAATGGTGGCGGGGGAACCTGCCCGCGGAGACGGATGGCTTCATCGGCCGGGAAGGCGAGGTGCGGCGGCTGCTGAAGCTGCTGGCCGACACACCGCTGACCACGGTCACCGGTGTCGGCGGCATCGGCAAGTCACGGATCGCGATCAGGGCCGCACGCCGGTGGCACGAGCACCACCCGGACGGCACCTGGCTGGTGGAGCTGTCCGGCGAGCGCGACGGCGACCTGCTCGCCCACACGGTCGCGGCGGTCCTCGGCATCCCCGAGCGGTCCGCGCGGACGCAGGACGAGACGCTCGTCGAGTTTCTCGCGGGCAGGAGGCTCCTGCTGCTCCTCGACAACTGCGAGCACCTCCTGCCCGCCTGCCGCGACCTCGTCGCCCAGATCCTGGCGGCGGCACCGGGGGTGCGGATCATCGCGACCTCTCGCCGGCCGCTCGGACTGCCGCAGGAGGCACTGCTGCCCGTCGGGCCCTTCGACGCGCCGTGGCCGCAGGAGGAGGGGACGGCGGGGAACGACGCGCTCCGCCTCCTCCTCGACCGGGCCGCCGCCGCGGCGCCCGGCCTGGAGACGACCGAGACCGGCCTGGCGGCCGCGGCCAGGATCTGCCGGCGGCTGGACGGTGTCCCGCTCGCCGTCGAGCTGGCCGCCGGATGGCTGGGGGACATGCCGGTGGAGCGGCTCGCCGACCACCTGGAGAGCCGGTTCGAGACCCCGCCCGACAGCCGGGCGCCGGTGCCCCGCCACCGGACCGTACGCGCCGCGATCAGGTGGAGCCACGAGCTCTGCGGCCCCGGGGAACGCCTGCTCTGGGCCAGGCTCTCGGTCTTCGCGGGAAACTTCGACGCGGCCGACGCCGAGCGGGTGTGCGGCGACGAGCACCTGGGTGACGTACCGGACCTGCTGGAAAGCCTGGCGAGGAGGTTCCTCCTGGTCCGGGTTCCCGGTGGCTACCGTCAGCCGGTCACGGTCAGGGAGTACGGCAGGGAGCGGCTGGCCCTGCTCGGGGACGAGGCCAGGCTGGCGCGGCGGCACCGCCACCACTACCTCGACCTGGCGCGCAGGGCCGAGACCGGCTGGTACGGCCCCGGGCAGGAGGAGTGGGCCGCTCGCCTCACCTTCGCCATGACCGACCTGCGCCTGGCCCTCGACCCCGCCTCCCCGGTGTCCGTCGAGCTCGCCGGCACGCTCTGGATCCTCTGGTTCTGCCTGGGCCGATTGAACGAGGGCCGCCACCACATGGCACGCGCGCTCGAATCGGCTTCCGCCACCGACCCCCACCTGCCCAGACTCCTGTGGGCCGACGGCTGCGCGGCCATCGCCAGGGGCGAGCTGGAGACGGGGCGCCGCAGGGCCGAGGCGGCGCTGTCCGCGGCCCTCGACTGGGGCGACTACGCGGCGGCCGGGCACGCCCAGCTCCGGCTGGCCAGCCGTGCTCTGTATGTCGGCGCCCTCGACGAGGTCGAGCCGTGCGTCGAGCGCGTGCGCGAGTACTTCTGCAGGGCGGAGGCCGACACGGTCGGCGAACCCCTCGCCCTGGTGACCATGGCCATGGCGGTCACCTGGCGCGGCGAGTTCGACAGGGCCGTCTCGCTGCTCAAGGAGGTGCAGCGGCTCTGTGACGCGCGCGGCGAGCGCTGGGCCCGCGCCTGCGGCGACTACGTCCTGTCCATCGCCCAGCTGGGGCTCGGCAGGGTGAGCGAGGCGGCGGAGGCCGCCCGGCAGTCACTCGACGTCAAGTGGCGCCTGCGCGACGCCGCCGGCGTGGCGCTGGCCGTCGACCAGCTCGCGGTGATCGCCGCGGTCGAGGGCGACGGCCACCGAACGGCCAGGCTCCAGGGGGCGGTGGTACGGCTGCGGGCCACCTTCGGGCTGCGGGGCTTCGGCTCGGCGGGCATGTCCGAGCCGAGAACCGTCGCCGAGCGGACGGCCAGGCAACTGCTCGGTGACGAGACCTACGACGCGATCTTCGCCGAGGGCTACGAGACCGACCCGGACGCGGCGGTCGCCCACGCCCTGCACTGAGCGCGCTCGCCAGAGGGGGTTTCGCGAAAGGGCCCGCATGCGGTGGAATCTCTCGGACATCCGCGAAGGAGCCCCCCGACGGACGACGACGAGGCGATCGCCCGATCGCTGGCAGGTGACCTGGACGCCTACGAGGTCCTGGTCGCCCGCTACAGCGTGCTCGCGCACCGCACCGCGGCCATGCTCGGAGCCGCCGACGAGGCCGAGGACGTGGTCCAGGAGGCGTTCGTCAAGGCGTACCGCAACCTGACGTCCTTCCGCCGCGACGCGCCGTTCCGCCCCTGGTTGCTGCGGATCGTGGCGAACGAGACGCACAACCTGACCCGCTCACGGGGCCGCAGGGACAGGCTGGCCGCGCGGCTCACCGAGGCCGTTCCGCCGCTGGGTGAGGACCCGGAGGAGGCGGCCGTCAGCACCGACCGGCGGGCGCGGCTCCTCGACGCGGTGCGTACGCTGCCCGAGCGGGAACGCGAGACCGTCGTCTGTCGGTATCTCCTTCAGCTGTCGGAGGCCGAGACCGCCCAGGTGCTCGATCTTCCCGTCGGCACCGTCAAGTCGCGGACCTCCCGTGGCCTGGCCCGTCTGCGTGAGGAGGTGGCACGTGACCTCATCTGACGACCTTGAGGCCAGGCTCCTCGACCTCGGCGAGTTCCTCGACGTCCCCTCCCCACCCCCCGACGAGGTCGCGCGGGCCGTACGGGCCCGCCTGGAGGTGCCCGCCCCCGAGGCGCCCGCGGTCACGGGTGGCCGGGGAGTGCTCCGGCGGGGGTGGGGGACGCTGCGGGCCGGCGGGCGGGCGCGGAGGCGGGCGGTGGTCGCCGCCGTCGCGATCCTCGTCGCGCTGTTCCTGGGGGCGACGCCCGCGGGACGGGCGGCGGTCGTGGAGATCCTGCGCTTCGCGGGCGTCGAGCTCAGGATCGGCGACCCCGGGCCCCTGCCGTCCTGGGCGCCCCAGCCGCTGCCGGGCGAGCGGCGGGTCACCCTGGAGCAGGCCGGAGGGCAGGTGGCGTTCCCGATCGCCGTCCCCACCGCGCTCGGCGAGCCCGACGAGGTCAGGGTGAGCGACAGCGGCCGGGTGGTCTCGCTGCTCTGGCCCGGTCTCAGGCTGGACGAGTACGACGGTGGTCTCCTGCCCGTCTACCGGAAGGAGCTGGGACCGCCCTGGCCGATGGAGACCCGGGTGGGTGACGCGGAGGCCCAGTGGATCCCGGCCCACCACGGCCTGACCTACCTGCCCCGGGGCGGTGGCGAGACCGAGGCCCGCCCCCGCGCGGCCGGGCCCACCCTCATCTGGCGGCGAGGGCAGGTCGGCCTGCGCCTTGAGGGGCCCGGGGACATCGGCCGCGCCCTGGAGATCGCCCGCTCAGTCCGCTGAGGCCAGCCAGTCGTCGATCCCCTGGAGGAGCTTCTTGCGCACCGCCTCCGGTGCCGCCGACGCCCGTATCGACTGGCGGGCCAGCTCGGCCACTTCCGGATCGGAGAAGCCGTACACCTGCCTGGCGAGCTCGTACTGGGGCAGCAGCCTGGCGCCGAACAGCAGCGGGTCGTCGGCGCCCAGTGCGATCGGCACCCCCGCCTCGAACAGGCGCCGCAGTGGTACGTCCTCGGCCCGCTCGGCCACCCCGAGACCGACGTTGGAGGTCGGGCAGACCTCGCAGGTGATCCCCCGGGCGGCCAGGCGTTCCATGAGCTGTGGCGACTCGGCCGCCCTCACCCCGTGTCCGACCCGGTCGGCGTCCAGCACGTCGACGCACTCGGCCACGCTGGCGGCGCCCAGCAGTTCCCCGCCGTGCGGCACGGCCAGCAGCCCCGCCCGCTTGGCCAGCCGGAAGGCCCCGTCGAAGTCACGGGCCCGGCCGCGCCGCTCGTCGTTGGAGAGCCCGAACCCGATCACGCCCTGGTCCATGTAGTGCGTGGCGAGGCGGGCGAGGGTCTTGGCGTCGAGGGGGTGGCGGGTGCGGTTGGCGGCCACCACGACCGCGATCCCTATTCCCGCGTGATCGGCGGCTCTGCGCGTCGCGTCGAGCATCAGCTCCATGGCCGAGGTGAGCCCGCCGAACCTCGACGCGTACCCGGACGGGTCGATCTGGATCTCCAGCCAGGCCGACCCCTCGGCCGCCTCGTCCTCGGCCGCCTCACGCAGCAGCCGGTAGACGTCGCTCTCCCGCTGCAGGACGGAGCGCGCGATGTCGTACAGCCGCTGGAACCGGAACCAGCCACGCTCGTCGGTGGCGCGCAGCCGAGGTGGCCAGTCCTCCTCAAGCGCGTCGGGAAGGTGCAGGCCGTGTTCGCGGGCCAGCTCGACAAGGGTCGAGTGCCGCATGGAGCCGGTGAGGTGCAGGTGCAGGTGCGCCTTGGGCAGTTCGATGAGGGGACGTGGCATTTCAATAGAGTGCCGTACCTCCGGTGACCCCCGGTGTTCTTTGGTCCCGACCTGACGGTCCGCTCGCGCGCTACGGAAGGCGAAAGGGGACCTGTATGGCGGAAGGCGACGAGGAGGTTATTTCGGGGCGGGTGTGGTCGGCTTTCGGAAGTGCCCGCCCTTGTCGCATCCCCCGTTATATCGAGGAAATCTAGGAAACGGGCTTTCAGTGGACCATGTCTCCGTGCGACGGTAGATGCACACGTTGTCAGGACGCTGGGGCTGCCATGGAAGCGGACGTCTTCGTCGGCAGGGAGACCGAACTCGCCGACGTCTCCGCGCTGCTCGAAAGGGTGCGGCACGTCACGCTGACCGGTCCGGCCGGAGCCGGGAAGACCTGCGTCGCCCGGCGGCTGGCCCGCACCCTCGAACCCCGGTTCCCGGACGGCGTCCACATCGTGGAGCTGTCGGAGGCGCCCGGCGACCTCGACTCCCTGGCCGAGACGTTCGCCGACGCGATCGGCGTCCACCGGAGGCCGGGCGTCCCCGCGCTGCGGACGCTGGTCGACGAGCTCGTCACGCGCCGGATCCTGCTCGTCCTCGACACCTGCGACCGCGTCGTCGGCGTCACGGGCATCCTGGTCGGCCTGCTGTTGCGCTCGGTCGAGGGACTGCGTGTCCTGGCCACCAGCAGGCAGCGGCTGGGCCTGCCCGGCGAGCACCTCTATCCGGTCGGCGGGCTGCCCGACGCCGACGCCGTCAGCCTGATCGACACCCTTACCGGTGGCCTGATCGGCGGCCCCGACGCGGCCGAGCTCTGCGAGCGCCTCGACAACCTGCCGCTGGCGATCCGGCTGGCCGTGGCCGAAGGCGGCCCCGGGGTCCTCGACGGGCTCGTCACCTTCGACGGCCGCCCGCTCTCCACGGCCGGGCTCGCCGCCTTCGACGGCCGCATGGCCTCACCCGACGAACTCGCCGCGGCCTTCGAGAGCCGTACGGCCCCCTCGGCCGGTCGCGGAGGCCACGGCGAAGGGCACGACGCGGAACCGCACCGGTTCCCCTCCGCTCCCCGGCGGCACAGCTCCATGCGCGTCGCCCTCGGCTGGAGCCACGAACTCTGCACCCCGACGGAACGCCTGCTGTGGGCACGGGCCTCGGTCTTCGCCGGCACCTTCGACATCGAGGCCGCCGAGGAGGTCTGCGCCGGTGGCGTCCTCGCCGCCAAGGACATCCTGGACGGCCTGCTGGGTCTGCTCGACAAGTCCGTCCTGGTCCGTGAGGAGGGTGAGAACGGGGTCCGCTACCGCCTGCTCAACACGGTCCGCGAGTTCGGCCTGGTCTGGCTCGACCGGCTCGGCGAGACCGAGGAGATCCAGCGCCGCCACCGTGACCACTTCCTCGCCCTGTCCGCCCGCGCCGAGATGAGCTGGCAGGGCCGCCAGCTTGAGTGGTACCGCAGGCTGGTCCTCGAATGCGGCAACATGCGCGGTGCCATCGAATACTGCTACTCCCGGCCGCAGGAGTACCGTCGCGGTCTCGACCTGGTCGGCAACCTGTGGTTCCTGTGGGCGTGCTGCGGTATGCAGGCACCCGGCGACGACCTTCTCCAGCGCGGCCTCGACCTCGACCGCACGGTCAGTCCCGAGCGGGTCAAGGCGCTCTGGGTGCACGCCTGGGTCTCGATCCAGCGCGGCGACCTCGAACGCGCCGAGCGGATCCTCACCGAGTGCGCGGCCGAGGACGCCAACGGCTACGCCACGGCCTACGTCAGCCAGTTCCAGGCCCACCTGGCCGTCGTCAGGGGCGACGTGGGCGAGGCCCTGCGGCTCATCAAGCACGCCCGGGTGCGCCACCGCTCCACCGGCAACGTCTTCCCCGGCTTCCTGCCCACCTACACGGTGGTCGCCACCGCCATGATGCTCGCCGGCCACCACGACCAGGCCGTGTCCATCCTGCGAGAGGGACATGAGCTCTGCGAGTCCTGCGGCGACTACTGGACCCTCATCCGCCTCGACCTCCTCCTGGGCCAGGCCGAGCACCTCCTCGGCAACACCGGGTCGGCCGTGGAGTCCGCCCGCGACTCCCTGCGCGGCGGCCGCCTGTTCGGCGACACCGTCTCGCTGATGGAGGCGCTGGAGGTGTTCGTCGTGATCGCCGAATCATCCGCCGCCGACGTCTTCGCCGCCACCATGTTCGGGGCCTCCCGCGCCGCCTGGAAGAACGCCGGGGTCCCGCCCAGCCGCTCACCCATGATCGCGAGCCTGATCCGTACGTCCGAGCTGAGGCTGCGCGGGCGTCTGGGCAGGGCGGAGTTCGACCGGCTGGAGGAGCGGGGAGGTTCGATCAGCCTGCGCGACGCGGTGGAACACGCGATCCAGGGGGATCTTTCTTGACGCCGCGCGGCAACCTGCCGGTCGCGATGAACAGTTTCTTCGGACGCGCCGCCGAGCTTGACGAGATCACGAAACTCCTCACCGGAACGCGCCTGCTCACCCTGCACGGCGCCGGGGGCGTCGGCAAGACGCGCCTCGCCCTCCAGGCGGCGCGGAACGTCCGCGACGACTACCCCGACGGCGTCTGGGTGGCCGAACTCTCCTCGGAGACGGACGGCGACCTGCTCGCCGGCAGCGTCGCCGGGATGTTCGGCCTGCCCGCGAGGGCCGGACGCCCGGCCCTCGCGGCCCTCGTCGAGTTCCTCGCCGACCGGCGGCTCCTGCTCGTCCTGGACACCTGCGAGCACCTTGTCGGTCCCTGTGCCGCCATGGTCACGGCCATCCTGACCGGCGCGCCCGACGTCCAGATCATCGTGACCAGCCGCCAGGAGCTCTGCCTGCCGTCCGAGGTCGTCATGGGTGTCGATCCCTTTCCCGTCCCCCCGCCCGAGGCCGCCGACCTCGCGGGGTACGACGTGATGAGCCTCTTCCTGGACCGTGCGACGGCCGTCGCCCCCGGGCTGCGCACGGACGAGCGGGCCATGATGGCCGTCGCCAGACTCTGCCGGAGGCTCGACGGCGTCCCGCTCGCCATCGAGCTGGCGGCCAGTCACACGCGGGGCCTGTCGGTGATCCAGCTCGCCGACCAGCTCGAAGACCGCTTCAGGCTGCCGGCCGACGGCGAGAGGGTCCTCGTACGCCACCACACGCTGCGCACCGCGGCCGGCTGGAGTCACGAGCTCTGCACGCCCGCCGAACGCCTGCTCTGGGCCCGCCTGTCGGTCTTCGCGGGCACCTTCGACGAGGAGTCGGCGCGCGGCGTCTGCGCGGACGAGTGTCTGCCCGACGTGGCCGGCGTGCTCGCCGTACTCGTGACCAAGTCCGTCGTCGCCCGCGTGGGTGATCGCTACCGCCTGCTCGACACCATCAGGGACTACGGGCGCCACTGGCTCGACGAGCTGGGCGAGGGCGCGCTGATGCGCCGCCGCCACCGTGATCACTACCTGGCCGCCGCCCATCGCATGGACGCCCAGTGGTGCGGCCCCCGCCAGCTCGAATGGGCGTGCTGGGCGCGCGCGGAACTGCCCAACATCCGTGCGGCACTCGACCGCTGCCTCGCGGACGGCGACCACCGCACCGCTCTGGAGCTGGCCGGAGCCCTGTGGGTTCTCTGGTGTCACCTGGGCTTCGTCCGGGAGGGCCGTCACTACCTCGACCGCGCGCTGGCCGCCGTACCGGCCCCGGACCGAGCCAGGTCAAGGCCGCTCTGGGTCGCCGCCCACCTCGCGCTCCTCGCGGGCGACATACCTCTGGCGCGCGAGCGGGCCACGGAGAGCGCCGAGAGCGCCCGGCGCCACGGCGACGGCGAGACCGAGGCCCACGCCCACCTCCGCCTCGCCGGGGCCTGCCTGCTCGCCGGCGACCTGGAGGGCGCGCGGGGGTACGCGCTACACGGAGCCGCCGGATTGCGACAGTCCGAGCCCGGTTCGTCGGGCCTGTTCTCCGTTCCCCTCCTGCTGGCCATGGCCGCCACGTTCGGCGGCGACTTCGACAAGGCGGTGGAGATCCTGCGCGAGACGCGCCGGCACTGCGAGGCGCGTGGAGAGCTCTCCCAGCGAGCCCTGAGCGACTACATCCGCTCGCTGGCCCTTCTGGGCCGGGGGGAGGTCGCCGAGGCCTCAGCGGCGGCCAGGGCGGCGCTGGAGGTCAACTGGGGGCTGCGAGACGCGGTCGGCGGTGTGCTCGTCCTCGACCAGTTCGCCCGGATCGCCGCGGCCGCGGGTGACGGCTTCCGCGCCGCCTGGCTCCTCGGTGCCGCGCAGCGCATCTGGAGCGGTTTCGGGCTGCCCGGTCTCGGGGCCGACACCATGACCGGGCTCCGCGAGGCCGCCGCGGCCCGCGCCGAGGGCCTGATCGGAGAGGTCGCCTACGCGCGGGCCTTCGCCGAGGGGACGGCCTCCCACTTCGAGTCCGCGGTGACCTACGCGCTGTGCGACTGAACCGGACTCATCCGGCGGGCACGGAGGCCGTCCGCCGCGACCCCGCCGGGCCGGAGCCCGACCGGGCGGGGGCGGGGAGGGGTGCGGCCTGCCTCTGAGAGGCACTCAGCGGGCCTGGCCGAGGAACTTGACGATGCGGTCCACGCCCTCGACCAGGTCGTCGTCGCCGAGCGCGTAGGACAGGCGGAAGTAGCCCGGGGTGCCGAACGCCTCTCCGGGGACGACCGCCACCTCGGCCTCCTCCAGGATGAGCTCGGCCAGCTCGGCGGAGGTCGCCGGACGACGACCGCCGAAGTCCTTGCCCAGCAGCTCCTTGACCGACGGGTAGGCGTAGAAGGCGCCCTTCGGTTCGGGGCAGAACACGCCCGGGATCTCGTTGAGCATCCGGACCATGGTCTGGCGGCGGCGGTCGAAGGCCTCGCGCATCTGGGCCACGGCCGACAGGTCGCCGGCGACGGCGGCCAGCGCGGCGATCTGGGCGACGTTGGAGACGTTGGAGGTGGCGTGCGACTGCAGGTTGGTCGCGGCCTTGACGACGTCCTTGGGGCCGATCAGCCAGCCCACCCGCCAGCCGGTCATCGCGTAGGTCTTGGCGACGCCGTTGAGGATCACCACCTTGTCGCCCAGCTCGGGGGCCACCGTGGCGATGCTCGCGAACGTCGCGTCGCCGTAGGTCAGGTGCTCGTAGATCTCGTCCGTGACGACCCACAGGTCGTGCTCGGCGGCCCAGCGGCCGATCTGGGCGACCTGCTCGGGGGAGTACACCGCGCCGGTCGGGTTGGACGGGGAGACGAACAGCAGGACCTTGGTCCGGTCGGTGCGCGCCGCCTCCAGCTGCTCCACGCTCGCCAGGTAGCCGGTCGTCTCGTCGGTCACCACGTCGACCTGGACGCCGCCGGCCAGCTTGATCGCCTCGGGATAGGTGGTCCAGTAGGGGGCGACGACCAGTACCTCGTCGCCCGGGTCGAGCAGCGTGGCGAACGCCTCGTAGACGGCCTGCTTGCCGCCGTTGGTGACCAGGACCTGGGCGGCGTCGACCTGGTAGCCGGAGTCGCGGAGCGTCTTGTCGGCGATGGCCTGCTTCAACTCGGGAAGGCCGCCGGCCGGCGTGTACTTGTGGAACCTGGGGTTACGGCACGCCTCGACGGCCGCCTCGACGATGTAGCCGGGAGTGGCGAAGTCCGGCTCGCCGGCGCCGAAGCCGATGACCGGGCGGCCTGCCGCCTTCATCGCCTTGGCCTTGGCGTCCACGGCCAGCGTGGCGGACTCTGAGATCGCGGAGATGCGTGTTGAGATGCGGGGACGGGTCATACCTCCATGGTTACAGACCTGTGCCGCTGTTCCCGCCGGGTATCCACCATCCGGGCGGGCCGCTCCGGCAGGCCCGAGCGGGCGGGAGAGATTCGCTGAGCTGGGCGATCGCCCGCCGGTTCGACGAAGTGAGCAATCACACGTAGACTCCGGCATGTTCTTTCCGCCGCATGCGTGAACCGGCGGTCAAGACCGTGAGCCGCGGACAAACTTCGGTCCAACCGATGTATGGTGGTTCATGTCTTAGGGCACTAGCGCAATTGGTAGCGCACCGGTCTCCAAAACCGGCGGTTGGGGGTTCGAGTCCCTCGTGCCCTGCGAGGAGCGGTCCGCGCATCTGGCGTCTAGCGCGCCGCTGATATGCGTTGGACTCGATGGATTCAGGTGAGGACTGTGGCGATCGACACGCGCGGCGAAACCGCAGACAAGCCGAGCGGTGAGAAGAAGGCGAAGCGCACTTCTCCCGCCCTTTTCTATCGGCAGGTTGTCGCCGAGCTGCGTAAGGTCATTTGGCCCACGCGCAAAGACCTCATTTCGTACACCATCATCGTCCTGGTCTTCGTTCTGATCATGGTCGGGATCGTGTCGGCTTTGGATGCGCTGTTCACCGAGGGCGTGCTGAGAATCTTCGGCGGAGCCTGAGCCGCGGTCTCCGGCGGGCGGGCCGCCCCACGGACGAGTCCATCAGCCATCGACGAAAAGAGAAAGAGCACCGTGTCCGAGTCTGCACAGTCGGCCGGCGAGCCCCGTGAAGAGCGCGAGGATGAGCTGGAGAAGGCCGTAGACGTCACCGAGGATTCGCCTGGCGAGTCCGACGGGCAGGATGTCGACGCCGAAACCGACGCCGACGCCGAAAACGAGGCCGAGCAGGCCCCGACCGGCGCCGTCGACGAAGACGGTGACGTCCTTCCCGACGTCGACCCGGTCGAGGAGTTCAAGCGGCACCTGCGGGGTCTGTTCGGCGAGTGGTACGTCATCCACTCCTACGCCGGTTACGAGAACCGCGTGAAGTCCAACATCGAGACCCGTACGCAGTCCCTCAACATGGAGGACTACATCTTCCAGGTCGAGGTGCCCACCCACCACGTGACCGAGATCAAGAGCGGCAAGCGCCAGCTGGTCAAGGAGCGGGTGCTGCCCGGGTACGTGCTGGTCCGGATGGAGCTCACCGACGAGTCCTGGTCCGCGGTGCGTAACACGCCCGGCGTGACCGGCTTTGTCGGCCTCTCCAACAAGCCGAGCCCGCTGAGCCTCGAAGAGGTCGCCAAGCTGCTCGCGCCCGAGCCGTCGGAAGAGGTCAAGAAGTCGACCGCGAAGGCCTCCGCCGCGACCGTCGACTTCGAGATCGGTGAGTCCGTCACCGTCATGGACGGCCCGTTCGCCACGCTGCCCGCCACGGTCAGCGAGATCAGCGCCGAGTCGCAGAAGCTCAAGGTGCTCGTGTCGATCTTCGGCCGCGAGACCCCGGTCGAGCTCTCGTTCAACCAGGTCTCGAAGATCTAGGCCGGTCGCGTAGACTTCGTCAGTCTGCCCCGCGGTCGCGGGGATGGTTCCAAGCTCGCCGCGTTGGTCAACGTACAGCCGCGGTGTGCCCCGCGGTCGCGGGGATCAGGAACCCCGTTCAGAGAAGAAGGACCCGGAGAGAAGACATGCCTCCTAAGAAGAAATTTGCGGCGCTCGTCAAGGTTCAGCTTCCCGCTGGCCAGGCCACGCCCGCGCCGCCGGTCGGTACCGCCCTCGGTCCGCACGGCGTCAACATCATGGACTTCGTGAAGCAGTACAACGCTGCCACCGAGGCCCAGCGCGGCAACATCATCCCCGTTGAGATCACCATCTACGAGGACCGCACCTTCACCTTCGTCACGAAGACGCCTCCGGCGCCTGAGCTGATCAAGAAGGCCGCCGGTGTCGCGAAGGGTTCGGCCGTCCCGCAGAAGGACAAGGTCGGCAAGCTCACCAAGGAGCAGCTGCGCCAGATCGCCGAGACCAAGATGCAGGACCTCAACGCCAACGACATCGAGGCGGCCGAGAAGATCATCGCCGGCACCGCCCGGTCGATGGGCATCACGATCGCCGACTAGTGACACCCGCCGTACGGACCCGGCGGTGACCTCGCGGCGGTGAAGCGCGTCCGCGAGATCGAACAGGGGTCGGCGGCGAGCGCGATCTCGATCGCGTCAGACCACCAAACGTCGAAGTAAGTGGAGGGGCCTGCGCAGGCCCACACCACGGACACTCGGATTCACAGGAGTGAGCAAGTGAAGCGCAGCAAGGGATTCCGCGCCGCAGCGGCGCAGGTCGACCGCGACACCCTGTACAGCCCGGCCCAGGCGGCCAAGCTGGCCAAGGAGACCAACGTCGCCAAGTTCGACGCCACCGTCGAGGTGGCCCTGCGGCTGGGTGTCGACCCCCGCAAGGCCGACCAGATGGTCCGCGGCACCGTCAACCTCCCGCACGGCACCGGCAAGACCGCCCGGGTCCTGGTCTTCGCGACCGGTGACCGCGCCGAGGAGGCCCGCGCCGCGGGTGCCGACATCGTCGGTGCCGACGAGCTGATCGACGAGGTCGCCAAGGGCCGCCTCGACTTCGACGCCGTCGTCGCCACCCCGGACCTCATGGGCAAGGTCGGCCGCCTGGGCCGCGTGCTCGGCCCCCGTGGCCTGATGCCGAACCCCAAGACCGGCACCGTGACCCCGGCCGTCGGCAAGGCGGTCACCGACATCAAGGGCGGCAAGATCGAGTTCCGTGTCGACCGGCACGCGAACCTGCACTTCATCATCGGCAAGGTGTCCTTCGGTGAGCGTCAGCTCATCGAGAACTACGCCGCCGCCCTCGAAGAGGTGATCCGTCTCAAGCCGTCCGCGGCCAAGGGACGCTACGTCAAGAAGGTCGTCTTCTCCACGTCCATGGGCCCCGGCATCCAGGTCGACCCCAACCAGACGCGGGCGCTGACCGCCGAGCTCGACGCCTGATACCAGACGTCTTTCGTAGAGGGCCTCAACCGAATGGCCATTCGGTTGAGGCCTTTCTTCGTTCTTCCGAACGACGCGCCCGGCTTTGCCGACGCGTACTGTCGTAGTCAGGATCATCGGGGGAACGAAAGGGTGAAGACGAAATGCGCCGATTGGCTCCGGCAGTGGCACTGGGAGCGGCCGCGCTCGTCGCGGTCGCGGGATGCGGTGCGCAGGGCACCGGCTCCCTTGGAAACGTCAAACTGGCCGCGGCCGACGCGGTGCAGCAGAGCGCGCAGAAGGCCGAGGAGGTCACCTCCTACTCCGCGGACCTGGTTCTCGACGCGAGCGGCGGAGAGAAGGGCGCGAGCAAGATCCAGGGCAGCATGCTCTACCAGAGCAAGCCCCAGCTGGCGACGGACATCAAGCTCGACACGGTCACCTTCGGCGGCCAGAACGTGCCCGGCGGGGCGCGGGCCATTCTGTCGGGTGAGACGGTCTACGTGAAGTCCGAGCTCCTCAACAGGTTCGCCGGCGCCACCAAGCCGTGGGTCAAGGTGCCGCTCAGCGAGCTCGACGCCAAGGGGCAGGCCGGGGTCAGGCAGTTCATGGACCAGGCCCAGCAGTTCGACCTGGCCGGCACCGTCAAGCTGCTGACCGCCTCGAAGGACGTCAAGGCGATCGGCACCGAAACGGTCGGCGGGGTCGACACCACCCACTACAGCGGCACCTTCCCGGTGGCCGAGGCCGCACAGCTGCTCGACCCGGCCAAGCGCGAGAAGCTCCAGGAGGAGTTCTCGCGGGTCAAGAACGTGAAGTTCGACCTCTGGGCCGATGCGCAGAGCCTGCCCCGCAAGGTCACGCTCGGTGGCTCCGAGCAGGACGTGACGTTCAGCCTGACGGCGCTCTTCAAGGGCTTCAACGAGCCCGTCGAGATCACCGCGCCGCCCGCCGACCAGGTGGGCGACCTGCCCGAGCACCGTGGCGGAAACTGAGTCCCTCCCGAGATTCGCGCCCCCCGCCCGCATGGGCGGGGGGCGCGACCGGCTTCCAGGACTGATTTGGCATTCGTGGACGGCAGGGCGTACGCTGTCAACGCCGAAGACCGCCGGTCGTCGTCGGGCCGCATGGCTTGATGACTTAAGGATCCACGTCAGTGGACGGCCCGCGTAGGTGTGATGTGAGTTTTCATCTGGATTAACCTCCTTATGTGAGCCCCGTGCGCCTGCGCCGGGGCTTGTCTGTTTTTCATGGGCCCTTACCCCGGCGGCACATCTGGAAGGAGGCCCATGGCGAAGGCAGAAAAGGCAACGGCTGTCGCTGAGCTGAAGAGCAGCTTCGACGGCTCCAATGCTGCCGTTCTGACCGAATACCGCGGTCTCACCGTCGCCCAGCTCAAGCAGCTGCGCGTTTCTCTCGGTGAGAATGCGAAGTTCGCCGTGGTGAAGAACACGCTGACCAAGATCGCGGCCACCGAGGCCGGGTTCAACCAGCTCAACGACCTGCTCGCGGGTCCGTCGGCGATCGCGTTCGTCAACGGCGACGTGGTCGAGGCTGCCAAGAGTCTGCGTGACTTCGCCAAGGCCAATCCCCTCCTGGTCATCAAGGGCGGTGTCGTCGACGGCAGGTCGATGACGCCGGACGAGATCACCAAGCTTGCCGACCTCGAGTCGCGTGAGGTTCTCCTCGCGAAGCTGGCCGGCGCCATGAAGGCGAAGCAGGGCCACGCGGCCGCCGTCTTCAACGCGCTGCCCACCAACATGGCTCAGCTGGCCGAGGCACTGCGCGCCAAGCGCGAAGGCGCCGGCGAGTAGGTCCGCGCAGGCGGTCACAGGGGATTAACGCAACCGCGGTCCCAACTTTCCCAGTAGTCAGATCCGTATGGAGGAACCATTATGGCGAAGCTCAGCACCGACGAGCTGCTCGACGCTTTCAAGGAGATGACTCTCCTTGAGCTGTCCGACTTCGTGAAGCTCTTCGAGGAGACCTTCGACGTCAAGGCCGCCGCTCCGGTCGCCGTCGCCGCCGCTGCCGCCCCCGGTGCGGCCGCTGCCGAAGAGGTCGAGGAGCAGGACGAGTTCGACGTCGTCCTCGAGGCCGCCGGCGACAAGAAGATCCAGGTCATCAAGGAGATCCGCGCCCTGACGAGCCTGGGCCTCAAGGAGGCCAAGGACCTCGTTGACGGTGCTCCCAAGTCCGTCTTCGACGGCAAGGTCAACAAGGAGCAGGCCGAGAAGGCCAAGGCCGCCCTTGAGGGTGCCGGCGCGACGGTCACCGTCAAGTAGTTCGTCTTACCGGAAAGAGCGGGTCCACCTGGTGCCGGTGGCCCGCTCTTTTTGTGTTCGCCCTGTTGGACGCGATGTCTTATAACCGCGGCATAACGATCGGCGGAAGCTATTGGACCCTCTTCCAATTCGGGCGATCGCGGCTACGGTTGATGCAGTCGCAGGTTCTGTCGGCGAGGTCTCCGGCACGCCGCGGGACGGACACGTCCCGCGGGCTCCTGAAAGGCGGCACGTGGGCGTCGAAGTCGTGGTCGAGGGTCTGACCAAGTCCTTTGGAAGACAGGTCATCTGGGAGGACGTCACGCTGACGCTTCCCGCAGGCGAGATCTCCGTGCTGCTCGGTCCGTCCGGCACGGGCAAGTCCGTGTTCCTGAAGACCCTGGTGGGCCTGCTGAGGCCCGAACGCGGCCACATCTGGATCGACGGGCACGACCTCGCCAACTGCAGTGAGAACAAGCTCTACGAGCTCAGGCGGCTGTTCGGCGTGCTGTTCCAGGACGGGGCGCTGTTCGGCTCGCTCAACCTCTACGACAACGTCGCCTTCCCGCTGCGCGAGCACACCAGAAAGAGCGAGACCGAGATCCGCCGCATCGTGATGGAGAAGATGGAGCTCGTCGGGCTGGCCGGAGCCGGGGACAAGCTTCCCGGCGAGATCTCCGGCGGCATGCGCAAGCGCGCGGGCCTGGCCAGGGCACTGGTCCTCGGCCCCGAGATCATCCTGTTCGACGAGCCCGACTCGGGCCTCGACCCGGTTCGCACGACCAATCTCAACCAGCTGATCGTGGATCTCAACGCGGAGACCGAGGCGACCTTCCTCATCGTCACCCACGACATCAACACCGCCCGCACGGTGCCCGACAGCATCGGCATGTTGTTCCGGCGTGAGCTGGTCATGTTCGGGCCGAGAGAGATGCTGCTCTCCAGCGACGAGCCGGTGGTCCGGCAGTTCCTCAACGCCCGCAAGCACGGTCCGATCGGCATGTCCGAGGAGAAGGACGTCTCCGAGCTGGAGGCCGAGGCCCAGATGGGGCACGACCCCGGCGTGCTGCCGCCGATCCCGCCGCAGCTGATGCCGAGCGATAGCCGGATCCGCCGCACGCAGCGCCCGCCAGGTTCGTGGCTGGCCGCCAACGGGGTCATCCCGCCGCCCAACTCGTTCGTGGACGAGAGGGGCCGGAACTGGCTGGAGGAGTATCCCCGGCTGGTCACGGCGCACGTCCACGGCGCACGTTGACCGCGGGCGGGTAGCGGGCGTCCCGCCGTTCACCGCACGGAGCGAAACGCTGGGCGAAACGGCCTGAAGCAGGTGGGCAAAGGCTGGTATGCGGCTCTGTGCGGCGGGTTATGATCCGGCGATCGGGGAGCATGCCGTCCCGGTGGCGGGAGAGCCGCGCTCACCGGCTCGCGTTCCACGGACCGTGCGATGGGAGAGAACGCATGGCAGTGCACGCCGCTCGCCCCCGCCGCCCCCGTCGCGCGCCCAGGGGCGCGGCATCGGTGCTCGGAGTGCTGATCGCGATGCTGCTCGTCGCCGCGTTCTGGATCGGCACCGACCTGCGTGACGCCCAGGCGGCGGCGGACGACAGGCAGGCGGCGACGCGGGCGGCGGGAGCGCACGCGGTGCGCCTGCTCTCCGTCGGATACCGGAGCGTCGACGCCGACATCCAGCGAATCCTCGACGGCTCCACAGGTGAGGCCAGGGCCGAGTACGTCAGAACCGCCGCGGAGCGCAGGGAGAGCACGATCAAGGACAAGATCCTCCGTGCGGGCGCGCTACGCGCCCTGGGGCTGGTCTCGCTGGCAGGGGACACGGCCCAGGTGATGGTGGTGGGCGACGAGGTGATCCGGTGGGACGGGAGTAAGAACGCTCCACGGGAGCAGTTCCACCGGTGGAACATGGAAGTGACCAAGGTCGGGGATACCTGGCTCGTGTCCAAGGCGGAGCTGGTGCCGTGACACGCGCCTCCCGGTTGGCGGTCGGACTCATGGCCGTCGTGGCGCTCGCGCTCGCGGCGGTGGTCTGGGTCATGTTCACAGATCTCAGCAGGCTGCGCGCGGACGAGAGAGCGGGACAGGAGGCGCTCGCGGCGGCCCGGTCGGTCGCCGCCGACATGCTGTCCTATGACTATCGTACGATCGAACAGGATTTCGCAAGGGCGGGCGGTTACACGACCGGGGCGCTCAGCCTGCACTACAGGCAGCTGACCAGGGGTATGGCCGCGCAGGCCAGGGAGCAGAGAACCGTGCAGCAGGCGACGGTGATCGGGGCGGGTGTGGAGTCGGTGGAGTCCGGCGACTCCGGTCGGGTCCAGGTGCTGCTGTTCATGAACATGAGCACCGTGAAGACCCCTCAGGGGGAGAAGGAACCGCGTCGGCAGGTCAGCCAGAACCGGGCCAGGTTCATCATGGTCAAGAAGGACTCTCGCTGGTTCGTCGCCGAGCTCTCCACACTGCTCGGAGATCCTCCGTCGCCATGATCGGCGCGTCGCTTCATTCAATTGTTAGTAAAGCCTTGGTTTGGGATAGGTCCGAGGTTGGGTACACCGGCCATGGCAGCGTCGATCGTCAGTCGAACCATCGGCTGACGTTCGAACCGCCGGGTGACTCAGCGTCAGCCGCACCAGGTCGGGCATCATGTTGGATCCTGGGGTGTGCGCAGGTCATCCGGTGGGAAAACTCCCAGGGTCTCGGCTATTTCCCGGCCGAAATGTCAGCTCCCGGGCTTGACGTTTCGGCTCCGACGGGCGATGCTGCGACCAACGTGGAGCTTGCAGTGAGACTGAGGTGGACAGGTGTGTGCCGTTCGGCTACACTGCCCCTTTGCGCTGCCCTTTGACGACCCGCTTCTTTTGGTGCTCTGATGCATGGTCGTCTGGCGTGCGTGTAGTCAGTCCGCCGCGAGCCCTCGGAAGGACATCTGTTGGCAGCCTCGCGCAACGCCTTCGCCGTACCCGCCGGTCCCCGTCGTGTGTCTTTCGCACGAATTCAGGAGCCGCTCGAAGTTCCTGATCTTCTCGCTCTTCAGACCGAGTCCTTCGACTGGTTGC